>CAWGYV010000005.1:0-232022 GCA_963826825.1 uncultured Acidimicrobiia bacterium | reverse complement strand
TCAGCACAAACCGGCTTCACCAGCTGCGTTGCCCCATAACGGTCGACGGCGTTGTGCCAACACTCAGCGAGGACGGACTGGTGACGAACTGGGGGGAGATCACGATCATCCGCTCGCTTCACGAGGTAGCCGAGCTGAAAGAAACCGAAGGCGGCCCGATCATCATTCATGGCAGCGCCAAGCTCAGCCGAAGTCTCTCGGACGCCGGGCTCATCGACCGCTACCACTTGCTGGTCTTCCCGCTGCTGCTCGGCGCCGGGAAACGCATGTACAGCGAGACCGACAAGGACAAGCAGATGCTGGCGTTGGTCGAGAGTGAGTCTTACGACAACGGGATCCAAAAGCTCGTTTACGACGTCGTCCACTGACCCGCATGGGGTCCACGGCAACCCGTTCCGAGTGCTTCCCCTCGTCCCCCATAGGGGCCACACGGTGGACGGCAGCCAAAGAAGCACAAGGGCGACATTCGGGCGTTGGCGTTTGTATCTATGCCGCCGCCTTCCCGCCCCAATCGGGATGAGTCGACTTCGGTTGTGGGCGACGGTCCTCGAGGCAACCGACGACCTCGAATAGCCACGAGACTCCGGTGACCTCCAATAGTCGGCATTCGTCCTCATCCGATTTGCCCTCGTAGTCGGGTATTTGTTCATTGCGCGGGCGACGAATCCAGGTAGCCGACGAAGCTGTCCCACGCCAGGCGAGTGTCGTCAGTCTTGCCATGAGAGCGCCGGAACAATCTCAGATAACCTCGGCGATGGACTCGATCATGCGCGTGGTCACCGCCCTGGCGACCTACGGGGAAACCCCGAACTATGTCGCCCTCCACCCGATGGAACCTCGAGGCCATCGCCCTGGCGAAGGACACCACCGGCAGGTACCTGTTCGAGACACCGAACCGTCCCCTGGACCCTCCCTGCGGTGACCTCGGTCGCCTTCACCCCCGGCGTGGGACTGGTGGGGAACTGGACCATGTCCCGGCTCTTCATTCGTGAAAAGGCCGTGATCGAGTGGGGTGTTCGTCGGACGATTTTCTAAGAACCTGCGCCGGACGGTGTGCGAGACACGGGTCGCCTTCGGGTGGCTGCGGTCCACCGCCGTCGCCGAGGTGGCGCTGAAGGCGGCATGAGCGACGACTAGAACACCCTCCGCGCCTGGGGCCGGATGGTCGGTTCCCCCGTGGTGGTGAACGTCGAGGGCGGCGAGGTGTACCAGGGCATCCTGTCGGCGGTGGAGGGCGACCCGCTGGTCCTCGACGGCGTGCGGGACCTCGACCCCCAGGGGGGAGGTCCCCCTCGACGGCCGGCTTGCCGTGGAACGTCCCCGGGTGGTCACCGTCCAGGTCCTCCCCGACACCTTCGTCCCCCGATCCTGCCCCCAGCCCGCCGAGCATCGCCAGGCAGTGGCCGCGGTCCGCCACTGAGACCCCGCCCCTCCCGGTCAGGCGCTGTACCGACCCGCATCCCACCCCGAAGGCGTGGAGGTGGTGCTGCCGCCCTAGAACCTGCCATCTCCCCCGGTCATCCGAAATCCATCCAGAGGTCCGTACCAGTCCCCGAACGGGACTAGCGGCGAAGGGAGGCACACCTTCACAACATGTCGTGTCGGAACACGGATGGCCGGGGGTCGGCGGGGTGACCAGGGTGGGTCGCATGTGTCCAGTACCGTGGGACAGCCTGGAGAACGTAGATAAAGACGGAGTCATGACGGCCCCTACCAGCGCCTCGGTCGAAACCCGCAACTCGACTCTGGTGCTGCTGGCGGTCGTCGGAGGCTCGGGACTGGCAGTGGGTGCCCTCACCTCATTCGGCCAGACGTACCTTCCGTTTCCGCTGTCCCCGTTAGCCAACTCGGCCGGGTCGTGGGTGTTGCTGGCCTACACGATCTGTTTGGTCAACAGGCAAGCGGGGCGAGGGGCGGTTCTCGGTTTCGAGGCACTTGCGGCCATGCTGGGCGGCTACGTGATTACCTCGGCACTGCGGGGGTTCCCCTGGGCCTGGTCGACGGTCATCTTCTGGTTGGTGGCGGCTGCCGTTGTCGGACCAGTGATCGGCGTCGGCTCGGCATGGGCCAGAGAGCGCGACCCTCGACGCACCACAGTCGCCTACGCCCCCCTGGCGGGAGTGCTGGTCGGTGAGGGGATCTATGGCCTGACGGTGCTGTCTGAATCCACCCCTACCGGTTACTGGTTCGTTCAAATCGTCTTCGGAGGGCTCATCGCCATGTTCGGCGCAGCGCTGTTGCGTCCGAATCGCCGTGCGGCGCTCGGTCTCATCGCGGTCGCGGTGGTGGTAGCACTGCTGTATTCCGTGGTCGTTCGATACGGTTCCGGGCTGTTCACGCTGTTCCAATGATGAAGCCCGCGTCGAAGGCGACATCCACTACCAGCCAGCAGACTCGAGTGACTGGACCGCGCGGGTCAGGGGAGTCAGGGGAGGGGGACTTCGGATCACCAGGACCGCTGCGTTCGGAACCGGCGAAGGGGATGTGACGCGTGGTCGGACACGTTCGATTGATTCGGTCCCGGGGGGGGGCCTCCAGGCCGACATCCTCGACCACTTGTCGAGGGTTGCCGCCCCAGTGTCCACCGCCGACCTGGCCGCCCGGCTTCGTGGGTCCCGTGATCGGGACGTGGTGCGGGTGGTGCGACTGCCCTGCCGGGGACCCGGAGGGAACCGCCGCTGAGTCGATCCACGACCTGAGCGACCTGGTCACCGGCGACCTGTCGTCGTTCGTCTAGCCCAGGACCCCCAGGCTTCGCCAGGACAGTCGGATCGGGTTCACCCCTCCCACTGGGGACCGCCCTTGTATGTGCGCTTCCTGGCGCATCCTGGACCGGACGATGGGCGGCGGTGGGGCGATCCCCAGCGGTGAGAGTGCTGGGGAAGGGGGTCGCCCCATCCACGCCGCCTGGGACGCCCACCCTGGTTTGCACGTCCTTTAGGAAGGTGTCCCGTGCGGCGGGACACTATCGGGCACGCTGGCGACGGGTCGGGGAAACGGCCCCTTGAGAGGTCCCGGTCTACTGACCGGCCAGCGGTCGCTTGAAGAACAGCAAGCGTGGCCCTTCAGGCTCTTCGAAAAGTTCCAGTAATACCTACTCCATAGTCCCGATTTCACTGGCACCCACGCTCGTGTCCGCGTTCGGGAATCACCCCTCTGTCCCGTCAAGCGAAGACGCAGCCGAATCACGCCAGCGGAGGCCCTCACTCCGGCCACGTGACTCTGCCATCGACCGGCACCCCGCGACGCCGGGGGTACGACCGAGGGTTGGAATCCAGGATCAGACCACGGGGGGTCGTGGATCACGCCCGTCAATGCGATCGACTGACACCGGAGGTCGTCTCGCCGAGCCCTTTGGCCACTTCTGGATCATCATCCAGCCGCAAGAAAGCCAAGTAGCCGGCTCTGTCGCTCGACGGCCGGAGGGCGGGAGGCTGACCTGCCTCGAGGCCGAGGACGGTGCGTCTAGCTGAAGGGCTTGACCACCATGACGAAGACGACCGCCAGCCAGACCAAGCCATGGACCACGGCCACGACCCGGGCGCTGGGTGCAGCGATCAGAGAACGCAGATCCTCCGAGGGCCGGTCCTCGGTCGCTGGCGCGGCTGAGACCGGTTCTCATTCTTGGGCCGCGTTTGGGCCGCGAGAGGTTGAGAAACAATGCGAAATGATGTGAGACGTTGAGAACTCGTTTCCCCTGGTGGGAGCGGTTCCTGACTGTTTGCCCTGGTCAGGGGATTGTGCGGGTCTTCTCTTACAAGGAAGAAGTCGGGGGTTCGAGTCCCTCAACGCCCACTCATAAAGACCCTTGTATTGATTAGGGGCCCCTCCACATGCTGGTGGGTGGTCATGTAGCGTGGCCTCGGGAGGGCTCCGCTCGTAACGCAAAAGCCCTGGGCCTTGGGCCCGTTGACCTGATCGTTCCGGAGCCCGTTCTCGAGCAGACCCGGTTGAGGAAATTGGTGGGATCTGATCGGCCTGGCCTCGGGTCCGTGCACCGTATGAATCACATGGCTGGGTGGACTACGTCGGCTCCCTGGCAATGTCGGGTGGGGTCGAGAGCTCCCTGAGCTTTTGGTCGAGCGCGAGCGAGGGGTTCTCCCGGGAACAATCAGTTGCTGGAGCGCTACATCGGCGCCCACCAAGCGGACAGCTCGGAGACCCTGGCCGAGGTGCTGGCGGAAGATGTGCGCACCGCCTACCCGCAGATCCCGCTCTGGTCCGATTCACGCGAAGCGTTCATCACCGCCACCCGAGAGTTCGCGCCACCCGGCGAGTACCGGTTCGTGGCCACTAGCGCCAATCTGCAGCCGGCCGTTGCCATCTACCTTCGGCCCCCCGGCGAATCGGTGTACCGGCTGACTGCGCTCGAACTGCTCAGGATCGAGGGAGACAGGGTGGTCGAGATCGTCGACTTCGATCCCTCTGGACTCGACCCGGCCTTCGGGCTGGAGCCGACCCTCCCCTGAGAGCCTCCTTGCGATTCCTTCCATCGGGTCGAGACGTCTCAATAGAGGAAGGGCCGCAGCCGACGGTCCCAGGAGCAAGGAGGAGAGCGATGACTGATCAGACAACGGGATACGACCCCTCCGAGGTCCCGACCCCCTCGGTGAAGCTGAGGGAACTCGGCGAGCGACTTGTGGGCACATCCCGGTTGAGCGGGGGCGTCGAGGGAACGGCACGGTTTGAGTGGATGGAGGGTGGCTTCTTCCTCATCCAGCATGTCGACCTCGAGCAGTACGGGCAGCAGATCAAGGGGGTTGAGATCCTTGGTCACCTGCGGCCCTTTGGCGAGCCGCCCAGTGAGGAGATCCGCTCCCGGTTCTACGACAACATGGGCAACACTCTCGACTACGTCTACGAGCTCGAGGGTGACACGCTCACCATCTGGGGCGGCGAGAAGGGCTCACCCGCCTACTGCGTGGGCAAGCTGAGCCCAGAGGGAGACATGGCCGGCGAGTGGTTCTACCCCGGTGGCGGCGGATACCAGTTCACCGCCACCCGGATAGAGACATAGGCCGTAGACCGTTCTATGAGTGGAAACGGGCCAGTGGTTCCGTTTCCACTCATAGACGGTGTGCTGGGTGGAAAACTGTGTCCGATCCGGACGGGTCTGATTCGGTCGCCCGGCCTCGGGTTCGATTCGTGGCGATCAGGTGGCTTCGAAGAACTCCCACTGAAAATTGTCGGGATCCCGAAATGTGACCATCGTCGGGCCCATTTGATCTGCCTTCACCCCGCTGTTTGGGACACCGGCCTCGTCGAGGAGCTTTGCCAGACGCTCCACCTCGCCGGTCGCGACACCGATAGTGGGTCCGAAGCTCAGCCTCCCTTCCACGTCTGGAGTGGGTCTGACGTGCTCTGGTCGCAAGCCGACTCGCCCACAACCCAATGATCCCTGGGGGCCCCGCGCGACGAGAGGCGTAGGGTTGCCATGACTTAGGGGGAGGAAGCCTCCGATGACGGATGAGTGTCGCCAGCGACGAGAGCCGCAGACACCCCTCGGTCCACTCTTAGGTACAAGAACTACGGCGCACGTCCCGAAGGTCGCCGGCCTCCTCCTAGAGGCCGAGCGGTGCCGAGCGCACCTTTCCGCCGCTGTCGAGCTGCTCGACGATGCCGCGGCGTCCTATGGCGAAGCGGAGGATGGTGGACGCGCAGTCATACTGTCCGCTGCCGGGCTCCTACTTCAGGACGCTGGCTGGTTGGGGCCAGCTCGCGAGCGATTCGCCGCCGCCGCCGCCCTGCCGAGCGAGGATGATGAGGTTCTGGCCATCGCCGCCCTCGGCCTCGGTGGCGTGTGGATCCAGGAACACCGCTCGATTGTGGAACGCGCTCATGTCCTCGAAATGCAGGCCAGAGCTCTGGCGTCACTCGATCCGTCCTCCCCGTTGGCCTTGCGCCTCCGGGCGCGGCTCGGTGCGGAGGAGGCTTACGTCAGCGGCGACACGAGTGACCTTGCCGCGGTTCTCGACGAGGCGCGTGCGCTTGACGAGCCGGTCGCATTGGCCGAAGCGCTGACCCTGGCGCACCTTTGCCTGCTCGGACCGGAGCACGGGTCCGAGCGCCTGGCGTTGGCCGACGAGCTGCTAGCAGTCTCAGCGCGCACGGGTCGCCCGCTGGATGCCCTGTTGGGCCTCGCCTGGCGTACTGTCGACCTGTTCCTGGCGGGCGACCCGCACGCCGAACGGACGCTACGTGAATTGCGGGGTCGCGCCGAAGCGGCCCCCGTCGCATGCATCAACTATGTGGTCGCCGCGCTGGACGTCATGCTGGCCATTCGCGCCGGCCGACTGGATGAAGCCGAAGTCTTGGCCGAGCGCTGTTTCCGATTGGGCACCGAGGTCGGCGACGCCGACACACTCGGCTGGTATGGCGCCCAAGTCGCCGCAATACGGTGGTACCAGGGCCGCACAGAGGAGATTCTCCCGCTCATTTCCGATTTGGCGAATTCACAGACCATGGTTGATTCGAATGATGCCTTCACCGCCGCTGTTGCTGTCACCGCCGCCTTGGCCGGACGATCAGACGAGGCTCGAGGTGCCCTCGAGCGCCTCCGAAGCCATGGACTTGACTCGCTGCGCTCCTCTAGCACGTGGCTTGTGACGATGTTCGGCGTGGCCGAAGCTGCCGATCTGCTCGCCGATACCGACGCTGCACGTGACGTCTACGGCCGCCTCGCACCGTTCGCTGACTTGCCGGTGATGGCGAGCCTTGCCGTCACGTGCTTCGGCTCCGTCCACCGGCCTCTCGGGCTCGCTGCAGGGGTCTTGGGTGACCTTGACCTCGCGGTCCATCACCTCGAAGCGGCTCGTGCCGCCGACCTGCGCATCGGTAACGCCCCGAGTGCTGTGCTGGCAACGACTCGCCTGGTTCCCGCGCTGCGTCAACGATGCCGCTCCGGCGACGAAGAGCGGGCAGCCGAACTCGAGGGAGCCGCCGCCGAACAAGCCCGTCGAATCACGATGGCGCCAGTGGTCATAGCGACGCCCGCCGCCTTTGAGTGCACACGCCGGGGTCGGGAATGGCAAGTCCGGACGGGTACCCGCACCGTCATCGTTCCGCACAGAGTCGGTATGGCCTACCTCGCCGAGCTGATCTCGCGGCCCGGGGTAGAGATCGGGGCCGCCGAGCTGGCCGGCGGATACGTGACGGTCGTCTCGCCTGGGCGACAAGACGTGCTCGATGACACCGCGCGGACCGCCTACCGACGTCGGATTGGCGAGCTACGGGCGGAGGTGGATGACGCCGACAGGTGCGCGGATCTTGAACGGGCAGCGCGCGCTCATCTCGAGCTCGACGAGGTAATCGAGGAACTGGGACGCGTCACCGGGTTAGGAGGGCGCCCCCGCAGGTTCGATGATGCCAGAGAACGGGCTCGTACCTCAGTGCAGAAGGCGATCCGGCGCGCCATCGCGTCCGTGATCGAAGCGGACGCTTATCTTGGACGCCAGCTGGAGCGCTCGATCGTGACGGGAGTGCGCTGCGCTTACTTGCCTTGAGGCGTGGTCAAATGAGTGATCACAGGTGAACCCTCTGAACCGTAAAGTGAGGCCGCCGGGGGCTGCCTACTTGGTGGTGCCAACCGAGCAGTGAGAAGCCCGCGTGCCCGCGTCGGTCAACGCAGGCCCGGTATCACGGTTGCCCCGCGCAGTGCACAAACAGTGGCTGTTCGGCGTGGCCCCTTACCCTTGGCTGAGGATTCAACGATCTGCCCATGCGACTCGCCGCTACGCCCACGTGTTAGGGGCGCGCCGGTTTCGCGTCGCCCAGTCGAGAACGGTGGCCGGTCCTATCCCTGCACGGTGTTGCGCTGCTACTCCAAGACCGATGTGCCTATTGCGTGTTCCTGAGCTTGGCACATTCTCATCGAGTTGGCTGTAGATCGAACTCAGTCACTGTACGTCCACGTGCGGCAGCTCCGGCAAAGGGTCTAGTCAGATACCGCTGGCGATCTCGGGCGAATCGAGATCGTCCGAGAGAACTAAGGGCCGAGGGTCAAGAAGTGTTTGTCGTCTCTTTGACCCGACTCAATTTCGCCTCCAAAATTGGCGCGCCTCATTCAAGGTGACATCGCGATATGGCACGCGATGGCACGCACCACAAGCGACAGGGCCTAAGGGGGACGGAAGGGGGTTTAACAATGACAACTCGAGCGAAACTCGGTGCTGTGGCTGTGGCCATACTGGTGGTCAGCTCGGCATTTGGCGTGGCGGCACCACGAGTATCAGCCACATTCCCGGATCACAATGGCCGGATCGCGTTCCGCCGGTACCTCAACGAAGAGCGGACATGGGGTGCCGTCTTCACGATCAACCCCGACGGCACCCACGAACGGCAGGTCACGTTCCCGCCCACCGGCTATGTCGATCAGAACCCGGACGTCTCACCCGACGGGCAACGGATCACATTCTCCCGTGAGTCGACGACCTCGTCGTGCTGCACCCAGGAGATCTTCGTCGTCGACGTCGACGGTGACAACCTGACGAACCTGACCAACAACCCGACAGACCAGGATTGCCTCTTCACCAACGGCTGCGACGAGGTCACCGGCGTGGTCGCCGGACGGGACCAAGATCGCCTTCGACCGCCAAGTCAGGGCCCACCATCGACGACCTGGTGTTGGCGGTCTACATCATGAACGCCGACGGGTCCCATCCTCGTCAGATCACACAGCAGGTGCCCCCGGCGACCGGCGAAGACGGCGCCCCCCAATGGTCGCCAGATGGGCGCTCACTGCTGTTCGGGCGGCGCAACGTAGGTGGAGCCGAGCCCGAAGGCGGGATCGCGCATATGGACGATCAACCTCCGAAGCGGTCGCGAACGAAGGATCACGCCGTACGACCTGCTGGCCGGGGACACACCTGACTGGTCGCCCGACGGCAGACGGATCCTGTTCCACTCCAACTTCGGCGGTCCGCCGGATGTGTCGGCGAACCTGTACAGCATTGGGGCCAACGGCACCGGCCTGCGCCAGTTGACGTTCTACGAGGGCGGCGAGGTCAACGTTCTCGGCTCGTCGTACTCACCGGACGGCAGAAAGATCGTCTACGCTCGCCGGCCCGCCACGGGCGGCACCAATGCCGACATTTTCATCATAAGAGTGGACGGCACACGTGAGCGGCCCCTCACGCAGACGCTGCTGTACGACAGCTTCCCGGACTGGGGACCACGCCGAGATAAGGACCACCACGGCTAGCCGTCTGCTCGTTCAATCGACAGCCTCCGTCGCCCTCGGCTGTTCCGCGCGCCGTTTTGTGCTTCCTCTTGCGTCATTCGACGTCGGTCCGTGCGCGCCAGGATGATGGTATTAGATGGCAAGGACCCTGGAGGGTCCCTCTCTGAGGGGGGTGCGAAGTGAGGGGCACACGTTCGGCACGGGTCTCAGCGCTCGTGGCACTCTGGACGTCGGTCGCGTTGTTGGGGCGGCTCTGGCGGCACCGGGGGATATCACCTTGGTCTCCACCTCCGACAGCGGCGTCAAAGGCAACGACTCCAGCTTCGGTGGGAGCTTGTCGGCCGACGGCACAATGGTGGCGTTCTCCTCCGGTGCCACCAATCTGGACCCCGACGACACCGACAGCTTCCCCGACGTCTACGTCAAAGACCTGACAACGGGGGACATCACGCTGGTCTCCACCTCCGCTAGCGGCATCAAAGCCAACGGCGGCGGGCAGGCCCCGAGCCTGTCGGCCGACGGCACCAGGGTGGCGTTCTACTCCTCGGCCACCAATCTGGATCCCGCCGACACAGACAGCCTCTACGACATCTATGTCAAGGACCTGACCACGGGGGACATCGTCCTCGCCTCCACCTCCGACAGCGGCCTCAAAGCCAACGGCGACAGCGGCTTTCCGAGCTTGTCGGGCGACGCCACCAGGGTCGCGTTCCTCACCTACGCCACCAATCTGAACGAGGCCGACGACGACGTCTTCGTCGAAGACGTCTATGTCAAGGACCTGACCACGGGGGACATCACGCTGGTCTCTACCTCCGACGAGGGAGTTAAGGCCAATGGCAGCAGCTCCAGCGATAGCAGCCTCTCGGCCGACGGCACCAGGGTGGCGTTCCGGTCGGACGCAACCAACCTCGACCCGGCCGACACCGACCTCACCTTTGACGTCTACGTCAAGGACCTGCCCACGGGGAACATCACCTTGGCTTCAACCTCCGACAGCGGCATGAAGGGCGACGGCGCCAGCTACGAGGTCAGCCTCTCGGCCGACGGCACCAGGGTGGCGTTCAGGTCCGAGGCCGCCAATCTGGATCCCGCCGACACCGATTTCATCCTTGACGTCTATGTCAAGGACCTGGCCACCGGGGACATCACTCTGGCCTCCACCTCCGACAGCGGCGTCAAGGGCAACAGCGATAGCGACGAACCCGGTTTGTCGCCTGATGGCACCCGGGTGGCGCTCTATTCCTACGCCACCAATTTGGACGGGGCCGACACCGACAGCTTCACCGACGTCTATGTCAAGGACCTGGCAACCGGGGACATAAGTTTGGCCTCCACCTCCGACGGCGGCATCAAGGGCAATAGCGACAGCTCCGGAGGAGGCTTGTCGGCCGACGGCACCATGGTGGCGTTCACCTCCAATGCCACCAATCTGGACCCCGGCCGACACCGACAGCGTCTACGACGTTTATGTCAAGGTCCTTGGCCCGCCCGCTGCGTCGGCCGATCTCTCGGTGCGGAAGCGGGATCAACGTGACCCGGTGCGTCCCGGCGAGAAGCTCGGGTACGCAGTGAAGGTCACCAACCTGGGACCTGATCAGGCGACAGGTGTCACCGTGGCCGACAAACTGCCGAGAGGCGTGAGGTTCCTGTCGGTCAGACCCAACCAGGGTTCGTGCCATCGGGCCGGGAGAATGCTGACCTGCGAACTGGGGTCGCTTGCGACTGGTGAGTTTGCAAGGGTGAGCATCATCGTTGTGCCGCGTGTTTCCGGATTGCTGCGCAACACTGTCGAAGTGACGGCCAACGAGGTAGATCCCAACACCAGAAACAACAAGGACGTCGAGATAACAAGGGTGCGGTAGAAGCAGTTCGCGGAGCGTGCCCTTTGGGGTGAGCTTCTCTTCCAGACTGGGGGTCAATATGGGGCGCATGAGAGCGGCAGCCGTGACATCGCTCATTGGGCTGAGCATATCGGTTGCATTGGCGGGGAGCGCTGCGGCAGCTCCGGGGGATATCACCCTGGTCTCCACGTCAGACAGCGGTGAGAAAGGCGATGAGAGCAGCGATATGCCAAGTATTTCGGCGGACGGCACCAGGGTGGCGTTCGGGTCATTCGCTGACAATCTGGACCCGGCCGACATCGACGGTGTTCTCGACGTTCACGTCAAAGATCTGGTTACCGGGGATGTCACCCTCGCCTCCGTCACTGAAGACGGCGTCAAACCAAACAACTACAGCTTCTTTCCCAGCCTTTCAGCCGACGGCACCAGGGTGGCTTTCGAGACGTGGGCCGACAATCTGGACCCGGCCGACACCGACGAGTCTTTCGACGTCTATGTCAAGGACCTGGTTACGCGCGGACCTCACTCTGGCTTCCACTTCGGACGGCGGCGTCAAAGGAAACGGGTGGAGCTTCGGTTCCAGCATGTCGGCCGACGGCACCAGGGTGGCGTTCGACTCGTGGGCCGACAATCTGGACCCAGCCGACAACGACACCATTGGAGACATCTACATCAAGGACCTGGTTACCGGGGACATCACCCTGGCGTCCACCACCGACGACGGTGTCAAAGCCAACGGCGGCGGCGCCGGCGCGAGCCTTTCGGCTGATGGCACCAGGGTGGCCTTTAGCTCTCTTGCCGATAATCTGGACCCGGCCGGCGCCGACGGCACCTGGGACGTCTACATCAAGGACGTGATTACCGGGGAGATCACGCTGGCGTCCACCACGGACGGAGGCATCAAAGCCAACGGCCACAGCGGAGGGGTGAGCCTTTCGGCCGACGGCACCAGGGTGGCCTTTGTCTCCTCTGCCACCAATCTGGACCCGGCCGACACCGACGACATCCCGGACATCTACGTCAAGGACGTGGTCACGGGGGACATCACTCTGGCTTCAACGACCGATGGCGGCATCAAAGCAAATGGCAGAAGCGGAGACCCGAGCCTTTCGGCTGACGGCACGACAGTGGCCTTCATCGCCGTCGTCACCAATTTGGATCCGGCCGACACCGACGACTGGGAGGACGTCTACGTCAAGGATGTGGTGAGCGGAGATCTCACGCTTGCCTCCACCTCTGAAAACGGCGTAAAAGCGGCCGATAGCCCCAGCCTCTATCCCAGCCTGTCAGCCGACGGCGCCAGGGTTGCGTTCGACACCTATGCCAGCAATCTCCACCCTGCCGACCCTGACTCCTACTCCGATGTCTACATGAAGGAAGTCGGCCATGCCACCTCTTCCGCGGACCTATCTGTATCGATGAGAGATCTCCGGGATCCGGTAGACCGGGGCACGCGACTGGTGTACTCGGTGATAGTCCGCAATTTCGGGCCGGATCAAGCGACTGGTGTCACGGTCACCGACGAGTTGCCGAACACGGTGAGGTTCGTGTCGGTGAGATCTGGTCGGGGCACATGCAGTCACTTCGAGAATCTATTGACCTGCGAACTGGAGGCTCTCGCCAGCGGCATGAGGGCGAACGTAAGAGTGGTTGTAGTGCCAAAGCGTCCGGGGCTGGTGCGCAACATCATTGAGGTGACGGCGAACGAGGTCGATCCCAACCCGGTCAACAACATTGACGTAGAGATAACCAGAGTTCGCCCGAACCGGAAGTAGGCGGTTTCTGGGTCGTCGGCTGGTCTTTCAGGTTTCAGACCCAGTATCGGGTCGACGAACCTCATTGGCGATGTCCACAACAACCATTGCCCAGACCCGCTCAAAACCAGAACTGGTCCTTTTCCGGGCGGCGCCCGGGAAAACCGCGGTTTAGATATGAGTCGGCGACACATGCACACCGGAGTATGACGGGGAAGGACGCGAGTTCGGCAGGACGGTTACCGCTTTCAGCGTGAGATTCGTTCTCAGTCTTGGGCCACGTTTGGGCCGCGAGGGGTGAAAAACAACGGGAAATGATGAGAGACGGTGAGAACTCGTTTCACCTGTTGGGAGGCGGTTTCCGACTGTTTCCCCAAATCAGGAAATCGGGCGGGTCTTCTCTCGCACGGAAGAAGCCAGGGGTTCCACTCACCTCCACCTAAAGGGCCTGGTCACTGGGCCAATCCGGTAGTGGCTCAGTTTGAGTCTGGCGGGGGGTCGAACAAGGCCAGCTCGGCAGCATCGGGCGCCTGGAAGAGTGGTAGCCACCCGTCGAGGTCGGCGCGGCGGATCGGGTAGCTGTCCCAGGGTGGCTCCGAGTTCCGGGCCTCGATGCGCCGCCAGAGTTCGTCGGTAGGCACGTCGAGGTAGTGCAGTTCGACGCCGACACCAAGGCCACGAGCCACGGATCGCATCTCGTCACGTTCGATCCGCGCCCAGAGCCCGAAATCGAGGACGACGCTCAGGCCGAGGCGCAGGATCTCTTGGGCGAGTTGCCAGAGTTCGTGTTCCACCTTCTCCTGGGTCGGCGTGTCCCAGGGGGTGGAGCCGAGGGCCCAGAGCCATTCATCCTTCGTGAGGCGCACGGCGCTCCGGTCCGCGGCGAGCTGCCTCGCGAGTGTGGTCTTACCCGCCCCGGGCAACCCGCAGGTGAGAATCAGTCGGGCCTCGCTCACAGTGTCTTAGTCCAGCAGTTCTGCGAGCTGGGTGAGCGACCAGGGAGCACGCGCAACCCCAGCGGCCTTCGCGGGCGTGGTCTTTTTGCCGGCCTTCTTTGTGAGTGTCTGGTGAGCTCGGCAGAGGTTGTAGTGCATGAAGTGACTGAGCCACTACCCCAAATCCGCCTGCTGGGACGAAAAGGTTGGGCCGCACGATACAAGTGCGCCCGAACGGGGCTGATGTGCAACTGACGGTGGTGGCTTACACCGGCGGGCTCTCCTCCGAGGGCGGGTCCTCGGTCGCTGGCGCGGCTGAGACCGGTTCTCATTCTTGGACCGCGTTTGGGCCGCGAGAGGTCGAGAACCAGTGAGAAATGATGAGAGACGTTGAGAACACATTTCACCTGTTGATAGGCCATTCTGACTGTTTCCCCAGGTCAGGGGATCGGGCCCTCAACGCCCACCGCAACAGTGCTCGTGAGAGCGCTGCCACGGTGAGTATGGAGAGTCCCGCAGATCGATCTTCCGGGACTATGAGCATCATGTCTTGACTGGGTACTCCTTCTTGACTTGCTGCACTTGCACTCTCTCCAGCTGATCGGACAGCCCTGCGATGAGCTCCCGGAGCTCACCGACTCGAGCGGTCCACGTTGCCACGGTCTCTGCCATGCAGGCCTCCTTGCCTGTTGCTGCTTCCGGCCAGCACGCTCAGCCAGGATCCGGGGATGGTCAAGCGATTCTGTGGATTCGCGGATATAGCTGCAGATCCAGCCAGGACGCCGTGCGCTCCGCTGCCCGAGTCGGCTCCTGGACGACCTCAAGCTCCATGACGATCCAGAAGCGGCCCAATCGAAAGTCTCCGTGGTGGCTACGCGGACCGCGGTGGCGCCGGACAGGTCACATGCTGATTGTCTCCATTGGCGCGCGGTTCGCGGCATGTCCGGATGGAGCGCACGCAATCTGCGGCTGGAGCCGTGCGCCGGAACCCGCGGCGGGCACGTTCTCGCGTCCTAGAGGGGATCAGAGACGGCTACAGGAGGACCGACGAATTCGACCCCGTAAGCGAGGCCGACCTTAGAGAGCACTTCCGGACCGGCAGAACCTGCTCGCAGTCTTTCTGCGAAATCTTGGAAGAACCCCTCGAGACCCGAGGGCGTCGTGACGATGAGCAGTCGTCCGGGTTCATCTCCAATGTTCTGAAACGCATGTGGTGTGCCTCGCGGTCCGAACGCCATGCCGCCTGTGGATGCCCGGAGCATCGCGCCTCCCGCCTTGAACCTGAAGTCTCCCTCGAGGACGACCCAGAGTTCGTCGTCACGGCGATGCGAGTGCAGCGCCGGGCCACTCTTGGGCCCGACGACGATTTCGATCACGGTCATGGAGCCGCCGGTCTGCCTCGTGTCAGCCTTGACGATGGCGGAGTCTCCGGTCGGTGTCTCCAGGGCAATGCCTTCTCCCGTCTCCACGGCAAACGGCGGGGATGGAGTGTCCATGTGCTCCCTTCTCTCGACGAGAGCATGGCGTGGAACTGTGCGAGTTGCAATGAATCGACTGTCCAGTCCCGCGCACTGTCATCGGCATTTCCCAATGCTCTGGCATCGCCTCACATCGGCCGCTTCTCCGGCTGGGAACCGCTCGGCCGGCGCCGACAGCTGACTGCCTATACCCGTGCTGGGATCTCGAGTGGCACCATCGGCAGTTGTCGTCGTACAGGACGTTGTAGCTGCGCGGGAACAGGTCCATCCAGTCCGACGACTCGGGGAGCGGTTGAGGCTTGGAAGGTCGTGCAGCCGCCGCGCGGACCGTACGGAGCGGTGTGTCGTTCGCCCGGACCGTCCGGTGACGGAGCCGTCAGGAACGGTCGAAGGTGACCAGGGGGACGTAGAACCAGGCCCAGGCGATACCGACGCCGAGCACGGTTGCCGGGATCGTCGCCGCCGCGCTGGAGAACACCAGCGACGACACCAGGTACACCCCGGCCACCAAGGCGACGGAGAACACGAGGGTGCCGACCACCGTCATGCGCACGGCGTAGTCGAGGTTGCTCCGGGAGTGGCGACGGACACCGGTCTTGGGGGCGCGGATCCGCTGGTGGGCACTGGGGGCGATCAGCAGCACCGATGCCACCGCCGTCCCGAAAAAGGCGACGTAATAGGCGGTGCGTTCCAGGTCGGTGAGGTCGGGAAAGGACGCCTGGAACGGGAGGATGAACAGGAAGGCGAACAGCACCTGGACGCCGGACAGCGTGGTGCGCAGCCCTTCGAGCAGGGCGCGGAACGCGTCGTCGACTTCGGTCGACTCGACCGACGTCGCCTCGTCGGGTGTGCCCGGCATCGCTGGACCTCCTCTCGATCTCGGCATTCGGTGACATCCCGGGCCCGAGTCGCCGAACGGCGGTCCGTTCCACCAGCCGCATCTACCGAGCGCTCCGTCTCGGGGTTGGTGCGGTTGGGTAAGGGTGCCTTCCTTCCTGAACGGCGCTCGTCCGGGCATCAGGAGCCTATCGCCCCAGCTCCGAGGATGCCTAGTACTGCTCACCCTATCCATCTAGGCGAAGCCGTCGTCGGGGTCGAGGAACTGGCTACCGCATCGAGGGCATCGCTCCTCCGAGCGGGGTTTGCCTTCGGTGGCGCCGATGGCTTGCCAGTCTCGGGCGCTCCCAGGCTGCGACCGTGGCGGCGACCTGCTCGTTGGTGTCGGCGGCGGCTCGAGCGATGTCTCCGTAGGCGAGGGCGACGGTGCGATGAGAAACAATGCGAGATAATGTGAGACGTTGAGAACTCGTCTCCTCTGGTGAAAGGCGGTTTCTGGCTGTTTCCCAGGTGACGGGATTGTGCCGTTCCTCTCGAACGGAAGATGTCAGGGGTTCAAATCCCCTCACCTCCGCCGAAACTCCCTGGTCACGCCTTTCCCCCCTGGTGGGTGAACGGCTTGGGCCACGCGAGGAATTTCCGCTGTTGTTGAACGATCGGTGGTCACCGCGGCGCGGGGAACGTCGAGTTCGAGTTCCGCAGTGGAGCGCCCGTCGCCGCGTGTCGGCTCGCTCCCCATCGCAGAGACGCTGTCATCTCGGCGCGACGATGTTCACCCTTGCCTGACCTGGGCGCCGGCTTGGGGACCCTCTTGCCGGAGTCAGCTACGCCCTCCTCGGGTGGGAGTGTTGGTGTCGACGAGGAGGTCCAACATCTCGCCGATGGTGCGGTCCCGGCTAGTGGTTTCTCGTAGCGGGAGATGTGTCTGGATCTGGTAGCGGTTTCTGCGTCCGTCCTTCTCCTCCCTTTCCTTCACGATGTAGCCGCCCTCGGTCAGGTCGGTGACGAAGCCGTAGGCGCTGCGCTCGGTGATTCCCAGGATGGCGGCGATGTCGCGCAGACGCACCCCCGGGTCGTGGGCGATGCAGAGCAGAACCCGGGCATGGTTGGTGAGAAAGCTCCAGTTCGCCATGCTCAGCATCATAGTCCACATTTTCAGGCAATAATTTGCTAGTTATCCGTGACTAGGTTATGATGCGTTCATGGCCATCGAGGCTGAACGGTCGCCGACCGCCGGCACCCGAGGGTCAACCGAAGGGACCAAGCCATGTTGATGCGATTCGAAACACTGCGTGAGTACGACCGGGTCACCGAGGAGCTCAGCCAGCGCCGGATCCGACAGATCCCGGTGGACGCCTACCGTCGGGGCGACGAGTTCAAGGTGCTTCTCGACGTTCCCGGCGCCGATCCCGGCTCCATAGAGCTCACCATCGAGAAGGATGTCCTCACCGTGCGAGCGACGCGCACCTGGGTGCCGGACGAGGGCGATCAGATCCAGATGACGGAGCGGGCCCAGGGTGACTTCAGCCGTCATTTGTTCCTCGGGGAGAGCCTGGACCGCGAGCACATCAGTGCCGCCTACGAGAACGGCGTGCTCGCGGTGACCATCCCCGTAGCCGAGGAGGCCAAGCCACGCAAGGTCGAGATCACCCACGCTGGACAAGAGCTCCCGGCCCTCTCGGCGACCACCGTCGCCGCGTAAAAAACCGGCTCCCCGGCACAAGGAAGCGGCTCCCTACGGGAGCCGCTTCACCGCGGCTCTCGACGCGCTGCGGACCTGAGCCAGCTCGATCGCCGACAGTTGTAGGGCGCCGACCCCGGGCAGCCCGCCAGTTTGGGACCTCCTTGCTACGGAACCGCGGATACCGCGACGTGCTCAGATAACTCGGGATCGCGAGTCGAACATATGTGTACTCCGGCGTCTAGGCGGGTCAGCGAGGCGGAGCGGAGCGGAGCCGTTGCAGCTCCTGGTGTTCGACGATGGACTTCCTCCGCTGCGACCGGACCGCCAGCCCGATCAGCTCGTCGATCACGATGGTGATGATCACGGTCGTTCCAAGCACGGCGACCAGCGGGATTTGGCCGGTCCATGCCAGGAAGTTGATGGTGACCGACTGGGTGTTCTGGGCGAGGAACACGATGAGCGGGATGGCAAGGATGATCCCGAGGATCAGTCCCCAGCGCGGACCAGTCCCGGTGGGCACCCGCTCGACCACCCGGTCGGGATGCGCCAGCGGGCTGACCTCGAGACCTGGGTTTGTCGCCGCAGCTTCGGCGTCGACCGAAGGGATCGGCCCCCCGGTGTCCGGTTGATCCGAGCGATCGCTCATGACGGCAACCTACCCGCGGGCGGACTTGGGAATCAACCACATATATGTTGATTATGAGTCGGCAAGAGACCGTGCTGGATTCTGCGAGGCTCTGGGCCCAGGCCGGGATCGGCTCCAGTGCCCGGCTCACTTTCACCGGGTTGGCGGGTGATCTGTTGGTTCAGGTGCGCCGAGGCTGTCAGGTACGGACGGACGGGTTCGTGCTTTTCGGTGACCCCATGGTCGACGTGGTCCGAGGGGACGGGCCCGAGGTGACCATCTCGAGCTACAGCCCGTCGGTGACGTGAGGACCACCGACAAACCCATCTGACTCTGGGGAACGAGGTGTTGGCCTCCCACGAGGTCGAGGCACGGCGGATCACGATTCCGACCACGTGGCTCGGCGATTCGCCGCGGAGGGTGTCACCGATCGCGATTGCCGGGATGTGACGGGAGTGACGCGATACTCGCCTGGACGGAGGCGCCCGGGTGGGAGTGAGATCGGTGGCGCCGGCGCGGAGCTGTCCGGTCCATTTCGATCGCGTTCCGATATGCAGCGGGCCGACACGGTCCACTTGGAGCTGCTCATCGCAACGTGTAATGAGGAAGAGCCTGTCTCGCCAGCCGGCATTGGCCAAGGTTCCTGGCGTTTCGCTCGGTGGCTGGCGGCGAGCCCGAGCTCCGCACAAGTGACTGGGCTGCTGACATTCCGGGTTGCGTAACGCTCCGCTCGGGCGACACTTCCAGCATGAATGATCGGCTGGTGTTGGTCACTGGAGCGACCGGGTACATCGGAGGGCGCCTGGTTCCCCAGCTGCTCGATGCCGGCTTTCGCGTTCGGTGCCTGGCGCGCAACCCAGCGAAACTCAGAGACCAGCCGTGGCGCCGGAGCGTGGAAATCGTTCATGGGGATGCGGCAAGATCAGATGATGTCGAGCGGGCTGCACAGGGTGTAGAGCTGGCGTACTACTTGGTGCACAGCATTGGAAGTGGGCGTCGCTTCGAACGTACCGACCGTGTAACGGCGAATGGTTTCGCCGGTGGGGCTCGATCTGCCGGCGTCCAGCGGATCATCTACCTCGGTGGCCTTCATCCCGAGCATGAACGCCTCTCTGCGCACCTCAACTCGCGTCGGAAGTCGGCGAGATCCTGTTGGACTCGGGTATCCCTACCGTAATCCTGCAGGCGGCCGTCATCCTTGGATCTGGATCGGCTTCGTTTGAGATGCTGCGCTATCTCACCGAGCGGCTGCCAATCATGGTCACTCCAAGATGGATTGACACGCGGATGCAACCCATCGCGGTACGTGATGTGCTCCACTACCTCATCGGCGCGGCGGATGTTCCACTCGAGGTCAACCGTGCATTCGACATCGGTGGCCCAGAGGTTGTCACGTACCGCGAGCTCATGCAGACCTACGCCCGCGTGGCAGCCCTGCCGCCTCGTCGGGTGATCTCCGTCCCGGTACTGACGCCCCGACTATCCAGCCTTTGGGTTGGACTGGTAACCCCCGTTCCCAGCAGCATCGCCCGACCGCTGGTGGACAGCCTCATCCACGAGGTTGTCTGCAAGGAACACGACCTCGCCATGTGGGTGCCGGACCCGACTGATGGGCTCATCGGCGTGGAACGGGCCATCACCCTCGCTTTGTCCCATGTCCGGGAATATGACATTTCCACGACGTGGTCCTCCGCTAGCCCCGTTGGCGCCCCCAGCGAACCCCTCCCAACGGACCCCGACTGGGCAGGCGGCGACTTGTATGTCGATGACCGTGAGTGCATCGTGCAGGCCACTCCGGAAAGCGTTTGGAGCGTCGTGGAAGGGATCGGCGGGCGCAACGGTTGGTATTCCTGGCCGCTTGCTTGGTCGGTGCGAGGTTTGCTCGACCGCGCTGTCGGAGGCCCCGGGTTGCGCCGCGGCCGTCGCCACCCCTTCGACCTAGCTGTTGGTGATGCCCTCGACTGGTGGCGCGTGGAGGAGATCGAAGATCTCCGATTGCTGCGATTGCGCGCCGAAATGCGCCTCCCCGGCCTTGCCTGGTTGGAACTCGGGGTCGGGACGGACGCCGAAGGTCGTACGCGCTTGCGCCAACGGGCACTGTTTCATCCCCATGGGTTGGCCGGACAGTTGTACTGGCTGAGCATTGCGCCATTCCACGGTGTCATATTTGGCGGCATGCAGCGCAACATCGCCAAGGCAGCCGAAAAAATGGAGCGCAGCGGCGGAACGCCAAGGTGGCAACCGTCTGCCGAGGCCTAGCCGTCAGCATGGGCCGATCGCCAACCTCGCGTCTGGGTCGCTGGCTCGCGGCGGTTCCTCACCATCGCCATTGCCCTCTACATGACATCCGCAGGGCCCAGGCTGGTTTCCGGGTTGGACGACCTCTTCCCTCCGCCCCACGACGTCGAGCCGAGGTTGCTGGGGAGGCGGGTCAAGAAGGTGTGGACGCAATACCTGCTCGGTCAGGCGGCGATTGCGGCTGCGGTCGGGATCCTGACCGGGCTTGGGCTCTGGGCGGCGGGGATCCCGGGAGCCCTCTTCCTGGCATGCGTACTCGGTCCTAGATGCAGGAGTCGCGTTTGCGAGGCTCGCGATGAGACGAGTTCTCATTCTTGGGCCGGCGTTTGGGCCGCGAGAGGTCGAGAAACAATGCGAAATGTTGAGAGATGATGAGAACTCGTTTCCCCTGATGAGAGGCGGTTTCTACCTGTTTCCCCAGGTCAGGGGATCGGGCGGGTCTTCTCTTACAAGGAAGAAGTCGGGGGTTCGAGTCCCTCAACGCCCACCGGAAGGCTCGTCCAAGATCACGCGATGAGTTCGACTCGTGCTTCGATTGCTCGGTAGACGTCAATCGCTCGCTGGTCGCGAGTGGCGAGCGGGAGTCCGTGCGTCACGGAGACTTGAGCCACCAATGCGTCGTAGACGGCGCCGCCGGCAACACCGACGTTGGGCCAGCCGGGAGGCAAGCTCGTCGGCGGCTTTCTCAGGCAAGAAGAGCGATCTTGGGAAGTTGTGACGGAGGATGCTGGCGACTTCGACGGGCGCTCGCCTCGCCGGTGAAGGCAGGCGAGTAAGGACGGAGTACGTCTCGAACCAGGCATGACCGGCCAAGCCGAGGACTCGATCCTGAAGAGCGGTGAACGTCCGTTCATGGGCCTCGTGGCCTTCCAAGACGAGTGCCACTGCCACAGAGGTGTCGACCAGCAGGTCTGGGTCGTTCACCGCTGATCGGCTAGGCGCAACGAGCGGACATCGTCGTCGGTGATCGCAATGTCTCCACCGATGATCAGGCGACCACCGCGTTCCATGGCTCCGACGCCGGCTACCGGCTCGACGCGCACCCCCGCTCCATCGCGGGTGATTTTGACTTCGCCAGGAACCAATCCGAGCGACTCCCGGAGCGCTTTGGGAATGACCACGCGACCTGCCTTGTCAATGGTACTTCGCATACCAAAACAATACCATTCCGATGGGACTCACCGCCGACCATGGCCCAGTGCGGCCGGGGTCAGACCTCCGGTTCCTTCCATTGAATTTCTGCCCGACTCAGTGAGTCCGGCTGAGGCGGAGCTCTTCCCCGAGGTGGGTGAGCTTGTCCGGGTTGCGGACCGCGTAGATGCGCGAAATCCGTCCGTCCTTCGATATCGAGGCTGACCGCGGTGTCGAGCTCTCCGTCGAGGTCGATGAGCACTGCGGGCGCCCCGTTGAGCCATACGATCCTGCCATCGGCGCGCGAGGCGATCCTGGCGAAGCGGGACAGGAACTCGACGACACGGGAGGCGCCCTCGATCGGATGGCGGGCCGCGGCGACCCGACCGCCTCCGTCGGCGACCAGCACCACGTCGGGGGCGAGCACGTCGAGCAGACTCTGGATGTCGCCGGAGTTGAGTATTGCCAGGAACCGCTCCACCGCTGCCCGCTGCTCGGCCGGGTTTACGTGCACCCGGGGTCGTCGTGCCGCCACGTGCTCGCGGGCTCGGTGGTTGATCTGGCGCACCGCGGTCGGTGTCCTTGTCCACCGCCTCTGCGATCTCGTCGTATGGCATGTCGAAGACCTCGCGCAGCACGAAGACGGCGCGCTCGGTGGGTCCGAGGGTCTCCAGCATGGTGAGCATTGCGATCGAGACGCTCTCGGCGAGCTCGACATCGTCAGCAACGTCGGGGCTGGTCAGCAGCGGCTCGGGCAGCCACTCACCCACGTAGTCCTCCCGCCGTCGGGCGAGCGTGCGGAGTCGGTTGAGCGCCTGCCGGGTGACGACCCGCACCAGATAGGCGCGCGAGTCGTCGACCTGGTCGTGGTTGACATTGGCCCACCGCAGCCAGGTCTCCTGCACGACGTCCTCGGCGTCGGCGGCCGAGCCGAGCATCTCGTAGGCGACCGTGAAGAGCAGGCTGCGGTGGGTGACGAACGGATCGGTCACGAAGCCGAAACTACGTTCCGCGACGGCTCAGCGAGCGGCTCCAAACCGCAGGCTGCGGCAAATCCCTGGGCCTCGATGCCGAAGGCGACGTTGGTTCGGGTGTACACGTTCGCCAAGGCGATGAATGCGGTCAGTTCCACCAGCGCCGGTGCCCCGAGCGCCTTCAGAAGTCGAGCCGACAGCTCGTCGGTGACCGTGGGCGGTGTCTGGCTCATCGCCTCGGCATACTCCATCACGTCCCGTTCCAGCGGGGTGAAGACGTCGGATTCGTGCCACCGCGGCACCTCGCGGGCCTTTGCTTCGTCGAGGCCCTCGTTGTGTGCCGTGAAGTACCCGAAGTCCAGGCACCAGGTGCAGCCGACCAGAGAAGCGACCGCCATGTGGGCGAACGACTTCAAGTTCTCGTCGCACTCGTTCCATTTCCTGGACTTCTGACCGAGGCCGAGGGCGAACTTGAGCACCTGGGGGTTGTGCCAGTACACCCCCACGGCCTCGGGCACGTCGCCGAGCATCTTCATGCTCAACCTCTTCACCACCGCTCCGTAGAGCCCGGTGATCTCGGCCTTGGGGATCCGGGTAGTTCTGGCGGACCATGTGTCCTCCTGTCTTCGATCTGTTCGACATGAAGACACCGACCAGGGTCCGTTTGTGACATCCGGCGAGAGGGCGGCACGCCTGCGATCCCTTGCTACGGGGATACCATTTGGCCGCCAGAAAGGGCCGGTGATCGAGGGAGGCGTAGATGCCTGCTTGGCATGAATTCGAGGCGGGGGCCCCGGAGTTGGCGCAGGTCGGCAGGCGCCTCTTCGCTGATCGCGGCGGTGAGGCATTGCTGGCGACAGTCAACAGCGCCGATGCACCTCGGATCCATCCGGTCAACATCGGGATCGTTGATGGCCACCTATACACCTTCATCATCGGAAGCTCGCCGAAGCGGGTCGATCTCGAGTCGGATGGCAGATACGCCATCCATTCCCACGTCGACCCAACTGCGCCGAGCGAGTTCTCGGTCAGGGGTCATGGTTCCTTGGTCGAAGACGTCCCGGTGCGGTCGGCCGTTGGTTCCCAGTGGCCGTTTTCGGTTGATGAGAGCTACTCCCTGTTCGAGCTGTTTGTGGAAACGGCGCTTCTCGGTGAGAGATCCACCGCCGACGAATGGCCGCCGCGGTACTCGTCGTGGAAAGGTGGACAGAACGCTGCTGCTGGGTCCTAGGTGATGCCGACCGCTCCCGCAGGGATGATTCCCAGGCAAGAAGAAGAGGACCGAACAGGAAGTTGCCGCCGTGGCGGCTCGCGAAGGAGGGCCTGAATTCAGTTGGACAGCATCGATGACTACGCGTGGACGGTGGACGACGACGAGGTCGATTGGGAGGAATTGTCGGCGCTGTACCTGGTGGCGCCGCTGGGGAACAAGCCGGCAGCGGACCTGCTGACGGTGTTCGGCAACAGCATGTACAAGTGCTTTGTATATGGAGGCGGCCACCTCGTCGGCGCGGGCCGGGCTCTGGCCGACGGTTTGGATTGTGCCTATATCGCCGATGTGGCGGTGCACCCCGACCACCAAGGGAAGGGTCTTGGCAGCGCCATCATCAGGCGGCTGGTCGAAATGTCCGCCGGCCACAAGAAGATCCTCCTTTATGCCAACCCGGGTACTGAGGGCTTCTATGGGAAGCTCGGTTTCCTCAGGATGAACACCGCTATGGCCATCTGGCGCGACCGGGACAGAGCGATCGAGACCGGACTGATCAGCCCAGACTGACCAGCCCTGACCGACCTGAGGGCCGTACACTCGGCAGAGATGGCTGACATCGAGCCTTTCTCGACCGTGATCAGGCGCTGGAAGCCGGGTGCCACAAGTGGTCTTGCGGTCGTCGACTTTCCCGCCGAACGAGCCGAGGCACTCGGTGGGCTCAAGCAACGTCGGGTGCGTGGGACGCTCAACGGGCACGAGTTCGCCTCCAACACGATGCCGGCAGGCGGCGGAATACTCGCCATGAGTGTTAGCAAGCAGATGATGAAGGCCGCCGCTGTCGAGGTCGGCGACACCGTCGAGGTGCAGGTGGAACTCGACGATCGGCCCAGACCAGGCTGACCGCTCAGCTGGATTGCTCCGCGATCGGGGAACACGCGCCGAGCGGCTAGGAGTCGGCGCTGCCGCTGTACGAATCCAGGTCGGGTTCGCTATTTGGGTGGGAGACTCAAGGCAAAGGCCACGCCCTGGTCGACCCAGCGTCCCAGGTCCTGTTCGGTGGCGAATCCGTCGGAGGAGACGAGGACCCAGCCACGCATCGCCCGCCCGCCCATGTCGAAGTCCCGGGCGCCCGGCTTGGTGAGCGCTTCATCGTGGGATTCCTTGCCCACTCTGACCATGAGATTGTCGCCACTGACACCTACCGCCATGTTCCCGTTGATCATGAAGCCGATTCCGCCGAACATCTCGCGCTCGGTGAGCCCTCGATGCTCTCCCAGCCTGGCCCGTAGGTCATCGGCGAGACCGTGGTTGTACGCCATGCCGGGAGAATACGCCCGGCGCTTCCGGGCGTCTCACCCCTCGAGGAGCGCGATCAAGCGTTTCGGGGCTACCAGGCGGTAGGCGTCCTCGACGATGGTGGCGATCTCGTCCCAGTCGGGGTCCTGGTCGATGCGCACGCCAATCCAGCCGCGCACACCGACGTAGGGAGGACGGAAGAAGCGCTCCGGGTCATTCCCGATCAGGTGCTCCTGCGCTCCCGGGCCGGCAGGGCACCAGAACCCCAGGTGGTCGGCGCCGTGGTGGTGATCATCGAGCGTCACCAGCGTCGTCTTCTCGTTGACGAACCAGGTCGGCTCGCCGTGACTGAGCCGCTCGGTCACTCCAGGGAGTTCGAGACAGATCCGGCGCAGGCGCGCCACCGCATCATCTGGGAACGAGTCGGCCACAAGGCGACGCTACCGGCGAAACGGCGACTGGGTGGGACGTGGTCGGCACCGTGGCACAATCGATCTGATGGCAGTCACCGAGCGCATCGGCGCATTGGCCGGCATAGGGCACACGCCAATCGTCCGGTTGTCGTCACTGACCGGGGCCGACGACGCAGAGGTCTGGGTCAAGCTCGAGGCGGCCAACCCCACCGGCAGCTACAAGGACCGCATGGCGCTCGCCATGATCGAGGGCGCCGAGCGCGACGGCCGGCTGCAGCCAGGACAGACAGTGGTCGAATACACCGGCGGCTCCACCGGCAGTTCGCTGGCGTTCGTCTGTTCGATCAAGGGCTACCCGCTGCGGATCGTCAGCTCCACCGCCTTCTCAGAAGAGAAGCTGCGAACGATGGCGGTGTTCGGTGCCGAGCTCGACATCATCGACAGCCCCGAAGGCATCACCCCCGATCTGATCCCACGGATGATGGCGAGGGCGGCCGAGATAGTCGCCGAAACGGGCGCATTCCCCACCGATCAGTTCAACAACAGCGATGCGCTCGATGGCTACCGCGAGGTGGGCGTGGAGATCGTCGATCAACTCGGCGATCGACCGGTCGACGCCTTCTGCGCATACGTCGGCGTCGGGGGGTGCTTCCTCGGGGCGAGCACAGCCCTCCGGGAGCGCTGGCCCGAGATGCTGCGTGTCACCGTGGAACCGGAAGAGTCCGCCGTTATGTCGGGTCGTCCCGCCGGTACCCACCACATCGAGGGTGGCGGTGTCGGGTTCATCCCGCCCCTCCTCGAGAGCCGCGGGTGGGACGAGGTGATAACCGTTTCCACCGCCGACGCCGGGGCGATGGCGAGGCGGGCGGCGCGCCTCGAGGGGATCTGGACCGGGCGATCGGGTGGGGCGAACGTGGTCGCCGCACTCCGTCTGGCCAAGAGGTTGGGGCGTGGACATCGGGTGGTGACTGTCCAGCCCGACTCGGGGCTCAAGTACCTCAACGGCGACATCTACCGGTGACCCTGAAGGGGGCTCAAACGGCCGGCAGCGGGTCCGTCTGACGGGATCGGGTCGCCGGCGCCACACGCAGCGACTCGGATGGCGTATCGTTATGCCTCCCACCTGAACCCGACAAGGAGCCAATGGTGGACGAACTCACATTCAACACACAGGTCGGTCCGCTCAAACTCGAGGTTTCCGACACCACCTTCCGACCAAGCACGGTCACCCGCATGCTGGCCGACAACATGACGGTCTCCCCCAACGACACGGTCATCGACGTCGGGACCGGATCGGGGGTGCTCGCCATCCTCGCCGCCAAGCTCGGATCACGGAAGGTGTACGCCACCGACACCGCTCCGGACGTGGTCGAGATCGGGTCTCGCAATGCCGAGAGGCACGGCGTGGCCGACAGCATCGAGTTTCTCCAAGGTGACCTCTTCGACCCGATACCGGCCGACGTGCGCGCCGACCTGATCGTGGGCGACGTGTCGGGCATCCCCGACGACCTGGCGCGAGAAAGCGGCTGGTTCTGGAGCGGGACCGGCGGCGGTCCCAGTGGCATCGAGCTTCCCATCCGCATGCTCCGCGGCGCCATCGAGCGGCTGCAGACCTCGGGAAGGCTTCTCCTCCCTGCTGGTTCGATCCAGGACGAGTCGGCACTCATCTCGGCAGCCCGCAATCTGTTCGGCTCGATGCGGCGGCTGGCCGAGCGGGTAGTCCCACTGCCGCAGGCGCTCGCCGACAGCGAAGTCCTCGCCAAGTTGGTGCGCCAGGGCATGGTTCACGTCACCCAACGAGGCAGCCGGATGCTGTGGAGCATCGGCGTCTGGGAGTGCACCACCGCCTGATTACAGTTGCCTGCAGTGCGCGTCGGGGCGCCTCTGGTCCGCGGCAAGAGCTGAGCTCACCCGATCGACCTTGTCACCAGGCGATCTTTCTTCCGCCCGGGATCAGCGGACACCGGTGAGGAAGGAAGGTCGAAATGACCGCAGAAGCGGTGCGGGAGCTTCCACCCGCAGGCGACGATCACCCAGCTCAAGAAGCAGGCCAAGGAGCTTCGTCGGGCGGCTCGCGCCGGAGACCGTGAGGCGCGGCGCCGGGTCACCCGCTGGGAACGCGACCCCGATGAGACAGGGTGGGACGGTCTGGCTCTCCGGGACGCCCAGTTCGTCCTGGCGCGCGAGTACGGGTTCGATGGCTGGAACCAGATGAGCGCCGAGGTGGGGGAGCGGATGATCGAGGAGAGAGATCTCCACCGCTGGTTCGGGGTTCAACTCAACAACGGGATGTGGGATGCGATCGAGGACCCGTCGGTCGGACGTGACAGCTCGGTGGAGACAAAGGAGCGCCTCCTCTACTCCGCATACGCATCGGCATACCACTGGATCCAGGTTGGCAACGAGGCGAACCATGCCAGAGGTGAGCACCTCATCTCCCGTGTCGCGGTGACCATCGGCGAGTACGAGTTGGGTGCCCGGCATGCCCGCCGCTGCCTGGAGTTGATCGCGACGCACCCCGAGGTGATGGAGGCATGGGA
The DNA here is from genome assembly GCA_963826825.1 of uncultured Acidimicrobiia bacterium. Lineage (GTDB taxonomy): Bacteria > Actinomycetota > Acidimicrobiia > Spongiisociales > DATADW01 > DATADW01. The sequence continues at coordinate 203,825 of CAWGYV010000005.1, read as the reverse complement.
CGAGCCGTTTGGCCATGAGGCGCTGGCCCGCGCCCTCGCCGCCCTAGGCGACCGAGCCGCCGCCGAGCAACATCGAGCCAAGGCTGTCGAGCTGACCGCGGCGCTCACCGACCCAGAGGACCGCCAGATCCTCGAGGGTGAGCTTGCCCGCGAGCCCTGGTTCGGCTTGGCCTGATCGGCGTCAGCTTTTCGGTACGGCGATCGCACCGACCGACTCGATCTCCCCGATGGAGGTCGTCGTCAGGTCGGTGACCGTCAAGTTGTGTTGTTCGAGCGCGTTGCCGATCTCGGCCGCACCGACCTTGAGGCTGCTCCCGGGTGGACTCTGCATCACGACGTGGAGTTCGCCCCCGGCCCTCAGCTGACTGGTCACTCGGTCGATTTCGGGTGACCGGGTCAGGTCTGGCACGTTGATGGCAAGCACACGGTCGAACGCATGCGGTCCCAGATCAACATCCAAGAGCGATCCCGCACGGATCGTGGCCTTCCCAGCGGCGATATTGGCGGTATTGCGCCTGGTCGCCATCGCTGCCATGGCTGGGGAACGGTCGATCGCCAGGACATGCCCAGTGGTGATCTGCGAGCACATCATGCTGACGGCCACACCATGACCGCACCCCACCTCCAGGATCTGCTCGGCGCCGCCGAGGTGCAGGCGGTTCACCGCCCAGGCGATTCGTGGTGCTGGTGCCGTTGAGGCCATCGCTCGGCTACGAGGTCACCGGGCCGGTGACGAAGTCCAGGCCGGTATCGGTCTGGCCGGTGACGGACAGCGCAGTTTCCTCGATTGGGAGCCGGTGCCACAACGCCAGAACCAGGTCCTCGGCGGGGCCGGAGACCGTCGCCGCCGCACCGACCGGCTTGCCCCGCACCACCTCGACCCGGCCGGGATTGGCGGCCGGTGTGACGGTCCATGCCGCGCCGGTGTCGGTGGTCAACAGTTCCAACACGTCGTCGAGCACCTGATGGCCCCGGGTGCGGGTGAAGGTGTGGAGCAGTTCGTCGATCCCATCCGTGGCGACGAGGGGGAGTATCGGGCTGACGGAACCGCTCGCCGACTCGGCGTCCCAGCGGTGGATCGTGGTCTCGTGTGCCTGGCGCCGCCTCCAGAAACCGGCGACCTGTGGGCTACCCGGTGAGAAGTTGGGGCACTTCGCCGTGGGGTCGGCCGCCTCGAGTGCTGCGGTCAGATCCTCGACACCTTGTTCGAACCACTCGGATCAGCGTTTCCCCTTCGTCACGGCCGCGGTGGAAACCGGAACCGTCCCACGAGCAGGTCGAGACGATCTGAGTCGCCCAGCGGTGGACACCACCAAGATGGGCGACCACGTCCTGCATCCGCCACCGCTTCATGTGGGGCACCTTGGCGTCGAGCGGCCCGTTCCCGGGCCACGGCCGCAATCCGGCCACCCTCTGCTGCCACGATCGCGCCATAGGTCTCCGGGTCGACCCAGTCGGGAATGGCCCCGTCGGGACTGGCCCAGTGTGGAATGGAATGGTCACCGCTCAAGTCGCATCCCTTCCCGATGGCCAACCACCAAACGGCTAGAACGGTATCCGATGACCGGCCCTGCCCTCCAACCCGGTAGCCGTGAGCTGCTCCAGTTGTTCGCTCCGACCCGTCAGGTCTACTTGGACACGGCGACATACGGGCTCCCGCCCACCGCCACCCTCCACGCCCTGGTGGAGGCGGCTGCGGCATGGTGGTCGGGCACTGCGTCGTACGAGGACGATTGGGAGCCGGCGGGGGAAGCATGCCGTGATTTGATCGCACCCTTTCTGGGTGGAGATCCCAGCAGGGTGGCGCTGATGCCCGCGGTGTCGGTGGCCGTGGCGCTGGTGGGGGCGACACTCGATGCACGGTCGGTCGTGCTTCTCCCAGATGGGGAGTTCACCTCGCTATCGCTTCCGCTGGTGGCTGCGGCTCGGCTTGCCGGAGCCGAGGTGCGGACCGCCTCGTTCGCGTCCCTTGCCGACGCGATCGACGGCACCGTCACATTGGTCGCCACCAGCCATGTGCGCTCGAACGGCGGCGCCACACAGGACCTCTCAAAGCTGGCAGCGGCGGCCCATTCGGTGGGGGCACAGGTAATAGTCGACGCCAGCCACTCGGCCGGGATCCTTCCGCTGGATGCCGACCGGCTCCAGATCGACTACGTGGTCGCCGCCGCTTACAAGCACCTCCTCTGTCCAAGGGGGGTGGCGTTCCTCCACCTCGGGGAAGAAGCCCGAGTACCTCCAGCCCTGACGGCGTCCTGGCGCGGGCTCCGGCCCGGCGCCGACTTCTTCACCACCGAACTCGACGACCTCGCCGACGGTGCCACCGGGCTCGACGTATCCCTTGCCTGGCACCCGTGGACCGGGGCGCGTTGCTCGCTCGAACTGCTCGGCTCCATCGCGGCTGCCGATCGCGAAGCGTGGTGTGTCGGGCTGGCAACGAAGGCGGCGGATGCGCTCGGGCTGGAACCCACCGGCTCATCGGTCCTCGGCGTCCCGACATCGGACAACCCACAGACGGTGAAGGCGATTCTCTCCAAGAGGAGCATCGCCGCCGCGGTGCGCGCCGGTGAGGTGCGCATCTCGTTCCACGTCTACAACACCGACGAGCACGTCGAGGCGGCTGTCGACGCCCTCGGTCCGCTGGTCCAGCCACTCTGATCACCACGTGGCCACGGCTCGGCAGGGTCCGCCCGAGCCGTTCTCCCAAGGGACGAGACCAACGAACACAGTGGCCCCGCTCGGGGGAACGCCGCTCAGGTTGGCCATGTTCTCCACCCCGAAGCGGTCGGCCCCGAGCAGCGTCACGTGGACCTCGAACGTGGTCGAGGCACCGATGTCGAGACTGAGAGTGTCCACACCGATGCCCGTTATCTGCCTTCGGTCGAGAAGGAATTCGACCGACTCGCCGCTGAACCCGGGAAAATGGAACAGCCCGTCGGGTCCGGTATTGCGGTAAGCCGCCTCGTCGCCCACCCGAACCTCCCATCCCGAGTATTCGCAAACCAGCGCTCCCCGAGGGATCCGCCCATAACGGCGCTCATAGCCGCGTATGTCGGCGACAGTGACAGCTGCGTCCGGATCGACGGCTGCGCGGTCGGAGATGTCGATTACGGCCAGCGGCGCCATCAATTCGTCGGGTGTCAGTTGGTGGGCGAGTCGGTTTCCCTCGACGAAGTGGCCAGGGACGTCGACATGGGTACCGGAGTGCTCGGCGATGGTCCAGAGTTGCGAGTAGAAGCCGTCTTCCTCGAACGTGGCCAGTGGTTCCGCCGACAGGGTTGGGCCCGACGTACATCGGGAAGCCTTCGGCGAAGACGTGGGTCAGGTCCGCGATCCGATCGCGCTTTCCGCGGGAGGCCATGACCGGGGCAACAGGGCCGGCCACGGTGGCCGCCGCTCCCAGGGCGGCAGCGGCTCCTGCCTTGAGGAATCCTCGGCGGCTAACGCCTTCATCGTGCCGGTGGAGACTGCTGACGCACATAGGCACCTCCTCGTCGACCTGTTGGCCGGTGAGGCTATCCGTTTTTGGCGTCACCTGAGGCGGTCCTGGCCCCTTGAGTGACGCCAAAACTGATTGCGGCGCGCAGGCCACCTCGTGGCGCTCGGCGTCGGGTTCGACAAACCGAACGAGGGCGGCCGCCTCCTCCTTCAACGGTCCGACGGCACGGCGCGGGATGGGCTCGAACGGCTCGATTCGCAGTATCGCCCTGGTCCCCGACCGTTCCGATTTCCAGGTGCCACGCACCGATCCATCCACCAGGAACGTTGGGTAGGACTGCGGCGCCTTGGTGTGGAAGATGCGGGGGCGGTACTCCTCGGGGATGATCACCGCCCTCCGGCAGTGGACGAGGAGGGCGGCGTCCCATGTGCCGATGAACCTCGGCGGAGCCGGCGTATTCGGCGGGGGGCAGAGGAGCGCGGGGCAGGTCGATCAACTCGGTGCCGTCGGGACCGCGCAGCCTTCGCAAGTGGAGCCTTGCGCGGCTTCGGCGAGTTTGCCGGCAGGAACACCGGCCCACGAGGCGGCGTCGCCAATGGTCGCCGGACCAAACCCGCCGAGGTAGCGGCGCAACAAGTGCTCCAACCCTCGTTCTTCGTCGGCATCCGATGGCCCCAACCATTCCTCCGCCAGCTGGAAGTGATCGGCGCGACGCCGTTCCCACGTGCCCGATGGAGGCACCCGGACCATCGGTACCCATATGCCGGACCACACCGAGGACCCCTGCTCGGCGAGAACGGCGTCGAGTTCCTTGCGGGGCCACACCCGTCCCGGCGAGCTTCGCCCGGATCGCGACCTGCGCTGCTTCCAGGTCGAGGCCGCTATCACCGCTTCCACCCTGAGCCCGCAGCCGCCACTGCCTGGAGTGATGGACCGACACCGGCGGCGAGCAGCCAGAAGTCCCGCGCCGACACGATGTGGATGGTGGAACGCATCAAGGTGGCCTGGACCACCCGCCGTCTCTCCAGGGCGCTGGTCAGGGCGCCGAGAGCGAAGCCCTCGAGGCTCGACCACAACCGGATGTAGGGGGACGGGGCGTACTGCGATTGCAGCCCGGCAACCCGCTCCACGGCCCGATCGACACCGAGCCGGCGACGTCGCAGCAGCAGTTGGCGCTCGAGGACCGCCCGATTCAGTTCCCCGGTACTGAGAGCTCGAACCACGCCCAGGCTCACACCGGAGCGACCCACCCCGGTGGGGGGTCGATGTTGATCACGATCCCCTCCTGGGTGGAGCGGGCCACCACCATGCGAACCGGTTCGGTATTGCTCCGATTGAGCTCGACGTGGACTTCGTGAGGGCCGACCCATACGAAGTCGCCCGGATCGGCGTCCTGGACTTCGCTCAGCGTCTCGCCCGAAATGAAACGCGCCTGCCCCGAAATGACGTAGATGGCGCTCTCGGCCACTCCATGGTGGTGGACCGCCGAACTCGACCCGGGTGGCAGCTCCACGTAACCGACCCAGAGCCGTTCGGCGCCGGTGGTGGCCCCGGCAATGGCGGCCTGGCGGAGCATGGCACCGCTGGCGAGATCCTCCACCCTCTGGTCCGGCTTGATCACCCGCAGCACTGGATCGGCTCCTCGACTCGCTGGGCGACGGTAGCTGCGCCGCACTAGCCGAGGGCAGCCTCCAACCGCTGGTGGATCATCGCGACGTCGTCGAGGTCGTGGTAGATCCCCAGGCCGATCCGCAACCGGTCGCCTCTGGCGTCGACGATGACCCGGTGGTCGAGAAGTCGTCGTTGCATGGCGCCGGCATGCGGAGTCCGGAAGGTGAGGAAGTGCCCCCGCTGCGGGGCGGTGCGATCGGGGATGAGCTCGTCGAGGTCGAGCCCCGTTATGGGATGGGTGGAAAGCAGTTCGAGCAGCGCCACCTGGATGGCGGCGACATGACCGTGGATGGCATCCACGTCGGTTCCCAGCCCTGCCAGCCAGCGTTGCACGGCGTTGAACCGGTAGAGCCCGCTCGGGTCGAAGGTGGCGCCGAAAAACCTCCCACCGTCAGCCGGGTAGGAGACCTCTGGGCCGGTGCCCTCCTCGAGCGCCCCGAACCCGGCGAGCCAGCCGGTGTCCACCGGGCGATCAGCGAACCCGGGCGGGCAATGGAGATGGCAAACCCCTTCGCCCGCCATGGCGTACTTGTACCCACCGGCCGTGTAGAAGGAGCGCTCCGCCATGGCGCCGAGATCGGTGGGAAGCGCCATGAACCCGTGGTAGCCGTCGATCACCACCGCGGTAGATCGATCGGGAACGGCGTTGACCACAGCGGAGAGATCCGGGACGACGTACCCCGAGTCGTAGGCGACGTGCGAGAAGTAGACGAGGTGGTGACCGCCGGCTGCCGCCACCCGGGAGAAGCGATCGGGGAAAGAGTCGAGCGGCTCGAGCGGGATCCGGGTCACGATCGCCCAACCCTGCTCCTCGAGCCGGCGCGACTGGCGGGCGAAGCTGTGGAATTCGGAGTCGGTGGTGAGGATCCGGGTCGGCCGAGGGAGGGCGGAGAGCAGCCTCAGGACCAGCTCGTGGGTGTTGGGGGCGAAGGCGATGGTCTTGGGGTCGGGGAGACCGAGCAACCTGGCGACATGCCCTTGGGCCTGGGGGATCACCTCTCCGAAGATCAGTCCCCACTTGTTGTCCATCCAGACGGCGGCGTCCTGCCACGCCTCTTGCTGTGCCTCGAAGCTGACGTCCGGCCAGGGATGATGGCTGTGGGCGGCGAGGTGGAGTCGTTGGCGGTCGGCGCCCATGAACCGGGAGAAGTGCTCCTTCCAGTTCATGGGCGTCGGGCCCGTCTCCTCCTTAGAACTTGCTCCGTCCCCGGTAGAGGAAGGCCGCCATCTGTCCGCGCGTCACAGAGTCCTCTGGGCAGAACTGCGTGTTGGCGCTGTTGCAGCCCTGGGTGATCCCCGACTTGGCCAGACGGTTGATGTTGGCCTCGTGGGTGTTCCCCTCGTCGTCGTTGAAGTAGTCCCTGTTCGCCTTTGGCAGGTTGAGCGCCCGGGCGAGGAACGACGCCATCTGCGCCCTGCTGACGCTGTCGTCGGGGCAGAAGGTCGTGGCGGTTGTGCACCCCTCGGTGATCCCTGCCGCGGCGAGGCGGTTGATGTTGCCCTCGTGGGCGTTGCCCTCGTCGTCGTTGAAGTAGTCGCGTATTCGCCTTTGGCAGGTCGAGCGCCCTGGCGAGGAACGACGCCATCTGGCCACGGGTCACTTGGTCTTCGGGACAGAACTTGTCGTTGGCCGGCGGGTTGCAACCCAGCGTGATCTCCTCGTCGGCGAGCCAGAGGATCTCCTTGGTGAAGGTGTTGCCGATGATGTCGGAGAACCCCAGCAGCTCGACCCTCATGAACTCGCTGGACTTGCCTGTGACCGTGACCTGGAACGCCCCATAGGTGCGGACGTCGCCCACCTTGAGGGTGTGGCCAGCGGCGTATGGGCTGGGGGGGCGCTGCTTGTGCTCTCGGAAGAGGCTGAAGCAGGCGGAGAGTTGGTCTGCCCGTGGGTCGTCGGCACAGGCCGACTTCCGCTGGTCAACGGTGTGCGCCTGGAGCCCCGTCGCCGGCCCGGGCACCGGGTCGTACGTGCTCGGGAGCCTGGTCTCGAGCGCCACGTAGAAGCCCTGGGCGCCTTGGGGGAGCACGATGAGTTGCCGGCCGTTGTTCCCAGCCTTGTAAACCTTGATCGAGCGGGGACCCCCGCGGTAGACCATCACGTCGTCGGGGCTGAGCCATCCGGCTGCGTAGCGGTTGAAGCCCATCGACTGGTAGGGCTCGGCGAGAGTCTCGCTCGGCGAGCCGTTCGCCGTTGGTGAGGTTCCCGCTCATGTTGTCGGTGGGGTTGTCGTACTCCCAGAGTTGGCCGCTGACAAAGGTCTGCCCGGAGTAGGAGTGGGGGAAGTTGAGGCTGTGCCCGACTTCGTGGGCGATCACCGACACCAGAGCCGAGGTGAAGCCGTTGTCCTGGGCGGCGCCGTCGTTGACCGTCTCGGCGCCGGCGAGTACGTAACGGCTGTTGGCGGGGAAGGTGTCCGGCGCCTCGGGGCAGCTTCCTCCGGCGTTGCAGAGAAGACCGGGCCCACCGAGTGCCGATCCGACGTAGCCGTTCTCCACCACGATCACACCATTGGCGTTGCTGGTCTGATTGATGCCACCGAGGCAATCGGAGGAACTGCTGCCGTTGAGGGTGCCACCCGCAGCGAAGTTCGGCTGGTAACGGCCCTCAGACACAGAGTCGAAATAGGGGCCAAGCTCGTTGTCGAGCTTGTTGGCCGCCTGGTTTGGCGTGAGGCTGTAGGGACCGCCGACATTGCAGATCCACACCTCGAGACGGTCGCCGCCCAGGGAGTGACGGCGCATCTGGGCACCGCCCGCCACGATTCCGAGCGACTCCCACCCGTAGATCTCGTTCGCCTGCGGAGTGGCGGATGTGCTCGGAATGATCTCGACGACGCCGGTCATCGGTGGTACCGAACGGCGCCAACTCGCTGGGATCCTCCTGGGCGTTGGCGGTCGCGCTCGTGGCCAGCACCCCGAACAAAGCGACCAAAACGAGGAGCCGCTGCAGAATCTTGTTACCCCTCATCGAACGTCCGCCTCTCCTTCGATACGTTGAACAAGACAATACCCCTCCTATTTGAGAACCGTCTAATCGGAAGTGAGGCTTTCATATGGTGTCATCGAACCAGTGTTGAAGACGACGACACGGTCAGCGCCTCTCGATCCAGCCCTGCTGTCGAAGCCGTGCGAAAGCAGCCCAGGCTGCCCCGCTCTCGGGTCCGGCGTCGACCCCGACTGTGGCCGTCATGGCAGCGGCGGACTCCCACATCTCGGCTTCGTCGATCGAGATGGCGGTTCCGTTGCTCGACTTCAAGGCGGCGATACACAGGTCGAGACCAAGCGGTGTCGGAACCCGGAGTCCGGTGGGCGAGACATCGGCGTTGAGTGCGGCTGCGGCGAGCCCTTCGAAGGCCCGCACCACCGGATCACACCCGGTGACCTGTGCAGACACCATCCGGGGACGCTCCGGCCCCACCCATCCCAGCCGTTCCATCTCGCCGAAGGCGCGCCACATCCCGATGAGACCGGTACCGCCACCGGTCGGGTAGACGATCACGTCGGGGAGTGATCGACCGAGTTGCTCCCAAAGCTCGTAGGCCATGATCTTCTTGCCCTCGACCCGGTATGGCTCGCGCAGTGTCGAGACGTCGAAGGCATCGACTGGGCGGTTGCTGCGAAGCCAGGCTCCGGCGTCACCGATGGTGCCCTCGACGAGGTGCACCGAAGCACCGTGCGCCCGGGCCTTCTCGACGAACCACGATGGGGTGTCGTCGGGGAGGGCCACGGTGACCTGGAGGCCGGCGGCCGACCCATACGCCGCCAGGGCAACCGCGGCGTTGCCTGCCGATGGCGCCGCCAGTGACCCGGCGCCGAAATGACGCGCCATGGTCACCGCCATCGCCATCCCCCTGTCCTTGAACGACCCGGTGGGGTTGACCGATTCGTCCTTGACCCAGACGCTTTCGCCCGCAGGAACCAGCGGTGTCCACCCCTCACCGAGAGTCACTGGGTCGGCCTCGGGGAGCACCTCGGAATACCGCCACATCGAATGCGGCCGGGTGTCGAGCACCGCTGGGTCGACCCGGTCGATCTCGTACTCGCAGAGGAGCGGCGAGCCACACCGCTCGCACGTTCCACGCAGGGCCGCCGATGAGTATCGGGTCGAGCATGACGAACAGATCAAAGAGGGCATGGGCGCACCGTACTTGCGGGCCGGGCCAGCTTCGGAGAGAGTGAGGTCGTGGAACGGACCACGGTGGGCGACACGCTGGCAGCGCTGAGTGCGCTGGCCCCTCCGGACAAGGCGGCGGGTTGGGACCCGGTCGGTCTGCAACTGGGCGATCCTGGGGCCGGCGCGGGGCCGGTGGCGGTGTGCCACGAGGTGACCGATGCGGTGATCGACACCGTGTTGTCCGGTCCGCCGCGTCCGGCTCTCCTCGTCTCGTACCACCCGCTGCTCTTCCGCCCGGTCACGTCGCTCGTGGCCGGCAAGGGGCCCGGGGGCAGGGCCCTCCGGCTAGCTGCCGGCGGGGTCGCCCTGGCCGTGGTCCATACCAACTGGGATGCGGTCCCGGGCGGAGCCGCCGATGCCCTTTGCGACGCCCTCGGGCTCGGGGACGCCGCCCCCTTCGGACCGATCGAGGCCGGTCCGACGATCAAGGTGGTCACGTTCGCCCCGTCGGAGTCGGTCGATGCGCTGGTGGAGGCCATGGCAGAAGCCGGTGCCGGCCGGATCGGGCGGTACACCCATTGCTCGTTCCGCTCGCCCGGCTCGGGCAGCTTCCTCGGCGGCGAGCTATCCAACCCCGTCGTCGGAGAGGCTGGGTCGGCGACTCTCGCCCCTGAGGTGCGGGTCGAGATGGTGGCTCCCGCCTCGCGGCGCGACGCGGTCCTGGCCGCCATGGTGGCGGCGCACCCCTACGAGGAGCCGGCCTTCGATGTGATCCCGACCGTCTCCAACCTGGGCTTTGTCGGGAGGGTGGGGACAGCGCCGGTCAACAGCTTGCGACAATTCGCCCGGGCTCGTGGCGGACAGGCTCGGGACGGTCGGACTACGGGTGGCGGGAGACCTCGAGCGGCCGCTGCGGCGGGTGGCCGTCGTACCTGGATCGGGTGGCGATCTGCTCGAGGCGGCCATCGCCGTCGGCGCCGACGCTCGTCGTCACCGGCGATGTCCGGCACCATTCGGCCGTGTCCGCCGTCGAGCGAGGGGTGGCGGTGATCGATGCAGGTCACACCGCCACCGAGCGTCCCGGTATCAGGGCGCTGTACGCTGCCATCCGGTCGATGGAGCCCGGAGCCATCGACCTCACCCATCTCGATCCGACACCCTGGAGGGACCTTCGCTGATGCAGGAGCTGCGCAGTCTGGCCGACCTGCTCGACCTGCAGGCGGTCGACTCCGAGATCGACCGGCTGCTGCATCGCCGTCAGAGCCTCCCCGAGCTGGAGCAGTACCGGGTGGCGCACGAGGCAGCGCAGGGGATCGCTGCCCGCCTCGAAACGGAGGAGGCCGAGCTCAAGCAGGCGGAGTTGGCGCTCGACAAGTCAGAGGGTGAGCTCGGGCTGCTCGAGCAGAAACTCACCCAGGAAGAGCGACGGCTCTACGCGGGTGGGATGAATGCCCGGGAGACCGGGAACATGCAGCACGAGGTCGAGTCGCTGCGGACCCGGCGCACCACGATGGAGGAGGGCGTGCTCGAGCTGCTCGACCAGCGCGAAACGCTCGCAAGCGATCGCCGTCGCCAGCCGCACCGAGTTGGAGGCCGCTCGCAAGCTCGAGGCGACGCTTCGAGGGGGCGGTCGCCTCCGAGTGGAAGGTCATCGACGTCGAGATCGCCGCCAAAGAGGCGCGCAAGAACGACATCGCCCCGCTGGTGCCCGACCCGCTGGCGGCTCTCTACGAGCGTCTCCGCCAGCGTGACCCGGTGGCGATCGCACGGCTGATCGATGGGGTATGCGGGGGGTGCCACCTCCGGTTGTCACCCGCTGAGCTGATCGAGGCGCTCGCCGAGGACCCGCCGCGCTGCGTCCACTGCCGCCGCATCGTCGTGCCGTGATGCGTCGCCCCCGCTGATGCCGGGCCGGTACGTCCTCTATACCGACGGTGCGGCCCGGGGCAACCCCGGGCCTGCCGCGATCGGCGCTGTGCTCTACGAGGAGGGAGAGGAACGGCCGGTGGCGATGATGAGCCGCCCCCTCGGTGTCGCCACCAACAACGTGGCCGAGTACCAGGCGGTCATCGATGGGCTGGAGGCCGCAAGCGAGTTCGATCCGGACGAACTCGTGGTTCGCGCCGATAGCCAGCTCCTGGTACGCCAGCTCACCGGCCGCTACCGGGTGAAGGCGCCGGGTCTGGTGCCGCTCCACCGCAAGGCCACCGCGCTGCTGGCCGGGTTCCGGTCGGTCCGGTTGGAGCACGTCCCCGAGAGAGAGCAACACCGTCGCCGACTCCTTGGCCAACGCCGCCCTCGACGGGCGGTGACGCCTGCGCCGAAGTGCTCTTCTGGGACATCGGGATGGCGGTGCTCATCTTCAGGGTCGTCTACCGGGACCCGAAGGTCGACCTGCGCCTGCTGGCTCTCGGTGCAGTGCTCCCCAACCTGATCGACAAGCCGCTCACCCTCCTCTTCCCCGACACCTTCCCCGCCGGACGCACCGTGGCTCACACCCTGGCGGTATCGGCCGCCGTCATGACGGTGGTCCTTCTCGCCACCCGGCGCGGCCGGAGGAGGCGGGCATTCATGGCGGTGGCCATCGGCATGCTGCTCCATCTCGCGCTCGACGCCATGTGGACCGAACCCGAGGTCTTGTTCTGGCCGGTGCTCGGCGTCGAGTTCCCTGCTGACGCAGGTGGCGGGGGATGGCCGTCGGTAGTTGCCTCTCTGAGTCCCCGTGGAATTGGGTGCTCGAGGTGGTCGGGCTCGTCTATCTCGTCGTGTTGTACCGGACCGCCGGGCTGACCGACCCGGTGGCCCGCTCAGCCTTCATCCGCGACGGCCGGCTGCCGGGATGAGCGCACCACCTTGAGCAGCATCTGGATGGTGACGAGCACAAGAAGCACGGCGAACATCCGTTGCAGCACCAGGCCCTCGATGCGTAGTGCCAATTGCACCCCGGCAACGCCGGCGGTGATACCGGCGAGACCCACCACGACGGCGGCGCGCTTGTCGACCCTTCCCGCCCGCATGTTTGTCAGCGTCGCCACGACGGCGGTGGGGATGATGGCGGCGAGTGACGATCCTTGGGCGACGTGCTGGCTGAGCCCGAGAAGGAGGACCATCGCAGGCACGTAGATGATCCCGCCGCCGACGCCGAGCAGTGCCGCAAGCGTCCCCGCCACGAGACCTACGAGCACGAGCGACACCACCAGCCGGGGTGACCAGTCGACCGACGTCGTCGGGGGTGACTCGTCACCCGATCCGATGAACAGCCTCACCGCCGAGACGGTGGCCAGGATGCTGAAGGCCACGGCGAGCCAGACCTCGGGGATGTGATCGAGCAGCCTGGCGCCGATATAGGCGCCGACGACCGACCCGCAGGCGAGCACGGCGGCGACCGCCCAATCCACCGAGCCGGCGAGGCCGGCCGTGATGGCAGCGGCGGTGGCGGTGGCGAGGATCGCCGCCATCGAGGTGGCATGGGCCCGATGCTGGGTGAGCCCGAGCAGGAGGACGAGTCCGGGCACCGCCACGATGCCGCCTCCCACTCCGAACAGTCCGGCGAGAAACCCGGCGATCAGCCCGATTGCGATGGCGCGCACCAGCCAGCCACCGTCGATCTTGGGCATGGGCTCAGTGTAAGGAGACGGTCGACGTCCGCCTCCGACGGCTCCCGGTTGGCAGCCGAGTCCGCCTTTGGCGGCGACTGGGTTGGCACCTGCCTTGGCCGTACCCGTAGCCTGCCGGTATGCGGAACCGGGCGGTGTTGGTCGCGTTGGTGCTGGCGCTGGCCGGCTGCTCCGGCGACGGGGAGGCGGCGAGCACGACGGTCCCACCACCGGGGCCGCGAGCGGTGGTTTCCGATCTCGTCGAGGCGCTCGATCGGGAGGACTGGGAGGCAACCAGCAGTCTGGTCGATGAGGACCAACTCGCATCTGCTCGCCGCCGTGGAGAGCGAAGATCCGGCCGAGGCGTCCGAGATCGTGGAGGCGGGTCCGCCGCCGGGCGTCCGAGAAGCCTTCTGGGAGTCATTCGTTCAGAGCCTGAGCACGTTCAGCGGGCGCAAACTGTCAAAGGGAGAGGTCGGTGACCCCGATCGTTTCCGGCTGGGATCGGTGCGCTTTGCCGCCGTCCCCTTCCGCCTCGGGCGAAGGGCCAGCCACGACTGGGTGCTGCGCAACGGGCCCGACGGATGGAAGGTGGATCTGCTCGCCACCTTCGGTGCGCGGTTCGCGACACCATTGCACGACTGGCTGGTTGCGGACGAGGGGTCGCCCGAGGTGGCGAAGATCCGCCGGGCGCTCCAGCGCGACCGCACCAGCCTCGAGGCGGCCGCCGAACACGGTGGCGCCGGGGGCAACCCGCCCGCCGAGAGCGAAGCAGTGCGGCGGCTGCTGGGATATCTGGCGCAGGTTCTGAGACAGAACGAGTACTGGCAGTACTCAGTACTCAGTACTCAGAACAGAATGCCCATTAACCGGAACGTCAGATCTCTAGCTCAGGCAGGACCTCTGATCCCAGCATTTCGATCAGAGCCTCCTGGTCGAGAGATGTCATCTGAAAGGTGACCACGTCGGCGCCGAGGTCCTCGACCAGTGGGCGGTAGGCGGCGACGATTTCCTCGGGATTGGAGACGATGGTGTATTGGCCGAGGACCTCGTCGCGGGGTAGCTCGTCGGCCCGGGATCGCAGATCGGATGGATCAACCGCCTCGAGCCGTCCCGGTGCCCGCAGCCCGCGCCAGGGAAGCAGCGCCTCCCAGGCATCCTCCGGGGACGAGGCGAAGATCGACCACCTCGTGGCGAGGATCGACGGCGCCGGTCGGTCGGCCTCCTTGGCTGCCTGGCGCGCCGGGTCGCAGACGCGCTCGATGGTGTCGGCCGGTGACTTGACCGAGGTGATGATCCCATCCGCCTTGCCGCGCTGCAAGCTCTGCCGATTTGGGCCCACCGGCGGCCATCCATATCGGGACCTTGCCGATGGGCGGCGAGTAGAGCTTGGCGCGGTCGGTCCGGTAGTAGCTGCCCTCGTAGGTCAGCTTCTCGCCGTCGAGCAGACGGCGCATGATCTCGAGCGCCTCGCCCATCCGCGCCGCCCGTTCCGCATAACCGGGGAACGGGTAGCCGAGCGGTCCCTCGTTGATGTTCTCTCCAGTTCCCACGCCGAGGTGAAAGCGCCCATTGCAGAGGCGGTCGAGCGTGGCGGCGGCCTGCGCCATGACGCCGGGGTGGAACCGGAAGAGCGGGGTGGTCACCCCCGTGGCGAACTCCAGACCGGTGGTGGCTGCTGCCATGGCCCCGATCGTGGAGAAGGCGAAGCCGGCAGCCCCATGGTCGTCCACCCACGGATGGAAGTGCTCCGACACCACCACCATGTCGAAACCGGCCTCTTCAGCTCGCTGGGCGTGGGCGACGAGTTGTTCGGGGTGCCACTGCTCGTGTCCTGCGAAGTAGGCGAACTTTGTCAATCGGGCTCCTGTGTCGGTCGGCTCGCCGATACTGGCAGATGCCCCAGGTTCGGAATCAACCGCCCAGATACGGGGTCACAGCTTCGATGCCGAGACGGGCAGCGGAAGCCGGATCGATGGGGAAGGAAGATTCCGGTTCGGCTGTCTGCAGTCCGCTGAGGAGGGTTCGCTCGATTGCTCTCACAGGAAGATCGGCGGCGGCTAGTACGGCACTACCCCCTGCTGCCAGCCTGGCCCCTTGTGCGACCTCGCCCGAGGCCTGGAGGATGAGCGCCGCCGCCAACAGACCGTTGAAGACTCCCCGGGGGTCGCGCTCGGGCGCCCTGGAGGTCGAGCACCTGGATGGCACGTCGGGCCGCCTTGGCCAGGTCCCCGGAGAGCACGCCGAGCCAGGCCAATCCGACGAGAGCCGCTCCCTGCGCATTGGGGTCGGCGCTCTCCTCGGCCATCTCCAACAGCCCTTCGAGCAGGGCACGCGCCCGGGCTTGACGGCCGACCAGTGCCAGGAACTGGGCGACGATCCCCACGGCGAGCGCTCCGCCCCAGTCGCGCCTGCTCTTGATGTCCTCCCACCCGGTGGAGAGCAGCGATTCGCCTCCCTCCTCGTCCCCGTGGACCAGGGCGATATACCCCAAGATGAGCTGCGACGGGCCGAGCTCGTCGAGGGCGCCGATGGTGTGCGCGATCTCCATCGACTCCTCCAACAGCTCCTTTGCCTCATCGAGCCGCCCCAATCCGAGGGCGCCGTTGGCCTGACCGAACAGAGATGACGCCACTCCCCAAGTGGCGCCGATGGAAGCGAAGAGATTCTCGGACACCCTCTGGTGCCCGATGGAGCGCTCGAAGTCGCCCATCAGCGAGGCCGCCCTACCCATGAGCAGCTGTGACGCACCCGCTACCAGCGTTGCACCCGCCTCGGTGGCCATGCGGTAGGCCTCCTCGCCGAGGGCGAACTCCCTCTCGTAATGCCCGAGTGCGATGCATGCGAGTCCCGAGATCATCGTCGAGTAGGCGATCCGGGCGGGATCACCCAGCCGGCGGTCGAGTGCCAGCACCTCTTCGGCGAGCGGCGCTATCGAGGAATCGAGCCCGCGACGGAACGCAAGTATCGCGATGGCCGTGAGCGCCCTCGCCCTGACCAGGTCGGGGACCGGTGCCGGCAGGTCGAGCGCCGCCAGTGCCCTGTCTGTTCCCTCGATCCAGTACCCACGGATGTACCAGAACCACCCGAGGCTGGCGATCATCTTCAGCGCCTGCTCGGCGTCGCCGCGGGCGACCAGCCAGTCGAACCCGGCCCTGAGGTTGTCCTGTTCCCTGTCGAAGATGGCGAGAATCTCGTCGGTTATCGCCCGGTACCCATCGGTGAACTCAGGTGGCAGGACGCAAACCTCGAGACACCAGGTGGCATGGCGCTGCCGCCACTTGTCGGCGTCGGCGTCGGTCTCGAGCCGGTCGGCGGCGTAGCGGCGGATCGTCTCCAGCATCCGGTACCTGCCCTGCATGCCTCGCGTGTCGGCGACAACCAACGATCTCTCCACCAGAGCGGCCATCAGGTCGAGCACTTCGAGATCGTCGATACCGTCGCCGCTCACCACCCGCTCACATGCCTCGAGCGTGCACCCCCCGACGAAGACCGAGAGTCGTTGCAACAGGAGTTGCTCCGGGGGCGTCAGCAGCTCGTAGCTCCATTCGATGGTCGCCTCGAGCGTGCGGTGCCGGGGCTCGACCGCAGGGCTGGCCGCCCGGAGCAATCGGAACGTGTCGTCGAGGCGATCGGCGATCTGACCAGGAGTGAGCACCGAGGACGCGGGCGGCAGCCAGTTCGATGGCGAGCGGGATCCCCTCGAGCCCTCGCACCACCTCGACGATCCGCGCCAGTTCTTCGTCGTCGAAGGCGAACTCCGGCTTGGCCGCCTTCGCCCTCTCGATGAACAGTTGGACCGCCGCCGATGCCATCGCCTGTTCGGGTCGCACCTCCCGCTGCGGCACCCGGAGCGGTCCTACCGGGACCAACTCCTCACCGCCCAGACCGAGGGGCTGGCGACTGGTGGCGAGGATCCTGACGCCCGGAGCTCCGGCGAGGATGCCCGGCGCGAGGTCGGCGCAGGCACCTGCCAGGTGCTCGCAGTTGTCCAGGATCAGCAAGGAGCCTCCTGCCCCGGAGGTGGTCGATGAGGCGCTCGAACATGGGGCGACTCGATCCTCCTTCGATACCGAGAGTCCTCCCCACCGTGTCGGCGACAAGCCGGGGGTCGCTCACGTCGGCCAGAGCCACGAACCAGACCCCGTCGCTGAACTCTTCGCTAAGTGCCCGCCCCAACTCGATGGCGAGGCGCGACTTCCCGGTGCCACCCGAGCCGACGAGTGTCACCAGCGGGCGATCGACCACCCGGGCGGTGAGAGCAGCCAGCTCGTCTTCACGACCGACAAATGCATTTAGTGGTGCTGGGAGGTTGCCGGTGCCGACGCCGACCGCCCGTATGGCGGGGAACTCCGACTCGAGACCTTCGATCAACAATTGGCAGAGGCGCTCCGGTTGGGGGAGGTCGCGCAGGGCGTGAGTTCCCAGGTGGGTCAGCGTCACGCCATCAGGCAGGACGTCCCGCACCAGCTCGGCCGTGGCTCCCGAGAGCAGAACCTGACCGCCATTGCCGGCCGCTGCGATGCGGGCAGCACGGTGGACATCCATCCCGATGTAGCCGTCTGGCCCGGGTGCTCCCGTCCCGGTGTGGAGCCCCATCCGCACGCGGACAGATGCTCCGTGGGGCCACTCGTTTTGCGCCAGTTCGCGCTGTGCAGTCACCGCGGCAAGCGCCGCACCGCGGGCCGTTGGAAAGGCGGCGAAGAACGAATCTCCCTCGGTGCCCACCTCGGTCCCGCCTCCGGCTCTGATGGCGTCGCGCAATATGCGCCCGTGTTCACCGAGGAGTTGCCCGTAGTCGTCACCGAGGGCATCGAGCAGCCGGGTAGACCCCTCGATGTCGGTGAACAGGAAAGTGACTGTGCCGGTCGGTAGAGGGCCTTGGCGTGCCGCCGCACCCCCGCTCGGGTCCACCCTGCCTCCCTGGTCTATGTCGACTCCCACCCTCGCCCCTGTGCTCGCTGGTGCTCGGCCGCTCATCGGGACCTGGGCAGGCTTTCAGCGTATCCAGCGCTGCGACTCAAGCTGGACAGTTTGTCCACCTACCTCCGACCGACGCCTACCGTGACGCCGTGAACCGGACGCCGGCCGAGCGGCCTCTCACCCTTGGCGATCTCGAGGATTCCGGGTGGGAAGATCGCACTGTCAAGGAGGAGTTGCGCCACAACCTGGTGGAGCATCTCCGCACCGGTTCCGACCTCTTTCCCGGGATCGTTGGGTTCGGCGACACGGTGATACCGGCGCTGGAACGGGCGATCCTCGCCGGGCACGACATCATCTTCCTTGGCGAGCGGGGCCAGGCGAAGACCCGTCTCATCCGCCGACTGGTCGAGTTGCTCGACCCCGAGATCCCGGTGATCGCAGGGACCGAGCTGAACGACTCGCCGCTGCGGCCGGTATCGGCGGAGGCTCGCCGGATACTCGCCGAGCGGGGCAGGGAGACCCCGATCGCCTGGCTCCCCCGGGATCGGCGGTTCGCCGAGAAGCTGGCGACCCCGGACACATCGGTTGCGGACCTCATCGGAGACATCGACCCGATCCGAGTGGCCGAGGGCCGCTACCTCTCCGACGAGCACACCATCCACTTCGGTCTGGTTCCCAGGACCAACCGCGGGATCTTCTCGATCAACGAACTGCCGGACCTGCCGGCGCGGATCCAGGTCGCCCTGCTCAACGTTCTGGAGGAAAGGGACATCCAGATAAGGGGCTTCACCATCCGGCTTCCGCTCGACGTGATGCTGGTCGCCTCCGCCAACCCGGAGGACTACACCAACCGGGGCCGGATCATCACCCCGCTCAAGGACAGGTTCGGCTCGGAGATACGCACGCACTACCCACAGGAGCGCTCCGACGAGATCGAGATCATGCAGCAGGAGGCCCGGCCACCCGCACCCGACGTCCCGATCACGGTCCCTGAGGTTCTCGAGGATGTTCTCGCCGAATTCACCCGGCAGGTGCGCGCCTCGAGCCACGTCAACCAGCGGTCCGGAGTGAGCGTGCGCTTCACCATCGCCAACAAGGAGACGATGGTCGCTTCCTCCGTCCGGCGGGCTCTCCGCACCGGGGAGGGGGTGGCGGTCCCCCGCGTGTCCGACCTGCCCTCGACGGTGCAGTCGTCGATGGGACGGATCGAATTCGAGGTATTCGAGGAGGGCCGCGAGACCGAGATACTGCGCAGACTTCTGGCCTCGGCGGTGCTCGAGGTGTTCCGCGAGCGGCTCTCGGGGTTCGACTTCCGTCCCTGGCTGGAGCAGTTCGAGGAGGGTCTAGAGGTGACCAGCGGCGACCTGGTCGGCTCCGCTGAGATGCTCGGCCAGTCTGAGCCACTGGGCGACCTCACACCGCTCCTACAACGGCTCGGTGTCCAGGCGGAATCCCCGGCACACACCGCCAGCGCCCTGGAGTTCGCCCTCGAGGGTCTCCACCTCACCCGCCGGCTCAACAAGACCGCGACCGCGGGCGGAGCCCGCTACGGGGGATGACCCGCTCCGCGCATCGCCGTGTCGTCGTCCGACGGAAACGTGGCCTCATGACGAGCAGGTACGCCCGCTGGGACGGGTCCCAGGACCCATTCGGCCCCGACATCCCGATCGACGAGGCGGTTGGCCGGCTCAACGAGCACCTCCTCGAGGGATGGGACGCCGAGTGGGCGCTCCGGCGGCTCCTCGAGGAGGGGATACCCGGCCGGTTCGGTGGGCTCGAGAACCTGAGGGAACGGCTCGAGAAACTGCGGCGTGAACAGGAGAGGCGGGGACAGATCTCCGATCCCTTGGAGCAGTTCCGCCAGCGGCTCGAGGAGGTGCAGACGCTGGAACGCGAGGCGCTGGCTGCCCGGGATGATGACGACGCCCGCTTCGCCGAGATGTTGCTCGACGCCCTCCCCGACAGCCCGACGGCGCAGGTCAACGAGCTCCGTCGGTACGAGTTCGCCTCGCCCGACGCCGAGCAGACCTTCGCCGAGCTACTCGACGAGATCCGCCGTCAGGTGCTCGAGGGCCACCTGCGCAACGTGACCGAGGCGATGAGGAACCCAGACCCCGAGCAGATGGCACGGCTCAAGGACATGGTGGCCGATCTCAACACGATGCTCGAGCGTCGGGCGGCCGGGGACGAGCCGACGCAGGAGGAGTTCGACGAGTTCATGCGCCGTCACGGCGAGTTCTTCCCCGAGCAGCCGGCGAACCTCGATGAGCTGCTCGAGGCGCTCGCCACCAGGGCCGCGGCGTTCAGCAGGTTCATGGCATCGCTCACGCCCGAGCAACGCGCCGAGTTGATGGAGCTGGCGGAAGCGCTGCTCGACGATGTTGATCTCGCCTTCGAGATGGACCGCCTCGGCGGCAACTTGCGGACGCTCGCACCGGGTCTGTCCTGGGGGGAACCCGTGGACATGAGCGGGGCGGAACCTATGGGGCTGGCAGAAGGTCTGGCCGCCATCGACGACTTGGCCGCACTCGAGCAGTTGGAGCAAGCTCTCGGCCAGGACTACCCCGGGGCGAGCTTGGCGGACATCGATGCCGATCGGGTCCGCCAACTGCTTGGTGAGGACGCTGGGCGCGATCTCGATCGGCTCCGTCAGATCGAGCGGGCGCTGGAGAAGGCGGGGGTGGTGGTCCGAGCGGCGGGGCGCTTGGAGCTCACCCCGCGGGGTGTCCGCAAGCTCGGCGAGCGGGCCCTGTCCAAGGTGTTCGAGCGGATCACGCTCGACATGCAGGGAGCCCATGACCTGCCAGCCGCCGGGGGTGAGGGTGATCCCACCGGATCGACCCGACCGTGGCAGTTCGGCGACGCCTTCCGCCTCGACATCCGGCGGACGGTCCACAACGCCGTTATCCGGTCAGGACCGCGGCGGGGCCCGATCAAGCTCCTCCCCGACGACTTCGAGGTCGAGGAAGCAGAGCGCCGGACCGAGGTGGCGACCGTGCTCCTCCTCGACATGAGCCGTTCGATGCCGCTGCGTGGTCACTGGCTCCCGGCAAAGCGGATGGCGCTCGCCCTCCACACCCTGATCTCGACCATGTACCCCGAGGACCACCTCGATATCGTCGGCTTCTCCGATTACGCCCGGGTGATGTCGCCCACAGAGCTCGCACAGCTCGATTGGGAACCCGTCTATGGGACCAACATGGAGCACGCCTTCGGCCTGGCGGGGAGGCTCCTCTCCAAACACCGCGACGCGACCCGACAGATTCTCCTGGTGACCGATGGTGAGCCCACCGCCCACCTCGAGGGCGAGCACGTCTTCTTCCAATGGCCACCGGTGCAGCGCACTCTGGAGAAGACCTTCGCCGAGGCAGCCCGCCTTTGCCGCAACGGGACCACCATGAACGTGTTCATGCTTGAGCGTTCGCCGGGCCTGACACGATTCGTCGACCACCTCGCCCGACTGGTGGGGGGGCGGGTCTTCTCGGTCGACTCGATCGAACTCGGCCAGATGATCGTCCACGACTACGTGACTCGGCGGGGGTAACCGCTCGACCGAACCGTTCTTGCGTGCCTGACCCACCGGGTTGGTGGTTGAGTCACGCCGGAACCATCAGGGTGGGTTGAGTGGGCTTCTGGCGTGGCTGGGCCTCCGAGTAGGTGGTTGTGTCACGCCAGTTCCGACCAATGGTTCGCTTTGTCACACCCGCACGACATGTTGTCGTGATGATGATCGATCGCACCCGCCTCCATCGCCTCGCCTCACTACAGAACGCAGTCTTCACGCGCAGCCAGGCAAAGGCAGCCGGCGTGACCTCGAGGGCGTTGGAGCGGGACGAAGGCGCTGGCCGGGTGAAGCGCATTCTTCCCAATGCCTATCTCATCTCGGGTTGCGCCAACAACTGGGAGCAAGCCGTTATTGCAGCGGTGATGTCCGCGGAGCAATACGCCGTTGCTTCACATCAGACCGCCGCATACTTGTGGGGCCTGATCTCCGCTCGACCACCCGTGATTGACATCACAATGCACCGCTGGCAGCGGGCCGTCCGTGAATACAGGGTGCATGAGTCGAAGGACCTCATCGCCGACCATTGCACCGAACTCCGTCGAATTCCCATAACAACACCCGCTCGCACGGTGGTCGATCTCGGTGCGACCAACCCACAGCTCGTGCCAGAGGCACTCGACGCCGGCTTGCGCCTTGGGCGCTATCAGCTCGCCGATGTTGCCCGCGTCGTTGGACGTGTGGCACGACAAGGCCGCCGGGGTATTGGAACCATCAAGCCCCTGCTCCTAGCTCGCCTCGATTGGCATGGCAGATCGGAGAGTGAGGCAGAAGACCTGTTCCGCCGTGTCCTCGACACTGGGCCGATCCGTTACCGCAGCCGGTTGCACAACACGAGATTCGGGACGAATCCGGCGCGTTCGTTTGTCGTGCAGACTTCGCTTATGTCGATGTTCGAATACGCATCGAGATCGACGGAGATCGTCACCGCGGCGATCGTGAGACCTTCCGTCGCGACCGCCAACAACAGAATCAAACGGAGCTCCTCGGTTGGCGCACGCTCCGTTACACGTGGTGGGACCTGGTGGCGACTCCTGATCGAGTGAGAAGCGAGATCGCCGCAATTCTCGGCATACCCTTCCCGATTGCCGAATCCTGAAGGCTCACACCCCACAGTGATCTTCTGGTCTGGCGTGGCCTGCCCACCGGGTTGGTGGTTCTGTCACGCCAGAACCGGTGGGTGGTGTGGGAGTGAAGTTCTGGCGTGGCTGGTCCACCGGGTTGGTGGTTGTCCCACGCCGAATCGGAACTCGGGAATCCACCTGCGATCCCGGCCGGCATCGACCCGAATACCGTACCGAGCCGGATGCAGCCCGAACCGGCACTCGACCTGATCGGCAGTAGACCCGCGTTAATCGATAGGCACCCCCTGCTCGGTGGAGTCGGGGGGGCGATGTGCATCGCATTCGCGGGGATATTCGTGGCGCTGGCTGACGGTAAGCCCGGCGACGGCGGCGTTCTTCCGCTGCCTCTACGCGCTCCCCGTCCTCGGGTTCCTCGCCTACCGCGAGGATCGCGCTTATGGCCCGCGTCCCCGCCGCAACAGGATGCTGGCTGCGAGCGCCGGGATCTTCTTCGCCGCAGATCTGGTGTCCTGGCACTACGCCATCGAGTTCGTCGGCGCCGGGTTGGGGACCGTGCTGGCCAACCTCCAGGTGGTGGTCGTCGCCTTCGTCGCCTGGTGGTTGCTGGGAGAGCGCCCGGATCGGCGGATTTTCTTGGCGATCCCCATCCTGCTCAGCGGTGTGGTTCTCATTTCGGGCGTCGTGGGGGAAGGGGCCTTCGGGAGCGACCCGCTGCTGGGGGTGCTGTTCGGAATCGGGACCTCGATCGCCTACGCCGGGTTCATCCTTCTTCTCCGGCAGAGCTCGAAGGACCTGCGACGGCCTGCCGGGCCGCTCACCGATGCAACCGCCGTCGCCGCGGTCGCCTCGATGGCGGCTGGATTTGTGATCGGAGATCTCGACCTGACGCCAGGGTGGCCGGCGCAGGGATGGCTGGTGTTGCTCGCTCTCACCGCTCAGGTGGCAGGTTGGCTCTTGATCACGGTGTCGCTTCCCCGTCTGCCCGCCGTTGTCACCTCGATGGTGCTGGTCCTCCAGCCACTCGCCACCTTGATGCTCGGGGCGTGGATCCTTGGTGAGCGGCCCTCGGCCGCCCAGCTAGCCGGGTGCGGACTTGTACTGGTTGGCGTGTTGATCGGGACCGCAGGTCGGCGACAAGCGGTGAGCTGACGCTCACCATGCCGGCCAGGGCACCGGCGGCCGATCGGTTGGGGGCTGGGGGTGGATCGGGTTGGTGAGCAACTCGTCGACCCGGCGGCGTAGCCCGGCCTCCTCGCCGGGCCCCGAGCAGATCGGCCACCCTGGCGCCGAGCCACTCGTCTATCCCGGTGCACAGCCGACGGAGCGCCTCCATCATCGCCGGCGGCAACCGGTCCCCGGCGAACCCCCACAGCACGGTGCGCAGCTTGGGGAGCGGATGGAAGGTGAGGCCGTGGTCGATTGCCCAGAGGCGCCCCGCCTTGTCGATGAGAACGTGCCCCAGCTTGCGGTCGGCGTTGTTGCAAACGATGTCGAGCACGGCGATCGACCAGAGACGCTCGTCGGGCCCACGGAGAAGAGGTCGCGGGTCGGCGTCGATGTCCTCGTCCACCCAGCGTTGTGCCGAGCCGGGACCGAATGGCCCGTCCGCCAGCCAGGTCTCGGGGACGACGTCGAAGCCCATCGCGGCGGACACGTCGAAAGTCAGCGCTTCCCTTGCCGAGAGCGATTCCGCCTCGAAGTCCCACAGCGGCTGCTGGCCTCGGTCCGGCTTGTAGACCACCGGCTCGCCGCCTTCATCCCGGCCGAGAAGGGTGGCATTCGAGGCGTATGGGAGGAGACCCACCACCTCGGCTACCCGTGGTCCCCGCCGTTCAATCACCGGTGCGATGACCATTCACCGCCGGGCAATCGTGACCGTCGGGATCCATGGGGAGGCGACAGCGGGGGCAGATCGGCCGGCCATGAGCCGCCACATCGAGCGCGGCCACCGCCATCGCCTGGAGTTGTTCCGGTGCCACCACGAACGAGATCCCTTCGCCCCCTTCCTCCACGGGGTCGAGCGTCACCGAGACGAGCTCCGATGGCTGCAGCTGGAGGGCGATGTCGCCCACCCGAAACTCGAACGTCGTCACTTTCCTCGACCTCGAGCCCGCGCTGTTGGACCATCTCGACAGCTTCCCGGTCGGGGACGACGTCGTTCTCGCTGAGGAGCTCGAGTGCCCGCTGGGCGAGTGCCACCACCTGTCCCTTCTCGAGGAGGAAGCGATGGCGTGCGCCCCCCGCATCCACTTCGATGAAGAACCGGCGCCGGCCGGGACTGCCGACGGCACCGGCGGCGAACCGCTGCGCCGGGCCAAGCTCGAGCCGGCTCACGGGAGGCTCTCCAGTGTGTTCACCGCCAGGACCAAAGGGATGCCGCCATTGGCCAACTCGAGCACTGTCACCGACGACGGTGCCACCGCGATCCGCTGGAAGAGGTCGAGCGGCTGGCCTAGGTAGTGGGACACGACAGCCTTGATGATGTCGGCATGGGTCACCGCGACGACGGTGCCCTTCCGGCCGGCGATTTCCTCGCAGGCGGCGACCGCCCGTGTCTGCGCTTCGAGCAGGCTCTCCCCATCGGGGAACCGCATGCGTGATGGTGCGACCATCACGGTCCGCCATGCCTTGAGTCGGCGGAGAGATGTCAGGGTGCGACCCGACCACTTGCCGTAGTCCACCTCGAGCAGCCGGTCGTCGACCACCGGTTGGAGTTTGTGGACGGTTGCGATCTGGGCGGCGGTCTCGGCGGTGCGCTCCAGAGGTGAGGTGAACACAGCTCGCACCTTCTGGTCGGCGAGCCGCTCCGCCAGGCGCTTGGCCGCGAGCCGGCCGTCCTCGCTCAGCGAGACGCCTGGAAGCCGGCCGGTGAGCCGGGTGCCTGTGTCGGCCGTGGGCGCATGTCGGACGAGCAGCAAACGCGCCATCGTGGGGGAGGGTAGTGACGGGTTGAGATCACACCGGAGCGACCAGATCGGCGCCGTTGTTGCGAACCGAATTGACCCTGTCGGACACCCTCCATGTCACCCAGTTGTCCGCGGGCACCGTCCGTAGCTGGTCGAGAATCGCCACCGGGTCGGTCTGTGCGGGGTCCAGCCAGTCGTCCCAGACGGTCGGGTCGAGGGCCAGAGGCATCCGGTCGTGGAAAGGCCGGACCACCGGATTTGGGTTGCCGGTGACGATGGCGCAGGTGACCAGCCGCTCGCCCTCCGGGCTGTGCCACCTCGACCAGATACCGGCGAACGCCATGGGGGAACCGTCCCCGAATGCGATGTGGTGAGCGGTCCGGGTGCCGTCCCGCCGGCGCCACTCGTAGAAGCCATCTGCCGGGATCAGGATCCGCCTGGTCATGGCCGCCTTGCGGAACGCAGGCTTCTCCATGAGGGTCTCCGCCCTGGCGTTGATGTGACCGGACCCGACCCGCTCCTCCCAATGGGGGAGCAGCCCCCAGCGGAACGACCCCAACATGCGCCGTCCGTCGACCTCTGCGATTCCGTAGACGGGGTCGGTGGGCGCGACGTTCCAACTCGGGGGCAAGGGGTCGACTCTGATCTCCTCGACGCCGAACCATTCTGCGTACCGGTCGATCCCGGCGGCGAGGGCGAAACGACCGCACATGTGCTCAGGCGTCCGGGTCGTACTCGAACCCGGCGTCCTCGGCTATCAGTCCCATCAGGTGCCGTGCGAGAAGCAGGCCGCCCTGTGGCGTGAAGTGGACACCGTCTGGGTACCGCACCTGGGTGACGCCGCCGTCGGGATCGGGGAGGTAGGCGTTGTAGCTGCCGGTCTCGTCCTGGAACAGCTCCCAGATGTCTACGTACTCGATGTTGGGGCGCTCCGCTGCCTCCTCGGCGTACAGATCGTTGAGCTGGCTGGCATGTTCGGTGAATGTGTCGTTCTCCATCACCGGAAGCCCCATCCAATAGACGATCCCGTCGACGTTCTCGGAGAGGACGTCCATCGCCTCCTCGACGCGTGGGCGGTACCAATCGAACCACTCCGGCGACCATGCCTCGAGAACCCCATCATCGGTAAATGCGTCCTGGCCGTCGTTGGCGCCGAAGGTGACGATCACCGCATCGGGATCGATCTTGGGCAGTTCCTCGGAGAAGTAGCCGGGCCAGTCGAAGTAATCACGACGGTTGAGCCCCGAGATGTACTTGAAGAACACCTCCGCATCGACCACGCCGGTCCCGTCGGCCACGTTCAGGAACTGCGGCCCGGGCGTCTCCACCATCGAGTCGCCCATCATCCACACCGTCAGCGGTTGGTCGGCGGTGGGGGTCCGCAGCCCGACGGCCACGTCGGTCGGCTCGGTCGTCGTCGGCCTGCGACCGGTGCCGTTGTTGCGGGGACCGTTCGTCGTACCGCTGGGTGGCGTTGTCGTGGTGCTGGACGTGGCGGCGGTGACGACCTCGCCCTCCGGGGGTGGTGTCGAGGACTCCCTCCCGAGGGCGCTGTTGATCGCCTCCCTGGGCCGGTCCAGGCCGAGGAAGCGAGCGACACCGGCGATCGGCTCGATCAGGGCGAGGGAAACCGTCCGCGTCCAGCTGGGTGCCTGGGCCTTGGCGCCCCGCTCGAGCAGGGTGGCGTTGAGGAGCAGGGTGACCCCGAGCGCCACCACCACCGTCACCAGCACATATCCGGCCGGCACTTGGCGGGGAGTTCGGGTTGGCGTGATCGGCTCGGTCACAGGACCTCAGAACTGGAAGTAGATGAACGCGGCAACGCCCTCGCTGCCCAGAGAGTCGATGACGACCAGGGCGACGGCAAGGGCCAGGCCCTGCACCGCCGGTGCCCAGCGGGAGAATCCCGCCTGCAATCGGACCACGAAGTCACGGGGAACATACTGTGCTCCGATCCCTACGGCGATCGCCAGCAGGATGGCAGGGGTGACCGCGGGCGCTGGTCCCCAATCGGTGAGCCGGCCCAGGATCTGCACTGCCGTCGCCATCGAGTCGGCGCGGAAGAAGATCCATGCGAACACCACCAAGTTGAACGTGACGATCCGTCGCACGAAGCGCCGCCCCGGCGTGTCGGGCAGTGGCTCTAGGCCCCGGTCAACCCGCCGTTCCGCCCGCCATCGCTCCCACACCAACCAGGTGCCGTGTAACCCGCCCCAGAACACGAAGTTCCAAGCGGCCCCGTGCCACAAGCCGCCGAGCAGCATGGTGAACATCAGGTTCCGGTAGGTGGCGGGACGACTCCCTCTGCTGCCGCCGAGAGGGATGTAGAGGTAGTCGCGCAACCATCGGGAAAGCGTGATGTGCCAGCGCCGCCAGAAGTCCTGGATCGAGGTGGCGGCGTATGGCGAGTTGAAGTTCTCCGGGAACCGGAACCCGAGCAGCAGGGCCACCCCAATGGCGATGTCGGTGTATGCGCTGAAATCGCAGTAGATCTGGACGGCATAGCCATAGAGACCGGCCAGGACCTCGCCGGCGGTGAACCGGCCGGGGGTGGCGAACACACCGTCGACGATGTTGGTCGCCAGGAAGTCTGCGATGACGATCTTCTTGGCGAGTCCGGCCATGATCAACCAGAAGGCCAGGCTCGCTTCGATCTTGCGCGGGTTCCTCTTGGTACGGAACTGGGGGAGCAACTCGCTTCCGCGAACGATCGGCCCGGCGACGAGGTGAGGGAAGAACGCCATGTAGACGCAGAAGTCGAGCGTCGGAGCCGGCGCCAGCTCCCCGCGATAGATGTCGACCACATAGCTGATGGCGTGGAAGGTGAGGAAGGAGATCCCCACCGGGAGGATGAACCGCAGGAACGGGATCGGTGAATCGACCCCCACCGTCCCCAACATGTCGGCGACCGACTCGGCGAAGAACCCGTAGTACTTGAAGACACCGAGCACGACAAGGTTGGTGGCAACAGCCGCGATGACCAACGTCTTGCGACGGCGCGGCTCATCGGCTCGGGAGATGGCTACGCCGAACGCCTGGTTGACCAGGCTCGATCCGGCGATCAGGGCGACAAACCGCCAGTCCCAGTTGGCATAGAAGTACCAACTGGCGGCGAGCATGAACCACTTCCAGGCGGTGCGGTGCGGCATCAGCAGCCAGCTGGCCGTGAAAACCACCAGGAAGAAGATGGCAAAGTTGAGAGTCGGAAACAGCATCCGCCCACCGCTCCGGTGCGGGTGCATATGTAGCACGGGCACCCGTCTGCTCCGAAGACCGGATCAGCAGGCGCGGTTGTGGTGGGTTCTGCGAGGGGGGTCTACGACGGTCGGTGGGGAGGCGAGATGCGGAGGGTGATCTCCATCTCGCGGCGGAGCGGCCGACGAAAGCCGGCCGCTCCTCGCTCGAGTGTGCTCGAGTGTTTGGTCAGGTCATGCGGATTAGGACGATCACCAGGATGATGACCAGCAGCACCCCGGCAATCCACCAGATGGTGTTCGTGCTCATTTATCCAACCTCCATCTCAAGGCGAGGACTCATACCCGCTGAGCGTATAGCTCAACCCCTCTGGCGTTAGGGTCGGAGCGCACCGACAAATCGAGGTCGTGAAAAATGGCAGCCAAATTCGACTCGATCGAACTCGTCGTTTCCGACATGGAGGCAACGCTCGAGTTCTACCGGCGTCTCGGCCTAGCAATCCCCAACGACGCCGGGTCCGAGGGTCACGTGACGGTGGACCTGCCCGGTGGGGCGAGGATCCAACTCGACACCGAGGAGATCATGCAGAGCTTCTCCGATTGGACGCCCCCACCCACAGGAGGCGGGCATCGCGTGGCGCTCGCCTTCGAATGCGACTCCCCGAGCGATGTCGACGCGGTCTTCGCCCAACTGGTCGAGTCCGGCGCCCCCTCGCACCTCGAGCCGATGGACGCCTTCTGGGGCCAGAGGTACGCCACGGTGCTCGACCCCAATGGCAATCCGGTAGACCTGTTCGCCCCGCTGTGAAGCTCGGAGAGCCTCATCAACAGGGCGGATTGAAAGGGGGCGAGCCCGCCTGTAAGCCGGATTCTGTACGGAGCCTCCCGGCTCCGCGACGGCCATCCCTCTGGGACGCACGTCACCGTGCGCCTCGTGCGGCCTACCCGGGACGTGGCGGGCGGGCCACCCTGTCCCTGCTCGGCCTTGCTCCGGGTGGGGTTTGCCGAGCCGCCCCGGTTGCCCGGGACGCTGGTGGTCTCTTACACCACCGTTTCACCCTTGCCTGTGCCCGGCCCTGCGGGGCCGAGGCCATCGGCGGTCTGCTCTCTGTTGCACTTTCCGTCGGGTCGCCCCGCCTGGGAGTTACCCAGCACCCTGCCCTATGGAGTCCGGACTTTCCTCGATCGGTTGGGGTGCCGACCGCGGCCGTCCGGCGGACTCGCCCTCAAGAGGGTACAACCGGCGCCGATCCTCTGTTGATCCCGCTTTCCGGGGTTCGACCACGCTCCGTCGATCAAGCCTCGGGTCGACGGGCTCGCTCGACGGCTGCACGGCGCCGGCCACCGAGCACACCGCCGCCGAACCCGAGACCGATGGCGAGAAGGGCGAGTAGCAGGATCGTTGCCGGTGGTGCCGTGCTTCCGCCGCGGACGGCGAAGACAACGACCACGATCGAGAAGAGCAATGCGGCCAACGAGCCGTGGAACCCGGGATGGAAGGAAGCTGCCCTTCCGGCAACCCAACCGGAACCGAACAGCGCCGCCACCACCCCGGCGGTCGTCCCACCCATGACGGCGACGGTTGGTTGGACGGCAGTCAGGATCCCCCACACGATCAGCGCCACCACGGCGGCGAACACCGTCCCGGCGACGGCGCCGAAGAGGACGGCACCCCAACGGATGGTCAGCAGCACGTTGTGTCAGCCCGTTGCCCGCCGGCGTCGAGGCGACAACCGGTCAGAAGAGCGGGTCCTCCACGTACTCCTCGAGCCCGGCGACCCACCCAGCGGGGAGTCCCCAGTGCCGGCCGCCGGCCACGACCAGGCTCATGTAGTCACGTGACGGATCGCCGAGCGACCCGTTGGCCTCCGCCCCCTGATGTACGTGGGTGAGAACCGCATGACGTTTGCCTTCCCGGTCCACGGCCTGAAACGACCGGGTCGGGGTGCGTCCCTCGGCGCCCTCGATGGCGTCGATGGCCGCCATCTGGGCGTTCGGGACCTCGAACACCCCTCCCCAAACCGTGTTGCCCGGCTCGGCCACCACCGAAGGGAGGGTGCCGGTCCAGGTCCCATTGCCCAAGGGGAAGATGAGCTTGGTCTCGGGAAGGTGCGCTATGAAACGGAACTCGGCTTCCGGTGCCACCTCGGATAGCCGCTGCGGCGAGAGCATGGCGGTGTAGGCGAAATACAGCGTGTCCGTAGCCTCCGTCGAGCGCGGGACAACAAGGTTAGCGTCGGTAGTGGGTGCCTTCGGTTAGCCGGCCACCCTCACCTTGCCGGGTCGTCGCGGGTCGGCGCTGTGCCAACATGCCCAGGCATGGAGCCCGCCCCCGAGTTCGCCTGGCCGCCTGTCTTGGATGCGGTGGCTCGAGGCGAGGACATCTCCCGCGCCACCGCAAGGGCCGCCATGGAGGAGATCATGGCGGGACGGGCGACCCCCGCCCAGATCGCCGCCCTGATCGTCTCGCTCCGCATCAAGGGCGAAACCGTCGAGGAGATGACCGGATTGGTCGAGGCAATGCGGGCGGCGGCGGTGACGGTCGACGTCGGGCTGCCCGTCGTGGACACCGCGGGAACCGGGGGTGATCGCTCGGGCACCTTCAACATCTCGACGGCGGCGGCACTGGTGACGGCGGGTGCCGGGGTGACCGTCGCCAAGCACGGCAATCGCTCCGCTTCGTCGCGGTGCGGGTCGGCCGATGTGCTCGAGGGGCTGGGGATGGTGATCGATCTTCCCCCCGAGGCAACCGTCCAGCTCATCAGGGAGACCGGCTTCGGCTACCTCCATGCCCCGCTGTATCACCCGGCGATGAAGCACGCCGGGCCGGTCCGGCGCGAGCTCGGTATCCCAACCGTCTTCAATTTCCTCGGGCCCCTGGCCAACCCGGCCGGGGCGCGGCGTCAGGCATTGGGGGTCGCCGACGCCGGGATGGCCGAGCGGATGGTTGGTGCGCTGCAGCTACTCGGGTCGGACTACGCCTTCGTGTTCTACGGGGAGGATGGTCTCGACGAGCTGACCACCACCGGCACCTCGTTCATATACCGGCTCAAGGACGGCGAGATCACGCACGCCGAGTTCACCCCGGAGGACTTTCGTGTCGCGCGGGCCGAGCTCGCCGACCTGGCAGGTGGGGACGTCGAGGACAACGTCCGGATCATCCGCGAGGTGCTGGCCGGGCGAGCGGGAGCGGCTCGTGATGTCGTCCTGGTCAATGCCGCCCCAGCTCTGGTGGCATCGGGAACGGCGTTCGGGTTCGAGGAGGCGATGCGCCTCGGGGCGGAAGCCATCGACGGCGGGGCCGCAGCGAGCCTGCTGGAGAGGGTCGTCGAGTCGGAGCCGCGAGCTGGCCTGAGTCGACCATCCCCGTCAACCCAGGGTTGGGGAGTACCCAGGGCGGTAGCTGTGCCAACCCTGGGTTGGATAGCTACCCCTGAGGACACCGCGGAGCACTGGTTGCGCGGCGCGCTTCATTAGCCTTGGGTGGCAATGCCCCGGTATCTGGTGGTTGCACACCAGACCGCCGACAGCCCCGAGTTGGCGGCGGCCCTGGGAGACCTCACCCGGAGTGATCCGGACTCCAGCGTTGTGCTCGTCGTGCCGGCCACGCCGGTGCATCATCTCGCCTCTTGGACCGCCGGGGAGGCCCGCGCGGTTGCGACGCAGGCAGGCGAGCAAGGGCGCCAGGCGATGGAGAGGGCGGGTGTCACCGTCGAGGACGTGATCATCGGCGACCCCAACCCGATCTACGCCGTAGGCGACGAGTTGGGTGAGCGGACCTACCAGGAGATCGTCGTCTCGACCCTCGCCCGCGGCGCCTCACGTTGGTTGCGGGTAGACGTGGTGCGCCGGCTCCGGCGGCTAACCGGCTTGCCGGTGACGCACGTCGAGAGCGGACCCAAGTGACCCCGGTACCATCGCCGCGGTGGCGGATCAACCCGATCTCGTAGCGGCGCTCCGCTGGGACGGGTCGCGGATAACGAGGGCGCGGCGCGCCGTCTGTCAGGTGCTCGAAGGGCTCGGCGGCGAGCACGTCACGGTCGCCGAACTCCACAGTCGGGCATCTGCGGCGCTCATCGCCACCGGCGCCCCGGGTCGGATCGATCCGTCGACCGTCTATCGCACCATCGACGCCCTGGAGCGGCTCGGATTCGTCCACCACGTTCACCTTGGCCACGGTCCCGGGATCGTCCACCTCTCCTCCGCCGGCGACCACCACCACCTGGTGTGCGAGCGGTGTGGGCGGGTGGTGGACGTCGACCGCACCGAGGTCGACGAGGCGTTCTCCGCCATCAACGGGCGCTACGGGTTCGGGCCGGCGAGTGTCCACTTCGCATTGCTCGGCCGATGCGAGGCCTGCGACCGGACGGCCGAGCAGACCGCAACCGGGTAGGCGAACCAACCCATAGAATCGGGTCGATGCCCCGCCGCCGCGTTCCGTCGGTGATGCTTGGCCGCAGTGTCTGTCGTCCTGTTTTGGCACTGAGTGCGTGCGACTCGGAGGACCAGGAACCCGGATACGGGGCGGAACCTGCCACCGACTGCGATCCCAGGCACCACCGGGGCGCCGTTGACCACGACGGCCGCATACGGCACCCGACTTC
This sequence comes from uncultured Acidimicrobiia bacterium, assembly GCA_963826825.1. Taxonomy (GTDB): domain Bacteria; phylum Actinomycetota; class Acidimicrobiia; order Spongiisociales; family DATADW01; genus DATADW01. The sequence goes on along the minus strand of CAWGYV010000005.1, from coordinate 170,728 downwards.
GCCCTGGCGCTGGGCGAGGGAGGGACCTTCCGGCTGAGCGAGGAGCAGAAGCCGGTATATCTGGTGTTCTGGGCGGAGTGGTGACTGACCTGTCGACGGGAGTTGCCCGTCGTCGACCAACTCGCCGCTGATTACGAGGGCCGGGTCGCATTCGTGGCGCCGGCGTGGAAGGGAAGCTTCGAGGACACCGCAGCCCGCGCCGCAGAGATCCTCCCCTCGGGGGAGGTGAAGTGGGGACTCGATGCCGAGGAGCAGGTCTTCGCCGCATACGGGGTCCCGTATCAACCGATGACGTTCCTCATCTCGGCCGACAAGACGGATCGTCGACAGCTGGTCGGGGATCCGGTCGGAGGAAGAATTGCGGGTGGCGCTCGACCGACTGATCGACGTCACCGGCTGAGACCAATCCGTCTATCCTCGTTGTTGCGAACTGGTGGCAACAGGCGTGGGAGCATTTTGTGCACATCCCTGACGGATTCATCGACGGTGCCACCTCGGCCGGAGCGGCGGTCGTAGCCATCGGCGGAGTCAGCGTCGCCATCCGTAAGTCGGGCAAGGAACTGGAACGGCGCCGGGTTCCCATGGCGGGGCTCGTGGCGGCCTTCATCTTCGCCCTACAGATGCTCAACTTCCCGGTGGCAGCCGGTACCAGCGGTCATCTGCTGGGTGGGGCGCTGGCCGCGGTGTTGCTTGGACCCTGGATGGGGCTGTTGGCGGTGACCGTGGTGGTGGTGCTCCAATCACTGATCTTCGCCGACGGCGGGGTCAGTGCCCTCGGGCTCAACGTGCTCAACATGGCGATCGTGACCTCGCTGGTCGGGTGGGCCGCATACCTCGGTTCGATGGCGATCCTTCGAAAGCGGACCTCCTCGGTGGTGGTGGCGTCGTTTGTGGCGGCCGCTATCTCGGTGATCGCTTCGTCCATGGCTTTCGCCATCGAGTACGCACTCGGCGGCCAGGGTGGTGCTCCGATCGGGACCGTCTTCACCGCAATGGTGGGGGTGCATTCGCTCATCGGTCTCGGTGAGGGTTTGATCACCGCAGCCACCGTCGCCGCGGTGCTCGCCGTTCGGCCCGATCTCGTCACCGGTGCGAGGCGGTACCGGTTGGAGGCATCGATCGAGGTCTCGCGCCGTGGTGCGTTCGCGGGGTTCGTGGGCGCCGGTCTCGCCGCCGCCGTTCTCCTCGTCGTTTTCGTGGCTCCTGCTCGCAAGCCCCGACCCGGACGGGTTGGAGTCGGTGGCCGAACAGGGAGGTTTCATCGATACGGCAGACGATCACCCCATCGGGGGACCACTGTCCGACTACGGGGTCGCCGGGATCGACTCGGCGACCGTGGGCACCGCCATCGCCGGGGTCATCGGGGTATTGGTCACCTTCCTGGTCGGCCTGCTCTTGTTCCGGCTATTCAGTAGGGGCGACCGATCGCGCCTCGGGCCGCGCGCCGGGCCGTCCTGACCCGGCAAAGGGGGGTGCGGACCCCGTGGTGAGCGCCGGCCACGCCCACGCCCTATACGTCCACGGGGACAGTCCGGTCCACCGACTGCCGCCGGAGTGCAAGGTGGCAGCGATGCTGGTGTTCGTCATCGCCGTGGTGGCCACACCACCACGGGCGGTATGGGCATTCGCCATCTACGCCGCCATCGCCCTCGGCGCCCTCGCCATCTCCGCGGTGCCTCCCGGTGTCGTGGCGCGCCGGGCATTGGTCGAGGTCCCCTTTCTCCTGTTCGCGGTGATGCTCCCGTTTCTCGGGCCTCCGCCGGACATCGTCGTTGGCCCGATGGAGCTATCGGTCGTGGGGTTGTGGGGTGCCTGGTCGATCCTGATAAAGGGGACACTCGGGGTGCTCGCCTCGATCACGCTCACCGCCTCCACCGAGGTGACCGACATACTCGAGGGCCTCGACCGTCTGCGGGTCCCAAGGGTGTTCACCGACATTGCCGGGTTCATGGTCCGCTATCTGGATGTGATCCTCGGCGAGCAGCGACGGATGCGGGTCGCGATGCTGTCGCGCGGTTACGACCCCCGCTGGTGGTGGCAGGCACGGGCGCTCGCCGCTTCGGCCGGGTCGCTGTTCATCCGCTCCTACGAGCGCGGTGAACGCGTCTTCTTCGCCATGACGTCACGGGGCTACCAGGGGCACATGCCGCGGTTCTCGCGTGACAAGGCGAATGTCCGGTCGTGGGTCGAGGCGCTCGCCCTCCCCGGGTTGGCTGTGGTGGTGGCGGCCGCGTCCGCCCTGTGGTTGCGGGTGCCGACGTGAGCACACCGGCACTCGAGGTCGTTGATCTCTGCTACCGGTACCCCGACGGCACCGAGGTGCTGCGCAATGTCGGGTTCCACATCCATCCCGGTGAGCGGGTGGCCATGCTCGGCCCGAACGGGGCGGGCAAGACCACTCTGGTGCTCCACCTCAACGGGATCATCGAGCCGGATTCGGGAACGGTGCGGGTGGCCGGGCTGCCGGTGGCACCCGAGCACCTGATGGAGGTGCGGCGACGCACCGGGGTGGTGTTCCAGGATCCGGACGACCAGTTGTTCATGCCGACCGTTTGGAAGGACGTGGCCTTCGGCCCGGCCAACTACGGACTCGAGGGGGATGCTCTCGCCGCCCGCGTCGCCGCCGCTCTCGAGGCGGTCGGGATGACCGAGGTGGCGCAGAGGCCACCCCACCACCTCAGTTTGGGGCAGCGGCGCCGGGTGGCGGTGGCCACCGTGCTGGCGATGGAGCCGGAGATCCTGGTGCTCGACGAACCCACGTCCAACCTCGACCCGGCGAGCCGCCGCGAACTGGCCTCGGTCCTCACCGACCTCGAGATCACGATGCTCATGGTGACCCACGACCTGCCTTATGCGCTCGAGTTGTGTCCCCGCAGCCTGGTGATCAACGACGGCCAGATCGTCGCCGACGGGAGAACAGCAGACCTGCTCGCCGATGCCGATCTCATGAGGGCGAACAGGTTGGAGTTGCCGCTCGGGTTCGACCCAAGGGTGGTGATACCTCGATCGGGCTGAGCTCTTCAGCCGCCGGGGCCGCTCTGGGTGTCGCCGACGACCTGTTCGCCTGGCTGATCGCCGGCGAGGATCCCGTCGAGCGTCGATGCCAGCAGCAAGCTGTCGGATGCACCGACGATCTTGGCGACGATTGTCCCGTCCGGGTCGACGAAGAAGGTCTCGGGAACCCCGAACACCCCGTACGAGATAGCCGCCAGCGACCCGGGGTCGTCGAGGTACTCGGTTACCTGGCTCCGGCCAAGGTCGTCGAGAAAGTCGTTGGCCGCTTGGGGACGATCCTGGAAGGCGACGCCGACGAACCGCACCCCCCGGTCCTGATAGGCCGCTGCCGTCTCGACGAGCGCCGAGTGCTCGTCTATGCACTCGAGGCACCACGAGGCGAAGAAGTTGAGCACCAGCACATCGCCTCGGAAGGAGGAGAGATCGACCTCGCCCTCGCCGTCGAGGCGGGGCAGCGATAGGTCGGGAGCGGGCCGGCCGATGAGGGGAGAAGTGGTCAGCCCTGGGTCGACACCGAACCGGGAGGCAAACGCCACCGCCACCACCGCGATGACAGCGAGCACGGCAACCACCACCCAGACGAGGCGATTCGACCTGGTCCGGCCGGGTGGGGCGATCGGTTCAGCCACACGTGCCCCCGGAGCGGGCCAATTCGAGCGCCTCCTCTACCTCCGGTCTCACATCGGCGGGGAGGTCGGGGAGCGTCAGCACCTCTTCGAAGGTGGTCACCGCCGCCTCATGGTCCGCCAACCCGCAGAGCTGCACCAGGCCGAGGAAGAAGCGTCCCTCACCGTAGGTGGGGTCGAGCTCGATGGCCCGCTCGATGCTCTCCAATGCGAGTTCCGGCTCGCCGCTGCGGTAGCTCATCCATCCCATCCGCCCCAGGGCCCGTGCTGCCTCTCCGTTTGCCGGATCGTTCTCCAACACGATCCGGTAGTGCTCGAACGCCTGTTGGTACGCCTCCTCCTCGAAGTAGCGGTCGGCCAGAGCGAGCCGCATACCGTTTATCTGCGGGTCGTCGGGGTTGTCGGCGATGACCGCCTCCATCGCCTCGTTGCTCACCTCGGAGAGATCCGTGTCTCCGGGTGACGGGGATCGAGGGACCAGGGCCTGTGATGCTGCGAGGGTGATCCCGACCACCGCCACCACGGCCACCAGCGCCCCGATGAGGAGCCTGCGGTTCCGGGTGCCGTGGGTAGGCCCAGTTCCCGACGCTTCGGTTACAGACGATGCTTGCGGCCCGCTCGGCTTCGGCCACCTCGTGGAGGTAGACGGCGCGGAGGGGTGCCGCGTCCGTCTCGTCCAACTCGCCGTCCTCTATCTGGCGTTCCAGTGCTGCCAGGTCTGCCCGCGCCTGGGCGATCCTCTCCTCCCACTCCGGTGGTCGAGGTCGTCACGAGGGGACCTGGCGCGGGGCCGGCGACGGGGCCGGCTCGGGGGACTCCTCCTCCACGGGTGGGGTGATCCGGCGCCTGCGCATCGCAGCCACCAACCCCACCGCGATCCCGGCTGCCGGGATCAGCCAGAGCAGGACCGTTGCCGGGGTGATCGGTGGATCGAGGAGTATCCATTCGCCGTAGGAGGCGACGAAGGCATCGATGATCTGCTGGTCGGACCACCCCTGGGCGATGCGATCCTCGACCAGAATCATCATGCTCCCCGCCAGCTCAGCGGGAGAGTCGGCGATGGCCTCGCCCTGGCACACCGGACACTTGATCCGAGCCCCGATCGCCTCGGCGCGGTTCGCTTCGGCCGACGGGGCGGTGACCAAGCCGACCACCACCACCACGGCAAGACCCACGGTGACCACTGCGGCAGCCCATCGGCGGAAACTGTCAGACACGAGCCGGCTCCGGTGACGCGCTGCGTCGTGCCAGCCGGCGCACCACCGTCGAGAAAGCCCCACCGGCGGCGGCGACGAATCCACCGAGCCAGATGAGCCAGACCACCGGTGTGGTGTCGAGTTCCATGGTGATGCCGCCGGGATCGATCCGGGTCAGTGTGAGGTAGAGGTCCCCTCGGAGCGAGCTGTGCACCGCCGGAGTGACGATCCCGGCAGCCGCTCCCGGGTACTCGTTGATCCGGGGTTCCAGCTCGCTGACGACCTCGCCATTCCGCTCGACGATGACTGTGGCGCCAGTGACGGTCCGGTTGGGCTCGTTGCGGAGGAAAGGGCTCACATAGGTGAGCTCGTACCCGGCGAACGAGACCCTGTCGCCGGCGGAGAGGTCGACCTCGGTGTGGGTGGCGAGGTTGGCGGCGGCGGCGAGTCCGACGGCGGCCAAGGCGACACCGATGTGCGACAGTTGCCCGCCCCAAAATCCAGGATCGCCGGCAACCACGTCGACCGCCGCCCGTCGCATCGGGATCCCGAGCTTCGACGCCCGGGCTCGGCCGGTCACCCAGAGATGACGGAAGACTGTCCCGGCGACGAAGGTGGACAGCATCACCGCCCCCACCACCCATCCGTTCCTCGTGCCGGTGAGGACCAGCAAGGCCCCCGCCGCGAGGCCGGCGCGCAGAGGTGTGCGGATCCGTGCCCAGACCACATCGCCCTTGGCCAGCCGCCACGGCGTCACCGGCCCGACGCCCATGGTCAGCAGCAGGGCAAAGGCGAGTGGCACGGTGAGGCGGTTGAAGAACGGAGCGCCCACGCCAACCTCGGCGCCGCTGAATGCCTCGATCAGCAAGGGGTACAGGGTGCCCACGAGCACAACGAGGGCGAACACCGAAAGCAGGAGGTTGTTGAGCAGGAAGGCACCCTCCCTGCTTGCCAGCGACTCGAGTCGTGGCGCCGAAGCGACGAGGTGCGCCCTGGCGGCGAACAACCCAAGCGATACGGTGAGCACCACGACGAGGAACCCGAGCAGAACGGGGCCGATCGCCGACTGGGTGAAGCTGTGGACCGAAGCCACGACACCCGAGCGGGTGAGGAACGTCCCCAGGATCGTCAGCGAGAAGGCGGCGATCACCAATACGAAGTTCCACGCCTGGAGCATCCCGCGCCTCTCCTGGACCACGGCGGAGTGGAGGAATGCGGTGGCCATGAGCCAGGGGAGGAGCGAGGCATTCTCCACCGGGTCCCAGGCCCAGTAGCCGCCCCAGGAGAGCACCTCATAGGCCCACAGACCTCCGAGCGTGATGCCGGCGGTGAGGAAGCTCCAGGCCACCAGCGTCGAGGTCCGGGAGCGGCGCAGCCAGGTGGTGCCACCTTGCCCGAGCGCCAATGCCGACATGGCGAAGGCGAAGGGAACGGTCAGCCCGACATATCCCAGATAGAGCATCGGAGGATGGATCGCCATCAGCGGGTGGTTCTGCAGCAGAGGGTTGGGACCGGCGCCGTCGGAGGGAGCCACCGCCTCCGCCCAAGGGAGCGGGCTGGCGGCGACACAAGATGTCGGTCCCGCCTCGATGCAGACCCGGAACGGGTCGGCGACGGTTGCCATCAAGCCGAAGAAGAAGATGGCCACCAAACCCATCACGGCCAGCGCCCCGGCGCCGAGGCGATCGGGGGCCCGGTTGTAACCCCGCCATACCAGCCAGGTGGCGCCGGCCAGGACCAGGCCCCAGAGAACGATGCTCCCTTCGAGTGCCCCCCAGGCGCTGGCCACGGTGTACAGAAATGGTGTTGCTGAGGCGTGGTGGTTGGCCACGTATTCGAGCGAGAAATCGTCACCTATCAATGCTGCCTCGAGGACGAGGAGCGACGCCACCGCGGCGAACAGCAGCACCAGTACCGGGGTGCGTAGACGGATGCTCCCCGGGCCGTCTGGCCGGGCAGCAACCCGCCAGGCTTGGACGGAGAGGGCGATGGCAGCCCCCAACGCCACCAGCACCGATGCGCTACCGAGGAGGGCGCTCAACCGCCCACCGCCTCACCCGTTGGTGGGACGTATGGACCCTCACCATCGGGGGAGCGGTAGTTCTCGTCATGGCGGACCATGAGCAGGTCCGAGGCAAAGGATTCGCCTTGCCAGGAACCCTCAACGACGACGCCGACGTCCTCACGGAACAGTTGCGGGGGAGTGCCGGTGTGGACAACGGCGACGGTGTGGGCGCCGTCTCCGACTTGGAAGGTCACACCCTCGCCGGTCTCTGTCAGCGTCCCGTTCAGTACCAGGCCGCCCAGCCGGAACCGCTCACCCGGCTCGAACTCGGGGCGCTGCTCGATCGCCTCGGATGGAGTGAGGTAGTAGATGAGATTGTCGCCGAGACCCTGCCAGGCGAGAAGACCCACAAGCACGACCACGGCGGCGATCGCCGGGACGAGAAATCGGCGATGCGCCAGCCGGTTCACTCCGGGGACGACTGGAGACCGCTACCGGGTTCTTGCCGCAGTCGCTGCTGCAGCCCCCTGTAGCGGGCGATGAGCCAGACGGCATATCCGGCGATCATCCCGTAGGTCACCGTGTAGGCAAACACAACCCAGCCGTCACCCACCGCCAACCTCCCCGAGAGGGGGTGGCTGCACCGAGCGACCCGCGAGCTCGGTCGGGGCCACTTCCTCGGCGATCTCCTCCAACCGGCCCACTTCGATGCGGCGGGCGAGCAATGCGGCGTAGAGGACGGTGAATGCGAGCAGGTTGACCAGGAGCGCCATCAGCATCTCAGGCTCCATTGCGGCGCCATCAGGGCGGATTGTCTGCGTCTGGTGGAGGGTGCGGAACAGGTTGACCGAGAAGTAGACCAAGGGCACCTGGATGACCGCCACCGCTCCGAGCACTGCTGAGCGACGGGCGCGCGTTTCCGGATCGTTGACCGTCCGCCGTAGCGCCAGATAGCCGAGATAAACGAAGAACATGATGGCGGTGCTCATCAAGCGGGCGTCTCCGAAGTCCCACCAGACCCCCCACACCGGTCTTCCCCAGATGCTCCCGGTGACCAGGGTGAGAGCGGTGAAGACGACCCCGACCGAGGCCGAAGCTGCCGCGACTCTGTCCCATGCTCGCCGGCGCCTGACCAAGTAGCCGATGCTCCCCAACGCAGTGACTCCGAAGGCGAGGAAGGCGAGCCACGCCGAGGGCACGTGGATATAGAGGATTCGGTAGAAGTCGCCCTGGATCGCGTCGGGAGGGGCGGCCATGGCGAGCCAGAAACCGCCGACCAGCGCCACCAATGCCAGAGGCTCGAGGACGCGGCGCGCCCGACTCGGCGGTGGTAGGGCGGATCCGGTTTGGGTCACGAGGTGGCGTCCTCCAGCGGCCCGGCGGCCAGCACGATCACTATGGCGAGGATCAGGTCGACCAGGACCAGTAGCAGGGTCGGGGTCAGGATACTTCCACCGGCCTGCAACCGATCCGTTGCCTCGGCGGCGGCCACCAGCACCGGCACCACCAGCGGGGCGGCCAGCAATGGCGCCAAGGTGGAACGGGCACGGAGCCCGGACGCAATCTCACCGGCCAGGGTGGCCCCGGTCGCCACACCCAGCGCGGCGAGCACCAGGACGATCGGAAGCATCCACCATCTTGCCGGGACCGCAGGCGCATAGAGCACGACGGTCGCTGCCCCGAGCACGACCATCAAACCCAGCAGCCAGACGGCACCGGCGAGCGCCTTTCCGGCCAGTCTGGCCGCCGGGTCGACTCCCAGCAGTCTCTGCAGATCGCGCAATTCAGCCGGGTCCACCGAGCTCTGGCGGAGTGCGATCAGCATCCCGAAGAGCAGGGCCACGACCCAGAACACGGCTGGTCCCACCCGGGCCAGCAATGGGATATCGGGACCTAGAGCCAGAGGGAAGAGGATCAGGGCCAGCGCCCCGAACGGGATCACGATGCTCACCACCTCGCCGGCACGTCCTTCGAGGACCAGTTCACGACGGGCGGTCTCGATCAGTTGGCGGAGCGGGCCCGGCGGCTGGCCGGCCACCACGTCGGAGCGGATAGGAGCGGTCCCGGTCATCGGCTCGGTCATCGACTTCCTCCGGGGCTGCGCACCGCACCATCCTCGATCTCGACCAACCGGGTGACGGACGCCCCAAGGTGCTCGTGGTCGTGCGACACGAGCACCGCGGCCCCGCCGGCACCGAGCGCGGCCGACACCACGGAATCGACGAGGGCCGTTGCCGAGCGGTCGAGCCCAGCGGTCGCCTCGTCGAGCAGCACCAACCGCGGACGGGTGAGCAGCAGCCGAGCGAGGTCGACGCGGCGACGCATCCCGTGTGATGACCGCCCCGCCAGCCTGCCGGCGGCTGCCGACAACCCAACCCGGTAGAGCGCCTCATCGGCCGCGACCTCGTCCTGCCCACCGAGCCGGGTGATCGCCACCAGGTTCTCGCGCAGGGTCAGATCGGGCCATAGCGAGGGTTGGTGCCCTGCCAAACCGATTCCCGGCCTGATCCGGCGTACCCCGTCGGTACCGAGTGGCTCTCCGAGCACCGTCCCCGAGCCGCGGCGCGGGCGCAGGAGGGTGGCCAGCACCCTGAGGAGGGTGGTCTTTCCGGATCCGTTGGGGCCGACGACCCCGAGCACCTCGCCCGGGGAGACCGTCAGATCCAAGGCTCGCAACACGGGGAGCCCGCCAAGACGCACCTCGATCCCGTCGAGCGCCGCGATCGGGGTCACGAGGGAGAGTCTACGGGGGCCAGGAAGACGGAAGGCGGAGGAAGGAAGTTGAAACAAAGGCAGAGGGCATGGAGCGCGTCGACGTGGCAGCATGGCCGGATGGTGACTTCGGCGCATCTCGACCGCTGGCTGGACGGGTATGCGGCCGCCTGGGTTGACGCAGATCCGAATGCTGCGGCTGCGCTCTTCACGCCGGACGCCACCTACCGCTCGAATCCCTTCGAGGAGCCCCACAACGGGTCAGAGGGAATCGCCGAGTACTGGCGGGATGTCACCGCAACCCAAGAGGACGTCGAGGTTCGCTGGGGCGACCCGGTAGTCGAGGGAGACGTGGCCGGGGTGGAGTGGTGGACGACTCTGCGCAACGAAGCCGCCGATGTCACGCTGGCAGGGATCCTCCTGCTCCATTTCGAAGGCGATTCTCTCTGCCGGGCGCTGCGGGAGTGTTGGCACGTCGAGCCGGAGCGGCGTCAACCACCTCCTGGGTGGGGGATTGCCGACCGGACTCCACTGGACGGAGCAGCCGAGCACGCCGCTCGCTACGCCGAGGGCTACCGGTCGGCCTGGGCAGCAGGCGACGTCGGATCCGCGGTCTCATTGTTCGGTGACGAGGTGGTCTATCGGTCGACACCGTTTCGTCAGCCCCACCTGGGCCGGGAGGGAGTGATGGAGTACACGTCCGAGGCATTCGCCGAGGAGCGGGTCGAAGATGTCCGGTTCGCCGTCCTTGCAGTGGAGGGAAGCACCGCCGTCTACGAGTACTGGACGACGCTCGAAGAGAGCGGCCAGCCCACCACGCTGACCGGTTGCGATGTGATGCTGCTCGGACCAGACGGATCATGCCGGGAGTTGCGCGAGCACTGGCACGCCACCGATGGATTCCACCACCCCTTCCCCGACTGGGGCACCTAGACGCCGGACCGGTGGGTCAACGTCGCCTTCGATCGGTAGCAGTCTGGCGTTCCGCCTCGCTCAATCCCGTTCGGCCGTCTTCCGCCTTCCGCCGTCCGCCGTCTCGGTCTTGTTATCTATCCCGAAACTCGCTCCGATCCTTCCGGCCGTGCGCAACTGACTCCGTACGATGCGCCGGTGGCGTCATCGCCCCCGATCAATCGACCGGCTCGGATCCTCGTGGTGGACGACGAGCCGATGGTCCGCGAGGTGGTGACCCGCTACCTGGAGCGTGACGGATTTCGGGTCGAGTCCGCCGCCGACGGAGCAGAGGCTCTCGATCTGCTCTCGCAACGATCGCCGGATCTGGTGGTGCTCGACGTGATGCTTCCCATGGTGGGGGGTCTCGATGTGCTCAGCCAGGTCCGGCAGAACTCCGATGTCCCGGTGATCCTCCTGACCGCCCGCTCCGAGGAGCCCGACCGCGTCCTTGGGCTCGAGCTTGGTGCCGACGACTATGTCGTCAAGCCCTTCTCACCGCGCGAGCTGGTCGCCCGGGTACGCACCGTGCTGCGCCGGACGATCCCAAGACCAGCCGCCGAGCGCATGGACTTCGGCAGGGTGATCGTTGACCCCGGGCAGCGGGCGGTGACCGTGGATGGCGTCCCTGTCGAGTTGACCGCCAAGGAGTTCGACCTCCTCGCCTATCTCGCCACCACCCCCAAGCGCGTCTACACCCGTGCCCAACTTCTCGAGCAGGTGTGGGACTCCTCGACGGAATGGCAGGACCCGGCAACGGTCACCGTCCACATCAGGAGGATCAGGCAGAAGATCGAGGATCAGCCCGACCAACCTCGCCACCTCGTCACCGTCTGGGGAGTTGGCTACAAGTTCGAGGCCTGACGAGTGCGCTGGCTCGTATTCGCGTCCATCGGTGCGGTTGTCGTTGGTCTTGCCGCATTCGAGATCCTCATGGACCCGAGCCCAGAGGACCGCATCGTCCTCTATTCGGTGTTCGGCGGTGCCGCACTTGTGTCGGCGCTGATCGCGGTCACAGCCCCGCGCTTCGCCTCTCGTGCCCGCACCTTGCGAGCGGCGGTCCTGGTTCCGGCGGTGGCGGCTCTCGGTGTTGCCGCGCTCGCCGTCGCCGCCTCGGCGCTCTCGATGTTCCTCGACAGCCACGATCTCACCCTGCTCTTCGTGGCGCTGGCACTGGGCGTGGGCCTCGGCATCACCCTGGCGGTGGCGGTGAGCAGAAGGCTCACCGATGACCTGGAGCGGCTCACCTCGACAGCCCGGGCGGTGGGAGAAGGGGATCTGTCGGTGCGCTCGGGCATCACACGCCGGGACGAGGTGGGCGAGGTGGCTCAGGCAATGGACGGGATGATCTCCGCCCTCGCGGCATCGTGGGTGGAGAGGGACCGACAAGAGGACGCACGCCGCCAGTTGATCTCCGCCGTCGGCCACGACCTGCGAACTCCGCTGACCGCGCTGCGGGCGGCCCTCGAAGCAGTGCGAGACGGCGTGGCGCCCGACCCGAATAGATACCTGGAGGCGATGGTCGAGGACGTCGAGGTTCTCGACCGGCTCATCGACGACCTCTTCCTCGCCTCGCGGCTCGAGGCGGGCGGCATCGATCTCGCCGTCGAAGAGGTGGATCTGAGTGAGTTGCTCGAAGGGGCAGCCGAGGCGCTGACCCCGGTGGCGGCGAAGCGATCGGTTGCAATCTCCGTCGGCGTTCGCGGTCCTGTACCAGTTCGAGCGGATCCGGCAGCACTGGGGCGGGCGGTGCGGAACCTGCTGGAGAACGCCATCCGCCACGCACCCGCCGGGACCGACGTGGAGATCGATGTCGAGGCCGATGGCGGGTCGGCGGTGGTGAGGGTCAGCGACCGCGGCGCCGGATTTCCCGGTGACTTCACCGCCCGCGCCTTTGACCCGTTCACCCGACCCGACCCGTCCCGGGCACGCGCCGACGGGGGCGCCGGCCTGGGGCTGGCCATTGCCAGGGGCATAGTCAACGCCCACCACGGTTCGATCTGGATCGAAGACGCGCCGGGCGGGCAGGTGGCGTTCCGAATCCCGGCAAACCACCGCCCGCCTGACTGATTGGCTCGACTAACCGACGGGGGCTCTCTTACCTCCCGACGAGGCCGACGGCGGTTGCCGGTGTGGCGACCGTGCCCAAGGGTGTCAGGCTGCCGTCGAGCCCGATGGCGAATCCGCTGACCTGATCGGATCCGCTGTTGAGGGTGTAGAGGAACGACCCATCGGCGGAGACCGCCATGTCGATGGGGACATCGCCCGTGGTAGCAGTCACCCCGTCACCATCGAGAACGGATAGCGACCCACCGGCGCCGATCGTGTACCCGGTGACGCTGTCGCTCCCTGTGTTGGTGGTGTATGCGTACCGACCGTCTGGCGTGATGGCGATCCAACATGCCGCGGTCTCGGTGGTCGGCACCGAAGCACTGATCGGCGTCAGCGTCCCGTTGGCGCCGAGTCTGTATGAGGACACCGCGCTGGCATCGGGTGATCCTCCGAACGCCTCGGAGACCACGACCGTCGAACCCGAAAGCGAGAAACCAAAAGGTGTTTGACCCGCCGAGGGGTGGGCTTTCAGTGCACCGAGCCTGCCGTCGCGGCGCACCTGGTAGACGACGATCTGGTTCGTGTTCTTTTCGGTGACCAACAGTTGACGGCCGTCGGCACTGAACTGGACCTGCGCCGGACCGACGGCGGATCCGCTGAGCGACCGGGTCGAGCCCGAGATCGGAGTCAGCCTGCCACCGGGCCCGACTCTGAACCCGCTGACGTTCCCGTCCCCACCTGCGTTGAGCACGTAGGCGAGCCGGCCGTTGATGGCCACGCTGATGGGGAGGTCACCGCCGGAGGCGACAGTGGAAGCGAGCACCGGCCCACCTCGCACCACCCGGAACGAGCTGACCTGATCGCTTCCCGGGTTGACCGCGGCGATTCGGCGCCCGTCCGTAGACAGAGCAACCGCCCCCTGCGACCCCAGCCCGCTCCCGCTGCCGAGCCCGCCTGTTGCGATTTCCCCAACCGGCGTGAGCGTGCCATCGCCCGCCCGCTCGAACACCACCAAGGCATTCCCCGACGGGTCGTTGCTGATGCTGTAGATGGCACCGCTTCCGCCCGCGGCGGTTGCCGGCACCACCGGAACCACGGCGATGGCGACGGCGGCCGCCATGAGCAGGACGCGGAGCGCCCTTCGTCTCCTCAACATGTCTGCCTCCTCCACACGAGCGAGGTCCCGCTTCTCGGAACGCTCTCCATGCTCGGAGCGAGATGTGGCGTCAACCTTCAGAGGAGCGAACCATTCGGTGAACAGGGCAGCGCTCACCGGTCAACCGATCAACGCCGAATCGCTATGTTCCGAAGAGTGGCGAGAGAACCTGTCGTGCTTGCGATCGTGCTCGCCGGCGGCGAAGGGAAGCGGCTCTACCCGCTGACCCGAGACCGCGCCAAACCGGCGGTCCCTTTTGGCGGGCTCTACCGACTCGTCGACTTCGTGCTCTCCAACCTGGTCAACGGAGCCATGCGACGGGTGGTGGTGCTCACCCAGTACATGAGCCACAGCCTCGACCGGCATATCGCCCAGACCTGGCGGCTGTCGCCGCTGCTGGGGAACTACGTGGCCCCGGTCCCGGCGCAGATGCGGCGCGGTCCCCATTGGTTCGCCGGGTCGGCCGACGCCGTCTACCAGAACCTCAACATCATCGATGACGAATACCCCGACTATGTGATCGTTTACGGGGCCGATCACATCTACCGGCTCGATCCTCGTCAGATGATCGCCGCCCATATCGACACCGGGGCGGGAGTCACCGTGGGGGGCATACCGGTCCCGATCGAGGAGGCGAGCGCCTTTGGGATCATCGACTCCGACGCCACCGGGAAGATCGAGAGCTTCCTGGAGAAGCCGGCGGAGCCGCCATCGATGCCGGGCGACCCGACCCGCGCCTATGCCTCGATGGGCAACTACATCTTCACGACATCCACGCTGGTGGACGCCCTCCGCACCGACGCCGAGTCAACGTCGAGCAAGCACGACATGGGGGGAAACATCATCCCCCTGCTGACCGAGTCGGGCGAGGCATGGGTATACGACTTCGACCGCAACCAGGTCCCGGGGGAGACAGAGCGGGAGCACGGCTACTGGCGAGACGTCGGGACGCTCGATGCCTACTACCAGGCGAGCATGGACCTGGTGTCGGTCGAGCCCATCTTCAACCTCTACAACATGGATTGGCCCATCCTCACCTGGCACTTCCCCCACCCTCCGGCCAAGTTCGTCCACGAGAGCGGCGACAGGGCAGGCCGGGCGCTCAACTCTGTGGTGTCGCACGGGGCGGTGGTGTCGGGTGGGCTGGTGCGTGGCTCCATCCTCTCGCCCGGGTGCCGGGTCAACTCGTATTCATTGGTGGAGGACTCCGTGCTCTTCGAGAACGTCCGAGTAGGGCGGAACGCGGTGATCAAGCGCGCCATCATCGACAAGAACGTGGAGATCCCCGATGGGTTCCAGGTGGGGGTCGACCTCGACCACGACCGCAGCCGGTTCACCGTCTCCGACGACGGAGTGGCGGTGATCGGGAAGAACGAGAAGGTGGCGTGACCGCAGCGGAGCGGTTCCCTTTCCCTGACACTGCCGATCTGCCCGCAGACCTCCGGGAGCGGATCGACGCCGTCGCCGCCAAGACCGGGTTCATACCCAACGTCTTCCTCGTCATGGCCCAACGCCCAGACGAGTTCCGGGCCTTCTTCGCCTACCACGACGCCCTCATGGAGAAGGAGAGCGGGCTGACCAAGGCCGAGCGAGAGATGATCGTGGTGGCCACCAGTGCTGCCAACGATTGCCCCTACTGCGTCGTCGCCCACGGGGCGGTGCTCCGCATCAGGGCCAAGGACCCGCTGATCGCCGACCAGGTGGCGGTGAACCACCGCACCGCCCCCGTCACCCAGCGGCAGAGGGTGATGCTCGAAGTTGCGGTCAAACTCGCCCGCACCCCCGAGGAGCTTCAATCGACCGATCTCGAACGGCTCCGTGATTGCGGGTTCAGCCAGGACGACATCTGGGATATTGGAGCCATCGTCGCTCTCTTCGCCCTCTCCAACCGGATGGCCCACCTCACCGACCTGCGACCCAACCCGGAGTTCTACACCCTGGGCCGCTGATATCCCGTCAACCCAGGGTTTGGCAGCTACCCCTGATGTACTCCCCAACCCCGGGTTGGCCGACAGGATCGATACGCGGCTTGACACATCTGGTGGCGTTCGATATATTTCGAACCATATGATGACTCCCGAAGCACCCAAGATCCGTGATCTCACCGGTGGACGAATCCGGCTCCCCATCGATCTGATCACTTCACCGGTAGTCGATCTGCTCATCGCCGCCTGGGTGAGGGAGATGGACCGCGACGAGCAGGCGACCTACGAGGTGGGTGCGGAGTGGTTCGACGAGTTGGGCGACCGGGTTCCGGACGACTTGGCGGCCGAGATGGGCGAGCTCGGCGGGGCATGGGGGACCACCTGGTTCGCCGTCATGGGTGTGTTGGCGAGCGCGCCGGAGCCGGACGACCCCGAAATGTTCTTCGACTGGCTTGCCGATCTCGACCCCACCGAGCTCCGATTGGCCCTCATCAGCGGGAAGCACGGGGGACCGCCGACGGAGGTGCATCGCCGAGCGGCGGCCGGGGATCCCACTGCTCTCGACGAGGCCCTGGCCGAGTACGTCGGCAAGGAGGAATTCACCGATTCGATCCGCCGGCTGATGGCGCTCGACCCCGGCTCGCTGTTGTCGCGGGTGACCGCCGCCCTGCGCCGGTTCTGGTCGGAGTCCCTGTCGCCGATGGTGGAGGAGTGGCCCGCTGCCCAGCAGCGCGATGCCGAGATGAAGCGTGGCCCAGGCGGGCTCGACCTCCCCCGAGGGTCTCATCGAGCTGGCGACCAACGGGCTCGACTACCGCATCCCGGCCGGGGTGACCCGTCTTGTGCTCGCCCCGTCGGTCTTGCTTCGCCCCTGGTCGGTGATCGACGACCACGGCTCGATGCTCATCGTCATTTACGGGGTGGCCGACGAGTACCTCTCGGCCGACCCCGACGCCCCGCCCGGGATGGATGGTCAAGACCTACAAGGCACTAGGTGACGAGCGGCGGCTTCGCATCCTGCGCAGGCTGGCCGAGTCCGAGGCGACCTTGGACGATCTCGCCGAGATGCTCGGGCTGGCCAAGTCGACGGTGCACCATCACCTCGGGATCCTGCGCGGCGCCGGGCTGGTGCGTGTGGTGATCGGCAAGCACGGTGAGACCTCGCGATACGGGACACGCACCGGGCTGACCGCCGAAGCGTCTGCCGCCCTGGGTGCCTATCTGACCACCGAAACCTCCGCCGCGGGACGCGGCTCGGCCTGAGAAGCAAGGAGCTATGGAGAAGTGATGTACGACACCGGTCGATTCGGCAAGGCGAAAATGGATGAGCTGCTGCGAGGCGCCATGTCTCGCCGGGCTGCGGACGAAGGCTGGGTCACCGCGCCCCGCCCGGTGGCGCTGCGCGACCGGGTCGGATTCGGGCTGATAACACTCGGGCTGCATCTTCTGGGTCCCGATGCGTTCGCCGAAGGTGTATCCCGGTCGGACCGACCGGCGGCCTGACCGCTACCGCGAACGCTCTTCGAGGACGGCGGCGACGGCCCCTGTCGGAACCTCGGACACCTGCAACAACACCAGCAGGTGGTAGAGCAGGTCAGCCGCCTCTTCCGCCACCCGGGTGGGCGAACCCCTGCCGGCGGCGTGGTCCTTGGCGATGAACGCCAGTTCCCCGGCCTCCTCGAGCACCTTGCGGGCCACCCGGTCGACACCAGCCTCGACCAACTCAGCGGTGTACGACCCTTCCGGGAGTTGCTCCGCCCGCTGCGCCACCACTCGCTGCAATCGCTCGAGGATCGATCCCAGAGTCGACGGGGTGTCATCGCCATCGAAGCACGAAGACGACCCCGTGTGACAGGCCGGGCCGGCAGGGATGACCGTCATGAGCACTGTGTCGCCATCACAGTCGAGCGCCAATGCCGTGACCTCCATGGTGTTGCCGCTGGTGGCGCCCTTGCGCCACAACTCTTGGCGTGACCGGCTCCAGAAGTGGGCTTGTCCGCTTGCTGCGGTGGCAGCCAGCGCCGTGCGGTCCATCCACGCCACCATGAGCACCCGCCCGGTGGCGGCCTCCTGGACCACGGTCGGCACCAGGCCGGCCTCGTCCCATGCGACGGCGTCGGCGTCGATCACGCCGCCTCCCGCACCGGGATCCCGGCGGTGGCGAGCGCCGCTTTGACCTGGGCGATGGTGAGGGTTCGCCGGTGCAGCGTCGAGGCGGCGAGCACCGCCGACGCTCCGCCCCTGGTGATCGCATCGACGAAGTGGTCAGGTGTACCCGCCCCACCCGAGGCGATCACGGGAACCTCCGAGACCGCCGTTGCTGCAGCTATCAGCTCGAGGTCGTAGCCGTCGCTGGTGCCGTCGCGGTCGATCGAGGTGAGCAGGATCTCACCGGCACCGCGCTCCACGCCCTCCTCGATCCAGTCGATGGCGTTGCGCCCCGTTGGTGCCCGGCCGCCGTTGACCACCACCTCCCACCGGGCCGGGCCAGAGAAGCGGGCGTCCACCGCCAACACGACGCACTGACGACCAAAGGCGGCGGCGCAACCATCGATGAGGCTGGGCTTGGACACCGCCGCGGTGTTCACCGCCACCTTGTCGGCACCCGCTCGCAGCACCGCCCGCATGTCCTCGGGGGAACGGACACCGCCGCCCACCGTCAGCGGCACGAAGACCTCCCGGGCGGTCCGGCGCACCAGATCGAGAAGAGTCGCCCGCTCCTCGGGGGCGGCTCCGATGTCGAGGTAGCAGATCTCGTCCGCCCCCTCGGCGGTGTAACGGGCGGCCAGCTCGACCGGGTCACCCTCGTCGACCAGATCCACGAAGTTGACACCCTTCACCACCCGTCCACCGGCGACGTCGAGACAAGGGATGACCCTGGTCCGCAGCATCACACCCCCGTTTTGGCGTCACCAAACGCGGCCATTGCCCCTCCCGTGACGCCAAAACGGATTGTGTCGACGAAGTTGGACAAGATCCGGAGACCGGTGGCGGCGCTCCTCTCGGGGTGGAACTGGACACCGCACACCTCACCGGACCGCACCGCCGCCACAAACGGGGCATCGTGCTCCGAGGTGGCGATCACCATCGCCGGGTCATCGGGCACGGGCGCGTAGCTGTGGACGAAGTAGCCGAGGGAGCCATCGGGCATGCCGCGGAAAAGCGGGTCGGGTTGCTCGACGACGATGTCGTTCCAGCCGATGTGGGGAAGCCGCCTCGCCTCTTAGCCGGCGAACCTCACCGGGGAGGATTCCCAGGCAATCGGCACCGTCCTCCTCGCTCCTCTCGAACAGAAGCTGGAGACCGACGCATATCCCGAGCAGGGGACCTTCCCATCCCAAGAGGGGCTCCACCATCGCCGCCGAGCGGAGTCGCTCCATCGCCGCTGCCGTAGCACCCACCCCGGGGAGCACGACGGCGTCGCACCCGGTCAAGCCAGCAGGTCCCGCCGCCACCCTCACCTCGGCACCCGCCCGTTCCAACCCCTGCGCGATCGAGACCAGGTTCCCGGCGCCATGATCCACCACCGCCACGAGCGGGGCGGTCACAGGACACCCTTGGTGGATGGGATCCCCCGACGCCTCGGGTCGATCTCGACCGCGGCGCGCAGCGCCCGGGCCAGCGCCTTGAAGCCGGCCTCGGCCACGTGATGGTCATTGCGCCCGCTCGCCTGGAGGTGGAGCGTGATCCCGGCGGTTCTGCAGAAAGCTTCGAGGGCGTGGGGCAGGTTCTGGGTGGAGAGATTCCCGATCCGCTCGTTGTGCATCTCGAGGTCGATGGAGGCGAACGGCCGCCCACCGGCGTCGACCGCGGCGCGGGCGATGGCCTCATCCATGGGAACCACCGCATCGCCGAATCGGGTGATCCCGGAGCGGTCGCCGAGCGCGGCGGCGATGGCCTCGCCGAGCACAAGGGCGACATCTTCGACTGTGTGGTGGTCGTCCACCTCGAGGTCTCCCGTGGCCTCGATCTCGAGGTCGAAGAGGGCGTGGTGCGCCAGCGATCCGAGCAGGTGATCGAGGAAGCCGACGCCGGTGGCGACGGTGCTCCGGCCCGATCCATCCAGGTCGATCGAGACCCTTACCTTGGTCTCTCGGGTCTCGCGGCCCGTCTCGGCGGTCCGTGACATCACGATCTCCTCTCGAGAGCGGATAGAAGCCGCTCGTGGTCGCCCGGGGTACGCACCGTGACGCGCAGGTGGTCCTCGAGCCTCGACCCGGGGCGGAAGGAGCGGACGACCAGGCCCTCTTCCCACATCAGCGATTCGGCCAGCGCTGCGGCATCGGTTCCCACCCGGCCGAGGACGAAGTTGCAGACGCTGGGCCGCATCTCCCAACCGAGGGCGGCGAGCCCGGCCGACAGTTCAGTCCGGCCGCGGGTGATGAGCGCCACCATCGTTGCGGCGTCCTCCGGCCGGCGCAGCGCCTCCGAAGCGATTGCGGCGGAGAGAGACGACACGCTTCCCGGCGGCCGGCAGCGGTGCAACTCCGCCGCCAGTGGAGGCGAGGTGATGGCGTACCCCACTCTGATCCCACCGAGCGAGAACGCCTTGGAGAGGGTGCCCAGCGCCACCAGATTTGGCCACCGTTGCACCCATGGCGCCCAGCGGTCGCCGGTGAACTCGGCATATGCGGCGTCGATGACGACCACCCCGGCACCGGAACCGAGCACCGCCTCGATCTCGTCGTCCGTGTCACGTCGGCCGGTGGGGTTGTTGGGGACACAGAGCCAGACCACGTCCGCCTCGGCGGCGGCTTCCACAAACCGCTCGGGCAGGGCGAAGTCGGGTGGCTCTCGCCAAACGAGCTCGAGCTTCGCTTCGCGCTGCCCGGTGGCGACGGCGTACATGGCGTAGCTGGGTGGGGCGCTCACCGCCACACCCCCGACGGGAAGGAAGGCGCGGGCGCACAGGTCGATGAGCTCATCTGCCCCGGCACCCGGCACGACCTGATCGGGGTTGCAGCCCGCATAGCCTAGCCACCGCCTGGCGCAGCGGGAGGTAGTCGGCGCCCGGGTACTCGTTGAGGTCGGGCGCCAACCGTGCCGCCAGGTCGGATGTCCAGGCGGGGGAGAGCGGGGATGTGTTGTGGTCGAAGCGGACGACCTCGGTGGGATCCAACCCGGCACGTCGGGCGATTTCCTCAGTCGTCGGCTGCCACACATAGACGGGACGGTTCATGTCTCGCCCTCGAAGCGGAGCTCTGCCGCCAGACGGTGGGCGGTCAGGCCCTCTGCATCGGCCAAGGCGGCGATGGTCGGCCGCAGCAGGCGGAGACCTTCCTCGGTGAGCGTCTGCACCTGGCGCCACGAGCCGAAGTCCTCCACCGAAAGCGGGCCATAGGCGCTGGCAAGCCCACCGGTGGGGAGGACGTGATTGGCCCCGGTGGCATAGTCGCCGGCCGACTCGGGTGACCAGCGACCGACGTAGACCGACCCGGCGGATGTGATCGACTTCGAGTCTGTCTCCGGGTCTGAGGTGAGGATGGTGACGTGCTCACCGGAATACTCCTCGGCGAATTCGACCGCACCGGCGTGATCACCTGCAATCACCGCCACCCCGTGCTCGGCGAGCGCCTCTCTCGAGTATCTCGTTGCGATCGAGAAGGGGGAGGAGGCGTCTGATCTCGATGTCCACCCGGTCCGCCAGCCCCAGGTCCGTGGTGACGAGTACGGCGGGGGAGTCGGGCCCATGCTCTGCCTGGCAGAGGAGGTCGATGGCAACCAGCCTCGGGTCGGCGGAGTGGTCGGCGAGGACGCAGACCTCGCTCGGCCCGGCGGGGAGGTCGATGCCGCAGACACCGAGCACAGCCAGCTTGGCCGCCGTCACCCAAGGGTTGCCCGGGCCGACGATCTTGTCCACCCGCTCGATCGTCTCGGTCCCGTACGCGAGCGCAGCCACCGCCTGTGCCCCGCCCATGGCGTAGAACTCGTCCATTTCGAGCAGGGCGGCGGCAGCCAGCAGCACCGAGGGCAAAGTCCCGTCTCGGCCCACCGGGCTGGCGATCACGACCTCACCGACACCGGCGAGCCGTGCAGGGACGACCATCATCACCAGGGTCGATGGATAGGCGGCGAGCCCTCCGGGGACGTAGGCCGCCACACGGCGCAGCGGCGACCAGCGGCGCTCGACCACGACGCCGGGGGTCGTCTCCACGGTGACATCGGTCGGCACCTGGACCCGGTGGAAGGCGGTCACCGCCTCGATCGACCGCTCCAGCGCTACCCGCACCGGTTGAGGGAGCGACGCCAGCGCCTCGCGCTGCTCCTCTTTGGACACCCGTAGGTTTCCGCTCCTGCTTCCGCCGTGCTGTCTCCCCGCTTCGGTGAGGGCGGCATCGCCTCCGGAGGCGACTGCTTCCACGATGGCAGCCGCTCTCTCCATCACAGCTCTGTCTGGGACGGCCGATCGCCGGGTGAGCGCACGCCGCTCCTCGGGCGTCAGCGTCTCGAGCACGATCCTGGTCAGCACGGCTTGGCATCCTCGATCCGGTGGACTGCGCATGACAGGGTTGACGGCCAAGCCGAAGCGTGTCGATGGGCGGTCCCGATCACGGGATCAACTGCTCGATCCGAAGAACCAGGATCCCCTTGGCCCCGGCTGCCTCCAACGCGGGAAGCACGTTCCACACATCGTCGGCATCCACCACCGAATGCACCGCCACCCACCCCTGCTCGGCGAGCGGCACCACTGTGGGGGCCTCCAGCCCCGGTATGACCTCACCGATCCTGCCGACCGCCTCCACAGGGGCGTTGAGAAGCACGTAGCGCCTGCGCCTCCCGGAGACGACCGCGGTCAAGCGCGGTGGACACCTCGGTCACCTTTGAGGAGCGCTCTATGCGGGAGGCGGCCCCCGCCACCAGGACCGCCTCACTGGCGAGGAGGGTGCCCACCACGCGCAGGCCGTTGACCAGGAGAGTGCTCCCGGTGGAGACG
The DNA here is from genome assembly GCA_963826825.1 of uncultured Acidimicrobiia bacterium. Taxonomy (GTDB): domain Bacteria; phylum Actinomycetota; class Acidimicrobiia; order Spongiisociales; family DATADW01; genus DATADW01. The sequence goes on along the minus strand of CAWGYV010000005.1, from coordinate 148,156 downwards.
AGATCGACGATGGCGTCGGCCACACCGAGCGTCGGTGCGACCTCCACCGAGCCGCGCAACGGGATGATGTCGACGCTCACGGCCAGGTCCTCGAAGAAACGGGCGGTCACCCTGGGGTGGGCGGTGGCCACCCTCGAGCCGGCCAGCTCCTCCGGCTTCTCGATTGCCGAGGCGGCGGGTACGGCGACCGCCAGCCGGCAGTGACCGAACCCGAGCTCGGCGAGCACCTCCGGCTCACCGCCATGCTCGGCGAGGAGGTCCTGCCCTGTGATCCCCAGGTCGACCACACCATCTGCCACCAACTCGGGAACGTCCTCGGCCCTGACGAAGAGAAGGTCGAGATCGACATTGCTCACCCTCACCGATAGCGAGCGCTCGGTCTGCTCGAACACAAGCCCGGCATCGCGCAGCAATGAGGCGGACGGTTCCTGGAGGCGTCCCTTGTTGGGAACGGCGAGACGGAGAACCCGTTGAGCGGTGGTCATCTCGATCCTGCCCCGATGCGGTCGAGGACCAGCCGGTAACCGCCCGCACCGTGGTGGAGCCACTCGTTGATCCGGGTCACGGTGGCGGTCGAGGCGCCCACCTGCTCGGCGATCTCCCGGTAGGGGAGGCCGCGATCGAGGAGGCGAGCCACCGCCCAACGGTGTGCCATCTCGGTGAGCTCTCGCCGGGTGCAGAGGTCCCTCAAGAACTGGGATGCCTCGTCGACCGTCTCCAGCGACAGAAGAGCCTCGCAGAGGAGGTTGGTGTCGTCGGTCCTCCAATCGTCAGGGCTGGTCACTGTTGGGCGTCCCCGGGTGTGGTGTCTAACTGTTGTAGCATGCTACAACAGTTGGGAGGTTGTCAACCAAGTGCTCGTCGTCCCTGCAATTGACGTCCTCCACGGAACGGTGGTCCGTCTCGTGGAAGGCGACTACCGCCAGGTGACCGACTACGGCGGGGACGCCTTGGCATGGGGCCGGCACTGGGCAGGTGCTGGTGCCGAATTGGTCCATGTCGTCGATCTGGAGGGTGCCCGTTCCGGCATCCCCGACCCGGCGCTGTGGCGGGCGATGGCACGTGTCCGGCGCACCTTTCCAGGTCGGTGGTGGCATCCGGTCCTCGGACGTTGCGATCCAGGCGCTTGCGGCCGGTGCGGAGCGGGTGGTCCTGGGGACGGCCGCGGTGTGGTCGCCTGAGACGATCGCGTCGCTCCTCTCCGAGGTTGGGCCGGCTCGGGTAGTGGTCGCGCTCGATGTGCGGGACGGGCGCGCTGCCGGTTCGGGGTGGATCGACCCCGGACGGGAGCTCGTTGATGTCGTCGGCGCCCTGTCACCGATGGGTTTGGAGCGGGTTCTGGTCACCTCGATCGGTCGGGACGGCACCATGAGCGGGCCGGATCTCGGGCTGTTGGCCGAGGTGGGGCTGTTGGCCGGCGAGTTGAGGGTCATCGCCTCGGGCGGGGTCGGATCGCTCGATGACATCAGGGCGCTGGCCGCTGCAGGCGCCGAAGCTGTGGTGATCGGCCGTGCGCTCTACGAGGGCCGGTTCACGCTGAGTGCAGCCGTCGCCGCCGCCCGATGACCGCGGATCTGATCACTCCGACTCCTCGGAGCGGACCTCGAAGAACTTGATCATGGTGACGAGCAGCAGCCCTCCGACGAGGTTGCCCAGGATCGCCCAGCCGGCGAGCGGCGCCCAATCGGAGTAGTCGATCGAACCACCGCCGAGGATGGCGGCGAACATCTCCAGCGAGGCCACGACGCCGTGGTTGAGCGGGACCACGGCGAGGAGGAAACCGAAGGCGATCGCCGAGATCACCCTGGCGCCGACCTGCTCGTACGACTTGTGGATCCAGGTCAGCAGGGTGATGGCAAGCCCGGCGAGCACCGCGGCGGCAAAACCCGCCCCGGTCACCCCGAGGTCCAGATAATTGCCCGCCACCTCCTCCGAAGCGTCCAACAGATCGGGATAGGCGGAGGTGACCAGGAACATGACCAGCCAACCGCCTGCCAGGTTGGAGAGAAGCGTCAGCGACCAGAGCCGGAACACATCCAGCCACGACGCCGGCCCCCGAACCACGGCGGCGATCGGGATGAGGAAGCCCTCGGTGAACAACTCGTCCCCAGAGAGGGTGATGGCGATGTAGCCGACGGTGAAAGCGAGCGCAGCGAGCACTGGGTCGCCGGTCTCGCCGAGCACCGCCAGCAGCGCCAGGACGCCGAGTGCGATCTCGGCGCCACCGAGCAGACCTGCGGTCAACGTGGACACCGCGGTGCGCTCTACCTTGCGCGTGCCCTCGTCGGCGGCATCGTCGAGGGTCTTCTCGGGTTCCGAACCGGTGTCTTCTTCTTCCCGCTGCGCCGGGCTCATGCCGCCCCGGGCTCGCCAACCCGTGACCGGTACCTGGCGAGCGCCGCCTCCAGTTCGGGCCACCCCACCTCGAGCCGGTCGCTCCCCGAGCGCAGGACGGTGAGCGCCGCCTCGCGGAGCATCCCGTCGAGATCGGCGAAGGACAGCCCATCGGTGATCTCGGCCAGCCGCGACAGTTCGACCTCGGCGGCGAATGGCACGTCGGTCATCTCGAGCATGGCGGCGCGAGCTGTCGCGTTTGGCAGGCTGAGCTCGATCTGCACCTCGAAACGCCCGGCGCGCAGCAGGGCAGGGTCGATCAGGTCAGGGCGGTTGGTCGCCGCGATCACCGCCACGTCGCCCCGGGCGGAAACTCCGTCGATCTCGGTGAGGAGGGCTGCGACCACCGAGTCGGTCACGGTCGTGGTGGAGCGACCCCGCACCGGGGCCAGCGCATCGAACTCGTCAAAGAAGAGGATCGAGGGCGCCGCTCCGCGGGCCCGGGCAAAGAGCTCCCGCACCCCCCTTTCCGACTCGCCGACGAACTTGTCGAGCAGTTCTGCGCCCTTGACCGAGAAGAAGGCGGCACCGGCCTCGTGTGCCAGAGCACGGACGACGAATGTCTTGCCCGTGCCGGGCGGCCCGTGGAGGAGAACCCCACGCGGCGGTTCGATCCCCATCTTGGCAAACCGCTCCGGCTCGGTGACCGGCCAGATGACCGCCTCGGTGAGCCGTTGCTTGACGTCCTCGAGATTGGCGACCTTGTCGAACCCGTACGAGGGCATCTCACCCATGGGCACCGATCCGAGCGATGGGGTGGTGTCCTCGATCGCCTCCATCACCTGGTCGGTGGTCAGCCGCCCCCCGGTGCGGGCCACGGTGGTGGAGGCGTGGATCACCGCCGCCAGGATGTCGGCTCCCGAGAACCCGGCGGACCGGGCGGCGAGCCGGTCGTGGTCCAGTTCCTCCGATGGAACCCGCGCCAGCGCGGCGCGGAAGAGGAGCGACCGGCGCACCAGGTCGGGCGGCGGGATCGCCAGGGTCCTCGGTAGGAGTGCTGAGTTGGCGATCGCCGGGTCGAGCACGGTGCGCGATCCCACTCCGAGGACGCAGGCGAGACGACCACGCTCGACGATGGCGTCGAGGTACCAGCGGAAGATGGCGGCCACCTGGGTGCGGAAGGGGGATAGCGCCTCGTCGCCGGCAACGGCCTCGATCCGGTCCACAAAGATCACAGCGGGAAGGGACGCCTCCTTCACCGCCTTCTCGAGCACGTCGAGCAGCCGTTCCGGCTTGAAGACCTGATCGAGCGAGACCTCGTTCACCCCGGCACCGGCGGCGGTGGCCGCCGCCCGCACCAGCTCGGACTTGCCAACACCGTTTGGACCTTCGAGCAGCACCCCGGCCACCCGGGGGAGGCCCCATGCCGCGGGAAGGTCGTCGGGCGATGTGAGCAATGAGAGCCACCCGGTGAGCACCTCGAGCTCGGTGTCGAGCCCGGCGAGGAGTGCCTCGGCTGTTGTCGGCGTCCCCGGTGCGACCTGGATGGCGTCAACCCTGGCGGCGAGGACAGGCGGCGCCCCTCCCACGGTGGCGAACACGGTCCCCGGCCCGACGAGCCCGGCGTGGTCGGGCTCGACCACGAGGATCTCGATGGTGACGGGTTCGGCGGCGGCGAGGTACGAGGGATCGATGGTGAAACGGTCGCCTGCGGTCACCGGGCGTCCCTGCAATGCATGGACCAGGGACCTCGGCTCGGCGGGGAGGGCCTCTCCGGCCAGGGTGACCCGGCGCGCCGAGGTGAGCAGCGCCCGCTTCACGTCCACCACCTGGCCCGCCTCCACTCCGGCGTTGGCCATGGCGGCCGGCCCCAACAGCAATGCAGTCGGCTCTGGCACGTTTCCCGGTCGTATCAGTAGATGCGAACTACCAACCGCGACCACCCCGCCGGACGGGAGTCCGAGCGCGGCCAGCAGCGTGCGGTCGGCGGCGGCCAGGGGATCGGAGCCGGGGCGCACGGTGAACCGCATCCGTGGGACGGTAGTGAGCGTGTCGCCAAGAGCGGTGGGCCGCCGCTCGACCTATATCGCCGTTATCGGTGAAGCCGGCATGACGAACAACCCGGACACATCGAGCAACCTGGTCGCCGATGCGTTGAGCCATTTCCACACGAGGTGTGCCTCTTCCGCCTCGCCCACCGAGAGCGGCACCTCTGGGAGCGGGATGTCGGTGGCATCCGGGGCGGCGATGAGCGGCTGATCGCCGTTCCATGCCGCCACCAGCCGGCCACGCTCCACCGCCGCCCCCGATCCGTCGGCCCCTTCCGCCCAAACGGTGCCTGCCCGCCCCATCGCCTGCCACGCTCGTCTCCGCTCCAGAGCCCTGGCCAGCGCCCGGTGCCGGTCGCGTATCCATCCCGCTTCCTCGAACCGCTGTCCCCCGGCGTGTTGTTGCATCTTCTCGATGAGCGGGTCGAGGAGCAGCGCCGGTTGCCGCTCCACCGCCTCGATCACCAGGTCGATCACCCCTCGGTAATCGTGCTCGTCGAGCGACCCGTCGCACGGACAGCGGGCGAGACCCATCTGGGCGGGCGCACAGCGGCCGTCCCTCGACCCCGGCTTGCCCGAGCACCTCCGTATGGGCACCGCATCCCACATGGCTGTGAGCACCACCTCCGCGGCCCGCCTGCTCCGGAAGGGGCCTAGATGGAAGAGCGCCTTCTCCTTGACGGTGCGCGCCAGCGAGAGACGGGGGAAGCGGTCGTCGGTCAGCCGCACCCAGTGAGCCGCGGTGGGACGCGACCTCCGGTTGTGACGCGGCCTGTGCTGGTGGATCATCCGCAACTCGGTGACCTCGGCGTCGAGCTCGCTCTGGCACACCCGGTGGTCGATCGACTCCAGCTCGCGCAGCATGGTGGCGATGCTGCGGCGCTCATCCCCATAGAAGTAGGAGCGGACCCGGGTGCGCAGGTTCTTCGCCTTGCCGACGTATATCACCGCCCCGTTCCGGTCGCGGAAGAGGTAGACGCCAGGGAGCCGGGGGAGGCGGTCGCCGAGCCTGATCTTGCGGTAGTGCGGGGCACCACGGGCGGTGGGGAGCTGCAGCAGGTCCTCGAGCACGGTCACCCCGATGGTCCCCGCCCGCTCCAGAAGCGCATAGAGGACGTGAAGCGTGGCGGTGGCGTCCTCGAGTGCGCGGTGGATAGGGGTGACCGGTGACCGCACGTGGGCGGCGAGCGTCGCCAACCGCAGGTTGGGAACCTCCTCCCGCCACAGCCGGCGGGCCAGCGCCGCGGTATCGACCGAACGATTGGTCGGCGGCGGGTATCCGAGGGAGAGCGCTGCGGCACGGATGAAGGAGAGGTCGAACCTGACGTTGTGACCAACCACTACGGCGTCTCCGATGAACTCGAGGAAAGAGGGGAGGGCGGTCTCGATCGACGGCGCCTGTATCACCATGGCGTGGGTGATCCCGGTGAGGATCGTGATGAATGGCGGGATCGGTGTCCCCGGGTCGACGAGCGTCTGGAACGTGCCCAGCACCTCGCCCCGGCGAACCTTCACCGCCCCGATCTCGGTGATCCCGCAATCGACAGGCGACCCGCCCGTCGTCTCCAGGTCGAGCACGCAGAAAGGCACGTCGAAGAGCGGTGTGCCGAGGTCGTCAAAGCTGGTCTGGACGGCGAGCGACACCCCGCCGAACCTACATCGAACATATGTTCGGGGTCAAGGATCATTGAGGTAGTGGGTAGTGGGTAGTGGGTAGTGGGTAGTGGTCAGACGCAGCGGTCCGCTCTCCTTTGTCGCACCGCCTCGAAGAGGGCGATACCGGCGGTGGTGGCGGCGTTGAGGCTGTCGCCGGTGCCGGCCATGGGGAGGCGAGCGGGCTGACAGTCGCTCCAGGCGGCCGAAAGGCCGGCGTGCTCGCTGCCCACCACCAGCGCGACAGGAACGGTGAGGTCCATGTCCCACAAGAGAGCGTCGGCAGCCGGATCCAGAGCCACCGGGCTGATCCCGAGATCGGCCAGACGCTCGTGGACCGCCTCGGAATCTCCGACCGCCAACGGGACCGTGAAGAGGGCACCCCGCGACGCCCTGACGACGTTGGGGTTGAACGGATCGGTGGTGGGATCCGCAACGACGACTCCACCCGCTCCCGCAGCGTCGGCCGCGCGAAGCATGGCGCCGAGGTTGCCCGGCTTCTCGATCGACTCGGCCACCAGCAGAAGCGCCGGGGCGGGCGGGGTCAAAAGCTCTAGGTCGGTTGGGAACTGGGCGACGACCGCCAGCAGCCCGTCCGGGTTCTGGCGGTAGCTCACCTTTCGGAAAGCAGCTTTTCCGAGCTCGAGCAGAGGAACGCCCCTGTCCAATCCGGCGCTGGCTGCACTCGGCAATTCATCTCGACCTAGCTGCTCAACGCCGATCACCAGTTGCTCCACCTCGGCGCCGCCTGTCATGGCCCGCTCCACCTCGAGCGCTCCCTCCACCAGGAATGTCCCCGATCGGTCGCGGTGACGGCGGTCCCGGAGCCGGACCAGGTACTGCACCGCCGGGTTGTGAAGAGACGTGATCACCTCGGCCATCTCAGGAGACGCTAGGTCGCCCACACCGAGCCAGTCCGACACCGGCAATACGTTCTGGCGTGGCCGAGCCACCGACTCGGTTGCCCAGTCACGCCAGATTCGAGGACCACCACCTGCGATACCTTCCGGCGTGACTGAACCACCGATCCGGTTGTCCAGTCACGCCAGATGCGGTGGGCCACGCACGCCAGGTCCCGGCCACACGTCCGTTCGAGGTGGTGGGTATCGTCGATGCCATGGAGTTCAAAGACGTGGTCCGCATGCGGCGGATGGTCCGGAACTACACATCCGAACCGGTCGATCGTGCCGTCTTGGAGCGGATCGCCTCGTCGATGCTCCGCATCCCGTCGGCGGGGTTCACGCAGGGCGTTTCGGTGGTGGTGGTCACCGATCAGGAACGACGAACGACGATCGCCAACCTCGCCGGCGAGGAGAGTTACGTCTCGGCGGGTTTTGAGCCCTGGATATCGAAGGCGCCGGCACACATCGCCGTCTGCGTCAGCGAGGCCGACTACCGGCGCCGCTACGCCGAGCCCGACAAGGGCTCGGTGGCCGAGGCGGAACAGGACTGGACCGTGCCCTACTGGTGGGTCGACGGAGGGGCGGCGATGATGCTCGGGCTGCTGGCGACGGTCGACGAGGGTCTCGCCGGCGGATTTCTCGGTGTCCACAGCGTCGCCGGCCTGGCCGAATTGCTCGAACTCCCCGATGGGGTATCGCCCATCGGGGTGATGACCGTCGGCCACCCGGCACCCGACCGGCCCTCGGGTTCGCTGGCCAGGGGGCGTCGCCAGGATCGGATCCACTGGGAGACCTGGACCGAGTGAGCGATCGACCGTTGCGCCGCGCCGTTAGGGACGTCGGTTTCGGGGCGGTGGTGATGGTCGGGCTGGTGCTCCTCACATTCTTCGTCTCGGTCGGGGTGGTCGAGGTGCTCTTCGTGGTGATCAGCTGCCTCGTCCTGTGGTGGTTCGTCGTGTGCCCGGTCGAGCGACTCCGTACCTCCGCGGGCCGTCCCGACCCCATCGTCTTCGCTGCGCTCACCATCGGGTTGGCGCTCAACCTCTACGCGGTCGCCACGCTGGGAAGGGCGATGCTCTTCGTGGCATTGGCGCCGCTGGTGGCGGCGATGCTCGTCGGACTGTTCCGGGTACTCCGCAGCACCTGACCGATCGGAGGTCCCACCCGATACCTGCCATGATGCGCGGGTCGAATTCGCCTGGGAGTGCGCAACATGGTGGTGGAACGCCGGGCGACACCGCACCCGGGCAATCCGTTCCAAGTGGTCTGGACCCGGGGGCGGGGTTGCAGCGAGTTGGCCGAGCTCCTCGGTGGCGATACGGCTATCCGATCCTCGGGTGACCTGACCGATGCTTGCGTCGAGGCCCGGGCCGACATGGTGGTCAGCCGCAAGCTTCTCCCGTCCTTCGACCTCGTCCCGGTAGCGGTGCCGATGGATCTCCCCGCTTCGGGGTTCGGTTCGGTGGTGGCGGCGGTCGCCGGCGGCCCGCACTCTGCACTGGCTGCCGAGGTGGCAGCCGTCATCGGGCGCAGCGTGTCGGCGCCGGCCTCGATGGTCTGTGCCTACCAGGAGGACGGTCAGCCCAGTGCCCGCGCCTGGGTCGACCGGCTGCTGCGCACGGTCCCCGACCTTCCCTGGAGCACCGTCCAGGTGGGGTCGATGGGCGATCTCATCGCGCAGATCCCAGACGACGCCCTGCTGGTGCTCGGAGCACCAGGTGGGACCTGGTTCCACCGCCTCTTTTTTGGCGCAGGCGCTCGGCTCCGTCAGGCGGCTCCCAATGGGGCCGTTGTGGTCCGCAGCGCGCCGATGAGGGTGTTCCAGGTGATGGGCGAGCCCGTGTACGTTGCGCCATTGATCGGGTGCGCCGAGGCGCTTCGGGTCACATCGCACCGCGTCCTCCCTGTGGTGGAGGGCGGACGGTTGATCGGAATGGTGACCAGGGCTGCCCTGACGGATGCGCCCGCGGGATCGTCCGTGGCGGATGTGCTGCAGCCCGCTATCTGGGTGGAGGCTGTGGACCCGGCTTCCGCTGCCGAGGAGCGGGCGGTTGAGATCGGCGCCGATGTGGTGCCCGTGGTGGGCAAGGCGGACTCCCTGCTCGGAGTGGTTGAGATTCTTCCCCGGGCATGAAGGTGCGGCTGGTCTGCTTCGACGGTGACGACACGCTGTGGGACTTCGACAAGTCGATGCGGGACCGGCTGGAACGCGTCCTCGAGGTGCTCTGGTCGGAGCGGATGGACGGTGCCATCGCCCAGCTGACAGTTGACGGGCTGATCGAGACCAGGGAGCGGGTGGCCGATGAGCTCGAAGGACGGGTGCTCGACCTCAAGGCGGTGCGTCTCGCCGCCTTCGAGCGCTCGCTCGAGGAGGTCGGGACGTTGGACCCAGAACTTGCAGAGTGGATGACCGAGGTCTACTTCGAGGACCCCGCCTTCGAGCTATTCGACGACGTCGTGCCGGCGCTGCGCCAGATCGCCGGCGAGCGGATCGTGTCGGTCGTCACCAACGGTGACGTCGACCCGGCGAGCATCGGGCTGGGCGAATGGGTGTCGCACACCGTGAACGCTCCCCGTGTCGGGGTGGCCAAGCCCGACGGTCGAATCTTCGAGCACGCCCTCTCTGCGGCGGGGGTCGGTGCCGAGGAAGCGATCCATGTCGGCGATTCACCGCGGTATGACATCGCCGGCGCCGCCTCGGCTGGGATGGGCTCCGTCTTGATCGACAGGTCGGGCCGTTGGGATCCCGATCGGCTGTCGCCGGACGAGCGCCCCGATGCGGTCATCCGAACGCTCGCCGAGCTTCCTGGTCTGCTCGACCGATGGGAGAGAGGCGAGCCGCCACCGCGTCCAGCGAGAGCTTTGTCGTAGACTCGCCGCCGTGATTCTCGGCGGGGTGCTCGTGGTAGTCGCCGCCTACCTGCTCGGCAGCGTCGACTTCGCCGTCCTCGTGGCTCGGGCCAAAGGTATCGACATCTACTCCGTCGGGAGCGGCAACCCGGGGACCGCCAACGTGCTGCGGACGATGGGAAGGGGCGCCGCGGCGATGGTGATGGCCGGCGACCTCCTCAAGGGCGTCGTCGCCGCCGCTGCGGGCCAACTCATCACCGGCGAGATAGTGATCGGTTACGCCGCCGGTGCCGCCGCTGTGCTGGGGCACTGCTTCCCCATCTGGCACCGCTTCAAGGGCGGCAAGGGGGTAGCCACCGGCGCCGGGATGATCCTCTGGCTGGCGTGGCCGGCTTTCATCGTCCTGGTGGTGGTGTGGGTGGCGGTGGTGGCGATCACTCGGATCTCGTCGATCGCTTCGGTGACCGGGGCCGTCCTGGTGGTGCCGTCATTGCTCCTGGTCCAGCCGCCTCCGGCAGCGCCTATGCCATCACCGCGGCAATGGCTCTGCTCGTCATCGTGCGTCACATCCCCAACCTGCGCCGTTTGTTCCGCGGAGAGGAGAGCACGGTGGCGCAGAACAGACCGGTTGTGGAGGAGGGGATCGAACCGGGCCCCGGCTGAGCCGGTCAGGATCGGCGACGAAATCGACCCGCTCCGGGGTAGGCTCGCCGCCCGGTCAGTTAACTTGTCGATCTGGGGAGGTCGGTAGATGGTCGACGTCGCGATGGACACCGTCCTCGACGTCGACCTCTTCCGAAGATGGATAGACAACCTCGCCCGGGACATCGGAGAGCAGGCCGACGTACTCACTCGGCTCGATGCCGAGATCGGCGATGGTGACCACGGCATAAACATGTGGCGGGGCATGCGCTCGGTGGTGACCGCCGTCGATCAGGCACTGGAGCCGACACCCGGGTCGTTGCTCGAACTGGTGGGACGCCAACTCGTCTTGACGGTGGGTGGCGCCGCCGGCCCGCTCTACGGGACGGCATTCCTCCAGGCGGGAAAGGCCCTGGGAGTCGGGGAAACGTCGATAGCCGACCTGTCGGTGGCACTCGATGCCGCCCTGGCCGGTGTGCAGCGTCTCGGGGCAGCCGAGATCGGCGACAAGACGATGGTGGACGCCTTTCTCCCTGCGGTGATCGAGCTACACAACTCGGTTAGCGAGAGTGCGAGCGTCCCCGAGGCGCTCGACCGGGCAGCTTCGGCCGCCGAGGTGGGCATGGTCGCCACCATCCCGCTACGGGCGCTCAAGGGGAGGGCGTCCTACCTCGGAGCCCGCAGCGAGGGACACCAGGACCCTGGTGCGACTTCCACGGCCCTTTTCTTCCGCAGTCTGGCCGACGCCGTCCGCTGAACTCCCCGAGAAACCATTCGGCGGTTGCGCATAAGCTGAACAGTGGTACAACATTGTCGAACACGGTTCAGATGTAGGACCCATCGTGATCCAGTCGGTGGACCGGGCAATTCAACTGATGCTGGCGCTACAGGGCACCCGCCGGCTCGGCGTCACCGAGCTTGCCGAGCGTCTCGGCTTGGCCAAGGGGACCGTCCATGGGCTGTTGCGGACCCTGACCGCTCGCGCCGTCGTAGAGCAGGACCCGGAAACCGGTAAGTACATGCTTGGACCTGCCCTGCTCCGGTTGGGAAACGTCTACCTGGAGAATCAGGAGTTGAGGTCGCGCAGCCTGAGGTGGACCGATGCCCTGGCGCAGCGAACCGAATCCGCTGTCCGCGTGGGTGTGCTGGTGGTTCCCGACGTGTTGGTGGTGCACCATGCCTTCCGCCCCGAGGGTGGAACCCAGTTTCTCGAGGTGGGTATCGGGATCCCGGCGCACGCCAGTTGTATGGGGAAGGCGATCCTCGCCTTCCGTCCCAACGACCTCGACCGGTTGTTCGACGAACCGCTGCGCCGGCTCACCGGCACCACCGAGGTCGAACCGGCAGCCCTCCGCAACGAGCTCGCCGAGGTCCGTAACCACGGCTATCGCCTTCGAGCGGGAAGAGGCGGTACTGGGGGAATGGGGCGTGGCCGGCACCATCTTCGGCGCATCTGGGCGCGCCATCGGGGCGGTGGCGGTCGTTCTGGCTGGCAGTCAGGTACGCGACGACCTCGACGAGGTGACCATCGAGGCGGTTCGAGACACCGCCCGGGCGATCTCGCGTGAGCTGGGAGCGGCGTCCTGGCCGGGCCAAACCACACCCTGAACGCCCGGCGGGCGATCTGGTGAAGATCGGGCAAGACGCTTGACGTGGCTTTGTTTCCGGTCGTAGCATGTTGCACGAACAGTGTTCGGCCATGCTGAACAGGTGAGTGTCAGCTGGCCGAAGTCGTGGGAGGACGGTTCGGGAGGTAGTAATGGGTGACATTTTCCTGTCGGAGGCCCTGGGCACGATGGTTCTGATCCTGCTGGGCAACGGTGTGGTTGCCAATGTTCTGCTAACCCAATCGAAGGGGCAGAACTCGGGCTGGATCGTCATCACCGCTGGATGGGGATTCGCCGTGTTCGCCGGCGTCGCCGTGGCGCTGTCGGTGTACCCCGAGGGTGGGGCCCACATCAACCCGGCGGTGACCATCGGGCTCGCCACCATCGGGTTGACAGAGTGGTCAAACGTGCCGGCCTATCTCGGCGGTCAGTTCCTGGGCGCTTTCGTCGGAGCGATTCTCGGTGTGGCTGGCCTACAGCAATCACTGGCGCCCCACGGAGGATCCGGGCCTCAAGCTTGCGGTGCACTCCACCGGACCGGCGATTCGGAACACGACCGCCAACCTGATCACCGAGATCATCGGCACATTTGCACTGGTGTTCGGAGTGTTGGCCCTGGCTGGAGTCAGCGGCGAAATGGGTCTGATCGGTGCACCGCTGGCGGTCGGTTTCTTGGTGTGGGGCATCGGCGTCTCCTTGGGCGGTCCCACCGGATACGCCATCAACCCGGCGCGCGACCTCGGCCCGCGCATTGCCCATGCGGTTCTCCCGATTCCCGGCAAGGGTGGCTCGGACTGGAGTTACAGCTGGATCCCTGTTGTCGGCCCGGTCGTCGGCGGGATACTGGGCGCGGTGATCGGAAATGCCGTGTTCGTGGGCGGAGTCTGAGCCGGCCAGCAACCACTAGGCGAAAAGATGCGTGATGGACCGGGCGGGCGGATTGCCCGCCCGGAGCGGCGGAGGTGTCGATGAAGAAGCTCATCAACGACGTAGACGACGTCGTACGGGAAGCGCTGGAGGGGATGGCGGCTGCCCACTCCGACCTCATCAGGGTCGAGTACGACCCGGCGATGGTGGTCCGTGCCGATGCGCCAATACAGGGCAAGGTGGGACTCGTCTCCGGTGGCGGCTCCGGCCACGAGCCGATGCACGGTGGGTTCGTCGGCATGGGGATGCTCGATGCGGCTTGCCCCGGTGAGGTGTTCACCTCGCCGACCCCGGATCAGATGGAAGCAGCCACCAAGGCGGTGGACGGAGGCGCCGGAGTGCTCCACATCGTCAAGAACTACACGGGCGATGTGCTCAACTTCGAAATGGCCGCCGATCTCGCCAAAGACGGCGGCACCGAGGTCGAGGCGGTGGTCATCGACGACGACGTCGCCGTGCAGGACAGCCTGTATACGGCGGGGAGGCGTGGGGTCGGCGCCACGGTGCTCGTCGAGAAGATCTGCGGGGCCGCCGCCGAGGAAGGGCGTTCGCTCCAGGAAGTGGCCGACCTCTGCAGGAAGGTCAACGCCAACGGGCGCTCCATGGGGATGGCTCTGACGTCCTGCACCGTCCCCGCCGCAGGGCAGCCGACGTTCGAATTGGGTGACGACGAGATGGAGATCGGGATCGGCATCCACGGTGAGCCGGGGCGGGAGCGCAAGCAGGTGGCGTCCTCGTCAGAGGTCGTCGAGATGATGGCCACCCCCATCGTGGAGGACCTGCCGTTCAACTCGGGCGACAACGTGCTCGCCTTCGTCAACGGTATGGGCGGGACGCCGCTGATCGAGCTCTACGTGGTCTACAACGACCTGGTCAAGTTGCTCGACGGCCGGGGAATCACCGTCAGCCGCAACCTGATTGGTCCATACATCACATCGCTCGAGATGCAGGGCTGCTCGATAACGCTGCTCAAACTCGACGACGAGCTGACCCGGCTGTGGGATGCCCCGGTGAACACACCGGGCCTCCGCTGGGGCGTTTGATGGCAGGTGGCGGAGAGGTCATCACCCTCCGGGCGGTCCTCGCCTGGATCGACGGCTTCGCCGCCACCGTCGCCGAAAACAAGGACTACCTCACCAGGCTCGACTCGGCGATCGGTGATGCCGACCACGGGATCAACATGAACCGGGGGATGAAAGCGGCACTGGAGCGTCTCGAGGCGAGCCCGCCCGATGACATCGGAGCGGCCTTGAAGACGGTCGGGATGGCGATGGTGTCCAAAGTGGGGGGTGCCAGCGGTCCGCTCTACGGCACCTTTTTCCTCCAGCTCGCCGGCCCATTGGCCGGCAAGGAGAGCGCGACCTTGGAGGAGTGGGCCGGGGCGGTGCGCGCCGCGGTGAGCGGAGTCACGGCGCGGGGCAAGGCCGAGCTCGGTGACAAGACGATGCTCGATGCCCTGGTCCCGGCGGTAGAGGCCCTCGAAGCGGCTGCGGGAGAAGACGCAGACCTGCGAGACGGGCTGAACAGGGCCGCCGATGCGGCTGCCCAAGGTATGGAGGCGACCATTCCGCTCGTGGCCCGCAAGGGGCGCGCCAGTTACCTGGGCGAGCGGAGCGCCGGGCACCAGGACCCGGGCGCCACCTCGTCACACCTGTTGATGCGGACCGCAGCCGACACGCTCGCCGCAAACGGGCAAGACTGACGGCGGAGTAACCACGACATGGGCGGGTGGCGGAGTCCGCCCCCCCAGGGAGGAGAGACGGATGGCGCAGTACGCAGCTGCTGTCGACCAGGGGACCACGAGCACCCGGTTCATGATCTTCGATCACGGTGGGAAGGTGATCGGGATCGACCAGAAGGAGCACGAGCAGATCTACCCCAAGCCGGGGTGGGTGGAACACGACCCGAAAGAAGTCTGGAACCGGACGCAAGAGGTGATCGACGGCGCCCTCGAAAAGACCGGCATCAGCGCCTCCGACCTTGCCGCCGTCGGTGTCACCAACCAGCGCGAAACTGCGGTGGTCTGGGATCGAAACACCGGCGAGCCGGTTTACAACGCAATCGTCTGGCAGGACACCCGCACCGACAAGATCTGTAACGAGTTGGCGGCCGACGGCGGGCAGGACCGGTTCCGCGACAAGGTCGGCCTCCCACTGGCCACCTACTTCTCCGGGCCGAAGATCCGCTGGATCCTCGACAACGTCGAGGGGGCCAGGGGCAGGGCGGAGGCGGGCGACCTCGCCTTCGGGAACATGGACACCTGGGTGATCTGGAACCTGACCGGCGGCACAGACGGCGGGGTGCACATCACAGATGTCACCAACGCCAGCCGGACGATGCTGATGGACCTCCACACACTCGACTGGGACGATTCCATCCTCAGCACGATGGGCGTGCCCCGTTCGGTGCTTCCTGAGATCCGCTCATCGGCCGAGGTATACGGTGAGGCGAAGGGAACGCTCGGCGGCATCCCGGTGGCGGGCGACCTCGGCGACCAGCAGGCGGCCACGTTCGGCCAGACCTGCTTCGACGTGGGCAACGCCAAGAACACATACGGGACGGGCAACTTCATGTTGCTCAACACCGGGACGGAGTTGGTCCCGTCGAAGAGCGGGCTACTGACCACGACCTGCTACAAGATCGGCGACCAGGACGCGGTGTTCGCCCTCGAGGGCTCGATCGCCATCACCGGTGCACTCGTGCAGTGGCTGCGCGACAACCTGGGGATGATCGAGAGCTCCGCCGATGTCGAGGCTCTGGCCAAGACGGTCGAGGACAACGGCGGGATGTACATCGTTCCCGCCTTCTCCGGGCTCTTCGCCCCCTACTGGAAGTCGGACGCCCGTGGCGTGTTCGCCGGCCTCACCCGGTACATCAACAAGGGCCACTTCGCCCGGGCGGCGCTCGAGGCGACTGCATGGCAGACCCGTGAAGTCCTCGACGCCATGAACAAGGACTCTGGTGTCGAGCTCACCGAGCTCAAGGTCGACGGCGGAATGGTGGGCAACGACCTGCTCATGCAGTTCCAGGCCGACGTCCTTGGCGTCCCGGTGATCCGTCCCGCGGTGCCGGAGACGACGTCGCTTGGTGCGGCATACGCCGCCGGGCTCGCCACAGGGTTCTGGGCGCAAATCGACGACCTGCGTGAGAACTGGGTCAAGGACAAGGAATGGACCCCCCAGATGGACGCCGACAAGCGGGAGAGCGAGTACGCCAACTGGAAGAAGGCTGTCACCCGCACCTTCGACTGGGTCGACTGAGCGGGCTTCGCCCGCGGTATTGGGTTCTGGGTTTTGGGTTTTGGGTAGTGAGTGAACCGATCGCTCATTACCCATTACCCACTACCCATTACGCATGATCGGCGTCGTCATCGTCTCGCACAGCCATACCCTCGCAGAGGGGGTTGCTGAGCTTGCCCGGGAGATGGGCGGCGGCGAGGTCAAGGTGGTCACCGCCGGGGGCCTCGACGAGCCGGGCAACCCGATAGGGACCGACGCGGTCCGGGTGATGGCGGCCATCGAGGAGGCCTGGTCGGAGGACGGCGTCCTGGTTCTCATGGACCTGGGGAGCGCGCTCCTCTCAACCGACATGGCGCTGGAGATGCTCACCCCTGAGCAGAGGGAGAAAGTGCTTCTCTCGGCGGCACCGATGGTCGAGGGCGCCGTGGCTGCGGTGGTCCAGGCCCGGCTCGGGGCGACTCTCGAGGAAGCGGCATCCGAGGCGGCAGCGGCACTCGGTCCCAAGGAGGCGCAGTTGGCACCAGACCAGGACTCCGCTGACCAGGACCCCGCTGAGCAGGCACTGGTCCCGTTCCCGGGGAAAGAGGTCCGGGCACCAGGCCCGGGCGAGCGGGAGGCGGCGGAGCCAAGCGGTGGCTTGCGACTCCGCCTCAAGGTCGGCAACCCGCTTGGCCTCCATGCCAGGCCGGCGGCGCGCTTCATACAGACGGTGGGCGAGCACGACGCCCGGGTCGAGATCACCAATCTCCGCAACGGCAAAGGCCCGGCGTCGGGCAAGAGCCTCAACGCGATCGCCATGCTCGGCGTCCGCCAGGGTGACGAGATCGAGGTCACCGCAGTCGGTCCCGGCTCGAGTGCAGTCCTGGCCGCGCTACAAAAGCTCGCAGACGACGACTTCGGCGATCACGGACCGCCACCCGCCGCATTGCACTCGGAGGCTCCGGCTCAGACCGAGGGGGCTCCGCTCCGGGGTGTCCCTGCTTCACCGGGGATCGCCATCGGGCCAGCCCGCCGGCTCGAAGTGGCCGAAATCCCCATGCCGACGGGGCCGACTGGGAGCCCCGACGAGGAACTGAAGTCGCTCGAAGTCGCCATCGAAGGAGCCAGCGCGGACATAACCGCCAGCGCGGCCCGAGTGGCCGCCACCGGGGCGGGGGATGAGGCGGCCATATTCGACGCCCACAGGTTGATCCTCGAAGACGAGGAACTACTCCGACCGGTGCGAACCGCCATCGAGGGCGGGGCAGCCGCCGCCACGGCGTGGGCCGGAGCAGTCGGGACGATGGCTGGCTCGTGGAGGAACCTCGATGATCCCTACATGGCGGCCAGGGCCGACGACGTCGATGCCGTGGGCCGTCAGGTGCTCGCCCGGCTGGCAGGTGTGGATCTGGCGGTCCGTTTGACCGCCCCCGGGGTGGTCGTGGCGAACGAGCTGACCCCGGGGGAGACGGCCGCGCTCGACCGAACACTGGTCCGTGGGCTGGCCTGTGCCGCCGGGGGGCCAACTTCGCACAGTGCCATCCTGGCTCGGGCACTGGGGATACCGGCGGTTGTCGCCCTCGGCCCGGGGTTGCTCGCGGTAGAGGACGGCACCACGGTGGTCGTGGACGGCGACGCCGGTCTGGTGGTGGTCGATCCAACCGGCGAGGTAGCGCTCGAGTTCCAGGAAAAGGCGGCCGTTCGCGCCGAGGCGGTCGACGCCGCCCGACGTGAGGCATCGCAACCGGCGGTGACGGCCGACGGCAACCGGATCGAGGTGGCGGCCAACGTCGGTTCCGTGGAGGACGCCGCTGCCGCGGTCGAGGCGGGGGCGGAGGGTGTGGGGTTGCTCCGGACCGAGTTCCTGTTCCTCGACCGTGCCACGCCACCCAGCGAAGACGACCAGGAGGCGGTGTACCGGGCGGTGGCCGTGGCGATGGGTGGGCTGCCCGTGATCCTGCGGACCCTCGACGTGGGTGGTGACAAGCCGCTGCCTTACCTGGCCCGACCCGAGGAGGCGAACCCCTTCCTCGGGGTGCGAGGAGTGCGTCTCCAACTGAACGAGCCAGACCTGCTCGAACCGCAGCTGCGGGCGGCGGTCCGGGTCGCAGCCGACCACCCGCTACGGGTGATGTTCCCCATGGTCGCCGACGCCGCCGAGGCGCGAGCGGCGCGGGACGCGGTCGACCGGGTTCGTCAGGTTCTCGCCGCCGAGGGCAAGAAGGTGCCCGAGCGGGTCGAGGTGGGGGTGATGATCGAGGTCCCTTCCGCCGCCCTCACCGCGGGACGTTTGGCCGAGGTGGTCGACTTCTTCTCGATCGGGACCAACGATCTCACCCAATACGCCATGGCGGCGGAACGGGGCAACCCGGCATTGGGGGCGCTCAACGATCCTCTCCACCCCGCGGTTTTGCGGCTCATCGCGGCAACGGTTGAGGGTGCCAAAGAGCACGGAAGATGGGTTGGGGTCTGCGGTGAGATGGCCGGTGACCCGTTGGCGGCGCCATTGCTGATCGGGCTTGGCGTGACTGAGTTGTCGATGAGCCCGCCCGCCATCCCGCTGGTGAAGGCGGCGGTGCGCCAGGTAGACACCGCCACCGCCACCCGCGTCGCTCAGGAGGCACTCACCCTCGCCAGCGCCACCGAGGTGCGCGAGTTGGTTGCCGATGCCACCGGTGGGGGGAGCTAGGGGTCGTTGCGGAGCAGGCTGCGGACCTCGGCCACCGGGTAGGCGATCGAGGCGTCACGGGTGACCGGGTCGTATGGGTAGAGGGCGTTGGCGATACCCGAGTAGCGGTAGATGCCTCTCCACACCATCCCGACCCTCACCCCGTAGGTGCCCTTGGTCTCGTACACCCAGGTTGCTGCCGCATCTTCGGCGCTCTCCGACCCTCCTGCGGCGCGGTAGGCCGACGCTGACGCCGGGCCGTCCCAGGTGTCGGGGAGGTCGATCTCGCGGTCCCAGGCGCCGTCGCCGTCGAGGTCCCACATGATCCGGTCCACCCAGGCCTCGGCGTCGACTGTCAATGTGAGTGGCTCGACACCTCCGATGCCAACCGTGGTCGATGCTTCCACCAGGTAGCTGCTCTGCGCGGAGAAGTCGTACCAGAGCCAGGTGTCCATGCCAGTTATCCCGCCGAAATCGCGGCGGGGGCTGATCGAAAGCCTCGGCTCGGGAATCACTTCGGCGAACCCGGCGATGTCGCTCTGACCGACGAAGATGTCAACGCAGTGGCCGAAGAGGACCTCGTTGATCACATCCTCGAGCAAATCAAAAATGGGCCAGAACGAGGGAAGGTCCACCGTGGGCGACCACACGAACTCGCCCAGCGCGGTTGCCGCGGCCAGCGGCGGCGGCTCCCAGTTGTACTCCTCGACAACGGCGAAAGCGGTCCCATAGGGGCACTGGTCGATCACCAGGTCGGGCGACTGGATGACCGAGCCGGCGCCGGTGCAGTATTCGGGCATCTCGGTGAGTTGGGCCGAACCAGCGCCCGGCAGCGGGTTGGTCCCGTAGTCGGGGTAGGGCAGATCCGGTGCGGGTGGCGCCGTCGTCGGCGGAGCCTGCTCATCGTCGGCGGCATCATCCGCGGCATCCTCCGCCGCCTGTTGCGCGTCTTCCTCGGCCTTGCGGTTCTGCTCTACACGCCAGTTGTAGTCGGCCGCCCATGCCTGCCAGCATCCGACGCGCCAGTCGGTGCCGCTCGCCTCCGTGCCCGCCGACTCGACGATCCCCATCCCTCCGAGGTGGAGAGGGCTCAAATAGGAGACGGCGCCAGCGCGTACCGGCGGCCCGCCGGTGCCAGATCGGTCCCCGGCTTGTGCCGGCGCCGCAACCATGGCGACGATGCCAAGCGCGACAACGAGGACGAGTGTCCGTCTCATGCGCTCGCTCCCTCCCTCAGGAACGTGATCTCGAAGACCCGCCATCCGTGGCTGGGTGAGAACCTTAGATCCCACAGATGCCAGGTGGGCTCGCGTCCTTCTTCTTCCTTCACGACGGTTCCCTCCCCGTCAACCGTGGTCGATCCGTCGTATTCAGAGAGCACCGCCACCAGGGCACGGTCCTCCGAGTCGTCGTGCTGCGCCACCTGGACCTGAACCACCCGTGACCTACCCCCGGGCAGGTCACGCCAACCCTCGCGGGCATACTCATCGATGATCGGCTGGAACCACTCGTAGTCGGGGGACCCCGGCACCGAGCTCAGTTCGACAAGCGCCGGATCGGGATGTTCGTAGAGCCAGCCGCCGAAGTCGTTGAGCGATCGGGTGATCCGCTCGAAGTCCTCACCCCTGTTGCGGAGCTCGGGCGCCGCCTGCCCCTCGGCGGTGGTGTCGGTGGCAGGTTCGATGGTCGTGGTCGTGGCTGGCGTCGTGGTCGCCGGAGCCTCGGTAGACGTCGGCGCGGGTGTCGTGGTCGGCGACGCGGTCTCGGCGGTGGTGGCCGTTTGCGAGGTGGTCGGAGTGGCTTGGAGGGCGGTTGTGGACTCGGGCGCGCTCGCGCCGACGCCACCCGCAGTACAGGCGGCGACCACCCAACACAGCAGCGCCAAAGCGCCTAATCGCATCACCCGGTGGGTAAGAGTATTCCGTCGAGCATCGTTGTACAACCTGGATCGATGCCGAGTGTCAGGCTTCGGCTACCCCCGCAGCGCGCAGCGCACTGGCCAATGGATCCTCCACGGCCAGTCCCAGGGAGGCGGCGATGACCTCTATCGGGTGTACTCCCGGGACTCCGGTCCCATGGGTTATCTGCCATCGGCAGGTCTCCGAGTCGCAGATCGCCACTGGGCCGCCGACCTCCTGGACAAAGGAGAACAGCGGGGCGCCCACCGCCATGGCGATCTCGTACTTCTCGGTCTTGAAACCGTATGTCCCCGCTATCCCGCAGCATGTCGCCGGGCTGAGCTCCACCTCGAGACCGGGCACCATCTCCAGCAGGTCGAGGGCCGGAAGACCGATCCGGTGAGCCCGGTACTGGCAGGGAGGGTGGTACCCGAGCCGCATCGGCACCGGGAGCAGGTCGAGTGTCAGCTCTGACTCGTCAACCAACCCGGCGATGAACTCGCAGATGTCGTAGGTGGCGGTGGCGACCGCGGTCTCATCGGGGGCGAAGGCATCGAGCAACTCGGGTGCCTCTTCCTTGAGGGTCAATGTGCAGGAAGTCGAGGTGCCGACGATGGGGATCCCTCGCTCGGCAAAACCGATGAGCTTCTCGACGTTCCCGCGGTGGTACTTGCGGGCTGCGGAGAACTCCCCGTTGGAGAGGAGGGGCAACCCGCAGCAGTTCTGCTCGGGCACGATCACGTCGAACCCGAGCCGCTCGAGGACGCCCATCGCCGCCCGGCCGATGCGCGCCTCGTACCAGGCGGTGGAGCAGCCCGTGAAGTAGGCAACTCTTCCCCTGGTCGCCCGAGGCGATTTGTGGCTGCGGAGCCAAGTGGCGAAACGCTCCCCTTGGTAGCGGGGCAGCGGCGCTCTCCGGTCGATGTCGAGCAAGACATCAGCTAACGCCCTGGCGAACCTGTTCTCGAAGGCTGCGTTGACCAGACGTCCCACCGGGTACCCGGCGCCACCGAGCAACTCCGGCCGGGCCAGGAGGTTGTTGCGGAGCCGTTTCCGCCAACCGATTTCCGAGCCCTCGACCATGGCGGCGCGGGCCCTGGCGTTGATCTCGGCGATCCGTACCCCGGTCGGGCAAGCCATGTTGCACGCCCGGCAGCCGCTGCAGTAATCCACCGAGTGGTCGGTGACGAGATGCCCGTCGTGGTCATCGGTGCGGACCCAGAGTCCGTTTTCGAGGTCGGCCCGGGGTGCCCCCGCCTTGGAGGGCTGGCGCAGCCTGGCTGCCTGGGGACCCTCATACTTCGGACCGGGGAACAGGTCGGTCACCGCAGAAACCGGGCAGACGGTGACGCAGATCCCGCACTTGATGCACCGGTCGAGAGTCGTCTCCACCGGGAGGTGGACGGGGGCGGCGCCTCGGTCGGGGCCATCATCGGGCCAGCAGCGAAGCCGCCGCGGCGCGTCCCGCCAAGAACCCTGTCGCCACAGCCACCCCGTCCAGAGAGTGCTCGCGGATCGGCTCGGCGCCGGCGAGGAGACCGCCCGCCACCGTGATGTTGTCCCACACCACCTCGCCAGAGCTGTCGAGGGGCCGCCAAGCGCCGTCGACCTCGACACCGGCGCGGTAGATGGGATGCCCCGCCGGGTCGAGGACGTCCCTGTGGAACCAGTCCGACCTCGTGAGGGGTGACATCACCGGGAGATCGGCGATCACCTCGCTCACGGAACCATCCTCGGCGGTGACCAGGCCACCTCCCAGGATGCCACCGGTGGC
Organism: uncultured Acidimicrobiia bacterium; assembly: GCA_963826825.1. Classification (GTDB taxonomy): domain Bacteria; phylum Actinomycetota; class Acidimicrobiia; order Spongiisociales; family DATADW01; genus DATADW01. Next base: position 125,635 of record CAWGYV010000005.1, on the reverse strand, counting down.
GATCACGAAGGTGCCGGCGGTGTGGCGCACCCGTCGTGCTGCCGCCTCGCTGTGGACTGCGGCAAGCCTCGTCCCCTGACCTTCTGACCCCACGACGTGCATCCCGGTGGACACCCGGACCCCGGAGCTGACCAGACCTCCCACCAGGGCACGGTGGAGGCGGATTCCAGGCACCGACGGGCGGCGCCGTGGGAATCTCGAACACCTCGACTCCAAGCAGATCGCCCATGTGGGTCACGGCCTCGTGAGAGTCCTTCAAGCCGAGCACCGCAGGCATGCCCACCCTCGCCGCCGAGCCGAGACGTGGCCGGATCGCCCGTGCCGCCTCTTCCCTGATCTCGGGGAGGTCGAACAAAGAGGCGAGAACGGTGGAGTTGAGAAACCGTCGCTGCCGGAAGGACACCGGGTCCACCTCCGCCGAGGTTGCCGCCATACCCTGTGCGTCGAGGTTGGCCGCCACCAGGCCGGCTGGGAAGTCGGGGTATCTCGTCAGCCCGACGATGAGCATCGGGTCCCGCCTGTTGAGGTCCCCGCCGGTCATGGTCGACGGAGCGAGGCAGATCGGTCGCCGGCCACCAAGCGGCGAGGGCAGGATCCAGTTTCGCTCGATGCTTCCTTCGAGTTGCAGCCCGTTCTCGGCGCAGACCTGCTGCACGTCGGATACCGCCTCTGCGATTGCGCTCACCCCGGCGATGGCGTAAGGGTGGCCGGGCTGGTCGGCGACGAGAGTGGTCAGTCCGTCGGCGGGCGAAACAATCGGCTGGCCATCGCCAAGGGGGTGGTAGCCGAGTACGCCGACACCGCCACCCAGCCAGTACTGGGCTCCCCAGCCCTTGGCGATCACCCTGGTTCGGGCTCCGGCGGCGGCTGTCTGGCGGGCGGCGGAGAGCCCAGCCAATCCAGCCCCAATGACCAGAACGTCTGTGCCGCCGCGGCGAGACTCCGCTCGCGGGCCGTCGGGCACGGTCACGATGCGGTTTCCGGCGTCGGTTCCTCGTACATCGATGGGCCCAGGTTCGAGGAGAGCGGTCCTGGAAGGTGCTCGACGTCGAACAGGCTCAGGTAGATGAGCTCGTCGAGCCGCTCCTGGCGGAGCTGCTGACCCCACATGATGGCGAGCAGTCCCTTCCACCGCTCCTGAAGGAAGTCGCGCAGCGCCACGTTGGCGTCCTCGATCGAGAGCGAGCGAAGCTCGTGGAGCAACGCGGTCACCCGATATGCGCAGAACCCACCCTGACACGGGCCCATCCCCACCCGGGTGTCCCGCCTCACGTCGTCCAGGGTGCGCGCTTCGTTCTCGATGATGCTCCGCTGGACATCGCTCCTTGTCGCCAGTTCGCACTCGCAGATCAGATCGCCGAACGACTCGTTCTCCTCGACCCGGGCGAGCCGTGCCCCGAGCCTGTGATATGTCCGCTTGCCATCGCCGTGCTCGGGGTCGGGGAGTACCTCTATGTGAGTGCGGCACGTCCGGTCGGTGCCCAGCTTGGCGCAGACCCGGTCGACGGTCACCTCTGCCATCTGCCGGTAGCTGGTCCACTTCCCCCCGGTGATGGTGATCATCCCGTCCACCCCGTCCCTGGTGCTGTGGTCGAGCAGGGTGTAGGCGCGGGTGATGTCACGGGTGTCCGCAACCGAGGTCTCCTGATAGAGCGGGCGGACGCCGGCCCAGGCGCGCAGGATCCGCATTGCAGGCAACTCGGGGACGAGCTTGGCCCCCTCCTCGAGCATGAGACGGACTTCCCAAGGCTCGATGGCGAAGTGGTCGGGGTCCGCCACCCGGTCATCTGTGGTGCCCACCACCGCCACCGTGTGGATGGGAACGATGATGTCGCCGTCTGCGGGCATCTTGCACCGGTTCACCACGGTGTTCACCACCCGGTGGTTGATCGCCAACATCGTCCCTTTGCCTGCGAGCACCTGGACGTCGAGGCCGACGGTTGCTGCGATCTTCCCCGCCCACGCGCCGGAGGCGTTGACCACGATGTCGGCGGATATCTCCACGTCCTCGCCCGACACGAGGTCGTGACAGCGCGCCCCCACCACCCGGTCGCCCTCACGGACGAGCTCGGTGACCTCGTGGTAGGTGAGGACGGTGCTCCCGTGCTCCCGTGCGGAGGCGGCGGTCGCCTCGGTGGCCAGGAACGAGTCCGCCGAGGCGTCCGGGACCCGGAGACAGACGCTTATCTCGGGGTTGAGCAACGGCTCCTCGCGCAGCATCTGCGAGATCGGGACCTCCTCGACGGGGATCCCGGCGGCGATGCAGCCGTCGACGAACTTGGGGACGTAGTCGGTGTCGTCCCACGGTGTCACCACGAAGTAGCCGCCGGTGTCCTCCAGGCAGTGGGGCATGATCCGCCGCAACACCCGGTTCTCCTCGATGCACTCCCGGGCGGCCTCTGGGTCCTTGACGACGTAGCGTCCCCCGCTGTGGAGCAGACCGTGGTAGCGGCCGGTGGTCCCGTGGCTGAGGTCGCGTCGCTCCACCAGGATGGCGGCGAACCCCCTCATGGCCGCATCCCGCACCACTCCGGCGCCGGTCGCTCCCCCTCCGACCACGAGCACCTCGGTGGCGATGCGGCGCATCCTCCGAAGCTAACCCAGCCCAAGCCCGTCGGTCGAGTCGCCAACGGTTGACGCAGCTATCCCCTACCCTCGCCGCCCATGGCCGATGCCATGATCCGGCTCGAGGCGGTCACCAAGAGATATCAGGGGGCCGCTGACCCTGCGGTCGACTCGCTCTCTATGGAAATACCGCGCGGCGAGGTGGTGATCCTGGTGGGGCCATCGGGGTGCGGCAAGACCACGATCCTCAAGATGATCAACCGGTTGATCGAGCCATCGTCAGGGGTGATCGAGGTCGATGGCCGCGAGGTGACATCGGTCGAACCCCACGTGCTGCGCCGGGGGATCGGGTACGTCATCCAGCAGATCGGTCTCTTTCCCCATCGCACGATCGCCGACAACATCGCCGCCGTGCCCAAGCTCCTCGGGTGGGACAAGGCGCGCATCGATCGAGCGCGTCGCTGAGCTCATAGATCTGGTCGGCTTGGACCCGGAGATGGCTCGTCGCTACCCGGCCGCCCTCTCCGGCGGACAGCAGCAGCGTGCCGGCGTCGCCAGGGCGCTGGCCGCCGACCCGCCGGTCCTGCTCATGGATGAGCCATTCGGGGCGGTGGACCCCATCGTGCGGTCCCGGCTCCAGGAGCAACTACGCCGTCTCCAGGACCGTCTGGACAAGACGATCGTCTTCGTCACCCACGACATCGATGAGGCGATCAAGCTGGGGGACCGGGTTGCCATCTTCAATGTCGGTGGGAAGCTCGAGCAATACGCCCCGCCCGACGAGTTGCTCCGCGCACCGGCCAACGACTTCGTCGCCGGATTCCTCGGTGAGGACCGGGGGCTCAAGCGGCTCTCGTTGATCCCGCTCACCTCGGTGGACCTGGTCAGGGGCCCGATGGCAAACGTCACCGACACCGTCGAAGCGGCATCCGAGGTGATGCGGCGAGAGGGGACGGAGTGGTTCGGCGTGCTCGATGGCGACCGTCTGCTCGGCTGGCTGTGGGGCACCGATCTCGAAGGAAAGGCCAAGGTGGCCGACTGTGTGCCTCGCCAGTTCCGGACCACGATCCAAGCAGCGGCCACGCTGCGCGAGGCGCTCGACGCCGTGGTCAACACCCGCAACCAGGCGGCGGTGGTCCTCGACGGCGACCGCTTTTTGGGGATGCTCTTCCTCGACCAGATCTCCAAAGAGCTGCTGGCGTGAGCACCCGAGCACTCCCCAACCCTGGGTTGGCAGCGGTCGGTGAGCGGTCCCGATGATCGATTTCGAATGGATCGTCGACCAGGGCGACGAGATCTGGGAGCGCACCGTCGAGCACATCACCCTGACCGTGATCGCCGTCGTGGTGGGTTTCATCATCTCCGCGCTCCTCGCCCTCGTGGCGCTTCGCAACAGGCGCAGCTACGCCCCTATCACGTGGATCTCCGGTGTCCTCTACACCATCCCCAGCATCGCCCTCTTCGTACTCCTCGTGCCCTTCACCGGTCTCAGCCTGCTCACCGCAGAGATCGGACTGGTCAGCTACACGCTGCTGATCCTGGTGCGCAACATCGTTGCCGGGATCGACGGAGTACCCCCGTCCGTGGTGGAGGCGGCGCGGGGAGTGGGGTACACCGACCGCGGCATCCTTCGGCGTGTCCAGATCCCGTTGGCGCTTCCGGTGATAGTCGCCGGTATCAGAGTGGCGGCGGTGACCACCATTGGACTGGTCACGGTGACGTTCATCGTGGGCTACGGGGGATACGGCTTCTTCATACGGCGAGGACTGTCCAGAGACTTCCCCACCGAGATCCTGCTCGGTGTGGCGCTGTCGGCGGTGCTTGCTGTAGTGGTTGATCTTGCCCTGGTGGCGGCGGAGAGAGCGCTTACCCCATGGGCCAAATCGAAAGCGGGCGCGACCTGAGCTTCCTCCAGGAAGTCGCCGCCTGGCTGGGTGATCCGGCCAACTGGACCGGGGAGCGTGGCTTGATCACGCGCACCTTCGACCACATCTGGATATCGATGCTGTCGGTGGCCCTGGCGGTCGCCCTCACCGTGCCCTTGGCGATAACCCTGGCCCACTACAAGAAGGGCGGGTTGGTCACCGGTTCTTTGGTCAACCTGGGCCGAGCCATACCTTCCTTTGGGCTGGTGGCTCTCGCCTATACCGTCAGCTTGTCGATCGGCCTCGGGTTCGGTTTCTGGCCGACGCTGGTGGCGCTGGTGGCACTGGCGATGCCACCCATCTTCACCAACGCCCACACCGGCGTCGGTCAGGTGGACCGGGCAACGGTCGAGGCGGGGCGTGGCACCGGCATGTCGGAGCGACAGGTCCTCCTCGGGGTGGAGGTGCCACTTGCGATGCCTGTGATCTGGACCGCCATCAGAGTCTCGGCGGTGGCGGTGGTGGCGACGGCGACGCTCGGCGCCCTAGTCGGCTGGGGTGGGCTTGGGCGCTACGTGATTGACGGGTTTGCCCAGGGGGACGACGTCCAGATATTCATAGGCGGTGTCTCCGTTGCCCTCCTCGCCATCGCTACCGACTTGTTCTTCACGGTGGGTGAGAGGTGGGTCCTCCCGGCGGGGACGAGGGCCAAGGACAGGACAGAGGTCGAGGCCGCCCCGAAAATCTGAGAGATCGACCCGGGCCGCTCGGAACCCCGCGATCGCCAGCGAGATAAAGCGGGGTGGCCCGTTATGGTGGCGCCGCCACCGGCCGTCGGCTGGTGCCATTTACCGAAAGGAGAAACCCATGCGGATCAGCGTCCGCAATGGTGTCGTTGGGGCGACCCTGGTGCTGGCCATCCTGGCCGCCGCCTGCGGGTCGGGTGACGGCACCGGTGAAGCAATCGAAGGACCAACCGTCAGCATCGGCGCCCAGGACTTCGGCGAGAGCGCCATCCTCGCCGAGATATACAGCCAGGCATTGGCCAATGGCGGATACACAACCGAGGTACAGAGCCTCGCCGGGTTCCGCGACCTGTCCATGGAGGCCTTTGACGCCGGCGAGATCAACTTCGCACCCGAGTACGCCGCATCGATGCTCGAATTCCTCAACGACTTCGCAGGCGAGGCGAGTGGTGACGCCGAGGCCACCACCGAGCTGCTCCAGGCGCGGCTAGACGAGATCGGGCTCCAGGCGCTCGAGGTGTCCGACGCCATCGACACCAACGCCTTCGTCGTCACCCCCGAGACCTCAGAGGAGTTCGGGATCACCTCGCTCAGCGACCTGGCCGAGAACGGCGCCGATCTCACCCTGGGAGGGCCGCCCGACTGCGAGACCAACCCCTTCTGCATCCCAGGGCTCCAGGATGTCTATGGGGTGGATCTCAGCGGCAACTTCACACCGCTCGACGCCGGCCAGGTGACCGTCCAGGCATTGGAGAGCGATGAGATCGACATCGCCATCCTCTTCTCGACCAGCGGGATAATCGCCGACAAGGGCTGGCTGCTGCTCGAGGACGATCAGAGCATGCTCGCCGCCGACAACGTCGTGCCCGTGATAACCACCGAGGTGGCGGAGGCATATGGCCAGGAGTTCGCCGACCTGGTCAACGGCGTCAGCGCCGAACTGACGACGGAGGATCTGACCGAGATGAACCGCAAGTTCGACATCGAGCAACAGGACCCGGGAGACATCGCCACCGAGTGGCTCACCGAGAAGGGGCTGATCGAGAGCTAGCCCGGGGCTCGCTCCGACACTCAACCACCATGACAGCCGGCTACTACCGCCACCCAACTATCAACGGCGACACGATCGTCTTCGTCTCCGAAGACGATCTGTGGCGGGTGGAGGTCGGTGGCGGGCCTGCCCAGCGGCTGACGGCGAACCCCGGCACCGAATCGTTCCCGGTGCTGTCGCCCGACGGGGAGTCGGTGGCTTTCACCAGCCGCGACGAGGGGCATCCTGAGGCGTACGTGATGGCCACCGAGGGAGGCCCGCCGCGGCGGCTGACCTTCCTCGGGGTCAACACCCAGGTGGTCGGATGGTCCCCCGACGGAGAGGGGGTGCTCGTTGCCAGCGACTGGCGACGTCCCTTCCCGATGGACCAGCACATCCACACCATCCCCGCCGAGGGTGGTGAGCCGAACCTGCTCCAGGTGGGACCGGCGAGGGCGATCTCGTTCCAACGCGGTGGCCGGGGAATGGTCATCGGCCGCAACAGCCGCGACCCGGCGCGCTGGAAGCGGTACCGCGGCGGAACCACGGGGACGTTGTGGGTGGACCGCAACGGCAATGGCGAGTTCGAGCCGCTCGTCCGGCTCGAGGGGAATCTGGCCAACCCGATGTGGATCGGGCGACGCATCTATTTCCTCTCGGACCACGAGGGGACGGGGAACCTCTACTCGGTCGCCCCGACCGGGCGGGGGCTGGAGAGGCACACCGACCACGAGGACTACTACGCCCGGTTCCCGAGCAGCGACGGGCGGAGGATCGTCTACCACGTCGGCGCCGATCTCTGGTTGTTCGACCCGGTCGAGGAGACCACGACGCAGCTCGAGATCCGTACCCCGAGCGCCCGCCCGCAGCGGGCCCGTCGCTTCATGGCCCCCGGACGCCATCTGGAGACGATCGACCTCCACCCGAAGGGCCACTCCGTGGCGCTGGTCGCCCGGGGAGCGGCCGTCACCATCCCGCTCTGGGAGGGAGCCCCGGTCCGTCACGGTCCGGCGTCGTCGGTGCGACAGCGTCTTGCTACCTGGCTCCCCGACGGCGAGCGTCTTGTCACCCTCAGCGACGCCGAGGGTGAGGAGGCGATCGTGGTGTGGAGCGCCGACGGCACCGCTCCATCGCGGGTGATAAAGGGTGACATCGGCCGCCCGACCGACCTGGTGGCGGCGCCCGCCGGGCGAGACAGGGTGGCGCTGAGCAACCAGCGCCAGGAGTTGATCATCGTCGACCTGGCGCAGGGACGGACCAAGCAGATCGCCCGCAGCGACTACGAGCGGATACAAGGGATGGCCTGGTCGGCTGACGGGCGCTGGCTCGCGTACTCCGCATACACCGCGCCGCGGCGCTCGGCCATCTTCGTCCACGACACGGTGACCGGGCGCAACCGACAGGTCACCAGATCCGATTTCGTCGACGTCGGACCTTCATTCGACCCCGAGGGCCGGCACCTCTACTTCATCTCGTGGCGGGTCTTCGACCCCGTATACGACGGGCACTACCACGACTACGGATTCCCCCGCGGGGGACGTCCCCACCTGGTGACGCTTCGGGCAACCGAGCCCTCCCCGTTCTCCGCCACCCAGAGGCAGCCACGGGCACCGGGCCAGCCTGCCGGTCCGGGGGAGGGTGCCGCCAAGGCCGACGCCGGCAAACCGGGGGCGGGCGACGCAGCATCCGCCAAGGAACCGGCAGCTCCCGAGGTCGAGATCGACTTCGACGGGATCGAAGACCGAGTCGTCGCTTTCCCCGTTGCCGAGGGCCGTTACGGCCGCGTGCTCGGGGGGCGGGGCCGGGTCCTCTTCACCTCCTATCCGGTGGAGGGGACGCTGGCGCAACCGGCGCCCGATGGTCCACCTGAGCCAAAGGGCAAGATCGAGGCCTGGGACTTCGCCCAGGAGAAGGTCGAGCCCGTCATCGAGGGTGTGCTCGACATGACGGTTTCGATGGACGGCAAGGTGCTCGGGGTGCTCGCCGGCAAGAAGGTCCGTGTGGTCGCCGTCGGGTTCAAGGAGGGCGACAAGTCGAACGACAAGCCAAGCCGGGAGACCGGATGGCTCGACCTGAGCAGGGTCCGGCTCGAGGTCGTCCCCGGCGAGGAGTGGCGTCAGATGTTCCGCGAGGCCTGGCGGCTGCAGCGAGACCAGTACTGGACGCCCGACATGGCCGGGATCGACTGGATTGCCGTCCACGACCGCTACTTCCCTTTGGTCGACCGTGTTGGCTCCCGTTCAGAGTTCTCCGACCTCCTTTGGGAGATGCAGGGGGAGTTGGGCACGTCGCACGCCTACGAGTTGGGCGGCGACTACCGCCCCGAGCCAGGGTGGTTCCAAGGGTTCCTCGGCGCCGATCTGGAGCGGAGCGGTCGGTCGTGGAGGGTGGCCCGAATACCCCGTGGCGACTCCTGGGACGAAGCCTCCCGATCTCCGTTGGCAACACCGGGGCTCGAGGTCGCAGAGGGCGACCGGCTCATCGGGATCGACGGGGTGGCACTCGACGGGTCCATGCCATACGAGCGGCTGGTGGACCGGGCTGGCCGTCCGGTGCTGCTGACGTTGCAGCGCGGCCGGCGCAAGCCCCGGTCGGTGGCGGCGGTGACGCTGCGCAACGAGTTCCCGCTTCGCTACCGCGACTGGGTCGAGGCGAACCGGGCCAAGGTCCACGACCGCAGCGACGGCACGGTGGGGTATGTCCACATCCCAGACATGGGGTCGAGGGGCTTCTCCGAGTTCCACCGTTACTTTGGTGGCGAGGTCGATCGCGACGGGCTCGTCATCGATGTGCGCAACAACGGAGGGGGCAACGTCTCCGGACTGTTGCTCGAGAAGCTGACACGTCGGCGGGTGGCGTACACCGTGACCCGGTGGGGGCAGCCGGACCCGTATCCCGATGACGCCCCGTTGGGGCCAATGGTGGCCCTGACCAACGAGCACGCCGGGTCCGACGGCGACATTTTCTGCCACTCCTTCAAGCTCTATCGGCTCGGTCCCCTCATCGGGGTACGCACCTGGGGCGGTGTTGTCGGGATATGGCCGCGTCATCTACTGGTGGACGGGACCGTCACCACCCAGCCCGAGTTCGCCTTTTGGTTCGAGGACGTGGGTTGGAGCGTGGAGAACTACGGGACCGACCCGGACATCGTGGTGGAGATGACGCCACAGGACTACGCCGCCGGCCGGGACCCGCAGTTGGACAGGGCGATCGAAGAGGTGCTCGGCATCGTCGAGCGCTGGGGCCCGTCCGCACCCAGCTTCGATCCACCACCATCGCGCCAGGCACCACGCCTGCCGAGGATCGATCCGCCCCCGGCTCCGGCGAGCGACACCCCGGCCTGACACCGCCTGGGGGGAGGCGCTATGGTGCCGGGCCACGGCGAACGCTGGAGCCTGGACCTATCCCACCGCTCAGACTTCCGCGTTTGGTGAGGTGCACGTGGAGGTTAGGGGCCCTTCTCGTGGTGCTGCTCCAGACGCTGCTCATCGCGGCGCCAATGGCGTCTGCCGGCCACGGCTGGCCGTCGGCGCTCGCCTTGGCCGACTCACCCGAACAGCACCTGCTCGACCTGACCAACGATTCCCGGGCCGCCGAGGGTTTGCCCGACCTGGTGTGGCATCCTGATCTCGCCGACGATGCCGAGGCGCAAGCACAGCGGATGGCCGATGCCGATCAGCTGTACCACAACACGGATCTGTCATCGGTGACCACCGGCTGGGCGAGTCTCGGGGAGAACGTCGGATTCGGCTCATCTGTGGGTGTTGTCCACGAGGCATTCATGGCCTCGACCGGGCACCGGGATAACGTTCTCGGTGGATGGGATTCGATCGGGGTTGGGGTCGTGGCCGACGGTGGTCTCGTCTGGATATCGGTCGTCTTCATGGAGAGCCTCACGCCGAGCGGTGCCTTCACCGACGACGACGGATCAACCCACGAGGCGGCCATCAACCGGCTGGCGGCGTCCGGTGTGACCAACGGCTGCGGCGCGGGGATCTACTGCCCGGAGGACCCGGTGACACGGGGGGAGATGGCGAGCTTCCTCGCCAGAGCGCTTGGTCTCGGCGATCCGGGTCGTGATGCCTTCGCCGACGACGATGGCTCGGTCCACGAGTGGGCGATCGACGCGGTCGCCAAAGCCGGGATCACGCTGGGGTGCGCCACCGGCCGGTTCTGCCCGGAGGAGAACGTCTCGCGAGCAGAGATGGCCAGCCTCCTAGCCCGTGCCCTCGACCTGGGCGACCCCGGCACCGACGTCTTCACGGATGACGATGGCTCTCCCCATGAGGGCGCCATCGACGCCATCGCCGCTGCCGGTGTCACCAACGGCTGCGGAACCGCAAGGTACTGCCCCGATCAGCCGGTGACCCGTGCCGAGATGGCGAGCTTTCTGGTGAGGGCCTTCGATCTCTAATCAGACGGCGGACGGCGGACGGCGGACGGAAAGAGGCGGAGCTAGGGCGCGGTCTCGATTGCGGCCACGATCCGCTCGCCTATCTCGGAGGTGCTCGCACCCATATCGGGGCCTCCCATGGCGGCGAGGGTGGGTAGCACCGTGGCGACCGCCGTTTCGACCGCTCCCGCGGCCTCGGCTTCGCCGAGGTGGTCGAGACACATCGCCGCCGACAGCACCGCCGCCGCTGGGTTGGCCCAACCCCTGCCGGCGATGTCGGGTGCCGAACCGTGGACCGGTTCGAACATCGAGGGGCTGTTCCTCTCAGGGTCGATGTTCCCCGAGGCGGCAACCCCCATCCCGCCCTGGATGGCCGCGCCCAGATCGGTGATGATGTCGCCGAAGAGGTTGTCGGTGACGATCACGTCAAACCGTTGCGGGTCGGTCACCAGGTACAAGCAAGCGGCGTCTACGTGGACGTAGTTGAGCTCGACCGAGGGATAGTCGGCTCCGACCTTCGCCGCGGTCCTCTGCCATAGGTCGCCCGCCCAAGTGAGCACGTTCGTCTTGTGGCACAGGGTGAGTTTGCGGCGCCTCCGCTCGGCGAGACCGAATGAGTACCGGACGACCCGCTCCACCCCGTGGTAGGTGTTGAGCGATTCCTGGGTGGCAACCTCGAGGCTGGTTCCACGGCGGAGAACGCCCCCGGCGCCTGCGTACAGGCCCTCGGTGTTCTCCCGGACGACCACCAGGTCGAGTTGGTCTGGTGTGAGGTTGGCCACCGGTGAGGGGACACCTGGATATAGCCTGACCGGTCGCAGGTTGACGTAGAGGTCGAAGTCGAATCGGAGCCGGAGCAGCAGCCCCCGCTCGAGGACACCGGGCGGGACCGCAGGGGTGCCAACCGCGCCGAGGATGATGGCGTCGTGCTCCGCCAACTCCGCTTGCACGCCATCGGGGAGAACCTCGCCGGTGCGCATGTAGCGCTCGCCACCGAGATCGTACGAGTTCTCTTCGATGGTGAACCCGAACCTGCGACCCGCGGTCCGCATCGCCTCGAGCGCCACCGCGGTGACCTCGGGACCGACCCCATCGCCTCCGATCACTGCAATCCGGTAGCTGGACATCGTCGGCACGCTAATGCCCACCGTCCGACGCAACCCAGCAGCGCAGCGACGATGATGACGACGTGACGAGCGACAAGATTCCCGACCCATATCGGACACTTGGCGTAGACCCGTCGGCGTCACCGGAGGAGGTGCGGCGCGCCTACCTGCCGCGCCATCCGGTCGGTCCACCCCGACGTCGCTCCCGGCCGGGAGGAGGAGGCCAGGGCGATCAACCAGGCCTACCGCGTGATCCTGGGGCGACAGCGCGCTGCATCGACACCTGCGTCCGGTGCCACTGCACCGCCGCCGCCTTCGCCATCACAAACTGCAACGCGCCCGAGCTCACCGGCCCCGCGACGGGTCCATCGCCCCAGCGTCGCCGAGAGGGTGTCGCTCTGGACCGGGGCCATAGTGGTAGTTGGGATCGCCCTCTGGGCAGGCACCGCGGTGCGGAGTGGCCCTGCGGCGGTTACCCCATCCGAGCCGAACCCGGCCACGGTCATTGCCGAGTGCGAGATGGAGGTCTCGGCCGCGTTCGGGCGGGCGCTCGATGCTCACGACAGGGCCGACATCGCGGTGACAAGGGCGGCCGCAGCCGGGGGCCTCTCCGAGGAACCGGCTCGGCTCGACGGGTCGCTCGCCGCCGCTGAAAGCGGGGTACGGAGGCTGGATCGGAGCCGGCTCAGCGATGCCGGGCAACGGCTGGCATCGAGCTTCCTCGCGCTGCTCGAGGAGGACCGGGTGATCGTGGCCCACGCCGCACAGCGGCGCTGGGATCTGGTCGGCAGCGGTCAGCGCGACGCCGACGCCCTGCTCCACCAGACACTCGACCTGATCCGAGCCACCGCCACCCTCCCACTCTGCGGCTGAACGACGCGGGAGTGGAACCATCCCGTGGCTCAATAGAAAGAGCCGGATCCGCACTCGACCTTGTGGTCTCTGCGAACCCGGCTCTTGGTGCCGAGTGAGCGACTCAGCTCTGGTTCACGGTGCTTCCCGAACCTGGACGTCCGAGTAGGTGATCGGTACTGGTAGCCGGCCCAGTCCGGCCACCGCCTCGCGTGCCTGGACGTTGGAGTAGGTGATGTGGGCTGGTGTCCCGCCGAGTACAGCCAGCGCTTCGCGAGCCTGGACGTTGGTGTAGGTGATCGCTGCGGGGGTTGCGCTCGAGTCCGGCCACCGCTTCCCGCGCTTGCACGTTGGTGTAGGTGATCTGTGCGGGGGTTCCGCCCAGTCCGGCCAGCGCTTCGCGTGCCTGCACGTTGGTGTAGGTGATCCTTCCCGGTTGCCCAGTCAGCGCCGGGGCCTCCCGGATGATCGTCTGGGACTGCGTTATCGCTGCCGACCGCTCCACCGGCTGCCACTGGGCCCACAGGGCGACGGCCAGCCCGATCAGCACCGCTGCCACTCCGATCACCCAAAAGGTGACCTGTCGTCCCTGGTTGGCGCTCTCCCTGTGGAGCAGCTCCCGCTCGAGTGTCTCTGTCTTCGCTGTAACAGCCATCGCAACCTCCTCGTCGCTATTCGGCGTCGGAGTCACTTGTACGACCGGCGAATTGCAAATTCCTGGGGATCGGCTTGGCGAGCGGGCTTTCGGCTCGCAAAGCCGGCTCCAAGAGTCCTTAAAGCGTCCCAAGGGAGACTCCCGACCTGTGGACGACTGGTCGAGCGCCGAACCTGCGAGAATTGGCGGCGTGGAGTACCGGGTTCTAGGACCGCTCAGCGCGGTCCAATCCGGGGAGGCGAGAACGCTCGGGGGCCCTCGGCAGCGGATGGTGCTGGCCGTGTTGCTCGCCAGCGCCAACAAAGTCGTCTCGCAGGACGCCCTGATCGATGCCGTGTGGGCGGGTGAGCCACCGGAGGCGGCGAAGGCCACCCTGCACAGCTACGTCTCGCTGCTCCGCAAGGAGCTTGGGGGGGAGATCGCCCGGGAGGGTGACGGCTACCGGGTGGTGGTCGCCGACGATTCGCTGGACGCCCTTCGCTTCGAGCGCCTGGTCACCGATGGCCGAAGAGAGCTCGACTCCGATCCGGCTTCCGCCCTCGCCACGCTCCAGGAAGCACTCGAGCTGTGGCACGGCTTGCCCTACGGCGACTTGAGCGGGGCACCGGCGCTGATGGCCGAGGTCGCCCGTCTCGACGAGTTGCGTGTCACTGCGGTGGAGAGCAGGGTCGAAGCCGCCCTGGTGGTGGGGAACCATGCCTCTGTTGTCGGCGAGTTGGAGACCCTGGTCAGGGAGTACCCCTACAGGGAGCGTCTTCGCGGCCTCCAGATGCTCGCCCTCTACCGCTCGGGGCGTCAGGCCGAGGCGCTCCGCGCCTATCAACGGGCTCGCACCCTGCTCGGTGAGGAATTGGGCATCGAACCCTCATCGGAACTGCGCGACCTCGAACAGCGGATCCTCGAGCAGGACGCCGGACTCGACTTGGCCGCGGATGACTCGTCGACGCCTCGATCTGCGGAGTCAGATGCCACCGAACTCGGGACGGGTCGGACGGTCCGCGGGTACGAACTCCGAGAGCAGATCGGGGAGGGGGATTTCGGATACGTCTACCGGGCCTATCAACCGTCGGTGGGGCGCGAGGTGGCGATCAAGGTGATCCGACCCGAATACGTCAACAGGTCGGACTTCCTGATGCGCTTCGAGGCCGAGGCTCAACTGATCGCCCAGTTGGAGCACCCCCATATCGTCGGGTTGCTCGACTACTGGCGTGACCCCGAGGGCGCCTACCTCGTCATGCCGCTGCTCCGAGGGCGGGAGCCTGGCCGAAGCAATGAGGCCCGGTCCCTGGAACCTGGGGGCAGGCGCTCCAGCTACTGGACGAGGTTGGCGCCGCCCTGGGATATGCCCACCGCCGCGGGCTGATCCACCGTGACATCAAGCCGGGCAACATCCTCCTCGACGAGGAGGGCAACGCCTATCTGGGGGACTTCGGGATCGCGCTCCGGCTCATCGATCCGGCCGGAACCCCGATCACGTCGTCGCTCGCCTACCTCCCCCCGGAAGAGGTCCGAGGCGAACTGCTGACACAGGAAGCTGACATCTTCAGTCTCGGCGTGTTGGCATTTCATCTCTTCACCGGCGTGTACCCGGCGGGCCGCCGCCCCCTGCCCTCGGTTGTGGACGCCCGCCCGGGTCTGCCGTCAGAACTCGATGCAGTGCTGCGCAGGGCTACCGACGATCGGCCGGGGAACCGGTACGAAAAGGCTGAGGACTTCCTGCGTGCCGTGCGACGTGCCGTTGGCACCGACGTGGTGGCGATCGCGGAGACCGACGATGCAACAGCGGCGAGTGGGGGAGTTCGCAACCCATACAAGGGCCTGCGCTCCTTCGCCGAGACCGATGCCCTCGACTTCCACGGGCGCGACGTGCTGGTCGACGAGTTGCTCCGGGCAATCGGCGCCCACCCGGTGGTTGCCGTGGTAGGACCTTCCGGAAGCGGCAAGTCCTCGGTGGTGCGTGCCGGTCTCATCCCCGCCCTGAGGGCAGGTGGGCTTGGCTCGAAGGACTGGCTGGTCACCGACATGTTCCCCGGTTCCTACCCGTTCGAGGAGCTGGAAGCGGCTCTGATGCGGGTGGCCGTGGAGAGACCACCCGAGTGCATCGACGAGTTGATTTCGGATGAGCGCGGGCTGTTGCGGGTCACCAAGCAGATCCTCCCGGCCGACGACAGCCGTCTGCTCCTCGTGATCGACCAGTTCGAGGAGTTGTTCTCCGCCGTCGGGGCCGAGGAGACACGCCGGCTCTTTCTCGACAGCCTGGTGACCATCGCCACAGACGAGCGGAGCCGGATGCGCGTCGTTCTCACCATGCGCGCCGACTTCTTCGACCGGCCGCTCGAGTACCCCGAGTTCGGCGATCTGATGAGTGCCGGGCTGGTCACGGTGAGCCCGCCGACCGAGGAGGGGCTTGCCCAGGCGATCGCAGCACCGGCGCGCGCCGTCGGGGTCGACCTGGAGCCGGGGCTCGTGGGGGAGATCATCCGCGACGTGGCGGACCAGCCCGGGCGCACTTCCTCTCCTCCAATACGCATTGACCGAACTGTTCAACCGTCGCCAGGGGAATCTGCTCACCCTCGACGCCTACCGCTCCACCGGCGGGGTGGCGGGGGCGCTGGGGCGGAGAGCCGAGGAGTTGTACGAGGGGCTCTCACCCGAGGGGAAGCATGGTCGCCCGCCAGGTCTTCCTCCGGCTGGTCGCGGTCGACGAGCTATCCGGTGACACCCGTCGCCGGGTGCGTCAGGCCGAGCTCAAGAGCCTGGCGGTCGACCAGGCGGCGCTCGACACCGTGCTCCGCCAGTTCGGGTCCTTCCGTCTGCTCTCCTACGACCGGGACCCGGTCACCAGGGGTCCCACAGTCGAGGTGGCCCACGAGGCGCTGCTGCGGGAATGGGATCGTCTCGCCGGTTGGATAGACGCCGAGCGGGAGAACCTCCTCGTCCAGCGGCGCATAGGCGCCACCGCCCGGGAGTGGGCGGACTCGGGCGGTGACCCGGGTTTCCTCCTTCGTGGCGGTCGGCTGGATCAGGCAGAGCGGTGGGCGCAGAGCACCGATATCGCTCCGTCGAGAGAGGAATCGGAGCTCTTGGATGCGAGCCGCGAGCTGAGAGATTCCGAGACCAGGACGGCGAAACGTCGCCGCCGGGTACTTGATCGGGCTGCTGGCCGGGGGGCTGTCGGTGGCCATCGTGCTCGCCGGGCTGGCGTTGTGGCAGCGCGGGCTTGCGCAGGATGAGGCTCGGCGGGGAGGGGTATACGGGCTGGCCGGGGCGTCGGAAGCGGTTCTCGACGAAGATCCCGAGTTGGCCATTCTGCTGGCGCTCAAAGCGGCAGAGGTTTCGGAGGACGCCGGAGATCCGGTGACACCGGCCACGCTCACCGCCTTGCAGGGCGCGGTCCAGAACTCGCGGCTCGAGTCGGTGATCGAGGGCGGCTTGTTCGGCGTGGCCGTCAGCTCCGACGGCGCATTCTTGGCGACGCCCGCCGTTGGCGAAGATGCGGTCGTCGTCTGGGATCCGGTGACCGGAGATGAGCTGAGAACACTCACCGGCCCACAATTTGTCTTCGGCGTTGAGTTCAGCCCAATCGGCACGCTGCTTGCGGTGGGGCACGGGCCCGATGCCGACGGTGATGATGGGTCGATAGCCGTGTGGGACGCCGCAACCGGTGAAGAGGTGGTACGGCTGCCTGTAAACGACGAATGGCCGGTGCCGCACTGGAGCTCCGACGGCACTCTCCTCATCGCCGTGGGTCATGAGGGAAGCGAAGAGCGGCCGGTCACGGTGTGGCGGTCCCCGTCGATGACCGAGGTCAATTCGTTTCAGATACCCGGCAACAGCACGTCGGAGCGCTTCCTCGACGAGAGCACTCTGGTGGTGGCCAGACGCGGGGACGACCGCGTCACGTTCTACGACGTGACGACCGGGCGAGAGGTAGAGGACCTGGACATCGACGACATTCCTTTTGACGACGCCAGCGAAGCCGCTATCGGCGTCGACCCGGTAGGTGGCCGGTTGGTGCTGGTGGGCTCCGATACCCAGGTTTGGGACCTCGAGTCGAAATCGCTCCTGTGGCGCTCAAGCAGAACCGAACTTCCGGAGGTTGACCCGGCCCGTGGCTGGCTGGCGACCTACGGGACCGGGGGGGTGATCACGGTGCTCGACCTGGAAGACGGATCCGAGATCATGACCCTGGCCGGGCACCCCGCCGCCGTAAACGACGTCGCCTTCGACCCCACCCGTGACCGGCTCTACAGCGCCCCATTCGCCGGGGGCACCCGGGTTTGGGACATCACACCTGCTGGACCGGCGGGTTCGGATGTGATTCCCATCGACTCCGGACAGAACATCTCGTCCTCCCCGGGACCCGTCAAAATGGTCGTGTCTCCGACTGGCAGCGAGATCGCGGTCACCACGGGTGGTGGCAAGATCACCCGGTACGCATCCGACAGCGGTGCAATCCTGGGCTCGGTAGACGGGGCGATGAACTGGTTCCTCCCGGCACCGGTGAGCCCGGACTGGCGGTTGCTCGCCGTGATCCCGCCGGATCTCGTCCCCGGGACGGGCGAACCGCTCCTCGAGGCGTCGATCGAGCACATGACAACCGGCGAACCGGTCGACCAACTTCCCCCATGCGTCTGGCCAAAGGGGTTCAGCAGCGACGGGGCAATGCTCGCGCTCGATGGCGGCGAGGTTTCAGGCATGATGTCGCAGTGCTCACCCGAAAACGTAGGTGCCGATATCGACCTGCGATCGAGGGTGATCGATGTGCTCACCGGTGAAGTGCTGCTCGACCTGGGCGAGCGTCCGCTGGTGGGCGCCAATGCACTGTTCAATCCACCCGGGGTCTTCGAGGCAGACCGCTATCTGGCGGTCAACGTCGGCTTCGAGGTGGTCGAGATCCACGACATCGTCACCGGCGAAGTGGTCGCCGAGATCTCATTCGAAGAGCGAGATCCCGCTGTCCATATCATTCGACCCCACTGGGCAATACCTCGCCACTGGAGGGCAGAACGGCCACGCCTGGGTGGTGGATGTCGAGGCGTTGGTGGCGGGCGCAACGGTCGAGGAGGCCATGGTCATGAACGAGGAGGTGGGCAGCGGCGGGGTGGGACAAATCGCCCTTGGACCGGACGGGGTTCTCGCCACGGCGGCCCACGACCCGAACATACGGCTCTGGGACATCCACACCGGCCAGGTGCTCCACGAATTGGCCAGGACGCCCGACGTCCCTCGTCCGGTGGCGTTCGGACCGGATGGCGAACTGCTCTACATCGACGGCAGCATGGAACAAGGCCACGTGGTGCGGACCTTCCTCCTCGACGCAGATCGGATGATCGACCTGGCCGAGAGCAGGGTGACCAGGAGCCTCACCGAGGAAGAGTGCGAGCGCTACCTCCCCGACGCCAGACTGGTCAGTTGCCCGTAGGCTTCTTCTCACGCTGCCCCCGGCGGGGGGAGTACCCGACGCCGTAGGCGTCGAGGGAGGGGGGCTGGTTCATTCCCAGAGGTGTGAGTGCCTCGTGTCGAGCATCGTTGGGAGTCCGGCAGCCCCTACCCGCTGCTCCGCAGCGGGGCCCTTCGCCCCTGCGGGGGGACCGAAGGAATGCCCTGGTTGACCTTGTTGAGGGCGTTGCAGAAAGCCTCGGCCGACGCCTCGACCACGTCGGTGTGGACACCGTGGCCGCGGTAGGTGGCGCCGTCGGTCTGCACAATGACGTTGACCTCGGCCATAGCGTCGGCGCCGGCGGTGACCGGCTCCACCCGGTAGTCCACCAACCGGGCATCCGATCCGAAGGCGCGGCGTAGGGCGGCGAATGCGGCGTGGATCATGCCGTCGCCCTCGCCCCGGAACTTTTGCACCGTCCCGTCGATCTCGACCTGCACGTCGGCGGTGGGGGTGACGTCGTTGCCCCCGAACACGTGGAGCGATACGAGCCGCACCCGGTCCTCCGGCTCCTCCACCTCGTCCTCGACGATGGCGCGCAACTCCTCCTCGCCGATCTGGATCTTGCGGTCGGCCAGCTGCTTGAACCGGGCGAACGCCCTGACGAAGGCCTCGTCGTCGAGGGTGACGCCGATCCGGGCCAGGGCGTCGGCGAACCCGGCCCGGCCGGAGTGCTTGCCGAGCACGATCTGCGCCGCCGTCTGACCCACGGCGGCTGCGTCCATGATCTCGTAGGTCTCGCGGGCGCGGAGCACACCGTGCTGGTGGATCCCCGACTCGTGGGCGAAGGCGTTGCGCCCCACCACCGCCTTGTTGTACTGCACCGGGTATCCGGTGAGCCGGGCGACGAGGCGCGAGGTCTCGAAGAGTTGGGTGGTATCGGCCCCCACCTCGACCCCGAAGGCATCGGGACGGGTGGAGACCGCCATGATGATCTCCTCGATCGAGGTGTTCCCGGCCCGCTCGCCGATACCGTTGATGGCGCCCTCGATCTGGCGTGCCCCGGCGTGGATCGCCGAAAGCGAGTTGGCCACCGCCAGACCCAGGTCGTTGTGGCAGTGGACCGAGATGATCACGTCATCCCGGTCGCCCTTGACTTCGGCGTACACCCGCCGCATCAACTCGACGAAGTCGGCCGGGGTGGCGAACCCGACGGTGTCGGGGATGTTGACGGTGGTGGCGCCGGCCTCGACCGCCCGCCGGCACACCTCGATCATGAACTCGGGGTCGGAGCGGGTGGCGTCCTGAGGGGAGAACTCGACATCGTCGGTGTAGCCCCGGGCCCGACGGACCCCCTCGACCGACGCAGCCATCACCTCGTCCGGGGTCATCCGGAGCATCTTCTCCATGTGGATCGGCGAGGTGGACATGAAGACGTGGATGCGGTGCTTCTCGGCGTGCTTGACCGCGTCCCAGGCGCGGTCGATGTCATCGGGATGGGCACGGGCCAGCGAGGCGATCACCGACCCCTTCACCTCCGATGCGATCCGGGAGACCGCTTCGAAGTCGCCGTCGGACGATGCGGCGAACCCGGCCTCGATGACGTCTACCTGCAGCCGCGCCAGTTGATGGGCGATGGCCAGTTTCTCGTCCGGTGTCAGCGCGATCCCCGGCGCCTGCTCCCCATCGCGCAGCGTGGTATCGAAGATGATCAGCTTGTCAGAGTCGCTCACTGCGTTCGCTCCTTGAGACGGAAGACGGAAGTCGGAAGACGGAAGTGGCCGGCCGGGTCAGCCTGTGAGGCTGCCCGGCCCGGTAAGCGCCAGGCCCCGGAGCCGGGTTCTGGCTGCCGTCCGCCGTCCGCCGTCCGCCGTCCGCCGCAAGGCCCTCATGGAGCATCCTGAGGCGTCAAGAACGGCATCATCTGCCGCAGCTCGCGGCCGACCTGCTCGATGGGTTGCTCGCGCTCGGCGGCGCGGTTCTCGAGGAGGAAGGGTGCGCCCTCGCGAGCCTGGGCCATCCACTCGCGGGCGAAGGCGCCGGAGCGGACCTCTTCGAGGATGCGGCGCATCTCGGCCTTGGTCTCGTCGGTGACGATCCGGTTGCCCCGGGTGTAGTCGCCGTACTCGGCGGTGTCCGACACCGAGTACCTCATCCAGGAGAGCCCGCCCTCGTAGAGCAGGTCCACGATCAGCTTCAACTCGTGGAGTGTCTCGAAGTAGGCCGACTCCGGCTGGTATCCCGCCTCGACCAGTGTGTCGTACGAGGCCTTGATCAGGGCGGAGATCCCACCGCAGAGGATGACCTGCTCGCCGAACAGATCGGTCTCGGTCTCCTCGGCGAATGTGGTCCCGAGCACCCCGGCCCTGGTCCCACCGATTCCCCAGGCATATGAGAGCCCGAGGTCGTGTGCCTTCCCGGTTGCGTCCTGGTGAACGGCGAGCAGGCAGGGGACCCCGGATCCCTCGGTGTAGGTGCGGCGCACCAGGTGTCCGGGTCCTTTGGGCGCCACCATCACCACGTCGACGTCCTCTGGTGGCTCGATCTCGCCGAAGTGGATGTTGAACCCGTGGGCGAAGAAGAGGGCGTCGCCGGCGTCGAGGTTGGGCATGACGTCGGCCCGGTAGATGTCGCCCATGTGCTGGTCGGGGACCAGCAGCATCACCAGATCCGACGACGCGGCGGCGTCGGCCGGGGTGGTGACGCGCAGCCCGGCTTCCTCGGCGGCGGCCACGCTGGCTGAGCCTGCCCGGAGCCCGACCGTCACCTCGACTCCGGACTCGGTGAGGTTGAGCGCATGGGCATGCCCCTGGCTCCCGTACCCGATCACCGCCACCCGCCGGCCGCGGATGATCGACGGGTCGGCATCGCCGTCGTACCAGATGGTTGCCATTTCGCTCAGCCTCGCTCTCGTTTAACCGACCGCCCGCAACTTGCCGCCCTTGACCTTCGGCTCTCGGGCCACCGCGATCCGGCCCGACTTGACCAGGTCGACGATCCCGTAGGGCCTGACCAGATCCAGGAAGTCGTTGACCTTGCCCGGCGTGCCCGCTACCTGGAAGGCGATCGACACCGGCCCGACATCCACCGCCACCGCCTTGAAGATGGCGGCCACCTCGAGTACCTCGCCCCTCTTGCCCGGCGGTGTGGAGACCCGGACCAGCATGATCTCCCGCTCGACCGACGACTCGGGGGCGAGCTCGGTTATCCGGACCACGTTGATCAGCTTGTGGAGTTGCTTCTTCACCTGCTCCAACTCGGGGGCATCGACCACGATGGTCATCCGCGACATCCCCTCCTCGGCGGTCGGTCCGACCGCCAGCGAGTGGATGTTGAACCCCCTCCTCGCCAGCAACGAAGCGATCCGCGCCAACACCCCCGGCTTGTCCTCGACGAGAACCGAAAGGATGTGGTGCATCAGGCGAGCCTTCGGCTCGCAGTACTCAGTACTGAGTACTTAGTACCTAGAACGAGTGGCGAGCGCCGCTCGGGCTTCTGGCTGCCGTCTGCCGTCTGCCGTCTGCCGTCCTTCTCATGGCAGATCGCTCGCTGATTCGACACCCACGGCGGTTCCTTCGAGCCCGAGGATGACGTCGTCGTTGGAGCCACCGGCGGGGACCATGGGGAAGACCATCTCATCGGGGTCGACCACGAACTCGACCACCACCGGCCGGTCGTCCACCGCCAGCGACTTCTCGATGGCGGGAGCAACCTCGTCGGGGGTCTCCGCCCGGAGCCCGACGCACCCCATCGCCTCGGCCAGCTTGGGGTAGTCGAGTTTGTCTCCGAGCAGGCTGGCGGAGAGCCGGCCGCCGTAGAAGAGCTTCTGCCACTGCTTGACCATCCCGTGGGCGCCGTTGTTGATCACCGCGACCTTGATCGGGATCTCCTCGGTGGCGGCGGTGATCAGTTCCTGGAGGGTCATCTGGAAGCACCCGTCGCCGTCGATGGCGTAGACCAGCTCGTCGGGTCGCCCCGCCTTGGCCCCGATCGCGGCCGGGACGGCAAAGCCCATCGTCCCCAGCCCTCCCGAGTTGATCCATCGCCGCGGCTCGGTGAAACGCCAGAACTGCGATGCCCACATCTGGTGCTGGCCGACACCCGCCACCAGCATGGCGTCGCCGCCGGTGAGGCGGTGAAGCTCCTCGACCACGAACTGGGGTTTGATCGGCCCGTCGGGTCGCTGGTCGTAGCGGAGGGGGTAACGCCGCTGCCAGCCCTCCAGGGTCTCGAGCCACTCGGACCGGTCGGGTGCTGGGCGCGTGCCCCATGCCTCGATCAGCTGGACGAGGACACGCCGGGCGTCGCCCACGATCGGGATGTCCGCCACCCGCACCTTCCCGATCTCCGCCGGGTCGACGTCGGCGTGGATGACCTTGGCCCCGGTGGCGAAGCTGGCTGGGTTGCCGGTCACCCGGTCGTCGAACCGGACCCCGATCGCGATCAGCAGGTCGGCTTTCTGCAGGGCGGTGATGGCGGTGTAGGTGCCGTGCATCCCCGGCATCCCCAGCGCCAGCGGGTGGTCGTCGGGGATGGCGCCTCGCCCCATGAGCGTGGTGGTCACCGGGACACCGGCCTGCTCGGCGAATCTTCGCAAGTTCGGCGTGGCGCATTGGCCTTGATCACACCGCCGCCGACATAGAGGACCGGTCGCTGGGCGGCGCCGATCAACTCGACCGCTTCCCTGATCCGCTTGGGGTGACCGTCGCTCGTCGGCTTGTAACCGGGGAGGTTGAGCGGGGACGGATCGCGCCACGTCGTCGGGCGGTTGAGGACGTCCTTGGGCACGTCGACCAGCACCGGGCCGGGCCGGCCGGTGGCGGCGATGTGGAACGCCTCGTGGACGATGTCGGGGATCTCCTCGACGTCGGTCACGAAGTAGTTGTGCTTGGTGGCGGGCATGGTGATCCCGGTGGTGTACGCCTCCTGGAAGGCGTCGTTGCCGACGGCGTGGGTGGGAACCTGCCCGGTGATCGCCACCAGCGGAACCGAGTCGATGAGGGCGTCCGCCAGCGGGGTGACCAGGTTGGTGGCGCCCGGGCCCGGACGTGGCGATGCACACCCCGACCCGTCCGGTCGCCCAGGCGTACCCCTCGGCCATGTGCCCGGCGCCCTGCTCGTGGCGGGCCAGGATGTGGCGGATAGGGCTGGCCAGGATGGGGTCGTAGGCGGGGAGGATGGCGCCGCCCGGTACACCGAACATGACATCGACCCCCTCGTGCTCGAGGGCTCTGATCAGGATGTCTGCACCGGTGCTCATCGTGGTTCCTCGGTTGGCTTTGGGGATGAAAAAACCCTCCGGGGCTTCCGGAGGGCATCAGGCGCACACGCCGTTCGGCGGCGTGTGCGCTACGGGAGTACGAGGATGGTCTGCTTCATCCGGCTTTCAGTATGCGTGATGCCGGGCAGCGTGTCAAAGCACAAATACTGAGACGGCAGACGGCGGACGACGGATGGCGGCGACCGATCTCTCCCGTGCATCGGTGGCGTTGGCAACCGGCGGCTCACTGCAGGCAGAACTCGTTGCCTTCCGGATCCTGCATGACGATCCAGTACTCGCCCCTCTCTTCCGCGGCTCGTACGCTGGGTGGCGCCGAGGGCGACTAGTCGATTCGCTCCTCCTCGGCACGACTCCGTCGCTCTTCGATGGGACGGCTCAGACCGCCTCCCACGTTGAGGTCGAGGTGGACCCGATTCTTGGCGGTCTTCGGCTCGGGGACCTTCTGGATGAAGATGCGAGGGAGCTTTCCTTCGGGGTCGGTCAGGGCGTAGGCATCGTTCCAGGACTCCTCCGGGATACCCGATTTGCGGAGCCATTCCTCCCAGTCGGCAAACCCTTCTGGTGGCTTGTCCTCCTCGTAACCCAGCGCCTCCGCCCAGAACCGGCCAAGTGCCCGTGGGTCTGCCGCGTCAAATGTCACCTGGAAACCGACCGCCATCTCAACCTCCCGACTACCCGCGAGTGGCACGATGCTGGCATGAGCCACGGCGCGGCGCCACAGGGTTGGAGGCTGTTCCAGGCCGTTGTAGTTGTGGGGCTGCCGGAGCCGGTGGTCGTTTCGCCCGCTGGGAGCTTCAGGTCCGCGTCATCGAGTGACCGCCCCCGTTCGTCGGTGGCGGGTGGCACCATGCCGAGGTGATCGATCCCGCCTCGCCGCTTGCTGCTCCCCGCGGTGGATGCTGCGCGACGCGCCCTCAGGGACATGGAACAGGAAGATGTCCCGGCCTCGATCCACCGCGTTGCCCGAAGCACGGCGCGGCGGCTGCCGCCACCGCTGGCGCGATCGCTGGCAGAGGCGCTCGACGAGGACGAATGGCTGCGAGACAAAGCGCTCGAGGCCTGGCCGGACGCCGATCCCGATGCTCCTTCGCCAAAGATGGCGGTGAGCGCATTGTTTCTTCTCCGCCCCGATGGGTGGGAGGAGCGGGTCGAGGGGATCGTTGCCGCCGAGGAGGAGTTGTCCAGGGCGGGAACCGTCGAGGCGCTGCGGGCCATGGTGGAGAGGCTCGAAACCGATCTGGGATCAGCCCGGGACAAGGCCAAGGCTGAAGGCGACCGCGCCGAATCCGCGGAAGCCGAAGCGGCACGGGCGAAGAGCCGGGCGCGCAAGACGGCTGGCACCCGCGCCGGCACCGAACTCCGCCCGGCGCGCCGAGGAAGCCGAGCGGCGGTTGGCCGACCTGCAGCGCGAACTCGACGAGGCGGACGAGCGGATCAACCGCTTGCGTGAGGATCTGCTCAAGGCTCGGCGGGCGGCCCGGGAAGCGCCGGTGGCGGCGCCGCCATCGGCTTTCGCTCGGCGCCATCCCCGGGAGACCGCCCGACTCCTCGACGAGCTGGCTGCTGCCCTACGACCCGCCGCCACCGCCGGGGAGGACGAAACCGAGCCTGCCGTCGTGGTGGTCGCTCTGCCTGACGGCCATCCTCCCGACAAGGCCGACGCCGTGGACTGGCTGCTCAAACAGACCGAACCGCTGACGTTGCTCGTCGACGGTTACAACCTGAGCTTCCTGCTCGAGGCAGCCGGCAGACTTCTCGACCGCCGACGCCAGGGAGAGGCTGGTGGCGCGGCTCGCCCGTATCCGACGGATGGCGATGGCGGCGCTGCGGGTGATCGTCGTCTTCGACACCAGCAACGAGCCATCCTCCGGTCGGAAACGAGGGGGGATCGAGGTCCGCTTCGCCGCATCGGGCGACGACGAGGTGGTCCGACTTGGCCGAGAGTATCGATGGCACGGTGGTCGTGGTGAGCAACGACCGCGAGGTCCGCGAGCGCAGCGCTGCTGTCGGGGCGATCACCCTCTGGTCGGCCGCCGTGGCCGACTGGCTCCACCGCTGAAGCACCGGCGAACCCAGGGTTCGACACGTCGCACAGCGGCACGTCGGGCCGACATGAAGGCCCGGCGGTGAGGCGGCGGCTTCGAGGCTGTCACAATCGAGCCCATGGGGTCCTCGATCCTGGTTATCGGAGGTGGGTTCGCGGGGGTGAGCGTCGCCCGGGGCGCTCGGGCGCCCGGGCCGAGGTGACCGTCGTCTCGGACACCAACTTCCTGCTCTTCACCCCGATGCTCGCCGAGGTGGCGGCGGCGGACGTCGACCCGCGTCACATCATCAGCCCGGTCCGTCAGCTGTGCCCGCACGCCAGGCTCGTCCAGGGCGAGGTGCCTGTCGATCGACCCGGAACGGCGCAGCGTGTCGGTCCGGCCCCCCTTCGGGGGCGAGCCGATCGAGCTGCGCGGCGGACGCCATGGTCCTGGCCATGGGCGGGGTCTCCGCCACCTTCGGGGTCCCCGGGGTGGCCGAGCTGGCGCTCCCGTTCAAGACGATCTCTGACGGTCTCCGCATTCGCAACCGGATCCTCGCCCTGCTGGAGCGAGCCTCGGAGCAGCCCGACCCCGACCTCACCCATGTCGCCGTTGTAGGTGCGGGCTACTCGGGCGCCGAACTGGCGGCGGCGCTGGCCGACTTCCTCAGCCGAGCATGGCCCGAGTTCTACGCCACCGCTCCGCCGCCCCGGGTCACCCTGATCGATGCCGTGGAGCGAGTGGTACCGATGCTTCCGGCGCGGCTTGGTGCGAAGGCAGAGCAGGCGCTTCGGGAGAGGGGAGTGCGGATCATCCTCGGGACGTCGGTGTCCCAGGTCACACCCACCGGCGTGGAACTCGCCGACGGACGGGCGATCGAGGCGGCCACGGTGGTGTGGGCGGCGGGCGTCCGGCCACACCCCTTGGTGGAGACGTTGGGTCTGCCAACAGATCGGGGACGTCTGGTGACCGACGATCGGTTGCGAGTGGCGCCGGGTGTGTACGCCCTTGGGGACCTGGCTGCGGTGCCCGACGGACGTGGCGGGACTTCACCCCCGACGGCGCAGTTCGCTCTCAGACAGGGCAAGTATCTGGGACGTCACCTCCCCGAGTTGATCGCCGGCGGCAAGGCACCGACCTTCCGCTACAACACGATGGGTCAGTTGGTGTCGCTCGGACACCGCAATGCCGTTGGCTTGGTGATCGGCATTCCGGTTACCGGGTTCATCGCCTGGTTCCTCTGGCGCTCCTATTACCTGCTCCGCCTTCCCACCTTGCTCCGCAAGGCACGGGTGGCGATGGACTGGAGCCTGGACCTCCTGTTTCCACCCGACATCGCCTGGCTTCCCACCACCGATCTGGGGCCGCCGCCGGTTTGACGCTTCTCCTTTCTCATAAACGTCACACTTATGTCGTAGTGTGATCGGGATGGTCTTCGCAGTCATCGGAGATGTCGTCGGGATCGCGACAGGCGTCCGACCAGCGTCACATGCTGGAGGAAATTGCTGCCGACCTCGAGTGGGTCAATTCGCAGGTAGAGGCAGTCCAGGTCTTGGCCCCGACCGTCGGCGATGAGTTCCAGGCGGTGTACTCCTCGCTGGGGGCAGCGCTCGACTCGACTCTGCTGCTACGGCTGCGGCGGTTTGTCACCGAGCCGGACCTGCCGGCGGGGCTCAGGTTCGGTATCGGCGAGGGCGAGGTCGTCCAGGCCCACGGTGGCGGATCCGCCGTACGGTCAGAGCGGCACCGCGTGGTGGAAGGCGCGCGAGGCAATCGACCGCATCGAGGGCAATGCGGCTAGGAACAAGTGGCCGCGGAGCGCGCAAACCGCCTTCGCTGGGAGCGATCGCGGCTCTCGAAGCCGCGGTGAACGCCTTCCTGCTGACCCGCGACGCCCTGCTCGCCCGGGCGGACCGGAGCGATGCCCGGATCTGCCTCGGTCTATTCCTCGGGGAATCCCAACGGGAGGTTGCCGACGACCTCGGTGTCACCCAGCCTGCCGTGGCGCAACGATCGGCCGACAAGGGCTGGCACGCCGTTTGGCAGGCGCACACGCTCTTTGAGGGTGAGTCGTGACCTGGTTGGCAGTGGTCCTGCTTGGGGTAGGGGTGGGCGACGCCGTCGCTGCCGGTCTCGGCGGCGAACCGCGCTCGACGGTCCGGGTCGCCATCGGTGTCGCCATCGGTGCCGCTGGCCGCCTTCCTTGCCGGGTTGATCGTCGGGCTCGCACTGCTACCCGCACTTGGTGGCGGCGGCGCTGGTTGCAGCCGGGTCCGTCGGGTGGAACCTGCTCCGGCTCCCGCGCATCTCCATCCTCGGCGCTCCCGTCTTCTCGGGCCTGGTGGGCTCTCGGGCGTGCTCGGAGCGACCATCGGCCTGACCCTGGTGGTGGGTGCGGTGTGGGCGGCGGCGTCTGCCGACTCACCCGAGATGGTCGTGATCGGTTCGGTGGCGGCGTTGGCGGTCCCGGCCAACGGCGTGGTCCGGACGGTGCTCGCCGCCTCGGGGACCGAGTTCCGGCGCTCGGAGCAGACCCTTCGCGGTGGAAGGGTCATCGGAGTGGTGGAGAGGCTGCTCATCTTCACCCTGGCGCTGGCTGGACAGCTGACCGCTGCGGTCGTGGTGGCCACGGCCAAGGGGATTCTCCGCTTCCCCGAGCTGCAGGCGGCCAGGGAGCGCGCCATCGAGGTGGTCGGCGAGGGCCGCCACGCCGCCGACGCCCCATCGCAGGTGGACGTCATCACCGAGTATTTCCTGGTCGGCTCGCTCACCAGTTGGCTGCTGGCCGTCGTCCTCGGCCTGGCGGCTTCCTGACGGCGGACGGCGCCGCAGGACGGCTGACGGCAGCCAAACCGATCGATTACCGGTCGCGTGTGAAGCAGCAGGGTCTCAGCCGGTGGCGCGTCTCGGGACGAGGCGCAGGCCGGGGATCAAACCGGCATCGGCGAGGTGATCCAGAGCTTCCATCTCACCTTCGTCAATCTCGAGCGGCCCGCGCTGCGGTTCGAGCGAGGAACGTGACGACACAGTCGTCGCAGGCGGACGTGTGCTGCATGGCGCATTCGTCACAATCGATGAGCATTGATGCCGCTCCCGCTTGGCTGGTCTCAACCTATCGGGAGGGTGTGACAGCCCTGGGTAACGGCGTGGCACCCCGCCCTCGTTCTTGCGTGGCTGAGTTGTCGGGAGGACTTCTGTGCCACGCAAGAACGGTTGCCGCCACCATCGGCCCTCGTTCTTGCGTGGCTGAGTTGTCGGGAAGACTCCTGTGCCACGCAAGAACGTCGAGGCCGATGCCGGGACCCCGCCGTCCGCCGTCCGCCGTCCGCCGTCTGGCGTCCGCCGTCCGCCGGGCGACGTACCATCGCGCCATGCCTCCCAAGATCCACTCCCAGGACGTCACCGAGGGCTTCGCCAAGGCGGGGGCCCGCGCCATGCTGCGCGCCGTCGGGCTGCACGAGGACGACTTCGCCCGTCCCCAGGTCGGACTGGTCTCGGCCGGCAACGAGGTGACCCCCTGCAACCTGACCGGGCCGATGCTGGCTGCCGAGGCCAAACGGGGGGTTCGCGCCAAAGGTGGTGTCGGTCTCACCTTCACCACCATCGCCGTCTCCGATGGGATCTCGATGGGGCACGAGGGCATGCGCGCTTCTCTGGTGTCACGCGAGGTGATCGCCGACTCGGTGGAGTTGGTCATGCACGCCGAGCGGTTCGACGCCATGGTCACCATCGCCGGCTGCGACAAGTCGCTGCCCGGGGATGCTCATGGCGGCCGCCCGGCTCAACCTGCCGGCGATTTTCCTCTACGGCGGCTCCAGCCTCCCCGGTCGGATCGGAGACAGAGACATATCGCTCGTGGACGTCTTCGAGGGGATCGGGGCGCTATCCGAGGGCCGGATCGGCGAAGCCGACCTGCTGGAGTTGGAGCGTCACGCCTGTCCGGGTGCCGGATCGTGCGCCGGGATGTTCACCGCCAACACCATGGCCTCGGTGGGCGAGGCGCTGGGGATGTCGCTTCCGGGAAGCGCCAGCGTGCCCGCC
The DNA here is from genome assembly GCA_963826825.1 of uncultured Acidimicrobiia bacterium. GTDB lineage: Bacteria > Actinomycetota > Acidimicrobiia > Spongiisociales > DATADW01 > DATADW01. The sequence continues at coordinate 95,694 of CAWGYV010000005.1, read as the reverse complement.
ATCGATCCGAGACTGGTCGAATACGCCGAGGCATCCGGCGAGGCTGTCATGGGCCTGCTCGAGAGCGGGCTTCGGCCCCGCTCCATCCTCACCAGGGAGGCGTTCGAGAATGCGGTGACCACAGTCATGGCGCTCGGTGGCTCGACCAACGCCGTTCTCCATCTGATGGCGATCGCCCGCGAGGCCGAGGTCGAATTGGAACTGGAGGATTTCGACCGGATAAGCAGGCGAACCCCCCATCTCGGCGACCTCAAGCCATTCGGACGGTTCCACATGGTCGATCTCGACCGGGTGGGCGGCGTCCCCTCGGTGCTCAGGGCGCTGCTCGACGCCGGCCTGCTCCACGGGGACGCCATCACCGTCACCGGCCGCACCATGGCGGAGAACCTCGATGGGGTCGGCCCGCCAGCCGACGCATCAGTGATTCGTCGCCGTGGATGAACCTCTCGCCGCCGAGGGGGGGATCGCCGTGCTACGCGGCTCGCTCTGCCCCGAGGGTGCTGTGGTCAAGGTGGCAGGGATCCATGTGGAGCGCTTCGCCGGCCCCGCCCGGGTCTTCGACGGCGAGCAGGGCGCTCTCGACGCCCTCTTCCGCCATGACATCCACCCCGGTGAGGTGGTGGTCATCCGCTACGAAGGGCCGGCCAGGCGGCCCCGGGATGCGCGAGATGCTCCAGATCACGGCGGCCATCAAGGGCGCCGGGTTGGGCCGTGATGTGCTCCTCATCACGGACGGACGCTTCTCCGGTGCCACCACCGGTCTCTGCATCGGGCACGTCGCCCCCGAAGCGGTGTCGGGGGGGCCTCTCGCCCTGGTTGCCGAAGGCGACCCCATCGTGCTCGACGTGGCCGCCCGCCGGCTCGACCTGATGGTCGACGTTGCCGAGTTGGAGCGGCGGCGCGCCGGCTGGAAGCCACCCGAGCCCCGATACCCGAGCGGGGCGCTGGCCAAGTACGCCCGTCTGGTGGGGTCGGCCGAGCATGGGGCGGTCACCGGCTGAGAGATGCTCCTGGTGTCAGATATCCATGGCGCCTTCGGCGCCCTCGCTCGGGTGGCCGCAGCCGGTGAGACGCTCCTCGTTCTCGGCGACCTGATCAACTTCGTCGACTACCGCACCACCGACGGGATCATGGCCGAGATCTTCGGGTCGGAGTTCGTCGCCCAGGTGGCGGACGCGCGGGGGAGGGGCGATCTCGACACGAACCGCAGGCTATGGGTCCGCCATGCCGCAGGGCGCGAGGACGAGGTCCGGGCCAAGGTGGCCGAGTTGGTCGCCGAGCAGTACGAGCGCTGTCGGGAGGCGCTGGCGCCGGCCCGGGGCTATGTGACCTACGGCAACGTCGACTGGCCGGAGCGGCTCCAGCGCCATCCTCCCCCCGGGATGCCGCTTCGTGGACGGCGAGGCGGTTGAGATCGAAGGTGTCACCGTCGGGTTCGTCGGTGGAGGCGCACCGACCGTGATCCAGGCGAGGGGAGAGGTCAACCGACGACCTCATGGAGTCCAAGCTGGACGGGATCGGCGACGTCGAGGTGCTTTGCTCGCATCTGCCCCCGGCGGTGTCTCCGCTCCACACCGACGTGGTGACCGGGCTCCCCGAGCGGGCCTCGCGGCCGCTGCTCGACTACGTACGGCGGGTTCGGCCGAGGTATCACTACTTTGGCGACGTCCACCAGCCCCAGGCCAACACCTGGCGGGTCGGCGCCACGAGGTGTGTCAACGTCGGCTATTTCCGGGCGACCGGGAGACCGGTGCGGCATCCCACTACCGAGGTTCATCCGGGTGGTGAGTAGCCTCAAGCTCCCGCCCATCCCAGAGGAGTGATCGCGCCGATGGCTGAGAGCACCGTCCAGAGCATCGAGATATCGGCACCGGCCGAACTCCTGTTCGAGGTGGCGGCGGATGTCGAGCGTTACCCGGAATGGGCCACCGGTGTCCGCCGGGTCGAGGTTCTGGAACGCACGCCCGAGGGTATGGCGCACCGGGCCCACTTCGTGGTCGAAGGGATGGTCAAGGAGATCGAGTACGATGCTCGTCTACCAATACGACGCCCCGCGGCGCATGTCCTGGGTGGCCGAGCCGGGCGACGACATCACCCTGATGGAGGGGTCGTACGACTTCAAGCCGCTCGAGGACGGGGCCACCGAGGTGGTGTACGGGCTGCGCGCCGAGATCGCCTTCAAGATCCCCGGGTTCCTCCGACGCCAGGTGGAGAAGCAGATCGTGGGGACCGCCCTGCGCGGGCTCCGGTCGAGGGCGGAGGAGCTGGCGGACGACTGATGCGGATCGTGCTCGTCACCGGGAAGGGGGGCGTCGGCAAGACGACGGTGGCCGCCGCCACCGCCATCGCCGCGGCTGACAACGGCTACCGCACCCTGGTCGCTTCGACCGACCCCGCCCACAGCCTGGCCGATGCGCTCGATGTCCCGCTGGGTGACCGGCCCAGGGAGGTCGTCCCCGGTCTCCTCGGCCAACAGGTCGACGCCCAGGAGCAGTTGGAGAGACAGTGGGGGACCATCAGGCGGCAGCTGATGGCGGTGTTCGACTGGGGTGGCGTCACCGGGATCGAGGCCGAGGAGTTCCTCGTCTTCCCCGGGATGGACGAGTTGTTCGCCCTGCTCGAGGTCAAGGAGCACGCCCGTTCCGGGCACTACGACGCCGTCGTCGTCGATTGCGCCCCGACAGCGGAGACGCTCCGTCTCCTGTCGCTCCCAGAGGTGCTCTCCTGGTACGTGGATCGGATCCTCCCCACCGAGCGGCGCATCCTCAAGGCGGCCCGTCCTGTGCTCAACCGGATGACCAACATCCCGCTCCCGGGAGACGAGGTCTTCAGCGCCGCCAACTCGATATTCGAAGGGGTCGAGGACGTCAAGCGGCTCCTCTCCGACCCGGAGGTGACCTCGGCACGGCTCGTCGTCAACCCCGAGAAGATGGTGGTGGACGAGGCGCGCCGCACCTACACCTACCTCGGTCTCTTCGGGTATGGGGTGGACGGGGTCGTGGTCAACCGGGTACTCCCCGAGGCGGTCGACGACCCGTACTTCGCCGGGTGGCGGGCCATCCAGGCCAAGCACATGGAGACGATCATCACCTCCTTCCCCGACATACCCGGTGCTCCCGCTGCGGCTGTTCGACGAGGAGATGGTGGGCGTCGAACGGCTGAGGCGGCTCGCCGGCGAGCTCTACGGCGAGCGCGACCCGGTGCGCGGGTTCACCGCAACTTCACCGTTCACGGTCGAGGAACAGGACAACGAGGTGACGCTGAGCATGGCAGCGCCTTTCGTCGACAAGGCCGACCTCGAGGTGCTCCGCCACGGTGACGAGCTCTACGTCACCGTCGGTCCCTACCGGCGCAGCTTCGTCCTACCCGACTCGCTTCGACGCCGTCAGGTCTCCAGGGCGCGCCTCGAAGAGGGTTCGCTGCTGGTCACCTTCGCCGAGACGGGCCGCTCGAGGTGGCGGAGGAGCAGAGCCGTTCGATGGTCTCCGCCCTGCTCCGCGGTGGGCGCCGCGCCGCCATCCACCTGGCGATCGCGGGCATCGAGACCCTGCGCGCCGCCCAGGCCATGATCGACGAGATCAGCCACAGGCGCACCGATGACGGGGAAAACCCCGAGCCGCCGCTGCGGATACCGGTCGAGTAGACGGCAGAGCGGGGTCCCGACACGTCGAATCACGCCGCCGGTCTCGATCTGGGGGGTACCAAGCTCGCCGCGGCTCGCGTCGGCCCGGACGGCGACGCCCACTACAGGGAGTTGGTGCCCGCGCCCGCCGACGCGCAAGCCGCTCTGAACGAGATGGTCAGACAGGTCGAAAGGCTCGCGAGTCCCGACCCCGACAGTCTCGGGCATGCCCGTGGTTGCGGTGGGTGTCGGCGTTGCCGGCCTGGTGAGATACCCGAGCACACTGGTGTGGGGACCGCACACCCCGGGGATCGAGCTCGATCTGGGCACGGCGCTCAGCGAGCGTCTGTCGATGCCGGTCGTGGTGGACAACGACGCCAACTTCGCAGCCCACGCCGAAGCACTGGTCGGAGCGGCGCGTGGGTACTCCAAAGTCCTCATGGTGACGATGGGCACCGGGATCGGCGGTGGCATCTGGATCGACGGCGACATCTACCGGGGCAGGGGATTTGCCGGTGAGATCGGACACATGAGGCTGGTACCCGACGGGGCGCCGTGTGCCTGCGGTCAACGAGGCTGTTGGGAGACGGTGTGCTCTGGTCGCCGGCTCGACGAGCTTGCCGGCCGACTCGCCGCCGCGGAGCCGTCGGGGGCGGTTGCGACGCTCGCCGGTGACGGCACGGGCATCGGGGCAGGCACCTCACCGCGGCGGCACTGCAGGGGGATCGCGGCTGCGCTGAGCGCCGTCGAGGGAGTTGCCCGATGGCTGGCCGTTGGGGATAGCAAATCTCATTGCCGTCCTCGATCCCGAAGTGGTCGTCGTCGGCGGGGGCATCGTCGGGCGAGTTGGAGGTCCTCCTCGAGCCCTGCCGGCCGGCGGTGGCCGAGTTGCTCGAGGGATCGAAGCACCGGCCGCCCACCCCGATCGTTGCCGCCTCCCTCGGACAGGATGCCGGTCTCATCGGTGCCGGGCTGGCGGCGCTGGAGACGGTCGCCGCCCACTGAACGGCTTTCTCCACCGAGAGGCGATATGGTGGCCCGGTGACAGAAGCCATCCATCCAGACCAAGGTCATCAGCCCGGGCGATCAACGGGCCGTATTCGAGGTAATAGCCGAAGCCGCCATGCTCATCCCACGTTTCGGGTTGCTGGTGGCGAGGCTGTTGAGAGATCCACGGGTACCTCCGTCCCGCAAGTTGCTCCTCGGCGGCACCGTTGTCTATCTCGTGTCGCCCGATCGATCTGATCCCCGAGATGCTTCCGATTGGCGGTTGGGCCGACGACACCATCCTCATCGCATTCGCCCTTGGGCCAGTTGGTCACCTCGGTACCCGACGAAGTGATCGAAGAGCACTGGTCCGGACCTCGCGAGTCGCTCGAATCGGTGCGCAAGGTGCTCGATTTCGCAAGCGATCTCATCCCGACACCGGTCCGGAACCTGCTGGACACGTTCGCCAGGTGACCCCGCCGGTATCGGTCACCCTCCCACAGTTCCACCACGACGGGACCCCTCTGATCGACGCGGCCAGGCGCGCCGAGTCGGCTCGGGTTCACCGGTGTCTTCCTCTTCGACCACCTCTTTCCGCTCGACGGCCCGAAGCGGCCGGTGGTGGAGCTTTTCTCCGCGATGGGAGCGGTGGCGGCGGCGACCTCGAAACTCCGGGTCGGCTCGCTGGTGGCGCGGGCGACCACCCGTCCTCCCGTAGCCACCGCCTCGGGCATGGGCGCGGTGCAGGCAGTGTCCGGGGGCAGAGTGGTGGCCGGACTCGGCGCCGGAGACAAGGAGTCGCAAGACGAGATGGAGGCCTACGGGCTCTCCTACCCCCCACTCAGTGAGCGGCTCAAGACGTTGCGTGCAATCGATCGCGGCCATCAAGGGCCTCGACGATGACGGGCTGACTCCTCCACCGGTGTGGGTGGGCGGCCGTCACGAGAAGGTCCGCGAGGTGGCCGCCGAACTGTCGCCGACGGCTGGAACGCCTGGGGCGGCGACCCGGCTCGTTTCGCCGAAGAGGAGGCCGAAGTGCGCCGGGCCGCACGATCGGCCGATGACCACCAGTTGGGGTGGCGCCGTCTTCATCGCCTCCGATGACGACGAATTGAGTGCCTTCGTGGAGAACCGAGGGGGAAGCCACGGGATCATCGCCGGGCTTGCCCGATGAGGTGGCGAGCGACCTCGGCGGGTTCCTCGAGGCGGTGCCGACGAACTGGTGCTCTCGCTTCTCCCCAGCAGCGAGCCATATCCCACCTGGGAGCTCTTCGTGGAAGAGGTGTGGCCGCTACCTTTAGACGGCGGACGGCGGACGGCGGAAGCGGCGGACGGAGGTCAGAAGCCAGATTGGCCCGGTCTGCGGATTACCGTCACGACGTACCGATCACCTACCACCTACCACCTACCACCATGGAATTTCGACGGATCGATGGGCTGCCGCCTTATGTGTTCGCTGCGGTGAACCAGCGCAAGCTGGAGGCGCGGCGTGCCGGGGACGACGTCATCGACCTCGGGTTCGGGAACCCGGACATCCCAAGCGCCCCCTTCGTCGTGGACAAGTTGGTCGAGGCGGCCCAGCAACCCACGCAACCACCGGTACTCCACCTCGCGGGGTCTCCCCAATCTGCGTCGTGCGGTTGCCGAGCGCTATCGGCGCCGTTTCGGGGTGGATCTCGACCCCGAGACCCAGGTGATCAGCACGATCGGTGCCAAGGAGGGTCTCGCTCACCTGATGTGGACGCTGGTCCAGCCGGGTGATCTCGCCCTGGTGCCCGACCCGAGCTATCCGATCCACATCTACGCCCCGGTGCTGGCCGGGGCGGAGGTGCGACGCGTGCCGCTCTCGGTCGACGCCGACTTCTTCTCGCGGATGGAAGAGGCATTCCTCGGGTCGTGGCCGCGGCCCCGGGTGATCCTCACCTCGTTCCCCCACAATCCCGACGACCGCCTGCGTCGATCTCGGCTTCTTCGAGCGTCTCGTGGCGTTCGCCAAGGAGCACGAGGTGTTCCTCATCCACGACTTCGCCTACGCCGATCTCGGGTTCGACGGATACTCGCCACCGAGCCTCCTCCAGGCGGGAGGTGCAGACGTCGGGGTCGAGTTGTACACGCTGACCAAGGGCCACTCGATGCCTGGATGGCGGGTCGGGTTCGTGGTCGGAAACGCCCGGATGGTCGAGGCGCTGGCCAAGCTCAAGTCGTACCTCGACTACGGCACCTTCCAGCCGATACAGATTGCCTCGATCATCGCCCTCAACGAGGGCGACGGTTACGTGGACCAGGTGAACGACATCTACCGCAGCAGGCGAGACGCCCTGGTCGACGGGCTGGTGCGGGCAGGATGGCCCATCGAGCGGCCACGCGGGACCATGTTCGTGTGGGCGGAGATCCCCGAGCCGTACCGTTCGATGGGATCGCTCGACTTCACCTTCAAGCTGCTCGACGAAGCCAAGGTGGCGGTCAGCCCGGGTATCGGGTTTGGCCCGGCAGGCGACGGGCACGTCCGGTTCGCCCTGGTGGAGAACGAGCACCGCATCAGCCAGGCGGTCCGCGGGATCAAGCGGGCGCTCGACGATGCTCCCCGCCGGAAAGCCAGGGGTGTCGGTTTGACCGGTCTGGCGACGGGAGCGGCGTGACCATGGAGGCCGTCCAGATCGAGCGACTCGGCGGGCCGGAGGTGCTCCGGCGCCGAGGTGCTCCCCGACCCGGTCCCCGGGCGCGGTGAGGTGCTGGTCCGGGTCGCCGCAGCCGGGATCAACTATGTGGACACGTACCACCGGACCGGGCTGTATCCGCACCCGCTGCCCTTCATCCCTGGGCAGGAGGGGAGCGGGTTGGTCGAGGCGGTAGGTGCCGATGTCGCCCATCTCGCTCCGGGTGACCAGGTCGCCTGGGCGGACTGCCACGGCACGTATGCCGATCTCGTCTCGATCCCGGCCGAGCGGGCGGTGCTGGTGCCCGCCGGTGTGAGCCTGGAAACGGCGGCCGCAGCGATGCTCCAAGGAATGACTGCGCACTACCTGGTCAACGACACCTACCCGGTGCAACCGGGTGACGGTGCGTTCTGTACGCCGCCGCCGGGGGAGTGGGGACGCTGCTGACCCAGATGTTGCGTCTCAAGGGCGGCGAGAGCTTTGCCGTCGTGGGGACCGAGCGAAAGGCCGAGGTGGCGAGATCGGCGGGGGCCGACCACGTAATCGTTGCCGCCGACGGCGATATGGCCGAGCAGATCGAGTCGATCGCCGGCAAGCGCCAGATGGCGGTGGTCTACGACGGGGTGGGCGCTGCCACCTTCGAGACGAGCCTCAGCCTGCTGAGGAGGCGCGGGATGCTGGTCGCTTTTGGGAACGCCAGCGGGCCGGTTCCCCCCGTCGACGTACTGACCCTGTCCCGGAACGGCTCGCTCTTCCTCACCCGACCTTCGTTGAACGACTACATCGCAGAGCGTGCCGACCTGGAGCGGCGCGCCGCCGACCTGTTCGAATGGATCGGCTCGGGTCAGCTCGAGGTGACGATCGGTGCCCGCTTCCCATTGGCCGAGGCTGCCGAGGCGCATAGAGCGCTGGAGGGGCGCAAGACGATCGGCAAGGTGCTGCTGATACCGGGGTGAGTACTTGGTACTTAGTACTTAGTACTTAGACAGGAAGAAGAAACACACGGAAGTACGGGACAACTTGAAAGCGTGTTCTCGAGCACTGGGCTCTGGCTACCGCCCGACCTTCAAATAAGCCAGTTCGGCCACTCCTTGACCAGTGCGCTGGATCTCGTCCTGGAGGAGGCCGTAAGACCTTCGCAAGGAGCTGCTGTTTCTGTACTAAGTACTAGGTACTAAGTACTAAGTACTGGCCTCTTCCTACTTTCCCACCTTCAAATACGCCAGCTCGGCGTACTCCTTGACCATGCGCTGGGTGGAGAAGGCGGCGAGGGTGGACTTCATCGAGCGCTTCATCAGCTCGACCCACTCCTGGGGGACCCCTTGCTCGTCCCGTTGGTAGAAGAGAGGAACGATCTCGTCCTGGAGCAGCCGGTAGAAGGCGATGGCGTCGGCGTTGTCCTGGCCGCCGTGGTCGTGGTTCTCCGAGCCTGATCCGAACGCCCACCCGTTGTCGCCGTCGTAGGCCTCGGCCCACCAACCGTCGAGCACCGATGCGTTGATTGCGCCGTTGATTGCGGCCTTCATCCCCGAGGTCCCGCTCGCCTCTTCCGGTGGGCGGGGGTTGTTTACCCAGACGTCGACCCCCTGGACCAGGAAACGGGCCATTCGGTGGTCGTAGTTCTCCATGATGTAGATGTGGCCCCGCAGCTCCGGGCTGCGCGACAACTCGACGATGTGCCGGATGAAGTCCTGACCTGGTCGATCCGCCGGATGAGCCTTCCCGGCGAACACGACCTGGACCGGCCGGTTGGGGTTGGTGAGAATTGCCTGCAGCCATGGCACGTTGTGGAACATCAGCGTGGCTCGCTTGTAGGTGGCGAAGCGCCGGGCGAAACCGAGGGTGAGTCTTTCGGGTGGGAGCATCCGCTCCACCGAGCGGAGCTCGTCGGGGGAGCCGCCATGCCGGGCCAACTGGCGGCGGAAGCGGCCCCTGGCGAAACGTGTGAAGAGCTGCTTGCGGGCGAGATGTGAGGCCCACAGCTCCTCGTTTGGCATCCCGTCGATCTCCTCGACCTTCATCGGGCTCCTCGACCAGCAGCGTCGGCCAGTCCGGCCCGATGAGCGCAGACAGCTCACGGGACAGGTCCCGGCCAACCCATGTCGGGGTGTGAACCCCGTTGGTGACGGCGAGGGCGGGGCCGCTCAGGAGATGGGACCAGTCCCGGGAGACGATCTCGGCATGCCGTTTCGACACACCGTTGACCAAAGCCGCCAGCCGGATGGCCATCGCCCCTAGATCGAATCGACCGTGCTGGTCGTCGCCGGTGCCACCAATCCGGGAGAGGTACGACATGTCCGCCTTAACCGAGGTCGCCCAGGGAGCGAGGTACTTCTCCGCAAGCGTGAACTCGAACACCTCGTTTCCCGCCGGGACCGGTGTGTGGAGGGTGAAGACGGTTCGTGACCTGACCTCCTTCTCGGCGACCTCGAGCGAGGCCCCACCCTTGACACCGACCGAGATCCTCTCCAGCAGGCTCATTGCGGCGTGCCCTCATTGACGTGCCATACCGCCGGCTCAATTCTCTGGGCGGCGAGGAGGCGGACTCCGCCCACCCCGAGCACCAGCTCCTGGCAGAACCGCATCTCCCGACCCCGGATGTAGAGCGTGTGTGTGATCGGCCGGTCGGCGGGCTCGTTGTCCGGGATATCGGTGTCGAGGAGGATGACCGGTGCCCGCCCCACCTGCAGGCACCACGCCGCAGCCAGCACGGTCCGACCGGGGAACTCGATCGAGACCTTGCACTGCCCGCCGGTGCTACTGGCCACGGGGCGGATCGGCAGCCTGGTCATGTCGAGTTCGGGATAGGTGTGCTGCTGCTCACCCTCCGAGTCGACCTCCTGGCGGAAGTACCCCCTCCTGTAGAGCAGCCCAACTGCGACGAAGGGCAACCCGAGATCGGAGGCGGCCTTGACGTGGTCGCCGGCGAGCACACCAAGGCCGCCTGAGTAGAAGGGGACCGAGGAGTGGACCCCGTACTCGGTGCACAGGTAGGCGATCGGACCGGTCAGATCCGATTCGTGGTGCCGCTTCCACCAGGTGTCCTCGCCCGCCATGTAATTGTCGAACTTGCGGACGACCTCGTTGTAGCGGTCGTTGAAGCTGTCGCTGCCCTCGAGTGCCTGCCAGGCGCTGGGCTCGACCGCGCCGAGCAACTCGATCGGGTTGTGGTACCTCTCCCATGCCACGGAGTGGATGGCGGGCCACATGTTGCGGGCCGTCGGGTCCCAGGCCCACCACATGTTGTAGGCGAGTTCGTAGAGCCTGCCGAACGTTGCTGGGATCCGGATCTCGATCGTGTTGAGAACCGGGACGGAGACGCTCATTGGATGGATAGACCTCTGGAGGCGGGAACCGAAGGGTAATGCGACCCCTGTACCGTTCCTTCAATGGCGTTCCCCGACGGCATTGCCGACTTCCGGTCAGACACGGTCACCCGGCCAACCGAGGCGATGCGCCGCGCCATGGCGTCCGCCGAGGTGGGCGACGACGTCTATTCCGAGGACCCGACCGTTGCTGCCCTCGAGGAGGAGGCGGCCCGGCTCGTCGGCAAGGAGGCGGCGGTGTACACGCCATCAGGGACCATGGGGAACCAACTGGCGATCAACCTTCTGACCGCGCCAGGAACCGAGCTGGTTGCCGTGGACGATGCCCATGTTCGGGACTACGAGCGGGCGGCTGCGTCGATGATCTCGGGTGTGGCCTTTCGCACGGTTGCGGGCCGGGGAGGGGTGATCGATGCCGATGCGCTCAGCCAGCTGATGGCTGGCGGCGGGGACCATCAGGCCCAGGATCTCGGCTCTTGTCTGGGAGAACACCCACAACGCATCGGGTGGCCGGGTGGTGCCGCTCGAGGCCATGGCAGCCACAACCGCGATCGCCCGGAGCCACGGGCTGGCGGTCCACCTCGACGGGGCCCGGCTGTTCAATGCGGTGGCGGCAGCAGGAGTCCCCGCCGACCGATATGCCGCCCTGGCGGACACTGTCCAGTTCTGCTTCTCCAAGGGGCTCGGGGCCCCGGTCGGCTCCATCCTCTGCGGTGAGGCACCGCTCATCGCCGAGGCCCGCTACCGACGGCGTCAGTTGGGCGGCGGGATGCGTCAAGCCGGCGTCATCGCCGCTGCAGCACTCGTGGCTCTTGGCGATCGTCACCGCCTCCACGAGGACCACGACCTGGCCGGCCGGCTCGCAGCGGGGCTGTCGGAGCGGTTTCCAAAGGCGGTGGACCACGAAGAAGTGGAGACCAACATGGTGATGGTGGACGATGCCGGGCTCCCCTGGGGCGCACCCGAGGTGATCGACCTGCTGGCCGCCGCCAGGATCAGGGTCGGTCTGATCCGCCCCGGTGTGCTCCGGTTTGTGACCCACAGGGATGTGGACGTGTCTGACGTAGATCGGGTCCTTGGAGTGTTGGATGAGGCGTCCTAGAGAGACGGCAGACGGCGGACGGCAGACGTCAGACAGAAAGGGGCCGAAAACGATCGGAACCGGGCCCGACTCAATCGATCAATTCCGTGGGTGTTTGCTTTGGGGAGCGGTGGGGGATGCGCTCGGTGCGCCGATCGAGTTCTGGTCGTTGTCCGAGATCAGGGCGCGGTTCGGCGATGATGGGGTCACCGGTTACGTGGGCGGACCCGCCGCCGTCACCGACGACACCCAGATGGCGCTGTTCACCGCCGAGGGTTTGATCCGCGCTTCGGTTCAACAACGGTCGAGCGGGGGTAGCGACCGCCCCGCCCCTGATCGCAACGACATCGTCCATCACGCCTACCTCCGCTGGCTTCACACCCAGGGCTACGACTGGTCCAGCATCGCCGGGCGACCAGGAGAGGGCGGGCCTGACGGATGGCTCGTGTCCGATAAGCGGCTCCACAAGCGGCGCGCCCCGGGCAACACCTGCCTTTCTGCACTGAGATCCGGCTCTGCGGGTTCCGTCGACCGGCCGATAAACGATTCGAAAGGTTGCGGCGGTGTGATGAGGGCGGCGCCGGCGGGTTTGATGTTCGCCGACCCCGAAGAGGCCTTCCAGGTAGGGAGCCAGATCGCCGCAATCACCCACGGGCATCCGAGCGGGTGGCTATCGGCGGGTTTCCTGGCTGCCCTCATCTCACACCTGCTCGACGGATCCGCCCTCGACCAGGCGGTGACGCTGACCAGGCCCTTTCTCATCCCCCACAAGGGTCACGAGGAGATGCTCGATGCGGTCGACCGGGCAGTTGCGCTGGCAAATGGGGGGATGCCGACGCCCGAAGACATCGAGAGCCTGGGCGGGGCATGGGTGGGAGAGGAGGCGCTGGCGATCGGGTTGTGCTGTGCGCTGGCGGCCCCGGACGCACCGAGCGCACTCCTCGCCTCCGTCAACCACTCGGGCGACAGCGACTCCACCGGGATCGTCGCCGGGTCGCTCGTCGGCGTGATCGCCGGTGCAGAGGGGCTCCCTGCAGCATGGACCGAGCCGCTCGACGTGGCCGACCTGGTCACCCAGGTGGCGGACGACCTCTGGCGCGAGCGGTTCGATCCACCTCCGGTCGAGGACCCTGACACCGACTGGTGGACCCGCTATCCCGGTCGCTGAGCCCGTAACCCACGGCACATCGCCTCCGTCCAAACCCTCGATGTCATTCTGTGTCCTGTTCCCGGGTCAGGGGAGCCAGCACGTCGGGATGGGCGCAGACCTGTTCGATGCGAGGCCGGACCTCCTCGGTGAGGCGGCCGACGAGGCGCTCGGGTGGTCGCTGCGCGAGGTCTGCCTACAAGGTCCCGAGGAGTTGCTGACGAGCACCGACCGGGCGCAACCGGCGCTGTTTGCCCTCTCCTATGCACTCTGGGACGAGCTCGCCGCCCGGTTGGACGGGACACTTCCCCTGGGCGCCGCCGGTCACTCGCTCGGCGAGTACACAGCTCTCACCGCCGCCGGAGTGATCGAGTACATGGGCGCGCTGTCGCTCGTGGCAGCGCGCGGACGGGCGATGGATCGAGCGGCACAAGGGGAGGCCTCGGGGATGGCAGCGCTGCTCGGGATCGATGCCGAGGCCGCGGAACGCCTCGCCGAGTCGGTCCGGGACGATGGCGGGCGGTTGTGGGTGGCCAACATCAACTCGCCCGGTCAGGTCGTGGTGGCCGGCGGTGCCGAGGACATCGCCGCACTTGCCGAGCGCGGCCGGGAGATCGGGGTACGGCGGGTGGTGCCGCTCAAGGTGGCCGGTGCCTTCCATTCCCCACTGATGGAGCCGGTCTTGGAGCCTCTCCGTGCCGCGCTGGCGGCCGCCAGCTTCGGCCCGGCCCGGTTCCCGGTCTGGTCCAACGTCACGGCACGGCCTTTCTCCCCCGGAGAGTTGACAGACCTGCTCGCCCAGCAGGTCACCGCCCCGGTTCTATTCTCCGCCATCCTCGAGGGGATGGCTGAGGCGGGAGCACAACGCTTCGTCCACGTCGGACCAGGCGACGTCACCGCGGCGATGGCCAAGCGGACCGTGCCCGATGCCGAGGTATTCACCGTCGGCTCTCTGGGCGACATCGATGAAACGGTGGAGCGGTTGGTGGCTTCGGTACGATGACCCGTCCTGCGAGGAGCCCAATGAGATACGCGGCCATAACCGGCTGGGGGAAGTGCATCCCCCCGGCGACTCTCACCAATGCCGATCTGGAGAGGATCGTCGAGACGTCCGACGATTGGATCACCACCCGCACCGGGATAAAGGAACGGCACATCGCCGAGGTGGACACCTCGGACCTGGCCACCGTCGCCTCGGTCAAGGCGCTCGCATCGGCGGGCGTGACCGCCGACCAGATCGATCTCATCCTCCTGGCAACGTGTACCCCCGACCACCTGATACCGAGCGCCGCCTCGCGGCTCCAGGCGAAGCTGGGAGCGTTTCGAGCGGGAGCACAGGATCTCAACGCAGCCTGTGCCGGGTTCATCTACGCCCTGGTGACCGGGACCGCCATGATCCGCTCCGGGGCATTCGACCGGATCCTCGTGGTGGGCGCCGAGAAGCTGAGCCATCTGATCGACTGGACGGATCGCACCACATGCGTCCTGTTCGGGGACGCCGCCGGAGCAGTGGTACTCGAACCGTCCGATGAACCGGCCGGCGTCCTCTCCTCCGAACTGGGGCTCGACGGGACCTGCACCGAGTTGCTCATCGTCCCCGACATGGGCACCGCAGGCATGCCCCGCGCCCGCGACCCCCGGCGGATGGGGATCAGGATGAATGGGCCGGAGGTATTCCGCAAGGCAGTGGTGGCCATGGGTGATGCGTCCACCCGGGTGGTGGACGACGCCGGTCTCCGGCTCGAAGACGTAGACCTTTTGATTCCCCACCAGGCAAACCTCAGGATCATCGATGCCACGGCGAGGCGGTTGAAGCTCGAAAGCTCGCAGGTCTACGTCAATATCCAGAGCTACGGCAACACCTCGGCGGCAACCATCCCGGTCGCCCTCACCGAAGCAGTCGAAGAGGGAAGGGTCCAGCCCGGCTGCAACATCGTCTTTGCCGCCTTCGGTGCCGGGCTCACCTGGGCCGCGGCCGTGGCCCGCTGGGGGGAGAGGGTGACTCACCTGGGTACGTCGGACATCGAGTTGCCCGCCTCTGGCCGAAGCGCCATGGAGATTCTCGAGCCGGCCTTCGCCTACTACGGCACCGACGTCGGGTGACCCCGGGGCGGGTGGCCCTGGTCACCGGTGGCTCCCGCGGAATCGGGCGCGCCGTGAGCCTTCGATTGGCGGCCTCCGGCGCCAGGGTGGTGGTCAACTTCGCCAAACGGGCCGACGCCGCCGACGAGGTCGTCGATGCCATTAACGGGCGCCGGGGGCGAGGCGGTTGCGGTCGGCGCTGACGTCGCCGACCCCGATGCGGTTCAGGCGCTGTTCGCCGAGACCACCGAGCGGTTCGGACCGGTTGAGATCCTGATCAACAACGCCGGGATCACCCGCGACGAGCTCCTGCTGAGGATGAAACCAGAAGTCTGGGACGAGGTGCTCACGGTCAACCTGCGCTCCGTCTACCTCTGCACGAGGGCGGCCCTGCGCGGGATGCTCAGAAGGCGGTTTGGCAGGGTGGTCTCGATCGGGTCGGTTGCCGGGCTGGCAGGCAACCCCGGGCAAGCCAATTACGCCGCCTCCAAGGCCGCCATCGTCGGGTTCACCAGGTCGGTGGCCAAGGAGGTCGGCTCGAGGGGGATCACCGTCAACGTGGTGGCACCGGGATTCATCGACACCGAGATGACGGCAGACATTCCCGACGAGGCACGGCAGCGGGCGGTGGACTCGGTGGCTGCCGGGCGGTTTGGCACCGCGGACGAGGTGGCCTCGGCTGTGGCATACCTGTGCGGCGAAGAGGCAGCCTACGTAAACGGCCACATCCTCGTCGTAGATGGAGGGTTGGCGCTGTAGGCTGCCCGCCGGCGATAGGACAGGAGAAGAGGGATGGACCGTTCCGAGATCGAGAGTCGGCTAACCAAGGTCTTGGTCGAGGAGCTCGGCCTCGACGAGAGCCGGATCACCATGGAAGCCGACCTCGAGGACGATCTCGAGATCGATTCGCTCGGGGTGGTCGAACTGCTCATGGCACTCGAAGATGCCTTCGGGGTGAAGATCCCCGACGAGGAGGCTGAGGACATCCGCACCGTCGGAGAGACCGTCGACCTCCTCGAGGCGAAGTTGGCGGGCTGAGGCGGGGTATGTCGCCTTCGGACCGGGGCGGAGGGAGCGCGGCCGGGGCGGAGCGGCGACGTGTCGTCGTGACCGGCATCGGGACGGTCAACCCGCTGGGACTCGACGTGGACGCCTTCTGGAAGGCCGCCCTGGAGGGTCACAGCGGCGTCGGGATGATCACCACGTTCGACACCTCTGATCTGGACACCCAGATCGCAGCCGAGGTCAAGGGATTCGATCCCGAGGCGCATTTCGACCGGCGTGAGCTCAAGCGGATCGACCGCACCAACCAGTTGTTCCTCGCCGCCTGCGACCAGGCGATGGCCGACGCCGGAATCAGTTCGTTCCTCGACGACCCCGACACCGGCGAGCGCGCCGCGGTGGTGAGCGGTGTCGGGTTCGGCGGGATGCAGAGTTTCATCGATGAGATCGACATGCTGCGCACCAGAGGTCCGCACCGGATCAGCCCTTATGGCACACCGAAGACCATCCCCAACATGGGTGCAGGTCTGGCGGCGATACGGTTCGGGATACTGGGGCCGAGCAACTGCACGGTCACTGCCTGTGCCGCCTCGGCCAATGCCATCGGCGAGGCAACCGAGGTGATTCGCCGGGGTGCCGCCGACGTGGCGCTGGCCGGCGGCTCCGAGGCGTGCATTTGCGACTTTGGCATCGCCACGTTCAACCAGGCACGCGCCCTCAGCACCCGCAATGACGACCCGGAAGCGGCATCGCGCCCCTTCGAGGCCAACCGGGACGGGTTCGTGATGGGGGAGGGGGCAGGCGCATTGGTTCTCGAGGAGCGGGAGCGTGCCATCGCCCGAGGCGCCCGTATCTACGCAGAGGTGACCGGTTACGGCATGTCGACCGACGCCTTCCATGTCACCCTCCCCAGGCCCGGAGGAAGCGGCGCCGCCCTCGCCATGAAGCAGGCGATGAAGGACGCATCGGTTACCCCGAGCGAGATCGACTACATCAACGCCCATGGGACGTCGACCGAAGCCAACGACGTGACGGAGACGGGGGCGATCAAGCTGGCGCTAGGCGAGGAGGCGGCGACGACTCCGGTGTCGTCTACAAAGTCGATGACCGGGCACCTCCTCGGGGGAGCGGGCGCGGTGGAGGCGATCGTGTGCATCCTCGCCATCCGCGACGGCATGCTTCCGCCGACGATCAACTACGAGACGCCAGACCCGGAATGCGACCTCGACTACGTCCCCAATACTGCCCGAGCCGCCCATGTGGACATCGCAATGAGCAACTCCTTCGGGTTCGGGGGCCACAATGTCGCCCTGGTCCTCGCCCGGCACGAGGACTGAGCCCCCTCGGCCTTATTGGTGGACATCATGGCTATGCATCCCGCAGCCGAACTGACACGACGCCTCCAAGATGCCGTTGCCGGCACCGACCTCGAGATGATGGACGCTCTGCTCGACGAGCGTTTTGTGCTGGTTACGGGTCGGGAAGGGGCCGAGCAACGGGGCCGTGAGGAATACCTCGACATAACCGCCAACCGATACCAGGTAGAGAGCTACCGGATCGAACGGCTAGAGGTGGACGATCACGGGATGGTTGCAGTGGTGAGGAGCCGCCTCTGGCAGCGGGCCTCCATGGATGGGAGGAGCCGCACCGGTGTATTCGTCATGACCGACATTTGGGTGCGGGGCGGCGACGGGTGGCGGCTGGTGGCTCGCCATGCAAGTCCACTCGTCTCTCCGTGACTCAACGCCCCGATCGGCCGCCATTTCGCCACTCAGCAATCGAGCGGTAGGCGAGGACCACCACAACCAGGACACCAGCACCGGCCGCAAGCGCTGAGATGACGGCGACCAACACCGCGGTGGTAGGGCACCGCTCGGGGAGACAGTTGACCCCGGTCACGGTGTAGCCGAGCACCGCACCCAGCAGGGCGCCCGCCACAACCGGGATGGCGACCCAGGGGTTCGGGGTCCGGCGCCTACCGGTCAAGTCGCCCCGTCTTGGTGTCGGCGGCGGAGCCGGGGTCGAGGCAGAACGAGCGGAGGAGGCGGAGGCGGCTCGTTTCGGGCCGCTGTCCACCGGCCCCGGTTGCGAGGGCGAGGGAACCAGAGGGCTAACTGCCAGCCTCACGTCCGCCGTCCAGGAGATGGTGACGAGACCGGTCACCGCCGCCGCCAGGGCGACACCACCCCATGGAGGTGCGGCTAGGACGGCGGGCACCGCGAGCACCGCAAGGCCGAACCGGAGCACCCAAAGTGCCGCCGTGACCGCCTTGGCGTAGAGATAGGCGAGGGTGATGGAGGCGAACGCAAGCAGCCACCCCTCCCAGCCCGGCCCCACCGGGTTGGTCAATGCCACGACCGCGGGAAGCAATAGCAGCCCCAGAGCGAGCAGCACGGCACGAGCGGGTGGGCCGGCGGCGGCGGGAAGCAGGCGGACCCACCCCTGCAGCCACGGGCCGGTCCATGCCACGACCGCGACGGCCGAGATTGCCAGCGCCGACCACCACAAGGCGTCGGGCTCGGTGAGCGCGGCAGCCGCCGCCTGGAGTACAAAGACCGCCCACCCAAGCCGACGAGCCCACCGACCATGGGCCACCAGCAGCCCGGTGAGTGCCACGGTCGCCACCAATAGAACATCGAGGGCGAGGAGCGCCGCAGACTGCGACGAGAGCGAGCTGCCGGGCAGGGCCAAGCGGAGCGCCCACATCAGGGACGAGAGTCCAAAAATCGCGCCGACCACGAACGGGGCCATGGTGGGCATTGTGGTATGTCGCCCTAGGGCCGCACATCCACCTCGATCCAGGGGTCCCCCGGGCGAAGCGAGACGATGCTGGCGTGTTCCGGCTTGTCCTCGTGCAACTCGGTCAGGGGACGTCCGGTGAGCCAGAGTCGAGCCGCCTGCGTGGGGTCCTGGTGACCGACCACGACCAGTTCACCATCGGGATGTCGCTGCTCGAGCTCGATAACCGCGTTGCCAACCCGTCGGGCGAGCTGCTCGAGGCTCTCTGCGGAGAAGGCGAGGTCGGCTCGGACCGGCCAGATATGCCTCGAGCTCACCCGGCCGGAGCCGATGGCAGCTCGCCCCAGGCCGCCCCCTCCCAGCCGTCAGCCAGGAGCCACTCGGTGAGCCGCGGGTCGACCCGCACCGGGAGCAGATGCTCGCGGGCGATGGCGGCCGCCGTCTCCAGCGCACGCTGCAGGGGTGACGACCAAACCGCGGAGACCGGCCGGCTCCGCAAGCGTCGAGCACAGGCAGCAGCCTGTGCCCGACCCTCGTCGCTCAGCCCGAACCCGGCGAGCCGGCCATAGACGATCCGGTCGGGGTTGAGCACCTCTGCGTGGCGAACGAGGTGGACCAGATCGGCGATGGCGGCACGATACCGGTCGCTCGACATGCGATTCTCCGCCGATGGAGCGGTTCGCCCGGTTCCTCACGAGGGCTTCCGTTGTACAATGCGGCGTCGAAGGACTGGATCGTTTCGGAGCGCCCAATGCCGCTGGACGAGAGAGAGCAGCGCATCCTCGCTGAGATCGAGCGTCAGTTCTATGAGGAAGATCCTCAGCTGGCCAAGGCCGTCCGCGACATCACCCGCAGCCGGCCACGTCTCGGACCGAAGATGGCGGCCGTCGGCCTGGTCGCCGGTGCCACTCTGATGCTCCTCACCTTCACTCAGGCGTCGTGGGTGGCAGCCATCGGCTTCGTCGTCATGGTGATCTCGGCGACGGCGATGGTTCAGGCGATACGACTTCGAAGGCAGAGCAGCGATCGCGCGCCGACAGGACGCACCGTCCGAAGATTGGTTTTCCCGCTTCCGCAGGAAGTGGCCCTTTCGGCGATCCTGAGGCGGTCGGCTGGGGTTAGAGTGGCCGCCCCCCCTTGACGTTGGGTGAGCCTCCTGAGGTGATTCCGCCCCTGGGGAAGAGGCGGAGGGGCGGCGCCTGCGCCGCGTGACACTTTTTTGGGGAGAGCGGTGGAGCAAGGTTTCACGGCGCAGCAGGCGTCAGCATTGACTGGCTGCACTCATCATCAACTGCGTTACTGGGACCGGGTCGATCTGCTCCGCCCCAGCGTGCAGAGCACACGGGGCACGTCCGGGCGTCCGTCGTCTCTACAGCTTCCGCGACCTGGTGGCGCTCCGCGTGGTCCGCAGTCTCCTCGATCAGGGAATGTCGGTGCAGCGGGTGCGCCGCGCCTGGGGCTATCTGCGGCGCGAAGCCGACATGGAGAGCCACCTCTCCGAGGTGAAGCTCGTCACCGACGGTCAGACGATCTTCCGCGTCGCAGCCAACGACGACCAATTGCTCGACGCCTTGCGCGAGGGCCAGCTTGCGTTCTTCGTCGCAATCGACGAGATCACCCGATCGGTCGAGGAAGACGTGACCCGGTTCGAGCTTGACAGGGAGCGCTTCCTCGAGATCCTGCGCCGCAGCGAGGACGAGGTCGCCACCGAGTTGGGCGGCCAAGCCGCCAGCGGCTGAGCCTACGGCCTGAGCCAACCCAGGAAGGCGCTGCCAACGGGTGTGCGTGCGCTTCAGAAGTAGCTCCGTGCTGCGCATCGATGCGACAGCCCGACTGACGTCGGCGCTCCTCACGTCGCCCGGACCGTAGGTGACCGCGGTGTAGACCTCGGCCAGCGGCCGCAGCGGAGACCCGACATCGGCGGCGACCTCCAGCGGCGTGAGGTGCTCGGGCACAGGGTTGCCCAGGTCGCCGAGATGATCCACGATCTGTTCCCAGGCAGCCGAGATGTCACCTCTCTCCACCCGCGCCATCCTGCGCCTTCTTCTGACCAGCTTGATCGCGGGGATGATCGCCAGGATCAGAGCGAGCGCCTCCAAGGACCCAGGACCAGATCGGCAGGTCGAGACTTCCTGGCACCGCCACCCTGCTCCCATGCCGAGACATCTGGGATCTCGAATTGGCCGGCGCGGTCGAGCAGTTCGGCGAGATTGCGGATCGACGGGTCCCCGGCTGCTGTCCCCGGTTCGCTTGTCCTCGGCCTCGGGCACGAATTCGAAGGGGATCGAATCCGACCGTTGGTGGCCGGGTTCACCCCATCGCTGCGCGGGGTGGGGTCGAACCGGACCCAGCCCTGGCCGTCCACCCAGAGTTCCACCCAGGCATGGGCATTCCGCTGCCGAACGGTGACCACACCGTCCGGCCCCGTCTCGCCGGGGGTGAACCCGAGGACGACCCGGCTGGGCACGTCCACCGTCCGGGCCATCACTGCCATGGCGGTGGCGAACTGCTCGCAGTAACCCCTGCCGGAAGTTGGCGACTCGTCCGTGAACAGCCAGTCGGCGAGGTCTTCGGCGGAGTGTCCGGGCTCGATGTCCACGGTGTAGGTGAATAGATCCCTCGTCACGGAAGAACCGCTCGAGCAGGACGCCCTTCTCGAATTCGGTCGTTGCCCCAGCGGTCAGGTCGGTGGCGAACCGGCCGATACGAGGGTCCATCTCGGGAAGCTCGAGAAACGAGGCGACCGCTCCCGGGCGATTGTCGGGGCCGCTCAGCACCGGCGCGCCGTCGATACTACCCCGGCCTCGGCGGCCTCGGCGAACATCGGGGAAAGCTCGCCGTCCACCGTTGCCAGGTCCGACAGCGTCGGCGTGGGCAGACAGCGACGCCGCCTCGTAGGTGAGCCCCGGCCGGCTCAACAGGTCGTAGCGGATCGAGCCGTCAGGCCTCACCGAGAAGCTGCGCCTCAGCAACTCCTCTTCGCTCCCGAACGCAACCGGGGAGTAGAGAATTGGAAGGTACGACTGGCGCAGATTGTCCACCACCACGACCTGGCGGACCTCGGTGGTACGTCCCCGGAAGGCGAGTCGGGCATCCTCGAACTGATCACCCGCCTCGGGATGGTGGGCCGGCTGTTCGCTCGGGCGCCACTGCGAGCCGTCGAAGCTGTCGAGCGTGATCAGCCGCCAATAGAGCTGATTGGGTGGCACGTCACCCGACACCGCGGCGCGGAAAGAGCGGCACCTCGGACTGCTCCGACCAGCGTCTGTTGGATCCCGGCGAAGAGGTTGTAGGAGACGCCGCCGAAGACGCCCGACCCGAGCGGTCCCCTCGTTCGCCAGTCGAGGCTGCCCTCGGCGGGGATGGCCGGAGCGAGGGTGACGGCG
Organism: uncultured Acidimicrobiia bacterium; assembly: GCA_963826825.1. Classification (GTDB taxonomy): domain Bacteria; phylum Actinomycetota; class Acidimicrobiia; order Spongiisociales; family DATADW01; genus DATADW01. The sequence continues at coordinate 73,665 of CAWGYV010000005.1, read as the reverse complement.
CCGATCAGCGCCAGCGCCGCGGTGAGACCGGTGAAGGCGGTCAGCATCCCCGGGTCCTCGGCGGGCGCCGTTTGCCCGGTCGGCCGGCGCAACCGGCCGGATCCCGCCATACGCTCGTCGTGGGCCATGGCGGCGAGTGCCGCGGCGATGACGGACGACGCCCGCCACGATCCAGATCGGCTGAGCCGGCAGACCGGTCGACGGTGGCCAGCTGGAGCCCGAGCAGCAGCGGAGGGACCAGCCCGAGCAGCGGCCGGCGGACCGCCGTCGCCCAGACCAAGCAGCGCTCCCATGATCCAGAAGAGCACCACCAGCAGCGCCACCAGCCCGGCCACGGGCACCAACGGCGGGCCGGCGAACCGGGCCAGCTCGACGGCCACGGTGAGCTCGGGGAGGAGCGCGGCGGGAGTCTCCGACCCGGGGAAGATCCCAAGAATGGCCGTGTCCGGCGCCGCCACCCTGGTGATCATCATCGCCAGACCGGCGGCGTTGGCGAGCAGCACGACCCAGCCAGGAGACCGATAGGCCATAGCCGCCCAGGTGACGCCGGCGGCGAGAAGGGCAGCGGTGCCGACCACGAGCTGCCAGGGGGCGCCGGTCTCGGTGGGGCTCACCACCGCCATGAGGCGGAGGAGCGCCAATGCGATGGCGACGGCGCCGATCAGACGGCTGGTGCGGTAGACCATGTCGCCTCGATCGCCAGTCGCCAAGCGCTCGGACCATGAGCCATCGGGTGGAACCACCACGGTCACCGCCCCGGCCCGCTGGAACTGCACCGTCTCCGGGGCCTGGGCGGAGGTGACCGAGAGGAGCACCGTCGCTCCGAAGTCGGGCGAGAGCAGCTGGCGAACCGCGGCCAGGTCGTCGTCGGCGACACCTGTCACCAGGACGAGCGCACCACCGGCCCCGTCGGTCCGGATTCGGAGGGCGAGCGACCTCAGGTCGATGTCGTCCACCCAGTCGACCACTGCCAGCAGTTCCATCGAGCGGGGATGGGCATCGACCTCGGCGCCGGCCACGTCCGTCGGACCGGCCCACAGATCGCAGTCGAACCCATGGCGGCGCAAGTGGAGGAGTGTCGAAGCCGCTCCGGAAACGGCTCGCTCGAAGGCGGCCCGGCTCTCGTAGCTGGAGCGTCGAACGTCGAGCAGGACCAGCGCCCGCGACTGCCACGGTGTCTCCAGTTGGCGGATCATGAGCTCGTCGCGCTTCGCCGAACTCGGCCAATGAACTCGGCGAAGATCGTCGCCGATCCGGTACTCGCGCAGCGTGTAGAAGTCCTCGCCGCCCCGGTGGCTGAACTCGGGCCGAGTTGGCGTGGAGCGCCGGGTTGAGCCCGCGGACGAGCGGGAAGCCCTCGAGCGGTTCGACCGCCGGGTACACGACCAACCGGTCGGCATTGCCTGCTAATCCGACCGACGAGGCGAGGTGGAGGGGGTCGGCGACGGTCACCCTGACAGGTCCGACCCGGTAGACCCCCCGGGGCTTGGGCGAGTATCCGGTATCCGGCGGTGAAGGTCTCGCCCGCAGGCAAGCGATCCGGCGACGAACCGGGCCGTCCCCAATCCGGCGACCTCGTCCTCGAAGCCGACGTTCCGAAGTCGATCGCCTCCCGTGCCGCCGATCGAGAGGGTCACCGAGACGACATCTCCCTCGTGGGTGATGGTTGGTGTCAGCCTCCGGGCGATCGACCACCGGTCGGCGGGACATGCGGACCAGCGCCCATGAGAGGAGGAACGCTCCGACCAGGAACACCGCGGCGGCCAGCAACTCCGCCTCACCGAATCCCCACCACAGGACGAAGAACGCCAACCCGGCGCCGAGTGCTGCCCAGCCCCGTTCAGTGGGCATCAGGCGCCGGTTCTGGTGCCCGGCACCCGCAGCCGGCTCATTACCCCGTCAACCACCGCACCGACGGTCGCTCCCCGCATCAATGCCTCGGGTCGGAGCGCCATGCGGTGCTGGAGGACCGGTTGGACGATGGACTTGACGTCGTCGGGTGTCACGTATTCCCGTCCGGCGATGGCGGCACGCACCCGCGCCACCCGCTGCAGGAAGAGCGCCGAGCGGGGGGACGCCCCCAGCAGCAGATCGCCGTGGGACCTGGTCGTCTCGACGATGTCGACGATGTAGGCCTTCACCGAGGGCGCCACGTGGATGGCGGAAGCCACCCGCTGCATCGCCAGCACCTCCTCGGCGGTCACCACCGGCTCGAGCCCGTCGAACGTGGAGCGCACCCCATGGGTGTCGAGCATCTCCAGTTCCTTTTCCCGGTTCGGGTAGCCGATGCTGATCCGCATCATGAACCGGTCGAGTTGCGCCTCGGGGAGCGGGTAGGTCCCCTCGTGCTCGAGTGGGTTCTGGGTGGCGATGACCATGAACGGCGGCTCGAGAGCTCTCGTCACCCCGTCGACGGTCACCTGGCGCTCCTCCATGGCCTCGAGCAGCGCCGCCTGGGTCTTGGGGCTGGCCCGGTTGATCTCGTCGCCGACCACGATGTTGGCGAAGATCGCACCCGGTTTGAAGACGAAATCGCTCCCCTGGCGGTCCCACACCGAGACGCCTGTTATGTCCGAGGGGAGGAGATCGGGGGTGAACTGGATGCGGCGGAAGGAGCAGTCGATCGAGCGGGCGAGCGACTTGGCCAGCAGCGTCTTGCCCACCCCGGGGACGTCCTCGACCAGCACATGACCCCCGGCGATCAGACCGGTGATGACCAGACCGACCGCCTCGCGCTTGCCCTGTATGACCAGTTCGATGTTGGAGACCACGGCGGAGAGACGGTCGACGAACCAGTCGACATTCTCGGCGGTGGGCGTCTTGGTCTGGGGCTGCAAGGGTCCTCCGGTCGAAGGGGAGATGTTATCGGCACCGGGTTCATGTTCTCCGACGTCTGCAATGGCCACAATGTTCTGATGTCCGCATGGTTCAAGGCGGCTCTTGCCGTCGCCCTCAGGCCCGGTCTCTGGATCGAGGGTCTGCGCTTCCTAGGGGCGATGGCGGCGCCGGGGTGGTGGCGCCGCCCGCCTTTCGTCCCCGTTCCCGAGCCGGGGTACCTGAAGTGGCGGATCTCGACGGCATACGGATCCGACGAGCATCCGGTTCACCCCGGTGACCTGGTGGCGGTGCTCCGCTGGAGGGCCGAGTTACGGCGCGCTCGGAGGGCCAAGCCGTCGGGGTAGCTTCGAACCCGCTGGTACCCTCCGGCTGCTCCGACGGGAGGTCAGGTGACCAGGGCTTTGGTGCTCAACGCCTCCAACGAACCGCTGTCGGTGGTCCCGGCACGACGTGCCGTGGTCCTGGTTCTGCGCGAGCGTGCCTCGATGGTCGAGGTAGGTGACGGGGTGTGGCACGCCGAGACGGTCGTGGTCCAGGTCCCTTCGGTGGTGCGTCTCCTGTCGTATGTCCACGTCCCCTTCAACCGCCGCGCCGCCCTCACCCGCAACGCCGTTTTCGCCCGTGACGACCACCGTTGCCAGTACTGCTCGGGTCCGGCGGACTCGGTCGACCACGTCGTTCCCTCGGTCGCGGGGCGGCGGTCACAGCTGGGACAACGTCGTGGCCTGCTGCCGCCGCTGCAACCTGCGCAAGGGCGACCGGTCACCGGCCGAGGTCGGGCTCGCCCTCCACCGCCCACCGGCGTCGCCACGCCGTTATGGCTGGATCTACGCCTCGGCAGGTCACCGTGTTGACCCCCGCTGGCATCCGTACCTGGCGGAGAGCGCCTAGTCGGCCTAGTACTAAGTACTCAGTACCAGTACTTAGTACGGACTAGCACGTTCGATGCGCCGGAACGAGCAGTTCGGCAGGATCCGTCGGTCTGCACAACGGACGAGTACCCGGCTGGCGGCACCTTCCGGTCTAGTACTAGTACTAAGTACTAAGTACTCACCGTACACGAACCGCCCGCCTCCTGATCCCAGTCCTCGATCATCGGCAGGATCGTCTCGCCGGGGAGCGGGCACTCTCCGATGAGGTGGGCCTCGACCTCGTCCCAGAACCGCTCGAGCAGCCCGGCGGTCAGCACCCGCTCGCCCAGGCCGAGACCGCAGCGGTTGGCGTCGGTGACCTGACCGACCCAGGCTGCGATCTCCTCGATCATCTCGGTGGTGCCCTCGCCCTGCTCGAGGCTCCACAGCTTCTCGGCGATCGCGGTCGTCCCCAGCTTGCACGGAGGGCACTGACCGCACGACGACCTGGCGAGAAAGGTGGAGAGGACGGCGCCGACCCTGACCATGCAGTCGGTGTCGTCGTAGACGATCAGGCCACCTGCGCCCAGCCCCGACCCGGCCGCCGCCATGCCCTCGTAGGAGAGCGGCGTGTCGAGTTGGCCGGCGCCGAGTGGGGCGTTCGAGGCTCCCGAGATCACCGCCTTGGCTCTCCGTCCCGCCTCCAACCCCTCGCCGGGCCCGTACACGAGATAGGAGAGGGGGGCGCCGAGGGGTAACTCAGCCACCGCCTCCCGGCGCACCGCTCCCGAGATGGTGAACACCATTGTCCCCGGGCTCTGGGGTGTCCCCTCGCTCCGGAAGGCGCTCGGCGCCCTCTCGCAGGATCCGTGGGATGTTGCTCAGCGTCTCGACGTTGTTGACCACCGCCGGGCCGGCGGAGTGCCTGATCGGCGAACGAGCCCCTCGATGTACGGAGGCACCAGGCGGGGTAGCGGATCGTTTCCCTCGATCACCTCGAGGAGGCCCTTCTCCTCGCCGAACAGGTAGTCGTCCGGCCCCTCGACGATCCGGATCGGCACATCGCCGAGGAGACCGGCAGGCGCCATCTCGGTCGCCGCCTGTCTCGAGCCGCTCGATCTCGGGCCGGAAACGGGCTCTTGATCGCGACGTAGGCCTCGGTGGCACCGATGGTCTCGGCGGCCACGGCCAGCCCTTCGAGCAACTGGTAGGGGTTCGCCCGTATCAGGGCCCGGTCCTTGAAGGTCCCCGGCTCGCCCTCGGCGGCATTGCAAGCCACGTAGCAGCGCGCCGGCGCCTCCTCGAGGATCCCACCCCACTTGAGCGCCGTGGGGAACCCGGCACCACCCCTGCCCCGCAGCCCCGAGGCGCGGATCTCGGCGACGACACCATCCGGCCCTAGATCGTCGGGCCTCGGCGAGGGCGATCCCGCCCCCCTGTTCCTGCCACGAGGCGAGGTGGGGGAGTGGCACGTCGGGGAGGAGAGGGGCCACGCGGCAACCCTACCGGGGGAGGGGAGTGGGTCGCCTGACTGGCCGGTGGGTCGTTGTGGGAGAAAAAGGCGAAAAAGTGTTGACAGGTGGGTCGATATGGGGCAGATTGCGACTCGACGGAGGATCAGCGGTATGCAGGACGGAGCAGATACAACGTGTTACTCGGCACGTACAGCCACGCCCTCGACGAGAAGGGGCGTGTCGTGCTGCCCGCCAAGTTCCGCCGCGATCTGGAAGAAGGCGCCGTCCTCACCAAAGGCGAGGACGGATGTCTCGAGCTCTTCCCCAACGAGACCTGGGCTGAAGAGGTGAAGGGGATTCTGAACGACGATCGGCGGAGGATCGAGGTGAGGCGACGACGACGTCTTCGGTTCGGCGAGGCCCATCCGATCACCCCCGACAAGCAGGGAAGGATCGCCATCCCTCAGGAACTACGGGACTTCGCCGAGATGGGAGCCGAGGTCACCCTTGTCGGAGTCGCCGACCGGGTCGAGATCTGGGAGCCCGCCGCATGGTTGACCGAGGCCACCCGCGCCGAGCAGGACGCGGTCGAGAGTTGAGGGAGGTGGAGCCGACACCGAGCGACCGGCGGCGGTGAACCTGGTTCATCGCCAGCCCCCCGGAGTACCGAATTGGAAGGCCCCTTACTCCGCCCGCTTCCAACTTGGTCCCAGCGCCCGGGGGGCTGGCCATGAGCCAGGACCCGCAGCCAGCCCCGTTCCACCAACCGGTGATGGCAGAGGAGGTCGCCGAGGTGTTCCAACCGATCGAACGCGGGGTGGTGGTAGACGCCACCTTCGGCGGTGGGGGTCACACGGCCCTGCTCCTCGACAGACATCCCGGTATCTCCGTCATCGGCTCTGGACCGGGACCCGGCAGCCCACGCCAACGCCGTCTCGCTCGGACCCAGGCTGACCATGATGCAGAGCGACTTCCGAAATCTCGACGAGGCGCTCGACCGGGCGGGGGTCGACCGGATCGACGGGGCCCTCTTCGACCTCGGCGTGTCCAGCCGGCAGCTCGACGATCCGAGTCGCGGGTTCTCCTACCGGCACAGCGGCCCACTCGACATGCGGATGGGTCCTGACGCTTCGATCACCGCTGCCGACGTGGTCAACGGCTGGGATGCCGCTCGCACTGGCAGCGGCCATCCGCCGCTTATGGCGAGGAACCGCATGCCTCCCGGATCGCCGCCGCGATCGTGGCGGCCCGCCCGCTGACCGACACCGGCCAACTGGCCGAGGTCGTGGCCGGCGCCGTGCCGGCCAAGGCACGCGCCCGTCGACACCCGGCGCGCCGCACCTTTCAGGCCATCCGGATGGTGGTCAATGAGGAACTGGAGGCGTTGGAGGAGGGTCTCGAGACGGCGCTCCAACGGTTGCGGGTTGGGGGCCGAGCCGTCGTCATCTCCTATCACTCGCTCGAGGACCGGCTGGTCAAGAGGCGCTTCGTCGCCGGCGCCCAAGGGTGCACCTGCCCGCCGGACTTCCCCGTGTGCGTATGTGGCGGCACGGCCGAGCTTCGTCTGCTCACCCGCAAACCGCTTCGCCCCTCACCCACCGAGGTGGCGGACAACCCGCGCTCGCGTAGCGCACGGCTCCGTGCCGTCGAGCGGATCGAGGAGGCGGCGTGACCGCCCCCACCGTCCGTCCCCTTTCCCGGCTGGTGAAGCGGCCCCAGCTGAGGGTCCTGCCGGGCCGCGATACGCCCGGCGTCCCGCCATGGGGCCCTGGCTGCTCTTCTCGACGATTGCGATCCTCGCCTTCTTCGCCATCATCTGGTCACGCACCACCCTCGACCGCACCGCCTTCGAGCTCCAGGAGCTCGAGGGGCGGATCGCCGCTGAGCGGGCGCGCTACGACGAGCTCCGGCTCGAGGTCGCAAGATTCGAGTCGCCCTCGCGCATCGCGCCGCTTGCCGAGGAGATGGGGATGGTGTTCCCCAGCGACACCCAAACGGTGGCTGCCGACGGTGTCGAGCGGGCGGTCGGATCGCCACGCCGTCTGGCCGAGCTGAGTTCGATCTTGAGCGCGTCGAGCCCATGACGGGTCACATCGGAGCTGCTGGTGCCGATGGGGCCGGAGGCAGGAGTTCTCGACTCGGGGTCGCGGCCCCGTGGGCGGAGCGACCCTTCCGACCACCCGGCGGTCGCCAGCTGGAGGAGTGACCGTGGCCGGCCGTAACAAGGGCCGGCGACTCGGGCTGTCCGACGCACGTCTCTTCGCGGTCGGGGGTCTGCTGTTCGTCGCCTGGCTGGGTGCCGGCGCCCGGCTCTTCTACGTGCAGGTCATCGAGTCCGACCGGTGGGCTGCGGAGTCGTTGGAACAGAGGCTGACCCGGAAAGAGCTGGCGGCGCGTCGCGGGTCGATCTTCGACACCCGCGGCCGCGAGATGGCGGTGACCATCGACGGGACCACCATCTACGCCAACCCTAAGCAGGTGGAGAGCCCCGATGTAGCCGCCCGGCTGCTCGGGGCGGTGCTCGACCGCCCGACCTCGGTGATCTTGGACCGTCTACGCGAGGACTCGACCTTCGTCTACCTGGCCCGACAACTCGAGTTCGATCAGGCGGAGGAGGTGCAAGCGCTTGACCTCGCTGGGATCTACACGCTCCCCGAGCCGAAGCGGGTCTACCCGGCCGGTGCCCTCGCCAGCCACATCCTCGGATGGGTCGACATCGACAACGAGGGCAAAGAGGGGCTGGAGTACCGCTTCGACGACGTCCTCAGGGGGAAGCCTGGTGCCGCCATCGTCGAGACCGACCCTTCCGGACGGATCATTCCCCAGGGCCGCTACCAGGTGGAGCCCGCCGACCCTGGTGACGACCTGGTCACCACAATCGACCTCGACGTCCAGTTCGCCGCCGAGCGCGCCTGCTCGGAGATCCTGACCGACGCCGAGGCGCAGAGGTGCACGGTGGTGGTGCTCGATCCGGACGACGGGGCGGTGGTGGCGTTGGCGACCCTGCCCGACTTCGACCCCAACGACCGCCAGGGGGTGTCGGACGAGACGCTGTTTGGGAACTTTGCCATCCGGGGCACCTTTGAGCCCGGATCGACGCTGAAAACCATCACCATCGCTGCTGCCCTCGAGGATGGCCTGTTGAAGCCGACCTCAGTCATACCCGACGTCCCCGCTCGCTACGAGGTGGTCGACGGTGCCTGTGATAGCCGCACCGACGATCATCTTCGGGTGCTACGGCGACCCCGACTACCACGAACCCGAGGACATGACCGTCGAGGAGATCGTCACCCGCTCCTCCAACGTCGGCACGATCCTGGTCGGAGAGCGGGTGGGCACGTCGCGCTTGCGCCGCTTCCTCGAGCGGTTCGGGTTGGGCGAGCCGACCGGTATCGAGTACGCCGGTGAGGCCGCCGGGTCGGTCAACGTCGATCCAACCTGCGGATCGTGCACCGCATCCGCATCGATCGGCTACTCGGTCTCGGTGTCGCCGCTCCAGATGGCGGCCGCATACGGCGCCGTAGCCAACGACGGGGTCTGGGTAGCGCCGCATCTCGTCGACCAAGTGGTGTCGGGTGACGGCGCACCGACCAAGGTCCGCCCGGAACGGCGCCGCGTCGTCTCCGAGGCAACGGCGAAGACCATGCGCCGCATGCTGCAGCAGGTGGTCGAGCACGGCACCGGTCTCCGCGCCGCAATCCCCGGTTACACGGTGGCCGGGAAGACGGGGACGTCCGAGCAGCTCGAGGACACGGGCTACAACAGGCAGGTGAACGTGGCCAGCTTTGTCGGCATGGCCCCAGCCGACGACCCGGAGTTGGTGGTCGCGGTGGTCGTCGAGGGACCTTCGTACGCCTTCCGCTCAGGTGGGCTCTCTGCGGCGCCCGTCTTCGCCGATGTGATGGAGAAGGCGCTACACCACCTGGGAGTTCCCAGCAATGGGACCAGCGATGGGACCAGCGATGGGAGCCAGCGATGGGGATTGACCCGATGCCTCTCTCGGCGCTCGCCGCGCTCGTCGGGGGCACCGTGGTCCCTGCCGAAACTGGCGACGACGACGACCCGGTGATCACCTCGATAGTCCACGACAGCCGTTCGGCAACCACCGGCTCGTTGTTCGTCGCCATCCCCGGGTTCAGCAGCGACGGGCACGCATTCGCCGATGCCGCCGCCGCCGGTGGGGCAGTGGCGGTGGCCGTTGAGCGCCTGCTCCCGGTACAGACGCCACAGCTAATGGTCACGTCGGGGCGCGCCGTTCTGGGGCCACTGGCGGCGGCGGTAGCCGGCAACCCCTCGGAGAGACTGCGGGTGGTCGGGGTGACCGGAACAAACGGCAAGACAACTGTGACCTATCTGCTCGATGCGATCGTCAACGCCGCGGGAAGGCGGAGCGGGATCATCGGGACGACGGGTGCCTGGATCACGGGCCGGCCGGTCAAGCTGGAGAGGACGACTCCCGAGGCCGACGACCTGCAGCGTCTCCTTGCCGAGATGGTCGACGCCGGGGTCGAGGTCTCCGCCCTCGAGGTCTCTTCGCATGCGCTGGCTCTGGGCAGGGTGGAGGGCACTCGGTTCGAGGTGGTGGCGTTTACCAACCTGAGCCAGGATCACCTCGACTTCCACGGCGACATGGAGAGCTACTTCCAAGCCAAGGCGCGCCTCTTCGAACCAGGGCGGGCCCGCTGCGGCGTCATTTGGATCGACGACCCGGCGGGTGCCCGTCTTGCGGAGTCGACGGCGCTTCCCGTCGTCGAGGTAGGTGCCGGCACCGGTGAGGTCCACGCCGAACGTGTCGAGTCCGACGTGGGAGGGGATCGAGTTCACCCTGGTGACTCCGACCGGGAACAGAGAAGTCGCTCTCCCTCTTCGGGGCCGCTTCAACCTCGCCAACGCTCTGATAGCGGCGGCGATCGCTCTCCAACTCGACATCGATCTCGATGCCGATCGCCACCGGGTTGGCGGCTTGCCCGGTGATCCCCGGCCGGTTCGAGCGGGTGCTCTACGGCCAGCCATTCGAGGTCGTGGTCGACTACGCCCACACCCCGGCGAGCATCGAGGAGGCGGTGACGGCTGCTCGAGGGCTCACCGATGGTGCGGTCGTCGTCGTGTTCGGGGCGGGCGGTGACCGTGACCGGGCAAAACGCCCTTTGATGGGTCAGGCGGCATCGTCAGCCGACCGCGTCGTCGCTCACCTCGGACAACCCACGCTCCGAGGACCCCGGGGCGATCATCGCCGAGGTTCTTCGGGGCGTGGACGATCAAGCCGGTTGGGTAGTGGAGCCGGATCGACGGCTGGCCATTCGCCACGCCCTGGCCACCGCCGGGCCAGGCGATGCCATTCTCATCCTGGGCAAAGGGCACGAGACCGGACAGGACCTCGCCGGCGTGGTCCATCCTTTCGATGACCTTCAGGTGGCCGCCGAGGAACTTGGAGCACTCGGGTACCCGCGGCAAGAAGAAGCGCCGCGTCACCCGGCGGGGGTGGGTCGGTGATCGGGCTTCTCGTCGCCGGAGCGGTCTCGATGTTCATCGTGCTGTTCACCATGCCCTTCGCCATCCGTGTCCTCCGGCGCGCCCGCATCGGCCAGTTCATCCAGGAGGAGATCGAGGGCCACGCCCACAAGCAGGGCACGCCGACCATGGGTGGTGTGGTGATGGTGATCGCGGTGGTCGTCGGCTACCTGGCTGCCCATGTCCGGTTGTGGAACCCCGGGGCCGGATTTGGTGTGGAGTTTCTGCCGCTCCAGCCCGTCGGGCTTCTCGCCATAGGCGTCTTTCTCGCGCATGGGGCTCCTCGGGTTCCTCGACGATGTCATCAAGCACACCAGGCAACGCAGCCTGGGGCTCAACAAGCGAGCCAAGTTCGCCGGTCAGGCCGCGGTTGCCGCCCTCTTCGCCTGGGGCGCCCAGTCGGCCGGGGTCAACACCGAACTGAGTTTCGTTCGGCCGCTGGGGATCGCCCTCGGCGGCTTCTTCTTCATCTGGGTGCTGGTGATGCTGTCGGGAGCGGCCAACGGGGTCAACCTGGCCGACGGCATGGACGGGCTCGCCGCGGGCTCGGCGGCGCTGGTGTTCGGCGCCTTCACCATCATCGCCTTCTGGCAGTTCCGCCACCCTGTCTTCTACAACTTCTTCCCCACCGCCTCGACACCGCTCGACCTGGGCGAGATCGCAACTGCGATGGTGGGGGCACTGCTCGGGTTCCTCTGGTGGAACGCCGCCCCGGCCAAGATCTTCATGGGGGACCTCGGGTCGCAGGCGATCGGCGGGCTGCTGGGCGCCCTGGCGCTGCTCACCAGCACCCAACTGCTCCTCCTCGTGGTGGGTGGCCTCTATGTGGCCGAGACGCTCTCGGTGATGCTCCAGGTCGCCAGCTTCAGGCTGTTCGGAAGGCGGATCTTCCGCATGGCCCCGATCCACTTCCACTATGACCTCAAGGGGTGGCCGGAGACGACCATCGTGGTCCGGTTCTGGATCCTCGCCGGCGTCGGGGTCGCCCTCGGATTGGGGCTCTTCTACACCGACTTCCTGGTCTATTCGACCATCGCGTCAGGGTCCGAGTTGTGAACGGCGGCATCGGCACCGGAGCGGCGAGCCGGGGTTGCTCACGATGAGGACCCTGGTACTCGGCGCAGCGGTCTCCGGACGGGCGGCGGCGCGGCTCGCCATCCGCGCCGGTCAACGGGTGACGGTGTGGGATGCCGATCCGGCTGCGGCGGCAAGCCTCACCTCCGAGGGGATACCCGCGGTGGGTGGCTCGTGGAACGCCGATCTGCTCGAAGGCGTGGATCTGGTGGTGGTCAGCCCCGGAATCCAGGAGAGTGCCCTGCCCATCGTGGAGACACTCGAGTCGCGCGTGCCGCTATGGAGCGAGGTCGAGTTCGCCTGGCGTCAACTGGAGGTGCCGGTGGTGGCGGTCACCGGGACCAACGGCAAGACGACGGTCACCACGCTGATCGCAGACATGCTGGGCCGCAGCGGGGTGGCGACGGTGGCGGCGGGGAACATCGGGACCGCCCTGTCCGATGTGGTCAGGCGGCGCCTGGGAGGTCGTCGTGGTCGAGGTCTCCAGCTTCCAATTGCGATTCACCGAGCGGTTCCGTCCCGAGGTTGCGGTGCTGCTCAACGTTGCGCCAGACCACCTCGACTGGCACGGCTCGATCCACGCGTACACCGCGGCGAAGGCGCGCATCTTTGCCAACCAGGGCCCTGAGCAGGTCTTGGTCTACGACGCCGACGACCCGGGTGCGTCGGCACTGGCCGAGTCGGCCGGTGCCCGGCTCGTCCCTGCCAGCGGACGCCGCCTCCCCGACGGTGGGGTGGGGGTGGCGGACGCGCATGCTGGCCATCGACGGCATCGAGGTCCCGCTCACCGGATTGGCTGTGGGAGACCCGGCGTACCTCCTCGACATCGCCGCGGCGGGCGCCGCCGCCCTCGCCGCTGGTGCCAAACCGGATGCGATCGTTGCCTCCGCCTCCGAGTTCCGTCCGGGACGCGCACCGCCGCGAGGTGGTTGGCGTGTGGGCCGGTGATCACCTGGGTGGACGACTCCAAGGCGACCAACCCCCACGCCGCCCGGTGCGGCTCTCGAGGCATATCCCTCGGTCGTCCTCATCGCCGGCGGCAGGAGCAAGGGCCTCGACCTCGCCCCCCTTGCCCAGCACCCCCACCTCCGTCGACTGGTGGCGATCGGTGAGTCGGCCCCCACTCTTCTCGATGCCGCACCCCCCGGCGTTGGCGTCTGGGCAGCGGACATGGCCGAGGCGGTTCGGCTCGCCGACGAGGCGGCAGCCGCCGGCGACGTCGTCCTGCTCGCGCCCGGTGGGGCCAGCTTCGACATGTTCGACTCGTACGCCCATCGTGGCGAGGTGTTCGCCGACGAGGTGCGTTCGCTCCATTCGGCGACCGAGGGCAGCACGGCAACCGGGAGGAGCCGATGACCGCCAATGTCACATCGATCGTCCGGGCGAGGGCGGAGGCGCGAGGCAGAGCGCAGCGTTCGGTGGCCAACACCAGGCTGCAAGTGGGCATCATCGTCGTCGTCGGCGTGCTCACCGTCGTCGGTCTGGGCGCCACGCTCTCGGCGTCGTCGGTGGCCGGGCTGGAGCAGGCGCAGGACGGCCTCTACTTCTTCAAACGACAGGCGATTGGGGTGGGGATCGGCGTGGTGGCGCTGGTGGCGACATCGCTCATCCCCTACCGGGTCTACCGGCGATCTCGCCTGGCCGATCTTCCTCGTGACGACGGCGCTCCTGGTGGCGGTGCTCGTGGTGGGGACAAGGATCTACGGCGCAACGCGATGGCTGCCATTGGGACCGTTGAGCTTCCAGCCGTCCGAGTTGGCCAAATTCGCCGTGGTCATCCTCTTGGCGGCTCTGCTGGTCAAGAAGCAGTCGCTGCTCCTCGACTTCGGCCACTTCGTCGTCCCGGTTGCGGCGATCGTGGGGACGGTCGGGCTGCTCCTGATGCTCCAGCCCGACTTGGGCACCTCGATCATCGTGGGGGCCGCCACCATGGCCGTCCTGGCGGCTTCGGCGGCGCCGTTGCGCTATGTGGCTTTCGTCGGCGTCTCGGCGGTGGCGGCGACGACGGCCCTGGCGTTGATCGAGCCGTACAGGCGGGCGCGCCTCACCTCCTTCCTCAACCCGTTCGCCGACCCGCTGGGCGACGGCTACCAGTTGATCCAGAGCTACCTGGCTCTGGGGACAGGCGGCACCTTCGGAGTGGGCCTTGGCGCCAGCAGGGCGCGGTGGCTGTTCCTCCCCAACGCCCACAGTGACTTCATCTTCGCCATCATCGGTGAGGAGACCGGTTTCCTCGGCGGCGTCGTCGTGCTCCTCCTTTTCGCCTTCCTCACCCTGCTCGGGGTGGCGGTGTCGTTGCGGGCCTCGGACCGGTTCGGCCGGCTGATTGCGGTCGGGTTGACCGCATGGCTCGGCACCCAGGCGCTGGTCAATCTCGGTGGTGTGATCGGGCTGCTCCCCATCACCGGGATACCCCTCCCGTTCGTCTCGTTCGGGTCCACGGCCATCATCAGCTGCATGGCGGCGGCCGGGGTCCTGGTCAACATCGCCCGCCACGGCGGTCCTCGGCGCGCTACTAACCGGGGGGCAGCTCCTTCTGCTGGGCGGTCATGAGCTACCTGATCGCCGCCGCCGGCACCGGCGGGCATGTGTACCCGGGATTGGCGGTGGGGGAGGCCTTGGTGGAGGCAGGTGTGTCCCGCGAGGAGGTCAGCTTTGTCGGCGGGGACCGGCTCGAGTCGAGTGTCTATCCGGCGGCGGGCTACCCGTTCTTCGCCGTGCCATTGCGCGGGCTGGAGCGGCGAATGACCAGGCGCAACCTGGCAATCCCTCAGGTGGTCCGGTCGGCTGCCGGCGCCATCGGCAACGAGATGGAGGCCCGCCAAGTGCGGGTTGTCCTCGGCATGGGCGGGTACGTGACGCTCCCCACCGCGTGGGCGGCACGCCGCCGCCGCCTGCCCCTCTTCGTGGCCGAGCAGAACGCAGACGCCGGTCTGGGCAACCGGGTGTCATCACGCTGGGCGGTCGAGTCTTTCACCTCGTTCCCCGCCACCACCGGTCTCGCGCAACGGTCGCTGGGTTGGCAACCCCATCCGTCGTCCGCTGGCCTCGTTCGACAGGGAGACCCTCCGCCCGGAGGCGTTGGTCCGCTATGGGCTCGACGCGGGTGTCCCGGTGGTCGGTGTGGTCGGGGGGAGCCTCGGGTCGGCAAGGATCAATCAGGCGGTCGTCGAGATGATCGGGGACTGGTCGGGTCCCGAGTTTCAGCTTCTCCATCTCGCCGGGGAGTCGAACCTGGAAGAGGTGTCGACGGCTCGGTCCCGGTACGCCGGCCCTGTTCGCTGGGTGGTCCTCGGGTTCGAGCCGGCGATCCAGTACGTTCTCGCCGCGAGCGATCTGGTGGTTGCCCGCGCCGGCGGTTCGGTCGCCGAGCTCACCGCTACCGGGACCCCGGCGGTGCTCATCCCCGGAGGGTTCGGGTCGAGCGGTCATCAAGCGGCCAATGCGGCCGCTCTGGCCGGCGCCGGCTCCGCCCGGGTGGTGAACGAGGAGCAGATCGGGGAGCTGGCGAAGGTGATCGAGGAGCTGATAGCCGACCGGGCAGAGCGGGGGCGAATGGCCGCGGCGGCGCTCGGCATGGCACGCCCCGGCGCCGCCGACGAGATTGCCGCCGCACTCATGGCCGCGCATGGATGAGCCCGATCCGCGCCGCCCGGGAGACGTGTTGGCGGGCGCTACCCATATCCACCTCGTGGGGGCGGGCGGGGCAGGGATGAGTGCCCTCGCCAAGCTGCTCTTTCAACAGGGACGCACCGTCACCGGCTCCGACATGAAGCATTCGCCGGCGCTGGCCGACCTGTCCGACCTTGGGATAGAGGTGTGGGCCGGGAGCGTGCCCCAGTCGGTCGTCGGCGTCGATCTGGTCGTGGCTTCGTCGGCGGTTCCCGCCACCGATCCCGAGTTGGTCGCGGCGCAAGCCGCCGGCGTGACGGTTTGGCAGCGCCCCCAATTGCTCGGGGCGCTCACCGCGGTCATGCCCGCCATCGGCGTCACCGGGACCCACGGCAAGACCTCGTCGACGGCCCTCCTGGTGACAGCGCTTCGGGCAATGGGCCGTGACCCGTCATTCGTGGTTGGCGGGGATCTGGTCGACCAGCGGACCAACGCCCATCTCGGGGAGACCGGTCTCTTCGTGCTCGAGGCAGACGAGGCGTTCGGCACTTTCCTCCACCTCGACCTCGTGGCGCTCATGGTCACCAACGTCGACGCAGAGCACCTCGAGCACTACGGCGACATCGCCGCCCTGGAGGAAGCGTTCGTCTCGGTCGTCGACGGTGTGCGGGGACCGGTGTTGGTGGGGATAGACGATCCCGGCGGCCGACGGCTCGCCGACGCCACCGGCGTCGCCACCTACGGGACTGCACCCGACGCCGTGTGGCGGATCGAGCACGTCGAGGAGGCCGCGACCTCGGTGTCGTTCCGGCTGGTCGGCCCCGACTCGATCGTCGAGGTGGAGGTGGGCCGACCAGGTGCCCACATGGCGCGCAACGCGGCTGGAGCGCTCGCCCTGATCGGCACGCTCGGAATGGACGTTGCCGCCGCCGCCGCCAGCTTCAGGAAATTCGCCGGGGTCCGCCGTCGGTTCGAGGTTCGCGGTGAGGTTGGGGGAGTGACCTTGATCGATGATTACGCCCACCATCCCACCGAGGTCGCGGCGACGCTCTCTGCGGCAAGACGCGGTCCGTGGCGGCGGGTTTGGGCCGTCTTCCAGCCCCATCTCTTCAGCCGGACGCTGGCGCTCCACGACCAGTTCGGCGCCGCATTCGCCCTCGCCGACCGGGTGGTGGTCACCGACGTGTTCCCGGCCCGCGAAGCGCCAATCCCCGGCGTCACCGGCGAATTGGTGGCCGCCGCCGCCCGCCGATCGGTCCCGGCGACGGTGGACTATCTCCCACACCGCGCCGACCTGGCGGGCTTCCTGGCTTCCGCAGTCGAACCCGGAGATCTGGTGGTGACGATGGGGGCGGGCGACATCACATCGCTCCCCGACGAACTGGTGCCGCTCCTCGTGGAGCGGTGGGGACGGTGATGGACACGCTCGATGCTCTCGTCTGCTCGGGGCGAGCACGCCCGAACGTCGAACTGGCCCCGTTGACCACCTACAAGTTGGGCGGACCCGCCCGCTGGCTGGTCGAGGCCACCGTCCGAGGAGGACGTGATCGGCGCCGGAAGCGCCGCCGCCGTCGCCGGTGTCGAGTTGCTCGTCCTGGGGCGCGGATCCAATCTGGTGATCGCCGATTCCGGCTTCGACGGCATCGTGATCCGGCTGGCGGGTGGGCTCGCTTCCGTCGATCTCGAACGGTCTGGAGAAGTCTCGGCGGGGGCGGGTGCATCGCTCCCGGTGGTTGCTCGCCATGCGGCGCGGTCGGGCCGCACCGGACTGGAGTTCTTCGTCGGGGTTCCCGGCTCGGTTGGCGGGGCGGTGCGGATGAACGCCGGGTGCCACGGACGGGAGACGGTCGACGTCCTGGTCTCGGCCCGAGTGGTCGACACCGTCGCCGGGACCGCCGATGAACGCCGAGCCGGATCGCTCGGGCTCGGCTACCGCGTCTCCGCCTTGGCTCCGACCGATGTCGTCGTCAGTGCACGCTTCCACACCGAGCCCGGGACGGCCGCCGCGGCCGAAGCGGAGATGCGCGAGGTAACCCGGTGGAGGCGGCTCCATCAACCCGGAGGCACGCTCAACGCCGGAAGCGTCTTCGCCAACCCACCGGGCGACACCGCCGGGCGGATCATCGATCAGCTCGGGCTGAAGGGTTTCACGGTCGGGGGGGCATCGGTCTCGACCAAGCACGCCAACTTCTTCGTTGCCGGGCCCGAGGCCACCGCCCAGGACGTCCACGACCTCGTCTGGGCGGTCCGCCGCCGCGTCGGTGAGACCACCGGTGTTTGGCTCCGCCCCGAGGTCCGTTTCGCCGGGGAGTTCGCACCCTCTCCCGACCAACCAGCAGACGGTGGTGGGCGATGACCGTGCTCGACCCCCGGATCGCCCGGCGGCGACGGCAGGTGGCGGAGACCCACGCCCGCCGGCGGGTGCGGCGACTGGTGCTGCTCTTGATGACGGGGGTCATCGCCGGTGTGGTGGCGTGGGCGCTGCAGTCCCCGTTTCTGTCGGTTCGGGCGATCAGGGTGGATGGGGCACGACCAGGCTCCCGTCCGCCGGCTGATGGCCGAGGCGGGTTTCGTCAAGGGTCGCCCGCTGGTGACGATCAGGCCCGGCGAGGTGGAAGCGGCCCTCGAGCAGGATCCATGGGTCGCCGAGGCGATCGCCACCGTCCGCTTCCCCGACACCCTCGAGGTCGAGGTGCGCGAGCGGGAGCCGGTCGGGTTGGGCGCGCACCGATGACGGATGGCTCCTCTTGTCCGCTGGCGGTGTCCCCGTGGAGTCGAGCGACGGCCCCGGTGCGGGCAATCACGGGTTGATCTCCATCCCGGTCGCCGACCCGGTGCTAGGGGAGCGTCACCCCGAGGAGATGGTGCGCGGCGCCGCCGCGTTCCTCGCCGCATTCCCGCCGCGTCATCGGGGCGGCATCACACTTCGGGAGGTCCGCGGGGAGTTGTGGGCCCGATTCGAGGGGATACAGGCGCGCCTCGGGTCGGCGGAGGAGATGCGGGCTAAGGCCGCTGCGCTGAGCGCTGTGATGGGTGATGTCCCACCGGGGTCGATCATCACCGTGATCTCACCATCTCACCCCGCGGTCCGGCTTCCCCGTGGATACTCCGAGCAAGCTCAGTCCGCCACCGGCTAAGCTTCAACGTCCACTACAAGGTGAGCGTACCCCTCTTGCCACGGTGTGGCCATCTGTGTAACGCTGTAGTCGAGGGTGAAGGCAAGGGAAACGTCATCGGCTGAGATGGCGAGGGTGGAGCCGGTCCCGATGCCCTGGCCAAGAGGCCAACCGATCCCACGGGGGCGCGGAGATTTCTCTCCAGGCCCGGAAAGGACAACCGATGTCGAGCAGATCGAGCAGCAGCGGGACCCGGCCGCAGAGCTACATCGCCGTGATCAAGGTCGTCGGCGTCGGCGGTGGTGGGGTCAATGCAGTCAATCGGATGATCGATGCCGGAGTGCGCGGCGTCGAGTTCATCGCCATGAACACCGATGCTCAGGCGCTGCTGATGTCAGACGCCGACATCAAGCTCGACCTCGGCCGGGACATCACCCGGGGGCTCGGCGCCGGCGCCAACCCCGAGGTCGGCCGGGCCGCAGCGGAAGCGCACCGCGAGGAACTCGAGGAGGTCCTCAAGGGGGCGGACATGGTTTTCGTCACCGCAGGCGAGGGCGGTGGCACCGGCACGGGTGGGGCTCCTGTGGTTGCCGAGGCGGCTCGGGGTCTAGGGGCCCTCACGGTGGGGGTCGTCACCCGGCCGTTCGGCTTCGAAGGCAGGAGGCGTTCCCTCCAGGCCGAGCAGGGGATCCAGGCGCTCCGGGAGGCGGTGGACACCCTGATCGTGATACCGAACGACAAGCTGCTCGAGATCACCGATCCGAAGTCCTCCATCATCGAGAGCTTTCACCGCGCCGACGAGGTGCTCATGGCCGGTGTCGCCGGCATCACCAACCTCATCACCACCCCCGGGTTGATCAACGTCGACTTCGCCGACGTCAAGACGGTGATGCAGGATGCCGGCACCGCGGTGATGGGCATCGGCCGTTCGACCGGTGACGACCGGGCGACGCAGGCGGCGAACAAGGCGATCTCGTCGCCTCTACTGGAGACGTCGATGGACGGGGCGCGGGGTGTGCTTCTCTCGGTGAGCGGGCCGGCGACGATGACGCTCCACGAGGTGAACAACGCAGCCAATGTCATCAAGGAACACTGCGACGAAGACGCCGAGATCATCTTTGGCGCCTTCGTCGACGACATGGGCGGCGAGGAGATGCAGGTGACCGTGATCGCCGCCGGGTTCGAGCGCCGTCGTGGCACCCGTGGCGTGCTCAGCGGCGTGCTCTCCTCCGGCGATGAGGACGACTTCGAGATCCCCGCATTCGTGCAGGGATGATCCTGCGCCCCTTCCGCGGAGCAGCTTTCACCCTGGCGGCGGCGGGCGATCAGCGAAGCGACCACGCCTTGCGGGAGTCGGTCGCCGCCGAGTTGGGGATCGACACCGAGTGGGCGACGCTCCACCAGGTCCACGGCAGCACGGTGCTCGAGGCGAAGCGTCCCGGTGAGCTAGGCGATGGGGACGCCCTGTTCACCCGGGTCACCGGGTTGCCGCTTGCGGTGTTCACCGCCGACTGCGCCGCCGTGGTCCTCGAGGGCGACGGGATCGTCGGGATCGCTCACGCCGGATGGCGCGGTCTTGCCGCCGGAGTGATCGGCGCGCTGCGAACCGCCATGGACGAGGCGGGATCCGCGGCGAAGGTGGCCGCCATCGGGCCGGCGATCGGTTCCTGTTGCTTCGAGGTCGGCGAAGAGGTAGCCGAGCAATTTCCCCATGAACAAGCCACCACCACCTGGGGATCACCGAGCGTCGACCTCGTCGCCTCGGCCAAGGCCCAACTCGGCGGTCTCGATGTCTGGGACGCCGGGCGCTGCACCGGTCACGACCCGGGGCTCTTCTCCCATCGCCGCCAGCGCACCGGAAGCCGGATGGCCGCCATCGGCTGGCTGGGGTGACCCGCTCAAGCGAAGAGCACTCGCCTACCATCCTCTCCATGAACCACGACGACCTCCAGGGGTGGCTGGACCGCTATGTGGCGGCATGGCGAGCCAACGATGCCGGTCCTATCGAAGGCCTGTTCACCGATGATGCCGTCTACCTGCATCACCCATACGACGTCGGGTCCCGTGCCCTCCAGGGGCGCGAGGCGATCGTCGCCAACTGGCTGGACGAGCCCGACGACCCCGACGGGTGGGAGGCGAGCTACGAGCCGTACGCGATCGATGGGGACCGGGCGGTCGCCATCGGCTGGAGCCGCTACCTCGCCAAAGGCGACCAGCCGGAGGAGACCTTCCACAACGTCTACCTGCTCCGGTTCGCTCCAGACGGTCGGTGTTCCGAATTCACCGAGTACTACATGCTCGAGCCGCCGCAGGAAAAGGCGGACAGCGCCTAGGGACGTCGGACCGGGAAGGGCGCGCCGGTGAGCCTCGAGGCGGTCAAACGGCGGATCGCCCATGCAGCACAGAGATCCGGCCGCGGCCCGGACGAGATCACCCTCGTTGTGGTGTCCAAGGGCCGGACCGAGAAAGAGATTCTTTCGATCTACCGAACAGGGCCACCGGGATTTCGGAGAGAACCGGGCCGCGGCCATAGCGGAGAAGGCCGCCCGGCTCCCCGACGACATCCGTTGGCACTTCGTCGGGCCTCTCCAGACCAACAAGGTGCGGATGGTGCGACCGATCACCGACCTGCTCCACTCGCTCGACCGCGAACGGCTGGCGGAGGCCTGGGTCAAGGGGCCGGGCCGCCCACCACCGGTGCTGGTCGAGGTCAACATCGGTGAGGAGCCGCAGAAGGGTGGAGTCGAGCCGGCGAAGGCCGGAGAGCTCATCCGGACGTCGGTCGATCTCGGGCTGGATGTGCGCGGCCTGATGGCGATCCCGCCCCAGATGCCCGAACCGGCGCTGGTTCGCCCCTACTTCCGCCGGCTGGTCGAGCTGAGGAGCGAACTCGGGCAGATCGTCCCGTTGCCCGTTCTATCCATGGGGATGAGCGACGATTTCGAGGTCGCCATCGAGGAAGGGGCTACGGTTGTCCGACTGGGACGGGCTATCTTTACGCCGGCTGTAGACGACGGGATCACATGAGCTCGCTGTGGCAGAAGACGTCTGATGTACCTCGGGCTGGTGGACGAGGAGCAGCTCGACGAGGAGGTCGAGTCCAGACCTTCCGCGGCCGCCCGCTCGACACGCCCCCCGACGACCCGTCAGAACACCAAAGGTCAACAGCCGAATCGCGACACGGTTGCCGGGCGACGGGTTGAGCCCCCGGTCGGTGCGGGATCGAGGCCGGTGGTGGTATCCGGGGAGGGGCGGCCACGACGCCCCCT
This sequence comes from uncultured Acidimicrobiia bacterium, assembly GCA_963826825.1. Lineage (GTDB taxonomy): Bacteria > Actinomycetota > Acidimicrobiia > Spongiisociales > DATADW01 > DATADW01. The sequence continues at coordinate 51,940 of CAWGYV010000005.1, read as the reverse complement.
CGGGCTCGGTGCGGCCGGTCCGGCCCACCGACGTGCAGAGCGACGTGGTGCGGGTCACCGACTTCGGCGATGCCAAGGTGCTGGCCGATCGGATCAGGGAACGGACACCGGTGGTGCTCGACCTGAGGTCGACCGACCCGGACATGGTGCGTCGCATCATCGACTTCGCCAGCGGGTTGACCTATGCCCTCGACGGGACGATGGCGAAGACCACCGACGGCGTGGTGCTGGTGCTCCCCCCACGGGTGACGCTCGGCCAGGAGGAGCAGCGCCGGCTCGAGGGACAGGGGTTGTACGAGCTACCTGAATCGGCCTCCTGACACAGGATGACCCTTGTCTGCCAACTGCTTTTCATCTATTCGCTCGTCATCCTCGCCCGGATAGTCCTCAGCTTCTTCGACGTCCCGAGCGACCACCCGGTGGGGAGGGTCCGCCACGCCCTCTCGCTGGTGGTCGACCCAATCCTCCGGCCCATAAGAGCGGTCCTCCCCAATGTGCGGCTGGGATCGGTCGGGCTCGACCTGTCGCCCTTGATCCTCTTCCTCGGGATCGCTCTGCTGCGATCGTTTCTCTGCTGAAGGCTCGCTTCGCTCGCAGCGCTCGCAGTACTTAGTACTCAGTACTTAGTACTTAGTACTTAGACCGCGGACCGTCGTCCCCCCACGGGCTAACGGTGATCAACCGGACGCGCCAGCACCTTCCAAGCGCCGGCGAGCGGACTGCGGGCCGGCGGGGGGGTGTAGGGGGGGTCGTCCCCCCCACGGGCTAACACTGAGCAATCCCAGGGTTGGGGACCCGACCAGGGTTAACCTCCGACGACCGACCGCGGGAGGCACCCGATGGCGTTGTCGCCGATGGAAGTCCAACAGAAGACGTTTCGAGAGTCGATGCGCCGTGGCTACGACCAGGGCGAAGTCGACGACTTCCTCGACGAGGTGGTTGCCTCGCTCACCGAGTACGAAGGTAGGGCGCGCGCCGCCGAGGGCCGCGCCGCGGCGATGGAGGCGGAAGTTGGCCGTTTGCGCGAGGAGCGCGAGGCGGTCACCGAAGCCCTGGTCGATGCCCGGCGTCGTGCCCAGGCGGTCATCGCCGAGGCGGGCGCCGAGGCGGAGCGGATCGTCGAGGATGCCAAGCGCGATGCACAGAGCGCTCGCCGAGGATCAGGTCAAGGAGCGCGAAAGGCTCGACTCGGACCTGGTTGGGATGAGAGTCCCGGGTGTCGGATCTCCGCAGCCGGCTCGCCGAGCTGGCCACCGAACTCGACGGTCAGCTGGACCCTGTAGCGGCCGAACTCGACGAAGCGATCGGGACGAGCGAGGAGGCGGCACCGGCCGTGGATCTGAGCGAGGAGCCCGCTCCCGCCCCCGATCCAGAGGCGACACAGGTACTCGACCTTTCCGACGAGCCCCCGCAGACCGACGTGACCGAATCACCCGTTGAAGAGGTCGCTCAACCCGCGACCGACGTCGAGGGCGAAGCCGACGAGGACGACCCGATCGGGGCTGTGGAGGAGAGCCTGGCCGTATGGGGAGCCGGTGGTCGGCCCCGCCCCTGGGAGCGCAGCGGAGGCTGAGAGTCGCCCAGTCGGTCCGGCGGTCAGCTCACCGCTTCCACACCAATCGACAACGGCGCCCCGTTCACCTCGGTCTTGACGTTGGCAGCACCGTTCTCGGTCGTCGCCACCGCGAGCACCTCGGCGGCGATGAAGGCCTCGTGGGATTCGATGGCACTCCGTAGCTCGGGATCGGGTGTGCTCCACGACGAGCCGGATCCGGGTGGTCACGTCGAACCCGGCGTCACGGCGCATCTGTTGGACGCGGCTGACCATTTCGCGTGCCAGACCCTCCGAAATCAGATCCTCGTCGAGTTCCAGGTCGAGCGCCACAGACAGCTCGCCCTCGCTGGCCACGACCGTCCCCGTCCATCGGCATCCGCGGCCACCACCACGTCGGCGATCCCGAGCTCGATCCCGGCGATGGTGAGCCTCTCTCCGTGCTGGAGTCGCTCGACATCCGCACCCGAGATGCCGCTCAGCTCCTCGGCCAACTCTCGGACCCGGCCGCCGAGCTTGGGCCCAAGCGTCCGGTAGTCGGGTCTCACCGAGAGGTTCACCAGGCTCGACTCGTCGTGCCTCACCACGACGTCGCGGACATTGATCTCGTCCCGGATCAACTCGACGTGGGATAGGACCGCCTGCTCCACCTCGGGAGAGCGGGTGAGGACCGTCACCGAACGCAATGGCTGTCGCACTTTGACCGCGTGTTGCTTGCGGAGGGCATGGCTCAGCCGGGTGACGGCGCGCACGCTCTCCATGGCCAGTTCGAGATCGACGTCGATCAGCACCGGGTCGGCGACCGGGTAGTCGGCGTGATGGATGCTCGCGGGCGGCGATCCGCCATCCGACGGAGTCACCACCAACGCCTGATGGATCTCCTCGGTGACGAAGGGCAGGATCGGTGCCAGCACGGTGGCAAACGTGACCAGCACCTCGTGCATGGTCGCGAAGGCGGCCAGCTTGTCGGCCTCGTCATCTCCGCGTGACCGCCAGAAACGGCGGCGCGCTCGTCGGACATACCAGTTGGTCAGATCGTCGATGAACCCGAGTACCGGCGGGATCACGGCGTAGAGGTAGTAGCCCTCCATCTGCCGGTTGACTTCGGCAACCAGGCTCTGGAGGACCGACAGCACCCAGCGGTCGAGTTCGGGCCGATCCTCCACGGCCGGGGCAGCGGCCAGGTCCGTCGTCGAGATCCCGTCGGCCTCGGCGTATGTCGTGTAGAAGGAGAAGGCGTTCCACAGAGGGAGAAGGACGGTGCGCACCACCTCGCGCACCCCGTCGCGGGAGAACCGGAAAGGCTCGGCTCGGAGCACCGGCGAGTTGATCAGATATGCCCTCAGGGCATCGGCGCCGAATTCGTCGAAGATCCCGTTGGGGTCGGGATAGTTCTTCAGGCTCTTCGACATCTTGCGACCGTCCTCGGCCAGGATCAGCCCGTTGACGACGCAGTTGCGGAAGGGCTCGGTGTCGAAGATGGCGGTGGACAGCACCAAGAGCGTGTAGAACCACCCCCTGGTCTGATCGAGTCCTTCCGCGATGAAATGGGCGGGGAAGGCGCGCTCGAACCGCTCCTGGTTCTCGAAGGGATAGTGGAGCTGGCCATATGGCATCGACCCGGATTCGAACCAGCAGTCGAGCACCTCTGGCACCCTCAGCATGGTCCCGTCGCAGCTGGCGCAGGCGAAGGTGACCGGGTCCACATGCTCGCGGTGCAGGTCGTCGAGCCTGACCCCTGAAAGCTCGGCCAGTTCGTCGATCGACCCGATACAGACCTCGTGGCCACCGCGGTCGCACTTCCAGACCGGTATACAGCTTCCCCAGTAGCGGTTGCGGCTTATCGCCCAATCGCGGGCGTCCTCGAGCCAGTTGCCAAAGCGCCGGGCACCGACGTGCTCGGGCACCCAGTGGATCCTGTTGTTGGCCTCGACCATCCGGTCGCGAAAGGCCTCGACGCGGACAAACCAGGTGGGGATCGCCTTGTAGATCAGCGGGGTGCCGGTGCGGTAGCAGAAGGGGTAGCTATGGCGGATCTGGTCGCGCCGATAGAGAAGCCCGGCAACCTTCAACCTCTCGATCAACTCCTGATCGGCATCCTTGACCCGTGGTCCCGGCGAGGGGAGGGATCGCTTCGGTAAAGCGGCCCTCGGCGTCCACCGGGTCGACCAGCACGTCGAGCCCGGCGGCCTGGAGTGCGGCGAAGTCGGCTTCGCCGTACGCCGGGGCCATGTGCACCAGACCGGTTCCCTCGTCGGTGGTGACCTCATCGGCCGAGATCACCCTGAAGGCGCCTCTGTCGCGCTCCTCACCGAACCAGTCGAACGGCGGCTGGTAGCCGGTCCCCAGCAGATCGGCGCCCTGGGCGTGCTGGACGACACGCACCGACGGTCTCGGCTGCGGCCAGAGCCAGTCGAGCCTGCTCTCCGCTATCCAATATCTCTCGCCATCGACGGCGACGCACACGTACGGAATGTCCTCGCCCACGGCCACGGCCAGGTTCCCGGGCAGGGTCCACGGGGTCGTCGTCCAGATGAGCAGCCAGTCGCCCTCGGCCACGGGTCCACTCGCGTCCACCACTTTGAGCCGCACCGTTATCGCCGGGTCGTCCACCTGGCGGTAGTCGAGGTTCGCCTCGAAATTGGAGAGCGGTGTCGCCGCACCCCAGGAGTAGGGCAGCACTTTCACGTCCCGGTACACCAGCCCGCGGTCCCAGAGCTGGCGGAAAACCCACCAGACGCTCTCCATGAACTCGGGGTCCATGGTCTTGTAGTCGTCCTCGAAGTCGACCCAACGGCCGAGTCTGCGGGTGAGTGATTCCCAGTTCTCGGTGTTCGCCTGAACCACCCTCCGGCAGGCCGCGTTGAAGCGCTCGATCCCGTAGGCGGCGATGTCCTTGGGACCCGAGAGATCGAGGGCGCGTTCCACCTCCATCTCCACCGGGAGACCGTGGGTGTCCCATCCGAAGCGGCGGACCACCCGGTGACCCCGCATCGTCCAGTAGCGGGGCACGATGTCTTTGATCACCCCGGCGAGCAGGTTGCCGTAGTGCGGGCTCCCGGTGGGGAATGGCGGACCGTCGTAGAAGCTGTACTCCGACTCAGGAGGACGCATCTCCACCGACTGGGCGAAGGCGTCAAGGCGGTCCCAAAGCTCCAGAACGTCCCGCTCGAGGGCGGGCAGGTCTACCTGGGCATCCCTTCTCCGGAATGGGCTGGCCGGGGTTGGTGGATTCACCGCCGGATCGTACCGCCGGCCCGCGATCCGGCCGGTCGAGTTGCACAGGGGGGACCCGTTGACAACTTCCGGGCGCTGCTAAATTGCCGCCCCCCACCCCTGTGTACCGATGACACGCGAACTGGCACCGAACACGATCAAGCGCCTCCGTTCCGCCCTCGAGGAGGAGCGCGACCGGATCACCGCCCTGCTCGAGGAGCACGAGCAGGAGCGCGAGGAGGCGCGCTTGTCGGAGACCTCAGCAGAACGAAGTCCCGAACCGGCCAGCGCCGAGGCCGGTTCGATGGCCTTCGAGTTCGAGAAGGAACTCTCAATCGATCAGAATGCCAGCGACCTCCTTCGCAAGGTTGAGCACGCCCTGCGCAGGCTGGCCGACAAAACCTACGGAACTTGTGAGGTATGCGGGCAACCGATCCCGGTGGCGAGGCTGGAGGCTCTTCCCTACGCCACCCTGTGCGTGAAGGACGCTTCCCGGGCCTGAAGCGCAACCTCCCCGTCGGGGTGGCTATAGCGCTGGCGGTGGTCATCCTCGACCAATGGTCGAAGATGTGGGCCGAGCGAACCTTGGTGACGGGTGACATCGTCATCATCCCTGGGTTGTTCGGCCTCCATCTCGAGCAGAACCCCGGTGCTGCTTTCAGCATCTTCCAGAACGCCGGTCCGTTCCTGGGCTCGGCGGCGATCCTGGCGACCGGAGTTCTGGCGGTGATGCTGGCCAGGAACACGGGTTGGGCGGAAACCGTCGGGTTCGGCCTCATCATGGGCGGCGCCGTCGGCAACCTGGTCGACCGTATCGTCCGCGGCGATGGCTTCCTCGACGGGAGGGTCATCGACTGGCTGCAACTCCGTAACTTCCCGACCTTCAACATCGCCGACGCCTCGATCACCTTCGGCGTGGCGGTGCTCCTCATCGCATCGCTGCGAAAGCGGTGACCATCGAGGTCCCCACCAACCTCGACGGAGAGAGGGCCGACAAGGTGGTGGCGGTGCTCGCCGGGGTGAGCCGGTCGGTGGCCCGCCACTTGGTCGAGGAGGGTGGCGCGCGGATCGGTGGGAGACGGCTGTCACCTGGGGACCGCATGGAGGCTGGGGTCTCCATCGAGATCGACGACATCCCGCCGCCGCCCGCGCTGGAGCCCGAGGAGGTTCCTTTCGATGTGATCCATGCCGACCCCCATCTCCTCGTGATCGACAAGCCGCCCGGTGTGGTGGTGCACCCCGGTGCGGGTCGGCGGCGGGGGACCCTTGCCGCCGGGCTGCTCGCCGCACACCCCGAACTGGCCACGGTCGGTGAGCCAGGGCGGTCTGGGTTGGTGCATCGCCTCGACGCCGACACCTCTGGTGTGCTGATCGTCGCTAGAACCTCCGATGCCCACCTGGCGCTGACTGCTGCGTTGCGGCGACGGGAGATCCGGCGGACCTATCTCGCCTTGGTGAGGGGAGTGCCCAGCGCAACCTCGGGGACGGTCGATGCCCCATTGGAGCGCGACCCCCGCCACCCAACCCGCAGGGCGGTCGGTGCCGCGGGGAAACCGGCCAGGACCCACTACCGAGTATCGGCATCGTGGGCTGATCGAAGCCTTGCTGGAGGTCGACCTGGAGACTGGGCGCACCCACCAGATCAGGGTCCACCTGGCTGCCATCGGTCTTCCGGTGGTCGGCGACCGCACCTACGGGGTCCCGCTGGCCGACGGAAGGATGTTCCTCCACGCCTGGAAGATCTCGCTTGCCCACCCCGTCACCGGCGAGCACCTCGACTTCACGGCTCCTCTTCCACCCGACCTGGCTGACCGGTTGGAGAACCTGGGCGCTCCACACCGCGGCTCCCTCCCGGACGGCTGACACGTACCCAATACCCACTACCCACTACCCACTACGCCGCTGCGAAGCAGCGGCACCTCACCCGAAGAAGGTTGTGGCGACGTTGTAGATGGCCGGGTCGATGCCCCGAATGGCGGAGGTGGCTTCGCTGAGCGGGATTGCCTCGATCTTGTTGCCACGGAGCGCGACCATCATCCCTGAGGCGCCTTGGACCGCAAGGTCGGCAGCGGCGGCGCCGAACCGCGTCCCGAGGACCCGATCGAAGGCAGTTGGCGTGCCACCGCGCTGGAGGTGGCCGAGGACAGTGACCCTCGCCTCGAACCCGGTCTTCTCCTCCAAGATGGGGGCGATCAGGTAGGCGACCCCGCCGAGACGGGCGAAACCGAAGACGTCCACGGGAAGCGGGGCGGTCTCGGTCCCCTCCGGGGGCGGGATCCCCTCGGCGACGACGACGATCGAGTAGTTCTTCCCGCGGTCCCTCCGGGTGAGAATCACGTCGGAGACCGCGTTCAGGTCGTACGGGATCTCGGGGATGAGCACCGCGTCCGCACCGCCCGCCATCCCGGCGTAGGTGGCGATCCATCCCTGGGTGCGGCCCATAACCTCGACCAGCATGACGCGGTTGTGCGCCTCGGCGGTGGTGGCGATACGGTCGATCGCCTCGGTCGCCGTCTGGACGGCGGTGTCGAACCCGAACGTGATGTCGGTTCCTGCGATGTCGTTGTCGATCGTCTTTGGCACGGCGACCACAGGGAGACCCTCCTCGGCGAGTCGCTGCGCCGACCGGAGCGTGCCATCACCACCCACCACGACGAGGGAATCGATCTCATGCCTGCGGATGCAGTCGGCGACGCTCTTCAGTCCCTCGTCCGTGGACGTACGGGTCGAGCCTCGACGTGCCGAGGATGGTCCCGCCCCGTTGGAGAATGCCGCGCACGGAGTTGCGGTCGAGCGACCGGACCCGGCCGTTCATCAAACCGTCCCACCCGTTGAGGATGCCGACCACCGTGCGGCCGTGGTCTTCGATGAGACGCACCGTCACCGCCCTGATCACTGCGTTGAGTCCGGGACAGTCACCGCCTGCGGTGAGGACGCCGATCGACCCCATCAGTAGAGGAACATCGGCTTGCCGCCCACGTGGCGCACCTTGGGGCGGTAGGAGCCGACGTCGTACAACTCGTCGACATCCACCCGCTTGACCCCCTCCCTGCGTCACCGAGATGGGCACATTGGTGTACGTGCCGCTGCGCAGTGCCACCATCCGCCCGGACGAACCCTCGCCGGCCAGGTCCGCCGCCATCACCGCGTAGTTGGTGGCCACCATGAGGTCCAGCGAGTCGGGAGACCCCGAGCGCATCAGGTAGGCGACCTGCTGATAGATGATCCCCTCGCCGGTGCGCTCCTCGAGGAGACCGGAGAGCACCAACCCCACCCCTCCAAGCTTCTGGTGGCCGTAGGCGTCCGCCGCACCGCCCTGGACCATGTCGCCGCCGACCAGGCGTGAACCCTCGGACACGGTGACCATTGCATAGCGGGAGGCGTTTCGTCGCCTGTCGTCCACCAGTAACTCCGCCAGCCGGTCGACATCCACCGGGACCTCGGAGATGACGCACCGATCCACCCCGGCGAGGTAAGCCGTGATCAGCGAGGTCTCGCCGCTGTACCGCCCGAAAAGCTCGACCACGGCGATCCGTTCGTGCGACCCGGTGGAGGTGCGCAGCGCATGGACGAACTCGACGCTCCGGGTGACGGCCGTAGAGAAGCCGATGCAGTAGTCGGTCCCGTGGACGTCGTTGTCCATGGTCTTGGGGATGGCCACCACCCGCATCCCCTCGTCGTGCATCCTCAACGCGTAGGAAAGGGTGTCGTCCCCGCCGATGGGGACGAGGACGTCGATCTCCTGCTGTTCGAGTACCTCGAGGACGAATGGTGTCAGGTCGGCGGTCCCATTGTCGCCGGTGCCTTCGTCGCCAGAGCCGTTGTCGGTTGACCCAAACCGGGAGCGGAGCCCCTCGGGGATGTCCTCTTGGGCGACCTTGGCCGGGTTGGTACGCGAGGTATGGAGGGTGGTCCCGCCAAAGCGGTCGATGGTCCGCACCGAGCTTGGTGTGAGCGGTACGAAGCTGGCATCCATCCCGTCGGCGGCGTCGACGTTGGCTTCGACGAGACCGCCCCAGCCCCGCCGTATTCCGACAACCTCGTGCCCGGCTTCGGTTGCCCTACCCACCACTGCCTTGATGCAGGCGTTGAGCCCGGGGACGTCGCCCCCGCCGGTGAGGATCCCGATTCGCATGTGTCGCTCCGTGATTTAAGGGGGATCGGAGGCTAGATCGGAGATCGGCAGCTTCGCTGCCGAGTCATGGGTAGATGGAGTAGTGGGTTGTGGGTATCATGAGCTGCCTGGGATGTCACGCCGATGCACGAGCACTGCCGGACTCTGCCGTCTGCCGTCCGCCGTCCGCCGTCCGCCGTCTACCCCCAGCGCCCATTACCGTCTTCCGGACCGTGACCACTGAGCCCGTCTCGCGGGCGACACCCGTCTGCTACCGACATCCCAACCGGCTCACCCGGCTCTCCTGCGCCAACTGCGGCAAGCCGATCTGCGTGGAGTGCAGCGTCGACGCTGCGGTGGGGCAGAAGTGCCCCGAGTGCGCCCAGCCGGAAGGTCGCTACCGGGTGGTCGAAGCCAGGCGAAGCTGGGCGAGGCCCACGACCAGAACGGCGCCGGTCACCTTCACCTTCATCGGGATCTCGGTGCTGTTCTTCCTGACGAGTCTGCTGCTTCCGACGATCTACGAGAACCTGTTCGTGACGTTCGCCCAGAGCAACTGAGCTTGTGGCGCAGGGGGAGTGGTGGAGGCTGTTCACCGCCGCCTTCCTCCACGCCCGGAGCTTCTATCACATCCTTTTCAACATGTGGGCCCTTTACATCTTTGGCCCGCAACTGGAGCGGCGGGTGGGCAGTCCGGCCTTCGCCGCGCTCTACCTCAGCTCGGCGGCTGCCGGCGGCGCCGCCGCCTTCTTCCTTGGTGGCCCTTTCGACGTACTGGTCGGGAGCATCGGGTGCAATCTTCGGGCTTTTCGGCGTCTGGTTGTGGAACGCCTTTCGGGCCCGCGCCACACCGGTCGGGCGCGCCCAGCTCACCCAGCTGTTGGTGCTGCTCGGGATCAACGCGGTACTCGGCTTCACCTTCGCAGAACATCTCCTGGCAGGGGCATCTCGGCGGGCTGCTAGCGGGGGTCCTAATCGGCGCTCTCTGGTCGTCGCCGACGGTGGCCAGGGACCCGGCAAGGCGGGTCGGCGTTGCCGCCGCCGTGGGGGTCATCACCGTGCTCCTGGTCACCCTCTCGGCTGACGCCAGCCGGTTTCGCGCTCTCGCCCCCGGACAGCTTTCCAGGCTAAGGTGCGAATCCCAAGCGTGTAGTTCAGAGCGGGGCTGATCGGTGGTGGCGGCGAGCGACTCCTTCGTCCATCTGCATCTCCACACCGAGTTCTCCATGCTCGACGGGGCGGCCCGGGTCGGCGAGGTGGTCGCCGCCGCCGCCGCCGACCGCCAGCCTGCGGTCGCCATCACCGATCACGGTGTGATGTACGGGGTCGTCGACTTCGTCAAGGCGGCCCGGGAAGAGGGCATAAAGCCGTTGATCGGGATCGAGGCATATGTCACCCCGGGCTCCCGGTTCGATCGACCGGTACGCAGCCAGAACATCCGGTACCACATGACGCTGCTGGCGGCGAGCGAGGTTGGCTATCGCAACCTGATGAAGCTGGCCAGCCGCGCCTACCTCGAGGGGTACTACTACAAGCCCCGGATGGACTCCGAGCTGCTCGCCGAGCACTCGGAGGGGATCATCGCCACCTCAGGCTGCCTGGGTGGCCCGGTGGCGCAGCACCTCGCCCCCGATGCGTCGCGGGAGGAAGGCATAGCCGAGGCGGTGCGCGATGTCGATGCCGCGGTGGCGGCGGCCGCCCACTACCAGGACATCTTTGGAAAAGACAACTTCTTCATCGAGATCCAGGACCACGGGTTGGAACCGCAGCGCCGCATCCTCCCCGACCTCGTGGACATCTCCCGGCGTATCGGGGCACCGCTTCTCGCCGCCAACGACGCCCATTACACGCGGCGGGACGAGGCAGAGACCCACGACGTCCTGCTCTGCATCCAGACCGGTGCCACCCGCGACGAGCCCAACCGGTTCCGCTTCGACGCCAAGGAGTTCTATCTCAAGTCGGCTGCGGAGATGAGGCGCATCTTCCCCTCCGATCAGTACCCCGGTGCATGCGACAACACGCTGCTGGTGGCGGAGCGGGCAACGGTCGACCTCGAGTTCGGCAGGATCCTGCTGCCCCAGTTCTCCGTTCCTCCTGGTCACACCGAGGCGACCTACCTCCGCCAGTTGGTGATGAGCGGCGCGGTGCAGCGCTACGGCGACCCGCTGCCAGATGAGGTCACCACGAGGATCGAACACGAGCTCTCCATGATCGAGAGCATGGGTTTCCCCGCCTACTTCCTGATCGTGTGGGACCTGATCAGCCACGCCCGGGAGCGCAAGATCAGGATCGGGCCGGGCCGGGGGAGCTCCGCCGCCTCGATCGTGTGCCTACTGCCTGAGGATCACCGACCTCGACCCGCTGCGCTACGGGCTCGTCTTCGAGCGCTTCCTCAACCCGGGGCGGCGCCAGCTTCCCGACATCGACATGGACTTCGACGAGCGCTACAGAGCCGACGTCATCCGCTATGCCGCCGAGAAGTACGGATCGGACCACGTCGCCCAGATCGTCACCTTCTCCACCATCAAGGGGAAGCAGGCGCTGCGCGACGCCGCCCGTGTCCTCGGCTACCCGTACGGTGTGGGTGACCGGGCCGCCAAGCTCATGCCACCTCCGATCCTTGGGCGGGACGCGGCATTGGGCATGTGCCTCGATCCCCTTCCCGAGGACGCCGACGGGAACACAAAGGACTGGCACGCCAACGCCTCCGGTCTTCGCGAGGCGTACGCCACCGATCCGGACATCCGGAGCGTGGCCGACGTGGCGCGCAATCTCGAGGGCCTGCGCCGCCAGGACTCGATCCACGCCGCCGCCGTCGTCATCTCACCGGTCCCACTGACCGAGCACATCCCGATCCAGCAGAAGGGGGACGGCGCCGAGGTCGTGACCCAGTACGAGATGCACGCCATCGAGGACCTCGGTCTGCTCAAGATGGACTTCCTCGGGTTGAGGAACCTCTCGATCATGGAGAGGACGCTCGAGTTGATCGAGGCGTCGTCCGCCGAGTCTGGGTCCGCCGAGTCGGCGGCGCCAGCAGGCCGCCCGATGGTCGACATCGACAACGTGCCGCTGGACGACGAGATCACCTTCGAGCTGCTCCGCTCCGCTCAGACGATCGGCGTCTTCCAACTGGAAGGCTCGGCGATGCGCGGGTTGATCCGAAACCTGGCACCCGACCGGTTCGAGGACGTCATCGCCCTGGTGGCGCTCTACCGACCAGGCCCGATGAGAGCCGGGATGCACACTCTCTACGCCGACCGCAAGAACGGCCGGGCGGCCGTCGAGGTCCTCCACCCCGACATGGCGCCGATCCTGGAGCGCAGCTACGGGATCATGGTGTACCAGGAGCAGGTGCTCCAGGTGGCCGAGGTCATGGCGGGCTACTCGATGGCAGAGGCGGAGAACCTGCGCCGCGCCATGGGCAAGAAGATCCCGGCGGTGATGCGCGCCGAGGAGGAGAAGTTCGTCGCCGGCTGCACGGCGAGGGGTCACAGCGAGGCGCTGGGCGAGACAACTGTTCGCGCTGATCGAGCACTTCGCCGGTTACGGGTTCAACCTGGCCCATGCCGCCTGTTACGGGCTCATCGCATACCAGACGGCGTGGCTCAAGGCGCACTACCCCGCCGAGTACATGGCGGCGATGCTCACCGCCACCAAGAGGGACAAGGACCGGACGGCGGTGTACCTCAACGAGTGCCGCGCCATGGGTGTGCAGGTCCTCACCCCCGACGTCAACACGTCGCAGATGGACTTCTCGGTGTACGAGGGGCGATATCCGGTTCGGGCTGTCTGCGGTCCGCAACGTCGGCGAGGGGGTGGTCGAGCGGATCATCGAGGAACGCACCTCCGGCGAGCCGTTCGCCCACTTCCAGGACTTCATCGACCGGGTAGACCCGATGGTCCTCAACAAGCGCACCATCGAATCGCTGATCAAGGCGGGCGCCTTCGACGGGATGGGTCATTCGAGACGGTCGCTGATCCTCGTATACGAGCAGTGGCTCGAGGCGACGTTGGTGCGCCGCCGCAACGAGGAGATGGGCCAGTACACCCTCTTCGGCGGCGATGCCCCAGGAGGTGGGGGAGGTGGTGCTGGCGCTGCCCGAGGGTGAGTGGGACCAGAAGGTCAAGCTCGCCTTCGAGAGGGAGATGCTCGGTCTGTACGTCTCCGACCATCCCCTCCTCGGCGTGACGACCTCGCTCCGTCGGGTATCCAGTTCGGGCGTGCCCGAGTTGTGGGAGCAGCCTGACGGGGCCTCCTGTCACCATCGGGGGGATGGTCGGTGCCATAAACCGGCGGTTCACCCGGAACGGCGAAGCGATGCTCTTCTTCCAATGTGAGGACCTGGAGGGTTCGGTCGAGGTGGTGGCCTTCCCCAAGGTCGCCGCCGAGGCCCTCGGTGTCATCCGCGAGGGTGCGATCGTCGTGGTCAGCGGTCGTCTCGACCACCGCGGCGACGACATCAAGGTCGTCGCACGGGAGATCAAGGAACTCGAGGTCCGTGGCGCCGACGAGGTCCGGCTCGAAGATCTCCAGCAGCGGCCCTCTCACCGCGGGCGGTCGGACGGCTCAAGGAGATCCTCGGCAACCACCCCGGTAGCCTCTCCGGTGTTCCTCCACATGGTGGGAAACGGCAACCACAAGGTGCTCAAGCTGGGTGACGAACACCGCGTCGAGCCCCGCAGCGCCCTCTACGCCGAACTCCGCGAACTCTTCGGCTCCGGAGCGATTGTCTGAGAGACGGCAGACGGCAGACGGCGGACGGCAGACGGCGGACGCCAGAGGAAGGAGGACGAGCCCACCCCTCCGTCCCCCGGCGGGGAAGGGCGCACTTTCTCTCCGTCCCCCCGCAGGGGGGAAGGGCCCGCTGCGGAGCAGCGGGTAGGGGGGCTGCCTAACTCCCAACGGTGCTCTACGCGCAGATCAGTCCGCGGGCGACTGCCTGTCGCCGGACGGTGCGTGCCAGGTCGGACTGCTCCGCGAGCAGCGCCACGGTCTCGGTCAGTGCAGCCACCCGGCCGTGCCTCCGGCCGAGGGCGTATGCGATCCCAGCGGCCATCATCGCGCCACCGGTGGCGGTTCCGAGGGCGATGGCGCGCTTGGTCTTGCGGGCGAAGACGACGATCGGCCATCCCCGGTCGTGGGCTACGTCCTCGAGCGGACCGTCGGGGTTGACTGCCACGGGATGGCCGACGAGTTCCATCATCGGCAGGTCGGACACCGAGTCGCTGTAGGCGTAGCTCCGGCTCAGGTCGTAGCCCCGGTCCGCCACGAGCTTCTGGATCGCCTCCGCCTTTCCCTGCCCGTAGACGAAGCTGCCGTCGAACTCCGAGGTGTAGCGCCCATCTGCCACGACCGCCTTGGTGCCGATGCCGCCGGTCATGGCAAGTGCGTGGGCCAGCGGCTCGATGATGGCCTCGCGGCGACGCCGAGACGATCCATGTGTCCCTGCCGGCATCGGCGTGCATCTTGAGGAGACCGCGCGACTCGGGACGCACCCGGTCGACCAACTTGGGTAGGACCGTCCGGGCGACGGCGTCGAGTTCCTCGACCGACGCCCCCTCGACCTTGGCCAGCAAACGCATCCGGACCTCGTCGGACCGCTCGTCGGTGGCACCGACTAGCCGGAAGGCCAAGCGCTTCGGCGGTTGCGCCGACCATCTCCGACGTGGGGACGACCCCGGCGCGCCACGCCTCGACGGCGAACACGAACACAGACGAGCCGCTGATGAGGGTGCGGTCGAGATCGAAGAAGGCGGCGGCCGCAGCGGGGTCGCTCACCTCTCTACAGGTTACCCGGTTTGGCCACCGTCCCCGCTGGCGAGTCATGCGGCCGACGGATCACCCGACCCCGAGGTCGGTGAGAGGGAGACCGTCGGCGCTCTCGATCAGCGCCTCGAGCGCAGTCGAGATCCGTCGGTGCCGATGGCTCCCAGGGCACCGTCGACAGGGTGGCCCGGTACCGCGAGGCGAACTCGTGGCGGACATCGGCCTGCCGGCGCGCCTCTGCGCCCCAGCGCTCCAGGTTCTCGGCCAGCGCAGTCGGCAGATCGCGCTCCGGGTGGGCATCGGCCCAGCTCCCCGGGAGGGCGCGATTGAAAACGACGGCCGCAGGACGTCCCGCCACATCGGGGAGTTCGAGGAAGAAGCGGACTGCCTCGCGCATCGGCCCGGGATCGGATGTGGTGACCACCACTGTCGCGCTCCGGCGCAGGAGCCGTTCGATCTCCTTGGCACGGCGGGACACCCCGTCGTAGGTGGTGCGGAGGTCCATGAGGAACTGAGCCACCCGTTCCAGCAGGTTGGATCCGAGGACGCTGTCGGCTACCCGAAGCGCCGGTCGGGCGGCGAGATCGAAGAAGACCTGCCTTCCCGGCAACCCGGCGCCGGTCAGCCATCGGAGGAGCCGCCCGCCGATCAGATCCGCCATCTGGGCGGGTGCGGTGAAGAACTCGATCCCCCCGGCCGATGGAGGCGTGTCCACCACGACCAGATCCCAGACCTTCGCCTCCAGGTAGGCAGCCATCTCCTCGGCGGCGGCGTACGACTGGCTGGCCGGGAAGTGGCCGGTCGCCGCCGTGAAGAACTCGCTGTCGAGGAGCCTTCCGGCCGCCTCGGGTGTTGCATGGCGCTCGACGATGGCGCGCCAGGAGGCGGTGGCGTCGAGCATGGCCGCCCACAGGCTGCGGTTGGTCGGGATGACGGACCGGCTCCGATCCGAGCTTGACCTGCCCGAGGGCGTCGGCGAGCCGCCGCGCCGGGTCGACGGTCACCACCAGAGCCTCGATCCCGCGCCGTGCCGCCGTCACCGCCAGCCCTGCGGCCAGCGTGGTCTTGCCCACCCCACCACCCCCGGTGACGAGGAGTGCCCGGGTCACGCCGCCTCCAGGAGGTCGGAGAGACGCACCGCGACTTCGCCTGGGGTGTTGAGGCCGAACAGGTAGGGGAGACGCGGTCCGGGCGGGCAGGTCATCGAGCCACTCCTGCTGGCCGGCGTACAGCGAGCGGTGGAGTTGGGCGGCGTCCCGCACTGGCCCCTCCTCCAAGCGGCGGACAGCCGCGGCAGTCACCTCGAGCTTTGGCAGCACCCGATTGACCACCGGTGGGAGAACGTCGATCACCTGATGCTCGTCGAGCCAGGCGAGCGCCTCCTTGGTCTCATTGACCGGCAACTCCTCGGCGAGGGATCACCAGGAGGAGACCACTGCGGTCTGGGTCGCCGAGGATGGCATCCATCCAACTGGCCTGTCCCTTGACCCGGCCGGTGGGGACCAGGTCGGCCACCGTCCGAGGTGCCACCAGGTGGGAGCCGATCTGACCGGTCGGCGGTGCGTCCGCCACCACCAGGTCCCAGCGGCGCTGTCTCACCTCGTAGAGCACCTTGCCCATGGTGATGACCTCGCGGATACCAGGTGCAGTCGATGCAAGGGCGTCGAAAGCGCGCGCCAGCGGGCCGAACCGCGCCACCTTGGGAACACCCATCTGAGCCTGGAGGTACTCGGTGAGGGCTTTCGCCCGGTCGATCGCGGCGGCGTGTAGCCCGGGTCGAACCTCGATCGGCTCGTACTCCAATGAGCCGATCCCAAGGTGGGCGGCGAGGCCGGGACCCGGTGCCATCGCCAGCAAGAGAACCTTCTTCCCGGCGCGCTGCGCCATGAGAGCGATGGCAGCGCTCACCGCCGACTTCCCCACCCCGCCCTTGCCACTTACGACGATAAGGCTGCGGTCGATCACGGGTGCGAGGTTATTACTCAAGGGACGGCGGACGGCGGACGGCGGACGGTGCTTTGAGACTTGGCGTTTTCCTTTCGTCTTCCGTCTTCCGACTTCCGTCTGCGCAGTTAGGGTCGAATCAGCGAGATGAGGACGCCAGATGCCTGAGTTTCCAAATGGCTGAATTCGATGTCGATGCGATGCTGGCGCGGTACCGGGAGCGGGCGGACGCGGTCAAGGAGCGCAACCTGCCACCTGTCGCCGGGGAGGAGAGACGCCGATTCCTCGAGCAGGCCGAGATGGACTTCACCGACTTCGGGCTGGTAGCAAGCGCTACTTGGGAGGTGGAGGGGGACCATCTGGTCCTCCGCATCCCACTCCGCCCGCAGGGTTGATGTCAGCGGGGCGGTTCTTCGATCTCGAAGGGGGGCTGGACGATGTAGACGCCCATGGTCCCGTGGCCCTTCACCTCGAGTTCCTTGTGGAGCAGACAGGGGAACTCCACCTCGACGAGCTCTTTGGTCGCCTCGCTCACCTGGATGGCCCCGGGCACACCGTGCGACTCCATCCGGCTGGCGATGTTGACCGCGTCACCCCATAGGTCGTACGAGAACCGCTGCTTGCCGATCACACCGGCAACGACGGTTCCGGTGTGGATCCCGACGCGCAATGCCAGCGGGAGCGAGCGCTTGACCGCCTCTTTCTCCACGACCTCGAGCATCGTGAAGCCGAGCCTGATAGCCCTGACCGCATGGTCCTCGAGCGGCTCTGGGAGCCCGCCGGCCGCCATGTAGGCGTCGCCCATGGTCTTGATCTTCTCCAACCCGAGCTCCACTGTGCGGTCGTCGAATTGTGAGAAGACCGAGTCGAGCAGATCGACCACCTCCTCAGGCGCTATCTGCTCGGCCAATGGGGTGAAGTTGACCAGGTCGGCGAAGATGACTGTCACTTCCTCGGCTCGATCGGCGATGACGCCGGGGTTATCGCGCAGCCGCTGGGCAATGGAAGGAGGGAGGACCGCGAGGAGAAGTCGGTCCGACTTGGCTCGTTCCAGCTCGATCTCCGCCTTCTGCACCGCGATCGTGCGCTGCTGGGCGAAGACCCGCCGTTGGGCGATCTCAAGGGTGTACGCGCCGACGATCGAGGCGACCACCGCGGATCCGACCAGGAAGAAATCGAGCCCGCGGAATTCGGCAAAGGTGTCGATCGCCAGGACGATGTAGAGGGCGAGGTAGGGGAGGACGGCAGCAGCGGCGGCAACGAAACGGAGCCGGAGCGCTACGAAGGCAAACAAAGCGGCCAGCATCACCGCGGGCACCGCCAGCCGTCCGAAATAGAGCGCCTGCTCGGCGAGCAGGAGAAGGGCGATCCCGCTGAGGCTGTTGACACCGCCGGCCAGCCACTGCTGCTGGTCGAGCGTCCGGGCGCGGCGCACTGCGATCAGCCCGACGATGTTGACGAGGACCATCCCACCGCAGATGATCAGGAGCGGCCCCGGCTTGATCGGGGTATTGGCGTCGACGATCCATGCTCCGAACACCCAGAGACCGGTTCCGAGCAGGAATCCGATGACCAGGTCGCGGGTATTGGCGGCACCGGCGACAAGCTGATAGCTGCGTTCGATGACCGGATCGATGAAGGCCAGCGTCGTCCGCTTCAGCCCGGGAGGAGGGGTGCTCAGCTCTCCTGGGTCGAGGTCAGGCGAAGACTCGGGGAAGGCCACATCACGCTCCAAGAGCGTGGCGCCGCTGCTCGGCGCGTCGTTCCCCTTCGAGCCTCTCCAACCCCACGTCGGAGCTGTCGACGTACCTCATCGCATCGGCGATGAGCCGGTGACCGGCAACCTCTCCGATGGCGCGGTGCATCTCGAGCGCCACCTGTCGGTAGGTGCGGTGTCCGGCCGGCTGCGAGCGGAGCTCGATGAGGTGCATCGCCTGGCGTGCGTTCATTTCCATAACGAACCTGATGTTGAAGGCGAGAGGCAGCACGTACTGGGCGACATCGTCGCCCAACGTCGGTCTCGACCTCATGGTGGATCTCACAAGCATTCTCCATCACCCCACTCCACAATCCCTCCATCCCCGCCTCAAGGATATCGGGCGGAGTGTCGTGGCCAAGCCTGGCGCCGAGCCGCTGCCATTCGATGGTCATCATCCGATGGCGTTGCAGGTCGCGGAATGCGCCGAAGTCACAGACCACATCGAACCGGTAGACGGCCCGCTCGAAGGCTCGTCCCGGTTTGTGTCTCCGGTTGCGGCGGTCGCCGACGGCTGCCGCCAGGATCTGCGCCCGCTCGCCCTCGCTCATGGC
Source organism: uncultured Acidimicrobiia bacterium (assembly GCA_963826825.1). Classification (GTDB taxonomy): domain Bacteria; phylum Actinomycetota; class Acidimicrobiia; order Spongiisociales; family DATADW01; genus DATADW01. The sequence continues at coordinate 33,037 of CAWGYV010000005.1, read as the reverse complement.
GGCCACCGCTTCGAGCACGTCTTTATCGGCGAGATTGCTTCCCGGGTAAAGGGCTGCCGCGGCGACCTTGGTCTCGGCGTCCTCGTCCCAGTCGATCAGTGACACGCTTGGCCCAGGCTGCGGGTCGGGCCCGCTGAGGCCGGCTGCGATGTCCTCGAGCCGCTCCCGAACATCGGCCAGATAGGTCGTCCATTCATCGCCTCGGTCGGGTACGTCCACCCGGCGAAGGAACGACGGGATCACCCTGCGAAGCTCGACCAGCATGGCGTCGGCGCACTGGCGGACCTCGGCCAGTGGGTGGGCGCGCATCCTGACGAGCGCCATCTCCCATGCCTGCCCGCTGGCGAATACACCAACATTGGACGAGGTTGCTGCCGGAAGCACCCCCCGGACCGCATCGAACGCCTTTGCTCGGAGCGACGCGGCCCACGGCCGGGGTGACTCACCCTCAGGCAACGGGAACCGTCTCTCGTAGTGCTCCTTCATCCCGCCCAGCATCTCGCCGTAGGCATCGAACAGCGAGGCGACCCAGGAGACGTAGCGTCGCCGAAGCGGAGATTCTTCGATCTCGGGCGGCACCACGTAGCGGTGCCGGTCGCCGAGCCTGGTGTCGTACGGGATATACCGGGTGCTCTGCTCGAGGTATGCGGCCAGCCGGCCCCACTCCAGCGCCTTGGTGAGCAGGTTCGACCCCTGCTCGACCGCCAGGTGGGCACCACCCAACTGCGCCACCGAGTCGTCGCCGTACTCGACGAACACCCGCTGGTAGAGCCGCTCCGCACGGTCGATGTCAAGTCCTGGCTCAGCTCCGCCGACGAGAGTCTCGATCCCGGCCTCGGGGTCGGCGACGAACTCGTCGAGGAACAGCCGGCGGAGCGATTTGGCGCTCCGGCTGTAGCGGGCGAAGAGGGCCCCCTTGACCACCTCGGGCAGATTCATCAGGGCGAAGACGGGCTGATCGACGTTGGTGAAGAACCGGGATAGAACGGCCACTTCGTCGTCGGTGAATGGCTCGACGTAGGCCTGCACCGCCGGGATCGTACCTAGGGGAACCTGAGCCCAGGTAGCCTTTCGTTTCGTGTCTGTGACTTGGATCCGGGTGCTGATCGGGGTCTTGCTGCTCGCCATCATGGCGGTGGCGGCTATCCCGCTACTCGTCCTCATCGACCTGTCCGGCGGCGGGAGCGGGTTTGGCATGTGCCCCGATGGGATCGCCGCTTGCGCCACCGGTTTGACCGCCGGCCCCGAGTTCGGGCTGATCCTCGTCGGTGTGCTCTTCGCCTTGGTGGCGACGGTCCGCATCCTGCTCCGGATGGCGCGCCGGATGGACCGGGAGCAACGAGCGGCGGTGACCTCCCCTTGAGCGACTACCAGTCCAGGTACTAAGTACCAAGTACTAAGTACTGCTCCCATTTCAGTGGGCCGGGGTGACCGCCTCGGCCTCGATCACCCCCGGCTCTTCGGGTTGGGTCAACACCAGGAAGATGGCCACCAGGATGATGGCCGCACCAGCCCACCCTCTCGGTGTCAGCCGTTCGCCGAGCACGACTGCGGCGGTGGCGGCCGCAAATGCAGGCTCGAGAGCCAGCAGCACTGCCGTCCGCGACGGGCCGAGCACCGTCTGCGACCACACCTGGATGAGGAACGCGCCGGCGGAGACCACCAATCCGGTGAGGAGCAGCGCCATCAACACCTCCCTGCCGGGGACTTCGAGGCTTCCCGTCGCCGCCGCCAGTGCGAAAGCGAGGACCGAGGTGACCAGCAACTGGACTGCGGTCAGCGGGACCACGGGATGACGCGGTGCAATCGCCGACAGGGCCACGATGTGACCGGCGAAGGCGATGGCGCAGCCGACGGTGAGAAGATCCCCGACGGCGAGTGAGAAGCCGTCGCCGACGGTCAGCATCGCCAGCCCGACGAAAGCGAGGAGCACGCCGACCAGTGTCGGGACCCTCAATACCGACGGTCTTCCGGCGAACCGGCTCGCCAACGCCGCCATCAACGGGGTGAACACCACGTACAGCCCGGTGATCAACCCGGAGTTCGAGGCGCTGGTCCTGGCCAGTCCCTCTGTCTGCAGGGCGAACCCGGCGAAGAGGAGGATCCCGAGCAGCGACCCGTCACGCCACACCGCCATCGTCCGCGGGAGGGCGAACAGGGCGAGCACGACACCGCCCAGGAGAAAGCGCCAGGCGATGAACGACATCGGGGAGATGAAGGTAATGGCCTCCTTGACCACGACGAAGGTGGCGCCGAAGAGGAAGGCAGCGAGGCACAGCGCCAGTGCGGCGACAGAGGTCGGCGTGATCCCACGGAGCCGGGAGGGTAGGGAGCCAGCCCGACGGTTCCGGCTCATTGGCGGTGGGCAGCGCCGACTGAGCCAAGAGCCCGAAAAGTCACCCGCCGTCTTTCAGATGTCCCGAGCCTTTCCCGCCGTGCCTTCTTGAGCCCTTCCCGTTGATTTCACCCTCCCCGGCGCCGCAGGCGCCGAACGGGAGGGTCGGACCCGCGTAGCGGATCCGGGGAGGGCCATTCATCACCCAGAACCCAAAACGCAGCGGCTCTGCCGCTGCTTATGCTCGTCGGGTGGCGCCGATTGTTCGCTCCGATGGCTCGATCCCGACCAGGGCGGAGAAGGGACGCGCCAGGAGCATCCTCAACCGGCTGCGGCGGCGCTACCCCGAGATCCGGACCGCTCTCGACTACGAGAACCCGTGGCAACTGCTGGTGGTCACCGTGCTCTCCGCCCAGACGACGGACGAGAACGTCAACCGGGTCGCCCCTGGCTCTGTTCGAGCGCTACCCGACGCCCCATGACCTGGCCGATGCCGATCCCGAAGAGGTGGAGCGCATCGTGTACTCGACCGGCTTCTACCGGCAGAAGAGCGAGTCGATCATCGCCCTCTCCGCCGACCTCGTTGAGCGTCACGGCGGCGAGGTTCCGGCATCGCTCGATGAGTTGGTCCCATTGCGAGGGGTTGGCCGCAAGACGGCGAGCGTCGTCCTCGCCGAGGCGTTCGGGCAGCCGGCGATAGCGGTGGACACCCATGTACGAAGGGTGAGCAACCGACTTGGACTCACCACCAGCAAGGTTCCGCTGAAGATCGAGCAGGATCTCAAGGCGGTCTTCCCTCGCTCGAGTTGGTCCAAGCTGTCGATGAGCATCATCCAATTCGGGCGCGACGTGTGCATCGCCCGTTCCCCGCGCTGCCCGGAGTGCGAACTGGCCAGGCTCTGCCCTTGGCCGTACAAGACAGGCCAGGGACTGGCACCACCGGCGGAGGCGGCTCCCGCCGGGTGACCATCGACCGGCGAATCCTGCGGCTCGCAGTCCCGGCGCTGGGGACGCTGGCGATCGACCCGCTGGTGTCGCTCACCGACACCGTCTTCGTCGCCCGGCTGGGCGAGATTCCCCTCGCTGCCCTCGGGGTAGACACCGCGGTGTTCTCCTTCGCCTTCTTTCTCTTCAACTTCCTGGCATACGGGACGACGCCACTGCTGGCGGGGGCGATCGGTCGGGAGGATCCGGTCGGCGCCGGGCGGATCGCCTGGCAGGCGGTGGCTTTCGCGATAGCCGCCGGCGATGGTGGTGATGGTGCTCCTCCAGGTTTTCGCCGAGCCCATCCTCGGTTTGATGGGCGCCGAGGGCGAGGTGACCGATCCGGCGCTTGTCTATCTCCGCATCCGGGCACTGGCGGCGCCTGCGGTTGTGCTGGTCATCGCCGCCAACGGCGTCTTCCGCGGGTTGCAGGACACCAGGACGCCACTGGTGGTGACGGTGGCGATCAGCCTGCTCAACCTGGTGCTCGACCCCCTGCTCATCTTCGTCGCCGGTTGGGGTGTCGCCGGAGCCGCCGTTGCAACGGCGGTGGCCCAATGGCTCGGGGCGCGTGTGGTTTCTCGTCCTGCTGGAACGAAGTCGTCGCCGCGGCGACATTCCGTGGTCGTTCCCCCGGTTCGACCAGGCTGGTCCGCTGTTGAGGGCGGGACGCGACATCGGGTTGCGGACCTTTGCACTGGTCGGGTTCTTCACGCTGGCCACCGCCCAAGCGGCAAGGGTGGGGACCGCCGCCGTGGCGGCACACCAGGTGGCGTCGCAGTTGTGGCTCTTGCTCGCTCTCGCCGTGGACGCCCTGGCCATCGCCGCCCAGGCAATGGTCGGGCTAGCCGCCGGGAGGGGTGACCGGATCGAGGTTCGTCTGTCCTCCATCAGACTCCTCTGGTGGGGAGCCGGTGCCGGCCTCGTCCTCGGAGCCTTGGTTGCGATCACCGCTGACCCCCTCATCGCGCTCTTTGGCGCCGGCCCGGCTGTTTCAGCCGAACTGGCGGCGATCCTCCCGGTAATCGCCGTCTCTGAGCCGCTGTCGGCCTTGGTCTTCGTCGGCGACGGGATCTATCTCGGCGCTTCCCGGTTCGCCTTCCTCGCCGTGACCACCGTCGCCGCCGCCGTGATCGCGTCGGCCGTCATGCTCGGCGCCGTCGCCCTCGGGTGGGGGCTGCTCGGTGTGTGGACCGGGATCGTCGCCCTGGTTGTTGCCCGGGCCGTGGGGCTGGCGACCGGCTACCGCTCGGTGATCAGCGCTCCCAGCGGCTGACCCCGTGTCTCGGGGAGCAGCAGAATCAGCAGAGCCGCGACCACCATCCCGACGGCGAGGATGCTGACCGTCTGCGGACAGGCCAAGGGTGTCGATGGTCGCCGCACCCCAGCGCCAGCCCGGCCACCGACCCGAGAACCCCGAAGTTGTTGAGCCAGGTGACTGCTGTCGCTCTCTGCCCGGTGGGAAAGAGCTCGTTGCGCTGGGCGCCAACCGATGGGATGGCGGCGAAGGCACCGAAGGTGGAGACGAACACCGCCCCGGCGAGGGCAAACGGGTCGTCCAGCCAGTAGAGACCCAGTCCACCGGCTACCGCCAGCAGGAACCCGATGATGGTGCCGAGCGCGCCTCCCCACCTCGTCGGCTATCCGGCCGCCGATGAAGAACCCGACCCCGCCAAGGGTGCCCCCGATCAGGCTGATCCAGACTGCGGTCCCCACCGAGAGCCCCACATCGTTGACCAGCCGCTCGAAGCTGAACGAGATGGCGACGGTGGTGTAGGCGGCGGCGAGAAACGAGCTGATCGCCAGGACCACGAAATTGCGACGGTTGGCCCCCCCGAGCGGGGCGAGCAACCCGGTCCTGCCCAGGTTGTACTCGTCGTGGATCGGGCTCTCTCTCACATGCCGGGCGAGGAAGGGGAGGGCGAGCAAGCCGAGGACGCTGGCGGCGAAGAGCAGCCGCCACGACTGGTCGCCGAGTCGGGCGATGGGCAGCGCCACCAGGGCGATCCCGGCGCCGAAGCTGCCGCCCGCCCCGTAGATCGACAGCCCGTACGCCCGCACCTGCGGGAGACAGCTGCTCGACGATGAGAACGATGGCGAGGACGCCGACCGCGGTGGTCCCCATCCTGACCAGCGCCTGGAGACCGGCGAACACGGCCGGCTGATAGGCGAGTGCGGTGGCCGCGTTGGCCGCCATGAGGATGGCGAAGGTGATCAGAAACGGGCCGCGGCGCCCGTATCGGTCGCCTCGGACCGTGAAGGGAAAGGCGAGGAACGCACCCAGCCGGGCGATGGCGAGGAGGCTGCTCATCTGCCCCTCGGTCATCTCGAGGCTGAGCCGGACAAAGGGAAGGGTGTTCGTCACCTGGGCCTGGGCGAAGCCCTGCAACACCGCCGCCACCCACATCACCGCCGAAACCCGTCGGTCTTCGCGGGTGAAGGCCGACACCGGGAGCAGTTGGTTGAACAAGCGCCTCATCGGCGGGCTACCTGGTGCGCGCCCACGCCGATCGACCTGACAGTCGATGGCATCTCCGAGGACCCACGAACCCCAGCGGCGTCCCCCCGACGGAGGAGTCCTCGGCGGGCATGGCCTCGGAGGTTAGCCATCGAGTGAGACGCGGCGGGGTCTTCGCCGCCTGGTGACGACACCGATCTGGGATGATGACCCGATGACGAGCCGGCATGCGAGCCGCTCTTTTCCGGGCGGTGCGGCGTTGACCGAGGTCCCGCTCCTTGTCGCCTTCGGCGCCGGGATCATCTCTTTCATCTCTCCCTGCGTGCTCCCCCTGCTCCCCGGCTATCTGAGCCTGATGTCGGGCTACTCGATTGCCGAGCTGGAGACCGGGGCCGCCGCAACCGGCCGGATGCTCCGGGCAACGGGACTGTTCGTCGCCGGGTTCACCGCGGTGTTCGTTGCTCTCGGTGCCGGTGCGACAGCCATCGGGTCCGCTCTGAGGGCGAACCTCGACGTGGCGGAACGGGTTGCGGGCTGGGTAGTGGTCGGGTTTGGCGTCCTCCTGCTGGTCATGTCGCTTTCAACGTCTCCCCGGATATCCGGACTGACCAGGGAGCGACGCATCGATGTCCGTCCGTCCCGGTTGGGCATGTGGGCACCCCCGTTGATGGGGGTGGCCTTCGGTTTCGCCTGGACGCCGTGCATCGGACCGGTGCTCGGGGCGATCCTCACCACGGCGGCGGTGCAGGAGAGTGTGGGAAGGGGGATGCTTCTCCTCCTCTTCTATGGGCTGGGGCTGGGTGTCCCCTTCATGCTCGCCGGAGTCGCGTTGGGCCGTGCCATGGGTGCCGTCCGGTGGCTGCGGCGTCACAGTCGAGCTATCGGAGTCTTCTCGTCCGTGGCGCTGATCGGCTTCGGGGTGATCATGATCACCGGCAACCTCTCGGTCATTGCGAGTTGGGTGACCGAGTTCTTCGAATCCACCCCCCTCCGCAGCATCATCGACAGCATCTGATCGGCGGCCTGGGTGGGCCGAGCCAGTTCCTACGCTTCGGGCCATGAGGGAAGTCACCCCCGGTCGCGACGAGTTTCTCGAGTTGGCGCGTCTCCACCCCGTGGTCCCGGTGACGACCAAGGTCCTCGCCGACCGGGAAACTCCCGTCAGCGCCTACCAGAAGTTGGTGGGAGACGGGCCTGGCTTCCTGCTCGAATCGGTCGAAGGCGGTGAGCAGTGGGGACGCTGGTCATTCCTCGGTTGGGACCCCCTGTTCACCCTCGTCTCGCGGTCCGGCACGGTGACCATCGAGGGCGACGGTGCTGGGCTCGAGCGGCGGGGAAGGGACACCTCTCGAGGTGCTGGAACGGGTGCTCTCCAACCTCACGGCACCCGACCTCGCCGGATTGCCACCGCTCCATTCCGGGCTGGTCGGGTACCTCGGGTACGACTGCGTCCGCTACATCGAGCACCTTCCCGCCATGCCCCCCGACGATCGCGGGCTGCCCGAGATGGTGTGGCATGCCGTGGGGTCGCTTGCCGCATACGACCGATTCACCGAGGTGGTCACTCTGGTGCGGAACATCCGCCCCGGCCCGAACCCTGGCACCGACTGGGATGACGCGGTAGCCGCTCTCGACGAGTCGACTCGCCGGCTCGGGGCGGCGGCGCCGTACGAGCCGCGGCCTGCACCGTCGACGATGGCTGCGCTCGACGGCTGGTACGAGTCCACCATGGACCAGCCGGCCTTCGAGGCGGCGGTCCGCTCCGCCAAGGACCACATCAAACAGGGCGAGGCATTTCAGATAGTGCTCAGCCAGCGGCTCTCCAGCGGGTATGACGGCAAGCCGTTCGACGTCTATCGGGCGTTGCGGCTGATCAACCCATCGCCGTTCCTCTTCTATGTGAGCCATCCAGACGTGATCGTTGCCGGCTCGTCACCCGAACTGATGACCCGGGTGCGCGACGGCGTGGTCTACAGCAGACCGATCGCCGGTACCCGCCGCCGGGGCTCGTCGCCGGCGGAGGACCTGGCCTTGGAAGAGGAGATGCTCAACGACCCGAAGGAGCTTGCCGAGCACGTCATGCTGGTCGACCTGGCCAGGAACGACGTAGGGAGGGTGAGTGAGTTCGGCACCGTCACCGTGGACGAGCTGATGTCGGTCGAGCGCTACTCCCACGTCATGCACATCGTCTCGGGAGTGTCTGGAAAACTCCGACCCGGGATCGGCCCGGTGGACGTCCTGCGGGCGACCTTCCCCCACGGGACGGTCTCTGGCGCGCCGAAGGTGCGCGCCATGGAGATAATCGACGAACTCGAGCCGGTGGCCCGTGGTCCGTACGCCGGCGCCGTCGGCTACCTCGACCTCTCGGGCAATGTGGACACCGCGATATGCCTCCGTACCGTCGTGGTGGCTGACGGGACCGCCTGGGTCCAGGCGGGGGCCGGGATAGTGGCCGACAGCGAGCCGGGCGCCGAGTACGAGGAGACGATGAACAAGGCGGCGGCCGCGCTGGCGGCTCTCCGATTGGCTCAAGATGTCGGGTGACGTGGACGTCCTCGCCGAGTACTCCGCGCTGCGCAGCGCCGCCGGTGTGGTTGAAGCAAGGCACCAGATGGTGGTTGCCGAGGGTCCGGACGCGGTCCGCTTCCTCGAGGACCTCCTATCCCAGGAGGTGGCGGCCCTACCTGTCGGTGAGGTGGCGAGGTCGTTGCTTCTCGGCCCGCAGGGCAAGCTGCGGGCGCTGCTGTGGCTGCTCCGTGGCGAGGATCGGGTGGCGATGATCGCCGATGCCGGGGTGGCGCAGACCGTGCTCGACGATCTGTCCCAATACAAGATTCGGGTGAAGCTGAGCCTGCGGCTCGACGAGCGGCCCATGGTCGACCTGATCGGCCCGGATTCCGAGCATCGTCCTGGCCCGGGCCGGGCTGACGGTCCCGCCCGGGTGGCACGACGATGACGGGTTCCTGGTGGCGAGGGCCCCGCTGGGCCCGCATCCCCGGTTCTTCGTGGCCGGTGAGGGTGCGATGGAGCGGTTGAGCACTGCGGGGGCGGTTGCCGCCGGGTTGCTGGGATGGCGGGCGGTCAGGGTCGAGGCGGGCGAGCCGGTGATGGGCGTGGACGTCGACGAGCGGACCATCCCCCAGGAGGCCGGGGTGGTGGAGGAAACGGTCTCGTTCACCAAGGGCTGTTACCTGGGCCAGGAACTGGTCGCCCGGATCGACTCACGGGGCCACGTCAACCGCCTGCTGCGCGGGGTGGTGATCGAGACCAACGTGCTCCCCCCGGAGGGCGCCGGACTCTGGATGGATGACCGTCAGGTGGGTGCGATCACATCGGTGGCCGAGTCGCTCACGGTCCGAGCTCCTGTCGGGCTGGCGCTGGTGCGGCGTGAGGTGTCGCCGGGTGATCGGGTCGAGGTTCGTTGGGATCAGGGCACGGCGCCGGCCAGGGTGAGCGAACTGCCCCTGGTGACGGGTCGGGACTGACCACTCTCGGCTGTACCGTTCCTTCGAGATGCTCGACCAGATCATCGCAACCGTCCGCCGTCGAATTCCCGATCTGGCGGCTCGATCGGCAGAGCTCCGCAGTGCGGCGCTCCGGTCTCCGCCGGTGCGTTCGCTGACGGCGGCGGTCACCGCACCCGGTGCCCGGGTGATCGCCGAGGTCAAGCGGCGCTCACCGTCGCGGGGCGTGCTGGCACCTGACCTCGACCCGGCGGTCCTCGCCGCGGCGTACCAGTCGGGCGGTGCGGCGGCCATCTCGGTCCTCACCGAACCGGAGTTCTTCGGCGGGAGCATCGCCGATCTCAGAGCTGCCGCGGCGGCGGTGAACGTCCCTGTGCTCCGCAAGGACTTCGTACTCGACCCGGCGCAGATCTGGGAGAGTCGGGCGATCGGCGCCGATGCCGTCCTGCTGATCGTCGCCGCCCTCGAGGATCACATGCTGGCCAGGCTGATAGCCACCGCGACAGAGGCCGGAATCGAGACGCTGGTAGAGATCCACGACGAGGTGGAAGCGGAAAGGGCCCGCGCCGCCGGCGCCAGTCTCGTCGGCGTCAACGCTCGGGATCTGTCCACCTTCGATCTCGATCTGAGCATCGCCGAACGACTGGCTCGTCGGCTCGAAGGGTTCGAAGGACCGCGTTGCGGAGAGCGGGATCACCGGACCCGCCGACGTGACACGGATGATTGCGTCGGGTTACGACGCCGTTTTGGTGGGCGAGAGCCTGGTGCGCGCAACCGACCCGGCGGCGGCCGTGGCGCGGCTCATAGCCGCAGAAACGGGAGACGCTGCCGTCCGGCAAGGAGCCGCCCGGCTGTGACATGGGTCAAGGTCTGCGGGGTCTCCGACCGGCGCGATCGCCGAGGTCGCAGTGCAGGCAGGAGCCGACGCCATCGGCTTCGTGCTCGCGGTATCGCCGCGCCGGGTCACGATCGAGCAGGCGCGCAGTCTCGGCACGGGTATCCCGGTGGCGAAGATCCTGGTGACGGTCGGCATGTCGCCAAATGAGCTGATCGAGGCGGTCGAGCAGACCGGGGCCGACGGGGTCCAGCCATACGGTCGCCACGCAGCCGCGGCGGCGCAGATGGCGCAGCAAGGCGGCCTCCGGGTCCTCTGGCCGGTGCGGATCAACGGCGCCGTGGACCTGGACACCGTCCCATCGGGTCAGATCCCGCTGCTCGACAACGCCGCGCCCGGGCTCCACGGTGGTTCGGGTCTGACCTTCGACTGGAGCTCCATCGGAGACCAGCACCGTGACTTCGTCCTCGCCGGCGGGCTTGGTCCCGAGAACGTCGCCGATGCAGTCGCCGAGGTCCGCCCATTCGGTGTCGACGCATCGAGCGGGCTCGAAACGGCTCCGGGCGTGAAAGACGCAGAGCTAGTCCGCAGATACGTCGAGCGGGCCAAGGCGGCTCGATCGTGATCCCGGCTCCGCTCGACCGTCCGGACGGAGATGGGCGGTTTGGCGACTACGGCGGGCGGTTCGCCCCAGAGACTCTGATGCCGGCGTTGGCCGAGTTGGAGTCGGCGTTCGCCGATGCATGGTCCGACCCCCGGTTCGTCACCGAGTACCAGACATGGCTGGCCGGGTTCGCCGGCCGGCCCACACCGCTCTACGAGGCGCGACGGATCTCCGCCGAGCTCGGGATGCGTGTCCTGCTCAAGAGGGAGGACCTGGCGCACACCGGGGCGCACAAGATCAACAACGCCATCGGTCAGTGCCTTCTGGCTGTCCGGATGGGAAAGCCCAGGGTGATAGCGGAGACCGGGGCCGGCCAGCACGGGGTGGCCACTGCCACGGCAGCCGCCGCCATGGGCCTCGATTGCACCGTGTACATGGGCGAAGTGGACATCGAGCGCCAGGAGCTCAACGTGGTGCGGATGCGGCTGCTCGGGGCAGAGGTCGTCCCGGTGGCCAGTGGTGCCGGGACGTTGAAGGACGCAGTGAGCGAGGCTTTGCGGGCTTGGGTGGCCACGGTCGAGGACACCCACTATGTGATCGGGTCGGTGGTCGGCCCGCACCCCTACCCCTGGATGGTCCGCGAGTTCCAGAAGGTGATCGGCGAGGAGTGCATCGCCCAACTCGACGGCGAGACGCCCGACGTGGTGGTGGCCTGCGTCGGCGGCGGATCGAACGCCATCGGGATCTTCCACCCGTTCCTGGGAGGAGCCGCCGACCTGGTCGGGGTGGAAGCCGCCGGGGAGGGGATCGAGAGCGGTCGTCACGGCGCATCGATCGGAGCCGGGTCGCCCGGGGTGCTCCATGGGACGTGGACCCTGATGCTCCAGGACGCCGATGGCCAGGTGCTCGAGGCGCACTCGATATCGGCCGGGCTCGACTACCCGGGAGTTGGCCCGGAGCACGCCTATCTGCGCGACGCCGGGTTGGCCCGCTACGACTCGGTCACCGACGACGAGGCGCTCGAGGGGTTGAGTCTCCTCGCCAGGACCGAGGGCATCATCCCGGCTCTGGAGTCGGCCCACGCCATCGCATGGCTCGCACGCGAGAAGGAGTCGCTCGCCGGGCGGACCGTGCTCGTCTGCCTGTCGGGTCGCGGTGACAAGGACGTCCACCAGATCGAGGCCAAGCTGCAGTGAACCGGGTCGCGGAGTTGTTCGAACCGGGCCACACCGCCTTTCTTCCCGTTCATGACGGCCGGGCTACCCGACCCCGATTCGTCGCCGCGCCTCTTTGCCGCCATGGCCGAAGCCGGCGCAGACGGCTTCGAGGTGGGGATCCCCTACTCGGACCCGTTGATGGACGGGCCGGTCATCCAACGGGGGAGCGAGGCCGCACTGGCGGCGGGCACGTCGCTGCGGGTGGCATTCGAGACGATCGAGAGAGTCGCCGAGGACCACCGGTCGCCCACTATTGGCGATGACCTACGCCAACCCGGTCCTCCGGATGGGAGCGGAAGAGTTCTGCCGGCGTCTCGCCGAAGCGGGCGCCGATGGGTTGATCGTCCCCGACCTTCCGCTCGAGGAGTCCGACGAGGTGGCGTCTGCCGCCGCCCGCCACGCGCTCGGCATGGTCCAGTTCGTCGCACCCACCACGGGTGACGAGCGTCTCCGTCGCGTGGCGGCGGCACGGCCACTCTTCATCTACGGGGTGGCCGACCTCGGGGTGACCGGGGAGCGGTCCGAAGTGAGCAGCCATGTCGCCGACCTATCGAGCCGGGTGCGGGAGATCACCGATGTGCCCTTGGTGCTTCGGCGTCGGCATCTCGACACCCGAGTCAGGCGGCAGCGGTCGCGACGTACGCAGACGGGGTCATCGTCGGTTCGGCTCTGGTCCGTCTCGTCCTCGAATCGGAGAACACCGACGACGCCATCGAGCGGTTGACCACCGCCGTCGGCGAATTCCGTGCTGCGCTGGACGGACTGTTCTGGGCAGCTGCCTGGGCAATCTGAGCCCACTGGCGTCACTTGCGCCAGGTGGGGCGGTGCCCAGGGAGTCGGGTCTCAAGAAGACCGAAAAACGAGCCACGGCCATCCACCAAGATTCCGAAACGCCCAGCCAGGGAGTGGGGGAGTGGGGGGATGCGGCAGGACGTTGTCGATTCGGTCTGGTAGATGGCCGTTGCTCGCCAACGACATTACCCCACCCAATCGACTTGCGGAAACCACTCCCCGGAGTGCCCGCTCGCCGGTCCTCTGCCTGCCGTCTTCCGTCTTCCGTCTTCCGTCTTTCTGCAGTGCCGGAGGCGGGACTCGAACCCGCACGGAGTTGCCCCCAATGGATTTTGAGTCCATCGCGTCTACCAATTCCGCCACTCCGGCAGGCGGGCGAGTGTAGTTGGTTTCCCGCCAAGAGCGTCCGAACACATGTTCGCCGGTATCATCGCGCCATGGGAAGTCGCATCGAGGCCAAGCTCTTCAAGGTCAACCAGCGGATCATCGAGCTCCGGGAGCAGGAGATCACGCACCTCGGCCGAACTCGACATGTTGCGGTCACTCGACGACGACTTCCAGCGCGACGCGGCGGTGACCGGTAACCCCGGGGACCGCGCCGACGCTCAACGTGCACATGCCGATGTCGAGCGGTTCGAACGCGTCCTCGCCGACCTGGCCGCCCGCAGGGGCCGGCTCGAGACCCAGCGAGAAACGCTGCTCGCCCGGCTCGACGGCGGTTGAGCGGGTCCTAAGGTCAGCAACACCATCTCACCAGCGGATCCGATGCCAACGCTCGCCCTTCTCGACGGTCACAGCCTCGCCTATCGCGCCTTTTTCGCCCTCCCGCCCGATCTGGGAACCAAATCTGGCCAGATCACCAACGCGGTGTACGGGTTCACCCGGATGCTGCTCAAGCTGGTGGGCGACCACCATCCCGATGCCGTCGCTGTCGCTTGGGATGTCAGCCGGGACACCTTCCGCCTCGCCGAGTACTCCGAGTACAAGGCGAATCGGAGCAGCGCGCCCGATCAGTTCCGCAGCCAGCTTCCGTTGATCCGCGAGGTGATGGACGCTCTCGGCTACTCCCAGCTGCAGCTGGAGGGGTACGAAGCCGACGACGTGATCGCATCAGTTGCCGGAAAGGCGATCGAGAACGGGTGGGATGTCCTCGTTGTCACCGGCGATCGCGACAGCTTCCAATTGGTCGGACGACCATCTCAAGGTGCTCTACACCCGCCGGGGCATTTCAGACACCGTGCTGGCCGATGCCGGGTATGTGGAGGAGCGGTACGGGATCCGCCCGGACCAGTACCTCGACTACGCCTCGTCTGCGTGGCGACACCTCCGACAACCTCCCCGGTGTCCCCGGTGTGGGCGAGAAGACCGCCTCCCGGCTCATCGCCGAGTACGGCGACCTCGAGGGCATCTACGAGCATCTGGAAGACCACAGCCCGCGGCTCAAATCCAACTTGGAGGAGCATCGCGAGCAGGTCTTCCTCAACCAGCGGCTCATGCGCCTGGTCGACGACCTCGACCTTGGCGTCTCTCCGACGGAGCTGATCCGGGTCCCGTGGGACCGCCGGGTCGCCAAGGATCTGTTCGAGAGCCTCGAGTTCCACAGCATCTTCAACGAGCTCGACGCCCTCTGGTCCGACCAACCGACGGGGGCCGAGACGCTCGATGTGGAAGTCACAACCGTCAGCGACACCGGTGAGGTCGCCGGGCTCGCCGAATCGAATCCGTTGGTGCTGGTGCCGGTCTGGGAGGGCGAGTGCTCTGGGCGGGCTGGCCGTTCCCGAGGATGGAGCAGCCCGGTATGTGCCGTTGGCAGCGGCCGGCCCGTTGCTCGAAGCGATCGGGGACGACTCGCGCCAGCGGGTGGCGCACGACGCCAAGGATCTGCTCCGCCATCTGGTCGAGCAGGGGTTGCCCGTGGACGGTCCGCTCTTCGACACCGCTCTCGCTGCCTACGTCGTGCAACCGGCGACCAGGACTTACGACCTGGGAGAGCTGTCGCTGCGCTACCTGGGTATCCAACTTGGGCCGGGCGAGGAGGGCGACCGCTGCCGCGAGCGCCCAGGGGATGCTCGACTTCTCGGAAGGCCCCGACGTCGCCGATGCCGGTCGGAGGGCGGTGGTCACCGGGCGACTGGCCGAAGAGCTCCGCACCGAACTCGAGGAGCGGGGAGAGCTGGAGCTCTTCGCCGAGATCGAGGCGCCGCTGGTGGCGGTCCTCGCTCGAATGGAGGCGGCCGGGATCGGGGTCGATCAGCCCTATCTCGAGGAGCTGGGCGAGAGTCTCCGTGACCAGTTGGCCACGCTCGAACGCGACATCCACCAGGCGGCCGGCGAGCCGTTCAACGTCAACTCGACCAAGGAGCTCCGGCACGTCCTCTACACGACCCTGGGGCTGCCCGCTCTGAAGAAGACGTCCACCGGGGTGCCGTCCACCGACGCATCGGTGCTGGCCAAGCTGGCCGATGCCCACCCCATGGTCGAGCTGCTGCTCCGCTATCGGGAGCTGGAGAAGCTCCGCTCGACCTACGTCGACGGCTACCTCCCGCTGGTCGGGGCCGACGGGAGGATCCACACCCGGTTCAACCAGATGGCGGCGACCACCGGCCGGCTCTCCTCGGACCGTCCCAACCTGCAGAACATCCCGGTCCGCTCCGAGACCGGCAGGACCATCAGACGGGCATTCGTCGCCCGGCCAGGGTGGCGCTTCCTGGTGGCCGACTACTCGCAGATCGAACTGCGGGTGCTGGCGCACATGTCGGGCGACCCGGGGCTGGTCGAGGCGTTCGAGTCCGACGCCGACATCCACACCGCCACCGCCGCCCGTGTCTTCGGTCTGGCAGCCGGAGAACGTCATGCCGGAGATGCGCCGCCGGGCCAAGGTGATCAACTTCGGCCTGCTCTACGGGATGGAGGCGTTCGGCCTGGCCGACCGGCTCGGGATATCGCGCGACGAGGCCAGAGAGCACATCGATGCCTACTTCGCCCAGTTCCCCGATGTGCGCGACTTCATGCGGGGCACGGTCACCGAGGCACGCAACCGCGGTTACACGACCACCCTCTTCGGACGGCGCCGCTATCTCCCGGAGCTGCAGAGCGACAACATCCGGGTCCGTCAGATGGGCGAGCGGATGGCGCTCAACGCCCCGGTACAGGGAACGGCGGCCGACATCATCAAGAAGGCGATGATCGAACTCGACAGACGGCTGGTCGACGAAGCCATGGAGACCACGCTCCTCCTCCAGATTCACGACGAGCTTGTGATGGAGACACCCGCCGGTGAAGAGACGGCGGCAGGCGAGTTGATCGTCGAGGTGATGGAAGGCGTGACCAAGCTGCGGGTGCCGCTACGCGCCGATCTGGCCTCGGGTGCCACGCTGGCCGACACCAAGGCTTGACCCCGTCCGACCTGCTACGATTTCCGGACGCCCTGCCCTCGCGGCGGCGGCGAATCCCTTGGAGGTAAGAAACCACCTATGACCACCGAACACGAGCCGTCGCGTGCGCCCGACGAGGCGACAACGGCGGCGACAACCACCATCGACGAGATCGATGGTGTGACCGCGGCCGAAGAGTCCAGCGAGACCGAGACCCCGGCACGAGACGGCTGCCGAGCCAGTCGAGCAGACAGAGGACACGGCCCCAGAGCCCGATCGCCGAGGCGATCGACGAGACCGAGATCGTCGAGGCCACCAACCGAGACCGACGTCGACGAGACGCCGTCGATGACGTGCAGACCTCGTGCGGAGACCGAGATCGTCGAGACCGCCGACGAGATCGAGGTCGCCGATACCGCCGAGACAGCTGATACGGCCGATGGAGCCGAGACCTCCGACGTGGTTGAAGACGTAGTCGAGACTCTCGACGAGTCCGAGGTCACCGCCGATCAGATCGAGGCCGTTGCGGCTTCGGTCGATGTTGTCGAGTCGACGCCGGACAGAGGCCGCTCCGGCTGCGACCGAGCCGGCAGGCACCAGCGAGGACGCGGAACGCCGATCTCGTCCACCCGGTCCGGCAGCGATCGTGGCACCCAACGTGGGTGACCTCCCCGATGAGATCGCCGACGACTTCGTCGCCGCCCTCGAGCACACCGTGCTCGAGTTCAAGGAAGGCGACATCGTCGAGGGCACTGTGGTGACCGTGGACGGCGATGGAGCGATGCTCGACATCGGCTACAAGTCCGAGGGGATCATCCCCACCGAGGAACTGTCGATCCGCAACAACGTCAACCCGGGCGAGGTGGTCCAGGTCGGTGAGCGGATCGAGGCTCTTGTCCTCAACAAGGAGGACGAAGAGGGCAGGCTCATCCTCTCCAAGAAGCGGGCTCAGTACGAGCGTGCCTGGGACCGCATCCAGCAGATCACCAACGAGGGCGGCACGGTGCGTGGCCCGGTGATCGAAGTGGTCAAGGGCGGTTTGATAGTCGACATCGGCCTGCGCGGCTTCCTCCCTGCTTCGCTCGTCGAGTTGCGCCGGGTGCGCGACCTCGACCCGTACGTCGGTCAGGAGATCGAGGCCAAGGTCATCGAGCTCGACCGCAACCGCAACAACGTCGTGCTCTCCCGCCGCGCCTACCTCGAGGAAGAGCAGGCCGAGCAGCGCCAGGCGTTCCTCGACCAACTCGCAGGTCGGCGAGGTACGTCAGGGTGTCGTTTCGTCGGTCGTCGCTTTCGGCGCTTTCGTCGACCTCGGCGGCATGGACGGTCTGGTCCACGTCTCCGAGCTCTCCTGGCAGCACGTCAACCACCCCGGCGAGGTGGTCAAGGTGGGCGACGAGGTCACGGTCAAGGTGCTCGAGGTCGATCTCGACCGCGAGCGGATCTCGCTCTCGATCAAGCAGACACTCGAGGATCCGTGGGTGACCTTCATCCGCGAGAACAGCGTTGGTTCTGTGGTCGAGGGTGTGGTGACCAAGACGGTCCCCTTCGGAGCGTTCGTCTCCGTGGGCGACGGTGTCGAAGGTTTGGTGCACGTCTCCGAGATCGCGATCCACCGGGTGGAGTCACCCGAGTTGGAGCTTTCGATCGGACAGCGCGTCCAGGTCAAGGTGACCGAGATGGAGGAGGAGCGCCGTCGGGTGAGCCTGTCGATCAAGCAGGCGCTTCCCGATTGGTCGGAGAGGCGCGAGCCGCCGGCACCGGCAGCTGCGGCAGCGCCGACGAGTCGCCCCGAGCGTCGTCCTCCCACCAGGCACGAATTCGAGCGCGAGCCCGAGGAAGAGCGTCCGGCGGTCAGCGTCGACGCCTCCCTCGAGGCGATCCTTCAAGAGCTGAAAGAACGTGGGATCGGGCGCCGCTGAGGCGCGGTCCCCGCACTCTCCGCTCAACCGAACGGGTCGCACGGCCGATGGAACCCTGGTGGGAAGGGTCCGAATGACCCTGTCTTTGGCCGAGGAGCGTTGAATGGGAAGACGGACCCTGGTCCTCATCGTTGCGTTGCTGCTTGCCGGGGTGGCAGCTTTCGCCGTGTTCCGATTCCTCACCGGCGTCCAGAACGAGCGGATCGCGGAGACGGACTTCGTCGAGGTCTACCGGACGGAAAATCGCATCGAAGCCGGAACGACGGGTGAACTCGTCATCCAGAACTTGATCACGTCTCGAGGTCGACGACGAGGTTGCTCGAGCTGAGGCCGCCGACTGGCCGTCGACACCGAGCCGACTCGAAGCCCGGTGAGGTCAGGATCGAGCAGGCGCTGTCGGGAAAGGTCGCCGCCGGACCGATTCCCGGCGGGGCGATCCTCACCACCGACATGTGGATCGACCCGGTACTGGCCGCGCAGCCACTCGAGCAGACGTGATTGAGCAGCGGCAACCAAGCGGTGACCGTGCCGGTTGACGCAAGCAGAGGCGTGGCTGGGTTCATTCGCCCAGGAGACACTGTCAATGTGCTGGTGA
This sequence comes from uncultured Acidimicrobiia bacterium, assembly GCA_963826825.1. Taxonomy (GTDB): domain Bacteria; phylum Actinomycetota; class Acidimicrobiia; order Spongiisociales; family DATADW01; genus DATADW01. The sequence goes on along the minus strand of CAWGYV010000005.1, from coordinate 14,457 downwards.
CGCTCAAGGTCGAGGGCACTCCCATCACCGAGGATGCCACCGATCATGACCCGCAACAAGAGTCCGGGAGTGGTGAGCCCGACACCGTCACCAAGACATTCACCCGATACGTGCTCTTCAACAAGCACGTGCTCGCAGTCGACGACCAGGTGGTCTCCCGGGTGGCGACGATTCGGCGACGGTATCGGCACCGGCGCCCGACGCCTTCTGAAGACGGATCGGCGACAACGCCGACCGCACCGGAAACCGGCGGTGCGGGACCGAGTCACTTGCGATCGCAGTCAACTGGTCACCCTGGAGGTCAACTCCGAGGAGGCGGAGCAATTGGTCTTCGCCGTCGAGGCAGGAGCCATCTGGCTCACACTGGCCACGGACGACTTCCAGTCGTAGCGGACACCGGCGGCGTGGTCATCGACTCGCTCTTCGGGGACAACGCGGGGGTCCTCGACGAGTACTTCGAGCTGCCGTGATGCTGGCCAGCGACGCCGTGGGGATCGGCCGATGATCGGCGAGGAAGGCGGAGTGATCGTCGTCGATGACGACGAAGAATTCCTCGACGAGACCAAGCGAGCGCTGGACGGCAAGGTGCCAACAGTCCGTTTCCTCACCGATGTGCAACGCCGCATCGAGGATGGCAGCGTCTGGGTAGTGGTACTCGGCCCGTCGTTCGCATCCGAGCCGGCAATGGAGAGCGCCGCCATTCTCCGTGAGGAGAACGAAGATCTCGGAATCATATTGGTGGCCGCAGACATCGAGCCCAGCGTGCTGCGCGCCGCCATGCGCGCCGGGGTACGCGACGTGATCGAGCCTCCTCTCACCGAGGAGCGTCTCGATGAGGCCGTGGCGCCCCTGCTACGCCGTCGGCCGTCGGTGGAACTAGCGCCCTTGCCCAGCGAGGGACGCGTGGTCACCGTGATGTCACCAAAAGGAGGGAGCGGGAAGACCGTCCTCGCTTCCAACCTTGCTGTGTTGCTAGCCCAGCAGTTGGGCGACGGTCGTGTAGCGCTGGTGGACGCCGACCTTCAGTTCGGCGACGACAGCCTGGTGCTCCAACTCGAGCCGCGCCTCACGGTGATCAACATCGTCCACGACATCGACCGGCTGGACGAGGCACTGGTCGACTCAGTGCTGGCGAGGCATCCCAGTGGGCTCCGGGTGCTCCCCGCTCCATTGGAGCCTTCCTACGCCGATGAGATCAGCGTGTCTTCGATGGTCGACATCGTGGGCGTCATGCGCTCGATGTTCGACGTAGTGGTTATCGACACATCGTCGTCATTCGACGAGATGCTGCTCTCGCTCCTGGAACGGTCTGATCTCGTGCTCATCATGGTCGACATGGACCTGCTCTCGGTCAAGAACGCCAAGCTGGCGCTGGACACGCTGCGATTGCTCAAGTTCCCATCGTCGAAGATCAACCTCGTTCTCAACCGGGCGAACGCCCGCGCACGACTCGACGAGAGGGAGATCGAGAAGACGCTCGGGGTGAAGGTGGCGGCGCGGATCCCATCGGACGCTGCCATTCCCGCTTCGGTCAACGAAGGCAGGCCGGTGGTGCTCGGATCTCCAAAGTCGAAGACTTCGAGGGGTTTCGAAGAAGTGGCAGCGCTGGTTACTGGCGCTCGAGCCGCTCCGGCAAGGGGACGCCGGTCCTGGTGGCGCTCATGAAGATGTCACCGGGCCTCGGTAGGATGCACTTATTCGGTCGGGGGACCAAGGGGCGGGGGTGAGCATGGCGTCGTTATCAGAACGGGTAGCCGCGGCGTTGGCAGAGGGCCATACCCAGCCATCTGCAACGCTGCACGAAGAGCTGCGCGTCAGCATGCATTTCCGCGTCATCGAAGAGCTCGGACCCGTCCTCTACGACCGGGCGTTGACCGATGACGAATTGCGGCGCCGGGTGTTGGAAACGTTGGAGCGGTCGCTCGACAAAGAAGCTCGCTCCAGCCTCTCCAAGGTGGAACGCGATCATCTCCTAACCGAGATCACGAGCGACGTCCTCGGCTATGGGCCGATCGATCCTCTGCTCAACGACCCCACCATCACCGAGGTGATGGTCAACGGGCCATACGAGGTATTCGTGGAGAGGGCGGGCAAGATCGTGGCCACGCCTATCCGATTCGTAGACGGCATCCATCTCCGCCGGATAATCGACAAGATCGTCGGCCAAGTGGGTCGTCGTGTGGACGAGGCGACGCCCATGGTCGATGCCCGGCTCCCCGACGGCTCCCGGGTCAATGCCGTTGTCCATCCCCTTGCCATCGGCGGGCCTTTCCTCACCATCAGGAAGTTCGCGGTCGACCCCTTCACCGAGCATGATCTGATCAGCCTCGGAACGCTGAGCCCTCAGCTGGCCGACCTGGTCCGAGCGTGTGTACTCGGCCGCCTCAACATCATCATCAGTGGCGGAACCGGCTCGGGTAAGACGACGACGCTCAACGTGCTCTCCTCCTATCTCCCGACCGAAGAGCGCATCGTCACCATCGAGGACGCCGCCGAGCTCCAGTTGCATCAGGATCACGTGCTCAGCCTGGAATCCCGGCCGGCCAACCTCGAGGGCAAGGGCGAAGTGACGATTCGCGATCTGGTACGCAACGCACTGAGGATGCGGCCGGACCGCATTGTGGTGGGCGAGGTTCGAGGCGGAGAGACGCTCGACATGCTCCAAGCGATGAATACCGGCCACGATGGCTCGCTGACAACGGTCCATGCCAACTCACCGCGCGACTCGCTCTCCCGGATCGAGACCATGGTGCTCATGTCCGGTTTTGAGTTGCCTGTCCGCGCCATCCGTGAGCAGATCGCGTCTGCAGTCCACGTCATCATCCACTTATCCCGGCTGCGGGATGGGTCGCGGCGAGTTACCCACGTGACCGAAGTCGGCGCCATCGTCGGCGACCAGATCGAACTGCGCGACCTCTTTCTGTTCGACTACGGGATGGGGATCGATGAGGACGGGCGATTCCTTGGCCGCCTCAAGGCAACCGGTCGTCGTCCCGAGTTCCTCGACCACCTTCTCGACGTCGGGATCGACGTGCCGTTGGATGCATTCGACGCCGAGTCGCTGGTGCGTCGGAGCGACTCTTTCTCAGTCGTCCAATGAAACGCATCTGGGTCGTGCTCGTGCTGGCCGCGCTCGTCGCGGTCGTGGTGGCAGGACCTGCCACCGCTCAGGATGCCGGGACGCCGAGCGCATCGAGATCACCACCCACATAGACGACTATCCGGACGTGGTCATGGAGATAGCCGGGGTCAACATGCTCGAACCGCTCGACCCCGAACTCCGGTCATCACCGAGGATGGCAGAGAGGTCCAACGGATCGAATCCAAGATCGTCCCGTTGGGTAACACCACACCAACTGGTGTGGTGCTCGTGATCGACGCCTCCAACAGCATGGCAGGGCAGAAGCTCGAGGAAGCAAAGGATGCAGCCCTGGCGTTCGTCGAACAGAAGAGGCCCGAAGACCAGGTGGCAGTGATCGCCTTTGGACGCGACTCGCAGGGACTTGCAGTTCAGCGACCGACAAGGAAGAACTCCGGACTTTCATCGAGTCGATCGAAGTTGCTGGGCAACCAGACGCCCGCTCTACGACGCGGTATTCGACGCTGCCCAGATGTTTGCCGCAGAGCCGGAACTCGATGCCAACGCCATCGTCCTCACCGACGGTGCCAACACCGACCAATCCACGATACACACGCTCGACGAAGCGATCTCCGCAGCTCAGAGACGCGAATATGACCATCTTCAGCGTTGGCATCGTCGGCAGGAACCTCAATGAGGAACCCCTCGTGGAGATGGCCAATGCGACAGAGGGGCGCTATGCCAGCGCAGACTCCGACGAATTGGTCGGGTTGTTCGAACGTATCGGGAGCGCCTTGGACAACCGGCTGGTGGCCCGGTTCACGGCCTCCGAGTCCGACCATATCGAGGTCACCTTCGGCGCCATATACGACAACGAACTCCTTGCCGTGCCTGAAACTTTGGTCGTACCCGGGTTCCTAGTCACGACCCCTTCGGTTGCAACCACGACGTCGCAAGTGACTCCTTCGACTTACTCCAAGACGTCAGCACTCCCTGCTAGCCCGAGCACGCTTGCGGATCCTCATCGCGGTAGCGGCTTTCGCCGTGGTTGCCATGTTCGTCCTCATCCTGGCCTGGGGCCGAGAAGACGAGGAGCGTCTCGGCGGCCGGCTGAGGGCGTACGGAACACCCGAGCCGCCTGTCGAACGTGGTGGCATCCTGAGCAGGCTTCCCATCTTCCGTCATCTCTCCGCACAGGCGGAGGCGGTTGCACAGCGGCGTGGCTTGACAGGGGCGATCAACACGGCGCTCGATTCGGCGAACATCCTGCTCCGCCCCGGAGAAGCGATCGCCGCAGCCATCGCCCTCGCTGCGGTCACCGGAGGCTTGGTGGCGGTGGTGATGAGGTCCTTGCTATGGGGCGGTGTCGGTCTTCCTCGTCGCCGTTTTGATCGTCTTCGCCCTCATCGAGCGGGCCGGTCGGCAACGAGCGGAGCAAGTTCGAGCAGCAGCTTCCGGACACGCTCACACTTATGGCCACATCTCTGCGGGCCGGGTATTCGCTGGTTCAAGCGATCGAATCGGTGGCGAGCGAGTCTCCAAACCCGACCGGACGCGAGTTCGGTCGGGCGATGGCTGAGACCCGACTGGGCCGCCCGGCTGTCCAAGCGCTCCAAGGGATCGCTGACCGCATGAGCAGCGAGGACTTCCGATGGACGGTGATGGCGATCGAGATCCAGCGCGAGGTCGGGGGAAACCTCTCCGAGGTATTGCAGACCGTGGCAGACACAATGGTGGCGCGGAACCGTTTGCGTGGCGAGGTCAGGGCGCTCACAGCCGAGGGACGGATTTCCGCGATCGTTCTCGTGCTCATCCCGGTTGCTCTGTTCGCATTCCTGTTCGTCACTAACCCCAACTTCCTGGAGCCGCTGCTGACCAACCCGATCGGTGTTGCTGCGCTGGTGATCGCTGGCCTGCTGATGATCGTCGGCGTCTTCTGGCTACGGCGTCTCGTGAAGATCGAGGTGTGAGATGCAGTGGTCTCTACTGATCGCCGTTGTTCTGGTCTTTGTGGCAGTCGCCGCCCTTGGAATCTGGGTTGGCGGAGGAGTGGTCCGGGCCCGAGCCTCTTCCACCTCCAGTCGTTTGGCGCTTTACGGCCGGGCAAGCCTGCGTGACGGAAACCTGCGCGAGCAGACGCTTCGTCGGCCGATGGTCGAGCGTGCGATTGCACCGATATTCCTTCGGCGCCGGACGAGCCCTGGGCCGATTCACTCCCTCCGGATTCGCCCGCCGCACCCAACGCAAACTGGTCCTGGCCGGGGTGAGCCGCAGTCTCGACCCAAACGCCTGGGTGGTCGTGAAGGTCTTGTCGGTGCTAATTGGTGCGGCCATCGCGGTCCTGGCGGTAAGTCGGATCGATGGACTCGTTCGCTTCCTGTTGGCAGGGCTAGCGATACTGGCCGGGATCCTGCTGCCTGACGCCTGGCTACAGCGTCGCATCGAGGGACGCCGGGTCGCGATGCGCAACACGCTGCCCGACGTACTCGACCTTCTGGTGATCAGCGTCGAGGCAGGGCTCGGGTTCGATTCGGCGCTGGCACGGGTCGTCGCCACTGTGCCAGGTCCGCTCTCCGAGGAGTTCTTCCGGATGCTCCAGGAGACGAGGGTAGGCGTCAGTCGGCGCGATGCGATGCGGCACCTGCTTGAACGCACCGACGTGGATGAGTTGAGGTCCTTCCTTCTCGCCATGCTTCAAGCCGATGCGTTCGGGGTGTCAATGGCCCGCGTACTCCGGATCCAGGCCGACGAGATCAGAAGCAAGCGACGTCAGCGCGCTCAAGAAAAGGCATTCGGCTCGCCGGTCAAGATGGTCTTCCCGTTGGTGCTATGCATCTTCCCAGCGCTTCTGGTGGTGCTGATCGGTCCTGCCGCGCTCAGCATGATGGATGCTCTCGGCGGCCTGTAGCCGACGATCCGCACCATCGAGCCTGCCTACGCGCATCTGCGGTATTGATCCCTACGGTTGTCTCACAACGCAAAGACCGACCGGGTGATACCGGCCGGTCTTCGGTGATCTCCTAGCTAGGAGTCAGCGTTGTGTTTTTGCTTAGCCTGGCGCGTTCGTCACCTGATCGGCGGCCTCGCCGAACTGTAGGTTGAGAGCGTCACCCAGAAGAGCCATCCCAGCCACAGCGATCAAGGCGATCACAACAACCAGCAAGGCGTACTCCACGAGACTGGCACCCTGCTCGCTGTCACGGAACCTGTACCAGGCTGACATTAGATGAGTCCAAATTGCCATGAAACCTCCTCCGACTCCGGTTCGGATCACCGTATCACCGTGTTCCCGGGTGGAACATAGGTCGCCCGACCTATATCGCAGGCTCATGCCTCCCGGGAGACGAGTCCCAGCCTGATCGCCTCGACGGCCGCTTGGGCACGGTCGCTTACCCCCAACTTGGCGTAGATGTTGGCCAGGTGGTTCTTGACCGTCTTCTGCGAGATGTAGAGGGCATCCGCCATCTCATCGGTGGCGGTGACCCCCTTGGCCAGAAGCCGGAGCAGTTCCCTCTCCCGTTCAGTGAGAGCCGCCGCCCCAGGGTCGAGCCGCGCCGCTCGGTGCCGGTCGAGAACGTCCGCCAGCGTGCCAGCATCGTCGAGCGCCTCACCCGCCTCAACTGCCCTGATCGCTGCTGCCAGATCGCTCAGCGGCACACCCTTGGAGAGAAACCCCATGGCGCCCGCCTCCATCGCCGCTCGCCGGTCGCCGTCGGCGGCGTGCATCGAGACCACGAGCGTCGGTGGTGGCGGATCGAGTCTGTCCAAGACCTCGAGCCCGGTGGCGCCCGGCATGTCGATATCAAGCAATAAGACGTCGGGGTGACGGTTGGCGAGAAGCTCCATGAGAGCCTCACCGTCGCCCACTCTGCCAATCACTCGCATGTCGGGCAGTGCATTGAGTGCCTGCGTCACCCCGTCTACGAAAAGCTGGTGGTCATCGGCGACGATCACCTCGATCATGTCGTCCCGCCCCAACTCAGTCTGACCGTGGTTCCTCCTGGATCGCTGTCAAGTTTGAGCTGGGCTTCCATCCGCGCTGCGCGCTCCTTCATCCCCATCAATCCGTAGTGGCCTTCAGGCAACGAGCCAGGGTCGAAGCCTCTCCCACCGTCGCTTACCTGAACCCAACCGCGTTCAAAATCGACTTCGCCTTCGACGCGAATCTTGTCGGCACCGGAGTGGGTCAGTGCGTTCCGAATAGCCTCGGTGACTATGGCCGCGACATCGCCTGCGATTGCTGGCCGAGGGGGCCGGTTCTCTTTGAGGTCTACTACCACCTCAGTTCCGTTGCCACCTCGGGCGGCGGCCTTGAGAACCACTTGGCTGAGACTCTCGGAACCCGTGCTGCGGAGATCGGCAACGGTCGCCCTGACTTCCTCGACCAGCATCGAGACATCGGAGCGGAGGCGCTCGAGGTTGCCGGCCAATGTTGGGTCTTCGACACCTTGGACCAATGCGACGTCGAGTGCCAATCCCAGGGACGCCAGAGACGGACCGATCTCGTCGTGGAGCTCTCTCGCGAGACGGGTGCGCTCCTCCTTGATGGCGTTGCGAGTGATCTCTTGGAGCAGCAGCACATTTGAGAATCCGAGGGCGAGCGGTCGGAGGAACTCGACGGCCTGTTGACGTTGGTCTTCGTCCAGTTCTTCGTCGGTTGCGAGTACTACCTCACCCACTGTTGGTCCGCCGAGGTTGAGAGGTATTGCGGTTTGAACGGCGACCGATGCATCTGGAGCTCGGCGTGCTACGACTACCGGGCCTTGCTCACCGTGGAGCGACGCAACCGCGCCCTTCACGGGCAGCGAGGCCTCGATGGTGTCAAGTGCCGTGGCCGCCATCGAGATCGGACTCAGCGATGAAGCGTCGGTGACCGATGCGAGCTCTGTAAGGAGGCGGTTGGTGTCGTCAAGTCTTTGCAGCCGCCGCGACGCCTCCTCCGAAGCGGTGGCGTAGGCCTCGGTCTGCCGCTCTTGATCGATCAAAAGACGGCGGGCGTAAGAGAATGCGGCCGCCACTAATAGGTAGAGCCCTGACCAAAGGGCTAGGGGGATCCATTGGTTTATCGGGCGTGGTTGCTCGAGGCTCACGCCTCCCGTGAGAACCCCAACCACCGTAAGTGACAGTATTGATAGGAAAGCTGTGGAGATTCCGAGACGGAGTCCTGCCGTCGTCGCGGCAAGCAAAGATGGCCCCACGGAAAGCAACAAATATGGACTGGTCAAGCCACCGCTCAGCCCCACCGCGACCATCACGAGACCCACCCCGAGCAGCGCGGCAAGCTCACGCACCAGGGTGCGTTGGAGCATTCGTCCCGGAATGATCGTGACTGAGGCGACGTACACGGTGGCGGCTGTGACGGCGCCATACGTCATGATCATGTCGTCGGGGTGGTTGAGCAGGCCGAACGTCACATCGAGGGCCGCCCCTATCAGCAGCGCTACCCACAGGACGATCCTTGCAAGCAGGATGCTCCGGTCGCGCCAGGGGTTGGCCACAGTCTGCATGTGGCAAGGCTACAGTCCGCGAGGGTGGGCCTGAGGATCAGGATCCTTCTCAGCGGAGGCATCGGGTCGGGGAAGAGCACTGTGGGCCGGCTCATGACTGCCCGTGGTGTGCAGGTAGTCGATGCCGACCTGGTGGGTCACGAAGTCCTCGGATCGGGCGGTAACGCTGCCGAGGCGGTGGCACGCCAATGGCCCCATGCGGTCACCGACGGCCAGATCGATCGAACCAAACTGGCGGCGATCGTCTTTCACGATGCCGATGAGCTTGAGACGCTCGAGTCGCTGACCCATCCTGTAATCCGATCTCGGATCGAGCAGATGATCGGCGACGGCGATGTAGCCGTCGAGGTGCCCCTCCTCACCGATTTCATGGGTGACGGCTGGACGAGAGTGGTGGTCGACGCCCCACTCGAGACCCGGATCCAGCGCCTCCTCTTCCGCGGCATGTCCCTCCCCGACATCGAGCGCCGCATCGCCTCACAACCCTCTTCTGACGAATGGCTCACATGGGCAGACCACGTCCTGACCAACGACTCAGACGTCGCTGCCCTAGACGCGCAGGTCGAACACTTGCTCGCTCAACTGCGAGACGAGCAACCCATTACCCATTACCCATAACCCAATACCGCGAGTGAGCGAAGCAAGCGAGCCCCTTCTCACAAGCTTGTCATTCGCCCCCGGTATCCTCACGTGATGCCGCAGTTCACCGTCCATTCCGAGTTCCGCCCTGCTGGCGACCAGCCCAAGGCGATCGAAGAGCTGGCGGAGGGGATCAACCGGGGCGACTCCTTCCAGACACTGCTCGGGATAACCGGATCGGGTAAGTCGGCCACCATCGCCTGGACAATTGAGTCGGTGCAGCGCCCCACGCTGGTGATCGCCCCCAACAAGGCGCTGGCGGCTCAGCTGGCCAACGAGTTCCGTCAGTTCTTCCCCGAGAACCGGGTGGAGTACTTCGTTTCCTACTACGACTACTACCAGCCCGAGGCGTACATCCCGCAGACCGACACCTACATCGAGAAGGACGCCACGATCAACGACGAGATCGACCGGCTTCGCCACGCCGCCACCTCGGGGCTGTTGGTGCGGGACGACATGATCATCGTGGCCTCGGTCTCATGCATCTACGGCCTTGGCTCGCCCGAGCAATACGCCGGCCAGCTTCTCCGGCTGGTCCAGGGGGTCGACTACCCGATGCAATCGGCGATCCGGCGGCTGGTGGACATCGACTACCAGCGGAACGAAATCGCGCTGACCCGCGGTCGGTTCCGGGTCAGGGGGGACACACTCGACGTCTTTCCCTCGTACGAGGAGACCGTGGTCAGGGTCGAGTACTTCGGCGACACCGTCGACCGGATGCTGCGGATGGACCCGGTCACCGGCGAGGTGGTCGAGGAACTGCCGCGAGATGTTCGTTTTCCCTGCATCGCACTACGTCACCGCCCGGGAGCGGATGGAGAAGGCGGTCGTTGGGATCGAGGTCGAGCTCGGCGAGCGGCTCGCAGAGTTGGAGTCGGCCGGGAAGCTGCTCGAGGCGCAACGCCTCCGGATGCGCACCAACTACGACCTGGAAATGCTGCGCGAAGTAGGTAGCTGCTCGGGGATCGAGAACTACAGCCGCTATCTCGACGGTCGCTCTGCCGGCGAGGCGCCGTACACGCTCCTCGATTACTTCCCCAAGAACTACGTGACCGTCATCGACGAGAGCCATGTGACGATCCCGCAGATCGGGGGCCAGTACGAGGGGGACCGCAGTCGGAAGGAGATGCTCGTAGAGCACGGGTTCCGCCTACCGTCGGCCATGGACAACCGGCCACTTCGTTTCGATGAGTGGTTGGAGAGGGCCAACCAGGTCGTCTTCCTCTCCGCTACGCCCGGGCCCTTCGAGTTGCGACAGACACCCACCGTGGTCGAGCAGATCGTTCGCCCCACCGGCCTCGTCGATCCCGAGGTGGTGGTGCGGCCCACCAAGGGACAGATCGACGACCTCCTCCACGAGATCAAGGAGCGGGCGGCGAATGATCAACGGGTGCTCGTAACGACGCTGACCAAGAAAATGGCTGAGGACCTCACCGATTACCTGCTCGACATGGGGGTGAGAGCCCGGTATCTCCACTCCGAGATCGACACCCTGGAGCGTGTCCAGATCCTGCGCGAATTGAGATTGGGCGACTTCGACGTCCTTGTCGGGATCAACCTCCTGCGAGAGGGGCTCGACCTTCCCGAGGTCTCATTGGTAGCGATCCTCGACGCCGACAAGGAGGGCTTCCTCCGCTCCGACACCAGCCTCATCCAGATCATCGGCCGAGCGGCCCGCAATGTCGATGGACAGGTCCTGATGTACGCCGACAAGGTGACCGATTCGATGCAGCGCGCCATCAACGAAACCAACCGGCGGCGTCACCTCCAGGAGATCTACAACGAGGAGCACGGGATCGACCCGCAGACAATTCGGAAGCGGGTTTCGGACATACTCGAGCTTCTCCAATCGAACCAGGCCCCGGCAGCGGAGCGCAGGCGTCGGGAGGTGGACGTCCGCCGTACCCTCGACCTCGCCGGCGACGACCTGGCCCGATTGATCCTCAGTCTCGAGGAGGAGATGCACGAGGCGGCGAAGGATCTCCGCTTCGAGTACGCCGCCCGGCTGCGCGACGAGGTCAACGAACTGCGGCGCGAGATGCGGGACGCCGCCGAGGCAACCAGGTAGTCAACTCACCGCCCCGGTACGACCAAACCCAGGACCTGATCACCTCGGCTGTAACCTCTCCGACGGTGTCGCCGTCTTCCCCCTTCGAGCTCGATGTCAGCATCGTGCTTCCCGTGTTCAACGAGTCGGACAACGTCGACGACGAGTTGGAGCGGATCCACAAGTCGATGGACGCCTCAAATCTCACCTATGAGGTGATCGTGGTCGACGACGGCTCGAGCGATGACTCCGCCGAGCGGTTGGTGGGTCGGGAGGACATCCGGTTGATCAGGTTCGCCCAGAACCGGGGGACCGGATCCGCCCGGAAGTTCGGGTCGATGACCGCTCGGGGCAGGGTGGTGGTGTGGACCGACGTCGACATGACCTACCCCAACGACCAGATACCCGAGTTGGTCGGCGAACTGGACGGGTGGGACCAGGTGGTCGGCGCCCGAACCTCGGAGCAGGGGACCGCTCGCTTTCTCCGAGCACCAGCGAAATGGTTCATCAGAAAGCTTGCTGGCTACCTCAGCGGGGTCCGCATACCCGACCTCAACTCGGGTTTCCGTGCTTTCCGGCGTGATGTGGGCGCCCAGTTCCTCTACCTGCTGCCCCGCGGCTTCTCGTGTGTCACCACGCTCACCATGGCATTTCTCACCAACGGTTACTCGGTGCGGTACGTACCCATCGACTACTTCCCGCGGCGGGGAGAGTCCAAGTTCCACTGGTGGACCGACACGAGGCGCTACCTGCTCCAGGTGGTGCGGATGGTCCTGCTCTACGAGCCGCTCCGGGTTTTCGGACCGCCGGCGGCGGTGCTCGGAGGCGTCGGATTCGCAAAGCTGGTCTTCGACCTGGTCACCAAGGACTTCAGGGTGGCGGGAAACACCTTTGTATTGCTCGGCTTGGCCGCGCTGCTCGCTCTTGTCGGTCTGCTGGCCGATCTGCTCGTCCAGATCAACAAGCGCCGCCACGACGTGATGCCCGCCACCCTGGACGCCGGAGGCGCCGAACAGGGCAGTTGACAGGAGAGTCGCAAAGACTCGCAAAAGCTGCCTACACGCTTGTCATTTCCACCCGGTAATCTCGGGCGCCGATGTCCACTGACCAGCTCGTCATCCGGGGAGCACGCGAGCACAACCTCCAGAACCTGTCGCTGGAGTTGCCACGCGACCGATTGATCGTGTTCACCGGGATATCCGGTTCGGGCAAGTCCAGCCTCGCTTTCGACACCATCTACGCCGAAGGGCAGCGCCGCTACGTGGAGAGCCTCTCCGCCTACGCCCGTCAGTTCCTCGGGCAGATGGACAAACCGGATGTCGACTTCATCGAGGGGCTCTCGCCGGCGATCTCGATCGATCAGAAGACAGCGAGCCGTAACCCCCGTTCAACCGTGGGGACGGTCACCGAGATCCACGACTACCTCCGGCTGCTCTACGCCAGGATCGGGATCCCGCATTGCCCGCAGTGCGGCAGGGAGGTGGCCCGGCAGACCCCTCAGCAGATCGTCGACCGGGTGCTCGAGTTCTCCGAGGGGACTCGCTTCATGGTCCTCGCCCCGGTCGTCCGAGGGCGAAAGGGCGAATACGAGGCGCTCTTGGCCGATCTCGCCACGGATGGTTTCAGCAGGGCACGCATCGACGGTGAGATCCACGAGCTCACCGAGGAGATCAAGCTCGACCGCTATGTCCAGCACACCATCGAGGTGGTGGTCGACCGGCTGGTGCGGCGTGAGGGAATCGAGCGCCGTCTCTCCGACTCGCTGGAGACGGCGCTCCACATCGCCGACGGCGTGGCCAAGGTGGAGGTGGTCGATGGTCCTACATTGACCTTCAGTCAGCACCTCGCCTGCGCATACGACGGCACGTCATTCGAGGAGCTTCAGCCTCGCAATTTCTCGTTCAACAGCCCTTACGGCGCCTGCCAGGTTTGTCTCGGGATAGGCACCAAGTTCCAGGTCGACCCCGACCTGGTGATACCCGACCCCGACCTGTCGATCGCCGACGGTGCGGTGGTCCCCTGGGCGGGATCAAAGGGCCGCTACTTCCAGCGTCTCCTCGAAGGGGTCGCCGCAACCCTCAAGTTCGACATCGACCAGCCCTGGGGCAAGCTCCCGCCACGGGTGAGGCGGGCAGTGCTGGAAGGAACCGGCGAGCGGCCGATCAAGGTTTCCTACACCAATCGGTTCGGGAGGAGGCGCGAGTACACCACCAGCTATGAGGGTGTGCTCCCCTTCCTGCGACGCCGCCACTCCGATGCGGAGAGCGATTCCGCCCGGGAGTACTACCAGGAATACATGCGCGAGGTCCCATGCGACGCCTGCGATGGGGCCCGGCTCAACCCCATCGCCCTTGCGGTGACCGTGGGCGGGACCAACATCCACCACGTCTCCACTCTCTCGCTCAGCGCAGCGGCGCAGTTCTTCGACGACCTGGCGCTCGACGAACGGCAGCGCCACATCGCCGAGCGCGTGCTCAAAGAGATCCGGGCCCGCCTCCAGTTCCTGCTCGATGTCGGACTCGACTACCTCACCCTGGCCCGTGGCGCCACCAGCCTGGCCGGTGGCGAGGCGCAGCGGATCCGGCTGGCGACCCAGATCGGGTCGGGCCTGGTCGGGGTGCTCTACATCCTCGACGAACCGTCGATCGGGTTGCACCAGCGCGACAACCAGCGGCTCATCGAGACGTTGGTGCGGCTGCGCGACATGGGAAACACATTGATTGTGGTCGAACACGACGAGGAGACCATCCGCATCGCCGACCACATCGTGGACATCGGCCCAGGGGCGGGGGAGCACGGGGGCCGGATCGTGGCCCTAGGGAGCCTCGGGGACTCTGATCAACGAGCCGGAATCGATCACCGGCGACTACCTGGCGGGGAGGCGGTCGATCCCGGTGCCGGCCACCCGTCGTATCGGGATCGGCGGCTCGCTCACCGTCGTTGGCGCCGCGGGAACAACCTCAAAGGGATGGACGTGGAGTTCCCGCTAGGGATGCTGGTCGCTGTCACCGGAGTATCGGGGAGCGGAAAATCGTCCTTGGTCAACGACATCCTCTCCAAAGCGCTCCACCACCGGCTCCACCGTGCCCGGGACCTTCCGGGTAGGCACCGCCGAATCGTCGGCGTGGACCAGCTCGACAAGGTGATCGACATAGACCAATCACCGATCGGACGCACACCGCGTT
>CAWGYV010000004.1:0-303666 GCA_963826825.1 uncultured Acidimicrobiia bacterium | reverse complement strand
CGAAGTGGACGTAGGGCGCTTGATGGCTTACCCCGACGTGTTGAGCTACCCCTCGGATGCTGAGCCGCTCCGCCGGTTGCGTCTCGAGCAGATCAAGCGCTGTGGCGATGAGCCGATCGGTCAGGTCTGATTCATCAGTCATCTCAGAATCAACAAATTCTAGTTGACAGTGTCAACTCTGCGAACAATGATTCCACTTGACAGTGTCAAGTGGAGGAAAACAGATGCAGGAAAGACAGATGATCTCGACGGGTGTGGGTGATCTCGAAGTTCGCATCGTGGGTGAGGATGTCGGCAAGCGCACAGCCCTGCTGTGGCACAGCCTGTTCGTCGACAGCGAGACCTGGAAGCGTGCCGAACCCGATCTCGCCACAGACCGCAGGCTGGTGTTGGTGACCGGGCCTGGTCACGGCGCCAGCACCGACCCTGGACGGCGTTACACACTCGACGATTGCGTCGACGCAGCGGTATCGGTCTTGGACCAGCTGGGCATCGGGGGGCCAGTCGACTGGGTAGGCAACGCCTGGGGCGGGCATGTCGGGATCATCGCCGCCGTTCGTTATCCGGAACGATGCCGGAGCCTGGTGACCGTGGGCACACCGGTTCACGGCTACACCACCGCGGGACGAATCCAGGACCACCCTGCTCCTTGCGATCTACCGGATGCTCGGTCCGCGTCGCTTCCTGGTCAACTCTGTCCTCGACGCACTGCTCTCCCAGAAGACACGCACCAACGACGCAGAGGCAGTCGCGATAACACGCGACGGCTTCCTGAGAGCCAGCGGCCTCGCCAATGCAGTGGCGTCGCTCTCGCTACGCCGACCTGACCTGACGCCGTTGCTGCCCAAGGTGAAGGCACCGACGCTGTTCATCACCGGGACAGAACATCCCGACTGGTCCCCGGATCAGGCGAGCACAGCGAGCCACCTCCTTCCTGACGGATCGGTCGAGGTGTTGGAAGGGTCGGCCTATCTCAGCCCGCTGGAAACGCCGGAGGCCTTCAACAAGCTGGTGCGGAGGTTCTGGACCTCATGAGCATCGAAACAACCTTGCCCGACGGCGCCGAGAGCAACGCGAGTCTGGCTGGGCATCGTCCGTGTTGCCGCTGTCGTGCTCGTGGTCTGGTCGGCGGTCCTTCAGTTTACGGTCGGCACCGTCATCCCACCGGTGCTTGCCGTCGGTGTTGTCTTCGCAGCTCTAATCGCCTTGCTGGGGACCGGCCGACGTTGGGTCGGGCTGGTAGCGACGCTCTTTGGCCTGGCGGCAGTCGGTGGGAACGTCCCGTCGATGGTCGAAGAGTTGTCACACCCATCTTCGGCACTCGCTTTCATCCTCACGCTGATAGCGACGACTGCTGGAGTCGTGCTGATGGTGTCCGGCCTGGCGGCCTTCTTTCGTTGGCCGACGAAACGGGGACTCTTAGTGTGGCCCGGTGCGGCGGTCGTCATGATCGGTTCCGCCATTGCGCTCTTTGCGGCGTCGAAGGTCGAGTCGGTCCCCATGGTCGAGGGTGACATCTCGGTGGTTGCCAAGGCCAATGAGTTCTCACCTGATCCGCTAAGTGCGACTCCAGGCCGCGTGTCGATCTGGATCGAGAACCAGGACGGTGCCCGTCACACGTTCACCTCCCCCGGGTTAGACGTCGACGTTGACATCGCTGGACTTCAGTCCCAGCGGGTCGAGTTCGAGGCACCGGCCGGGGATTACGTCTTCTTCTGCACCGTCGTGGGCCACGAGCAGATGACGACCACTCTCGTGGTAGCGGGCTGAAGCCGGCGCTTCAGCCTCGGGCGTAAGCCTCGCGAACCGCTCTGAAACCGGCGACCCAACTCGCCTGGGTTCGTCCACCGGTGTCCGGCCCTAGTGGGATGAACCTCGCCCCACTCGGAATCGACCGATCGGCGCTTCGTGACCTCGTGGGCAGGATCGGCATCGCCTCCCGCTGGCGTTTCGGCTGGCGCAGGATGGTCGAGCCCATCGTCGCCCGTCGCAATCCCGTTTTCAGCGATCCGGTACATACCGCCAATCGACCAAACCGATCAGGCGAACACCTGAGGCCCTTCTTGCAGCTTTCACGATGCGGTGCGAGGTCAGCGGTTTCGTCGCCTGACCAGCATCAGCCGGATCCGGCGACATCGGGCAGCGACAGATAGACAGAGCGGACGGCCATGATCCGCTCGATGTCTGCGATGACTCGGCTATGGAACTCGGTCCGGTAGGTCTTGTCGGTGAGGGCGAGACCAGTGAAGTAGAGCCCGCATACTCCGCCGAGCAGAGCGGAGGCGATGAGCAGTTCACGCGAATCGTGCGCGGCTCGCCGATGAAAGCAAAACCGATCAGCTCGTTGACCGGTGCGCCGACCCACTCTTCCTGGACCGAGGCAGGGACCGCCAGCATCCCCAACAGGAGCAGGAACAAAGTGACCATCAAGGCGACGAAGAGCGACTGGACGAACTGACTGATCAACATCAGCACCAAGAGGTTGAGCCGCTCCAGCCTGTTCAACGGCCGGAGGCCCTCCGAGGACGTTGACTGGGTCTCCATCCCGGCGGCCGGCGTTCCGGTGCGCAGATCATCCCAATTTGGAGCTGGCCCGCGCCGCTCGATGAGTCGGATCTCCTCTCTTGATCTGGGTGTCCACCAGCACCCCTGCGACGATCACCAAGAGGGTCATGATCGCTACCAGGTCGACTACGCCGATCTCGTGGGATACCTGCCATAGCTCGTTGGCGAACAGCAAGAAGATCACGAGGATGAGCAGCAGCGGAAGCGTGCGGGCCACGAGCATCATGATCTGCGGCACGTTCTCGAGCAAATGGCGGATGCTCCAGCCGGCCAGCTCGAAGACGCCCAGGGCGACTACCGCATAGATGATCCCGACGCCGACGAGGAAGAAGCCCGGGGTGAACAGGCGCACCTCCCCGATGGTGACGAATCCCAGGCCGGCGCCTGGGTCGCCGGTCAAAACCGAGGCCACTACTCCCGGCACCAGTCCAATGACCGCGACATCGAAAAGGTCGAGGCGGCTTGCCGACCCAAACGGTGGGTGCTTCCGAACCCAGAGAAATCCACCGATCACAGTGCAGGTCACGGCGAGTGCCAGGAGCATCGACCCAACATTGGAAGCGAGCGGTCGATCGGCTAGCTCGATCCAGATCCAAACGGTGCCCACCACGATCCAAATCCCGATGAGCGGGACCGCGCTGGCGGTCGATCCGTTGCTCGGAGCTGTAACCGTCGATCAGCTGTGGCACACCCCTCGCCGAGAACCACCGCTCTATCGATCGCCGAGCCCCATCCGGGAGGTCATCTCGACTAGACGCTGCCACCGGCCGGGCAGCGTAGCGAGGCGCCACTACCGATCTCGAGAGAGCGTGGCCCATGGCGACCTGCAACTAACCATTGACGCGCTACGTGGTCGACAGTTACCCTCAGTGGTCAGGGGTGGCTGAACTTTGGGGAGAGTCCACCGTCGGTGGTCTCAGCGGCGAGCCGGGCATTACCCGGAGGAAGTGGGGGAGTCCCATGTTCACTTTTGACGGCAAATCGGCACGACACGGACCCTTGTCGAGAATCAGGCTGCTTCTTGGCATCTCGCTTGTCGTCGTCCTGGTGTCCGCCCTCGCATTGCCGTGGGCTGGAGCGGTTCCTCCAGGCAACAACGGCACGGTGAAGATCGACGGAGTGGCTGTTCGATGACCATCCGGACAACGAACCGCACGTTGGCTGTGTCTTCCAGGTTGACTTCTACGGTTATGACGAAGGCGACCTCACCGCCGACGTGACCTTCCGGGCCCATCCGCCGACCGGCACCGCTGTGCTTCTCACCGACGAGGTATTCATCGGCGAGGACCCGGCGGGTGGCGGCACCGATCTCGATGCGAGCGCGACCTACGATCTGAGCGCCGCGTTGGCCGGCTTCGAGCCGCACCCCGTTCAGGGCTTCCACGTCAAGCTGACTATCAACGCAGAAGGCTCGCAAGGCGCCGATGTCAAGCACAAGGTGTTCTGGGTCACCTGCGAGCAGCCTCCACCGACCACGTCCACAAGCAGCACGACGTCCACCAGCAGTACGACGTCCACCAGCACGCCCACAAACCGGGCACGATCATCATCGAGAAGTACGCCCTGCCGTACGGTGATCAGCCGTTTACCTTCGGGGCGATCTCGGTACGTTCGTGATCGTGGACGACGAGCAAGGAACAGGGAACCCGGGTTCGCAACAGACGGTCACCGGCCTGGACCCAGACAGCTACACGATCTTCGAGGAACCGGTGGCGGGGTGGAACCTGGTCAGGATCGCTTGCCAGGTGACCGTAGGTAGCGCCAGCACGTTCACGGTCAACCTTGCGGCGCGATCGGTGACCATCGATCTCGTTGCCGACGAGACGGTCTACTGCGACTTCCAGAACCGAAAGCCGCGTTCAGCCCACCATCCCAGACACAACACTCGGCCGCTCACCTCGAGGTGGGCGGCCGAGTGACGCTCACGTGAGCGGATAGGGCGATTGGATCCACCAGGGAAGGTCGGAGGTCTCCAGCCGGACCACCCACTTCACCCACCAGAAGCCGCGCCGGTCCGGCGCCACGATCCTCGCCGGGAAGCCATGGCCGGGTGACAGCGGCTTGCCACCGACCTCGGTCACCAGCCACATCGAACCCAGATCGGACACCGGGAAGCGTCTGGCGTACCCCGTGGCCGACCAGGCGACCAGGCTGCGGGCCGATCCCGGCTCGACCAACCGGTCGAGGCGCACCCCACGCCACACCTGCTTGCTGTACCAACCGCTGGTGCAATCGAGGATCGCGTTCACCTCGTCCATCGGGAGCACAGCGAGATCATCGAGGCCGAGCAACCGTCCCCCGGACGGCGTCCCCGACGGCCACGCTCCACGAGGTGCGCATCGATATCGGGAGTCTGGTCGTCGAGCCAGGACGTAACCGGGAGACCGGCCGGTTCGAGCGAGGACCGCTCGTGCGATCCGGTGAATCGTCGGTCGGCCCCGGGAAGACGGGCCAGAGCGATAGCGCGGTCGGCGGCAAACCATGTCACCGCTGCGGCCGACACCAGACCGCCCATCCGGATGAGGTTGCGCCTGGTCAGGTCTTGACGGCGAGGCAGCGTCTTCCGAGCCAGCACGTGCCAGATCGCCAATGGGACCAGGACCAGGGCGGTGGCAACGTGCACCCAGAGCACGGTGAGCGATCCGATGCCATCGGGCCACCCGATCGAATGGAGGACGCCGGTGAGCAGCACGGTCGACGTGAGCAGAAGGAAGAGGAGCGAGAAGAGCCGTCCCCGGTTGCGCCGCGTCAGTCCCTTGCGTACGACCAGCGACTTCCAGGGGGCGACGATCAGGATGGCCAATCCGATGACACCGTGGACTACGGCGACCCACCCCAGGGCAGGGGTTCCCAGAGCTTGAGCGGTCAGCCCGGTGACGAGGGCTCCGCCAAGTAGGAGAAGCAGGGCGAGATTGGTGCGCCTGCCGCCAAAACGGCGGCCGCCGTTGGCACTTTCCGTCATGACCAGTGCGGCCAAGGATGGCACCCCGCAACCGATAGTTGCCTGCCCTGCCAGAGTGAGTGTCACCCGATCGAGGAGCCTGCATGGGCCGCTACGCCATCAAGACCCCACCGCAGAACGCCAACTGGGAGGACATGCTTGCCATCTGGCGTGAAGCGGATGGCATCGATTTGTTCGAGTCGGCCTGGAACTTCGACCACTTCTACCCGATCCACGGTGATCCCAACGGTCCGTGCATGGAAGCCTGGGTCACGCTCACCGCGCTGGCGCAGGCGACATCGCGGATCCGCATCGGGTGCATGGTCAACGGGATCCACTTCCGCCACCCCGCCATCACCGCCAACATGGCGGCATCGCTCGACATCGTCTCGGGCGGTCGGCTCTACCTCGGTCTCGGCGCCGGCTGGCAGGAGCAGGAGGCGAGCTCCTACGGGCTCGACCTGGGGACGATGACGGAGCGGATGGACCGTTTCGACGAGGGCGTCGAGGTCATCGTCCGCCTCCTCACCCAGGAGAACACCGACTTCGAGGGTGAGCACTACCGGCTAGCCGGGGCGCGCTGCGAGCCAAAGCCGATCCAGCGGCCCCAACTACCCATCGCCATCGGCGGTGGAGGCGAGAAGCGCACCCTCAAGACCGTGGCGCGTTGGGCCCGAGCTGGCGGACGGGCTCCAGGCCGAGCCCGAGGAATGGAAGCGCAAGCACGAGGTGCTGAACGATCACTGTGAGGCAATCGACCGTGACCCGGCCGAGATCACCTGCAGCGTCCACGTGGGTTACTCCCGTGGCGATGACCCGGAGGCGATCGCCGACGCCGCAGAGGAGCGGTTTCAGGCAGGGGCGGACGTCGTGGTCTTCAGCATGCGGTCGCCCTACGACGTATCGATGGTCGAGCCGCTCGCCAATGCGCTGGCCGAGTCGGTCGGCGCCTCCCGTTAGGTAAGACCGGCTTGACTGCAGGACGGTCAAAGGAGGACTATGGAGGTCGGCTTCATCGGGCTCGGTGACATGGGACAGGGGATCATCCCCCGTCTAATCGAGGCTGGGCACGGGGTGACCGGTTGGAACCGAACCATCGAGAAGGCGGCGCCGCTCCTGCAGATCGGCATGGAATGGGCCGACTCCCCGCGGGAGGTCGCAGAGCGCTCCGAGGCCGTCATCTCCATCGTGACCGACGCCGCCGCCGTTCGGGAGGTGGCGCTCGGCGATGCCGGGGTCATAGCCGGGTTGCAACCCGGATCGGTCTACCTCGACATGAGCACGATCGATCCTGGAGAGTCCCGATCGATCGCCGACGCCTTCGCTGCAGTTGGCCTGACCATGCTCGATGCCCCCATCTCGGGCAGCCCGATCACGTTGGCCGAGGGGAAGGCGTCGATCATGGTTGGAGGCGACCGGTCGGCCTTCGACCGGGTGGAGCCCATGTTGCGATCGATCGGTCCCAAGGTGAGCTACATCGGCGACGCCGGCTCCGCAGCTCAGATGAAGGTGGCCATCAACCTCTGCCTGATCGTCGAGATGGTGGCCTTCTGCGAGGCGGTGGCGCTCGCAGAGAAGGGGGGCGTGCAACGGGAAGTGGCGGTAGACGCCATGCTGCAGAGCGTGGTCGCTTCGCCCGTGATGGGATACCGGGGGCCGTTCATCCTCGACGGCGGAATGCCGGAGAAGCCGCTGGCCAGCGTCCTCCTCCAGCAGAAGGACATGCTGCTCGCACTCGACCTCGGGAGGCGCCAGGGGGTCCCGGTTCCGTTGGCCGCCGCCGCCAACGAGATGCTCAATGCGTGTCACGGCCTCGGTTTGGACGATCGGGACTTCGTCACCGTGCTTCGACGTCTACCGAACCATGGCGGGGATGCTTTGACCGTCACCGCACCAATCGACATCAGGTCCCAGTCGTCGGAGGTCTCACCTCGGCCGACGGATGGGTGGACATGCGGGTGCAGTTCCTCGTCGACAAGGCGTCGGCCGGGTCGGATCACTTGCTGCTCGGATGGACGGTGCTCCCCCCGGGCGCCCGTCACGAGCGGCACCGGCACCCCAACGCCGACGAGTTCTTCGTGGTCGCTCAGCGGCGGCGGTCAGGTCTACACGGATGAGGGTGTAGAGCCGGCAGGCGAGGGAGACGTGATCTTCACCGAGCGCGGCCACTGGCACGGGTTCGACAACACCGGCGACGAGGATGTCACCCTCGTTTGGGGATGGAGCGGTGCCGGGTCGCTCGAGGATGCCGGCTACGAGGTGTCGCCCCAACTTGACCACTGAGCCGACCGATCCCCGCATAGCGCGGGGCATGAGCCGGCAGCTCGAGGATCGTCGGCGGTTGCTCGGGTCGGGGGCGCGCCACATCGGCTGGAAGGCGGGGTTCGGCGCCCCGGCGGCGCTGCAGCGGTTCGGTCTGACAGGACCGCTTGTCGGCTTCCTCACCGATGCCACCCTTGCCGAGACCGGGGCGAGCGTGTCCGTCGGTGGATGGACCAACCCGGTCGCCGAACCCGAGCTTGCGGTCCACATTGGGACCGAGGTGCCGCGAGCGGCGGGAGCGGATCGGGTCCGTGAGGCGATCGTCGCCATCGGACCGGCCATCGAACTGGCCGACATCGACCCACCGCCCGACGACGTCGAGGAAGTCCTCGCCGGTGACATCTTCCATCGTGCCGTGGTGCTCGGTGACCCCGACCCCGTTCTCGCCGGCGGGAGCATCGATGGTCTCACCGGTGTGGTGATCCACGATGGCACCGACCTTGCAGCCGATCACCGACCTGGAAACCCTGACCGGACGGCTTGCTCGACGTGATCGCTCACATCGCCGACACCCTGGCCGAAGCCGGGGAGGGGCTGCGGGTGGGCGACGTGGTGATCACCGGGTCGATCATCCCGGCCCTCCCCATCGGGCCAGGCGAAACGGTCGAGTTTCGATTGGGCAGTGCTGCGCCCGTCTCGGTCAGTTTCCACTGAGCGGGTTGGGATCAGCCGGCACCGATCACCGGCTCGCCGGATAGCTGAGCCGATTGACGGGTGGTCTTCCGCCCGATGACGATCCCGAGCGACAAACCCGCGACGGCCAGCGCAACCACGGCGATCACGATGGCGGCTATCACCAGCTCAGAGGGGCCGGCTTCGCTCGCCGGGACCGCAGCGACTTCTTGCGCAGGATCTTCGGTCGGAAATTCTTCGACAGCTGGTCTCGGGATCGGCAGAGACAAGGTCGGCGCCGGCCATCGCCGCTGTCGGCTCGCCCACCACGAGCAGGCCGGCCATCCCGTCGCCCTGGCGTGTCCCGTGGAGTTCGCAGAACACCCGCACCACGGCCGCGTCGCCGACCTCGAAGCTCGCCGACTGCCCGGGTTGGAGGGTGCCCGTGCCGAAGGAACCGTCGACGGCGGTGAGGCTGTGGGGTAGCTCGCCACGGTTGACAATCTGCACCGTGGACCCAGCTCTCACGAACTGGGCCGACCCCGAGAAGCAGCTGTCGTACATCTCCACGGTCTGACCGGTGGCGTAGCCGGCACAGGCGCTGTCGTGTTCGCCGCCCCCTGCCATTGCCGGAACCCACCCGGGCAGGATGGCAATCGTCGCTACCGCAACCACCAACAGAAATCGCCGCATGGCTCATCTCCTTGTGGGTCTGATGTGGAGACGAGCGGCAGAAGCTGATGGTTCAATCGGCCGAGCGGCAGAGCCGCTCGGCGTTGTAGGTGGTAGGTGGTGGGTTGTAGGTGCCTGACCGACCACCTACCACTATCACCTAGAACGGTGATCACGAAGCGATCACCTCCCGCCGACCCATTCGAAGTGGGCGGGGTCGGGGATGAGCCAGGGACCACCCCAGGTGAAGCCCTGCTTCACCATGGCATCGACCAATCTGGGATCCTGATCGGACCCGATCCCAGTGGGATTTCCGTCCCAATTGATGTCGAGCGCCGCACCCCAGGCGTGTCGGGAGATGCCCCTGCCCGCGGCGATGAGACGCGGGTTCCAGCACCCGGCAAACTCTTCAGGGTCGACCAGCGACCCGAGATCCCGCTTGCTCATCTCGGCCATGGCGTTGTGGACGAGCGGGAGGACGGAGCGGTGACAGGTCACCTGTCCCAGCAAGGGCAATTCGGTGGTGACGATGTTCTCGGCAACCCATACAGGATCCTGCTCGAAGGAGCGCTCGTCGATCATTCGGTAGGCGAACTCGCCGAACTGCGCCTTGATCAGGCTCTGGGGGAGCACCGCGTCGCCGTATCGCAAGAAGGGCGTCTCGCCCGGCGCCCGGAGACGCACCGGGAGCCCGGCGAACGCCGATCGTACGGCATCCTCGACGGCGGGCCGGTCCCCCTCGTACGAGATCAGCAGGTAGCGCGGCGTGACCACGCCGAGCCTGGTTCCTGTGGCTTGTGAGACGACCACTTCGGCTGCCCCGATGACATCGTCGGGGACTACCGCGGTGACAGTCAGCTCGCTGCCATCGGGCAACCGCAGCCTGCCGCCAGGGCCGATCCGGCGGATAGCCGCCGACGTCGTCCCGAGCCACGCTCCGCCGCGGCGCAATCCATCCAGAAGAGTGCGCTCCGTCTCGGGCAGGAAACGCCGATATTCGAGCGGGCTGAGCGCGATTGCCTCCAGCGGGAAGACGAGGCCCGAAGGAGCGGTGTCGACCTCCGCCCCCTTTGCCGACACTGTCTCGGTCACCGGAAGCAGGTCGAGCCTGACGGAGGCGACGCCAGTCACACCGGGGAGTGCGCCCACGGCGGTGTCGATTCCCTTGGGAAGCCGTCCCGGTGTCCACGCCAAGAGAACGTCGTCCGACCCTGGTGGCGGGCGGACCGGCACCGTGGGAAGCGTTGTAGCTCGAGCCTCCGGATCGCCATCGATGAGCGGCTCGGCGAGGGGCGGGGCCGGGGCGAGGAAACCAGCGGCCAACGCCCCTGCTACGAGGCCGATACCCAGCCCGAGGAGCGGGCCGCGGCTCAAGTGCTGTCCATCCCAGTCGCCACCGCAAGAAGCTCCTCGAGACCCAGAGTGGAGCTCCGCAACGTGATCACGTGCCCGGCCTCCACCCATTCCAATTCACCACGGTTTGGCGTGAAACGGCCAGGGAGCCCGCGAACCTCGACCCCGATGACGTCTGCTTCCAGTGGCGGGACGAGCGATGCCCCGGGCGCCATGGTGACCCGAAAACCGCGATCACCGGCGCCGGCATATCCGAGCACCACGGTGCGCCCATCGAGCCGGACCGATGGCGGGCCAAACCCTTCGAGACCCGATGGCACCAGCAGGAACCTGGTAGCCGAAGCTGCTTCCTCGATAGTCCTGGTCGAGGACTCGACCCATCCCTTGGGAACCATATGGCCGGGGATCCCGAGGCTCTCTGCCACCATCCGGAGCGTCTCGGAGGGGAGGCTCCCGGTGACCACAACGTCGATGTCTTCACCGTGAATCGCAGCCTTCGACCCGTCCTCGTTCTGGTACACCCATCCGGTTGCGGTCGCCATCCGGCGGACAGGGTCGCCCATGTCGCCAAATAGGCGGCGGCCCCTCCAGGCGGGGGTCGAGGCAACCTTGAACCACGCCCGGCCATCACTCCACGTCGCTACGGCGATATCACCAGCGTTTCCCGTTTGGTGCAGCCGCATACCTTCAGGAACGAATGACGGCTCGGGCCCAACCAGATCGTCTGTGGCACGGAATCCGTGTTCCTCGACATTCGCCTGCGGCGGGATGCCGGGGAGCGCGATCGGTGACGGGTCGAGGTCGAGGCCGCCAATGCGCACCTCCAGATAGGGCCGACCTTCGGCGTCGTCCAGACCTTGGCGGAGCGACCACAACCGCCGTGCTTCGGAGTCGGCCGGAATGAACGTGAGGACGAGGGGAACCATCGTTTCCTGGTCGAGCCAAATCTCCACCGGGTCCGTGGGGTGCACGGGTCGGAGATCACTCGTCTCGTAGAGAAGGTCGAGCATCGGCGCCACTTGGGCGGCAGCAACCTCGACCCCGATTGCCGCCCTGCCGTCGATCACTCGCTCCCCGAGGCGACGCTCGGACTCCGACCAGCGGAAGCTGGACACCGGAACGATCAGGTCGAGTGCCGCCGGGGCGTCATCGGGGAACGGCTCACGCCCGGTCACCGCGGAAAGCGACGATGGTCGCTCCACACTCGGGTTGACTCTCGATCGGACACCTCACAGGTCCCCGTTGCCAGGCAACGTCGTCGTCCACCACCACCTGCAACGAGCGGGGGTTCCATTGCGGCGATGGGTAGTCCGTGGTGTCCTCGAGAACCAACCACAGCGTCTCGGGAGCGCGATACCGGAGCGAACCCGTGAACCGGCGTTCCTGGACCGCGGGGTGCCAGCCTCTCTCCACCACCGTGAGGGTGGCGTCGAGGGCATCGACAGAGGCCTGAGCCTCCTGCACCTGCTGTTCGATTTCGGCGGCGAGCGCCGTTGGGGCGGGGCGATCCGAGAGCCACACAGCCGTTGCCGAGAGCACTGCCCCGATGGCGAAGCATGCGGCCACCAATCCCCATCGCGCCAGCGATGGGCGCCGGGTCTGAGTGATGATGTCGGTGACCGATGCGACCACGTCCACCGGTTGCTCGACTGACTCGAACCGGATTTGGCGCCGGACCTCCTGAGCGGTTGCGGCGAAGGCGGCGCATCTCGGGCACCTGGCGACGTGGTCGGTGGCGTCGGCCGCGGGCTCGCCGTCGAAGGAGGCCGAGATAAGCGCCTGGGCGGTGTCACATGTCACCGGCGTCCTCCAGGTCACCTTCGGCCAGCCATGCGGTGAGCTGCTGCCGTGCGTGATGGACGCGGCTCTTGACCGTCCCCTCGGGGATGCCGAGAACCTGAGAGGCCTCGCGGTAGCGCAGACCGAGGATCTCAACGGTGAGCAGGGCCTCGCGCAATCGAACGGGAAGGCTGTCCACCGCGGCGCGCAGCTCGCTAGTGGTCTCCGGGCCGGACACCGACTGGCGTGCGACCGCGCCGGCCTGCTCGGTCAGCCTCTGCAACCGGGCCCTCGAGCGGATGGCGTCGATCCCCGCATTGCGGGCGACCTGGAACACCCAGGTCGAGAACTTCGACCTGAATCGGAAGGTGCGAAGTCGCCGGTAGACCCGGATGAAGGTCTCTTGTGTGACGTCCTCGGCGAGATCGTCATCGGCCAGGAGGTGGCGTAGATACCGCCACACCTGAGCCTGGAGCCCGCGCACCAGCTCCTCGAATGCAGCGATGTCGCCGCCCATCGCCGACCGAATGGTCGCCGGGTCCGGTTCGTGCACTTTGAACCTGCCTCGCGGTCTCGCCGACGTCCCCTCCCATCGTGTCGGAGCCGCCGCAACTTGTCCACAAGATGTGACGAGTGGCAGGTGTGGATGGTTCACGAAGACAAGACGGAAGTCGGAAGACGGAAGACGGACGGCGGACGGCAGACGGCGGCCAATCCGAGAACCGCGGAGCAAGGAGCGGGTGGAACTGGCTGTCTGGTCTAAGTACTGAGTACTAAGTACTAAGTACTTTCTCCGCGATCTGGACGGCGTTGAGCGCGGCGCCTTTGCGGAGGTTGTCGCCGGTGGCGAAGAGCGAGATCCCGCCTTTGACCATCGTGGGACGGACGCGACCGACAAGTACGTCATCGGAGCCAACGCTGTCGAGTGGGGTGGGGACCCGGTCCTCCCACAGGGAGACACCCGGCGCCGCATCCAATAGGCGCTTGGCCTCTTCCGCACCGATCGGCTCGGCAAACCTCATGGTGGCGGAGACGCTGTGACCGACCATCACGGGGACGCGGACGCAGGTTGGTTCGACCTCGAGATCCTCGATCTCGAGGATCTTGCGGCTCTCGTTGACCAGCTTCCACTCCTCCTCGGTGTAGCCGGTCTCGTCGATCGTCCCGGCCAAGGGGAGGACGTTGTACCCGATCGGGCGGGCGTACAGGTCCCCGCCCGGGTCGATCCAACCTCCATCGACCAGGGTGTCGCGGTCGCCACCGAGTAGCTCGACCTGACGAGTGAGTTCTTCGATCCCGGTCCGCCCCGAGCCGGAGACCGACTGGTACGTGGATACCACCATCGAAACCAGACCGGCGGCGCGATGCAGCGGTGCTGCCGCCATCATGAGGGTCATCGTGGTGCAGTTCGGGTTGGCCACGATCCCGGAATGCCCTGCAATGGCGCGGTCATTCACCTCGGCAACCACCAAGGGGACCGCCGGGTCCATCCGGAAGGCGGATGAGTTGTCGATTACCACCGCCCCGGCTGCGGCGAATGCCGGAGCGTGGTCGCGGCTTCTCGTGGCGCCGGCAGAGAACAGGGCGAGCTCGATCCCCGCCGGGTCTGCGGTCTCCAGGTCCTCGACCTCTATCTCTCCCCAGGCGGTCTCCAGCTTGTCGCCTGCCGAGCGTGCCGATGCGAGCAGCCTGACCCCACCTACCGGGAAATCGCGCTGGGCGAGGATCTCGAGGATCGTCCGCCCTACGGCGCCGGTGGCGCCGACTACGGCCAGATTGGTCAAGCTCCCACCTCTTCCAAGATCAGCGGCGGCTGGAACTCGTCGTGGAGCGTCCGCACCGCCTCGTCGATCTGGTCGGCACCGACGACGCACGAGATGCGGATCGTCGAAGTCGAGATCATCTGGATGTTGATTCCCTTGTTGGCCAAGGCGCGGAACACACGCGCCGCGACGCCAGGGTGCGACTTCATCCCCGCCCCGACCAGCGACACCTTGGCCACGTTCTCGTCCACGTCGACCCCGGCCGCCCCCACCTCGGCAGCGACGGTGCTCGCCACCTCGCGGGCCACGGGGGCGTGCTCCTTGGGGACGGTGAAGCTGATGTCGGTGGCGGAGTCACGTGACACGTTCTGCACGATCATGTCGACGTTGATGCTCCGCTCGGCCAGCGGCTCGAAGAGGGCGGCTGCGACGCCCGGCGTATCGGGGACACCCCGGACGGTGACCTTCGCCTCGGAAACGTCGTGGGCGATACCGCTGATGATGGCCTGCTCCATTGTGTGCTCCTTCACCCATGTCCCCTCGGCGTCATGGAAGGACGACCGGACGTGGATCGGAATTTCGAAACGACGGCCGAACTCCACCGACCGTGCCATTAGGACCTTGGCTCCGCTGGCGGAAAGCTCCAGCATCTCCTCGAACGACACCTCGCGCAACAACCGAGCGGTGGAGACGATCCGCGGGTCGGCGCTGTAGACCCCGTCCACATCGGTGAAGACCTCACAGACGTCGGCACCGTGCGCCGCGGCGAGAGCGACGGCCGTTGCGTCGGACCCGCCCCGGCCCAGAGTGGTGATCTCCTTCGTGTTGGGGTCGACCCCTTGGAAGCCGGCAACTATCACCACTCGACCATTGTCGAGCGCCTCGCGTACCCGGTGACCCTCTGATCTCTGTGATCCTGGCTGCGCCGTGGGAGGCGTCGGTGAGTATCCCCGCTTGCGAGCCGGTGAAGCTGACCGCTTCGACTCCTCGGTCCTGGATGGCGATCGCCAAGAGTGCCATCGAGATGCGTTCACCTGCAGTGAGCAGCATGTCGAGCTCGCGGGCCGGTGGGTTGGGCGAAACCCGCTGAGCAAGGTCGAGCAGTTCGTCGGTGGAGTCCCCCATTGCGGAGACCACGGCAATGACGTCGTTCCCGTCCTTGCGGGCGCGAGCCACCCGCTCTGCGACCACCAGGATCCGCTCCGGCGAGGCCACAGAGGTGCCTCCGAATTTCTGCACGACAAGCGGCATGGGCTGCCGCCGAGTGTAGGACCGGGTAGGTCGCTGATCTGATGGTCTTCGACGCCCCGACCCGCCGACGTGGGCCGTTGGCCGTCCTACTCTCCCCGCCGCCATGACAGATCGTCGACAGCGGCAGCGTGAGTCCCGCGAGGAGAAAAGGCGAGAGGAGGAAAGGCGCAAGCGCATCCGCGCCGCCTGGACAGCGTGCCGCCCGATTCGGCATCCTCGCCTTGCTCATCATCGGCGTCTTCTACCTGTTCAATGTTCTCTCAAAGCGCGAACCCGAGCTTCCTGCCGCCTATCGCGCCTTCCGCCAGCTTCCCGTGGCATGTGGTGCCGAGGCGCCTCCCGAGATCACTCCCCAGTCGTTCCCCGACGGCCCCGAGGACCTCGGGCTCAGATGCGCCGATCACCGCCACGATGATCACCTCATGCGGCGAGATCGTGATCGAACTCGACCCCGGACTCGCCCCTCAAGGGGTGAACTCCTTCGTTTTCCTGGCCAACGAAGGCTTCTACGACGGGACGGTATTTCACCGGATCATTGAGACCTTCAAGGCCCAAGGCGGTGATCCCCAGGCCGACGGAGAAGGCGGGCCCGGGTACCAACTCCCCAACGAGGCACCGCCCGACGGCTTCGTCTACGAGCCGGGTGTGATGGCGCTGGACCACGAGTATGGTTCCGGCGCCGGGCAGCCAGTTCTTCTTCGTTACCGGCCCGGATGCGCAGTCGCTCGGGCCGGACTTCTCGGTGCTGGGAAGGGTCGTGGAAGGTGACGACGTTCTGGAGCAGATCGCCGCCATCCCGGTGCAGCCTGCCTCCAGCGGAGAGCGGTCGCTTCCCCGCGAGGCGGTCTATGTGGAGAGCGTCCGGATCGAGTCATAGCGCCGGGGGGCGTCGCACCCCGCAGGTACCCTGGCCGGGCGATGAAGGTCGATCTCCACGTCCACAGCACGGCCTCCGACGGCACCGACAGTCCGGCCGACGTGGTCGCGGGCGCGGCGCGAGCCGGGCTGGGGGCCATGGCTCTCACTGACCACGACACACTCGAGGGTCTCGACGAAGCAGCGGCCGCCGCCAACACCCACGGGATCCGACTTATCCCCGGCGTCGAGTTGTCCTGCCAGTGGGACGGCGGAGCGATGCACCTGGTGGTGCTGTTCCTCGAATCGGCGGAAGGCCCGCTGCAAGATCGGCTCGCCGGACTGCGGGCTGCCAGGGATGTGCGCAACGCCCGGATGGTCGAGCTGCTCGCCGGTATGGGGATCGACATCACGCTCGATGAGGTCACGGAGGAAGCCGGAAGTGGGACGGTGGGACGGCCCCATGTGGCGGCTGTCATGATCCGCAAGAACGTCGTCCCCGATATCCCTAGCGCCTTCGACCGGTACCTCGCCGCCGGTCGTCCGGCGTATGTGGGGCGCGAGCGCCTCACACCTGCCGAGGCGATCTCGCTTGCCCGAGCCTCTGGGGGCGTCCCCGTTTTGGCACATCCATTGACGCTGGGTAGGACCCTCGACAGCGAACTCCGCACCGCGTTCCGCGATCTCGCCGAGATCGGTCTGATCGGAGTGGAGGTAGAGGTCGCCACCTATGACCCCGTGGACCGCAAGGCGCTCCGCCGCATCGCATTGGATGTCGGTCTGCTCCCCAGCGGTGGCTCCGACTACCACGGCGCCTACAAGCCCGACATCATGCTCGGCGTGGGCAAGGGTGATCTGGCGGTTGCCGGGTCGATTCTCGACGACCTGGAGGCGGCCCGCCCGACAGTGCTCCCGATGAGATGACGTCGGAGGACGGCGGCAACCCACCAGATTCCGGGCGTTCATCTTCGCCACGGACCGGCCGGCGCTTCGCAAGGACGATGGGTCGGGCAGCAGTGCTGGTCGGGACGGGGATCCTCATCTCCAGGTTGCTCGGCTTCGTCCGCAACTCGGTGCTGCTGGGCGTCCTCGGTCTGAGCGGCGAAGCCGACCTCTACAACGCCGCCTTTGTCATCCCCGATTACCTGTTCTTCTTGATGGCGGGCGGGTACCTGACAATCACATTTCTGCCAATCCTCAGCCGGCACATCGCAGCCGGTGACGAGGAGGGTGAGTGGCGTTCGTTTGTTGCGGTGTTCCGACCCGTGGCATTGGTCATGATCGGACTGACCGTGCTGGCGATGATCTGGGCCCGGCCACTGGTGGAGTTTCTCTACCGGAGCTTTGACCCATCCGACCTCGATCGCCTCACCGGTCTGGTGCGGATCGTGTTGCCGGCCCAGGTGTTCTTCGTGCTCGGCTCGTTGTTCATGGCGGTGCAGTACGCCCGTCAGCGATTCCTCGTCCCGACGCTTGCGCCGATCGTCTACAACCTGGCGATCATCGCCGGTGGTGCGGTGACCTGGGCGATGGGCGACCCGTCGCCCGAGGGTTTCGCCTGGGGTGCACTCGTCGGAGCGATCGTCGGCAACTTCGCCCTCCAGTGGTGGGGGGCATCACGGATCGGTCTCCGCTGGCCACGCCACGTGGCCTGGCGCCACCCCGCGCTCGGGGAGTATCTGCTGCTCGCCCTCCCCTTGATGCTTGGTCAGTCGGTCGCTGCCCTCGACGAGCAGTTCATCAGGGTGTTTGGTCAACTCGCCGGGGTGGGTGGGATAACCGCCCTGGTGGCCGGGCGCCAGTTGAGCATGGTCCCAGTAGGCGTCGTCGCCCAGGCCGCCGGAGTCGCCGCTTACCCGTTCCTGGCCAGGCTCGCCGCCGAGGGTAGAGAGGACGAGTTGGAGACCGAGGTGGGATCGGCGGTGCGCGCCACCATCACCGCAGCCATGCTCGCCGCCGCCGCGGTATTCGGGCTCGCCCTGCCGGCGGTGCGGGTCGCATACCAACGCGGCTCTTTTGGTCCCGAGGACACACTCATCACAGCGGCGGTGGCGTCCGTGTTCGCCCTGAGCATCCCCGCCTGGGGCGCCCAGCAGGTCCTCGCCCGCGCCTTCTACGCCAAGAGGAGGATGTGGACTCCGGTGCTCATCGGGACCGCGGTAGCAGTCATCGCCGTTCCCGCCTACTTCTTGCTCGGCGAGCGATTCGGGTTGGAGGGGATCGCAGCCACCAGCACCGGCTCGATCGCCCTCTACGCCATCCTCCTGGCGGCTGGCTGGTTCATCGCCACCGGGCGGGACCAACTCCGCCCGGTCTTGGCTGCGCTGGGGCGGGCTCTGCTCGGCGGCGTTCTGGCGGCCGCCGCCGGACTGGGAATCGTTGCTCTGTTCACTTCGGACGAAGTCGTGCCGTCGGCGGGCCAGTCCTTCCTTGCGCTCGTCCTCGGGGGATTGGTTGTGGTCGCGGTGTTCGCCGGGTGCTTGTTGGCACTGCGCTCACCCGAGTTGGCCACCCTGCTGCGACGTCAACCGCCTCAGGACTCCGGCTGAGCCGGCCGGCGTTGTAGTTCGATCGGAGGCTCCGGCCTATCGGGACGGGCAGAGGCCACCCAGGCGGGGAGTCGTGGCGCCGGTGAGGGCACGGTTGCGGCTGCCTCTGCTTCCAGATGGGCGATCACCGCGCCGATCACGGCTGCGGCAAAGGCGTCGGGCGCCGGCGAGATCGTCACGCGCTCAGCCATCCGTCAATTCCACCAGTTCGATGAGAGTCCCGTTTGCCGTAGATGGGTGGACGAAGGCGATCTGCTTGCCGCCACCCCCCGTCGCGGTACGCGGTCGACCAACTGGGCACCCTCCGCCTCGAGGTGGGTCAACGCCGCGGCCACATCGGGGACCGCAAATGCGATGTGGTGCAGACCCTCACCACGACGATCGAGAAAACGGCCGACAGGCGTATCGGGCCTACGCGGTTCGAGCAGCTGGATGAACGATCCGCCGACCGGGATCATCGCCTCTTCAACGCCTTGGTCGTCGACGATCTCCCGGTAAAGCGGCTCGACCCCGTAGAGCCGCCGGTAGGCATCCAACGAGTCGTCGAGGTCATGGACCGCCACCGCCACGTGATCGAGGTTGAGAAGCTTCATCGGTGCAGGGCGAGGGTAGGGCGATTGGCGGTACGATCGACTCAGGAGGTCGGGCCATGTCGAGCGTCATCGTCGGAGCAGCCAGAACACCAGTGGGCAGGTTCGGCGGAGCGCTGCGACCGCTCCGAGCCGTGGAACTCGGTGGGATTGCCATTGGCGCTGCCTTGGAGAGGTCGGGGGTCGGAGCGGAAACCATCGATGAGGTGATCTTCGGTCAGGTGCTTCAAGCGGGCGAAGGTCAGATCACCGCCCGGCAGGCGGCGGTCAGGGGCGGCGTGCCGATGACGGTGCCGGCGATAACCGTGAACAAGGTCTGCCTCTCCGGGTTGGCGGCAATCGCCATGGCGGACCGTTCCGTCCGGCTCGGCGAAGCGTCCTTCGTCGTCGCAGGCGGCATGGAGTCGATGAGCAACGCTCCCCACATCCAGCGCGACCTCCGCTGGGGCCATCGGATGGGTGACAGCGCATTGGTGGACGTCATGCTGCACGACGGGCTTTGGTGCGCCTTCGATCAGTGCACGATGGGCGAGTCCTCGGACCGAAAGAACAAGGACCTCGGCATCGGTCGGGCCGAACAGGACGAGTGGGCTGCAGAGAGCCATGCCCGCGCCTCAGCCACGTCGTCGTCAGGTCGCTTCAAGGACGAAATCGTCCCCGTAGAAGTCGCCCAGCCAAAGGGCGGCGCCGCGGTGGTGGACACGGACGAGGGGATCCGTGCCGATAGCGACGCTGCCTCGCTTGGTGCGCTCCGGCCCGCCTTTGCCGGTGAGGGGACCATCACCGCCGGAAACGCCTCGCAGATTTCCGATGGTGCCGCCGCGGTGGTTGTCGCCGACCGTGCCGCCGCCGAAGCGGCAGGAGCTTCGGTCCTCGCCGAGATCGTCGCATACGGTCAGATCGGCGGTTCGGATGCCACCCTCCACGAGCGCCCTGCCGAAGCACTCCGCGTGGCACTGAAGCGAGCCGGTCTCGAACCGGCCGACCTCGACCTGATCGAGATCAACGAGGCTTTCGCCGCGGTCGCCCTCTGGTCGGCGCGGATGCTCGACCTGGATCCGGCCAAGGTGAACGCCCGAGGAGGTGCGGTGGCGTTGGGCCACCCCATCGGCGCCACAGGTGCCAGACTCGTGGTGACCCTGATCCACGCCCTCCGCCAAGCGGGCGGCGGGATCGGTGCCGCCACTTTGTGCGGCGGTGGCGGTCAGGGCGACGCCCTGATCATCAAGGTCGGTTGATGGCGGAGATCCCGGAGCGGAACCTCGGCCTCGATCTGGTCCGGGTTACCGAAACCGCAGCTATGGCCGCGGCGCGCTGGCAGGGACGCGGAGACAAGGACGCCGTCGACCGGGCAGCGGTCGACGCCATGCGCGCCCACCTCGCCACGCTCGATATCGACGGGATCGTTGTCATCGGGGAGGGCGAGAAGGACAACGCGCCGATGCTCTACAACGGCGAGAGGGTGGGGAGTGGGTCCGGCCCCGAGGTGGACGTCGCCGTGGACCCGGTGGACGGGACCCGTCTCACCGCGGAAGGCGGTCCGGGAGCGCTGGCCGTGCTCGTCGTGTCCGAGCGGGGCACCATGTACGCGCCGGGCAGGTTGGTCTACATGGACAAGCTCGCCGTGGGACCCGAGGCGGCCGGGACGATCGCCCTCGATGCCCCGGTCGACTACAACCTCCGCCAGGTTGCCAAGGCGCGCGGCAAGGACGTCAACGACCTCCAGGCGATCATCCTGGACCGGCCGCGGAACCAGCACTACATCGACGCGGTCCGGTTGGCTGGGGCGCGCATCCGGCTGATCCGCGACGGTGACGTGTCCGGCGCGATGGCCACCGCCCGGGAGGAGAGCAACGTCGACATCCTCTTTGGGATCGGCGGTTCGCCCGAGGCGGTGCTTGCCGCCGGGGCGATGGCCTGCCTTGGCGGTGAGATCCAGTGCCGGCTCTGGCCCCGGGACGAAACCGAGCGAGATTGGGCGATCGACAACGGGCTGGACCTCGATCAGATCATCACGACCCGCGAGCTGGTCGACTCGAACAATGTCTTCTTCGCCGCCACCGGGGTGACCACCGGCGAGTTCCTCGATGGTGTCGAGTACTTCGGTGATGGCGCCACCACGCATTCGGTGGTGATGCGCTCCAAGACCGGATCGATCCGCTCGATCATCGCCAGCCACAACTTCCGCAAGTTGCGTTCGATAAGCGCGGTGGCACTCGACTGAGGTCAAGAAGCACGCAACCCAGGGTTCGAAGCGCGCCTCTGCAACCGCTCGAACCCTGGGTTCGTCGATCTAACAGGGCGCCTAGAGCTCCCGCCGGCCGACAAGCGCTCTTCCCAGAGTCAGTTCGTCGGCGTAGTCGAGGTCACCGCCGACCGGCAGTCCGCTCGCCAACCGGGTGACCCGCACGCCGAGCGGCTTGAACTCACGAGCCAGGTACATGGCGGTGGTGTCCCCCTCGACGGTTGGGTTGGTAGCCACGATCAGCTCGGTGATCGCTTCGTCCGCTACCCGGCGCCTCAACTCGGCGATCTTCAGCTGGGCCGGCCCGATTCCCTCGATGGGCGAAAGCGCCCCTCCCAGCACGTGGTAGCGCCCACGGAACTCCTGGGTCCGTTCCACCACGATGATGTCCTGGGCACGCTCGACCACGCACACCGACGCGGTCTCCCGACGCGGGTCGGTGCAGATCGAGCACTCCTCGGTGGAGGTGACGTTGAAGCACCGCTCGCAGAGCCGCGCCAGATCGCGCATCTCGATGATCGCCTCGGCGAGACGCCTGGCATCGGCGTCCTCGATGTTGAGAAGGTGAAAAGCGAGTCGCTGGGCGGATTTGGGTCCGACACCCGGTAGGCGCGCCAGTTCATCGACGAGACGCTGGATGGGGCCGTCGAGCATCAGCCCAGGAGGCCACCAAGATCGAGACCTCCGGTGAGCCCGCCCAATTGCGACTGGGCAGCCTCATTTGCGGCGCGCAGTGCTTGGTTCACCGCGGCGACCACCAGATCCCCCAGTAGCTCGGGGTCTTCGGGATCGATCACACCGGGAGCGAAGACGATCGACACCAAATCCCCCGACCCGGTCACGAGGGCGGTGACCGCACCACCGCCCGAGGTCCCCTCGAACTCCTTCGTGGCGAGTTCCTCCTGGGCCGCCGCCATATCCTCCTGCATCTTCTGCGCCTGCTGCATCAGCTTGCGCATGTCCTGCGGCCGCATGCCCATTTGGCCAGGGTATCACCGCTGATCAGAACCACCGGCCCACCCGGATCGCCGTGCCGGTCCTTGAGCTACGTCTCCTCGACGGGGCTCTCCGAGACCAATTCGGCACCGAGGAACTCTGCGACGAGCCGCTCTGGGTCGTGTTCGGGTGCCTCTGCGAGGCTGTCCTTGTCGGGCACAACCTCGTCCTCTTCCTTGATGGCCACGGCATCCGCCAGCCGGAACTCGACCCGCACCGCACCGCCGACCAGGTCGGCCGCCCTGCTCTCGACGACGTCCAACACCCGGGGATCGCTGCGCAACTCGGAGAGATGGAAGTCGAGACCGGCAGGAAGGTGAAGGACGATGGTCGTGTCCTCCACCGCCGCCGGAAAGGCCTCGCGGAAGAATGCCCAGCGCCGTTGGGTGAGTTCATCGCGCACCGACGCCAGCAGGACGGGCCACACCTCCTCGATTTTCTCGATGGTGAGGCCATCCACCGGTGCACGGGCCTCGGCTCGGGGAGGTTCCGCTTCGGGTGCGGCGGCAACGGTTTTCGGCGCTGGTTGGGGGAGATCCTGCTCAGGCGCCGGCTCCCTCTCCGCGGCGGCCGGCCGCGGAGTGGCCGGGGCATCGGCCAGGTGCTTGACGCGTTGTTCGAGCCGGCCGAGGCGGGCGGCCAGCGAAGCGGGGTCGCCGACCACCTCGGGCCGCACCAACCGAAGCAGCGCGAGCTCGATCATGAGCCGCTCCTCCCGACCCTCCCTCAACTTGATGAGCGAGTCGCCCAGTTGGTCGATGACGCGGAGGACGTCCGATGCGGCGACGAGCTTGGAAGCGGCTTTCCACTCCTCGAGGACCTCCGACGGTTCGTCGGCGACTTCGGCCAGGTTGGGTGCATAGTGCGCCAGGAAGACGCCGCGGAAGAACGCGATGGTCTCGGAGACGAACCGACGCAGGTCGACGCCCTCGGAGACCATCTCTGCCACCAACTCGAGTGCCGCCTTGGCGTCCTGGTCAACCATGGCGTTGGCCAGCCGCATCGGAGCATCTGCCTCGGCCAACCCGATGGCACGCCGGACCCCCTTGACGTCCACTGTCCCGCCCCCGAGAGCGGCCACCTGCTCGAGGAGGCTGAGAGCATCACGCGCCGACCCCCGGGCCTGACGGGCGATCAACCCCGATGCCGCAGATTCGAGCTGGTATCCCTCTTTCTCGGCCACCGACCCGAGGTGTCTGGTCAACGTGTCCGAGCCGATAGCGTGGAAGTCGAAGCGCTGTGCCCTGCTGCGGATGGTGTCGAGGAGCTTGTAGGGCTCGGTGGTGGCAAGGACGAAGTGCACATGGCTCGGCGGCTCTTCCAGCGTCTTGAGCAGTGCGTTCCCCGCCGCCTTGGACAGCATGTGGGCCTCATCGAGGATGAACACTCGGCGCGCACCCTCACCGACGGCGACCGTGGAGACGCTCACTCTGATGTCGCGGATGTCGTCAACCGAATTGTGCGAGGCAGCGTCGAGTTCGATCACGTCGAGGGACGACCCCTCGTCGATCGCCGCGCAAGAGACGCATTTGTTGCACGGGGTGCCATCTGGCCGGCGGTCGAGGCAGTTGAGCGCCTTTGCCAGGATCCGCGCCGTGGTGGTCTTCCCCGTGCCTCGGGGTCCGGCAAACAGGTAGGCGTGGGCCACCTTCCCCTCGGTGACCTCGCGGGACAACGTCTCGGTCACATGTTGCTGACCCACCACCTCGGCGAAAGTGGTCGGGCGGTATCTGCGATAGAGGGCTCGATGCTCCACGACCCGATCGTAGAGCGGTGTATCTCGTGATGGGCGGGCGCCTCTGTTGGCAAGTCACACGAGGAAAGCAGGAGAGCAATGCTGGTCTACGCCCCCACCACGACCCTTTCCAACGCCCCGCCGACACTGCACCGTCGACTTGCCGGCGCCACGCTGGAGCGCCATGGGATCCGCCCTCTGAGTCGGCCACACGCTCAACTGACCCCATCGAACCCGGTCGCCACAGGGAGGGCGTGGCTCGAACTCGAGGATGAATGGGACGACGAGAACGAACCCGACGATCTCGGAGCCGTTTCCCCGAGCCGGGTAGAGGTCTGGCTCGAGGGTTTGAACCCTGGCAAGCCCTATCTGGTGGCCATCGATGTGGTCTGCCTGGTTGGCGCAACAGACGCCCGATTCGACGTGTCGTCCAGCGCAGCCGTGACGCATGCCTTCGGGGTCGAACCGCTCGACCGCACTCTCATGGTCGTGGTCGATCCGACCGACGATCTCGAGGTGGTCATCCTCCGGCCGCAACACCTCTCGCTCTGGTCGCTCACATCGGTGACGGTCACCGAGGTGGCTTGACCCGGATACAGCTCAGCGGGGACGACGAGCCAGTGGCTTTGGCGCCCCCTTTGCCATCAGTTTCGTGTCACCCCACCCTTTGACCGGTCCAGATGCACATGTCGGCGGTCGCTTGGCTGGTGGGCCGGGTCGTCGACCATGACCCGTCCTTCCATGGCGACGATGCGGTGGGCGTAGGCATCGCTCAGAAGGTCGGCCGTCAAGACTTCGCCGGGAGGGCCCTCGGCAACAACACGACCGGCCAGCAAGATGACATGGTCGGCCTGCGAGGCATCGCCGAGGTCGTGTGTGGTCATGATCACGGTCCGGCCGGCGGCGCGCTCCCGGCTCACCACCCCGAGAATGATCTCCATCGACACCAGGTCGAGTCCGGTCAGCGGCTCGTCGAGCAGCAGGAGGTCTCGGTCCTGAGCGAGGCCCTGCGCCATGAAGACCCGTTGGCGCTGCCCACCCGATAGATCTGCGAGTTGGCGGGTGGCGAGATCGGACACCTCGGCCTGGCCCATCGCAGTGTCGACGGCGGTCCGGTCGGTCGCTCCGAAACGGCGCACCATCCCCAGCGAGGCATAGCGGCCCATGGCGACCACCTCGCGGACCGTAACCGGCAACGCCTCGTTGACCCTGGTCGATTGGAGGACGTAAGCGATCCGAGATCTCGATTCGACAGGCGGCCGCCCTAAAACGGTGAGGCTCCCCACATCTGGATGGTGCAACCCTGAGATTGCGTTCAGCACGGTCGACTTGCCCGAGCCGTTGGGACCGATCAGAGCCGCCACCGTTCCCTGCTCGACGGTGAAGTCAGACGGCTGGAGCGCGGTCCGCGACCGATAGCGCAGACCGACCGAGTGGGCCTCGACAGCGTTCACTTGTCAGCACTCACTTGGCGCGGCACTTGTCGCAGGTCCCTTCGATTTCCAGACCGTGATCGACGACCACATAGCCGCGCTCCCGGCCCGCCGATTCCGCCAGCACAGCAAGTGCCGTCTCGCTGGCAGCATCGAGTTCGAAATCCACCACCTGATTGCAGTCGATACAGACCAGGTGGTGGTGGTGACCGGTGAGCCACTCGGCCAGCTCGAAACGGGCAAGACCGGCGGCGTCATGGTGCTTTTGGAGCACGCCGTTGGTGTCGAGTACGGCGAGCGAGCGGTAGAGCGACGAAAGCGGCACCGATGACCTCAGGCCGCGGTGAAGCTCCGAAGCGGCCTGAGGTCCCCTGGAGCGGTGGAGTGCCCGCACCACCTGTCGGCGACCCCGGGTGTAACGGACGTCTTTCTCGCCCAGATGCCGCTCGACCTGTCTGTCGATGTCCGTCAGCGCAGTCAGACGGGTCAAGTCATGCTCCTCAGTCGGCCCTGCTATCTTCGACTCAGAATAGTAGGAGTGATTCTCATTATATGCAAGGTATGAGAATCGGTTTCAAAACCGCTTTGCGGGTGGGCGCGCGGGCTCTCGTACTGCTCGTCGGCCTTTTCGCAGTGGTTGCTTGCGCCACGGGCGGCTCACGACAAAGCGAAGGTGACCGGCTCGAGATCCTGGCCACGACATCGATCATCGGAGACGTCGTTTCAAGCGTTGTCGGCGACTCCGCTGCGGTGGAGGTGCTCCTTCCCCCGGGCGTGGACCCGCATGACTTCGAGCCCTCTCCACAACAGGTCGCATCGATCAACGACGCCGACCTCGTGGTGACGAATGGCCTCGGCCTCGAGGAGGGACTGACCGATGTGA
Organism: uncultured Acidimicrobiia bacterium; assembly: GCA_963826825.1. Classification (GTDB taxonomy): domain Bacteria; phylum Actinomycetota; class Acidimicrobiia; order Spongiisociales; family DATADW01; genus DATADW01. The sequence goes on along the minus strand of CAWGYV010000004.1, from coordinate 277,122 downwards.
TCGAGGCCGCCGCAGCAGAGGGGACTCCCGTGCTTCGTCTGGCCGAAGGTCTCGATCCACTCCCTGTTTCGGCGAACGACGGTTCCACCGGCGGCGATCCCCACTTCTGGCACGACCCCGACAGGATGGCTACGGCGATCGATCACATCGTCGGTGAGCTTGCCGTGCTCGATGACACCGTCGATTGGGACCGACGGGCCGCCGCCTACCGCGCCCAGGTCAGCGCCGCCGGGGACGAGGCAGACGAGATCCTGTCCGTCGTGCCCGCCGAGCGGAGGACTCTGGTCACCAGCCACGATTCGCTCGACTACTTCGCCGATCGCTTCGGGTTCGAGGTTGCCGCCACCGTGATTCCCGGCGGGGACACTTTGGGAGAACCGAGTGGCCGGGAGATCGCAGAGTTGGTCGACACGATCGACGAGACCGGCGTCCCGGCGATCTTCGCCGATACGGCGAACCCGACGACCCTCGCCGACACCGTCGCCGCCGAGGCGGGGCGAACAAGTCTTGGTGGTCGATCTCTTCACCGATTCGCTCGGCGAGCCGGGAAGCGGCGCCGAGACCTATGTGGAGATGATCCTCAGCAACGCCCGCCTGGTGGCAGAGGCCCTGGCAACGTGATGGAGTGGCTCACCGCCCCCTTGTCCGAGCCCTTCATGCAGCGCGCCTTGCTCGGCGGGATCCTGGCTGCCGTGACCACCTCGGTGGTCGGCACGTGGGTTGTGATGCGCGGGTTGAGCTTTATGGGGGACGCGCTGGCCCACGGTGTCGTGCCTGGCATCGCACTGGCCGTCGTAGTCGGTTTCGACGTGATGCTCGGGGCGGTCCTCTCGGCGCTGGTCATGATCGGAGGAATCAACTTGGTCCACCGACGATCACGGCTCGCCGAAGATGCCGGGATCGGTCTCCTGTTCGTCGGGATGCTCGCCCTCGGGGTGATCATCATCTCCAGGGCCGGTTCGTACGCGGCGAGCCTCAGCGGGATCCTCTTCGGCGACGCTCTCGGTGTGACCGCCGGTGACCTGGTGCTCATCGCTATTGGGACCGTTGTGGCCTTGGTGGCGTCGGTCGTCTTCTACCGGCCGTTTCTCGCCCTGGCCTTCAACGAGCAGAAGGCCGAGGTGCTCGGGCTCAAGCCGGCGGCGGCCAATGCGCTGCTCTTGGCGCTGATCACGCTGGCGGTGGTCACTTCATTCCGAACCGTCGGTTCGCTCCTCGTGTTCGGTCTCCTGGTTGCCCCCCCGGCAACAGCGGCCCTGGTCTCGAGACGGGTACCGGTGATGATGGTGGTCGCCGCCGCCATCGGGATCCTTGCCGTCCTCGTCGGTCTGCTCATCAGTTGGTATGCCGGGACCGCCGCCGGCGCCACCATGGCCGGGGTGGCGGTCGCCATCTTCTTCGTGGTCCTGGTCGGTCGCGACCTGTTGGCCGGTCTCGGTCGACGGTCGGTGCCGGCGGGGCAACCGTAGGCTTGGCATTGTGCGGCTCGGGATCGACCTCGACGGAGTCGTCGCCGACTTCAACTCTGGCTGGGTCACCCGGTACAACGAGGAGTTCGGCACCGACATCCCGCTCGACGCCATGAGGGCGTGGAACGGCATCCCCTCATTGACCCATTTCCGGGACATGAGCGAGTTCTGGCGGTGGGCCCGCGACCATGGGGGACACTCGATGTTCCGCCACCTCGAGACCTACCCAGGGGCGGTCGAGACGCTGTCCGATCTGCGTCGCACGGGTCACGACGTGGTGATCCTCACCTCGAAGCCGAACTGGGCGGTGCACGACACGTTTGCTTGGATCGCCGACCACCGGATACCGACCAGGGAAGTCCACATCCTGGAGGAGAAATGGCGTGTTCCCTGCGACCTCTACCTCGACGATGCGCCCCATGTCGTTTGGCAATTGCACCGCAACCGCCCAGAGGCGACAGTCTGCCGCTTTGTCAGGCCCTGGAACCGCCCGATCGCAGGCACGGTCGACGTCCCCGGCTGGGAGGAGTTCGGGGAGGTGGTCGCGGGGTTGGCGGTCCGATGAGGCCGGCGGCAGTGCACGCCGACCGTCAACACGTGGAGTGCCCGCACGAATGGCACTTGCCGCAGGCCTCGGCGAACTCGAACGACGGCTGGCCGCACACCGGGCAGACCTCGAGCACGCTCTGACCACGCTTGGGTGGTATCGGCTGGTGGTCTTCGGCAGGCCAATTCTCGAACTGGGGCGCCGACCCCTCCACCGTGCCGAGATCGGTGCCCGACGGTGTGCCCCGGTTGAGTACCTGCCAGGTCTTGGACCCGTCGCGGTAGACGGTTATCCCTTTCAAATCGAGGTCGGCGGCCAGCAGGTAGACGGCCCGAACGTCTTCGACGGTGGCGTCGTGGGGAAGGTTGATCGTTTTCGAGACGGCATTGTCAACGTGACGCTGGAATGCCGCCTGATGGCGGACGTGCCATCCGGCGGTCAGGTCGTGAGCGGTCACGAACACCCGTTGCAGTTCCTCGGGAACCTCGGGGAGATCGCGCACGCTCCCCCGCGACGCCACGGCGTTGGCCAGTTCATCGGACCAGACACCGGCCCGCTCGGCAGCGAGGCGGAACGATGGATGGACCTCGGTTAGCACCCGCCCGTCGAGGACCTTGCGGTGGTACACCAGCGCGAACAGAGGCTCGATCCCCGATGACGTGCCTGCGATGATCGATATGGTGCCCGTCGGTGCGACGGTGGTCCGCGTGGCATTCCGCATCGGCCGATCCCAGCCGGAGGGTCCATAGACCGACGCCTCCCAGTTGGGGAACGGTCCCCGCTCGCCGGCGAGTTGCTCTGAGGCGACGTCGGCTCGCTCCTGGATGAAACCCATCACCTCGGAAGCGAGATAGACCGCCTCATCCGAGTCGTACCCGATGCCAAGCGTGATGAGCAGATCCGCCCAGCCCATCACACCGAGCCCGATCTTGCGGTTGCCGTGCTTGTGGATGCGTTCGATCTGCTCGACCGGGTAGCGAGAGCGCTCGACGGCATCGTCGAGGAACCTCACGGCCAACTCGACGGTCTCCCCGAGCCGCTTCCACTCGATCCCATCGGTTCCCACAAAGTGGTCGAGGTTCACCGATCCGAGCACACAGGCCTCGAAAGGGAGAAGCGGTTGTTCGCCACAGTTGTGGACGATGATCCCGTTGGCATCGAAAGACTGTGCGATGGCGACCTGACAATCGAAGACCTCTGCCCGGCCCGAAGGCACGATCGAGGTGACCTTGTCGGTGAAGCGCTCTTGGTTGAGCCGGCGTTTGTACGAGCCGATGAGTTCCGCCAGCTTTGACTGCTTGGCGCTGTCGCCGAATCCCACCCGCGCCGCGAATCGGGCCAGGTTTGCTCCACTGATCACGAGTTCGTGGTTGGCAAGGCACTTGTAGTCCCGGAGGCCACCCCGCCCGTCGGGTAGACGGCGAATTCCTGCCGGGCGACGCTCCTTGTAGATCGTGGACATCACGCCGAGGCGTTGCAACATCCGCTGGGCGCGTTCCATCGAGCCGAGATCGGATGATGCGAGGCGCACCGAGACGCCCTTGCGTTGCGAACCTTGGACAGATCCGTCGGCATCGATCCACCCGCGTAGAAACCCGGCGACGAAATCAGGCGACCCGCGCTCGATGTCGTCGGTGACCACCTTCGAGCCTCGCCGCATGCCGTATGCCTCAGCCAGGTCCGAGAGGCCGGTGGACTTGAGGGCAACGTAGGGAGCGCGGTGCTCGACGGAATTGGGGACCGTGGTCCTCATTCCGACGGCGACGTCGAGCAGCAAACGTGTCTCCGATCGTCGCGAGTCGCGGTCCGGACCCCAGAAGTGGAGTCGGGCCCCACTTTCGGAGAGGTAGCCGTCTCCGAGCAGCAGGCCGAGCACATAGCCCTCTTCATCGCTCCCGCCACCGGCCCACGAGACCTCGCCGTTATCGCTGAGCATCACCCGGTCGCCGACTTTCAACTCTCCGATGGGCCGCCATTCCCAAGTCGTCCGATTACGGGTCGACCTCGTCACGACACGCACCGGATGGTCGGGTGTGGCGCGGAGGCGGAGACCTCGGCGGGTCGTGAGGGTGACGACATCCCGGTTGCCGGTCGGGAAGAAGCCACCTGATGGGTGGGACGTTCCGTCGACGAGCGCCTCGAAAGGAACGCCGACGAGATCCGCCACCCGCCTGGGACCGGCGGCGGTCGCGATCCACGTGTCCTCGGTCACACAAGGATTGGTTGCCTCGATCTGCCCGAGGTCGGGGGTGGGGTTGGTGCGTGGCTCGTTGATTCGGTCGAGGAAGATGATCCCGGGATCGCCGGTCGCCCATGCCGCCCGGCAGATCCGGTCGAGGACGTCGCCGGCATCGAGTGAGCCCGCCGCCTCACCGGTTCGCGGGCTGATCAGGTCGTAGTCGGCGCCGGAAGCGGCCAGTTCCATCCATTCCTCGGTCACCCCGACCGAGATGTTGAAGTTGGTGATCCCGCCCTCGGTCTTGGCGTTGACGAATTCGAGGATGTCGGGGTGGGTGACGTCGAGAATCCCCATGTTGGCGCCGCGCCGGAACGAGCCTTGCTTGATGTGCTCGGTCGCCGAGTCGTAGACCTCGAGGAACGACACAGGGCCAGACGACACCCCCATCGTCGTCTTGACCACGTCGTTGCGGGCCCTGAGGCGGGAAAAGGAGAATCCGGTACCACCTCCCGACTGGTGGACCTTGGCCGCCAGCTTGAGCGTGTCGAAGATCGAGTCGAGCGAGTCGTCGATGGGGAGGACGAAGCAAGCGGCGAGTTGCTCCAGATCGCGTCCGGCGTTCATCAGGGTGGGCGAATTGGGGAGAAAGTCGAGCGACGCCATGGCCCGGTAGAACCGCTCCGCCCAGAGCCCGGGATCGCTCCCCCAAACCTCCTCGGCCGTCGCCACGTCGGTTGCCACCCTCCGGAACAGATCCTCGGGGGTCTCCACCGGGACACCGACCTCGTCGCGGAGCAAGTAGCGGGTTTCGAGCACGGTCCGAGCGTTTGCGGTGAGATCGAGTGCCGGTTTGGTCACCGCGGGCGATGGTAGGCAGCGGCCCGGGCAGCCCCCGTACGCCCCCCTATGGCCATCTCGGAACCGCAACGCAACCCGGCCCGTCCAAGCGAGAACACGTCGACCGAGGAGATGACGTGATGCACCGTCATACGTTCCGACTGCGTTTTGTGATCGGATCGGCCATCGGCCTACTCGCCATCGCCGCCACCCCTGCCCTGGCCTGTGGCGGTCTCGTAGGCGAGAACGGGACCATCGAGTTGCTGCGGACCACGACGCTCGCCGCCTACAGCGACGGGGTGGAGCGCTATGTGACGGCGTTCGAGTTCACCGGCCAGGGGAAGGAAGTGGGCTCGATCATCCCGCTCCCAGACGTGCCCACCAAGGTGGAGCGGGGGGGAGACTGGACGCTGCAACGCCTGGCCCTCGAGGTCGCACCCGTGGCGCTTGCGGCCGAGCAAACATTCGCCGCAGCCGCTGACCAAGAAGCAGAGGTCATCCTCGAGGTCGAGATCGATGCTCTCGATATCACCGTGCTGCGGGGTGGGGGTGACGAGGTCGGGGCCTGGGCAGCAGAGCACGGCTTCTTTCTAAGCCCCGACGCCCCCGAGGTGCTCGACTTCTATGCCCGGCGCAGTCCGATATTCATGGCCGCTCGGTTCAACGCCGAGCGGGCTGCCGAACTCGCCCAGGAACCTGGCGACAGCACGCCGATCATGGCGACCATCCCCACGGATGATCCCTGGGTGCCCCTTCGGATCCTGGGCCTCGGCGCCGACCCCGACGATCGAATAGAAGCCGATGTCTTCCTACTCACCGAGGACGAGCCCGATCTGCTCGCCGGTGGGACCGGGCTCACGCTCGATCGCAGCGAGAAAGCAAACCGGCCGCTACTCGACGATCTGCGCTCTGATGCCGGGATGGAATGGCTACCACGTCAGATGTGGCTCTCCTACCTGACTCTCGACGCTCCGGCCAGCGAGCTCGATTACGACCTCGCCGTGTCTGCGGTCCCCGGAGCCACCGCCGATTTCGCCGACACCGGCGTTCCCGGCCCAGAGTCGCTACCTGTCGGGACCGACCAGCCGCTACCTACCTGGCCGGTGTATGCCGGCGTGGGCGTCGGTTTCCTCACCCTTGTGGCCGGCAGGAATTGGACACGACGCCACCGTCTCGACCCGGGCGGAGCCAGCACATGAGCAGGCGGCGGCGGTTGATCGGGGTCTCGATAGCAGCGATGGCCGTCGTCACCGGAGCCGGTTTCGCCCTCGCCGGTAGCGCCGCGGCTGATGTGAAGCCTCTCGGGCCAGATGACGTCACCATCCAAATCGACGTTCACCATTCCCGCTTTCGCCCCGACAGTCTCAGCGTTGTCGAGGGAACCCGCGTGCGGTTTCTCGTGGTCAACGGCGACCCCATCCACCACGAGTTGATAACTGGGGGGCCAGAGGTGCACCTTCGCCACGCCAACGGCACTGAAAAGGAGCATCCTTCGATCCCGGGCGAGGTCTCGGTTGGCCCAAACGGTCGCGCCATAACCACCTTCACATTCGATGAGCCGGGGATCTTCGAGTTCGCCTGTCATCTCCCCGGCCACTACGAGTACGGGATGAAGGGCACTATCGAGGTGGTTCCGGCGAGTCCGTGACGCCGATCGCTGCCGGCTGTTGCCAAGAACGGCGTCCGGTGTCCCCGATACGATCGACCAATGCCCGACCCGTTCCTCCGTCTGACCCGCCTCATGCGCGAGGAACAGGAGCGCGCTCTGGCGCCGGCGGCCACGCTCTCGGTGGCGAGTTCGGGGAGGGCAGTCGACGAGACCGGCGATGAGTACCGCACCGCCTTCCAGCGGGACAGGGACCGGATCCTCCACTCCAAGGCATTTCGTCGGCTCAAGCACAAGACCCAGGTGTTCATCAACCCCGAGGACGACCACTTCGTCACGCGGCTCACGCACACCCTCCAAGTGACCCAAGTCGGCAGGGCGCTTGCGGCGGCCCTCGGGCTGAATGAGGACCTGACCGAGGCGGTCTGCCTCGGTCACGATGTTGGACACTCGCCGTTCGGCCACACCGGAGAGGAGGCGCTGACACCGTATGTCGACGGGGAGTGGCTCCATGCACCACAGAGCGTGCGGGTGCTCGCCGTGCTCGAACCGCTGAACCTGAGCGCAGAAGTGCTCGATGGGATCGGCGCCCATTCATGGAGAATCGAGCCGCCGCCGCGGACCGCCGAGGGCCTTGTCTGCCGGTTCGCCGACCGCATCGCCTACCTCACCCACGATGTTGAGGATGCGGTACGCGCCGGTGTGATCACCGTGGCCGACCTACCCGAGGCGGCGACCTCCACCTTTGGGGCCCCGGGGAGGAACTGGATCGACAGCATGATCACCGCGGTGATCGACGAGTCGCTGCGGTGCGGCCGGATCGCCATGGATCCCGCGGTGCTGGAGCCGATGCACGATCTCCGATCGTTCATGTTCGAGCGGGTGTATCTCCGCCCAGAGTCGGAACGGCAGCGGGTCGGCGCGGTCCACCTGATCAGGGATCTGGTCGACCACTTCATCGTTCGTCCCGATGAGATCCCGGACACCTACCGCCAGGACGACGCCGACGACGTGACCAGAGCGATCGACTACGTGGCGGGGATGACCGACCGGTTCGCCCTTCGCCTCCACGACGACCTGTTCCGGCCAGAGGGCATCGCCTAACGCGGGGTGCCGCCGAGATCGGTAGTGGACCAGGCGACCGGTTGACCCCAGCGATCGGCATAGACGACCTCTTCGACCGGACGCCGCCTCGCCGTCCCCCACTTCCCCACGGGATAGCCGGCGGAGACGGCGGCGGCCAGCATCCAGCCCTTGTCCATGGGGATCCCGAGCGCTTCGAAGGTGGCTGGTGCCTGGAATATCCCGAGGACGGTGGTGAGGCAGGTCCCGATACCAAGCCCTCGTCCGGCGAGCATCAGGCTCCAAACTGCCGGGTAGATCGATGCACCGGTTGGGTCATTCCGGTTCAGCGCCATGATCCATAGGGGCACGTCCTCGAAGTGCTCGGCCAGCCAGTTCGCCGACCGCATCACTCGCAGGGTGGCGTCATCGCCGACCCGCGCCGCCTCCTCCAGCCGGTCTCGATAGACGGTGGTGTTGAGCTGGTCCCACGCCCGCCGGTAGATAGGACCGAGGGTTCGGCGAGCGTCCAGGTCGCTGACCGTCATGAAACGCCAGTTCTGGTTGTTGCCCCCGGAGGGCGCACGGATAGCCGCGTCCAACATCGCTGCCACGGCTTCGTCGGGTACGGGATCGGGAAGCACCCTCCGCATCGCCCGGGTCGTGTACAGCGCTTCGGTCAGTTCCACTCCGCCTCCTCGTCGGACACCGATTCCTACCATCGCCCCGGACCACTGTCAGGAGAAGAGATGACCGAGGGCATCACGCGGGGCGCCATCAAGGTGATCGAGGTGATCGGCGTATCCGATACCAGTTGGGAGGACGCCGCCAAACAGGCAGTGGCCAAGGCGGCGGAGACGATCGACGGGATCACCGGCGTCGAGGTTCTTCGCTGGACAGCGCGGATCTCGGAAGGCCGAATCGTCCAATACAACGCCGACGTCAAACTCGCCTTCATCGTGAGGTAGGTCGGCAGGCTCGCGGGCGCTCGGAATGCACGGTTGGGAGATCCGCCAGCCCCCTTACCCGCTGCTGGCGCAGCGGGGCCCTTCCCCCTCGGGGGGACCAAGAGGACAGGCGGTCGCTTCAGCGCAAAGGCGGAAGCGTCCTTCCACCGGATCGTGATCGGCCGAGTGGAGGGGTGTGTCGGGGTCGAGACCGAGCACCGCAGGCCAAGAGGAATTGATGTGGAGGATGTCGGCGGCGACGAAACGCTGAGCAGAGCCTCGCTGACCAGCATGTGGTCGAGCACCTGGCTGTTGCCTTCGAAGACGAACGTCCACCTCTCCGCCGGCTTCTCGCGAAGCACGAGGTTGGAGAGCTTTGGCCCGCCCTCGATCCCTTCGACGATCGCAACCGGGTGGTCGGCGCCCTCACCGGGCTCGGCGAAGGGGAAGTCGTTCAGGTCGCCGGCCACCATCAAGAGAGCTTGCGTGTCGGCGGCGAGCACCTCGTCGACAAAGCGTCGCACCGCCCGCGCCTGCGCCTTGCGCTGCTCCTCGGTGACCCGGATAGCGGGTTGGTTGACCCCGAACAGAGGGTCGTCACCACTCTTCGACTTGAAGTGGTTGCCGACGATGGTCACCTCCGTCTCGCCCACGCTGAACCGGCCGACGAGCGGCTCGCGCCCCGGGCTGGCGCTCGATGGCCCGAAAGCCGCCTCTACGTCGGGTCCAGATAGCTGGAAGGCCTCGATGAGGCCGACGCGGGATGCATCCCACAGGAAACCCACCTCGATTCCTCGCACATCGCTGGTCTCGAACGAGGTAGCCACGTAGTCCGTGCCGGCGGCGGCGTTGACCCGGTCGCCCAACTCCTGGAGGATCGTGGTGTTCTCGACCTCCTCGACCACAAGGATCTCGGGCAGACGCAACTCGACCTGGATCGCCGACACGAGCTTGGCGAACTTCACCTCGAGTTGCTCGGGTGTGGGGGTGCTGTCGGTGTCGTCCTTCACCGGGTCATCGATCAGATCGAACAGGTTCTCCACATTGAACGTGGTGACGACGGTGTCGCCTGGGCCGCCACTCCGTCGAGACTGGGGTCCGGTGGGGATGGGACGGGCATCGACGTCGTGGTCCACTGGCTGGAGCTTGTAGGTGCCAAACGAATAGTCGACCACGGCCTCGATCGACCGCACCCTGTCACCGGGCCGAACAACGATCGCATCGTCGAGGGTGAAATCGTCGACCAGCACCCGCTCCGGGTTGTAGTCGACCTGATCGCCGCCCAGAGACCTGATCAGGATCTGCTTCACCGCGGGGACGTACCCGGAGCCGGGGCGGGCGTCGCGCTGGGTGAGGAAGGCGAACTCGCCGAAGTCGTTGGTCGGAGCGACCACGACCCCGCTGCGGGCCGCAACGAGCATCCCCTCGAGCGGCTCCCAGAATTCGATCCCCTCCGGGATCGAGACGTCGGGTAGATCGGTCAACGAGACCGGTGCCGGGAGAGGGTTGCCGCTCGACTCGACCACGACCGCAGAAGGGTTGGCCAACCTGGTGAGAGGCAGGGCGTTTCCGAATTGCTGCTCCTCGACTGTGGCGGTGACGGTCACCATGTCGCCGGGGCGGGCTCCGAGGGCACCACCCCTCGAGAGGAAAACACCGTCCGAGGTCGCCGGGTCACCATCGCCCGCCGGGTCTTGGAGCCATACGTCGGCCCCACCCGAGGTGATCGCGGTGACGATTCCGGTCGTGGTGGCCACTTCACCGGCGAACGGAGACCGTTCGCCATCACCTTGTATCTGGGGGATGGTCAACGCGATCGGCGAGCATCCGTCGAACCCGCCGGGTGTCGGTGTGTTGTCCGGCCCCAGGTTGAAGTCGGAGATGATCCAGTCCTCGGGCGATTCCGTGTCGACACCGTCGGTCAGCCGGCGTGCACCAGCCGGGAAGAAGGTGCCGTCGGGACCGATCACAGGAGCCTCGAAGAAGAAGGAGTCGTCGATGCCGCCGTCGGTGAGGGCCACCGTGTCGAGCACCACCTCGGACCCGGTGACCATGCCCCCCGAGATCGAGACCGTCTCCACGAGCGCGACGGTGAGCGAGCTGTTCTCGAAACTGTCGGTCCCGATGGCGTCATCGGGCGTCACGCCGTAGTGCAGTGGCAAGCCGCCGCAGTTTCCGACCAGGTAGAAGCCGTTGTCACCCACGGTCTGGAACGGCAGGAAATCGATGCGGCGGTCGATGGTCCCGGCAACACCGGAGTCCCCCTCGACGACGATCAGCGAGAGCCCCTCCAGGCTGAAACCGGGGTCTCCATACAACTCGACGTACTCGGTGTCATCGGCGCCGGTGTGACTGGCGAGGACCTCGTTGATCAGGATCGGATCGCCTGTCGCCGCGGGAGCCAACGATGCCGGCAAGAGCGCCGCAACCACTGCAAATGCGGCCGCAGTCCACCCGAACCTTCGACGATCCCCCTTCGAAACCATGGGCCCTCCTGTGGCGCTCATGGAGAAAGGTACCCCTGGGGTGTGACAACCGCAGCGGGTCGTCCGCCCTGATCTATCGAGTGGGAGGGCCGGTCAACCGGCGGCCAGAGCGGGTTCCTCCCCGGTCAGCGTCCCGAGTCGGGTCTCGGCAGCAGCAGCGAGTGCCAGGTGCGTGTCCCGCTCTTGTCCGTCTGGAGACAGAGCCGCAGCTTCGGCGTGGAGCCGGGCCGCGTCCCATGTCAGCCCGCCGGCGTCGGCGTAGCCGGCGCCCCGCACGAAGTGACGCCGCGCTGCAGCGGTGCGGTTCCTCAGCAGGGCAGATCTCCCCTTGAAGAGATGCACCCGCGCCCTGGCGAAGGGGAGCAGCAGCGCATACCGCCTCAGCCCGGATAGAGCGGACTGCAACTCGTCGAGAGCCGCGCTCTCTCCGCCAGAGGCGAGCGCCGCCCAGGAATCGCACCAGGCCGTGTACGAGGTGAGGTGGAGGAAGATCGGGGACGGCCGGAGCGCTCCGGCGGCTTCCGCCAGCGCAGCTCGAGCCTCGTCGCTGCGCCCGACGGCTACCAGGGCGCGCGCCCGGGTCGTGAGGTGGAGCCCGAGGGCGATGCTGTCGGCCCTCTCCACCACCAATGAAGCTGCATCGCTGGAATGGACCGCGCCGTCGATGTCGCCCGAGTCGACCAGTAGCGGTATGAGCAGCGTCCTCGCCCAGGTCTCGTGTTGCGGCTGATCGCGCCTGTGACCATCGGCGGCGAGCTCGCTCAGGTCCTGTCTCGCCAGGTCGAGGGGACCGTAAATTGTTCGAGCAAAGCCACGAACGGCGAGCGCCGCCCCAAAGGCGTCCGATGCGATCCGCTCGGCGGCATCGACCGTCCTGTCGAGCAGGTCGATCACCTCGGCGCTGTGGTCGGCTTTCCCGGCGAGCAGATACACGGCCTCGGAGAGGTCGGCCGCCACGTGGAATGGCGTGGTGACGTCGCGCTCGACCTTGGCGGCGAGCGGTCCCGGCTGGCCCTCGAACAGCGGTCGCATCGGGTCGGCCCTGGCGAGCCGGAAGTAGCGACGGGCGAGACGATGAAGCCTGATCGATCCAACCAGATTCCCCAGACCGGCGTAGGCGGGGCCGGCCACCCCAGGGTCCCCCGCCCGCTCGGCCAGGTTGATGGAGCGCAGGTTGGTCACCAGCCAGCGGGGTACATCGGCCTGGAAGTAGTGGACCTGGCCCAGAACCGAGAGGATGAAAGCTGCCTGTCGAGTCACGGCGACATGAGGACCCGGGTGGGGCCGTCTCCCCAGGAGATGCGCGATCTGGACGAAGACTTCCTTGATGAACCCGGCGGTTGCTCGGAACCAACCTCCCGACGCGCCGTGTCCGAGCTTGGCAAGAGCCGACTGGTACTCCTCGGCCGCCGGGTCGAGCCGACCCTGTCCGGCCATCGCTTCCCCCAGGGACTGGTGGATGAAGGCGCAGCGGGCGGCCGGAAGGTCGCCACCCCGCGCATCGAGTTGGTCCGCTCTGACCAGGGCCGCGCTTAGAAACGAAGCGGCGTCGTCGAACGCACCCGCTTCCAGCGCGGCGGCTCCGGCGCCCTCGAGGTAATCGAGAGCCGGTTCCAAGTGGCCGGCGGCTTCCCAGTGGTGGGCGAGCAACGGGTATTGCGTCGGGTCGGGACCGCCCTCCTCGATGCTCGTCGCCACCTTTTCGTGTAGCCGCCGCCGCATCGCCAGGGGCAACTGCTCGTAGGCCGACTCCTGGACCACGGCGTGACGAAAGGCGTACCCGTTGTCGGTCAACCTGATCAGATCACGTCGCACCAGGTTGTCGAGTTGCTCGGCGATGATGGGCTCGTCGAGGCTCAACGGATGTATCGCAGCCAGGAGGTCGGCGTCGAAGTTGCCCCCCAACACGGCCGCCACCTTCACCGTTGTCTGCTCGATGGCGCTCAGCCGGCTCAACCGGCTCGACGTCAGACCATGGATCGTGTCGGGAAGGTCGAGGTTGTCGAGTCGCTCGCCAGGCACCGCCGTCGTCACGTTGCCTCCGACCACCTCGACATAACCCTGGTCACGCAGCGAGTAGACCAGTTCCTCGATGAAGAGCGGGTGCCCCTCGGCTTTGGCCTCGATCATGGCAGCCAGATCCTCGGGCATTTCGGCGACGCCGAACCGGTCGCCCGCCAGCTGGCGGGCTGCCTCGACCGGGATCCGCTCCAAGCGAAGTAGACCCCCCTCCGATGCCGAGATCAGGTCTTCGAGGACCGCGGGTCTTTCCCCGACGAAAGGGCGGGTGGTGAGCAACAGCGCGGCACCTGTGAGTTCCTCGTGGATCTGCTTGAGAAGGTCAAGCGAGGCGGCATCCAACCAATGGCAGTCCTCGATGACGATGAGCAGCGGGGCCACGGCTAGAGGCCGGAGGAGTTCCACCACGGCGGTGGCGGTCCGCATCCGACGCCCCTCCGGTGTGAGCGCCGCGGTGACCGGCGTACCTGGCATCTCGATCCCGAGCACGGCAGCAAGCAGCGGCGAAAGGTCCGCCCCGCCGGGGATTCCCTCGAAATGCTGTCGCAGAATCTCGACCCTCTCGGCCGGATCGACGACGGTGTCGAACCCCAGGGCCTCACCGCAGATGGTTCGCCAAGCCGAATAGGGGGCGGTCTCCACCGGGTGGCCCCCTCCGGTCAGCACCCTGAAGCCCAGCGAGCGACCGTTGGCTGTGGCCTCCCCTATGAGGCGGGTCTTGCCGATCCCGGCCTCACCCTCGAGCACGAGGACCGTCGGCTCGCCGCGAGAGGCGGCACCCAAGCGGCCCTGGATGAGGCGCCGTTCGTCATCCCGCCCCACCAGGGTTTCCGGATTGGCCGTGGCGGCACCGACCTGGACGGACCATATGGGCCGGAATGCCTCTACCGGATGATCGTGCCCCTTGAGACGGATCGGCGCGAGGGGGCGAAGTGGACCCGGCCCCTGGTCGCTCGCCTCGTCGCCCGATCGCACAGAACCTCATTCCCGGCGGCCTGCATCAGTCGGGCCGCCATGTTGACGCTCGGACCCACGACGGCGCGGGCACGGAACACATCCGTCCCGTACAAACCGGTGAACACCCGCCCAGTCGTAATTCCGATCCCGTGGTCGAGGCGAATGTCGAGCAATGCCCGGTCGAGTGCCTGACCTGCTGCGACGGCGCGCAGCGCATCCTCCTCATGGACCAACGGAGGCAACCCGAACGCACCGAGGAGGGTCAGCGCTTTGTCGTCGGCGAGGATCCCGGTGAGGGTGCCCTCGTAGCGATCGAAGATCTCCTGGGCGGTGCGCACCACCAGTTGCAGTGCGTTGCGGTCCCGGGCGTCGGTCAGGTCGAGGCCCCTCATGTTTAGGAAGAGCGAGGTGGTGGTGAGGTACTCGGTATGCCATGCCGCCTCGTCTTCATCGAGGAACTCGCCAACACCCGGGGGCAGGTAGGCCTCGACTGCGTGCGACATGTCCCCGTCGAGCCGTAGCGGTTGCATCGAGACATCCGAGTGCTCGACCGCCAGCAGCCGGAACATGCCCGAGGCGGTCGGGATGAGGCGGCTCTGAGCCAATAGACGAGCGACCTCGCCGCTGACGGCGACCTCTCCCGGATCCACATCCACCACCGCCGACCCCATTGCCGCCAGGGCAGGGCCAGCAACAACGAACTGACGCCGGCCCCGAAACCCGCCCAGGTCGAGCAGTACCGCACGCCCGGCACCTATCCCGATACGGAAATCGAGACCCCGCGGCCCACTGCCGGCGAGGCCGGCGATCGTGTCCTGGGCATCGAGGGCACATCTCCCCGCGGCGACGGCCGCCTCCGCCAGCGAAGACCCATTCATCCACACTGCAACAAGCGAATCCCCCCCGAAACCGACCATGAGGCCACCATGCCGGTCGACGGTTCCGATGAGACCGCGGAAGTAGCGATTGAGCTCGGCAACGATCTCCTCGGTCCCCATGGATGCGTCGGCGGCGAGCCGCTCGGTGAGCCCAGAGAACCCGGAGACGTCCATCTGCATGGCGACGAGATCGGTCTCCTCGGCTAGCAGCCCGTTGGGTACTTCGGGCCGCGTCGCCAGCCGGAGCCGCAACGGCCCCGGAAGAAAGCTGGCGAGAAGGTCAGCGGTCCCCGGCATGGACGTCCTCCCCCAAATGTGAGCCTACCGGGGGCTGCTCTCACACCTAGGTTCCCACTCATGGCGCTTCCCTCGCCCGACCGGTTGGCAGCGGTCGGCCGCCAGGCGACGATTGCGCTTGCCGACCTGTTGCAGCCGAGGTCGCGGGTCCTCTGGGAGGACATGCTGGCGAGGCGGATCGAGGTGTCTGGCGGTGCACCCGACTACCTCCACCCTCTCGCCCAGCCCATCGTGCTCGTGCCTAGGTGGGCGGCACAGTCCGCAGCCGTCATCGGGCATGTCGTCGAAGGTGATCTCGTCGAAACAGCAGCGGCCGCCGGGGCGATCGGCTACTACGCGGTGCGGCTCCAGGACGACCTCATGGACGAGGGGATCGGTGATCCGGCTGCGATCGCCGTTCTCTCCTCGGCGGTACTGGCTGCAGCCCAGTCGACACTCGGCTCGATGGGCCTCAGCGCCAGGTTCTGGGAGTGGCACAGGGATGTGTTGTTGGGCTACGCCGAGGCGATGCAGTTCGAGGCAGCAATCCTGGTTGAACGGGAGACCTACGACGAGGCGGCGTTCGACGAGGTCCTGGAGCGATCGCGTCCCCTCGTGGTCCCTGGGGTGGCCGTGCTCGATGTCGCCGGGGCATGGTCGCTCCAAGCAGACCTCGAGAATTTGATCGCGGCGTCGACCGGTGCGCTCCAGATCATCAACGACCTTGGGCACGCAGCAAAGGATTTGACCGCGGGAAACCACACCTGGGTGCACACATTGCTCGGGGTGGGTGAGGGCGCCCCGCTCACCCGAGGCAGGCTCATCGGCCGGATCGACCTGGTGCTCGACAAGGTGCGAGATCGCCTGAGCGCGATGGTGGTATCGGCAGGCACACTCGGGGTGCCCGAGGCGTCGGCGTGGGCAGCAACCACCGAGAGAGCGGCGGGTGAGCGGATCGAGCGTTTGCTGATCTCGCTGCTGGAGATGCCACCTGCGTAGCATCCCCGCAATCGTCGAGTGGAGGGGACATGGACGAGGCACCGGGTTATCTCAGTGAGATTCCGGAGGCGGTGTTCGGCAAGGTGATCAAGTCGCGCACATTCCGCGAGGCTTTGTTTGCCGAATATGCCGATGTCCGCCAGGTATTGGATGAGGCCGGCATCTACATCAGCGACGACGGTCTCGAGCAGTTGGAGTCTCTGATTGGGCAGGAGCGGCAGGAACCGACCTTGGGATGGCTCGACGATCCGGGCGATCTCGTCTGAGGAACCGGCCGCCCAAGAAGCGGCCGCGTTCTACGACCGCTGGTCGGAGACGTTCCTCCGATTGGCAGGTTCCAGCTTCCAGTCGGGGTTGATCCCGGCGTCGCCCGGTGCGGCCGAGGATCCCGACTTTTCTGCGGTGACACTGGCGAAACGCGCCGGCGTCCGTCGAGGGGATGTGGTGCTCGACGCCGGGTGCGGGGTGGGAGGTCCGGCGATGGCGATAGCAAGGGATCTCGGGGCGATCGTCCACGGGGTCACCATCTCCCCGGTCCAGGTCAGGCTCGGTCGGGAACTGCTTGGTAAGGCGGGGCTGGCCGGCCGGGTCCATCTCCATCTCGCCGACTTCCACCGACTCCCATTCGCCGCCGAACGGTTCGACTCGGTGATGGTGATGGAGGCGACCTGCTACAGCGATGACCTGTCTGGGCTGATCGCAGAGTTGGCACGAGTGCTCCGACCAGGCGGCACGCTGTACGTGAAAGACGTGTTCCAACGTACCGGACCTCTCAGCGAGACCCAGCAACGCGACCTCGACCGATTCCACGAGATCTGGGCATGCGAAGCCAGCGCCACCATGCCCTCGCTGGAGCAGGCGATGCGGGGGGCCGGGCTCGATCTCGTGGCCAGCGCCGAGTTGGCCGACATCGGAACCAACCACTTCTACGCAGCCATGCTCGAAGTCGATTCTGTAGAAGGGTTGCGTCTCAGCGAAATGGGGAGCCATTTCCTGCAAAAGGGTGACGTCCCCATCATTTGGGGCGAGGTGATCGGGCGAAAGAAGCTTCAGTCGCCAGGAACAACCGCGACCGCGGTGATCTCGACCAGTTGACCGGTGTAACCGAGGAAGGGAACACCGAGCAGAGTCGAGGAGTGCGGTCCGACGCTGAGATCCGATGCCTTCACCTCTTCCCACACGATGGACAGATCGGCTTGCTCGGCGGCGACCACGTAGACGGTGGTGGCCACGACCCGGTCCAGACTGGTGCCGGCTCCGCGCAGCGCCTCGGCCAGGTTGGTGAGAACGGCCCTTGTTTGCGCTTTCAGATCTCCCGCCCCGACCAGGAATCCCGACTGGTCGATGGGCACGGCCCCGGCGGCGAACACCAATCGCTCGCCGGCTTCGACGGTGACCGTATGGGCGTAGCCCGGCGGCGGGGCGAGACCCGAGTCGATGCGGTTCTCCACTGGCGACGATCGTAGGGAACGCAGTTCCTGACCGATCAACCACCGGCGTCGGGCGCCCGCCTCACAAAAACCCCCAGCATCAGGCGGCGCGGCACACATTGCCTTGAGTAGGTTCTCGCCGGTCGGTAGGAGATAGATGTCGGCAACGCTTCCCGACGGGTCGCCACGGGTCGAGGTTCGCCATGTGAGGCGGACGCTCGGGCTCGGCGCCCTCGTGTGGATCATGTTCTTCACCGTCTCCGGTGGTGCCTACGGGCTCGAGGACACCATCGGCGAGTCCGGAGCGGGGATGGGCCTGCTGCTCATCCTGGTCGCACCGCTCATCTGGGCGATCCCGGCGGCCCTCGTCGTCGCCGAACTCGCCACCGCCATGCCGGTGCGAGGGCGGCTACTACTTCTGGGTCAAGAAGGCGCTCGGTCCGTTCTGGGGGTTCTGCGAGGGGTGGTGGTCGTGGCTCACCAGCTGGGTGGACATGGCCATCTACCCGGTGCTGTTTGTCGAGTATTCCGCATACTTCTTCCCCGACCTGTTCGGCGACGAGGGGAACCCGCTGTATCGGTGGCTCCTTGGAGCGGCGGTCATCTGGTTCTTCACCTACCTCAACATCCGGGGCGCCAAGGTCATCGGAGACTCCTCCCGCATCTTCGGGATCATCGTCCTTGCCCCGTTTGTATTGCTCACCATCTTCGCCCTCTTCAACTGGGAGTTCCCTCCTTTCCAGCCGTTCGTCAACGAAGGCCAGGGTCTTGCGTCGGCATTTGCCCTCGGCCTCTTCGTTGTGATGTGGAACTACCTGGGCTGGGATGGTGTCTCCACGGTGGCCGGGGAGATGAAGGACCCGCGGCGCGACTACCCGCGCATGCTTCTGATAACCGTGCCCTTGATCACCCTGGTGTACTTCCTCCCGACGCTCGCCGGGATCGCCGCCGCCGGGACCGCGGACATCGAGTGGACCGCCGGTGCCTTCACCGTCGTCGCCGAGGCCATCGCCGGACCCTGGCTGGGCATCTTCCTGGCGGTGGGCGCGCTGGTGGCCAGCGCCGGGCTCTTCTCCAGCTTGCTCCTCACCATCAGCCGAGTGCCGTTCGTGATGGGAGAGGATGGCTACCTCCCCAAGCCGCTGCTCAAGATCCATCCCAGGTACGGGACCCCTTGGGTTGCGTTGATCGTGTCCTCGCTGATCTACACGGTGTTCATCCTCGGGCCGTTCCAGAGCCTCGTGGTCGTGGACGTGACGATCTATGCCGGCGCCCTCCTTCTCGAGTTCGCCGCCTTCATCGCCCTCAGGATCAAGCACCCCGACATGCAGCGGCCCTTCAAGGTCCGCGGGGGGTGGCCGGGGGCCATAATCGTCGTGCTCCTACCCACCATCGTGATCTTCGTTGCGGTGTACTTTCAGGCCTACTACGAGGGCTGGCAGGGCTCGATCGGGCTCGCCGCCATCGGGCTTGCCACGGGACCGATCCTCTATCCCATCATGAGAGCGAGGAAGCGGGCCCGCGGTGAGGAGGAGCGGGACATCCCAGTCGAGTTCGAGGTCCCATGACACAACGTCCAGACGATTGGGCGGAGCCGGTGTCGATCCCCGAGGTGGACACCGGATTCGACATGATCCTCGTCCCGTTCGACGGATCGAGCACCGCCGAGCTCGCCATCGGGTGGGCATCAGCGGTGGCAACTGCCACCAACGGCGAGATCGTGGTGCTGGTGGTCTACGACGCACCCATCACAGCGAGGAGGCGGGGGGGAGTCACTCTCGCCTCTCTCCAAGCAGATTTGGAGGCGGAGGCCAACGAACTCGCCACCGAAGCAGTCGAGCAACTCCTAGCTCGCGAGATGTCCTCGCGCGGTCTCGTGGTCCGAGGCGACATCGCCGACTCGATCCTCGATACCGCCGAACGGGAATCGGCCGACATCATCATCCTCGGTCGCCGCGGGTTGTCGCATGACATCCGCTCCCAGGGTGGTCGTCGCGAGCTGGGACACGGCTCGGTGGCAGACAAGGTGGCCCGGAACGCCGCGGTCCCCGTGCTGGTCGTGGGCTGAGGGGGGTGGCAACCGGATGATCGGCAGGCGCAAGTTCCTCCAACTGGCCGGGGGCACGCTCCTCGCCACGCCCTGGCTGCTGGCTGCCTGTGGAGACCCCCGAGCCGCCGACCGTCTTGCCTTCCTCAACTGGCAGGACTACATCGATGAGGCCCTCCTCGCCGATTTCACCAGACGCGTTGGGATCACGGTGACCTACGAGACGTTTGCCTCCAACGATGAGCTGGCCCGGCGGCTGGCCCAGGCACAGCGAACCCGTGAGGGGGGTCGCTCCGGCACGAGCTTTGATCTGATCGTGCCCTCCGACAACTTCGTCACCCGTTTTCGGAACGAGGGTGCTCTCGCCGAGTTGGACCAAGAGGCGTTCACCGGTCTCGACAACCTCGGCGAGGTATTCCGGCGCGCCGAGTTCGACCCGGGCAACCGGTTCAGCATCCCGTGGGCCACAGGTACCACCGGGATCGGTTACGACACGACGATCTTCGACGAGCCCCCTGGCTACGACGTGTTCCTCGACCAGGAACACGCCGGGAGGATGACCGTTCTCAACGAGATACGCGATGCCTTCGGCTTGGCCCTGTTCTCGCTTGGTGAGGACCCCAACACCACCGATCAAACGGTGATCGACGCTGCCTCCGACCGGCTCATCGAGATGAAGTCGATCATCCGGGGGTTCGACTCGACCGCCTACCTCGACGACCTCGCCGCCGGTGATCTGGTTGCCGCCCACGCCTACTCATCCGACCTCCTCCAGGCCCGCGAGCAGAACCCCAATCTGGCCTTCGCTCTGCCTCCCGAAGGCGCGTTGCGCTGGGTGGACAGCATGGTCGTCCCGGTGGACGCCGCCCGCCCGCAGAGCTCGTACGCCTTTCTCTCCTTCTACCTCGAACCCGAGGTCGCCGCGGCCAACTCGGTCTTCATCAAGGCCGACACCGGGAACGCCGCATCGGTCGAGTTCGTCCCCGAGGAGATCCTCGACGACCCCGTGATCTACCCACCCGAGTCGGTCCTCGAGTCCCTGGTCTTCACCAGCGACCTCGGCCCAGACGAGGAGCTGTACGAAGCAGCCTGGGAGCGGGTGCTGGATAGCTGACAGGCTCTGCCTCCCCCGGTGAGTCCGCACCGTTGGGAGTTCGCCAGCCCCCCTACCCGCTGCTCCGCAGCGGGTCCCTTCCCCCCTGCGGGGGACGTTCGATTGTCGCCGTCTGCCGTCTGCCGTCTGCCGTCTGCCGTCTGCCGTCTGCCGTCTGCCGTCTGCCGTCCGAGGGGCGAGAGGCCCGTGCCTCCCGCCCCTCCGTTTCTCAGAAGACCCGGTTGGAGATCTCCGCCGGGGCCAGCAACAGCTCCTTGAGCTCATCGTCGACCTTGAGCAGCGTGAGTGAGGCCCCTGCCATCTCGAGTGAGGTGCAGTACTCGTTCACATAGCTGCGGAAGACGTTGATGCCCTTCTCGGCGAGTTGGTTGTGCGCGATCCCGTAGAGCAGGTAGAGCTCGCTGATGGGGGTCCCACCGAGCCCGTTGATCATCAGCGCCACCTCGTCGCCCGACTCGAACGGGAGGTCGGGGACGACCGCGTCCAAGAGGATGTCGACGATGTCATTCGCCGGGACCAACTTGGTGCGCTCACGGCCTGGCTCACCATGGATGCCGATCCCGATCTCCATCTCGTCGTCGGCGATCTCAAACAGTGCGGTACCCCTCACCGGTGGGGTGCACGAGCTGAGAGCGATGCCCATCGTCCTCACCTGGGCGATCACCTTCTCGCCGATCCGCACCAGTTCGTCCAATTCGGCACCGTTCTCCGAGGCGGCTCCGACCGCCTTTATGACGAAGAAGTTGCCCGCCACCCCGCGCCGGCCCACGGTCCAGGTCGAGTCCTTGACCGCGACGTCGTCGTTGACGAGGAGTGCCTCCACCTTCATCCCGTCGGCCTCGCACATCTCCTTGGCCATCTCCCAAGCGGTGCGGTCGCCGGTGTAGTTGTTGACGAGATGCAGGATGCCCTTTGGTGAGTACAACAGCTTGGAGGTCTCGTAGACGAACTCGACCGGCGGCCCGGCAAAGACATCTCCGGGACACGCCCCGTCGAGCATGCCGGGACCCACGATCATGGTGTGAGCCGGCTCGTGGCCGGAACCCGAGCCCTGGATCACGGTGACCTTGTCGTCCTTGGGGATGTCGGACCGATAGATCAGGTTGTACTTCGGCTCGTATTTGAGCGTCCCACCACTGGCGAGTTGGATCCCGGCCAACATCTCGGGGACGAACTGACGGGGGTCGTTGACGAACTTCTTCACGCCTGAGTCTCCTCTTCTTCGTACTTCTCTCGCCATGCCTTGGCGATGTCCTGGAGGATCACACCTATCGCGGTAGCTCCGGCGTCAACCGAATCGCGGCTGCGCTCGCCCGTGTAGGCGGCACGGCCCCGCTTGGCGATCATTCCCAGGGTGCCTTCGGCAGCCTGCACCGCCACGTCGGCGGCCTCCTGCAAGGCGGCGACCCCCTCATCGCTCACCCCCCCGCTGAAGCTGGCTTCCAGGCTGTCGACCGCAGGCACCAGCGAGTCGAGCAGCGTCTTGTCTCCCACCGATGCGTCGCCGCGGGTCTGTATACCCTCGATGGCGGCGCGCAGGATCTCGATCACATCGTCGGATGAGAGGTCCGTCTTATCTCCGGCTGCGGCGGCCGCCCGGAGAAAGGCTGTTCCCCAGATGGGGCCACTCACTCCCCCCACCTTGCTCGAGATGACAAAGCCGACCTTCTTGAGCAGCGACCCGACGCTGGAACGATCGAAGGTGTCGTACTCGGCGCTGACCACCTCGAAGCCGTTCCTCAGCGAGTAACCGAAGTCACCGTCCCCCGCCACGGCGTCGAGTTGGGCGAAATTGTCTGCGTTGTCGACGATCGTGGTCGCCATCGTGGTGAGTACGAGATCGACATCGTCGAGCGCGGGTCTTGCCATGCATACCTCCTCCATAGCCTTGTATGTCGTGTCTCGGATCAGGACGCCAGACAGCGCTCCAGATCCAGCAGGGTCACGTAGTCGCTCGGGTCGGGCGGCGCCGCGGTTGGCTATGACACGGGTCCGCTCACCACCCGGATCGCCCAGCGACGAGACGACCAGAATCGCTTCGCTGTTGTCCTCCTCCTCCGTGTAACCATTGACTGTCATCACGCACCGCAGCCCGGCGGCGGTGGCGGCCAACAGACCGTTCCGAGAGTCCTCGATGACGAGGGCCTCGTCGGCGGTCACCCCCAGCCTCCGCAGCGCGAGCAGGTAGATGTCGGGGGCCGGCTTCTTTCTCTCGACGACGTCGCCGGCCAGTACGACGTCGAAGCGGTCCGCTCGTTCCTCTCCTACCGCCTGGCGGAGAATCGCCATCACCGACGGCTCCGCCGAAGTCGAGGCGACGGCGAGCAGCCATTCGGCGTCCTGTGCCTCGGCGATCAGACGACTGACACCGGGCCGCGCCGGTAGGCGGCCCGAAGCCACCATGTCGGTGTAGATCGCGGTCTTCACCTTGTGCCACTCGGCCAACTCGGAGGCCTGCCCCTCTGGCGTCGGTCGGCAACCCGTTGGCGGCGGCGAACTCGGGGGTCAGCTCGGTCGCCATCCTCTCCTTCCCACCGGCGACCTGGAGTTTTTCGCCGTAGATCTCCTCCGACCACTCGATGGGGAGACCGAGCCGGCGGAAGGTCTCGTTGAAGGCGACACGGTGCCCATCGCGTTCGGTGTCGGCGAGGACGCCGTCGCAGTCGAGGATGAGGGCGCTCACCAGGCCTTGCCCTCGCTCCCGAACAGACGTATGTGCTCTTTCGCCATCTCCATGACCGCGTCGCGTTGCACTGCGAACTGCGAGGGCGGGTCGTACTTTCCGGGGTTCTCGGTCATGAAGTCGTAGCCGGACTGCATGTACCGGATCTTGAGCGCCGTCGAAATGTTCACCTTGGCGCAACCACGGGCGATTAGGTCCTCGAACTGGTCGGGTGACATCCCCGTACCCCCGTGGAGCGCCACCGGCACACCGGTGGCTTCGACGATGTCGGTGACACGCTGGCTGTCGAGCTTGGGCGCGCTCTGGTACATCCCGTGGGCGTTGCCGATCGCAGGGGCGAAGACGTCCACGCCGGTCGAGGTGATGAAGTCCACAGCCGTCTCCAGCGACTGCTCGGATTCAACCTGGGCGTCGCCGATGTCCTCCACCCGTTTGAACCCCTCGATCTCGCCTTCGACCAACGCCCCGTAGGCCCTTGCCTCCGCCACCACTTCGGTCGATTGCAGTTTGTTCTCCTCGACGCTCAGCGACGAGCCGTCGAAGAGAACCGAGTCCCAGCCCTTCTCGAGACAGAGGGAGATGACATCACGCTCGGGGCAGTGGTCGAGGTGGAGAGAGACCGGCACTTCCACCGCTGCGGCCATGGCGCGCCACATCCCTATCAAGGCATCGGCGCCGATCGATTTCACGGTCTTGACCGAGGTCTGGACGATCAGCGGGGAGTGCAACTCCGCGGCGGCCGCCAGCACCGCCTCCATGGTGAGGTCGTTGACCACGTTGATGGCGGCGACTCCGTACCGCTCCGAAAAGGCTCGCTCGATGATCTCGCCAGTGGGGACGGCGGGCATCAGGCACCTCCTTTCGACGCCATGTCGAGGATCGCCCTGGCGTTCCTCTCGTCGACGATGAGGACGTCGATGATCCCGGCATTGAGCACTCCGAGGATCGACAGCGGCTTCTCGTCCCCGGAGACGACCGCCACCACCGTCTCGATCTGTCGCAGTTCGTCGATGGAAAGGCCGATGAGCCGGCGGCTGTGGGGAGACTTGATGTGCTCTCCGTGGATACCGACGTAGTTGCCAAGGACGTCGCCCACTGCGCCGTGGGCGCGCAGACGGGTCATCTCCTCGATGGTCAAGCAGCCGCTGCGCACCATGGTGCAGGCGTCGTCGGTGCCCCCGATGCCGACCAGCGCCACGTCGGCGCCGGCCGCCATCTCGAGGGTCTGGGTCACCGCTTCGTGCTGGAGCAGTGCCCGCCGCAGCGCTGGGCTCTCCACGTAGGCCGGTGCGTACAGGCTCTGGGCTCGCCCCCCACAGCGCTCCGCCAGCGCCTGGCTGATCTCGTTCGGGTTGGTGGGGATATCCACTCGCGATGACCCACCCATCGCACTGGCGAAAACGCAATCGATCGTCACCGCGGGGTGGAAGTAGCGGGGAATGGCGCCGGTGTCACGACCGTGGCTGACAGCCACGACATCACCGTCGTGCAGTGCGCGCTCCAGGTATCGGGCGGCGTTGCGGGCGACCGCTCCCCTCTGCGACTCGGGGTCGGGTTGGTCGGAGCTGACGACCGCTTCCGCGAGTTGGAAGGTTTCGGCCAGCCGGCTCTCCAGATCGAGGTCCAGCCCCGGTGGGACGTCGATATGGATTTCGACGACGCCTGCGGATCGAGCCCGGTCGAGCAGCCTTTGCACCTTCGGCCGTGACAACCCGAACTCACTGGCAATCTCGCCTTGCGTCCTGCGATCGATGAATGACCGGTGCGCAATGCGGGCCAACAGCTCGTGTTCGTCACGGCTGAGTTCGGCAAGCATCGGACTCCATTGAGCATTTGCTCAGTTCAGGGCAATTGCTCAGACCATAACCCGGCGGCAGCGAGGAGGTCGCCCAGAACGGGGTTCCTCATCTCGGGTCCGCAACGGAGCCTTGCCAATAGCCAGGCGTGTAGTCGTGCTGTTCATTTCTTCCGTTAGGACCCCTCAGGCTGCGGACAAGGCGCGCCACAATGACCGATTGGGGTCAACCATGTGTAGCCTCACTGAACAGTGAACAACTCGCTTCGGCGGTGGGGATGGCTCGGCATGACACCGGGGGGTGGGATAGGCACACATCGGCGATGACGGCTGACGTCGCGGAATGTGACACGTGACCAAGACGCTCATCAAGGGCGGTTGTGTCCTGAGCATGAGCCAGGCCACCGGCAATCACCTCGAGGCCGACGTCCTCATCGACGGTGACACGATCACCGAGATCGGCCCTTCACTGCGGGCTCGTGATGCCATGGTGGTCGAAGCCGGCGACACGATCGTGATGCCCGGGTTCGTCGACACCCATCGCCACGTATGGGAATCGCTGTTCAGGGGTCTCGGGGACGTATCTGGGTTCACTTCCGGTAGTTATGCGCTCCACTACTCGGCCGACGACCTGTACGCAGCAACGCTCATCGGCTTGGCCGGGGCATCCGAAGCGGGAATCACCACCGTCGTCGATTGGTGTGACGTCAACACCGATGACTCCCACACCGACGCCGCCCTCCAGGCACATTCCGACTCCGGGCTGAGAGCCGTTCTCGCGTACGGCGGCGCCGAGTCGGGCGAAGATCGATGGGAACAGGGGTTGCGGCGATTGGCGGGCACCCCGGCCGTGTCCAAAACGTCTCTGGCCGCCGGGCTTGCAGAATCGAACGGCGATTCGGCGGGTTGGACCTTGGCCCGCGAGCTCGGGCTGCGCATCCACATCCATGCCGGGACGTCCGGCTCTGGGGCAGTGTCGGGGATGGCGCAGCGGAACCTGCTCGCGGCGGATGTCACCTTGGTCCACGGCTCCAATCTCGACGACGACGATCTCGACGCCGTCGCCTCGACAAAGGCGGCGATGGTGCTCACACCCTGCAGCGAACTGGCGCGCGGTGCCCCGACCTTGTCGGTCCAGAGGCTGATCGACCGCGGCATCCGGCCCGGGCTCGGGGTCGACACGGAGCGGATCGCGCCAGGCGACCTCTTCGCCCAGATTCGAGCGACGATTTCACTGCAGCACGCCACCTACTTCGACTCCAAGCTGGCGGGAAAGGCCGGCCTCCCCAAACTGCTGACCACCCGCGAGGTGATCCGCTATGCCACGATCGACGGTGCCCGAGCCGTCGGCCTCGGGGCCATGACCGGTTCGCTCGAGGTGGGCAAGCAAGCCGACATCGTGGTGCTCCGCACCGATCGCCCCAACATCTTCCCGATCAACGACCCCATCGGCGCCGTGGTCTGGGGTATGGACACATCGAACGTCGACTGGGTATTTGTCGCCGGGAACCCGGTGGTACGAGAGGGCGCCCTCGACGCCGACCTCGAGCGGATCCGCAAACTGGCGGCGACGGCGCGCCAGCAGGTGGCGGGGGCATCGGGTCTGCTGGTGGGGTCGGGATGACTTCCCGCACTCCTTCAGCCGCTGTCACATCATTCGTCGTCGGCTCGCGTTACATGCCGGTCTACCTGGCGCTGATCCTGCTGTTGATCGTGGCCTCGATCTGGGCACCGGCCACGCTATCCAGCGCCGGGCTCGATGCCATCGCTCCGATGGGGACCTTCCTCGCCATTACCGCCCTCGGCCAGATGCTGGTCATCATGACCGGTGGGATCGACCTCAGCGTCCCCGGCACCTTTCTGCTCGGCGGACTGTTGATGGTCGGGGTCGGCCAACAATCCGATGAGCGGATCTGGATCGCCTACCTCACCGCCATCGGCGCAGCCGCGGTGATCGGACTCTTCAACGGGATCCTCATCGGCGGGCTCAAGCTCAACCCGCTGATAGTCACCCTGGCGGTCGGCCAGATCGTCATCGGCGTCGCAAGCCGCTACTACAGCACCGTCGCCATCCAGAAACCTGTACCGCCCGGTCTCTCCGACTGGGCCAACAGCGATTTTCTCGGGGTGACCCGGATCTTCTGGGTCGGCGTCGCCCTGACCGTCCTCCTCGTCATCATCTTCAGGTTCACCGCGGTGGGCCGCAGGTTCCAGGTGGTCGGCGCCAACCCGGTGGCCTCGACCGTGATGGGGCTCAGGGTCAATGTCACCCAGATCCTCACCTACGTCGTGGCCGCCATCCTCTACGCCACCGCCGGCGTCCTATTGGCGGGTTTCCTCCGGGCGCCGGGGGTGACCGTGGGCGCTCCCTACCTGCTCGGCCCGATAGCCGCCGTCGTAATCGGCGGCGCTTCGCTGACCGGCGGTCTAGCAAGCCCGATCTCGACCTTTGCCGCCGCGTTCTTCCTGGCCGGCCTCAACCAGATGATGCGGGTATTGAGCCTCCCCACCGCTCTCCAGTTCGTGGTGTTCGGGCTGGTGATCGTGGGTGGGATGCTGGTTTCCGGGGACCGGATCATCAAGGGAGTGGAAAGGGTCTTGCGCGACCGCTCGAAGACCACACCGAGTGGCTCGGACACCCTGGTCGCAGGTGGTGAGCCGTGAGATGAGTCACCAGAGGGGGAGAACGGACCGACACACATGATCGGAGGAAGAATGAGAAGCAGGGTTTTGCCCCTGATCGCCGTCCTGGCATTTGTCCTGGCGGCGTGTACCGGCGACGTTGCCGGTACCACGGTCGCCGAGGAGCCGGCGACGACGGCAGCCCCCGCCGCCACCACGGCGGCGGTCGAAACAACCGTGGCCACGGAGACCACGGCGGCAGCGGTAGAGACCACGGTGGCAACGGAGACAACCGTGGCCACGGAGACGACGGCATCCGCAGCGGACGATCTCTCCGCATACGGTGAAAGCACCGATGCCGATCCGGCTTTGGTCGAAAAGGCCCTCGGCCCGGTCGAGCTGACCGATCCGATCGTCTTGGCTTCGATAGCCCGGGCCGAGCAGGATCTCGACGAGGCCACCATCAGCACCGCCATCGAGTGTTACAACTCGACCGTCGGTGGTGGTGAGTGCGAGACCGGCACCGGCGGCGAGGTGGTCATGGGTTACGCCGACGGCGGCGGGCTCAACGTCTGGCGGCAGGTGACCCGGATGGAGGCCATTCTCCAGGCGCTCACCTACGAGGACATCGGGACCATCGTCTTCCGTGACGCCCAGTGGTCCACCGACCCGGCGGTCCCCATCGGTGACATCAACTTCATGGTGGAGCGTGGGGTCGACTTCATCATCGGCTACCCCGACTGGGGTGTTGCTCTCGGCGATTCCATCAAGGCTGCCGAGGCTGCAGGCATCCCATACATGTCATATTCGGCTGGATGGGTCGGTCTTCCCGAGCAGGATGGCTCGCTCATCCCAGGCGAGGACTATCTCGGCGTGGTCGGTGAGGACCTCTGCTCCCTAGGAGAGAGCTTCGCCGGCGTGATCAACGAGGGAGTCGGTGAGGGCACGATCGGCGTCCTCGGCGGCACGCCTGGCAACGCTTTGTCGCTCGGCTGGCAACAGTGCCACATCCCGGCGCTGGGCGAGGGCATCGATGTGATCAACCCTCCGGCCGATGAGAACTCGACCACGGGAGACACCTACTGGGCCAACGACATCGCCCGCGATGTCGTCAGGGGATGGCTATCCACCAACCCGGACATGGCCGGTTTCAGCTACGAGTACGCCGACGGCCTGTTCACCGCGTTGGATGGTGTGCCGATCGAGAACATGACGATCGCGGTTCGGACCGACGAGCAGACCCTGTTCTGCGACTGGGCCGAGCGGAACAACCCGAACTACCACATCTGGTTCTCCGCCGGTGGCAACTTCCAGTCACGCACCGCGGTGACCGCCCAGATGATGAACATCGCCGGCGCCGAGATACCGGGAGAGATCGTGGTTCCCCACGTCATGCGTGAGGTGACCCAGGACGACTGCGACCCGGATCGGGTGACACCGACCGTGTCTGGAACGTCCCTCGTCCCCGACGAGGTACTCGCCCTGATGTACCCGGAAGGGTGAGTTGAGCCCAGGCGATCCAGGAGGAGAGTCGAGCCCGGAGATCGTCCTCGAGCTGAGCGGGGTCTCCCGCCAGTTCGGGGCGGTCCGGGCGCTGACAGATGTCAGCTTTGACTGCCGCGCCGGCGAGGTGCATGCCCTCGTCGGCGAGAACGGCTCGGGTAAGTCGACTCTCCTCGGGATCGCCAGCGGGTTTGTCGAGCCCGACTCGGGGACCGTCCGCATCGGCAGCAAGCTCCTCCGGACCGACTCGCCGGCATTGGCACGCCAGCTTGGCCTCGCCATGGCCTACCAGGACACTTCGCTGATCCTGGCCCAGCCGGTCAAGAACAATCTCTATCTGGCCGCCCCACCCGACCAGCGGCCGCCGTTCTGGAGGAGGAAGAAGTGGGCGCGCCGGCTCCTGGGGGAGTTCGACCT
This sequence comes from uncultured Acidimicrobiia bacterium, assembly GCA_963826825.1. Classification (GTDB taxonomy): domain Bacteria; phylum Actinomycetota; class Acidimicrobiia; order Spongiisociales; family DATADW01; genus DATADW01. The sequence goes on along the minus strand of CAWGYV010000004.1, from coordinate 247,249 downwards.
GGACCTCGAGCTCTTCCCAGATGCGCCCGCGGGGTTTCTCACGCTCGCCCAAAGACAACTTTTCGAGGTGGCCAAGGCGCTCGTCTCCAACCCGAAGGTGCTGCTCCTCGACGAGCCCACCACCGCTCTCGGGCCGGACGAGGTCGAGGCGCTCCACCGCACAGTCGCCGCCTGCCGGCGGCGCGGCATGGGTGTGGTCTACGTGAGCCATCGCCTCCCCGAGGTCCTCGAGATCGCTGACCGGATCACCGTCCTCCGCGACGGAAGGGCCAGGGGGACGTTCGATGCAGGGGAGACAAGCGAGCACGCCCTGGTCGACCTGATCGTCGGGCGGCCCTTCGAGGCGGCCTTTCCCGCGCCGTCCCCCCGATCTGATGAGAGTCGCGAGGTACTCGTAGTAGACGGGCTCCAGGGTCAGGCGTTTGGCCCGGTGAGCTTCACATTGGAGAGCGGCGAGGTCGTCGGGATCGCCGGTGCCGAGGGCAACGGGCAATCCCAACTCTTCGACTGCCTAGCCGGGAGGACGCCACCCCGGGCAGGAAGGGTGGTCTGCGACGACCAAGAGCTCAGCTTGATCTCTACTCACCAGGCTGTGCGGGCGGGGGTCATGCTCCTGCCTGGGGATCGCAAGCACGAAGCGTTGATGCCGGTGCTCGGTGTTCGGGTCAACTCGACCATCCAATCGCTGCGCCGCTTCACCAGGTTTGGGTTCCTCCGGAGGCGCTCGGAGCGCCTGGCGGTGAAGGACCTCGTCGCCCGGCTCGAGGTCCGCACTCCGTCGCTCGAGCAGCCGGTTGAGTTCCTCTCGGGGGGCAACCAGCAGAAGGTCTCGGTTTCGCGGACCTTTCTCAGGAAACCCGTCGTCATCCTCGCCTACGAGCCCACCCAGGGTGTCGACGTCGGATCCCGATTCGACATCTACCGCGCCCTTCGCGCCCGAACCGACAGCGGAGCCGCCCTCCTGGTCAAGTCGAGCGACCCCCTCGAGCTATCCGGGTTGTGCGACCGGGTGCTCGTGATGTCGCGCGGGACGATCATCGAGGAGATCCCGGGTGACGAGCTCGACGAGCTGCGAATCGTCGAAGCAATCGTGCGGGGCCCCGGCCTATCCCGTGCCGGCCGCTCGCCACTCGGAGTGGCCATGCCCAAAGCGGCAACGCCGCCCGCCTCATGACAGGCCCTTCGGTAACGGTCGACTCGGCGAGACAAGCGGTCCGCAAGGTCCTGCGTGACGCCCGCGACGTCAACAAGTGGCGCAAGATCGTCAAGGTCCGGCTGTGGATGCCGGTGGCGCTCCAGGTGCTGCTGATCATCGCCGTGGTCTGGTACACGAGCACGCGTTTCCCCGGGTTCGTCAACACGACGAACATCGCCAACATCCTCCTGCTCGCCATCCCGTTGGCGGTGGCGGCGATGGCGCAGACCCACGCCCTCCTCGTCGGCTACCTCGACCTCTCGGTCGGGTCGATGATCAGCCTTGGTGTGGTGATCGCCTCCTTTCTCATACCGACCGGGGCGAGCGGCACCCAGATCCTGATCGGCAGCGGTGCGGTGCTGCTCGCCGGCGTCCTGGTCGGTTTGGTCAACGCCGGCCTGGTCCGCGGGGTGAAGATCCCCTCGATAATCGCAACGCTGGCGACACTGAGCATCCTCGACGGGATCTCGCTGACTCTTCGACCAGCGCCGGGCGGCGCCATCGATCCCGGGTTTCTCTCCCTGCTCCGCGGAGGCATCGGTCCGGTGCCAGTGGCTTTCATCGCCGTCGTCGTCGGGGCCGGGCTCCTCGATGTCTGGCTGCACTCGAGTGGGTCGGGACTGCAGCTTCGGTCGGTCGGGTTCGACGAGCGATCGGCAAAGCGGGGTGGCGTCCGCACCAACTGGATCAGGGTCCGGGCCCTCCTCCTCTCGGCCTTGTTCGCCGCCATTGCCGCCTTCTTCGTGATGGCGCGTTCCGGCGTCGGCAATGCCCAGATCGGGAGCAGTTACACCTTGAACAGCATCGCCGCTGCTGTGCTGGGCGGTGCGGCGCTCTCCGGCGGCCGGGCCACATTCATCGGTGGAGTCGTCGCAGCACTTTTGCTAGCCCTGATCATCACGGTTGTCCCATTCCTCGGACTCAGCGCCGACTACGGGCTTCTGATCATCGGCGTGCTCGTCCTCATCGGGATCGTGCTCTTCCAGGTGGGAGACATCAAGGAGTTGGTCAAGCGCAACTACCGGCGAGCCCGCCGCATCGTCATCGGGAGCGAGCCACCGCATGTGGCCGCACTCCCCGACCTCTACCCGGCGGGTACCGACTTCAGAGTGGTGCCGACGGGGAGGAAGTTGATCAAGGGCGGGATCGTGCTCTCGCTCGACGGGAAGGTCGGCGACTTCGCCGAAGCCGACGTTCTCATCGAATATGACCGGATAGCCGCGGTCGGGCCCGGTCTGGCAGTCGACGGCGCTGAGGTGATCGATGCCTCCGGGATGATCGTCCTCCCCGGGTTCGTTGATTCTCATCGCCACATCTGGGAGGGCATCCTCCGCAACATCGGCACCGATGTCCCGCTGGAGGGGAGGACGAGCTACATCTCGTTCGTCCTCCACAAGCTGGCGCCTGCTTTTCGGCCCGAGGATGCCTATATCGGAGATCTGGTGAGTGCTCTCGGGGCTATCGACGCCGGGATCACCACTCTCCTCGACTGGTCGCATATCCAGGCATCACCGGCACACACCGACGCCGTGATCCAGGCCCTCAGGGACTCGGGCATGCGTGCGGTGTTCGCCTACGGGTTCCCTTGGTGGGGAAAATGGGAGGAGCGTCAGCCGAGCTGGTTTGTCCGCGCCGCCACCGAGCATTTCTCCACCAAGGATCAGCGGCTGACCCTCGCCCTCGCCGCCCCGGGCCCGGAGTTCACCGACTTCGAGGTGTCGCGCGACCACTGGAAGCTGGCAAGGGAAACGGCGGCACGCATCACCGCTCACGTCGGTGTCGGGACTTATGGCCAAGACGCAAAGGTCCAGGAGATGGGTGCTGCCGGGCTGCTCGGCCCCGACACCACGTACATCCACTGCACGACCCTCAACGACACGGAGATCCAGATGATCGTCGACACCGGCGGCACCGTGTCCCTGGCCTCGCCGGTGGAGATGATGATGGGCCACGGTATGCCGCCGATACAGAAGTTCCTCGACCGCGGCCTCCGCCCCAGTCTCAGCGTTGACGTCGAGACCAACGTCCCCGCCGACATGTTCAACCAGATGCGCTCGGTGCTGACTCTGCAGCGGGCCCTGGCATCGGCGCAGGGCAAGCCGCCGATCTCGATGCGGGACGTCCTCGAGTACGCCACGGTGGAAGGTGCTCGCGCCAACGGGTTGGAAGACAAGGTGGGGAGCCTGACCCCGGGAAAACAGGCGGACGTCATCATGCTGCGGACCGATCGGATGAACGTCACCCCGCTCAACGATCCCACAACCGCCGTGGTGGTCGGAATGGACACAGGGAACGTGGACACAGTGCTCATCGCAGGGCAGGTGATGAAGCGCCACGGCATGCTCCTCCACGTCGACTGGGAAGCGGTCAAGCGGGCGGTGGTCGAATCACGCGACTACGTGGTCAAGAAGTCGGGCTTCAACCTCCCGAAGATCTGACGAGCCAATCCGGTCGGCGTCTTTGGCCCAACCCAGGGTTGACAACTAATACTTGAAGGAACTCAACGCGAGGAGCACAAATGGAGAGTCCCGCTAGCCGCCAGACGGAAACCGACCGGGAGATCGTCGTCTCCCACCTGATCGACGGTCCCCCCGACCTCGTCTTCGAGGCTTTCACCGACTCTGCACACCTGGGTCGTTGGTTCGGACCAAACGGGTTCACGGTCTCGACACACGCCTTCGAGTTCCGGCCGGGTGGTGCATGGGACTTCATGATGCACGGACCCGATGGAACCGATTACCCGAACTGGATCGAGTGGCTCGAGACCAGCCCCCCGGAGCGAATCAAATACCGGCATGGCGCCGATCGCGACGATCGGGAAGCGTTCATATCGACCGTCTCCATCGCCTCGCGGGGGGACAGAACCGAAATCACCCTGCGATCCGTCTTCGACACCACCGCGCAACGCGATAGCGCCGTCGATCACGGCGCCATCGAAGCTACCGAACAGACCCTGGGTCGATTGGCGGAGTTCGTGGCGGTGAGAAGCGGGGATGCGACTGGCGAGGAGCTGACATGACCAAGGTGTTCTCGTCGCCATTGGTCACCCATCTCCACTACGCGGCCAAAACGGCAGGTTGATGCGACCGATCATCCGTCAAGCCACCGACGAGGACTGGCCTTCGATTTGGCCGTTCTTCGAGGACATCGTCAGGGAAGGGGAGACCTATGCGTACCCGACGGACGTGACGTCGGAGGCGGGCCGGAGCTTGTGGATGGAGCCTGCCCCGGGACAGACGGTGGTCCTCGAAGACCGAGGAACGACTGTCGGGTCGGCCAAGATGGGACCCAACCGGCCCGGCCCGGGCGACCACATCGGAACCGCCAGCTTTATGGTGACAACCGAGGCACGTGGCCTAGGCATGGGCCGTCTCTTGGGCGAGTACGTCGTCGGCTGGCACCGTGACAACAGATACCACGGGATCCAGTTCAACGCCGTTGTCGAGAGCAACACGGCTGCGGTCAAGCTTTGGGAGAGCCTCGGGTTTGCGATAGTGGGGACGGTCCCCGAGGCGTTCCGCTCCCCGAGCCAAGGTCTGGTCGGCCTCCACATCATGTACCTGTCGCTGCGGTGAACGGCGGGTCGACCTGTCCCGGTTGTTACGGGCGACTCCCCGGCGGCGGCGGTCCGATCCATCGCTACATCGGCGCTTCGTCTGCGTGCTGGGATCTGTACACGAGGCTGATGGCCGGCGAGCCGCCGATGCCACCTTCCCGTTGGTCGCCACTGATGGTCGACGCATACGCCGCCCAGCACCCCGGTGACGACTCGCCGCAAGCAACACAATCGGTCGCCGTCCACCTAGTCGTCCTGACCGCCGTCCTCGTCGAGGATCAGCCGATCGCCGATGCCGTCCCGCTGCGTGTCGCCGCCGTCCAAGCTCGACGGGGCGCTGGCGGGTACCCCAAGCTCGATCCCGTTCCATCGGAGTGGAATCTCACCATCGCCGACCTGGTTGCTGCCGCCACCTCTCAACGGATTCCGCCGTTGCGCGACTATTTCTGGGAAGTAAGACAGCGCTGGGCGGATCTTCACGGAAGAACGATTCATGACTGGTTCGAAGCCGCCACCCGTCAGCTCCGAAACCCGATTAAAAACTGGATGTAGTTCGGACGCTCAGACTGCGACGGACACTTGTGGCTGTGCCGTCTCCTCGAAGCAACGTTCGAGAAAGTCCTCCGGCAGGTAGAACCAGTGCCCCTCGGCGCATTTGATCGACACGTGAACAACCGGACCCTGCGTCGATGCCATCGTCTCCGACAGGCTGGCCTCGACGGTACGGCTGCACCCGGGCTGCGGGCAGTGGTAGCTGACTCTCATGGGCAGGTTTCCCCCTCTCCCCCTCGCAGGCGACCCTCATGGCCGCCTCCTCGACGCTGCAGAATGTCACCATTAGGAACAGAATGCTTGGAGAAGCCGTGGAGAAGCCGTGGAGATCTCCACAGATGCCGTATAGGACCAGACGGACGTGAGTCCGCCGGCCTATCGATTCGAGGACTTCGAGCTCGACCTCGACCGGTTCCAGCTGCGCCGCGGAGAACTAACCGTCAACACCGAGCCACAGGTGCTGGAGGTGTTGGCGTACCTAGTGGTCAACCGCGGCCGCCTCGTTCCCAAGGATGAGCTGCTCGACAATATCTGGGGCGACCGTTTCGTCAGCGAGTCGGCTCTGACCAGCAGAGTAAAGGCAGCGAGACGGGCGATCGGCGACGACGGCCGCACCCAGCGCCTGATACGAACCGTGCACCGCCGCGGCTACAGATTCGTCGGCGACGTCGTGGTGGTAGGCGCCCCGTCCAAACCGGTCACGCAAGAGATCCGCTACGTCACATCGCCTGACGGGGTTCGGGTTGCTTTCGCCGTAGCGGGCGAGGGCCCTCCTCTGGTCAAGGCAGCCAATTGGCTGACCCACCTCGACCTCGAATGGGGAAGTCCGGTTTGGTCGCACTGGCTCCACCAGCTCGCAGACCGCTTCCAATTGATCCGCTATGACGAGCGAGGGTGCGGCCTCTCCGATTGGAATGTTGACGAGTTCACCTTCGATGCCTGGGTCGATGACCTCGAGTTGGTGGTGGACTCGGTGGGCATCGACCGCTTTCCCCTTCTCGGCATCTCCCAGGGTGGTGCGGTGGCCGTCGCCTATGCCGTCAGGCACCCTGAAAGGGTCAGCAAACTCATCCTCGCTGGTGCCTATGCCCGCGGACGTCTCGCACGAGCCGAGACTCCTGAGGAGCGGGACGAGGCAGCGCTGAACCTCGAATTGGCGCGTGTCGGATGGCGCCGGGAAGACGAAAGCTTCCGTCAGGTGTTCGCCGGCCAGTTTCTTCCCGATGGGAGCGCAGAGCTATGGCACGCGTTCAATGAACTCCAGCGAGCCACCACCTCGGTGGACAATGTGGTGAAGTTCCTCGAGGTCTTCGCCCAAATCAATGTTCTCGACGCGGCCCCCCAGGTGAGCTGCCCCACCCTCATCCTCCATTCCCGAGGCGACCTCCGCGTCCCGGTCTCTCAAGCAATGGAGTTGGCCGCAACCATCCCAAACAGCAAGCTTGTCCTGCTCGATAGCCGCAATCACATACTTACCGAGGGCGAACCTGCATGGCAGACATTCATCGACGAGATCGACCGCTTTTTGGTCCGGTAACTGACCGCAGAGAGAGCAGGTTCAACGGCACGTCGGGAGGGACTCGAAGCCGCAACCTAAAGGACCTACTCATTTGTGCGGCTCGGACCCGACGATGGAGGCACAGTCGCAATCATCACGTCAACGCCCTCGCGACGAAGAGCCTCTAGCTCAGCGTGATCCGCCCCGTCGTCCGTGACCAGTACGTCGATCGCGTCGACACTGATCGTCTGCCACATGGTGTCTCGCCCGATCTTCGTGTAGTCGGCGAGCACGATCCGCCGCTCGCCGGCTTTGGCTAGGGCACGGTCAGATGAGGCGACGATCACCTCAGGGGTGGTCAAGCCGCGGCTTCGAGACACACCGTTACCCGACATGAACACTTTGTTGACCCGCAGAGACCGGAGGCTCTCCTCCGTCAACGGGCCGACCAGCGCCCGGATCGAGCGCCGCAAGGAACCGGCCGTGGCCACGATCTGGATGTCTGAGACATTCATCATCGCGTCGATGACGAGCAGCGAATTGGTGACCACCGTGAGATCCGGTACCAGCATGATCTGCTGGGCGAGCTCCAAGGTCGATGTTCCGGGTCCGAGGATTATCGAATCCCCGGGCTCGATGAGGGATGCTGCTGCGGTGGCGATCGCCACTTTCTGTTCGTGGGCTTCTGCCGTTTTCTCCAGAAAGCTCAACTCTCTGGCCAGCGAATCGCGAATAGATGCGCCGCCTCGAGTTCTGAGGAGCAACCCTTCGTCGGCCATTCTCTTCAGATCCCGTCGCACAGTCAGCGCAGAGACGCCGAGTTCATCAGCAAGCGATGGGATGGAGACCACGCCCGCTGTCCTCGTTCTCGAAAGAATCAGTCTCCGTCTCTCAGCCGGGATCATTCAATCATTGTATACCATTTCTGATCGTTTCTGAACAACGGATTCCCGCCCACCCTGACCAGCCTTTCAAGCATATCCTGGCGCTTCAAGTGGGTCAGACGCCCTTTTCGCAGCCCCGTTCCCACGTAGCAACGGTTGACGCTGTTGATCAGACTTGATACCGTAACGATCGTAGTTGGTAACTCTCGTTCGATTTTGGACGACGTGAGTTGCGTCCGCGAGCACCGGAGGAGGACTATCCATGCGACAGGACCGAACCATGGCAAGGACCGTGGTACTGGTAGCGATACTCGCCCTGCTCGTTGCCGCCTGCGGAACGACGGCAGGCGACACCACCATTGCTGGAGCGACGGGCACGACGTCTGCGGGCACCGATGCCACGGAAGCGACGGCAGCCCCGACCACCGAGGCCACGGAAGCGACGGCAGTCGCGACCACCGCCGTCGCCGGCGGAACCGACACCACTGCCAGCGGAGGCCTGGAAACCGACGAGGCCGCGCAACAAGTTGACCGGACCGAGGGCGACACCTGCGTGTACGGCGACTACAACGGGGGTGTCGAGCACGTCGACCTCCTGAATGGTCTGGTCGGCTTCGCCCAGTCAGAACGGGAAGCAAACCCGTTCCGGATCGCGGAGACCGAGTCGATCGTTGCCGAGGCTGAACGGCTCGGCGTCGAACTGATAACCACCAACGCCGAGTCCGACTTGAACAAGGAGATCTCGGACATTCAGAGCATGGTGGATCAGGGCGCTGATGCTCTCATCATCTCGCCCTTGAACTCCGAGGGGCTCGACCCCGCTCTCACCTATGCCCAAGAGGCCGGTGTCCCGATCATGACGATCGATCGTCGCTTGACTACGAAGACAGCATGCACCGACTACATCGGGTGGGTCGGTTCCGACTTCGTCGAGCAAGGCCGACGAGCCGCGGATGCGATGATGCGCGTCACCGGCGATGAAGGAAACGTCGCCATCCTCCTCGGCGCACCTGGTGTGAACGTCACCACCGACCGCAACGACGGGTTTCTCGAGCAGCTCGAGACCGCGGGCTCCAACCTCGAGATCGTCGCCCAACAGGCGGCCAACTACGAGCGGGCCATGGGGCAGACAGTGACCGAGCAGCTCATCACGAGCAACCCGGAGATCACCGCGATCTACGCCCACAATGACGAGATGGCGCTGGGAGCCGTTGCCGCCCTTCAGGCCGCCGGATATGCCCCCGGTGATGTCGCCATCATCACGATCGATGGCACACAGGGTGCGGTCCAGGGAATCATCGATGGATGGATCTCTGGTGTGATCGAGTCGAACCCCCGATTCGGACCGCTCGCCTTCCGTGCTCTCGACCTCTTCTACAACGGAGAGGGAGTGCCCGAGGTGACCATCATCTCCGACAAGGAGTACACCCCCGAAAACGCCGAGGCCGAACTGCCCAACGCCTACTAACCAATCCGAAGCGCGCGAGACTCTCTCCGGCCCTTCCACGACGACGAGGGTGATGACTCCCGTGGCCCCTGGCGAACCGACGCTCCAAGCGATCAAACTCACCAAGCGGTTCCCGGGGGTCATCGCCCTCGATTCGGTCTCCCTCGACATCCATCCCGGGACCGTCCATGGATTGGTCGGTGAGAACGGCGCTGGGAAGTCAACGCTGATCAAGCTGATCAACGGGGTCTACCGAGCCGACGAGGGTGAGCTGCGACTCGAGGGTGAGCCCGTTGCCTTTGCCGGCCCTCGTCAGGCCTGGGAAGCCGGTATCAGCACGACGTTTCAGGAAATCAACCTCGAGCCCTTCATGAGCATCGCTCAGAATCTCCTGCTTGGTCGGGAGCCAACGCGGATGTTTGGGCTGGTCGATGTCAAGAAGATGAATACAGACGCGGCTCGCCTCCTTCGTCGATATGGCATCGCAGTCGACGCACGGCGCCCTCTCGGCTCGGTCGGCGTCGCCGTCCAGCAGATGATTTCCATCGTCCGGGCGGTGTCCACCGACGCGAAGGTCGTGATCCTCGACGAACCGACTTCGTCACTGGAGCCCAACGAGGTCGAGCAGCTGTTTCGGGTGATCCGAATCCTTCGAGACGACGGGGTGGCCCTTCTATACGTGAGCCACGACCTCGACGAGATATTCGAGCTCTGCGATCAGGTGACCGCCCTGCGTGATGGTCGGTTGGTCCACACGGGACCGGTCACAGACATCACCCGTCTGGAACTGGTTGCCACCATGTTGGGGCGAGACGTTCAGGACGTTCGCTCCTCGGGCAAGACCGCGTTCAACCTCGATGGTCGCCGCATCGGCGCCGAGCCAGTGCTGGTAGCCAATGGGTTGACTCGGCATCGCGTCCTCACCGACGTTTCCCTCGATGTGCGTGCGGGAGAGGTCGTTGGACTGGCAGGTCTCCTCGGATCGGGCCGTAGTGAGACCGTTCAGGGGATCTTCGGATTGTTGCGACTCGACGACGGTGACATAAGAGTGAAGGAATCGACTATCAAGCGTGGCTCCCCTGCCTCGGCCATGTCCAAGGGTGTGGGCCTGCTCCCCGAGGACCGGAAGGCCGAAGGCATCGTTCCGACCATGTCGGTCAAGGACAACATCACCTTGGCGGCAGGCCGATCAGTTGCCAGATGGGGGTTCGTGTCGAATTCCAAGACGGAAGCGATCGTCCGCAAGTACGTCGACCGACTGCAGATCAAGGTGACCGACCTGGATCAAAGCGTTGACGAGCTTTCCGGGGGCAACCAGCAGAAGGTCCTGCTCGCAAGACTTCTCAGCAACGACCCTGAGGTCGTCCTGCTCGACGAGCCGACGCGAGGAATAGATGTCGGGGCGAAAGCCGAGATCCAGGAGTTGATCGATGAGCTGGCCATCGACGGCCTGGCCGTCATCCTGATCTCCTCGGAGCTCGAAGACGTCATCGAGGGATCGAACCGCATATTCGTGCTCAAGGAAGGAGTGGTCGTCGGTGAGTTGGATGCTGATGCCATCAGCGAGGACGCGGTGATGGACCTCATCGCTCATGCTGACACGGAAACTCGGCAGCAGTCATCGTGACCGCCCTCACCAGCTCATCGCCCTCGATAACGTCGGAGAGGGTCTGGAGATTCGTCCGTGAGAAGGGTGTCTACCTCGCCCTTGCCGTCGTCGTCATATTCAACCTCATAGCGACTCCGAACTTCGCATCGTTGCGAAACCTTCAGCTCCAGCTGGTTCAGGTGGCCCCTGTTGTGATAGTCGCTTTGGGCATGGCGTTGGTGATCGGCACAGCCGGCATCGATCTCTCGGTGGGCGCAGTCATGGCGCTGGCCGCTGCGATGGTCGCCATCTTCGTGGATCAGAGTCCATGGCTGGCGATAGCCATGGCGCTCGTCGTCGGGGTGGTCGCCGGGCTTCTCAATGGATCTCTGGTGGCGTTCCTGGGCATCCAGCCCATCATCGCCACTCTTGGCCTGTTTGTGGCCGGGCGCGGCATTGCCCTCGCGTTCACCAGCGGTCGACTGGTCGAGATCTTCGATCCGACGCTGGCCGCCCTCGGGCAGAACAGACTCTGGGGAGTACCGATCGGTGCGCTCATCGCCGGAATCCTGGCCGTTGCTACTGCAGTGTTGGTGAGGCAAACGCGGTTCGGGAGAAATGTGATCGCCATTGGCGGGAATCCTCGGGCGGCTCTCGGCGCCGGTTTGCCGATTCGTCGAGTGCTGCTCGCCGTCTATGTCGTCTGTGCTGTCTTCGCTGCTATCGCTGGAATGTTGGTCACTGCCCGATCCGCCGCCGCAGACCCGAGCTTCGTTGGCCTATTGATCGAGCTGAGCGCGATAACGGCAGTCGTGGTTGGCGGAACGCCGCTGAGAGGCGGCAAAGTCAGAGTCCTCGGCACTGTCGCCGGCGCGCTACTGATGCAGTTGGTCTTCTCGACCCTCATCCGGCATGACCTCTCCGACTCGGACGCGAGGATGGTCCAGGCGGCGATCATCATCGCCGCGGTGTATTTCCAGCGCGATCGAGGGGCCAGATGAGCGCGCTCGATCTCTCTCGACCTCCCGCCCCGCCTCCGCAGGAGGGCGATGTGGAGCAGGAGGGCCTTGTCCCAGTCACGCTGGCATATCTCAGACGCACTCCCGCGATCCCCGTACTCATCGTGGTGGTCTCGGTTGGTGCCGTCGCCTTCGGCAGCACGTTCCTGAGCGCCCGGAACTTCGCCAGCATGGCTGTCGCCAGCTCGTTCCTCCTGATCATCGCGGTCGGTATGACCTTTGTGATCATCAGCGGCGGAATCGACCTCTCGGTGGGCTCGATGCTGGCGTTGGGCGCGGTGCTGATGGCTTACTCGTCGAGGTGGGGCTCCGGCCCGGCGATCCTCATCCCTCTTGCCGTCTGTACCGCGATCGGCCTGATCCAGGGGCTACTGATCGGCAAGGGCCGCATGCCCCCCTTCATCGTCACGCTGGCAGGCCTGCTCTTCGCCCGCGGGCTCGCATTCAAGATTTCCGACAACGGCAACACGACACATCTGATCCCGGAAGGTGAATGGGTGACTGCCCTCGGGCAATCCACCTTTCTCGGCGTCGGCCTGCCGGCCTGGATCGCTCTGGCGGTCCTCCTGCTGGGGATGGTGCTGCTGAATCGGACCCGATTCGGCTACAACACATACGCCATCGGTGGCTCCGAGGAGGCGGCCCTCCTCATGGGAGTTCAGGTGGTCCGGGTCAAGGTCGTCCTGTACACGCTGATGGGCTTTCTCTGCGGTGTGGCCGGGCTCCTCGTCGCCGCCCGGTCGTCATCGGGTCTCTCCACCATCGGCGCCGGCCTCGAGTTGGAAGCGATAGCCGCCGTTGTCATCGGAGGGACGCTGCTCACCGGAGGGTCCGGTGGGCTGACAGGGACACTCGCAGGTGTGCTCCTGCTCGGCGTGATCGAGAATCTCATCAACCAGGTCGGAACACTCAGCTACTACCACCAGCTCGTCGTCAGCGGAACGTTCCTCATCATCGTTGTGTCGGCGCAGAGCCTGTTCGCCAAACGCGAGCTCCGCAGAGCAGGAAAGGTCACCTAGCACTGGTGGACACCCATCCCATGGTCAAGAGCTCGACCAGCCTGGCCGATGGTCGCGCCCTGATCTACTTCGACGACCGAGCCCCCGGGGGCCATCCCGAGGTCGACACGCGCCGATCTCGGGCCCTCCTCCACTGAATCCGAATTGCGCTTCGATCCCCTTGCAGGAGGAATGGGTGATAGTGGCGTCGCACCGTCAAACGAGGACCCATCTCCCACCTCTCGACGAATGCCCGCTCTGTCCGAGCACCCAGGGCCACGCCAGCGAGATCCCTGCCTCCGACTACGACGTGGTCGTATTCGAGAACCGCTTCCCGTCATTGACCTCATTTCCAAAGACCACAGGTCACAGCGGCCTGCTTCGTGTCGCCGGTGGCGTGGGCCGATGCGAGGTCATCTGTTTCAGCAGCGACCACGAGACCTCGTTCTCCTACCTGTCGGACGAGCGTCTGGGCACGATCGCTGATTCGATCGTCGATCGGACGCAGGAACTGTCACATTTGCCCGGGGTCGAATACGTGCTGGTATTCGAGAATCGAGGATCCGACGTGGGAGTGACGCTCCACCATCCTCATGGGCAGATCTACGCCTATCCCTTCATCCCGCCGAAGCCGAAACGGGCTCTCCAAGCGGCGGCCCGCTTTCGAGTCGATCACGACACGTGTCTCTTCTGTGCGGTGCTCGACGCCGAGATCGAGGATGGGCGACGCATCGTCGCCGAGACGGCCAACTTTGTCGCCTATGTGCCGTCAGCGGCACGGTGGCCCTACGAGACCCACATTCAGCCACGAGCACACGTTGCCGACCTCGCCGACCTGACAAGAGACGAACGTCGCGAGCTGCTTCGTCTCCAAGCCGATGTCACTGCGGCGTTCGATGGGCTCTTCGACGAACCCATACCCTATCTCTCGACGCTCTTTCAGGCTCCGATCCATGAGATGCGTGAGCTTTCACATCTCCGAATCGAGGTCGTTTCGCCGAGGAGAGCACCGGGCAAGCTGAAATACCTGGCATCCAGCGAATCTGCCGCAGGCGCCTTCATCAACGACGTTGTCCCGGAGCGAGCCGCCACTCATCTTCGGGAGTCCTGGAAGGGGCTGAGCAAAAGGAAACCAGAACAATGACTGACCAGGTGCGAGTGGCCGTGGTGGGAACGGGGGAATGGTGGGGCCGAGAGCATGCGCGGTTGTTCAGTCGCCGTGCCGACACCGAGCTGGTCGCGGTCGTCGGGCGAACCCGAGAGAAGACGGAACAACGGGCCGCCGAATTTGGGACCGATGCCTATCTCGATCTTCACAAGATGCTAGAAGAGAAGACACCTGATCTGGTGTCGTTGTGCTTGCCCAACGAGGGCCATTTCGAGACGACGATGAAGACAATCGAGGCCGGATTCCCGCTCCTGGTCGAGAAACCACTGGTCTTCGATCTCGACGAGGCCGACCGTCTGCTTGCCGCGGCACGAGGAGCGTTCTCTCTTCTTCGCCATCAATTTCAACCATCGTTACGCCGTTCCTGTTCGCCAGGCACGCGCAGTCGATCGAAAATGGCGAATTGGGCCAGCCCGTCTTTGCCACTTGGCGATTCGGAGGCGAGGCGGGCACTAGCGCACACCCTCACGCAAATCTGATCGAGACCCAATGTCACGGCTTCGACATGCTCGAGCACCTATGTGGTCCGATCGAAAACGTCATGGCCCAGATGGTCGACAATCTCACCGGACTAGGTAACTCGACCATGGCCATCGCCGTCAGATTCTCCTCCGGAGCGGTAGGGAGCCTCGTCGGTAGCTACGACTCGTCCTATACCTACCCAAACACCCACTACCTCGAGGTCAACGGCACGCACGGTCGGTTGCTGGTCGAGGACACCGTTCGTCGCTACGTGTTCAGCAAGGCGGGCGACGAGCACTCCACTGTGTGGGAAGCGGGTTACTTCAACGACAGAGACCGGGCGTTCCATGAGATGTTCGATCGATATCTCGATGACCTTCTTGTCGCCTTCACGAATGGCGAGGAACCGCCAATCCATGCCCGAGCCGGACGAAGAGCACTGCAGCTTGCGCACGCGTCTATCGAATCGTTCGAGTCTGGCCGACGCGTCGCCACCCCTTGACTTCCGTCCCCCGACCTCCTAGGAGAGCGATGCCTCGAAGAGTTCCCACTGACCGGGAACACCACGCAGGCTGACCTTGCCGAGCGGGACGAACTGAAGGTCGGTCCCGGTGGCCAGGTCTCGCACGGTGCGCGTCACCACCACTTGATCGGGTGCGGCTGCGCCGAGGGCGCGGGAGGCGATGTGGACTCCGATCCCGCCGACATCGTCGTGGCGACGCTCCACCTCACCGCTGTGGATGGCTGCCCGCACCTGCAATCCCATGCGGGCCACCGCCTCGCGTAGCTCGAAGGCGCAGCGCAATGCTCGGGTGGGCGCATCGAACGTGGCCAGCATCCCATCACCGGTGCTCTTGACGTAGCGACCCATCCACCGCTCGACCTCGGTACGCGAAGCGTCGTCGTGACGGTCGAGGAGCTGATGCCACGCCCGATCGCCGCGGGCGGCGGCCTGCCCGGTCGAATCGACCAGGTCGGTGAACAGCACCGTGGCCAGGACCCGGTCCACGTCCTGGGCGGCTTGCAACGAGCGCACCTGCTCCTGAGTCCAGGAATAGTCCTCCACGTATTGACTGGTGGGCACTTCCGATTCGGGCTGGTAGGTGAGGAGCACGACTCCTGAGCTGAAGGTTCGGGACTCGACCAGTCGGAGATGGTGGGTTTCGATGCCCTCCCGGAACATGTGTTTCCCGCTACCGAGGATCACCGGGTAGAAGAGGAGCCGGAATTCGTCGATCAGTTCGTTGACGAGCAGCGTGTCGACCAGGTCGGGGCTCCCGTAGACAAGCAGGTCGCCTTCGGACCGCTCCTTGAGCCGAGCGATCTGAGAGACGACGTCGCCGCTGAAGATGGTGGAATTGGCCCAGTCGGCGCGGGTGAGGGTGTTCGACACCACGTACTTCGGGATCTCGTTCATCCGCGTCACCAACTCCTCGTCGCCGGTGGCGGTCGGCCAGAAGGCGGCCCAGATCTGATAGGTCTTGCGACCGAGGAGGAAGGCATCTGCGCTGAAGACGAGGTTCCGGTTGAACCAACCGTCCTCCTCGTTCTGGACCCGGAGCGCCCAGGCGTTCTTGCCGTCCCGATGCTCGTCGAAGCCAGGCCCCTCGATGACGCCATCGACCGTGACGAACGCGGTGACCACCAGCTTCATCGGGCTCATTCTGCCCGGACCTCTCGAGCGGTGGCCGGGATCCGGGAAACGAACTGTCTTGAGTGGCGGGCGTGGCGCTCAGCGTCTCCCCGGCAATCGTGGCCACAGGATTCCTGGCACGCCCGGAGGGACTCGAACCCCCAACCTCCTGATCCGTAGTCAGACGCTCTATCCAATTGAGCTACGGGCGCAAGGATTGCGCAGTCTCGCAGGGGTTGCCGGCGAAGACCAGCCGAGATGAGACCCTTCTTCGGCTTCAGAATGTAACCACCTCGGTGTCGAGCCATCCCAGCCGATCGGCGGAGAGGTCGATGTCGACTTCTTCACAATGCCACATCGAAGCTAGGATCGAGAGCTGCGGCGCGACCGCGCCGCTCACTTTTGCTCGCGGATCCTCCGGCCCGTCGAACCGGAACCACTGCTTGGACCAGTGACACCCAGTCACTTGACGCGCGCCCGTAGGAGAAGAAGTCTCATGACACCTGGTTCGGATCCATCCATAGGATTTGTGTCCACGTTCCCGCCCACGGTGTGCGGGATCGCCACCTATAGCGCCTCCCTCGTCGAGGCCATTGCAGGAGTAGTGGGAAAGCCAACAAGGCGGTTGGGCGTGGTGAGATTGAGCGACGGATTCGCTGGTGATGCTGGTGCGCCCGTCGTGTTCCATCATCGGACTGGCGACCACACCTCCCTCCGCACGGCGACTTCGATCCTCAACACGTACGACACCGTTTCGATCCAGCACGAGTTCGGCATATTCGGCGGCCGAGATGGCATCGAAGTGCTCGATCTCATGTCGGGCCTGGATGTACCGACCGCCGTCACTTTTCACACCGTCCTGCGTGAACCCACAGCTCACCAGCGGATGATCATGGAACGACTGTGTGACTTCGCCGAACTGATCATCGTGATGAGTGAGACAGCCTCCCGGCGTCTGGTCGACCGCTACCACGTCGAGCCGGGTCGAATCGCTGTGATCGCACATGGAGCAGACCCTGAGTTTGCGGGTCCGTCGCTCGTGTCGGGCGATCGTCCTTTGATCCTGACTTGGGGACTCATCGGCCCGGGCAAGGGCCTGGAGTGGGCGATCGCGGCCGTCGCCGATCTCGTTGACATGAATCCGCTCCCCCGTTATCTGATAGCCGGTGCCACCCATCCTCACGTGCGCCGGGAGTCGGGTGAAAGCTATCGCGAGAGCCTCAAGTCGCTGACCCAGGACTTGAGATTGGGGAAGATGATCGAGTTCGACAACCGATACCTGAGCCGGGCGGATCTCGCCCGTCTTGTCCGCAGTGCCGATCTGGTCGTCCTCCCATACGAATCGGTCGAACAGGTGACCTCAGGAGTCCTCGTGGAGGCGATCGCAGCCGCCAAACCGGTGGTCGCCACCGCATTTCCCCACGCCGTTGAACTGCTCTCCGGGGGTACCGGATCGGTCGTGCCCTTCGGCGATCCCGATTGTCTCGCCGGGGAGCTGCGGCAGATCCTCTCTGATCGACCGACACGGTTGCTCATGGCGCAGCGAGCGCAACAGCTCGCAAGGGAGTGGTATTGGCCGACGATCGGTGAGCGGTTCGCAGCGACGATGTCAGAGATTGCGACACCGGACCTCCACGCGCCCTGACTCTGGATCGTCAACGTGCCGCGGGGTGACCTCGCAGATCTCACTCACCCCTCCGCAGGCGGCGTTCGGTTTCCCCGTCCGACTTTCGGGCACCTGCGAGACCTCACTGAAGATCGTGGTCTCTGGGAGCACGCTCGCTATTCGATGCCGCGGCCGGAACATGGGTTCTGCAACGACGACAACGCACGCGCCCTGGTGGTCGTCGCACGCGAGCAGACCGAGGACCTGACCGATCTCGCGGTCATATATCTCGGTTTCGTCCTCTCCGCACGAAAACCTGATGGCAGATTCCACAACCGTCGGGATTCAACAGGCTCATGGGTTGACGACACCGGTAGCGACGACAGCGAGGGAAGGGCCTGGTGGGGCCTCGGTGCCATCGCCCGACAGGGGCCGGAGGCTTGGATGAAGGAAGCCGCGCTCGAGGAATTCGAGTCCTGTGCAACCTTCCAATCGTTGCATCTGAGGTCGAACGCGTACGCGGCACTGGGAGCGGCCGAAGTCGTCACCGGGCGGGGTCCAGGTCCAACCTGCTGTCGAGCTACTCGATCGAGCAAGCAGCTTGATCGCCACGGCTGCCCGAGCGACGATCGGGTGGCCGGAGACCAGGCTCACTTACGACAATGCCCGAATCCCAGAGGCACTCATCGCTGCGGGGATCGCCCTCGGAGATGCGCGTCGGACGAGCCTGGGGATTCGTCTTCTCGATTGGCTGGCACTGAACGAGAGTCAAGGAAACCGGTTCAGCTTCACACCAGTCGGAGGGCGTGAGCCCGGTATTCGCGAACCGGGATTCGATCAACAGCCCATCGAAGCGTGGGCCATGGCCGACGCCTGTTATCGAGCCTGGTCCGTGACGGGCGAGTCGAGATGGGCAAGAAGGGCCCTGCGGGCCGCCGGTTGGCTTCTCGGCAACAACGACAAGAATGCCCTGCTCTACGACGCTGAATCCGGCGGCACCTTCGATGGGTTGAACCCAGATGGAGTCAATCTCAACCAAGGGGCGGAATCGACGCTGGCCGGCATCGGGACACTCCAGGTCGCGGCGAATTGTTGGCGCGACCTCGAGTCGACCCGGGTGGAGTCTGCTACGTGACCCGAGTCTTCTTGGCGTCGTTCGCCGCCCGCTTGGCCTTCTTGTCCTGCCTCTTTTGCTTGAGGTCTTTCGCCGCCACCGTCTTGGTGTTCTTGCCGCCCTTGTCCTTGTTGCCCATGCGCGCCTCCAAGCCGTGGCATGCCAACTGTGACCGCCACCTCGGTATTGTCTCACACCCCCAACAACGAGAAGAGAGCTGCGGCGAGGAGGATGCTCCCCGTCACCGCCCCGGTTACCGCGCTGATCGCCACGGAACGGGACCTGGCCAGTGGGACTGATGCCAGCGCTCCGAGCGTCACCGCTACCGCCAGCACGTAGAACATCGGATCCTGGAACAGGGGCGCAAGCGGGAAGAAGTGGACCCCGACTACCAGCGCCACCCAGGGCGGGATCAACTCATTCCTCCTCCTGGAGGCCAGGTACCACGCCCCCAGTCCGGCAAGCAGCACCTCGATGCCAACCACGATGCCGAACGACTGTCCGGTGTCGGCGTCGAACACCGTCCCGGTATCCCAGTTCAGCCAGGCGACGACCCCTCCGGCGATGGCGGTGAGCAAGCCGGCCACGGCGCCAGCGATGAGCCATCGCCGCCAGCCAGGCGGCGGCTGCTCCTGGGCCCAACCGAACCAGGCGGAGGCGAAGAAGCCGAGAATGGCCGCACTGACGGCGGCATCACGGACGAACTCAGCTGTCATGGGACTCCGATCAGCGGATGATCTCCCCGAGTGCGGCGAAACGGAGCATGTGCGCCTGACCGGCGTGGAGGGCGTACTCGTCGATCATCTTGACCAGCGTCGCCGCCAGCGGTCGTCCGTGCCCGGCACCCGGAGAATCGAGGGAAGGGAGGTTGGCAATGGCGCGATCCGACTTCTCGACCTCCATCAAGTAGGTCTCCAGGTCTTCATCGACGGTTTCCACCGAGCCGCCGGCGTAGTCATCGTCCCCGTAGAGCATGCTCCTCTCACCACCACCAAGCCCCCAGGCCAAATAGCCGTGCTCCATCTGGGTCATGTGTCGAACCAACCCGAGCACCGATAGTTCCAGCGGAGGGACCGACCATTCGACGAGACCCTCGGGTGTCAGGTCGCGGAGCTTGCGAAGGAACTCGTGCCGCTGATATGAGAGCCAGTCCACCAGCAGTTGACGGATGTCGGCAGTTGGCTCCGGCTGCTCACGTTTGGAGAAGTCGATTTCGCTCGAGGCTCATGGAAGACATGACCTCCTACTTACCACGGCGGGTGTGTGCCGTGCGTCAACCCCGGGGCCGTCCCTTCCGAGGGCGGTCCCATCAGGTCGGAGGAAAATGGCATCGGTGGCGCTGCCGCTGATCCGGAATCCGTGCTCGTGGACCAGGGTGTGGTGGCGACGACAGAGCAGAATCAGGTTGTCCAGGTCGGTGCGGCCGAGGTCGAGCCAATGCTTGATGTGATGAGCGTCGCACCAGGTGGGTGGACGGTCGCAACCGGGGAACCGGCACGACCGATCGCGCACCGCCAGAGCCTTGCGCTGTGCCGGTGTCACCGTGCGCACCGCCCGGCCCACGTCGAGGGGCTCGGACCGTCCTCGGGTGATCACCCGGCTCACCTTGGCGTCGCAGGCGAGGCGCCTGGCCGTCTCCGCCGGGATCGGCCCGGTGCGCTCCAGTTCACAGGTGGTGCCGTTCCTCCCGAGCAGCGTCTCCAGGTCGACCAGGACGGTGAGATGGGGTGGCTCCCCACCGACCCGGGTGTCACCCCGGTCGAGGAAGCGACGGCAGAGGTGGGTGAGCGCCTCGGCGCGGCGGTGCCCAGCGGTGGGGTGGTGGTCGCCGACGGCGTCGCCTTCGGGGACCGCCATCACCGCATCCAGGGCGCTGAGCACCACTTCCCCCGACTCCGGGTCGAGTTCGCCGTCGATCCGGACCATCCCCTCCCACGTGCGGGAGGCGTGGAGGAAGCTGCGCTCCTTCTGTTCAGTCAGGTTCAGCGGCCCCTCCTGCGCCTGGCGCCAGTAGTCGATGGCGTGGTGCAACTGGCGCACCGAGAGACGGCCGGCGACCTCGACCAGGGTCTCCTCGTGGTGCTGGTAGGTATCGGGATGCGCGGCGGCTGCCTTGGCCAACAGTCGAACCTTGCACAGAGGGAGATCGCCCGAAGCGAGGGCGGCTGCGGCGAGAGGCATCTCTTCGAGTGCCCGCGCCACGGCCACCTGCTGGCGGGCTGCGGAGTTGCTCATCCCACAGGCGACGGCCAGGTATCGGGCTGTCGAGAGGATGCCGTCGATCTCGAAATAGCGGCGCCTGTCGACTTCGGCGGTAACCCTCAGTAGCTGAGACTGGAGGAGGTCGACCGCCCGAGCCTGCTCCACCAACTCCTCGTCTAGGGCAGCGTCGCTTAGCGAGGAGAGATCGATCGAGGCCAGTTGATCGATGGTGGAGCGAAGAGTGCTCATGTGGCGGCTCCCGTCTTGCTGTTCCTAGCTGGGCGTTCGCTCTCGAAACCAGCGGGGAGACCGCTCACCTATGTGTCGAACGCTGGAGTCAGCATATCGAACATATGTTCGATCGTCAAGAGGCGAGTTCTGCGTACTTGCTCCGTCCCTGCTCCACCAGGAAGTTGATACCTTGACCGTCGTGGACGTGATCGATTGGCTCCTCGAAGGCGACCCCGCGGTCCGTTGGCAGGTGATGCGTGACCTGACGGGCGAGCCGGCGAAGACGGGTGGCGGCGGAGCGCACCCGGGTGGCGCTCGAAGGATGGGGTGCCCAGCTTCTCGCCCTGCAAGGCAAAGACGGCCAATGGGGTGGCGGCGTCTACAACCCGAAATGGACCTCCACCACGTACACGCTCCTGCAACTGCGAGACCTCGGCGTAGATCCGGCAGCCGGACGGATGCGGAAAGCCGTTGAGCTGGTGGACGATCACGTGATCATGGGAAAGGCCGAGTGGCCCTTCTTCTCCTACCGGGGAGAGACGTGCATCACCGGGATGGTCATGTCACTGGCTGCGTACTTCGGCAAGGCGGATGACGATCAGGTTGTCGAGTGGCTCCTCGGTGAGCAGCTCGACGACGGTGGCTGGAACTGCGCCACGGTTCGTGGGTCACGCCGATCCTCGTTCAACACGACGATCCTCGTGCTGGAGGGATTGCTCGGATACGAGATCTCAGGAGGCGCCACGGACGAGGCGGTGACCGCCGCCCGGTTGAGGGGTCACGAGTACCTCTTGGATCGTGGCATGTTCAGGTCGGCAAGCACCGGCAAGGTGGTCAGCCAAGGATGGACGCGGTTCTCATTCCCGCCTCGGTGGCACTACGACGTGCTGCGAGGGTTGGACTACCTACGGAGCGCACAGGCATCACCCGACCACCGCCTGGATGAAGCGATCGCCATCGTCGAGAGCAAGCGCTCCAAAGAGGGGTCGTGGCCGTTGCAGAACCATCACAAGGGTTCGGAGCACTTCGTAATGGAGCCGGGGCCGGGGAAGCCGAGCCGCTGGAACACATTGCGAGCCATGCGCGTCCTCGATTGGTTCAGCCGGACAGACTGAGCGCCAAACCGGCCAACTCTGGCAACATCGGCTCATCCGATTCGAGGAGCGCTCGTGGAACGGCGGCTCGACGACCTGTGCCAGAAGTATTGGGAAACGGTGATGGAGTGGAACCCGGTCGGAGCGACGCTGCTCGGTGACCACCGGTTCGACGACCGACTCCCCGACCTGACCGTCACCGCCGCCGAGGCGCAACGTCAGAAGCTGCTCCGGATGTACACCGAAGCGTCGAAGGTCGCAACCGACGGCGTCAATGACGAGGTCACCAGGGCGATGCTTCTTCACGAGCTCCAATCCGAGGCCGAACTGCTCGACATCGACCTGGTCGTCGCCCCGTGCGACCCGATGCTCGGACCCCACAGCACTCTGCTGCGCGCCGCGGCGATCACCTCCGTCGCCGAGCCCTCCCAAGCGCGAGATGCTGCTGACCCGGTACGCCGGGGTCCCCGACCTCTTGGCGCAGGCGGCGGATCGTCACCGGCACCAGCTGGCGACGGGCAAGACACCGGTAGACGTCAATGTGCGGAGGGTGCTCCACCAGATCGACCAGTACCTCTCATCACCCGTGGAATCGGACCCGTTCACCGAGGCGACGCTGCCCAGCGACTGGGATGGTGCTGATGGCTGGCGATCCGGGGTTGGAGAACTGGTGGGAGATGTCATCCGGCCCGGGTTCGCACGCTACCGGGAGATGATCGCCGACGAGATCCTCCCCGCAGCCCGCTCCGCCGAGCGCCCCGGTGTCACCCACCTCGAGGGGGGTGACGACGCCTACCGGCGCCTGGCAGCGGTGTTCACCTCGCTGCCCACGCCGCCCGAGGAGATACACCGGATCGGGACCGAGGTCGCCACCGAGCAACTGCCCGACGAGTACGCCGAGGTCGGAAAGCGCGCCGTCGACGAGACCGATCTCGACGCCATCCTGCAGCGGCTGCGCGATGACCCGGCGCTCCGGTTCACCACCGAAGCCGAGATAGTCGATGCCGCCGAGGAGGTGATCGCCAGGGCCATCGAGGAGGCACCGAGGTGGTTCGGGGTGACTGCCCGAAGCGGGATGCGCGGTCATGCCCGTCCCCGAGACGCTGGCGGCCGACATGCCTCCGGCCTACTACTACCCCCCGGCTACCGACGGCTCGCGTCCCGGCACCTATTTCGTCAACACCCACGAGCCCGGCACGCGGGCGAGGTTCGAGGCGGAATCGGTCGCATTCCACGAAGCGGTCCCGGGTCACCATTTCCAGGTCGCCCTGGCCGCCGAGATGAGCGATCTCCCGAGGTTCCGCCGTCACGCTCTGGTGATCCCGTTCGCCGAGGGGTGGGGGCTCTACTCCGAGCGTCTCGCCGACGAGATGGGTCTCTACTCCACCGATCTCGATCGACTCGGCATGCTCTCCGCAGACTCGTGGCGCGCCGGTCGTCTGGTGGTCGACACCGGGATCCACGCCTTGGGATGGACCCGGCAGAGAGCGGTCGAGTTCCTCACCTCATGGAGCGCGGTCGCACCTTCGGTCATCGAGGTGGAGGTGGACCGCTACATCGGTGTGCCCGGGCAAGCGCTGGCCTACAAGATGGGTCAGTTGGAGATCAGCAGGCTCCGCGCCGATGCCGAGCGGCGACTGGGGAGCGACTTCGACATCTCCGGCTTCCACGACACCGTCCTCACATCTGGCTCGGTGACGCTCGAAGTCCTTGGCGACCAGGTACAACGCTGGGTGGAGGCGCATTGATCGAGGTCCGCACCGAGCGGCTTCTCCTGCGGCGGTGGAGAGACGAGGACCGCCCCATCTTCGCCGCCATCAACGCAGACCCCGACGTCATGAGGTACTTCCCCGGCAACCTGACGCGAGAGCAGTCCGACGCCCTCGCCGACTCGATCGAAAGGGGTGGGATGACAGAGGTTTCGGGCTGTGGGCGGTCGAGGTGCCAGGAGAGGTCCCATTCGCTGGATTCGTCGGACTGAGCGTCCAGACGTTCATACCGCTCGATCCTCCCCCGATCGAGGTGGGCTGGCGCCTCGGCAAGGACCATTGGGGCAAGGGCTATGCCACCGAAGCCGGGCTTGCCTCGCTCCGGTTTGGATTCGCCGTCGGGTTGGACGAGATCGTCTCCTGCACCACCGAGCAGAATTGGCCATCACGGCGGGTCATGGAGCGGCTTGGGATGCGTCACGACCCCGGCGACGACTTCGACCACCCCAGGTTGTCCGAGGACTCGCCGCTGCGCCGCCACGTCCTCTACCGGATCGGGCGGCACGAGTAGGGCGGCAGATGGCTGTCCGTCTTCCCGAAGTGCGGCATCCGAGGAACCGATGTCCCGTCGATGTCAGTCGGCGGTTTCGAGGCTGAGCACCATCCGGCCGAGCCCATCCTCCGGCTCGTAGTCGATGTATCCGAGAGACTCGTACAGTCCTCTTGCCGGATTCTCGGCGTCGACGCTCAGAGAAATCCGTGCGATTTCGTCGCTACGCGCCCGCTCGTGGGCCGCGTTCATGAGTAAGCGCCCGATCCCGCGGCCCCGGTATCCGTCGACAACCGCGATTGCCAGCTCCGGGGTCTCCTCGTCGACGAACCCCTCCCCGTGGGCTTCTTCCGTGAAGTACCGGTACCAGACGAGTCCAACTGGTCGGTCGTCTGCTTCGGCGACCAGGGCGACATCGCCGTGTCTTCCCCACCCCTCGTGGAAGACCGACACCTGCGGGTGTGCGAGGACCCATTCCACCGGTGGCAATGTGGCGTCCGACCGCCAGTCGAGTGCGGTGTAGAGCATCTCCCGGAGGAACTCGACCTCGTCGGAACGGAGTTGCCTGATGGTTGTGCTGCTGTGTTCGCTGTTCGGCATCTTGTCGCACCACCTCGCCGCAACGACCACATGCCGTGCCCGAGGAATCTCGACGTGGGACCTGGGCGGAGAGGGAGGGATTTGAACCCTCGAGGGGGCTTTAAACCCCCTACTCGCTTAGCAGGCGAGCGCCTTCGACCGCTCGGCCACCTCTCCCTGCGCCGGGAGGGGACCCGGCACGGCCACGGTAGTCAGCGCACACGGCGGACGGCGGACGGCTGCCCTAGTTCGCCACCTCGTAGACCTCCCAACGGTCGGGGACGCCCTTGAGCTCGTGGCTCCCCCGTTCCCGGAACTCGAAACCGGCGCCGGCCACCAGATCCTTCACCGTCCTCGAAACCAGAACCTCACCGGCGCCGGCGAGGCCGGCTACCCGGGCACCGATGTGGACAGCCAGGCCGGAGACATCATCCCCTCTGGTCTCCACCTCACCGGTGTGCAAACCGCAGCGGACCCCGATACCCAGCGAGCGGACGCCGTGGGAGACGGCCTGGGCGCACCGGATGGCTCGGGCCGGCCCGTCGAACGTTGCGAAGAACCCGTCGCCTGCGGTGGCTATCTCCCTGCCCCGCCACCGCTGCAGCTCGACTCGAACGGTCGCATGGTGCCGGTCAAGCAGATCCCGCCACGCCGAGTCGCCGAGCGATGCCGCCTGCTTGGTCGAATCGACGATGTCGGTGAAGAGGACCGTCGCCAGCACCCTCTCGGGACCAGCCACGTCGCGGTGGCCGGTGATGAACTCCTCGATCTCCTCGATGATGGCTTCCGTATCGCCCCCCCAGAAGCCGTGATCGGCGCCGGGTAGTTCGACAAGCCTCGCATCGGGGATCCTCGATGCCAGATAGCGGCCTTCATCGATTTTGACGTCAATGTCGTCCACTCGGTAGAGCAGCAGGGTCGGAACCGATATCGACGGGAGCACCGCGGTCACGTCGATCATCGTGTTCATCCGCAACAGCGCCGCCGCAGCACGCGGGCTCGCCGAGAGTCGCTGATATCTCTGCAGCCACGCCTGGAAAACCTGGTCGTCCGCCCTGCTGGGCACTAGGTAGCTGAAGATCTCGGGATCGCCCCACTTCCGTTCGATTGCATCGATCTCGGCCAATCGGTCCTCGGTGTTCGGTGCCCAGGGATAGTCGTCGCGGCGGACCCTGGCGGCGTAGCTCGCCGGTCAGAATCAGCGAGTCGCACCGCTCTGGGTACGTTGCAGCGAAGAGGATGCACATATTGCCGCCTTCGGAGTGTCCGAAGAGCGTTGCCCGCTCCGAGCCGACGGCGTCCATCACCGCCCGCAGGTCGTCCATCCGGACTTCGAGCGTCGGCAGGTCCTCGACGGGGACGGAATCGGACAGCCCGGTACCGCGCTTGTCGAAGGTGATCAGCCGCGAGAAGGAAGCAAGCCGGTTGAGAAAACGCGCCAGTCCTGGGTCCTCCCACATCACCTCGATGTTGGAGACCCACCCCGGCACATAGACGAGATCACGCTCCCCAGACCCCACCACCTGGTAGGCAATGTTGACGTCCCCACTCCGGGTGTATCGCGTCGTCGCCATCACGGTCAATCTCCTCGAGGAGCGTCGCGAGACTCTTCTGGCTTCCGTCTTCCGTCTTCCGTCGTCCGTCTGCGAGAGCGGAGGGAGTGGGATTCGAACCCACGGGACCCGAATGGGCCCGGCAGTTTTCAAGACTGCCGCCTTCGACCGCTCGGCCATCCCTCCAAGAGTCGCCCGATCGCTCGACGGTAACGGGCATCTGGATCGGGTGCCCCGACGGAACGGGCTCAGCGGAGGGAGTGGGATTCGAACCCACGAGAGGGTGGTAACCCCCTACGGCATTTCGAGTGCCGCGCACTAGGCCGGACTATGCGATCCCTCCAGATGGGTCGATTCTACCGGTGGACCGGGTCCCGCCCACATGGGTCAGCCTGGCGAGGCGTACACTCCGCGGCCCACGGGTGCCTGCCTCAAGGGGGGGCGCTCTTCGCATTGAAGAGGAGGACGGATGAACCCTCGACCACGGAGCACCTTGCTCGCCTTGCTTGCGGTGTTGACCATGGTCATCGCCGCCTGCGGCGGCGGTGAAGCAACCGACACAACTGCGGCCGGCGGCACTGCCACCACCGCTGCAGGAACTGACACCACCGCTGCTGCGGTAGAGACCACGGTGGCGACGGAGACAACCGCCGGAGCGACCGACACGACTGCCGGCGCGACCGACACCACGGCCGGAGCAGCCGGCAATCTGGTGATCTGGGCCGACGAGTTGCGAGCGGCGGTCATCGAGGAGATCAGCCCGGCGTTCACCGACGCCACCGGCGTCGGTGTCGAGGTGCAGATTCGTCGACTTCGGAGACATCCGTACCCAGGTAACGACCCAGGCGCCGGCCGGTGAGGGCCCCGACCTCTTCATCGGTGCCAACGACTGGACCGGTGAGCTGGCAGCCAACGGTGTGATCGAGCCGATCGACCTCGGTTCGAAGAGCGGCGACTTCTTCGAGCTCTCGCTCACGGCCTTCTCGATCGACGGCCAGCTCTACGCCGTCCCGTACGGATACGAGGCCATCGCCCTCTACTACAACACCGACCTGGTCCCCGAGCCGCCGGCGAGCATCGAAGACGCCGTAGCGATCTGCGCAGACATGCCCGACATCGAGAACTGCATCGGCCTGCCCGGCGGTGGCGACGCACCTGACGCCTATCACCACTATCCGTTCATCTCGGCCGGTGGTGGTTACATCTTCCGATTCGACCCCGCCACCGGGTTCGACCCCTCCGACGTGGGGCTCGACACACCAGAGGCGCTCGCCGGGGTCGAGGTACTCCAGACACTGGTCGACGATGGCGTGATCGGTTCGGTCAACTACGACACGGCCAAGAACCTGTTCCTCGAGGGTAGCCAGCCATTCTGGATCACCGGGCCTTGGGAGTTGAACGAAACGGCGGTCTCAACGACCCGAGCGTCGACCGTTCCATGGAGCGTGGCCAAGTTGCCGACGATTGACGGCAACACTCCGGCGCCGTTCGTCGGTGCCCAGGGCTTCTTCGTCAACGCGTTCAGCGAGAACAAGGTTCTGGCTACCTCATTCCTGCTCGACTACGTAGCGACGCAGGAGACGATGGAGGCGCTCTACGCCGCCGACTACCGACTACCGACGTTCACCGCGGTATTCGAGTCGGCCGCAGCCGACGATCCGGTGGCGCAGACCTTCAACGATTCGGCCGCAGACGGCATCCCGCTACCAAACATCCCGGAGATGGGCGCGGTGTGGGCGCCGCTCGGCGACCAATTGCTGCTCCTCCGGAACGGTGAGGTGAACGCCGAGGAAGCGATGGGGACCGCCGCCGAGCAGGTGCAGGTCGGCGGTAGGAGCGAGTTGATCATCCGCGGTCGGCGAATCTGATCTAGGTTTGCGACCGTGACTGAAGGGGAGGACAGGGCACCGGCAGGGACCCTGTCCTCTCCGCGCATCGGGCGGGGCTTCTGGATCAGGGTCGCACTGCTCGCCATCCTCGATGCCCTGGTGATCTGGGCCATCCCGATCATGATCACCAACTCTTTGTGGCCGCTGCTAGTCCTGATGGTTGGCGGCGCCGCCTTCATCAACTGGGCCTATCTCTCTCCTCGGGCCCAGGCGATGCGGTGGCTCGCACCCGGTCTGTGGCTCACCGCAGTCTTCGCCGTGTTTCCCATCCTCTACACGGCATATGTCTCGCTCACCAACTGGCAGACCGGGAACTTCCTCAACAAGAGCCAAGTGATCCAACAGCTCGAGTCCCGTCCGGCAACGGGCGATGCCGGCGCCACCAGCCTGGGACTGGCCGTATACGAGGATGCGGCCGGCGCGTTGACCTTCCTGGCGTTCTCAGAGGACGGCCAGGTCTACTTCGGCACGCCCCGACCGGTGGACGCGGAGCCAAGCACTGAACCGCTGGAGGACCCGGGCGTCGACGTATCAGAGGGTCCACCGGAGCAGATCGGGGACCTGACCCTCATCCCTTCCATCCAGTTGTTCAACAGGGCGGAGGAGCTCCAGGGGCTTGTGCTCGATGTCCCCGACGTCGGTGTGATCCAGCCGGTGACCGTCTCCAGTGCCCAATTGGTGACGTCCACCCAGCGTTACACCTATGACGAGGCAAAAGGGGTTCTGATCGACAACAGCACGGGGACAGAGTGCCCCGCGGTTGAGGGGAACTTCGTCTGCGGAGATGAGGTAGTTGAGCCCGGCTGGCACGACTTCATCGGGTTCGACAACTTCCGCGCCGTGATCACCGATCCCCGACTGCGGGGCCCGCTCTTCCAAGTGTTCATCTGGACGGTGGTGTTCTCGGCTCTCTCGGTGGTGTTGTCTCTTGCCCTTGGGATGCTCCTTGCGGTGGCGCTCAACGATGAGCGGATACGGGGGAAGAAGCTATACCGATCGCTGCTGATTCTCCCCTATGCCATGCCCGCCTTCATCAGCATCATCGTGTGGCGTGGTCTGTTCAACCCTCAGTTCGGAAAGGTGGGGGACGTCGTCGATCCGATCTTGGGGATCTTCGGCGGAAGCTCACCGGCGTGGCTGGCCGACCCGTTTTGGGCAAAGGTGGCCGTCCTGATCGTCAACATGTGGCTGACTTTCCCGTACATGTTCCTCATCGTCACCGGAGCACTCACCGCCATACCCGCCGAGCTGCTCGAGGCTGCCCGTGTCGACGGTGCGCGGGCCACCAGCGCCTTCCGCAGGATCACCTTTCCCCTGCTCATGGTGGGTATCGCCCCGCTTCTGATCGGGTCGTTCGCCGTCGCTTTCAACAACTTCAATCTGATCTACCTGCTCACAGACGGGGGGCCGCCCATCGCCAACGCCTCGGTCCCGGTGGGACACACGGACATCCTCATATCGTTCACGTTCGGACTCGCCTACTCCCAGGGCGCTGGACAGCAATTCGGTCTGGCCTCAGCACTCACTGTGATCATCTTCTTCATCGTGATGCTCATCGCTGCCTACAGCTTCCGCTTCACCCGCCGGCTGGAGGAGATATATGGCAGTCCCTGATTTCGCAGCTCCTCCTCAGATAGTCACACCCGATTTCGATGACACCTACGTCGCGGCTCGATTGCCGCCACGCCGCTGGATCCGGGAGTTGGGATGGCGGCATCTCGTCCTGGTGCTCGGGGTGCTCTTTGCGCTCTTCCCGATCGCGTGGATCGTCAGCTCATCGATCAACCCGGTCGATTCGCTGGCATCTGCGCAACTGATTCCCGACGGCGCCACCCTGGAGAACTTCGAGGGCCTGTTCGAGAATCCACTTACTCCGTTCGGCACCTGGCTCTTGAACACGTGGAAGGTGTCGCTGGTGGCAGCAGTCCTCAGCTTGTTCATGGCCTCGCTTGCGGCATTTGCGTTCAGCAGACTTCGATTCCGGGGAAGGCGGGCCGGGCTGACTGCTCTGCTGCTCATCCAAGTGTTCCCGGCCTTCCTGGGTTTCATCGCCCTCTTCGTGCTCCTCCTCCAGATCGGCGTGGTGATCCCAGCCGCCGGGATCAACACACACATCGGTCTGATCCTGGTTTACCTCGGCGGCGCCATCGGTTTCAACGCCTTCCTGCTCAAGGGTTTCATGGATTCCATCCCCAATTCGCTCGACGAGTCGGCGAAAGTCGATGGGGCGACGTCCTGGCAGGTGTTCTGGGGGATCATCCTTCCCCTAACCCGGCCGGTTCTGGTGGTGATCTTCATCATCAGCTTCATCGGGTTCTACGGCGAGGTCCTGCTCGCCACCTTCCTCCTGACAGAGACCAGCCAGTACACCTACGCCGTGGGGCTGAGCCTTTTCGCCACCAGCCAGTACACCGCCAAGTGGGGCCTGATCACCGCGGCAGCGGTTGTCGGTGCGACGCCGATCGTGCTGCTCTTCCTGGTGCTGCAACGACAGATCGTCGGGGGCCTGACTGCGGGAGCCGTGAAGGGGTAGCAGCCGGACGGCGGAAGGCAGTCGGCAGTCGGCAGACGGCACCGGACGATCGACAGCCGATCACCCGAACCGGATGAGAGGTCACTCGTCTCCGTCTCACATCTCCCTTGACATTTCGCGTAGCATGTTCAATACTGCTCAACGTTCAGGTTGCTTGAACGTTGGGTGAGGGTGAATGCTCGCGAAACTGAAGAAGCGGAAGATCGCCGAACTTCCAGACACCTTCTGGATCGAGGACCTCGACTCTCTGCGCGCCCTGGCCGATCCGACCCGGCTGCAGATCATCGAACTGCTGGTCAAGCCGCTGAGCGTCAAGGAGATCGCCGAGGAGATGGCTGTTCCCCGAACGCGCCTCTACCACCACATCAAGACCCTCGAGCAGAACGGGCTCATCCGTGTCGTCGGGGAGCGCAAGGCCCGGGCACTCAACGAGCGGGTCTACGTGGCGGCGGCGAAGGAGTTCCGACCAGGTCCCGGCATCCTCGAGGAGGCGACCGGTGACGAGATGGCCGAGGCGCTGCTCACCACGGTGCTCGACACCACCCGGGCCGACTTCATAAGGGCGGTCCGATCCGATGTCGTCCGTCTCGACGAGATCGGTGAGCACCAGTTGCTGGCGGTCGGGCGTTGTCTCGCCCGGCTCCCCGACGCCAAGGCAGAGAGGTTCGCACGCGAGGTGGAAGACCTGGTACGACGGATGAACGAAGAGGACACCCAGACCGACGAGGACCCGGTCTTCGCCTTCGCATTCGTCTTCTACCCGACCAAGAGGAGAACTCCGTGAACGAGCGCTGGACCTTCCACGCCGAATCGGTCACCAAGAGCTACGACAACGGCAAGACGCTCGCCAACGACGAGATCACCATCACCGTCGAGCCGGGTGAGGTCTACGGGCTGCTCGGCCCCAACGGCGCCGGGAAGTCGACCCTGGTCAAGCAGGTCATCGGTCTGCTCAAGCCGACTTCGGGGTCGATCACATTGGGGCCCGTCGACCTGGTCGCCGACCCGGACGCTGCCAGGCAACTGTGCAGCTATCTCCCCCAGGCGCCGGTACCGATCGACTCCTTCAAGCTCAAGGAAGCGGTCCACCTCGGAGGGTTGATCCGCGGCGGTCCCGACGATGCCGTGCGACGACGGGGCGAGCAGCTGATCGAGGAGCTCCAGCTCGAAGAGTGGCGTGACACGGTTGGGGCCAAGCTCTCCGGCGGCGTTCGCCGTCTGGTCGGTTTCGTGATGGTGACGGTTTGGCCCGGTCGGGTGGTGATCCTCGACGAGCCCACCAACGACGTCGACCCGCTGCGTCGCCGGCTGCTGTGGGAGCAGGTCCGCCGGCTCGGCGACGATGGCGCCGCCGTCTTCCTGGTCACCCACAACGTCATGGAGGCGGAGAAATCTGTCGACAGGTTGGCGGTCATCAACGAGGGCCGGCTGGTCGCCGAGGGGACTCCGTCCTCGTTGAAGGCGGGCGACCGAGGTCGCCTCCGGCTCCAACTCATGATGGTCCCCGGACAGGAAGACCCGGAGTTCCCCTCGCTGGTGCACACCCACGCCCGGGTTGGTAACAACCTGGTGACCGTGATCGACGAGGGGGCGGCATCGGACGGGATCGCTTGGGCACAGCAACTGATGGCCCGAAGGCGTCGCTGAGGAGTACGCCTTGGGTGCCACCACCCTCGAGGACATCTACATCCGGCTGACCGGCCACACCTCAACACACATCGAGCAGGCGGCGTGACAGCTACCGCCCCGGCATTCCCCGCGATCCGACGCGGTTGGGGTCGTTGGCTGAACTCGCTCGGGGTGATGCTCCGGTGGCAACTCACCACTTTGCGGAGCGTCGTGCCGCTCATCATCGTGGTGCAGATCCTCTTCGGGGTCGGCTTCGCAGTGGGGATGGGGCTCTTCTTCCCGACGATGACCGAGGAGATCGCGCTCTACCTGGCCACTGGCGCGGCCACCGTCACCCTGATCACAGTCGGGATCGTTCTCGGCCCCCAACTGGTTGCGGCGGAGAAGGAGGACGGGACCTACGACTTCACCTGGTCGCTTCCGGTGCCGAGGACGGCAACCACCGCCGCCTGGGTGGTCGTCAATGCGCTCTTTGCGCTGCCCGGTGCCATTGCCGCCCTCCTGGTAGCCGGATGGCGATACCAGATCCAATACGACATGTCATGGATGGTGGTCCCGGCGTTCGGGCTGACATTGGCGGCCGCGACTCTCATCGGGTTTGCATTCGCCCATGCCATCCCATGGCCGAGCATCACTGTGCTGGCCACCCAGGTGCTCGTGTTCGGGATCCTCGGTTTCACCCCGATCAACTATCCCCCCGAGAACCTCCCCACCTGGCTGGCGGACATTCATCGATTCCTCCCCTTCTACCCGATGGGGGTGGTGATCCGGGAATCGCTCGGGGTTACGCACGGGTGAGAACGTGGGGATGGCGTACGCCGTGATCACGGTATGGATGCTGGCTGCCCTGGCGGTGACCGGATGGGTGCTGGGGAGGCGCAAGTGACGGCATCGACGATTGATGGGCTCCAGATTCGCCGAGGTGCCGGTCGCTGGCTCAGTTCATACCGGGTGATGCTCCGGTTCGACCTGGCTCGCCAGGGTCAGATGCTGGTCGCCCTGTTCTTCAGCCAACTGCTCCTCGGGGTCGGGTCGGCGCTGATGTACGGGTTCTATCTGGGACCGCAGCTCGACGACCTGACGCGCCTCTACCTGGTGACCGGAGTGGCGGCGCTTGCTCTGATCCCGATCGGCTTCGTGCTGGTCCCGATCATCGTGATGCAGGACAAGGCCAGGGGTACACACGAGTTCACCTGGTCTCTGCCTGTACCTCGCACCGTGACGGTGGCATCGACCTTCACTCTCTTCAGTCTCATGGCGCTCCCCGGAGTGGCGGCCACCATCTGGGTCGCCGCTGCCCGCTACGACGTGGCACTGACCCCGCATTGGTGGCTGCTGCCGGTGGCGCTGCTCAGCGCCCTGATGGGAAGCTCGGTTGGATTCGGCATGGCGGCAGCCGTGCCCGAGCCGAGGGTGACCAATCTGATCACCAACGTCATCATCTTCTTCGTCCTTCTCTTCACCCCGATCATCGTCCCCATCGAGCAATTCCCCGACTGGCTGGCGGCAATCCAACGGGTACTTCCCTTCTGGCACATCGCCAACCTTCTGCGCGCCGGACTCACCGAAGGCCTGGTCAGCGACGTTGGAGTGTCATTGCTCGTCGTGGTGGCGTGGACCTTGATCGGTTGGTCCTTGGCTGCTCGGGCGCTGGCGAAGCGGGGCTGACCTCCTAGATCCATCGCGGGGAGCCATACACTCACCCGATGCGAGCGACGGCCGCCGCCTTGGCCCTGGTGCTCATCGCCGCCTGCACCGGGGAGACCTCCGACGCCGCAAACGACGCACCCACCGCCGCCGCCGGCTCCTCTTCGACCAACGTCGCCGAGCCGCGGGTCTATCTCAACCTGATGTGGCACCAGCATCAGCCGCTCTACCCCAAGGACTTCAACGGTGTGGTCACCCGACCCTGGGTCAGGCTGCACGCCGCCAAGGACTACTTGGACATGGCGGCGCTGGTCGGGGAGTTCTCCGAGCTCCAGGTGACTTTCAACCTGACGCCCACTCTCCTCCTCCAGTTGGAGGACCTCACCGAGGGCGCCATCGACAGCTACTGGGAGCACACCGTGATCCCCGCCACGGATCTCACCGTCGGTCAGCGTCGATTCGTCGTCGAACGGTTCTTCGACGTCAACCCACGGATCATCGATCGGTTCCCCCGCTACGGGGAGCTGGCCGCGATGCGGACTGTGCCTCCGGACGAGTGGGAAGACCAGGACATCACCGACCTCCAGGTGCTGTTCAACCTGGCGTGGACCGACCCGTCCTTCCTCGAGCAGGAACCTCTGGCGGCGCTGGTGGAGAAGGGGCAGCGGGTTCGACGAAGAGGACAAGGAAACCGTCCTCGCCGAGCACCTCCGCATCGTCGAGCGAAGTGATACCGCTCCACGCCGAGATGTGGGAGGGCGGCCAGATCGAGGTGACCACCACGCCGCTTGCCCACCCCATCCTTCCGCTGGTGGCCGATCAGTCGCTGGCGACGGTGGGCGACCCGGCGGCCCTGCTCCCCGAGACCGGGTTCAGCGAGGTGCTCGACGCCGACGAGCAGGTCATCCGGGGGCTCGATACGGCCGAGCGTCTGCTGGGACGACGGCCGCAGGGAATGTGGCCGGGTGAAGGCGCGGTAGCCCAGTTGGTGATGTCGCTCTTCTCCAAGAACGACGTGCAGTGGGTGGCGACCGGCGAAGACGTCCTGGCGCGAGTCGCTCGACATCGGCTCGTTCACCCGCGACGCCGACGACGTGGTCGCCGAGGCCGACGTTCTCTACCGGCCCTGGGAGGCGACGCTCAGCCGGAACCCTCCGGTGCCCATGTTCTTCCGGGACAACCTGCTCTCCGACCTGATCGGCTTCGAGTACTCCGGGACCGGGGCCGAGGCGGCAGCCGACGACTTCATGGCACGGCTCGAGGACATAGCCGACCGACTCGACGAGGTCGGCTACGACAACCCGGACCTGCCGCCGGTGGTCTCGGTGGTGCTCGACGGTGAGAACGCCTGGGAGAGCTACGAGAACGACGGCGAGGACTTCCTCCGGGCGCTCTACACGCGGATCTCCGAGAGCGATTGGGTGGAGACGATCACCCCATCCGGGTACCTGGAGCGCTTTGGCGAGCCCGAGCCGCTCGAGGACGTGTTCCCCGCATCCTGGTTCCAACCCAACTTCTCGACCTGGATCGGCGAGGAGGAAGAGGCCACCGCCTGGGAGTACCTGGCCGAGGTGAGGGACGATCTCGCAACGGCCGAGAGCGAAGGTACCTCGAGTCCGGCAGAGCTCGACGATGCCTACGAGGCGATGCTGTTCGCCGAGGGCTCCGACTGGTTCTGGTGGTACGGGTCCGACCAGGAGTCAGGCGACGACGAGTACTTCGACACCGCGTTTCGCGCCCTGCTCGGTGAGGTCTACCTGGCGCTGGGACAGGAAATCCCGGACTTCATCGCCGTCCCCATCATCGCCGAGGAGCCGATCGCAGCCGAGGGACAGCCAGCCGGTCTACTCACGGCGACGATCGATGGCGAGCAGGAAGAGCCGAGTGGGACCAGTCGGGGGCGTACCTGGTCGACCAATCGGTGCTGCGATGGGGGTTCGATCAGGAGACACTCTCGCTCCTGCTCGACCTGCCATCGACGGGTGGTTTCGAGATCTACCTCGGGTGCCCCCAGTGGCGACAAGGTGGCGACGACCTTCGATGGCGTGCCGCTCGGCTTCGGCGCCACCTCGGTGATCCTCTGGGACGGGGAGGCTGCCTCGTTGTGTCCGCCGGGTGGAGTTCGTCACCCCGAGGTGTGCACCGGGGTTCCTTCGGCCATCGGAGAGGTGATCGAGATCGCGGTGCCTCTCGACGACACGGTCGAGTCGGGTGACGTGATCCTGGCCAAACTGGTCGATCCCAGCGCCGGACCCCGTCCCTTGCCGCGAGCCGGGCCGATGGGGCTGCAGGTCCCCGACATCTCCGATGTGGCCGTCGCCCTCAGCATCGAGGACCCCACCGGGGACGACCATGGGCCCGGTTCGTACGTCTACCCGACCGATCCGGTCTTCTCGCCGGGCAGCTACGACCTGACCGGGTTCGAGCTCGGCGTCGAAGGGGACGAGGTCGTCGTCACGTTCGATGTCGCCGCGCCAATCCAGAACCCATGGGGGTCGCCGAGCGGTCTATCGGTGCAGACCTTCGACCTGTACTTGGACACCGACCCCGGCGAGGCGACGGGGAGCCGCATCCTCCTCCCCGGCCGCAACGCCGCACTCCCCGAGGGCAACGGCTGGGAACAGGCCCTCACCGTCGAGGGATGGGAACCGGCCCTGTACCTGGCCGCGGCGGACGGAGCGATCGAAGAGACGCGCCCCTCGTTCGAGGTCACCGTCTTCTCGGAGGACGGCAGGGTCGTCGCCCGCCTCCCCCGCGAGCTCTTCCCCGAGGGCGACCCGGCCTCGTGGAGCTATGCGGTGGCGCTGCTCAGCCAGGAGGGGTTTCCTTCCCCCGGCGTGCGCCGGGTGCGAGATGTGGCCGCCGAAGCGTCGCAGTACCGGATCGGTGGTGGCGCTGGGGGAGTCGAACGACACCCGGATCCTCGACGTGGCCGCCCCGGAAGAAGGTGCCCAGGAGGATGGTCTCACAGTTCCGCCCGTCAGTACCGGCAGCGCCGACGACTTTGACCGTTGATCAACTCGGGGCGGTCCCGGTGATCGAGGCGGGGTAGCGGCAGCTACGCGGCGTCGGTAGGGCCAGGATCTGCCCGCCGTTCGGCAAAGAAGCCGCTGAGGAGCTCGGCGCACTCAGCTTCGAGGACCCCTGCCACCAGGTCGATGTGGTGGTTGAGCCGGCGGTCCTGGGGGATGTTGTAGAGGCTCCAACAAGCGCCCGCCTTGAGGTCTGGCGCGCCGTAGACGATCCGATCCAGTCGGGCGAGCACCGCGGCACCGGCGCACATGGCGCACGGCTCGAGCGTCACCACCAGCGTGTGACCCTCGAGACGACCCTGGGAGCGGTCCCTGGCCACGCGGGACAGCAGGAGCAACTCGGCGTGGGCGGTGGGATCCTTCATCTGGCGGGGACGGTTGTGATCGGCGTCCACCGGGTTGCCGTCGGGATCGAGGAGGACCGCCCCGACGGGAACCTCCCTCTCTCCGGCCGCCAGCGCCGCCTGCTCGAGGGCGAGCCGCATCGCTTCCTCGAAGGGTGGATCGGCCACCACCGATACACTAAGGGTCTCGGAGGGATCGCATAGTCCGGCCTAGTGCGCACGCCTGGAAAGCGTGTAGGCGGTAATCCCGCCTCGCGGGTTCAAATCCCGCTCCCTCCGCCACCGCTACCATCGCCCCCAAGGACCGTGCTAGGCGGGGCGCTAGGGGTGCCCTGTACCCGAAACCCTCTCGATGCGGGGCTGAGTTCCCCTCCTGAGGGCCACCACCCGGTGGCACGCGTTCGAAGATCGGTGTTGAAGGTTGGGTCCTGCGCGGCGGGGCGCTGTGAACCGGGTCAGGTCCGGAAGGAAGCAGCCCTAAGTGGTCCGCCCCGGGTGCCGTAGGAGCGCCTGACCTGAGCCGATCGACGAGTGGCACCACCGGACAGGTACTCGACGGAGGGGTGCACGGTCCTTGTCTTTCAGACGGCGGACGGCGGACGCGGGCGACCCTTCGCACCTTTGGGAGTGAACCATTCCCCCCTCCCCGACGCCTTCGGCGTCGGGTATTCCCCCGCGGGGGGAGAGAATCATTGGCTTCGCACCCTTTGGGAGTGAACCCATTCCCGGAGGGGGAAACAACTCAGAGCCGGTGGGTCATGCGGTCGAAGCCGGTGTAGGAGTGGAGGGCCTCGGGGATCAAGACGGAGCCGTCGGGCTGCTGGAAGTTCTCCATGATCGCCGCCACCGTCCTCGGGACCGCCATCGCAGTCCCGTTGAGGGTGTGCACCAGTTCGGTCCCGGCTTCACCCCGATGGCGTATCCGCAGCCGGCGCGCCTGGTAGTCGGTGGTGTTGGAGCACGAGGTCAGCTCGCGGTAACGCCCCTGCGAGGGGAACCAGGCCTCGATGTCGTACTTCTTCGTGGCAGCCGGCCCCAGGTCACCGGCGGCGGTGTTGACCACGCGGTAGGGGATTCCCAGGTCGGTGAATATCCCCTCCTCGATGCCGAGCAGCAACTCGTGCTCCGCAACCGAATCCTCGGGGCGGGTGAAGCTGAACATCTCCACCTTGTCGAACTGGTGCACCCGGAAGACCCCTCGGGTGTCCTTGCCGTATGTGCCCGCCTCGCGTCGGAAGCAGGTCGAGATCCCGGCGTAGCGGATCGGCGCCATCGGAGAGGTCGAAGATCTCGTCGGTGTGGCGCGCCGCCAGCGACACCTCCGAAGTGCCCACCAGGAATAGATCGTCGGCCTCGACCGCGTACACCTGGTCCCTCGCCTCGGGGAAGAAGCCGGTCCCGTACAGGGCCTGCTCGCGCACCAGCACCGGGTGGCATCACCGGTTTGAACCCGTGCGTGGCGACACGGTCGATCGCCCAGCGCAACAGCGCCAACTCGAGCAGCACCGCGTCACCCGCCAGGTAGGCAAACCGGGCACCCGAGACCTTGGCGGCGCGCTCCATGTCGATGACGCCGAGGCGTCTCACCCAACTCCTGGTGATCGGCGGGATCGCCCTCGAACGTCGGTGGATCTCCCGACCCGGCGGATCTCGACCGAGTCATCCTCGGTCAGCCCATCGGCCGCGGTGTCGTCCACCAAGTTGGGCAGATCGGCCCAATCAGCCAGAAAGCCGGCGTCGAGCTCCTCGGCCCGGGCGGAGAGCGATCTGGTAGGAGTCGGCCAGCCTGGCGGCGGTGGCGATCGCCTCCTGCTTCTCCTCACCGTCGAGTCGGGCGATGCGTCTTGCCTAGTGCCCGTTGCTCGGCTCGCACCTCCTCGGCGGCGTGACGGGCCTGTCGGCGGAGGACGTCGAGTTCGACCAGGCTGTCGATGTCGACTTGCACCCCGCGCCGCTCCATCGAGACGTCGGACCCGGTCGGGGTCTTCACGCAGCAGCGCCGGATCGAGCATGGGGGTTCGATCGTACCGGTGGGAGCCGGCTCAGCCCGCTGCGTTGACCGAGAAAACGAACCTCTTCGACGTTGTTCTCGAGGTTTTGTTCGCCGTCGCCGGCGACGAGCGTGATCATCAGGACATAGTCGGCCCCCGGTTCCACCGGCATCGGGTCGAAGGTGACGCTGGTGCTAGCCCGGGCGTCCAACTCCGGGTAGGCGGCCGACATGCTCTCTGCCACGTCACCCTCTCCGTCCTCCAGCCGGACCCGAAGCTGGCCACCTCGCCGTGGCACGTTCCCCACGTTGGCGACGACGACGCTGACGATTACCTCGTCGGTG
Organism: uncultured Acidimicrobiia bacterium; assembly: GCA_963826825.1. Lineage (GTDB taxonomy): Bacteria > Actinomycetota > Acidimicrobiia > Spongiisociales > DATADW01 > DATADW01. Next base: position 207,202 of record CAWGYV010000004.1, on the reverse strand, counting down.
GCGGTGACGACCAGTTGATCATCCGTGTTGAGCACTGCTTCCGGCTCGAAGCTGACCTGGTTGATCTCGATGTCGGGGTTGAGGTCGAGCGACGGATTGGCCCGGACGGTCCCGGCGATGCTGGCTGCAGCGCTCGTCCCTGCGAACCGCTCCGGTATGAAGCTGACTTCGGGATAGGTGGATGCGATGGCCACATCGAGGTCGGAGCGCAGCCCCTCAGATTCCTCGAGGAAACGGCGGTAGAGCAGGTCCCCCACCGCGATCCGCTGTATGGCGCCGGTCAATCCCTCGACCGCCTCCTCCGACTCCGGGTTGTCGGCCACGGCGAGCAGCGAAGTATCGAAGGCAGCCGAGCCCGGCGTCCCATTCCTCGAGGGCAAGGTCGAACAGGGCGCTGGCGGCCTCGGCACCTTCTGGGACCTCCTCCGACTCGAGTTCCTCGGTGGAGGCCGTCAGTTCCTCGCGCAATTCGGCGATCCGGTCGGACACGAGGTCTCGATCGACGCTGCTCAACGTGGCAAGGAGCTGTTGGAAGCCGACGGCGGTCGCCGACTGGGTCTCGGCATGCTGGACGAGCGCGTCGAAGAAGCCGACCCTGGTCCTGTCGTCACTGCGCAGCGAGGTCGCTCCCCAGGCGATCAGAAGCAATGCGGTGACGATGAGGGGGACCAGGTACCGGCGGCGCCTTCTGCGTCGGCGGGGATCCTGGGGGAACAAGGTTCGTCTCCGGTCGAGGGGGAGGTCAGGGTGGGCGAGGGGGGACTTGAACCCCCACGAGCGTAAGCCCACAGGAACCTGAATCCTGCGCGTCTGCCAATTCCGCCACTCGCCCGGGAATCTGGCACCGAGATGGTACCAGCCCCTTCTGCCGTCTCCCCAGCCGTCTGCCCTATGGGAGTGCCCCACTTACACTCCCGCCGGTGCGACTGGTGCGAGACCTGGAGCGCCGCTTGGAGCGACTCATGGACGGGCTCGCCGGACGGGTCTTCCGGGGGAATCTCCATCCGGTGGAACTCGGGGGACGGCTCGTCCGGGAGGCCGACCTGACCGTGCACCAGACACCGTCGGGGCCCGGCGTCTCGAACGACTGGACGATCTCGATCAACCCAGCCGACCTCCAGGACGTAGAGGTGCCCGACCCGCTGGTGACCGAGTTGGCCGCCGGGCTGGAGCAGACCGCGGCGGAGCGGGGCTGGCGACTCGAGGGACCGTGCACGGTGCGCGTCGTGCTCGACGAGAACGTCACACCAGGGACCGTCGGCTGTTCGGGGGTGACGCGTCCCGGCGACCGTCCGGCATGGGCCTACCTGATGGGGCGCGAGCGGGCGGGGCTTCTTCACAACCGGGATGTCGTGGGCCGCTCCTCGTCGTGTGATGCCGTGCTCCTCCACCCCGGGGTGAGCCGGACCCATGCACTCATCTGGCGTGAGGCCGGGAGCGCCTGGATCGACGACCTCGGGTCGGCCAACGGGACAACGCTCGACGGCATCCCGGTCGATGGTCCCACCAACCTCCCGGCGACATCGGTGATCTCCTTCGGGCCGATCCCGTACACCTTCCGGACGGCGTGACGGTTCTGCGATGCCTGCGCTGGTCCTCACCCTCCTCAAGCTGATCTTCCTCGCCCTCATCTACCTCTTCGTGTGGCAGATCGCCCGCGCCCTCGTCCGCTATCTCGGGGTCAGCGAACCGAAGAGGGCGAAACGGGCTGGGGCCCGACTGGTGGTGGTCAGGTCCGACGCCCAGCCCGGACTCGATGTGACGGTGCGCGACGTGATGGTGCTCGGCCGGAGCGACGAGGCCGACATCAAGATCGAGGACCCCTACGCTTCCGAGTTCCACGTCCGTTTTGTCGCCAAGGACGGACGATCTGGTGCTCCACGATCTGGGGAGCACCAACGGCACCTACGTCAACGGCCGCCGGGTGTCGTCGCCCCTCGACCTCAACCGGGGCGATGCGGTTCAGATCGGAAAAACAGTCTTGGAGGTGAAGTGAGGTACCTGTGGTCGACGGCGACCCACCCGGGGCGGGCGCGTCCCATCAACGAGGACGCGGTGCATCCCACCGGAGCCGGCACCGGTGACGACGTCCTCCTCGTGGTCGCCGACGGTCTCGGGGGACACATCGGCGGCGAGGTGGCGAGCAAGCTGGCGATCGAGGTTGCCTCCGATCCCGGACTGTCGCCGGCCGAAGCCGTGCTCTCCGCCAACCGGGCGATCCTGGCGGAGGTGGCCAACCGCCCACGGCTCGCCGGGATGGCCACCACCATGACCCTTGCCCGTCTCGACGAGGACGGCACGGCGCACTTCGCCCATGTCGGCGACAGCCGCGGTTACCTGCTTCGCCAGGGTGAGCTGCGCCGATTGACCCAGGACCACTCCGTCGTGGCCGAGTACGTCGCCAGCGGCAAGCTGACCGAGAAGGAAGCGGAGAACCACCCCCAGCGAAGCCTGGTCACCCGCGCTCTGGGGTCTGGAGTTCCACCTCGAGGTGGACGAGTTCGAGGAACCGCTGGAGCAGGGGGATCGTCTCCTTCTCTGCTCCGATGGGCTCACCGTGATGATCGACGACGACCACATCCGCCCGCTTCTCGGCTCCGGCACGCCAGAGGAGGCTGTCTGGGCCCTCATCGAGGCGGCCAACACCGCCGGCGGTCACGACAACATCACCGTCGCCATCGCCGACGCCATCGAGTGAAACGGTGATGGTCGTTGGGGGTAGGTGGTAGGTGCTCGCCGCTGCGGGGGGACGGTGAACGGTTGATCGGATCCCCACCCCGCCGAATCCGACCGTCTGCCGTCTTCCGACGTCCGCGAGCGAGCGAAGCGAGCGAGTCTCATGCCCCGCACCGCTGAAGCTGGGTTGATCGTCGCCGCCTCCGGGCTGGCGACGCTCGGCGTGGTGCTGGTCGGGCTGGCGGCGGGGACCGGGTTCGACGCCAGGGCCGGGCTCACCTTTCTCATGTTCCTCATCGCCTTTGGCGGGCTCCACCTGGCGATACGGCAGACGGCGCCAAACGCCAACACGTTGTTGCTCCCGCTGGCCGCCCTGCTCAGCGCCATCGGGCTCACCGTGGTCTACCGGCTCGACCCGGCTCGCGCTGGTCTGCAGCGATGGTGGTTGCTGATCGCCGCCGGGCTCTCCATCGGCCTGCTCCTGCTGGTGAGGAAGAAGCGGTCTGGCGCTCTGCTCCGCCGCTACCGGTACATCTTCCTCCTGGCGGCGCTGCATCCTCCTGCTGCTTCCTCTCCTCCCCAGCAACGGCCCGCTACCCCTCCAAGGCTTCGAGCAGAACGGGTCACGACTCTGGGTCCGGCTGGTGCTCGGCCCGCTCACCCTCCAGTTCCAACCTGGCGAGATCGCCAAGCTCCTGCTCGTCGTCTTCCTCGCCAGCTTCCTCGCCGAGCGAGCGACCTGCGCTTTCCGAGGGGAGCCGCCGGCTGGGACCGCTCGCCCTCCCCGAGCTCCGCCAACTGGTCCCGGTGCTGGCGGCTTGGGCGGCGAGCTTCGTCGTCCTCGTCTACCAGCGGGACCTCGGCGCCTCGCTGCTCCTCTTCGGGGTCTTCGTCGCCATGCTCTATGTGGCGACAGGTCGGGCGATGTACGTCCTGGGTGGTGTCGGTCTGGCGCTGGGCGGCGCCGTGGCCGCCTGGGCCGCCTTCGACCACGTCCAGAGACGGGTCACCGCCTGGCTCGATCCGTTCGCCGACTATGCCGACAGCGGCTACCAAATCGCTCAGAGCCTCTTCGCCATGGCCTCGGGGAGCCTGTCGGGAGCAGGGCTGGGGTTGGGTCGACCCGACCTGATCCCCAATGCCTCGACCGATTTCGTCTTCGCCGCCATCGGCGAGGAACTCGGACTGGCGGGAACCGCCGCCACTCTCGCCGCCTTCGCCCTTCTCGTCGGGATCGGGTTCGGGATCTCGCTGCGGAGCCGCGACCCGTTCCGCAAGCTGCTCGCCGCCGGTCTGGCGGTCACGCTGGGTCTGCAGACCTTCCTCATCATCGGCGGCGTGGTCCGGCTGCTCCCGCTGACCGGACTGGCCCTCCCGTTCGTCTCGTACGGCGGCTCTTCCCTGGTATCCAGTCTGCTTGCTGGTCACGCTGCTGGCGCGGGTGTCGCACGAGGAGCGGCTGGGATGAACGGGCCCACCCGCCGTGTGGCGCTGGTGATGCTCGCCGGGTTCAGCGCGCTGTCTGCTCACGGTGACCTGGGTACAGGCCATCGCCGCCGAGACCTACCGCGACGACCCCCGCAACGCCAGGACCGCGCTCAGCGAGGCGGGCAAGGAGCGAGGGCTGATCGTCGCCGCCGACGGCACCGTCCTCGCCGAGTCGGTGGCCGACCCCGACGACCCGCAGCGATTCCAACGGCAGTACCCCGAGGGCGAGGCCTTCGCCCACGTCGTCGGCTACACATCGCTCGCCTTCGGTGCCGACGGGATCGAGCAGGTCAGAGCCGACGACCTCCGGTCCCGACGCGACATAACACTGTCCGATCTGATCGATGCGCTGCTGGGCCGAGACCTCCGACCGAGCAACGTCCAGATAGCCATCGACCCCGAACTGCAACGGGTCGCATTCGACAGCCTGGGCAACCAGCGCGGTGCAGTGGTGGCGGTGCAGCCGCAGACCGGAGAGGTCCTCGCCCTGGTATCGACCCCGTCGTTCGACCCCAACCTCTTCGTCGGAGCGGGCGCGGTCGCCGCCCGCGAGGAACTTCTGGCCGACCCATCCGACCCGCTGCTCGATCGTGCCACCGGTGAGTCATACGCACCCGGGTCGAGCTTCAAGCCGGTGGTCACCGCGGCATCGCTCGACAGCGGGTTCGCCGGGCCGGAGGACACCTTTCCCGACCCGCTCGAGTTGGACCTCCCCGGGACGACGGCCACCATTTCCAACGCCGACGGCGGGGTGTGCAACGACGGTGTCTCCGTCACCATGCGCGAGGGGTTCCGCAAGTCGTGCAACACCACTTTTGCCCAGATGGCGATGGACATGGGCAGCGACACGGTGACCGCACAGGCCGAAGCCTTTGGCTTCAACCAGGACATCCCGTTCGACTGGGAGCCGCTCGTTTCCAGCTATCCCAACCCGGGTGAGGACCTGGCGGCGCTCGCCCAGAGCGCCATCGGTCAGCGCGACGTGCAGGCGGTGGCGCTGCAGATGGCGCTGCGTGGCCTCCGCCATCGCCAACCAGGGTCAGATCATGGAGCCGCACCTGGTGACCCGTGTGGTCGACGCCGACGGAGAGGTGAGCGAAGAGGTCGAGCCCGCGGTGTGGATGAGGGCGCTGTCCCCGGCAAGCGCCGCCATCCTCTCCGACCTCATGGAGCAGGTGGTTGCGTCCGGAACGGGTACCGCCGCCACCGTCCCGGGGTTCCGTGTGGCGGGGAAGACCGGGACCGACGAGGCGCCGGAAGGGGGGGCGCCCGACGTGTGGTTCATCGGGTTCGCACCGGTCGAGGACCCGACCATCGCGGTGGCCGTGGTGGTCGAGGACGGGGGCGATGCCGGCCAGAGCGGCAGCGGAGGGTCGGTTGCCGCCCCGATTGCCCAGCGTGTCCTCGCTGCCTGGCTGGAACGAGGTTCATGAGCAGCGATAGGAGGGGTCATCCCTAGAATCGCCCGGCTCCCCAGGTCGGATCCTTGATGGACCAGTCACAGGTGCTCGCCGATCGGTACGAGATCGAAGGTCTCATCGCCCGCGGTGGAATGGCCGACGTCTTCGCGGCGCGCGACCGTCTTCTCGGTCGACGCGTGGCCATCAAGGTTCTCCATCCCCAATACAGCGCCGATGACGCCTTTGTCCGCCGCTTCCGGCGCGAGGCGCAGGCAGCGGCGAACCTGAGCCACCCCAACATCGTCTCGATATTCGACTGGGGCGAAGACGGCTCCACCTATTTCATCGTGATGGAGCTGGTGGACGGGCGCTCGCTGCGCGAGGTGCTGCGCACCGACGGACCGCTCCTCCCCAGACGATCGGCCGAAATCGCTGCAGAGGCTTCGTCGGCACTCGCCGTGGCACACCGGGCGGGGTTGGTCCATCGCGATGTCAAGCCGGGGAACATCCTGCTCGCTCGGGATGGCACCGTAAAAGTGACCGACTTCGGGATTGTCCGGGCATGGGACGACTCCCAGGAACTCACTCGAACCGGGGCCGTGATCGGGACCGCCAGCTATTTCAGCCCCGAACAGGCGCAAGGCGCCCCGGTGGATGCCCGCTCCGACGTCTACTCGCTGGGAGTGGTGCTCTACGAGATGCTCGCCGGGCGTCCCCCCTTCCAGGGAGAGAGCCCCCTGGCAGTCGCTTACCAACACGTCTCCTCCGATCCGGCGGCGCCTTCGACCGAGAACGTCGACGTACCGAGCTCGCTCGATGCCATCGCCCTTCGAGCCATGGCCAAGGACCCGGACAACAGGTATCAGTCTGCCGACGACATGCGGCGGGATCTGCTCGGTTTCATGAGAGGAGAGATCCCGCTGGCCGCGGCTGCCGTTGGCACCGACGAAGCGACCCAGATGTACGGGCGCTCGGAGGTTCCCCCTCCCACCGTCCCCCCCGACGAGGCATACCGCGCCGCATCCGAGCCCCGCGGTGGTCAACTGCCCTTCATCCTCACCGCCTTCGGGTTGCTGCTCCTTCTCGGATTGGGGCTGTTCTTCCTCTTCCGCCAGCTTCAGGCAGAGCCGGAACCGGTGCTCATCGCCGTGCCCCAGGTCGAGGGGTTGGCCGAGCAGGAAGCACTCGTCGAGCTTCAGGGCGAGGGTTTCAGGATCGCCAGCATCGAGCGCGAGTTCAGCGACGAGTTCGATTCGGGGATCGCCATCCGGACCGAGCCGCCTGGGGGCACCGAGATCGAGGAGGGGTCCCAGGTCACCCTGGTCGTGTCCCAGGGTCAGGAGGTCTTTGGGGTGCCACCGGTTGTCGGGTTGACCCTCGACGAAGCGAGACAGTTGCTCGAGGCGCAGGAGCTCGAACTGGGGAACGTGACCGAGCAGCCGAGCGACAGCTTCGCCGAGGGATCTGATCACTTCCCAAGACCCGCCGCCGGGGACCGACGCCCCCGAGGGGACCGCGGTCGACGTCGTCGTGTCGAGCGGGCGGCAGAGCTTCGACGCTGGACGACTACCGCGGCTTCACCGAGGATCAGGTTCGTGCCGAACTCGGGGCACTCGGTCTCAACGCCGACATACGCCGCGAAGCCAGCGCCGACGTCGCCGAGGGTCAGGTGACCCGGACCGAGCCGTCGGCTGGTTCAACCGTCCGGGCAGGCGATACCGTGACCGTCTTCATCTCCTCCGGTCCCGAGCCGGTCGAGGTGCCCGACCTATCAGGGCTCACGCCGGGAGAAGCTCAGGCGCTGCTCGCCGACAGCAACCTGCGTTACGCCGAGGCGGGGACCCGACCGGTGGATGACCCCGCCCTCGACGGGCGGGTGGTCGACCAGTCGCCGTCAGCCGGCGATACGGTCGAGCCGGGATCGGTGATCACCGCGATACTCGGGGAGGGGCCACCTCCGACCACTTTGCCGCCGACCACGGTTCCTCCATCGACGGTCGCTCCCACCCAGCCCTGAGTGGCGATTCCGGGCCAGTTCAATTTTCGAGGAACGTGGCCAACAGCTTCTTTCCCTCAGTGGTGAGCACGCTCTCGGGGTGGAACTGGACCCCGGTGACCGGCAGCTCGCGGTGCCGCACACCCTGGATAACACCGTCTTCACTCCACGCGCACGGCTCGAGCTCTTCGGGCAGGGACACCGCGGCGAGCGAGTGGTAGCGAGTGGCGGTGAATGGGTTCGCCAGCCCGGAGAACACCCCTCGACCGTCGTGACGCACCGTCGATGTCTTTCCATGGCGTGGCTCGGGAGCGAGATCGATCTTCCCGCCGTAGGCGGCAACGACCACCTGGTGCCCCAGGCACACACCGAGCGTGGGGACATCGTGGGCCAACTCGAGCAGGACCTCGATCGAGTTCCCGGCGTCCTCGGGCCGACCAGGGCCGGGTGAGATCACTAAGCGGTCGGGCCTCGATCCCCAGGGCGTCCTCGGGGGTGATCTCGTCGTTGCGATGGACGACGGGATCGGCCCCCAGCTCGCCCAGGTACTGGACGAGGTTGAAGGTGAACGAGTCGTAGTTGTCGATCACCAGCACCCTGTTCACGAGAGCACGCTAACGCCCGCGGCTACCCTCTCACCCATGCCCGAGTCGAAGACACGCAAGAAGAAGGGGGCGCGTCCCCAGCAGCCCTATCCGGGCGACGCCATCGGTCAAGAAGAAGCCCCCGTCCCCCACCTGGTATGTCGTGACCATGTTCGGTTTGATGGGCATCGGGGTCCTCGCCGTCGTGGCCCGCTACGTCTTCCAACTCGACTATCTGGTCCTCATCGGCGGTCTCGTCTTTCTGGCCGCCGGGTTCTTGATGACGACGAATTACAGATAGACGGACGGCGGACGGCAGACGGCAGACGGCAGACGGCGGCCAATCCTCCGCCATCGCACCTTGGGAGTGAGACCGTCTCCTCCCACGGTGCGGGCCAGGCTCTCACCCCGTCCACAGGGTTATCCACAGACTTGGATAACTACAAACGTGTGATTACACGGGTGCAATAAGGTCGGCGACCTCGGTTAGGGAGTCGACGGTGGCGGAGGCCATGCCGGCGTCAGGGTGGTCGGTGTGGGCGATGCCCCACGGACCGCGTCTCACGTGGATAGCGGCCATGCCCGCCTCGACCGCGGGGACGACGTCGTTGTCCACCCGGTCACCCACCGACACCATGTAGGACGGATCCAAGTTGGCCGCCGCCGCCAGCTTGGAGAAGAATTGCGGGTCGGGCTTGGCAGCACCGAGACGAGTCGAGCTGATCACCAGGTCGGCTCTGATGCCGCTATCGGCGAGCGCCCGCTCCCCCGACTCTGGCTGGTTGCCCGCCACCACCACCAACAACCCTGCCCTGCGGAGCCGCTCGATGGTCGAGAGCGCATCGGAGTAGAGATCCGATGCACCGAACGGAGCCTCTCCATCCGGGACCAGGGACCGCCAGTCGGTGTGCGGCGCCAGCAGGTCGAACACCTCTTGGTGGGGAGCGCCCGACTTGATGAGCCACCCAAGCGTGGCGAAGAAGGTGAGCCGCGTCACCCCGAGTCGGTCGGCGAACCGGCCCCAATACTCGGTCTCGTCGACCAGGGTCTCACCCGACGTCGAGCACGACACCCTTGATAGGGCGGCTCAAGGACGCCAAACCGGGTCCATCTCCTCGCGGCAGTGCTTCGGCGGGCTGAACTCCCCCTGGTTGGAAACGGTCATGGTCACCTCGGTTCCACAGACCGAGCACCGGTAATCCTGTCTGACCGACACCACGTCTTCGGGGTCCACCTCGGGAGGAGGCGTCGCCAGCATCCGGATGAACCACCTGCCGAGGAACCAGATGGCTGCCCCGATCACGACGGCGATGAGGACGTCGAGGATGGTCACGACTTCCCGCCGCAGCTAGCGGGCTGGCGCGAACACTTCAGATCCGCTCGATGATCAACCCATTCGCCATCCCGCCCCCCTCGCACATCGTCTGCAGCCCATAGCGCTTCCCGCTTCGTTGCAACTCGTGTACCAGTGAGGTGAGCAGCTTTGCCCCAGAGGCGCCCAGAGGGTGACCCAGGGAGATGGCGCCGCCGTTGACGTTTGTCCTCTCCCAAAGCGCGTCGGGGTCGCCGCCACCGTGCTCGTGCCGCCAGGCGGTGATCACCGATGCGAAAGCCTCGTTCACCTCGAACAGGTCGATCTCGTCGATGGTCAACCCGGTCTTCTCGAGCACCTTGGTCGTGGCCGGGATGGGCCCGGTCAACATCATGATCGGATCGACCCCGGCCAGCGAGAACCCGACGAAGCGCGCCATCGGCTGCATGCCGAGCTCGTCGGCTGTGTCCTCGCCCATGATGAGGACGGCGGCGGCACCATCGGAGATCTGGGATGAATTGCCCGCCGTGATCAGCCCGTCGATCTTGAAAACCGGCTTGAGCGTCGCCAGCTTCTCTTCGGTGGTGTCGGCCCTTATCCCCTCGTCGCGGGTCATCACCTCTTCGTTCCCGTTCTCGAGGGTCACCGGAGTGGGGACGATCTGAGTTTCGAACCTGCCCTCTTCGGCGGCTCGGGCCGCCCGCATATGCGACTCGAAGCTGACCCGGTCGAGCTCGGCGCGGCTTGTGCCCCACTTCTCGGCGATCATCTCCGCTGAGAGCCCTTGGGGAACGAGCCCGTGGTCGTAGCGCTCGAGCATCTTCGGTCCGAAGGGGAAGCCAGGTCCCTGCTGGGTGGTGATCCCCATCGGGATCCGGGTCATCGACTCGACACCAGCGGCGATCACGACGTCGTAGGCGCCCGCCATCACTCCCTGGGCGGCGAAGTGGGCCGATTGCTGCGACGAGCCGCACTGACGGTCGATCGTGGTCCCCGGCACCTCCTCGGGGAAGCCGGCGGCAAGGGCGGCGTTGCGGCCGACATTGACCGACTGCTCGCCGGTCTGCATGACCGTTCCCATGATCACGTCGTCGATCAATGCCGGGTCGAGGTCGTTCCTCTCCACCACGGTCTTGAGGGTGTGTGCGGCCAGGTCGACCGGGTGCCAATCCTTTAGCTTCCCGCCTCTCTTGCCGACCGGTGTGCGGACCGCATCGACGATCACCGCATCGCGCATGGCTGCTCCTCGCCTTTCGAAAGTCTCATCGTATAACCGCAGCGGGACCTCGAGGATGCCCGGACGTCACTCCGAGACAAAGAGCCGCTCGGCGGCGAATGCGCCGATTGCCACATCGGATTCGTTGACCAAGACCGTGACGCCGGACTGGCCGTCGTGGCCCACGAATTCGACCTTGGCATCCGGCCGCAACCCGTTTCGGTCGAGGAACCCCATCAGCTCGGCGTCGAGCTCCAGCTCCTCGGAGATCCGCTCGAGCCGCATCGATTCGCCGACCTCCATATCGACGATGGGCTTCATCCTCGGTGGCTTGTAACCGGCGCCGGGAATGGGGTTGCCGTGTGGGCAGGTCTTGGGGTCCTCCATAACCGCCCACATCGCCTCCTCGACCTGATCGGAGATCGTGGTCTCCCAGACCTCGGCCTCGGCATGGACGCGGTCCCAAGGGAGCTTGAGAACGTCGGAGAGGAAACGTTCGGCCAATCGGTGGCGGCGGACTATCACCGCCGCAAGGTGGCGGCCCTCCTCGGTGAGCCGGATCCGGTCGTCCAGGTCGAGAAGGCCCTCGTCGGCCATCCGGTGCACCATCTCATTGACGCTGGCGCGGCTGACACCGAGCCAATCTGCCACTCGGGCCTGGATGACCGGGATGCCCTCTTCCTCGATCTCCCAGATCGCCTCGGCGTACTCCCGGTAGCGGACCGAATATGGCGACTCCATGTCGGCATGGTACGCGGGGGCGATGCCGGACCCGGGCTGAGCTTTGGTGGAGACGATGGGGCTCGAACCCACGACCTCCTGCTTGCAAGCGGCTGACGTGAGAACGCCCGACCGACCGTCGTCGCCGTATGGCAGGCTCGCGCGGTGCCTGATCGCATCTTCGACGAGCCGCGACTTGCCGACATCTACGACGATCTCGACTCTGATCGGAGCGACCTCGACACCTACCTGTCTGTCGCTCGGGAGCTTGGGGCGCGTTCAGCGGTCGATATCGGCTGCGGCACGGGCACCTTCGCATGCCTTCTTGCCAACGAGGGCCTCGAAGTCGTCGGCGTGGACCCCGCGGCGGCAATGCTGGCGGTCGCGCGTCGAAAGGTTGGAGCTGACCGCGTCCGCTGGGTCCATGGCGTGGCGGCGGATCTGCCGCCGATCCAGGTCGACCTCGCAACCATGACCGGGAACGTCGCCCAGGTCTTCTTGGAAGACAAGGAGTGGGCCGAGACGCTTGAGGCGGCGCACCGAGTGCTTCGGCCGGGTGGTTCTCTCATGTTCGAGAGCCGGCGGCCCGAGAGAAAGGCGTGGCTCGAATGGAATGCCGTCGACTCATTCCAGCGAGTCGAGCTCGATGGCATAGGCGTAGTTGAGACCTGGAGCGAGGTCGTCGCCGTATCCCTTCCCTTCGTGACCTTCCGCGGCACGATCGTGTTCCAAGATGACGGCACCACCCTGGTGTCGGAGTCGACGCTGCGCTTTCGCTCCTACGACGAAATCGCCGACTCGCTCGAGGCCGCGGGCTTCCGGGCTGACGAAGCTCGTGACGCTCCCGATCGGCCCGGCAAGGAATACGTCTTCCTGGCGACAAGGCGTTAGGACGAACTGTCCGATCACCGCTGCAGGCCGACAGCCTTACCTATCGGGGACCCCTTGGTCCGTTCGGGCGCGCCAGAACGTGCCCCCGGGAGCGTGGACACCAGATCTGCAAGCCGACCTCCATCGAGGATGCCCTCGCCGCGAGAAACCGGGTCTCAAAGCAACGTAGACCAAGCACCAGATCGATGTGTGCCGGTTCCAGCGAGGATGGGATACTGGGACCCCACGGGGACGTAGCTCAGCTGGAAGAGCACCTGCTTTGCAAGCAGGGGGTCGTGGGTTCGAGTCCCATCGTCTCCACCGCGAAAGTCCAGGCACGGGGTTACTCCTTCACGTGGCTGAACCGAGGATCGAGGCGGTCGATCCGACCCGCTGACAACAACCGGGGTTGCCGTCGGGCCGGTCGACCGCCCGCTCCCTCCCCCTCAGGGTCTGAGTGAAACCCCGGCGTGACGTGTGATCACTGCCCCACCTCCGCCCACTCCCTGGTCTGACTCGCCGATTTCGGTTCGATGTTCTGGTTGATGTGGAACACGTTGTCCGGGTCGTACGTGGCCTTCACGTCTGCCAGTCGATCCATGTTCTCGCCATAGGTGGCCGCCAACTTGTAACCATCATCCCCGGACATGAAGTTGACGTACCCGGCATCGGTTCCCGAGTAGGGGTGGATGGCGGCGTAGTAGTCCTGTACCCATTCCGTGTTGGCCTCGGTGTCGGCGGGGTCGGGCCAGGCTCCGACGATGACGGCGGCGAAGTTCTTGTCACGCTGGGCGAAAGCGGTGTCCGCCGACCCGATCCGTTGCACGGCTCCGTTGATCGGGTAGAGGTGCATCGTCGAGCTCACGTATGGCGTCTTCTTGCCGTGCTCCACGTGTGCGGCGATCGCCTCGTCGCTGATCTCGGTGACGAAGTCGGTCTTCCAGTAATGGTGGAGCTCCGGTGGGAAGAGCCCATCGAATGCGCCGTTGAGCGCCGGGTATGGCATGGGGCCAACGTGCTCCGCAACCACCGGTGCCACCTCGTAGACCGGGGCAAGCACCTTTTCGGCTTCGTCTGCTGGTCCCGACCAGCACACCACCAGGGCGCAGAAGAGATCGCCGACCCGATCCTCGGGGACAAAGGGGAGAGGCGGGGCGATCTGCCAGCCGAAGAAGATGCCCAATTCCTCGGGCGCCTGGTCCACGAAACGGCGGTAGAAATCGAGCACCGCGGCGGCATCGTCCGGCTCGTAGAACAGCGGACCGCCGACGATCGTCGAGACCTCGTGAAGTCGGAACTCGAGCGCGGTGACCACTCCGAAGTTGCCGCCGCCGCCGCGGAGTGCCCAGAAGAGGTCCTCATGCTGGTAGTCGCTGGCAGTGACCTGACGCCCCTCGGCGGTGATCACATCCGCACAGATCAGGTTGTCGCACGACAGTCCGTGTGCCCTTGTCAGGTGCCCGATCCCTCCACCCAGCGTCAGCCCGCCGACACCCGTGGTGGAGATGATCCCCCCGGTGGTCGCCAAGCCAAAGGCGTGGGTTGCGTGGTCGAAATCCCCCCACGTGGCGCCGCCACCGACCCGGGCGGTCCGATCGGCGGGATCGACCCGCACCCCTCGCATCGGCGAGAGGTCGATCACGACCGCATCGTCCCAGGTGCCAAAGCCAGGAACACTGTGACCGCCGCCCCTCACGGCCACCTCGAGACCAGCAGACCTGGCGTAGTCCAGTCCAGCAATGACGTCAGCGGCATCTACACAGCGCACGATCGACGCAGGTCGCCGGTCGTGCATTGCGTTTCGAACCTTCCGGTGCTGCTCGTAGCCCTCGTCAGCGGGCTCGAACACCTCTCCGCGAACGCGCCCCCGAAGTTCCTCGATCGACATCGGTTCTCCTCTCTCGTTGCCGGAAGAGTGCGGCTTGACCCGTTCCAGCGCCGTTCCAGGAGCGTCGCTCGCCTCTACTTGACCAGAGCGGCCAACCGGCGCACATAGGGAACGTCTTCGTGATGGTCGATCCGCGCCAGAACGGTGGCCAGGTGCTCACGGCTATCCGGGTCGGTCCCGAATCGGTCGATGCTCTCGGCGAGCTTCAACTCGAGCCAAGTCGCACCCTGCCGCCTGGCCAGGTCGACACCGCGGGCGAAGCCGGCTCGCGCTTGGTCGGTATCCCCCTCTACCGCGGCGATCTCCCCCTCGAGTCGCCACAACTCGGGCTCCATGAAGTCCGGGCCATGCTCGGCGCTCCGCCGCTTCGCTTCGGCCACGGCCGCCCGAGCGACCACGACGTTTCCGGCGAGCAGCCCACTGCGCGCCAGCAGACAGAGGTTGTAGGAGAGGTGCGATATCACCTTGTCGGAGAGCCACACGTCTGCTGATGCTCGAACTCCTTCCACACCTCCTGGTTTGCCATCGATCACGTCGAGCCAGCCCTGGTAGAGGATCCGACCAGTCTCGGGATACCACAGCTGATGGCCCGAAAGGAGTTCGGACAGGTCATCGACCACAGCGGCCAATCCGTCGCGATCGTCCGCCTCGACGGCGAGCAAGCCCATCCAATTGATCACGTAGCCGAGCGTGTTGGGATGGTCGAGCGACTCGGCGAAGCGGCGCGCCTCTGCCGCCAATTCCCGTGCTTTGCCCAGTTCACCGGTCCACCACTCGGTCGCGGCGAGCCGCACGAGGCAGATCGCCTTCGGGTCCTGGGCATACCTGGCGAGATGCTCGGGACCGAGCTCCGGGCGGTACGTCTCGATGGCGCCGTTCAGACTGCGCCTGGCTCCAGCCAAGTCGCCCTGCCAGAAAGCGCTGACGCCGAGGAGATAGTGACCTTCGGTGACGGCAATGGGCTCGTCGGTCCGCTGCAACAGCTCCTTGGCAAGGGCATCTGCTCGCTGGAATCTGGAGGTCACCACCGCGTTGAGACCCAATCCACGTAGGACTGGGGAGCTGACAGGCAACCCCAGTTTCAAAGAGAGGTCGGCCGCCCGCTGATACTGCTGTTCGGCCGCCTGGGAGGCATAGCCGACGCTCGCCGCCATCGCCGCGGCCAGTGTGGTTCGCAGATCCAACTCGATCCGGTCGCGGCCCTCGCCAGGTGGAAGATGCTCGAGGAGGCCGAGACCGAAGCGCAATGACGTCATGGCATCACCGAGCGAGTACAGCTGGAGGGCGTGGTCGGCCGCTTGTTGATGGGCCTCGACCGCCTCGGTCACGAGACCAGCTTCCTCGTAGTGGACCGCCAGCTGCGAGCTCACGGCTCCGAGTTGACCACCATGGAGCTCGACCAGTCCCGCCGCCGCCGAGCGGTGCAATTGGCGTCGGCGCGCCGGAGGTATGGCTTCGGCGACCACTTCCCTGATCCGGTCGTGGCTGAAGTCGTATCCGAATCCGAGCTCGCGCACTATCCGGCGCAACCACAGCTCGTCGAGATCCGCCACCAGGTCCTCCTCCGAGATCTCGCTTGCTGCTGCCAAGAGATCGAGGGTGAACCCCGTTCCCACCACGGCCGCCATGTCGGCAAGCCGCCGTGCACTTGGCGAGAGCTGGGCGAGCCGCTGTTGGATGACGCTACGGATCGTGGGGGTGAGAACCTGGCCGCAGTCGTCGCCCACGCCGGCTCGGACGCTCTCGATGACAAACAGCGGGTTGCCATCGGTGTTGGCGTAGAGCTGAGCCAGGGTCGCCGGGTCGAGTTGGCGCGCCGAAAGGCCCTGCGCCAGCTCGGCCGTTGCGGTCTCGTCGAGCGGACTGAGTGTGCAGGTCGACGATCCTCTGCTGGTGACCAAGGGCGGTGCGCAGCGCCATGAGCGGTTCGTTATCGGCCGCCTCCTCCGCCCTCATCGTGCCGGCGACGAGCATGGGTGCCCCGCCCGCACCACGGAGCAGATAGCCCACCGCCTCGATCGTGTCGGCATCACACCACTGCAGGTCGTCCATCACCAACAACCTCGGCTCGTCTCCCCAGCGGATTGCCCGGGTTACCGCGTCCAGGAGGAGCCGTCGTCGGGTCTCGTCGACCACCGGAAGCGGTCTCGGCAGTGTGGGATCCGCCTCGACCAACTCGGGCAACAGACGGGCGAGCTCGATGCGCCACACCTCAGGCAGGTCGCTCATTCGCTCCCGCATCGGATCGCTGCGGAGCCACTCGACGATCGGTGCCCAGGGGAGTCGGCCAGTTGCTTGGTAACCGCGGGCACGGACCACCATCGCACCGGCATCGGCGCACGAACGTGCCAGCTCCTCGACCAGCCGGGTCTTCCCGATCCCGGCCTCACCGCTGACCAACAGCAGAAGGGAATCCCCTTTGAGAGCCGACTCCCAAGACGACCAGCTTCGCTCGAACTCGATGGCTCGCCCTACGAAGGGCGACCTCGAAGCCGTTGGACCCGGAGTCGGAGAGGATCCGGCCGGCCGATCGCTACGGATCCGCTCGTAGGCGCGCTGCAGCTCCTCACCGGGCTCGACGCCCAGCTCGCGCTCCAGCACCTGCCGGGAAGCGTGGTACACGCGGAGCGCCTCGGCCCGCTGTCCACGGGCGGCATGCGCCTCCATCAGCAACAGATACCCCGCTTCGTTCAGCTCGTCGAGCCTGATGAGCTCTCTGGCATGCGTGGCAGACGCCGCATGATCGCCGGCCGTGGCTGAATTCTCTGCGAGCACCCTCCGCGCTTCCACCGCCAGGGCGCGCAATCGGTCGCGTTCGGCCAATACCCATTCGTCGTAGCTGCCGGGGAGCAGATCTCCGCCGTAGCTATGGGCGGCTCGGTCGAAATCGCCCTGTTCGTAAGCCGTGGCGAAAGCGGCTACATCTGTCGCCACTGCACCCGAGCGCCACCGAATCGTTTGTCCCGTCGCTTCTATCAGTTCGTCGCCACAGGTAAGTCCCGATCGCAGTTGATGGAGGAGATGGCGCAGGTTGGTCCGGGCCTGTGCATCGTTGGTGTCGGGCCAGAGCTCGTAGGCGAGCCTTCCCCTGTCGAGCGGTGTTTCCTCGGACACCGAGAGCCGAGCCAATAGAACCTGGACCCTGGGGGCCCCCAGCCCCTCGAGGCGCTTTCCGTTGGATTCCGCAGTCACCGCGCCAAGCAAACGAAGGCGCAGCGAGGGAGCGGATGACTTCATCGTTCCCCCCAATCCTGGGCGCGGACCGGGTCCCATTGGGTGGAACAGATCACGATCGAACGCCTTCGGATACACCCGGAGGGTAGACGGGCGAACTCGGTGACTGCCGGCGACAAACGATTGGCGGCAATCGTCGGAGCAGAAGGCGTCGTTTCGGCCGAGTCAGCGACAGGTAGGTTGCTACCAAAGGGCGATCCTCCCCCTACCAAACGGAGCCGGGAGCAGGTCTTGAGCTTCATCAGCAGAGGGTTCAAAGGACGGCGCCGCTCCGAAGCGCCGGAGGGGCGAGTACCCCCGGGTCAATACGTGACGAAGGACTTCCCGGTGCTCTCCGCCGGCCCGACTCCCCGCGTCCTGCTCGATCAATGGACACTGTCGGTGGGCGGATTGGTCGATCCGCCGCAATCGTGGAGCTGGGAGGAGCTCCGGTCTCTACCGGAAGATGAGGTGACCGCCGACATCCACTGTGTCACCAAGTGGTCGAAGCTCGACACGACATGGAAGGGTGTGTCGCTCGACAATTTGCTCGCCAACAGGAAACCCGAGGCGGCGTTCGCCCTGATCCACTCCTATGGCGGGTACACCACCAACCTTCCCGTCGCCGACCTGATTGGGGGGAAGGCGTGGGTCGTATACACCTTCGATGGTCAGCCGCTCGCCGCCGAGCACGGCGGCCCGGCCCGCTTGCTCGTCCCCCACCTGTACTTCTGGAAGAGCGCCAAATGGGTGACCGCCATCGAGCTGAGCGATACCGACCGACGCGGGTTCTGGGAGTCATACGGCTATCACGAATACGGTGACCCATGGCGAGAACAGCGCTACGCCGGCGACTGAGCTGGCAACTCGCCGAGGTGGCCGACCTGGTGGACGAGACGGCCAAGGTGAGGAGCATCGGGCTTCGCTGCCCCAGGCTGGGAGGGCCACCTCCCCGGCCAACACCTCGACATTCGGTTGACCGCCGAAGACGGCTACCAGGCACAACGGAGTTACTCGATCGCCACCCCGGCCGACGGGGAGCGGATCACGATCACGGTCGAGCTCATCGCAGATGGCGAGGTGTCGCCCTACCTCGTCGAGGAATTGGTGGTCGGTGACCAGATCGAGCTACGCGGACCGATCGGCGGCTATTTCGTATGGGAGCCCGATCACGGCGGGCCCTTGCTGCTCGTGGCGGGGGGCAGTGGTCTGGTGCCGCTGATGGCGATGATCCGCTCGAGGGTTCGTTCGGGGAGCGAGGTCCCGGTGCGGTTGCTGCTGTCCTCGCGCAGTTGGGATGACGTGATCTACCGCGAAGAACTAGAGACGGTCGCCTCGATGCCGGGAGTCGACGTGGCTCACACGCTGACCCGGTCTCAACCGCCTGACTGGACCGGCCATCGCGGGCGCATCGACAGAGAGCTCCTGTCCAAAGTCGCTTGGCCACCGTCCGACGATCCCAGGTGCTTCGTGTGCGGACCCACCGGCCTGGTCGAAGCGGTAGCCACGGCATTGACCGATCTCGGCCACGATCCGGGAAGGGTCAAGACCGAGCGATTCGGACCGTCAGGAGGTACCCCATGAGTGACGACCGCCACCTCGACGGCAACGCCGTCGGCGGGCTTCTCATCGAGGTGTTCGGTCGGGAGATGACCTCCGCCCGAGGGTGCTGCGACGGGTGCGGCGCCATCAACCCGCTGGGGGCGGTGCTCGCCTTCACCGATGGCGCCGGGTGTGGTGCTGCGATGCCCCAGTTGCCAGTCCGTCTTGCTAGTAGCAGTTCGAACCGAAAGCGCGGTGCGGGTCAGCTTCGTCCGGCTGCGCTGGATGGAGCCGTCGGATTGAGACGGCAGACGGCAGACGGCAGACGGCGGCCGATCCGGTGTCTTTCGCACCGTTGGGAGTGAACCCGCTCGGTTCGGTTGGGCCTATCGGGTAGAGAATGGGGGGCGTGGTTCGGAGACGCGCCTTCGTTGGGTTGGACCTCACCGGCACGTTGGCGATGCAGAGTGAGGAGGCGCGCCGCGGTTTGGAGTTGTGGAGCGGGGACGAGGAGGCCGATCTGGAAGTGGTGGACACCAGGGGTTCACCGGAGGCCGCGTACGGTGACCGGTCCGGCGGGGACCTTCTGCTCCTTGGACCGTACGGGAGCGGTCAGGTACGACGAGTGCTCCGGGTCGTGGGTGGTGAGGCTGTCCTGTGGAACCACGGTGGCTCGGCCGACGACTTGGCCCGTTCGTGGGCGCCCATGGTGGCGGCGCCCGCCTCGGGCTACTTCACCCACTTGGTCGACCTTGCTGTGGAGCTCGGATGTGGATCTCTGACCGTGGTGCAAGGACGTGGGCGATTCGCCGAATCGGTCGCCGGTGGGGCGGTTCGGCGTGCCCATTCGGACCTCGCTCGAGGTCGAGGTCGCACGCATGGACGCCTGGGATCCAGCATATGTGGCCCCCGAGGGCGCCCTATTGGCGGTGGGACGCTTCGAGGAAGACGTGGAGGTCATCCGCTCGGCGAAGGCGCGGTTCGTTGGTTGTGTTGCCGCGGGAATCCCCTCCTTCCTGGAAGCCGCCGGGATTGCCGCCGATGGGGTGTTCGGACCCGTCCAGTGGCTGCCGACGGCCGGACCGCCCGATGTCGGCCCTTCGGGTATGGCGTTTCAAGAGATCTACCGCCAGCGTTACGGAACAACACCCAGCTACGTCGCTGCCCAAGCCGCTGCCGCTGGATATCTGGCGGCCTCCGCATCGTTCGATGACCTCACAGGTTGGTCACCGACCACGATGCTCGGCCGCTTCCAGGTGGATGCTGACGGGCTCCAGATTGGACACGGCGTCTCGGTTGTCCGATGGCGGGACGGTCGAATGCAGCCCGTCGGGTGACGGCGATACGGTGGTTCCGGTGGACGAGATGGCGATCACGACCAGACGGATGCATGGTCAGGCACTCTGGGGCGACCCGCTTCCCTCCCCGGTCGACGTGGTGCGCCGGCTCGGAGCGGTCCAGGCCCAGGAGTTCATCCCGGCGCAGTGGGGTTTGGCCCAGCGAAGTGCGGCCAACCGGGGTGATGTTGACGGATACTTCGACTCGGGCGCCATCCTCCGCACCCACCTGCTCCGTCCCACATGGCACTTCGTGGCTGCCACAGACATCAGATGGCTGCTCCACCTCACCGCACCACGAGTTCACGCCGCCAACGTGTTCATGTACCGCAAGCTCGAGCTCGACGATGAAATCCTCAATCGCTGCGCCAAGGTGGTCACCGAAGCGCTTCGGGATAGTGCCCATCTGACCCGTGCCGAGCTTCGCGATGATCTTGGCCGCGCCGGGATCGCGATGGAGGGGATGCGGCTCGGGTACATGCTGTTGTGGGCGGAGCTGGAAGCTCTGATCTGCAGCGGTCCCCGGGTGGGTGCTCAGCAGACGTACGCCCTGTTAGACCACCGGGTCGGGGCCGTGGAGTCACGGTCGTCGGACGAGGCTCTTGCCGAGTTGACCAGGCGCTACTTCGCCAGCCGCGGACCGGCCACCGTCAAGGACTACACGAAGTGGGCCACGCTCACCATGTCTCAGGGCAGGCTCGGGCTGGAGATGGTGGGCGACGAGTTGGCGCGGATCGATGTCGGGGATAGGACCTATTGGTGGTCGGCCCGTGACGACGTCCCGGGGCCGCCATCACCCCGTATCGATCTCGTCCAGGGCTATGACGAGATGGTCATGTCCTACGGTGAGAGCCGCGACGCCTTGCTGTCGGCGCTGATCGACCCGCCTGCGGCGACAGATCGACCTCCGCTCCTCCATGCGATCCTGCTCGATGGCCGGCTCGTCGGACATTGGAAGCACACCCTCTCACCCCGTCAAGTCACCGTCGAAACATCGTGGTACCGCCCGATCGATCACAAGGAGGTGCCGGCTATGAACGACGCCGTGGCTCGACTTGGCTCGTTCTTCGACCTGCCCGCCCGCTGGCATTGACCCAGCGGGTCAGCGTGGGCGGCCGGCGGCGAGCGTCTCGACAGACTTGGCGATCCGTCGCTGTCGTGTCTCGTCGGTCTTTGCCCCCTCCACCTGGAGCACGTGCCAACTCTGGTTGCTGTACGACAGGCTCTCGAAGGTGGCACGGCGCTGGGGGAACAGCATCCATCGCCGCGGCAAGGTCGGGGGGAACAGTCACCACCCGCTTCTCCAGGTCGAGTGCGAGCTCCACCTCGACATCGTCACCACCGGCGACACCCGCACCCGCCCGGTTCTCGGCGCTCAAGGACACCATCGGGACGCCGCCCATCGTTGCGATACTGCTGCGGTAGCTGAACTCCCCGATCGTCACCTTGACCTTGGGGCGCTTGCCCGCGCCGAGCGCCTCGACCACCTCGGGGGGCACCTCGATGCCGGTGGTGTTCTTCCCAGACTGAACGATCGTCGTGTGAAACCGGATGCCGTCGGCC
This sequence comes from uncultured Acidimicrobiia bacterium, assembly GCA_963826825.1. GTDB lineage: Bacteria > Actinomycetota > Acidimicrobiia > Spongiisociales > DATADW01 > DATADW01. Next base: position 185,397 of record CAWGYV010000004.1, on the reverse strand, counting down.
ATGGATCCTCCCTCATGGATGGTTGTGCTGACCGTGAGATTCCCATCGCCCACAGTCGCTTGCACCGAACTGCTCGCCAGGATGCCGGGCGGCCTGCCGCCGGGCAAGCGCGCCGGTAGGCTCGCCAACCCGTGCTCATCGCGACGTACAACGTCAATTCGCTGATCACCCGGCTGCCTCGTCTCATCTCGCTGCTCGAGTTGCACAAGCCCGACGTTGCGCTGATCCAGGAGACGAAGTCCACACCGGAGGGATTTCCCCACCTACCGCTCCAGGCCGCTGGGTATGTGGCGGCCGACCACTCGGCGGGCCGCTGGGCGGGCGTGGCGATACTCGCCCGCAGCGATCTGGGCATCGCCGACGTAGAGACGGGCCTCCCGGGAGAGCCCGATCCGACCCAGGCGCGGTGGATCGAGGCGACGGTCGGCGACGTCCGGTTTGCCAGTGTCTATGTGCCAAACGGCCGGATGGTTGGCTCCGACGAGTTCGTCGCCAAGCTGCGGTTTCTCGAGGCGCTGGCCGACCGGGCAGAGGCGACTGGCCTCGGGACCGTCGATCGTGGCCGGTGATTTCAACGTGTGCCCGACCGACCTCGATGTCTGGGATCCCGCCCAGGTTCACGGTGCCACCCACATCACACCTGAGGAGCGTTCCCGATGGTCGGCGGTACGCGACACCGGCTTATACCGACGCCTTCCGACACCTCAACCCCGAAGCGCCCGGGTTCACCTGGTGGGACTACCGCGCCGGGCATTTCCCCAAGGGATATGGTCTACGAATCGACCACGCCCTGGTGAGCACGCACCTGGCCCCCAGGTTGGAGGCAGCCACCGTCGAGAGGGCGTATCGGAAGGTGAGCACCGTCCCGGGGACAAAGCCATCCGATCACGCCCCCCTGCTGGTCCGCCTCGGCACGCCGGGTAGCGTGAAGCGGTGAGCACCCGCCCCCGCCTCGAGGTCTCGGCGACCGTGCTCGATTCCCCGGATCCACGCGCGCTGGCCGAGTTCTATCAACGGCTATTGGGATGGGCGATCGGTCAGTCCGAGCCCGACTGGGTGACGCTCAAGTCGCCATCACGGGGGTGCCGGACTCTCCTTTCAACACGAGTCGATCTATGTTCGCCCGGTTTGGCCGGCGTCTCCAGGCGAGCAACAGATGATGAGCCATCTCGACATCGCGGTGGACGATCTCGATGCCGCCGTGGCGCTAGCGGTTGAGGCAGGAGCCGTCCAGGCGGAACACCAGCCACAAGACGACGTCCGGGTGATGCTCGACCCGGCGGGCCACCCCTTCTGTTTGTTCTTCCAGGACTCCTGGGACTGGTTGCCCCAGGTAGGTCGGCCCTAGGCAGGATCCTGCCGACGGGGCCTCTCGGTCATCGGGCTCATCAACTGGAAGTAGTTGTCGTCGGGGTCGGCGAAGGTGGCGATCAGCATTCCCTCCCCAGGTTCGTATGGCTCCTGCACGACAGTTGCCGCCGGCGGACTTGAGCCGTTCGAACTCGCCCCTCACATCGGCGGTCTCGATGTTCCAGATGATCCTTCCCGGATTGGCGTTGCGACCCTTGACCTGATCGTGGGGTCCCACCGTTATCCAACCGCTCCCGAGTTGCCACCCGGTGTAGTCACCCTCCCAGACCGGCGCGCCAAACAGCTTCGTGTAGTACTCGGTGAGTCCCTTCGGGTCCTCGGACCCGATGAGGATGCTGTTGAAGTCCATTGCATCTCCTTGGTTTGACCTGCGTTGTTCATACCCGGTCGGGAGGCTCGACAACCTACAGACGAATCCCCATGATAGCCGCCCCGCCGGCGGGTGAGTTCTGTGAAACCGAGATGTTGGTAGAAACCGATTGCCCGCTGGTTGTTCGGCGCCACCTCGAGATGGACCGCTGTGACCTCCCGCTCGGCGAGCGCCGCGAGCAACCTCTCCATCAGCACCCGTCCGATCCCTCTGCCCTGGAGACGGGGGAGCAGATCGATGTGGAGGTGCGCTGGGTATTCGTCGACAACCATGCTCGGCGCCAGAGGTGGACGGTGGATCAGGGCGGCGACTTCCTCGTCGAGGTTCGCAGGGTCGGGGCCGGGGTCGGGATGGCGGACACGCAGCGCCGGCCACCACTCGGATTCGCACAGCGCTCGAAGCCGCGGGTGTCGATGGCGGCGAGGGCGTATCCACCGGGACCGACGCTGTCGACTGCGGTGAGTCCGATCGCACCGTCCAACATCACGTATGGGCCGACGTAGACCTCTCCGAGTAGTCGAGGGTCCTTATACAACGCGCTTGCGTCGCTGCCGGAGTCGCCGGTGCGGAGACAGACCTCGTAGAGGGCATCGAGGTCGGAAACGACGACTTCCCGGATCTGCGGCTCCATAGATCCTCGCCGACGGGTACACCGTGACTATACCAATTAATGGCATAGATCCGCAGGAATCCGCCGCTCTGCTGTCATGCTGGTAGACCAAAGCGGTATAGTCTCTATCTTGATCAAGAGCGAAGAAGCCGTCCAGCGTCTCCGCCACATGGTGGTCGGACTCGAGTTCGGGCGATCGAATCCCGAGCGAACGCGATCTGGCGGTCCGCTGGGGCGTAGCGCGGATGACGGCGCGCAAGGCGATCGAAACCGTCGTCGCCGAGGGATGGCTGGAGCGGCGGCGCGGCGCGGGCACCTACGTCGCCCAGATGCCCTATGCCAAGACGCTCGGGTTGTCCTCGTTCACAGCCGACATGAGGAGGAGGGGCCTGTCCCCCAGCGCACGCGTCCTCGACTTCGAAGTCGGTCCGGCGGGACCCGAGAGTGCGGATCGCTTGGCTATGCCACCCGGTGAGGAAGTGGTCCGGTTCACCCGGCTGCGTCTCGCCGACGACGATCCCATCGCAGTCGAGACCACCTGGATGCCGGCCGACATAGTCCCCGGGCATCGCCCGAGATGACCTGGCCGGATCGCTGTTCGAAACGCTCGCCGACAAGTTCGGCATCGTACTCGGTGAGACCTCGAGCACCATCGGCGCGGCGAACGTCGACGAGGCGACAGCGGCCGCACTCGGGATCGAGCCCGACATGCCCTGTCTGCGGATCGAAATGGACTACCTCGACAACCGCCGGCGACCGGTGATGGCGGCCACGTGCATCTACCGCGGCGACCTCTACCAACTCCATGTCGTCCTGACCCCCAATGCTTTCACCGCACGAGATGCCGAGGATGTCATGAGCGTCACCGTCGGGATCGATGGGGGCCAGTCGCAGATCCGAATGCGGGTTTCGGGCGAAGCCTCGGTGTCGGTGGCGCCTGGGGTGAGCCACCTCGAGCAGAACGCCGATGCCGCGGTGCTCGCTGCCATCGCCCGTCTCTGGGACGAACGCCCGGATCGACCCGCCCGACTGGTTGCCGGGCTCACCACCGTCTCCGACGCTCACCGAGGGGCGACGCCATCTCGCCCGCCGGATCGCCGACGTGACCGGTGCCCATGAGGTTTGGGTGAGCGGTGACGAGGTGATTGCCCACGCCGGCGCCCTCGACGGCGCCGCTGGGGTCGTCCTCTCGGTCGGGAACCGGTGTGGCGTGTCTGGCGCTCGACGACAGGGAAACGCCCGGACCTTCGACGGAGCGGGCTATCTGGTGGGTGACGAAGGTGGCGCCTTCTGGTTGGGGAGACACGGGATACGCAGCGCCCTCGCTGCCGAGGAGGGACGAGGACCGGCCACTTCGCTCACTCGAGCAGCGGTCGCAGACCTGCTCGGCTCGCTCAGCGGGTTGGCGTCTCGTCTCCACCGACTGCCCAGGCCGGTGGACACGATCGCCCAGTTCGCCCCATCGGTGCTCGCCGAGGCGGCGGCGGGCGATCCCATCGCGGAGAGGATCGTCGCCGATGCCGCCGATCGCCTGGCCAACACGGCATCTGCCGGTGTCGTCTCACTTGGCGGCGGGTGTGGTGGCGCTCGGCGGTCGACTCCTCGTCGAGAACGAGGACTTCTTCGCTCTGGTGACCGCCGGGATTCTCGCCCGTCATCGTTCGGTCGAAGTGACCGGTGCCAAAGGCACCGGTCTCGATGGCGCCGCGCGCCTGGCGGAGTCGGGCGAACCAGGTCTCTACGCGAGCGCTGCTCACCATGGTGAGGTCGCACCATGAGCCACGACCGCCGGGCAGACGCTATCTCACCGGAGCGATGACGATCCTCGCCGCCATCGCCGACGACCAATGGCCGGCGATCCGCAGAGCAGCCGAGATGGTCGCCGAAACCGTTGGCCAAGGTGGACTGGTTCATGCCTTCGGGACCGGCCACTCCCACATGCTTGCCGAGGAGCTGTTCTACCGGGCTGGTGGTCTGGCCGCAGTCAATCCGATCCTGGTCGACTCGCTGATGCTCCATACCGGCGCCGAGCGGAGCACCGAATTGGAACGGCGCCGAGGGATCATCGACGACCTCGCTCGACGACTTGCCATTCCGCGCCGGGAGACACGCTGATCGTCGCCTCCAACTCCGGTGGCAATGCGGCGTGCGAAGAGACTGGCTGCGGCGCGCCATCGCCGCCCGGGCGAGCGTCGTGGCCATCGTCAGCGTGGCCCATGCCGAGAGATCGGCGTCGGAGGGTGACGGGGGAGGGCTGCTGGACCTGGCCGACGTGATGATCGACAATCACGGTGCGGCGGGCGATGCCAGCATCACCATCGAGGGGGTCGGAGTCGCAGGTGGGCCCGACCTCGACCGTCGCCGGTGCGGCCATCGTCAATGCCATCGTGGCCGAGTCCGTGGAGATCCTGACCCAGCCAGAGGAATCGCCGTCGATCTGTTCACCAGCAGCAACCTGTCCGGGGGGTATCGCCGCCAACTTCGAGTTGGCTGCCCGCTACCGAGAAACGGGTGAGGGCGCTGTGACCCGCCGTTCACTGGCTCTCGGTCCCCCCGGAAATCGGGCGCGATCGTCTCGACCAGATCGCCGGCCAGATCGGGCTCATCTCGGAGCGGGCCCCCGCCGACCTGGCCGTCGAGGTGATCTTCTCCGACTGAGCCCCAACTCGTATACGACCCGGTCCACCGTCGGCGAACCGACGAGAGCTTCCTCCTCGGCGGCGGTCCTCCGGCTGAACCGATTCGGGTCACCGTCAGCGGGACACGCTCCCTCCGCTGGGCGCTGATCGAACTCGAAGATCGGATCGCGGTCGTCGTCGTGGGTTCGAGACGAGCGCCTCTGCGGTCCCATCCTTCGCCCTGCGGGGTGTCATCGAGGGGTACTACGGGCCGCCGTGGAACGATGAGGCGAGGCTCGACATGATCGACTTCGCCGGCGAGCAAGAGGCTCAACACATTCCTCTATGCCCCGAAGGACGATCCGTACCTGCGCCGACATTGGCGCAGCCCTCACCGAGGCCGAGTGGCGCCAACGGCTCGAGCGGCTCGATCGAGCATTGCCGTTCGCTCGATGTCGACCCGATGATCGGTGTCTCCCCGGGCCTTTCGATGCGCTACTCCAGCGACGAGGACGCCGGTCTGCTCGAGGAGAAGACGCTCGACCTGGTCGGTCTGGGTGCGTCCAGGATCGCCCTTCTGCTCGACGACATACCCGACCGGTCTACAGCACCCCGCCGACATCGAGGCCTTCCCCGACCTCGCCACGGCACACGCCGCCACCGCCAACCGGATCGGCGAGGTGCTGGCACCGACCCGGGAAACCGCTGGTGGTCTGTCCCACCCTCTATTGGGGTGACGGTGACGAGGAGTACATCACGTCGATTCGCCGATCAATCTCGACCCTCGGATCGATCTCTTCTGGACAGGGAGGGCGGTGTGCTCGCCGGCCATCACCGCCGCCGAGGCGGTCCGTTTCGCCCGAGCCACGCACCGACCGCCCCTCTACTGGGACAACTACCCGGTCAACGACGTGGCCATGACCAACGAGATGCACATCGGGCCATATCAGGACCGTGACCGGCGACCTCGACCGCTTCTGTGTGGGGATCCTGGCCAACGCCATGGAACACGCCGAGGCCTCCAAGATCGCCATCTCCACCATCGCCGACTACCTGTGGGACCCGCCGGGTACGACCCGGAGACGAGTTGGCGGGCGGCCATCGAGCGGGTGGGCGGTGCCGGCGACGCACCGGCTCTGGCTCTGTTCGCCGACACCGTTCAGGGCGAGCTGTCTCTCCGACCCCGAATCCAGAGCCCTGACCGAAGCCCTCAACCGCTTCGCCTTCGAGTCGGAGTACGGGGACCGGGTCGCAGCGCGGCGTGCCCTCGGTCGGCTTCGCCGATGACCTGCACAACGCGGCCGACCATCTGCTCGGAGATAGCGTCGAGAACCTGCGGCTCCAAGCCGAGCTGTTGCCGTGGCTCGAGAAGTTCCGTGCCGGGGCGGACGCCGTCTCCGTCATCGCCGACGCCGACCTGGCCGCCGATACGTCGGCTGTGGCAGCGGAACTGACGCGCCTCAGATCCGATCCCCGCCGGGTATTCGGCGATGTCCTCGAGATGACACTCGCCGAGATGACCAACAGAAAGGAATGAGAGTCATGCACATCTCAAGACTGGACAAGGGCCGGCCGTTGGCCCGTCTGCTCTGCCCGCTGGCGTTGTCCCTGTGCCCTCGTGCTGGCGGCATGCGGAGGGACCACCGGAGGGTGCCGACGACTGCACCGATGCTGGCACCGGCGTCACCGCCGAAGGTGCCGCAACCACGGCGGCGGCGGCCGCCGAGGACATCACGCTGCGGGTGGCCATGGGCTCGCCCGGTGAAGCTCAGATCGCGGTATGGGAGGCGGCCAAGGCGGCCTTCGAGGACGCCAACCCCAACGTCACGGTCGAATTCAACTTCCAGGACGACGACCTCTACCAGACGATCGGACTCCCCAACCTGCTCAACGGTGGGGACGCCCCGGACGTGTACTTCGAATGGGCCGGGGCACGGCTCCAGAGCCGGTACGACGAGGGCTTCGTCGCCGACTTGACCGAGGCGGTCGACGGTGAACTGGGGAGCTACTTCGAGCCAGGTGCCTACAACGGGATGGAGATCGACGACAAAGTGGTGATGGTTCCGGGCAACGCCGACGTCACCACTGTCATGTGGTACAACGTCGACATCTTCGAGGACCTCGGTCTCACCCCGCCGACCACGTGGGACGAACTGATCGAGGTCTCCCAGACGATCAAGGACGCCGGGATCATCCCCATAGCCACCGGCAACAAGGACCTCTGGGCCGCGGGCAACTGGACATCGCACATGGTGTCGCGGGTGATCGGCGAGGAGATGTACGACCAGATGATGACCCAGGCGGTCCCGATGGACTCCCCGGAGATCGTCGATGCGCTCGGATACGTCGCCGAGCTTTCCGAGACCGGGATCGTCAACGAGAGCGCCAACGCCATCGACGACAACGAGGGTGCCCAACTCTTCTTCCAGGGCGAGGCAGCGATGCACCCGATCGGTAGCTGGCTGGTGTCCTGGGCCATCGATGAGGCTCCCGATCTCAACTTCGACTACTTCAACCTCCCCGAGATGCCCGGTGAGGGGACGCAGGACTCGGTGATCGCGGTGGCCACCGGCTACGTGGTCAACGCCCAGTCGGAGCACATCGACACCGCGGTGGACTTCCTCACCTTGTTCTCCTCCCCCGAGTTCACCTCGCAGATGGTGGACGCTGGCGGGACGCCTCTGGCCACCGGTGCCCTCGACCGCGAGGACATCGACCCGCGGCTGCTCTCGCTGATGGAGTTGATGCAGAACTCGGAGGCTCTGATCGCCCCTCCCGACACCGGCTACGACCTCGAAGTGGCCGACGCTCTGTACGCAGCCGAGGCCGAGGTGCTCGGTGGGGTGCGCACACCGGAGGAGGCGGCGACGGCAGCCCAGGCCAAGCTGGATCAATAGCGCGGCGAGCGTCTGGATGCGGCCGCGGCGGAGGGCAACCCCGTACCTGCTGGTGGCGCCGGCGATGGCGCTGTTCACCTTCGCGGTACTGGGACCGATCCTCGCCACGGCCGGATTCAGCTTCTTCGACTGGAACGGGTTCGGCCCGTTCGACCCGGTGGGTTTCGCCAACTACGTCCGGGCCGCCACCGACCCGATCTTCCGCGCCTCGTTCCTCCACGTCGCCATCTACATCGCTGCTGACGATCGTCCTCGAGGTGTTCGTCGGGCTGTTGTTGGCCGGTCTCGTCACCGCCCGTCCGCGGGGGACCGGGGTTCTTCCGCGTGGCCTTCTTCATCCCCGTCCTGCTCCCCATGGTGGTGGTGGCGGTGCTCTGGGGCTTCGTCTACAACCCCGATTTCGGCCTGGTCAACTCGGGGTTGGAGGCGGTCGGGCTCGAAGGTCTCACCAGGGTCTGGCTGGGGGACACCGACACCGCGCTCGCCGCGGTGTCGGTGGTCTCGGGGTGGGTCTTTGCCGGCTTCTACATGGTCATCTTCTACGCCGGCTTCAAGCAGATACCCAACGAAGTGGTCGAGGCGGCGCGTATCGACGGGGCGAGCGAGATACAGAGCTTCTGGCGGGTGCGGGTCCCCATGATCCGCAACGTCATCGAGGTGGCGCTGTTGCTGTGCATCACCGGCGGATTCCAGGCGTTCGACCTGTTCTACGTCCTGACCAACGGCGGCCCGTACGGCTCGACCGAGATCCCCACCACCTACCTGGTCAAGGTGGTGTTCCGCAACCAGGAGGTCGGATACGGATCGGCGATGGCGGTGGTGATGACGCTGGTGGTCCTGGTCATCGGCCTGATCTATGTGCGGCTGCGGCGGCGTGACACCGGCGTCGGCGAGGCGGCGGCGTGAGGCGCCTGATCGGCAGCCGGCCGGTGTTCTTCACCTTGCTGGCCGTGCTCGCCGTTCTCTACGCCTTCCCGCTGCTCTGGATGACCTGGTCGAGCTTCAAGACCAACAGCGAGATCTTCAGCGCACCCCTGGCCCTGCCCGGCGACATCGATTTCTCCAGTTGGGGAGAGGCGTGGGAGGTGGGCAACATCGGCCACTACGCCCTCAACAGCGTCATCGTGACCACCGCAGCGGTGCTGGTCATCCTGCTCTTCGCCGCACTGGCCGCCTTCGCCTTCAGCCGGTTCCAGTTCAGGGGTCGGGCGGCTGCTGCTCGGGTTGTTCGCTCTCGGGCTGCTGATGCCGCTCCAGTCGTACTTCATCGCCCAGAACTCTCTGTTCGAACTGCTCAACCTGAAGGACACCAGGTGGGCGCTGATCATCCCCTACGCCGCCATGGGGCTGTCGCTGGCGGTGTACCTGCTCAAGGTGTATCTCGACGCCCTCCCCCGCGAGCTCTTCGAGGCGGCCCGTGTCGACGGGTGCGGCGACGTCCGGATGTTCACCACCCTGGTGCTTCCGCTGCTCCGTCCCGGTCTGGCCACCGTCGCCATCTTCTCGGCGCTGAGCGCATGGAACGAGTTCCTGCTCGCCCTGCTCTACGTGACCAACGACGCCCTCAAGACCATCCCCACCGGACTGCTCGCCTTCTCCAGTCGCTACGTGACCGACTACCGGCTGCTCTTCTCGGCGCTGACCATCATCACCCTCCCGATGGTGGCGGTCTACGTGATCTTCCACCGCCAGGTGGTGGCCGGCGTCACCGAGGGATCGCTCAAGTAGCGAATCGCTTTTGGCGTCACTCGACGCGGTCATTTCCCCCGGAGTGACGCCAAAACGGATCTAGCAAGGCCTCGTTGAAGCTCGGACTCGTATTCTGACTCGATGGCCGCCAGCCACGATCGACGACTACATCGCCTCATTCCCGGAGGACGTCCAGGTCATCCTTCACGAAGTGCGAGGACGATCCGCCAGGCCGCCCCCGAAGCCGTGGAGAGCATCAGCTATCAGATCCCCACCTACAAGCTGAACGGACAGCCGCTCATCTACTTCGCCGGGTGGAAGCACCACATCAGCGTCTACCCGCTACCCAGCGGCGACGCCTCGTTCGAGGCGGAATTGGACCAGTACCGCTCCGGGAAAGGCACCGCTCAGTTCCCCCTCGACCAGCCGATCCCCTACGACCTGATCCGAAAGATGGTCGAACTCCATCTCGTCCGGATCGATGCGAGGCGCTGAAGGCCAAGACGGTTTTGGCGTCAGACAACGCGGTCATTCCCCCTTGAGTGACGCCAAAAGCGATCTGTGCTCACACCAGTTGCGCGATCAGCGCCGCCGCCTTGGCTGCGCCATCGGTCTCCACCTCCCGATATCGCACCTGCTTGCCGATCTCTTCGGAAATCGCCGCGGCGATGGCGTCGGGATCGCTCTCGTAGAAGTCCATGCGCCTGCCCGCTCCGTATTGGTCGAGCCGGTGACGGACGTGGAAGTTCTGCTCGAAGTGGTTGCGGAGCGGGAAATAGATGAAGGGCCGTTGGGCGGCGACGAGCTCCATGGTGGTGGTCAGCCCTCCCTGCACCACCGCCAGATCGCATACCGCGAGGTGCCGGTAGAGACGATCCACGTAGCCGTGCACCTCGAGCCCATCCCGGGTTCGGGAGACTCTCCGGGGCGATCCTCGGTCCGGCCACAGCCACCATCCGCAGCGCCGGCAGCCGAGGACTTGGCATCGCGGGTAGGCGGCGATCACCTTCTCCAGCAGCGCCCGGCCCACCCCCGACCCGCCCACCGCCACCACGCACACCAGTTCGTCCTCCCCATATCCCAGCTCTGACCGCCACTCGGCACGCTGGTCGGCATCGGGAGGGGTGAATCCGGTGATGTATCCGGAGAACCCGAAGTGCGCTTCGGTCCAATCGCGGATCTTGGGTAGCCCGGGCCCGAAGGTCTCCGGTACGACATCGTCGGGATTGCCGACGAACACAGCCTGGTCCCTGATCCGCGGGAAGCGCTCTACGTGTTCGATCATCTCGGCGTTGTAATCGGCGGTGAGGAAGGCCTCGCGTTCCCCTCCGTCCGGCATGGGGAGGAACCCGACGAAGTCGGTCATCCACACATGGCTCCCCCGCTTCAACTCGGGGTTCTCGTGCCAGAAGTGATCGACATCCCACGCTTCGTCACCGATCACCAGGTCGTAGAGACCCTCCTCCACCACCTCCTGAAACAGCATGAAGTTGGCCACCAGGATCTCGTCCATGCTCCGCAGCGCCTGGAAGCAGTGCAGATCGTGCCCGGTCGCCTCCGAGGCGACGTGGGCCGACTCGTTGGCGAGGTACTCGGACGCGGGGTGGATCCGCTCGACCCTCGGACTCGAGCACCATGGTCACCGGGTGTTGTGCCAGCCAATCGATCTCCAGATCGGGGACGAGCTGCATCAACTCTTTGGCGATGGCCACGTCGCGCCGGGCGTGCCCCAGCCCGATCGGAGACGACAGATAGAGCGCCCGCTTTCGCCTGGCCAATCCCCTCGTCCAAACGTGGGTGTCCATCCTCACCCCCTGGGTCCCGTCCACGAAGTCCTTGATCAGCCGGTTCACCGTCACCGGGTCGCGCCCTGGAGCCATGTGACCGGAGCCTTCGAGCATCACCACGGGCGCTCCCATGAGCCGGGCCGTCTCGGGACCGCGCTCCGGTGCCTGGCAATGGTCCTCAGTTCCGTGAACGACCAGCACCGGACAGCGCACCCGGCCACATAGCTTCTCGGCATCGGCGGCAGAGGCGGGCACCCATGGATCGTCGCCGTCCTCCCAGATCGCCATCACCTCGGCGTCGCCATCGGAGAACCAACCGATGGCATCCTCCAGTTGCTTGGTCGAGTGAGGTTCGGGGAGGAGCTGGTTGCAGAAGAACTCGACCCACGCGGGGTATCCACCCTGCTGCCAGAAGCGTCGGTTGAACATCTCCCATTCCTGAGGATCGTCGAACTCCTCCTCCCAAAACCGCCAGCGGGTGCTCGGAGCAACGAGTGGCAGTCCTGGAGCTATCGCCACCACACCGCTCACACGTTCGGGATGCTCGGCGGCGAGCTCGAACGCCTGCCAGACGTGGCACAGCACCACCGCAACCGCCGACTCCGTCCCGGTCTCGTCCATCACCGCCACCGTGTCTGCCACAAACTCCTCGTCGATGTACGACAAGGGACCGGTCGGCCGGCCGGAGCGGCCGTTGCCTCGACCGTCGAAAGTCACCACCCGGAAATGCCGCGACAGGTATGGGATCTGACCCTTCCACTGGCGGGAGTGGATGGTGGGCGAACTCGGTAGGAGAAGCACGGTCGGCTCGCCGTCGCCGTACACCTCGTAGAAGATCTCGACGCCGTCACGATCGACGTAACCGTCCCGAACGGGAATCGCCGCCCTCATGACACCTCCGCCTTTGACAGGAGAGCGATCCACGAATTCCCGGATCAGCAGGTTGACCCTGACCGGGTGCCGGCCGTGGGGCATGTGGCCTGCCCCCACCATGGTGATCAGATCTCCCCCCGTGGCAGTGGCCAGCCGCTCACCGCTGCGCCACGGGGATGATCCGATCGTCTGTTCCGTGGATCACCAGCACCGGACATCGCACCCGGCGCAGCATTTCATCTGTCTCCGACTCGTCACGGCGCATCATGGCGATCGTGGTGTCGATCAGAACCTCGGCGGTGGTCTCCAGCCCCCAGCCCACGCAGTCCTCGATCTGCTTGGTGGAATGCGGCTCGGGGCACGCCTCGCCGAAGAAGAACTCGATGAAGTCACGCTGATTGGCACGCCAATGGTGCTGGTTGAACTTGTTCCAGCCTTCGGTGTTCTCGGGCGGATCGAAGAACGAAGCGGGATCGTCGTCAGATTCATCGGCGAAGACCGCAGGAGCCAGTGCGACGATCCCAAGGAGCGATCAGGATGGCAGGCCTGCCAGGAGGAGCGCCCAGTAGGCGCCCCGGGACATGCCGACGAGAACCGAGCGCTCCACCCCGAGGTGATCGAGCACCGCCAGGGCATCGGCGGCGAACTCTGTGTCGAGGTAGGAGTCCGCTCCCGACGGGCCGGCTCGACCGCCCGTTGCCCCGCCCGTCGAAGGTGACCACCCGGAAGTGGCGGGCGAGGTAGGGGATCTGGGCCTTCCAGTGCCGGGAATGGACGATCGACCAGGCGGGAAGAAGGAACAGTGTGGGCTCGCCCTCCCCGAAGACCTCGAAGAACAGAGACACGCCATCCCGCTCGACGTATCCCTCGAGATCGGCGGTGCGGGCCCTCATCCAGCACCCTCCTCGAACTCCCTGATGAGCCGTCCCACCGAGCGGAGCGAGTCCCGTACCTGGTCGGGACGAAACCCGAGCAGGATCATGGTCTCGCCGCCGAGAAAGGCAAGCCCGATCAGCCAGGCCAACTCGGCCGGAGTAAACGGACCCAGGCCCCCGAGCTTCTCGCTCGCCTGATCTGCGACGTCGCTGAGCAGACGCAACCAGCCATCCAGTTGGTCCCGCACCACGGCGGCGATCGCCGGGTCGGACCAACCGGCGGCGGTCATCTCCTGCAGGATCCTGACGTACCCCGAATCGAGATCGTCCTCGAGGAAGTCGCAGGCCTGCTCGTACCGCTTCCACAACGGGACCTCCTCCCCGTACATCTCGGTTTGTCGGTCGAGCAGCTTGCGGTTCTGGTCGAGGAGCACAGCGAGCATCAACTGCGACTTGGAGCCGAAGTGGTAATGGATCTGAGAGAGGGGCACCCCCGCCGTCTCGGCGACCCTCCTGGTCGATAGCCCCGCAAACCCCACCTCGTGGAGGACCTGCTCCGCCGCCTCGATCAACGCCGATCTGGTGACCGAATCGGGTTTGCTCATGTGAACAGAGCCGCCACCCCCGCTACCACCAGCGCAACCGCCCACATCAGATCGAGGTTGATCCAAGCCCTGCGCAGGATGCCGACGCCGTAGTGGAAGACCACGAGCGCCACCGCCGTCATCACCGCCAGCATCGCCGCAGTGTGAATTGCCGATGCGGTCACGCTCGGGCTGCCCGTGATCACCGCCGCTGCGGCCAGACCGGTGACCGGGTGCGCCTCGGGAATCGATACCGCAGTCACCACCGGGAGCAACATTAGGCCCGCCCCATGGGCGCCGGCCATGATGAAACTCCACAGCCCCAACTCCCAAGGACGGATCCGCATCCCTACCCATCGGGGGTGACGACGCCGGATCAGCTTCCAGGCACCGAACCCGATGAGGACCGCCCCGAGAACCATGCCCAGGATGCGTGGCTCGATCACCGTCCGGAGCGCGGCGAAGGCGGCGAGCGCCACCAGGACGGCGGCGGCGTGGCCGAGGGCTATCGGCGGGAGTGCTCGAAGCACTGCCCGCCGATCACCCTCCTGCAGCCCCAGAGCGACGGCGAAGAGCCACCCCATCCCCGGGTTGAGCCCGTGGAACGCCCCCAGGGCCACCAGCGCCGCAACCGCCCCCAGCTCCATCAGGCGAAGCAGTACGAGTCGGAGGAGGAGTCGCCCCCCGACAACCGGATCTGGTGCGCCCGACGGCCGTCGCCCGAGAAGTCGACGAAGAACTTCGGGTCGAGAGCTATCGACCCGTCGTCTCCCACGTCGGCCTTGACCATCCAGCCTTTGATCCCATCCGGGTAGAACTGATCGTCCCAGGTGTTGTAGAGGCCGTTGGTGAAGTAGAGCCGTTTGCAATCCCGGCTCGCCTCGACCATCTGCGGTCCCCCGTTGAGCCGCCTGGCCGGGTCGACCTGGTGGGCGGCGCGGTCCACGATCCCGCCGATCCGGATCGATCCCGTCTCCTTGGGATGGAAGGGGTCGGAGACGTCGAACGCCTTGAGCTCCCCGGTCCCCCAGCACGACACGAAAAGGAACCGATCGTCGAGGGAGAGGACGATGTCGCTCACCAGTGGTGGCACCGCCCCAAACGGCTTGAGCGCGTCCGGGAGATCAGCGGGGTCGGCCGGCTCCGGTGGGATGCTGATCACCTTCTGCGCGGAGAACGAGCCGTTCTCCCGATGCCACAGGAAGATCGACGAGGTGAGGTCCTCCACCGAGACCACCGTGTTGACGAACCCGTAGGTCTTCCTCGGATCGTGCGCCGGGCGAAGCTCCAAGGCGATCTGGTTGACGTCGCCCAGGTCGATCTCCTGGGTATGACGCCGCCGGCGCAGGTCCCAGACATGGAGCCGATGTCCGTATTGCTTGCCGAGGAGCAGCTCGGGGTTGAGCCCGCCCTCGATCATGTTGGGCGTTCCCCACTCGCTGGTGACCATGACGTCTTGTCCGAGATGCCACCACACGTCGTAGTGGAGGTACTGCGAACCACGGTCGATCTCCCACGGCCCGAGCGGGCGGAAGGTCTCGTGATCGAACATCATCACGCCGCCGGGCCCGTCACCATCACCGTTTCCCAAGGCGCTGATATAGATCGCATCGGGACCGCAATGGACGGTGTGGGGCGCGAATACCCGGTGACACCGATCACCTTCTCCGGCTCGATCACATCCACGATCTTCGGGTAGAAGGGGTCGGGCTTGGTGTCGACAATGGTCACCCGCGAGGAGCGGAGCCCCGGGATGATCAGATACCGCCGCTCCACGTGAGGGTGTGGGGCGTAGGGACAGAGCGCCGCAGAGCAGGCGTTCCAGCCGAAATGGTGCAGTTCGTCGCCTGGAGTCGTCATCTCCACGCCGCCGGTGACGCTGCCGTAGGTCGGCGACGACTCATCGAGATCGACGACTGCAAGCGCATCGGGCCGGGTGTCTCCGACCGGTCCGGGGGTGGCTACGTAGGCCAAGTCTTCCCGCGGCCCCGCCATCGCCATACGAGGTGATGGGTAAAAGCTCGGATCTGGTCGCAACAGCGTCATACGAGTACCTCCTCGTCTGCCAACTCGAAATTCCCATCGAGCTCTGCTGCGCAGCAATCGAGCCTTGTGTCACCGACGCTTCGGTCGGTCGACCGAATTGATCATGCAACACTCCGGCGTCTCTGTCAAGAGGCAACATCACGACACCAAGCTCAGTCGGACGAGAGGATGCGATCCAGAGATCCCCTCCGGCTCAGCTCATGATCCAGCCGCCGTCGACGTTGACGGTCTGACCGGTGACGAAGGACGATTCCTCCGAGGCGAGGAACGAGACCACGGCGGCTAGCTCCTCGGACCGCCCCCTCCGCTTCAGAGCCTGCGAGTCGATGATGAGCCGTTGGTAGGCCTCGAGGTCCGGATGTTGCAGTCGTTCTGCGGGCGTGGGGAAGGCACCGGGGGCAACCGCGTTGACCCGGATGCCGTGTGGTCCCAACTCCCGGGCGAGGGCACGGGTCATTGCCACCACCGCTCCCTTGGTCGACACGTAGGGCGACATGTCGGCCCAACCACCGTGCCAGACGATGGATGCGACGTTGACGATCGATCCACCTCCCCCCCGGATCATCGAACGCGCCGCCGCCTGTGCCGCGAAGAAGTAGGCGCGCTGGTTGACCGCCTCCGTGTTTCGTAGGTCTCCTCGGTGACGTCGATGAAAGGACCCGCCGGGAAGACCGCGGCGTTGTTCACCAGAACCGAGACCGGCCCGAGCTCGTCCTCGGCGCGCTCGACGACGGAGTTGATCGCTGTCACCTCGCGCAAGTCGCAAACCAAATCGATCGCCTTGCCATCGCCGTTCTTCGATGAGTGCCGCCGTTTCCTCCGCGGCCTGGGCGGCGACGTCCACCACCGCTACCGGATGTCCGTCAGTCGCCAGCCGGAGGGCGATGGCTCGGCCCAATGCACCGCCGGCTCCGGTTACAACCGCGCTCACGATGGCTCCGCGGTGATCGGGTGGTCGTTGTCGTTCATCACCGACATCCTGACAGGGCGAAAGGTTCGCGGACGCCCTCCGATCGGAGTCGCGTGGCTGACGCCCGGGATTCCGGAACCCGACCGCGCCAGAATGGGTGCGTGGCCGATCGGACCGACCGTTTTCCTGGAATCGAGGGGAGGGTGGCTCTTGTGACCGGTGCCAACCACGGGATCGGAGCTGCCACGGCCCGGTCCCTGGCGCAGTCATGGAGCCGGCGTCCTCATCACCTATCTGCGGCTCGATGACGATCCGGACCCGGGTACCCCCGCCGAGTACGCCGCGGGTCGGGCGCAGAACGCCACAGCGGTAGTGGAGGAGATACGGCGCGACGGAGGGCGGGCCGAGGCGGTCGAGGCCGATCTGAGCGACGAGGCGAGCATCTCTCTCCTCTTTGATGCTGCCGAGCGTTCCCTGGGTCCGGTCGAGATCCTGATCAACAACGCCAGCGGATGGGTACCGGACACCTTCTCACCAGAATCCGGCGATCGACTGGGACGCAGCCTCCAGCCGGTAAGCGCCGCCAGCTTCGACCGGGTCTTCGGCATCGACGCCCGCGCCGCCGCTCTGCTGATCGCCGAGTTCGCCAGAAGACACGTGGCTCGAGGAGCGTCGTGGGGGCGGATAGTCGGGACTGACCTCCGGCGGTCCTCTCGGTTTCCCCGAGGAGGTCTCGTATGGCGCGGCCAAGGCCGCGCAGGTGAACTACACGATGTCCGCCGCCTTCGAACTGGGCAGGTTACGGCGTCACCGCCAACGTGGTCTACCCGCCTGTCACCGACACGGGATGGGTGACCCCCGCTGTCGAGGCCTTCGTGGCAGCAGACGCCAACCACTTCCATGTCGCCCAACCCGATGAGGTCGCCGAGGTCATCGCCTTCCTCGCCTCCGATCTCGCCCGTCTCATCACCGCCAACGTGATCCAACTCCGCTAGCCCCTTGGATCGCCGACGGAACAGGTCGACTCTGACCTGTATTCGCTCCTCTACCATGGCCTCGAAATATGGTTCGCAGCCTGCAAAATCACTCCCTGCAGCAATTCTGTGTACAGGTAGCGGAGCGGCTGCACACCGCAACGTCGGAGCATGCTTCTCGGGCCCATAGCTCAGCTCGGTTAGAGCGCATCCCTGATAAGGATGAGGTCCCTGGTTCAAATCCAGGTGGGCCCACTCTCGAAATCCCCTTGTCGGCTGACCGGCTCGACCGACAACACATGGTTGAAGACCTGGTGGGGATCCCATCGACGCTTCGCCTCCTGGAGCTTCGTGTAGTTCCCGCCGTAGTACAGCTCAGACCATGGAACGCCTGATTGGTTCCATTCCGCTTCCAGAAGATCTGGGTCCGGCCAATTGATGAAGCAGCCGCCAGTCCGATCGTTGGGTACCGGCACGCCGCCGGTGGCTGCGAACACGTCCCGGTAAAGGGCTCGGTTCCACGCCAGGTGCTTTTCGTCCTCTTCTGGCCTGTCCCAGAAGTTGCCCACCGAAAACAGCGCGACCGAGTCTCGCGCGGCGACGGCAGTGTCCTGCGGACGCAACGCGTTGATCTGGCCACCCCAAGTCACGAATACAGCCATGGCGCCACGCCAGCCATAGGCGTCATTGGTCAATCCTTCGAAAATCGTCCTGATCTGTGATCCGTCCAATGCGGAACGCAAGAACGCCCCTTTGGCCTTCGAACGCAGCTGCGTCGCCGATATCTCCAACACGTCGGAGACATCCGGGGCATGAATCGTGGTGTACTGCCAAGGCGCGTCCTCCTGTGTCGTCCTCATGCCGTTTGGAACGTTTGCTGTCACCTCAGCAATGTATGTTTCCAGCGCCTCGCTACTTTGCCGGTGGCCGGGATCAACCTGGCCGGCCAACGTGACAAGGCCAAACTCTTTGCGAAACAAGACCAACGTGCCATACACGGATGCCGCTGGGGTTCCGGGTGAACTGTTTCGTTCACACCAGCGCATATAGTTGTTGACCAGCGTGGTGAATTTCTCTTCGTCTAGGTCCTCCCAATGCCACGCAACGGAGGCCATCGTGTAGCCGGATGGTCGCTTCGGCAGGAGTAGCGTCGGGTCGTCGCCCTGCCCATCTCGGCTGCGGAACCAGAACTTCGTTGCCACACCGAAGTTTCCGCCACCGCCCCCGGTGTGCGCCCACCACAGGTCATGATGGGGGTCGCCATCGTCTCGCGTCGCGGTCACCGCCTGCGCCTTGCCGTTCTCGTCGACCACCACTGCTTCCACCGCATACAGGTGATCGGATATCTGGCCATATGAGCGCGACAACGGGCCGAAACCGCCGCCGATCACGTGCCCTCCCATGCCAACACCGGTAGAGGCACCTCCTGGCAAGGTCACTCCCCAGCTCATATCCAACGCTTGGTACACACGACCAAGCGTTGCACCCGCCTCCACGGCAACTGCACGCCGATGGCGGTCGTAGTACACCGAATCCATCTGGCTGACGTCGATCACGCGACGGACCGCGGGATCGTCGACAAGTCCCTCCACACAATGGCCACCGCTTCGCACCGCGAGTTTGGTTCCGGATGCAACAACCGCGTCGACGGCGTTCACCACCTCGTCCGTGTCTCCCACGACGAACACGCTGTCCGGTGTGCCGACAAAACGCCGGTTGTACCCGCGAAGCTGTAGATCTCGGTAGAGCGGATCGTCGGGTTTCACTTCTGCAAAGTGAGTCTCTGATATCAACGCATCATTCATCATTTGATCTCCAGGTGTTTGGCCCTTTCACGGTTCGTTCCCGCAGCCAGCAGTTCCCGGTTCAGCAGCACCAGCCAGGCCCCACAGAAGCAGCGGGCGTAGCAGACGGTGCCCCCAGATGTCTCGTGGGTGGACTGGGGCTGCAACCTTGTGCGCTCGCTGTGGTCGCAGGTGGTGTGACGGCATTGGCGCCTCCTTTGAACCACTTCCCACGAGGCCCCGGCCTGTCTGCCCATCACGTTGTCCCCCTCCTTCCGGTGTAGGGGAATGCAGGACGTCCCACAACTGAAGGAGCCCTGAACCTCAACGTAGGGGTCACAGACGCTTGAGGATTGAAAGAAATTGACCTCGAGCTCCACGGCGCCCGCTTGCGCACCTACTCGATCGCACCGCCACGGGCAGGGCCCAACTGCAATACCGCTACGACCGACCCGGTTCTAAGCTGGGATCGGAATGTCGCCGACAGACGGTGGCACAGGAAGTCACCCATCGATGAACCAGATCGAGACCATGTCGGTCCTCGAGCGCGTCAGATGGCCGGGAACGAGAAGCGCGGCGCATCCACACGTCCAACCACTGCTCACCCGTGACTACGCGAGCTTCACCGATGTGTCCACGCCTGATCATGGCTTCGTTCTGCCCGCGAGGGCTTCGATCCTCATCGTGCTTACGTTGCAGGGCCCACCGTGGGTTCCTGCGGCGCTTGCCGGTGGCCACGACGCGTTCTGGTCGGTGGGTCAAGTGGGGGCCTGTCCACCCGCCTACATGGAGATCTGGCTTGCACCACTGGGGGCATACCAGCTGCTGGGCATGCCGATGGATACGCTCAGCGGCCAACAGCTCGATCTGACAGATGTTCTGGGTTCGGACACCACCCGCCTCATCGACCAGGTCCGCGAGGCGCCGAGCTGGCGGAAGCGGTGCGACCTGGTGGACGGGTTCCTGATGCGCCGCGCCGCGAACGGTCCGGATCCAGCTCCGGAGGTCGCCTGGGCATGGCGGCGCCTCAACGCCACCGGTGGGCGACTACCGATCAGCCAGCTCGCCAGCGAGGTCGGATGGAGCCACAGACATTTGATCACCCGCTTCAAGCAGCAGGTCGGCCTGCCTCCCAAGACCACCGCCCGCCTGGCTCGCCTGGACACGGTTTGGCGGCGGCTCGCCGATCGCCAACCCGCAAACTGGGCTGCGATCGCGGCCGACAGTGGGTATGCGGACCAAGCGCACATGATCCGCGACTTCCACAAGTTCGTGGGTGCCTCCCCGACAGCATTGTTCGCGCGTCCCGAGCCGTGCGAATGATCACGACAACCGGCGTCCGATAGCGCCGGCATCTGACGCGGCAGCTTGCGATGATCTCCTGAGAGTGATCGTGCAGATGGCTGGATGTGGCTGAGCGATTCGACACCGTCGTCATTGGGGCCGGGCAGGCCGGGGTTGCGGCCAGCTACCACCTTTCCCGGCGTGGGCAAGACCATGTCGTGCTCGAGCGCGGCAGGGTCGGCGAGACATGGCGGTCCCAGCGGTGGGACGGGTTCTACCTGAACACACCCAACTGGACCCTCCAACTCCCCGGTCATCACTACGACGGACCAGATCCGGACGGGTTCGCTCCATTGGACGAGGTGATCCGTTATCTGGAGGAATGCGCCACCCACTCCAAGACACCGGTACGCGAAGGGGTGAACGTCACCCGGCTAAGCCCTGTCGAACAGGGCTACCTCTTGAAGACCGAGGACGGCGCCATCGAGACAAAGGCCGTCATTGTCGCAACCGGCGCCTATCAGGTACCCGGACCACGCTTCCCGGTGCCGGATGGGATCCTCACGCTCCACAGCAGCGAGTACCGGCGTCCTGACCAGTTGCCGTCAGGGGCCGTGCTTGTTGTCGGAGGAGGCCAGTCTGGGTGCCAGATCGCCGAGGAGTTGCTCAATGCGGGACGGCCCGTCTACTTATCGGTTGGCCGCTGCGGATGGCTCCCCCGCCGATACCGGGGCAGGGACATCCTCGCCTGGGCGCTCGACATCGGGTTCATGGACCAGACCGTCGACACCCTCCCCACACCGGCGGCGCGACTGGCCGGCAACCCGAGTATCACCGGCACTGAGGGCGGACACGATCTCCACCCAAGGGTCCTCGCCTCGATGGGGGTGGTCGTTGTCGGGCGATTTCTGGGAGTGGATGGCGGCATCCTCTCCTTCGCCGGTGATGTCGAAGAGACCCTGAGGGCAGACGACGAGATCCCCGCCAAGCTGTGCGATCGTATCGACGAGTTCATCGCTACACATGCTCTCGACGCTCCGCCTGACCTGGAGCGACGCCATCCGGTGGAAATTCCGTCGGTCGAACGGCTTGACGAGGCTTCGACCGGCATCACTTCCGTCCTCTGGGCTACCGGATTCCGGCCCGACCTGAGTTGGATCGACCTACCTCTCACCGACGAGCAAGGCTGGCCGATCCATCGCCGTGGGGTCACCGAGTTCCCGGGTCTCTACTTCATCGGGCTCCATTGGCTCCACAAGCGGAAATCATCGCTGTTGATGGGTGTCGGAGAGGACGCCGAATACGTGGTCGAACATCTGACCAACAGCTAACCGGCGCTTTCGGTTCTCGCCCCGCGCAGCGGAACCACCACCGGTCCACCGTCGGGCCCGGCGATAACTGCCACCCTCGCCCGGTAGTACTCGGTGAGCACGGGCGGAACGAGGACATCGGTGGGCTTCCCGGCGGCGACAACCGCACCATCGACAAGGAGCACTAGCCGATCGGCGAACTGGCCGGCAAGCGTCAGGTCGTGCATCGCTCCCACGACGGCAATCCCCCGCTCGTGGCGTAACCGGTCGACCAGTTCGAGGACCTGTTGCTGGTGGCCGATGTCGAGCGCGGTTGTTGGTTCGTCGAGCAACAACACCCGCGCCTCCTGGGCGAGGGCCCTGGCGAGCACCACCCTCTGCCTCTCCCCACCGCTGAGCGCCGTCACCTCCCTCGCCCCGAACCCGTCGAGGTCGAGATCCCCGAGGATCTGCTCCACCAGCGTCACATCGTCGGGACTCTCGGCGCCCCACGGCGCCAAATACGGCGTCCGCCCCAACAGGACATAGTCGAGCACCCTCATCCCCGGAGGGATCACAGCGATCTGAGGGACCATCGCCACCAGCCTGGCCACCGTTCGACGGGGCAATCCGCCGAGGGCGATCCCATCGACCGATACCTCGCCCAGAGATTCGAGGGTGCCTGCGATGACACGCAACAGGGTGGACTTTCCCGAACCATTGGGCCCTATCACCACCACCCACTCCCCCGCCATCACCTCGAGATCCACCCCGTGGAGCACCTCGCGGTCCTTGTAACCGGCACGCACCCCGCCGGCAACCAACGCCGGGCTCACATCTCTCCCCCGCGTCCCGACCACAGCACCAGGGCGAAAAACGGCGCCCCGATGAAGGCGGTCACGACTCCGATGGGCAACTCCCCCGGTGCCACCACCGTCCGGGCAGCCAGATCGGCGAGGATGAGGAAAGCAGCACCGAGGACCAGGCTGAGAGGAACGATGACCCGGTAGCTGGTCCCCAAAAGCAGCCGAACCGCGTGAGGCACCACAAACCCGACGAACCCGATGAGCCCACTCACCGCCACCACGGCTGCGGTCCCCAGGGTCGCCGCGACCACCATCACCACCCTGACCCGCCCTGGCCGGATACCAAGGGTTGCCGCCTCGTGATCACCGACCGCCAGCACGTCGAGCAGCCGGCGACCGACCACGATCGCCAGTCCGGTCAATGCCACATAGGGCAGCACCCCGATCACCTCGCTCCAGCCGACGGTGCTCAGCCGCCCGAGGATCCAGGAGTAGACCTCGCGGATCGAGTCGGAGTGCTGCTGTTGGAGGAAGGTCTGGACCGCGATGAGAAAGGCGGCCACAGCGACCCCGGCGAGGATGAGCGTCGCAGACGTCCGGGAGGCGCCGGCGGTGCGGGCGAGCGAGGTGGCCAACACCACCGCCACCACCGCCCCAAAGAAGGCGGCGGGCGCCACCGCCGCCGGGGCGGCGTCGGCAACGAGGGCGATGGTGGCACCGAGACCCGCCCCGGCGGCAACTCCGAGCACGTAGGGGTCTGCCAGAGGGTTGCGGAAAACGCCCTGGTAGGCGGCACCGGCGGTGGCGAGGGTGGCTCCTACCAGACCGCCCAGGACGACGCGAGGTGCTCGCAACTCCCAGAGGATGGCTGTCTGCCTGGCGTCGAGCGATGACTCCAGGTCGACAAACGGGATTGCGTCGAGAAGCTCACGGATCACATCACCGGGTGGAAGCGCTGCCGGTCCCAGCACGAGTCCGGCGAGCGCGGCCGCAGCAAGCGCCAGCAGCGCCAGCGCCAGCGCCTGCCACGGCAGCCGCACCGGTCGGATCACGGCATCCCGAGGTCCAGACGCAGGGTCAACGCTCAGCGACGTGCTCCAGGTGCCTCTCCAGAGAGGCACCGATCATCTCAGCCAACTCGACGACACTCGGTCCCCAGCGGGAGGCGACATCGTCGGGAAGTTCGACGATGTCGCCCCGTTCGACTGCACCGAGAGTGTCCCACCCCGGGCGCCGAGCCAAGGCGGCGGCGTCCTGCTGGCAGCACTGGGTGTCGGCCAGGTAGATCAGGTCGGGATCGGCGTCGATCACCGCTTCGGGCGATAGCTGGGGGAACCCGGTCCCGTCGGGGTCGGCGGGGTCGGCGATGTTCTCCATCCCGAATCGGGTGAACAGCGAACCGATGAAGGTGCCAGAGGTGGCGGTGTACAGCGTTGGGTCGAGCTCGTAGTAGTACGTGGCCGGATGCTCTGCGGGGGGCACCTTCTCCACCGCCCGGTCGACTGAGGTGCTCGTCTCCGCAACCAAAGCTGCCGCTTCTGCAACCCGGCCGGTGGCGGCGCCGAGGACCTCCCATTGTGAGTAGGCGTCATCGAGGTCGGTCGGGGCGTCGAAGAGGAGCACCGGGATATCGAGCGCCTCGAACCCGGCGACGGCATCACCGGGGTCGAAGGCGAGGATCACCAGGTCGGGCTCCAATGCCGCTACCGCCTCCACGTTGAGCTCGAATGCGTCGATCTGCTCCTTCTCGGCCGCCTCGGGTGGCGACGTCGAGAACATGTCCACGGCAGCCACCTGATCGGCGGCGTCCAAGGCAAAAAGGACCTCGGTGTGGGTGGCGGAAAGTGACGCGATGCGCTCGGGAGGTTCCGTGATCTCCACGTCGCGGCCGCCGACCGACACTGTCACCGGAAAGTCGGCTGCCGCCAGCGTCGTCACCGGCGCCGAGGTCGCCGGCGGGGAAGTCGCCACAGCTGTGGTAGGTGCCGGAGCAGCCGTGGTCGATGTTGCGGCCACCGTCGTGGTGCCGGTTGGGTCGCCTGTGGAACATGCCACGAGCATCGCCAAGGACACCGTTGCGAATACCCATCTCTTCATCCGCCGTCCTCCTTCGCTCGTCGGACGGCTGGATGTCGTGACCCGGCACGACACGCCCTTCCACCGAGAGCACGCCATGGACTCCGGTGGCAGGCGACCTGGCTCGTCCCCAAATCTGGGGCATCACAGTTGCGGGACAGCGCCGGATTCCAACCGGCTTCGCTCTTGCGCCCTCCCCCGTGGGAAAGACCGCCGGAGTGCCCGGGATTGTCCAGGGCAGTGCCAGCGTAACGCGACGGGCCGGTGCAAGGTCCTCGAGCCGTACACTCCTGAGGTGAATTTGCGCAGATTGCTGATCGCGGCGGCGGCCCTCGCCCTTGCGGTCGTCGTTGGTCGCTGGCGAACCATCGCTGCAGCACCTGCCCCCGATCGGAACGATGGATGGCGAGCGGTTGACCCGCTCGATGGCGGGGGTTCCGGTTGAGAGTGGCGGTCCGCCCCACAGGGGACGTGGGGCGCCGAGCGATACACGTCCTCCTCGCCGACCCGAGTGTCGAAGCAGTTGGCGTGCTCGGGACCCAGCCTTCCCACACGGCGGGGGGACGACTGCACACAGCAGCCTCCGAGGATGGTTGGGACATCCTGGTGCTCGACACCGATCCCGGGCCGACTCCCTCCCGGGTACCGCTGATCGCAACGGCCCAGCCGGAGTTGTGGCTTCTCGCTGCCCTGGCGAGGACCGTCGCCGGGACAGCGGCATCCGTGTCGACCGGAGCCTGGACCGAGCCGGGATCCCCGCTTACCGCCGGGACCCGGGTTCGCTTCCCCGACCCGGTCGGAGCCCTATTGGCAGGTCCCATCGAGAAACCGGACGAGGCGCCCCCCGGTGACTACATGCTGGCGCCCGGCGCCCCAGAGCCCTGGATCGGGCTTTCGCTGTCGGTCAACGGAGAGGGACCTGGCCGGCGGGTGGCGATCGTCGAGCATGTCGAATTCCTGCGTGGGGTGACGCTGGCCGCAGCCGCGATGGCCATGTTCGAGACTGGAGCTTGGGGAAGTCCGGCCTTCTGGCGTGCGTTGATCGAGGGTGCCCGCCGCCGTGGGATCGTGGTCGCGTCCCCTGGCCCTCGGCTATCAACGGCCGATGCTCAGCCGGCTCGCCAGCCCGACTGACTGGGAAGGTCGGCCAACTCTCGTCTCTCCGCCGTCGCAGCCCGAGGCTGAGGCGTCGGCGTGGTCGGTGCGGCTTGACGCTGGGGCACGGGCCGTGGCGCTGCGACGGGGACGTTGAGCGTCTCCTCCAGCACGACCACCTCGACGCCCCCGACGACGTCGGCGATGAGGTTGTACATGACCGCCGCCAGAGTGGTGATCCCGGTCATCACCACCGTTCCCACGACTGCGAGAAACACAACGAGGCGGAAGTACTCCTCGCCGCTCTGGAAAAGTGTCTCGCCCTCGTTGATGAGACGGAGCTGTTGGAGCAGCCCATCGACCTCCTGGGGGATGCCCCGGGCGACCACGACCGACCACAGGATCACGGCACCCAGTACAAGCGCCAGGGCGACGACGGCTTGGAATACGAACGAGACCTTGAGAACGGTCCAAGGGTCGATCTTGCGGATGATGCGGCGGACACGCCGCGCCGACGACGTCATGGGGATGGAATGGCCTCCTCGGCTACGCCCGAGTCTACCCGGAGCGCTCCCTGAACCCAGAACTCGTGATCTGGGACTCGCGTAGAACGATCCGCGGCCGGGGTCGGGTTCCCCGGCTCACTCCTCGACCTCGGGGTCGACGAGGGTCACCGCCGCCAGACTGCTGCCGGCTGGCATGGCCATGACCCTCACCCCGGTGGCGTCTCTGTTCTGCCGACTGATCCGGTCCACCGCCGTCCTCATCACAACCCCGCCCGAGGAGACAGCGACCACCTCTGCTCCGGGTTCCACGGCCTTGGCGGCGATGAGCCGGCCGCGGTGCTTGGTCAGCTTGATCGCCTTCACCCCGTAACCGCCACGCGTCTGACGGCGGAACTGGTCCATCCGGGTGCGCTTCCCATAGCCGGCCGTGGTCAACAACAGCACCTCGGTCCCCTTGTCGTCGGAGGTAGCCGCCACCACCTCATCGTCGGGGCGGAGCCTGATGGCGCGCACCCCTTGGGTGGCACGCCCCATGGGTCGCAGGTTGCCTTCCGAGAACCGGATTCCCATGCCATCGCGGGTGAACACAAGTAGGTCGTTCTCCCCGTTGGTGGTGTGGATGTCGACCAACTCGTCACCGTCTTGGAGGTTGATCGCCACCAGCGTGGCATTGCGCGACTCGTACTCGCGGAACGGGGTCTTCTTCCCCATCCCCTTGCGGGTCACCATGACCAGGAAGCGCGAGGTCTCGTAGTCGCGGGTGTCGATGATCGCCTCGATCCGCTCCTCCGGCTCGAGGGGGAGAACGCTCTGGGCAAGCACGCCGCGTGCCGTCCTGCTCTGGCGAGGTACCTCGTGTGCCTTGACCCGGTGAACACGTCCCCGGTTGGTGAAGAAGAGGAGATAGGCGTGGGCGGTGGTGTGCACCATATGGGCCACCACGTCCTCCCCGGTCACCTCGGCGCCCCTGATACCACGGCCACCCCTCCCCTGGACGCGGTACGTCGACGCCGGGACCGACTTGATGTAGCCCGTCTGCGACACGGTGACGATGAGCTCGTCGTCGGCGATGAGATCTTCCAGCGAGAGCTCGGCCTCGTCGGGGATGATCCGGGTGCGGCGGGGCTCGGCGAATTTCTGTTTCACCTCGACCAGATCGGACTCGATGATGGCCCGCCGCCGGGCCGGATCGGCGAGCACCGCCTCCAACTCGGCGATCAGCTCGCGCAACTCGGCCAGCTCCTGGCGCAACTTGTCCGTCTCGAGCGCGGTCAGCCGGCGGAGCGGCATGTCGAGGATCTCGCGGGCCTGGATCTCGCTCAGGGCGAATGTCTCTTGGAGGCGGTTGCGCGCCTCGCCGGTGTCCGCCGAGGAGCGGATTATCTGAACAACCTCGTCGATGTTGTCCACCGCGACGACGAGTCCCTCGACGATGTGCTCCCGGTCCTTCGCCTTGCCCAGGCGGTAGCGGGTGCGGCGCTCGATGACCTCCATCTGGTGGTCGAGGTAGTGGCCCACCATCTCGGCCACGCCGAGAGTGCGTGGGATGCCGTCGACCAGAGCCACCGTGTTTACGCCAAAGGTCTCTTGGAGCTGCGTGTTCTTGAAGAGCTGGTTGAGGACCACCTGGGGTACGGCGTCCTTCTTGAGCTCGATGACCAACCTCGTCCCCACCCGGTCGGAGGACTCATTTCTCACGTCGGCGATCCCGGTGAGCCTCTTGTCATTGACCAGGTCGGCGATCTTGATCATCACCCGGTCGTGCGACACCTGATATGGGGTCTCGGTGATGACGATCCCGGTCCGCCCCTTACGGATCTCCTGGACATCGGCCACGGCCCGCATCCGCACCGACCCACGCCCGGTGAGCAGCGCCTGCCTCACCCCGGCGGTCCCGACGATGTACCCCCCCGTAGGGAAATCCGGACCTTTGACGAACTGGAGGTAGTCCTCGGGGGCGGCGTCCGGGTGGTGCAGGGCGTGAATGCAGGCGTCGATCACCTCGCCCAGATTGTGCGGTGGGATATTGGTGGCCATCCCAACGGCGATCCCCTGCGCGCCGTTGACGAGGAGGTTGGGGAACCGGGCAGGAAGGACGGTCGGCTGGTTTCTCTTTCCCGAATAGTTGGGGACGAATTCGACCGTGTCCTCATCGATCCCATCGAGCAGCCGTATGGCGAGTTCGGATAGGCGCGCTTCGGTGTTGTGGTTGACAAAGCCGTTGGCGACAAAGGCGTGATCATCGGAGTCAACGCGAATCGAGTACACCCGCTCCGAACCGGCCGCCGCGACTGAAGCCACGGTGGCATAGAAGTAATTATGGCGCAGAATCGATTCGACCAATCTCAGCGCCTCGGGATCACACCGTGGTGCGATTTCCTCATATCGATTTGCCCAGCGCTCATAGCGACTCAGATCGTGCTTGTTCAGCCACTCCCGCCCACCACGCGGAGCCGTTTCACGCAGGTATCCGGCTATGTAGGGAACCCGATCGCTCGACTCACTCCTGACGCGTAGGCCGGCGAGCAACTTCGTCAGCTTCTGTTGTTTCTGGCCCCAGAATCCGATCCTCGAAGCGAAGGCCGAGACGGCGGCTCGGCCACTCAAGTAGAGCTTGATCTCGCCTCCGTCATAACGAGCTAGCCGTCCCACCAGCCCGAACTCGAGCAGCAGCAATTGAAGGTCCCTGGCCAGACCATCGCTTCGCGTGGAGTACGTGAGTTGTGGGTCGCGCCCTGACAAAAGCGAGCAGGAGCCGTCTCCTTCGAAGAGCGTCTGAATAAAGGCTCGCTTCACGTCGATATGCGATCGCCATATCCAGCTCGGGATTCTCTTCACGGCACTGGCCAAACCAGAGAGCTCGGCTAGCGGCGATTCCATCAGAGACGACAGGTTTTGCACGTCTAGCTCGTGCAGGGTCTTTCCCGACGGGAGTCGGCGTTCGTAGGCGTACCGTAATCCGCCGACGATGGCGTCGTAGAGGTCGAGCACCACGTTGAAGAATTCACGATCTGTGTTGTTGAAGCCGGCTCTCGACGAAGAGACGAAGCCCTCGGCGACGAAGGCCCCGAGTAGCAAGGCGCAAGCGATCTCATATTCATCGGCGAGGCCTTCGGGCTCTTCTACCGATCGATCCACCGCGACCCGATCACCCGGGGTGAGCTCCGCCAAAAGCCTCCAAACGAGCATGGGCACTCCGAGGACTGTGGTCAGACACAGGACCGGGTGGTTGGCCGTCCCCCTTAGTGAGAACCCCTCTTTGGTCTTCATCTCGAGAACTGGATGGATCCCGCTGTCAAAGAACCGGTCCGCTCGGACCGGATCTCCATGCCGCCCCAAGACCTTCAGGTCGATGTCGGTTTCGCCCTCTGCACCCGGGGCAGCCACTTCGGCGAACGGAACGGTCCGGTCGGTAGTACGCAGGAAGGTGTCGCCGGTTACGCAATAGCGCATCGCCCCCGGAGGGTCATCGACCGTGCCGAAGTTGCCTTGGGGGTCGATGAGGAGGTGGCGCACCGAGAAGGGCTGGCCCATCCGCACCAGCGCCTCGTAGATGGCGTCCTGGCTGTGGGGGTGATAGCGACCCATCACGTCACCCACGACCTGGGCGCACTTCTCGTGCGCCGTCGTCGGGCCCATGTTGCTCTCGAACATCGAGTAGATGATCCGGCGTTGCACCGGCTTGAGCCCATCGCGCGCGTCGGGTAGCGCCCGCGACACGATGACCGACATGGCGTAGTCGACGAACGACTGCGCCATCTCGTCGTTGATGTCAATCTCGCCCTGGATGGGCTCTTCAGGTGGTCGCTCGGTCATGGCTCAGATATCGAGGAAGCGGACGTCTTTTGCCTTGTGCTGGATGAAGGCCTTGCGGTCGGCCACGTCGTCGCCCATGAGCGTGGAGAAGATCTCCTCAGCCCTGGCGGCGTCATCCATTTCGACCGCGGAGCAACCTCCTCGTCGCCGGGTTCATCGTCGTGTCCCACAACTCGGGGGGGTTCATCTCGCCGAGACCCTTGAACCGGGTCGGCTGCACCTTGGGGTGGTCGACCTTGAAGGCCTCGAGTGCGGTGTCGTCCTTGAGGTAATGCACCTTCGACCCCGCCTTCACCCGGTAGAGCGGTGGCTGGGCGACGAACACGTAGCCGGCGTCGATGATGCCCCGCATGTGGCGGAAGAAGAGGGTGAGGAGCAGGGTCCGGATGTGGGCACCGTCCACGTCGGCATCGGTGAGGAAGACCACCTTGTGGTATCGCGCCTTACTGATGTCGAACTCCTCGCCGATCCCCGTCCCCACGGCGGTGATGATCCCCTGCACCTCTTCGTTCTGGAGTGCACGGGCCAGCCGCGCCTTCTCGACGTTGAGGATCTTTCCCTTGATGGGGAGGATCGCCTGGATCTCCGAATCCCTCGCCTGCTTCGCCGGCCCGGCGGCCGAGGCGCCCTCGACGATGAACAACTCGCTCTCGGCGGGGTCGCGTGACGAGCAGTCGGCCAGCTTGCCGGGGAGATTGGCGCTCTCCAGGGCTGTCTTGCGTCTAGTGAGTTCACGAGCCTTGCGCGCCGCTTCCCGCGCTCTCGCCGCGTTGATGCACTTGTCGACGATCTGACGCGCCTCGGGCGAGTAGCGGTCGAGCCACTCGGGGAGCACCCGGTTGAGCGCCCGCTCGACGTAGCTCCGTATCTCGGTGTTCCCCAGCTTGGTCTTGGTCTGCCCTTCGAACTGGGGCTGGCGAACCTTGACCGAGAGGACCGCGGTGAGTCCCTCCCTTATGTCCTCCCCGATCAGGTTCTCGTCCTTCTCCTTGAGGAGGTTCTTGGCACGGGCGAAGGTGTTGACCGCATTGGTCAGCGCTTTGCGGAACCCCTCCTCGTGGGTCCCACCCTCGTGGGTGTTGATGTTGTTGGCGAAAGACAGGACCGATTCGTTGTAGGTCTGGGTCCACTGCATCGCCAGTTCCAACTCGGCATCCTCCGAGCTGTCGGAGAGGTCGATCACGTGAGGATGCAACGGTTCACGTGTGGTGTTGATGTGCCGTACGTAATCGACCAGGCCACCTCGGTAGAGGAACGTCTCGGGCGCCTGCTCGTCGTCGCGCTCGTCGACCAGGGTGATCTCGAGACCACGGTTGAGGAAGGCGAGCTCGCGCAGTCTCGATACCACCGTCTCGTACTGCACCTCGAGGGTCTCGGTGAAGACCTCCGGGTCGGGCCAGAAGGTGATATGGGTACCGTTCCGCTTGGCCGGCTTCCCCTTTACGACGGGGCCGGTGGGCCGGCCGCGGACAAAGCTCTGCGTCCAGGCGAAGCCGTCCCTCCGCACATCGGCGTCGAGACGGACGGAGAGGGCGTTGACCACCGAGACACCGACACCGTGGAGTCCACCGGACACCTGATAGGCGCCGGCATCGAACTTCCCGCCGGCATGGAGCGTGGTGAGCACCGTGGTCAAAGCCGACTCACGCGTCTTGTTGTGGCGGTCGACCGGGATGCCCCTCCCGTTGTCCACCACCCGAACCCCCCCATCGGCGAGGAGCGTCACGTCGATCCGGGTGCAGAACCCGGCCATGGCCTCGTCGACAGAGTTGTCGACCACCTCCCAAACCAGATGATGCAGGCCGCGGGGACCGGTCGTACCGATGTACATCCCGGGGCGGCGGCGGACAGCCTCGAGACCCTCCAGGACCTTGATGTCCTTGGCTGCGTAGGTCTCCGAGGCGCGGTTGGCGGCGGTCAAGCGGGCTCCTTCTTGTGGCGGCCGATTCGACGGAACGGGCGCGAAAAGTGCCGCTCCGGAAGGGCTTTACACGCTTGTAAGTCTAGCCGTTTCCCGTGTCCAGGTGGCATTTCGCGAGCTCTGCCGGCAGTGCCGCTCATGGCAGACGACCAGGGAGCCGGACGGCGATCCGGTCCACGATTCCGGGACCGAGCCTCGAGTCAAGCCGTCGGTGGAGGTCTCCCACCGCGTAGCGCAACAGACCGGCAGCGGGACCAGAAGTTGCTTCGACGACCAGCTCACCGTCGCGCAGCACCACCGGCCGGGACACCCCGACCCAGGGGGCACCCGCGATCTCGTCCCAATGCTCTCCGAGGTCGACCAGGACCTCGACCGGCGCCATCCCCAATCGGCGGAGGACATTGGCCAGGGCGGCATCGAAACGGACAGGATCGGTCATGCCACCATCCCCGAGGTGACGTCCCAACGCCGGCCGGCGATAGGCACCTCCTCATCGCGGGCGGTCGTCACGAACACCTGAGCAACAGGAAGAGCTGCTCTGAGGGCGGTAGCCCGCCCCATGTCGAGTTCGGAGAAGACGTCGTCCAACAGCAGAAGGGGGTGCTCGCCGATCACATCCGCTACCGCTCGGAAGGCGGCCAGTCGTAGCGAGAGGGCCAGCGTCCGTTGCTCTCCCTGGCTGGCAAGGGTGCGAGCCGGCCGGCGGCCAATGAAGAGCAGCGGCTCGTCACGATGCGGCCCCACCGTGGTGGTGCGGCGGTCGCGATCGGCGCGGCGTGATCTCTCCAGTGCCTCCTCCAAAGCTCGGGCAACCGACGTCTCGTCGTCGCCATCACCCCAGGTGGTCTGGTAGCTCATCCCGACCTCGGTGCGCTCGCCTGCCAATTGCTCGTAGCTGTCGGTTACATGGGCTGCGATGGCGGACATCGCCGCCCGTCGTCTCAATACCACCCTGGCACCTGCCTGCGACATCCTCGTGTCCCAAACGGCCAGGGTCACCGGATCGGGGTCACGGCCGTGGGACTGCCGGAGGAGGCTGTTGCGCTGCCGGAGAGCACGGTCGAACTCGGACAGATCAAGGGCGGCGGTCGGGTTGAGCTGGACGGACAGGTCGTCGAGCAGTTGACGACGGTGTGCCGGTCCCCGCTTGACCAGATCGAGGTCATCGGGGAGAAAGGTGACGGCGCGCACCTCGCCCAGCAGGTCGGCGACCCGGTTGGGTCTGCGCTTGTTGACGAGGACCCGGTTGCGCCCCCGGGCCGAGATCTCGAGCTCGACGAGCGCGGTGGAGTCGCCCCTTTCGGTCTCGCCCCTCACAACCGCCGCCTGTTCTCCCGAGCGGACAACGGCCTCGTCCCCGGCGCCACGGAGCGATCGAAGGGTTGTGAGGTAACCGATCGCCTCCAACAGGTTGGTCTTTCCGGCACCATTGGGGCCGACGATCACGTTCACCTCGGGGTCGGGCTCCCAGTGCAATGCGGCGTACGAACGGAAGTTGGCCAGTTCGAGCCAGACCAGCCGCACCTCAACCTGGGAGGACTGTTGGTGCGCCCTTGGGGGTTCGACTCACACCCGGACCGGCATCAGGAGGTAGAGGAAGTCGGAGTGCCCCACCCCGGATATCACGCACGGCTTGAGACCGTCGATCACCTCGAGTCTGACCCGCTCCCCTTCGATTGCGGCCACACCCTCGGCCAGATACCGGGGGTTGAACGCCACCTGGACCTCCTCGTCGCTGCCCTCATAGTCGCCGGGGAGATGCTCCGCCTCCCCCCGACGTCCTGACGGGTCACGGTGATTTCGGCGCCGCCCTCCATCAACCGCATACGCACCGGAATGTGATCTTCCGCCACGAGCGATGCCCGCCCCAGCGCCTCGAGAAGCCCTTCCTTGGCCAGTTCGATGCGGTTCGGATAGCTCTCGGGCAGCAGGGAGCGGTATTTGGGGAAGCTCCCTTCGATCAGCCGGACCCATAGATGGCCTCGATCGGAGGAGAACACCGCTTCACGCGGGTGAATACCGACTTGGACTTTGCTGGCGCCGATCGTCCTACCCAACTCACGCAGGGCCCGGGCCGGCACCAGACCGTTCCCCTCCAACTCCACGCCTGAGAGGTCGCGCACCGCCAGCCGGTAAGAATCCGTGGCTACCAAACGGGTGCCGCCATCCTCACCCGCCTCGAACAGGACGCCGGTGAGAAGGGGACGAGCCGCATCCGATGACGCCGCAACCGCCACCTGAGCGATGGCTGCCGCGATGGCGTCGCCGTCGACACTCAGGCCAGTCCCCGCCACCTCTTCCCCCACGGTGGGGAAGTCATCAACCGCCATCTGCCGGAGGCTGAACCGGGGTCCGTTCCCAGTGATCTCCACCTCGCCGTCGGACACACCGAGAGTGATCGCACCCGGAGGCATCTTGCGAACCGCCTCAGCCGCAAGCTTTGCTTGGATGACAATCCGGCCCTCCTCACGGACTTCGACCTCGGTCGAGGTCCGCACCGTCATCTCGAGATCGGTCCCGGTCACCCGTAACGTGGAACCCACGGCGTCGCAAAGCAGTCCTTGGAGTATCGGCAAAGCTGCTCGGGTGCCCACCGCCCGGTTGGCCCTGGCGAACACGTCGGCGAGGTCGTCACGCTCGGCTCTGATGCGCACCCTGTTTCCTTCCCTGCTTCTTCTGTAGTCCTTCTCGAACCGTAGTAGTAGCCGTAGGGGGTTGTGGATTGGTGGAGAAGTCCCATTTGGGTAGTCGTGGAGCCGTCATGCCATCCACCGCGGGGTGTGGGCGACGGTGCCGTTCTCCCCAAGAGGAGACGCGCCGAAGTGCAAGCTGGGGATGACGGTCATGTTGTCCTCAGGAGCTGGGACAAGGCAGTGACTCGCTCGAAGATGTCCCTGTCGGTCTGGATGAGCCGCTTCACCTTCTCGACGGCGTAGAGGACGGTCGTGTGATCTCTGCCTCCGAAGAGAGCACCGACCTTGGGTAGCGAGAGATCAGTCAGTTCCCGGCACAGGTACATGGCTATCTGACGGCCTGTTACCAGGGGCTGACGCCTGCTCGGGCCGGTTAGGTCCGCAGGCGTGTACCCATACGAAGCGGCGGCGGTCGAGATGATGTCCGCCGGCGATAGTGGCCGTGCCTCGACTGTGGGTATCAGGTCCTGGAGGACGTCCCCCGCCATGTCGAGGTCGATGCGCTCACCGGTGAGGACCGCATAGGCGGTGACCCTGGTGAGCGCCCCTTCGAGCTCACGCACGTTGTCGGGGACGTGCTCGGCGATGAAGAGGAGCACGTCCTCGGGGACGGCATGGGGCGAGTGCTCGAGGTTCTTTCGCAGGATGGCGAGCCGGGTCTCGACGTCGGGAGGCTGGATGTCGGTGAGCAGACCCCACTCGAACCGGCTGCGCAACCGGTCCTCGAGCGTCGACAAGTTGCGAG
Organism: uncultured Acidimicrobiia bacterium; assembly: GCA_963826825.1. Classification (GTDB taxonomy): domain Bacteria; phylum Actinomycetota; class Acidimicrobiia; order Spongiisociales; family DATADW01; genus DATADW01. Next base: position 149,778 of record CAWGYV010000004.1, on the reverse strand, counting down.
GCGCCCGATCGGAGCTGAGCACCATCTGCTTGCCCGACTCGTAGAGACTGTTGAACGTATGGAAGAACTCCTCGAGGATCTGCTCCTTCCCTTCGAAGAACTGCACGTCATCGAGCAACAGCACGTCGGTCGTCCGATAGCGGTGCTTGAACTCGTCCATCCTCTTGCGCCTGATCCCATCGATGAACTCGTTGAAGAAGTTCTCAGACGACACGTATCGCACCACGCAACCGGGATACAGCTCGAGGGCGGCGTGACCGACGGCGTTGAGGAGGTGGGTCTTACCCAGTCCAGCACCGCCAAAGATGAAGAGCGGGTTGTAGTGGCTGCCCGGTTGCTCGGCCACCGCCATGCAGGCCGCATTGGCGAAGCGGTTCGAGGGTCCGACGACGAAGTTCTCGAAGCGGTACCTGCCCACCAGCCGGCACCCGCTGACCGGTGGCGAGCCGTTGCCGTTGATCGCCGATGGGAGGACAACTACATGATCGAGGTCCGCGGCCTCGTCGAGGTCTAGGTCGGCGGTTCGCGGAGACTCCGGGTCTGCCTCGAGATGGAGGGCCACGCCGGGGCCGTAGCTGGCGGAGGCCGCTTCTTGGAGCAGGTCTCCGTATTTCTCGATCAGCCAACGCAGATGAAAATCGGTCGGCGCCAAGACCGTCACATCAGCTTGGGAACTATCCCCGCTCCGTAATGGCCGGAGCCACGTCTGCCAGGTGATCGGTGTGACGTTTGCCTTGAGGATGTCCTGGAATAGATTCCAGCCGTCGCCGGGCTGAGCACTTTCCGTCATTCCGCCTCCCTCCCCGGACACCCGGCCCGCGAATGTCCACATACCTATCCACACGCTGTGGAGAACTGGAATCGTGCTCTCCAGGTCGACGGCTCCCCCGCCGGCCCATTGGGGAAGTGCTCCTCGCTAGTCGGGCGGCGAGTGTAGGTAGCGCCGCCGCGGCCCCTCAAGAGAGACAAAAATCGGTTTACGGGTGGTGAACGGCAGCGGAACGAGGGCGAAATGCCTGGTCGGTGCGACCTGCGCCCGTGCAACCCGGGGAATCGATCCCCATATCGACCCGGAGCCTCATTTCGCGACCTAGCGGCATTTCTCGCGAGTCGGTTCACAGCTAGCGCCTTTGACAATGTGATGAGCTTTTCCGTAACCTCGCAGTTCTCCATTTCCCCGGCCCTCGCCGAGCTTTTCATGAAGAGGACATACCAACCAAAGGTCCGACGCCGCAAGAGGCGGCACGGCTTCCGTCACCGCATGCATACCCGCGCCGGCCGATCGATCCTGAAGAACCGGCGTGACAAGGGCCGCAAGCGACTCGCCGCCTAAGCGGCGGCCCTACCCTTCGCTTCCCGCTCGCCGCGACTTCCGGCGGGTACTGGACTCGGGACGGCGTCGCAAGCGGGGCCCGGTCACGGTGATTGCCGCCACGGGTGCCACCGAGCACACCAGGGTCGGTTTGGTCGCAGGCCGTGGTGTCGGCAACGCGGTGCGGCGCAACCGGGCACGCCGTCGGATAAGGGCAGCGCTGACAGAGGTGAACTTGCCGGTGAGGATGGATGTTGTGGTGATCATTTCGGCAGAGGCTCTCGCCCTTCCCTTTCGCCAGCTCGTCGCCGATCTCAAGGTGGCCAGTGCGGAAGGGAGCCGGGTGTGAGCAGAACGCTCGAGACGGTGGTGAGACTCCCCCGAATGATTGCGATGGGGCTGATACGCGCCTACCAAATTTTGGTAAGTCCCCTCCTCGGCCTCGGCTCCAATTGCCGCTACTTGCCATCGTGCTCGCAGTACGCCATCGAGGCACTGGATCGACACGGTCTGTTCCGCGGCGGGTGGCTGGCGATCAGGCGTATTGGCCGTTGCCACCCCTTCCGACCCGGGGGATACGACCCGGTTCCCGCCTCGATCGCTGAGCGACGCTGATGGGCGAAATTTGGGACGGCTTCAAAGAGGCGTTGGCGTTTGCCCTCGCCTTCTTCTATGACGTCATCCCCAGCTACGGGATAGCCATCATCCTGCTGACCGTCACTATCAACCTTCTGCTCTTTCCGTTGACCCTCCGCCAGACCCGGGCAACTCGTGCCTTTCAGGCCGTTCAACCGGAGATACGGCGGATCCAGAAGCAGTACAAAGAGGAGCCAGAGAAGCTTCAAAAGGAGTTGATGCGAGTCCAGAGAGAAGCCGGCGCCACACCCGGTGGTTGCATCGTTCCGCTGTTGGTGCAGATGCCGATCCTGCTCGCCCTCTTCCAACTACTCAATGATCCGGCAAAGTACTTGCCGGCGGAGTCAGCCCTGATCAGCGAGTTCTCCACCGCCCACTTCCTCGGGATGGACCTGGGTACCAGCCCATCACAGGCCTTTCAGCAAGGCTTTGTCGTGTTTCTCCCCTATTTGCTCATGCTCCTCCTCATGGTGGGAACCCAATTCATCCAGCAATGGCACGCACAACCACCGAAGAACCCGGACACGCCGGGTCCGGCCCAGACGCAGCAGGCGATCACCCGCATCCTCCCTCTGTTCATAGGTTTTGTTTCCTGGAACTTCCCTGCCGGTGTCGTTCTGTACTGGGCGACAGGGAACCTCTTCCGGCTGGGCCAACAGGTCGTGATCTTCCGCATCGATGGCCGACCGCCCCCACCCGGGGCGGCGGCCAAGGCGGCAAGCCCGCCGGAGGGTGCATCGCCAAACGGCCCAGCGGCCGAAGCGAACGGTGGCACCGCCGCGGTGCAGAAGTCGGATCGGCCACAAGGGTCGGCCAAGAAGCGCAATCGCCGCAGGAGGGGATGAGGTGGAGTTCGTCGAAGTCAAAGGTCGGACCGTGGATGTGGCCGTGGAGGCCGCGTTGGCAGAGCTCGGGCTGCCTTCAGCCGAAAAGGCCGAGATCGAGGTTCTGCAACAGCCAGAGCGTGGTTTTCTAGGTCTCGGGGGGCGCGAGGCGATAGTGCGGGTGCGGGTGAAGCGTGACGACGCCTCGTCGAAGAAACGTCGCAGCCGGAAGCCGCGCAGCAGCAGCAGCAGTCGAGGAGGCTCCGGGTCGAGCAAGCAGCAACAGACGGAGGCTGCCGAGAAGGCGCCAGCCAACCCGAAGCCGGCATCGTCTTCGGGCCGGAACTCGGGAAGGAACGAAAGGCCGGGACAAGGATCGAACCGGCGTGAGCGCAATCCGGAGTCCGAGTCCCGAAATGAGGGTCCCGAACTAACCATCGAGGAGCAGGCATTGGTCGTCGGGGAATTCCTCACCGGCCTGCTCGCCGCATATGGCCTCGATGGCACCGTGACGACATCGGTTGAAGACGAGGTCATCCTGGCGTCGGTGTCGGGAGATCAGACAGAGGCCCTGGTCGGGACGCAGGGTACCGTCATGGACGCGGTGCACGAGGTTTGCCGCACCGTGTTGCAGAGACGCAGCCGCCACGCCGCTCGGCTCAGGATCGACATCGCCGGCTACGCCGAACGGCGCCGGCAGGCGTTGCAAATCTACTCGGCGCGGTTGGCCGATCAGGTCACCGAAGAGGGCGGCGAGATCATGCTCGAGCCGATGAATGCCTCCGACCGCAAGGTGATCCATGACTCCATATCGGAGGTGGCCGGCGTTCGCTCCTACTCGGAGGGCGAACCGCCCGATCGCTATGTCGTCATCTCGGTCGACACCGAGACCGCTGAACCGAAGGAGACCGAAGAGGTAGCGGAAGAAGCCGCCACTGAGGAGGACGCCAAGCCGGAGGTCGTCGGGGAGGACGTCGACCAGCCGGAGGCCACCGCGGAGGACGCGGAGGAGCCCACCGCAGAGGGCCCCGAACAGCCGTAACCACCTCAGAAGGCAGTTTCAGTGTTTCACGTGGAACTTGAGGCTTCTTGACGGGTTGGCCGCCGTCGTCGGTTGGCGGGCGACGAGTCCTTGACGACTCGTTGGTTCTACTTAGGATTGCGCCGGTATGAGTCGCGCCTTGACAACGGTTGCCCTGGCCAATCAAAAGGGGGGCGTGGGCAAGTCGACCACTGCGATAAATCTGAGCGCGGCGCTTGCTTTCCAGGGGTGGCGTGTCCTCATCGTCGACCTGGACCCGCAGGGAAACGCCACCTCGGGTCTCGGGATCGACCGCGGGGACCTATCCGCTTCGATGTACCACGTACTGTTGGGCGATACGACGTTGGAAGAGGTGATCGAACCGACTTCGGTGCGCGATCTCTTTGTTGCGCCGGCCACTATCGACCTCGCCGGCGCCGAAATCGAGTTGGTCTCGATGTTCTCCCGTGAACTGAGGCTCCGCAACGCACTGAAAGAGGTGGATGGCCAGTTCGATGCGGTGTTTATCGACTGCCCTCCCTCGTTAGGCCTACTCACTGTCAATGCCCTGGCCAGCGCCAATGAGGTCGTGATCCCCATCCAGTGCGAGTACTACGCCCTGGAAGGACTCACGCAATTGCTCCGCAACGTCGAGCTGGTGCAGCGCAACCTCAATCCCGCTCTCGAAATCGAAGGCGTGATGATGACCATGTTCGATGCGCGCACCAGACTCGGCTCGGATGTGGTGGACCAGGTGCGCCGTCATTTCGGCGACAAGGCCTATCGCACCGTCGTCCCCCGGACCGTGCGGCTCTCGGAGGCGCCGTCCTTTGGCGAGCCGATCGAGGCGTTCGACCCGATGAGCCGGGGCGCCATCGCCTACCGACAACTGGCACGCGAGTTCATGGCACGTCATCAAGGGGAGGAGCCGTGATGGTTACCAGACGCAGTGGGCTGGGACGTGGGCTCGAGTCGCTAATACCTTCTGGTCCTGGTCCCGGTTCGCTGCACCATCTGCCACTCGATCAGATCAGCCCCAACCCCGATCAGCCGCGGAGCAGGTTCGACGAGGAGACGATCCAGGCACTGGCGGCGAGCATCGCCGAAGTCGGCGTCCTGCAGCCGGTCGTGGTGCGTCCCGCCCCCGACGGGGGATTCCTGCTCATCGCCGGGGAACGGCGCTGGCGGGCGGCCCAGTTGGCCGGGCTCCGGGAGATCCCGGCTCTGCTACGTACCAGTGACGAGCGCTCTGCATTGGCGGAGGCCGTTGTGGAGAACCTGCAGCGCGAGGACCTGACACCACTCGAGGAAGCCGCCGCCTACATCCAGCTCCTGGAAGACTTTTCCATGACGCACGAACAGGTGGGTTCCTTGGTGGGAAAGAGCCGGACTGCGGTGACCAACACCCTCCGATTGCTCACCCTTCCGCCGGCCATCCAAGGGATGCTGGAACGAGGGGAGTTGAGTGCCGGTCACGCTCGGGCATTGGTCGGGCTGGAGGACGAGCGATTCGCCGAGCACGTGGCGCGCCGAGCGGTCGACGAGGGATGGTCGGTACGCCGAATAGAGGAAGCGGTGCGGGCCAGGAGGCAGACCGTGGCCGAGCCTGCACCTCTGGTCCGGGAACCTCGACCGCCGGTCCTATCCGAATTGGAACAGCGACTAGCGGAGCAGCTCGGTGCCAAGGTGGAGATCCAATACCGCAACGACCGCGGCCGTATGGTGATTCACTACGGGTCGGTCGCCGAATTGGAGCGTCTCTACCGACGTCTACTCGGCTGACCGGTTTACGGCGTCGGCGGCAGGCGCCGCCCTCCGCAGGAAGGACGCCATCGACGCCACCGCGCTCTCGCCGACCGACGCATCGAGGGCCGCTGTGGCTATCACCACAGCGGGTGCCCGGGTTTCCTTGAGGATCGGGACGGCGCGACCGTCCACCATGAGATCGAGAGTCGATGCCATCTCGGCGGCGAGCAACGCCCCCGCTTCGCTCCGGCTCATCGAACTGGCAAAGAAGAAGATTCCGGGCTCCTCGACCGGCAACTGGAAAGACACGATCATCTCGGCACCGAGACGGTTGGCTCGGCGGGCCCTGACCCGCTCCGGCGGAGCGGTGTCAGCGCTCCGGGAGAGAAGTGGCACTCCGCCGTGGTTTTGCAGGGCGATGGCTGCGCCGTTGGCGGCGTCCCAAGCCCGGTCGCGCTCCTCGCCTGTCCGGCACCCCGCATCGAAGTAGACCCTGCTCCCCGCCAGTGTGCGGGGGAGCGAGCGGAGCCATTCGCGTTCGCGGATCGCCTCGCGCCCCGTCCTCTCGGTATCTCGTGAAACGAGGCGCAGCTCACCGAGCACTTGGGGGCCGGTGATGCCGTCCTCGGCGATACTCCGGTTGTGCTGGAAGTCGCGCAAGGCACGCTGCGTTTCCGGCCCGAAGACCCCGTCGACCTTTCCGGCGTCGAAGCCCAGGTCGTTGAGTTGCCGTTGCAAGTCGGCCACGTCCTCGCCCCTGGCCATCGGCCGGCGGTAGTCGAGGAGTCGGTCGCCGAGGACATAACCCGCTTCGTAGAGCGCCCGCCACGTGTCGGGGCCGACTACGCCGTCGGGATTGAGACGTCGGGACCGCTGGAAGTCGCGAACGGCGTCCACTGTCCCCTCGGCGTAGGATGCCTCCGGGTCGTCGTCCGTGGGGAATCCAAGAGCGCCAAGGCGCGCTCGGATGTCGCTTACCGCGTCGCCTGCGTCACCGAATCGATAGAGCCGCACCGGCGCATAGTGACAGGATCGCGCCGGCTCGGCTACGCGATGTCAGGCGAGGAACTCGGAGAGCTCGCTGACCATGTTGGCCTTGGGGCGGGCGCCGACGATGCGCTTCTTGGCGATGCCCTCCTGGAAGACGATCATCGTCGGGATGCTCATCACGTCGTAGGAAGCCGCGGTCTGCGGGTTCTCGTCGACGTTCAGCTTGGCGATCGTGATCTTCTCGGCGTACTCGGTGCCGATCTCATCGAGCACCGGGGCGACCATGCGGCACGGACCGCACCACTCGGCCCAGAAGTCCACCAATACGGGCGTCTCGCCCGAAATGGCGTCTTCAAAGGTCTGATCGGTGACGGTGATGCTGTGCTCGCCCATGGTTCTCCTTGTGGATCTGTGTGCCTGGATCAACCAGGCCTACTTCGGGTTCATTCCTGCTCGGCGAGCCATCGCTCGGCATCGATGGCGGCGGCGCACCCACTGCCCGCTGCCGTCACCGCCTGTCGGTAAACGGGGTCGGCGACGTCACCGGCAGCAAAGACTCCCTCGACCGATGTCGCGGTAGAGCCATCACCTTTGAGGATGACGTATCCGATCGGATCCAACTCGACCTGACCGGCCAGAACCTCGGTATTGGGCCGGTGCCCGATGGCGACGAACAAGCCGTCGGCGTCCACCGTCGACAATTCCCCAGTGGTGACATCCCGCAGCGTTGCGCCGGTGACGCCGGCGTCACCAATCACCTCTTCGACAGCGCTGTTCCACCGCACCGATATCTTGGGGTGATCGATGGCCCGCTGCGCCATGATCTTCGAGGCACGGAATTCGTCTCGCCGGTGGACGATGGTGACGGTGCTGGCGAATTTGGCCAGGAAGAGGGCTTCTTCCATCGCCGAGTCCCCGCCGCCGACTACCAGCACCCGCTTGTCGCGGAAGAAGAAACCGTCGCATGTGGCGCAGGCGGAAACCCCGCGTCCGGTGAGGCGCTGCTCCCCGGGCACATCGAGCCACTTGGCCGAGGCGCCGGTGGCGAGTACCACCGAATCGGTGGTGTACTCGTCCTCACCCGTCCAGAGACGAAACGGGTTGGCGGAGAAATCGACCCGAGTGACGTCGACGGTGAGCAACTCAGCACCGAAGCGAGCCGCCTGCTTGCGGAATCGCTCCATCATCTCCGGACCCATGATCCCGTCGGGGAAGCCCGGGTAGTTCTCGACGTCCGTGGTGATCATCAGCTGACCGCCGGCGCTGGTGCCCTCGAGAACAAGGGGGGCCAGATCTGCCCTGGCTGCATACAGGGCGGCGGTGAGGCCCGCCGGCCCGGATCCGACTATGACGACCTTGTGGGTCACTCTTCTCCTCGACTCGATCAACCGACCTGAGTGGGGGGTGCCGTTTGTGGGACAACCGGCGCCACCGCCGTCGGCTCCAAGATCGTTGCCGACTTCACGTCGGGCGGTAGCTCGACGCGCGGTGGGCGTGCACTCCTCCGGCTCCAGACCAACAGTCCGGCGATCACGAAGATTCCACCCATCACTCCGAGGGCCCCCGCAGGCGTGAGCCATTGGGCGAGGAGGTTGTAGAGCGCCACGAAGAGGAAGACCACGGCGGCGATGGCCATGGTGAGAGCGATCAGCCCGAGCGAGACGATGGTGACGATCCGATGGACACGATCGACCGTCATCGTTCGCACCCTGACCGCGATGCTCTCCAAGAGGTCGGCGAGTCGGACGGGGAGGTCTTCCATGGCGGGCAGGTTAGCGGTGCGTCCCGAAAGCGCTCGGGAGAGGATCAGCGCTCGGCGATGAGCATGCAGTCGGAGGTGCGGTAGGCCAAGGCGACCCGCTGCCCGGCCGAGTCGACCACGACGAACACCTCGACCCTCTCGCCGCCAACGACGAGCAGCGCCACCAAGTCGATCTCATGCTCTGGTCGATCCTGCTCGACCCGGTCGAGGCAGCTGAGGGCCGTCTCCTCGGTGGGCATATCGGGGTCGATCTCTCCGTCGCGGAGGGCCAGCAGCCGGCGGGCCAACCGGGATGCGGATACTTCGGGGAGACGAATCGCGGCAAGCTCGTCCGCGGCGCGGCTCGTTGTCTCGGCGGAGGCAGCGGCGGCCGTGGTTTCCGAGCGCTCTGCGCCGCCTGCATCGGGGATCTGCATCTCGCCTTGGAGAGTTGCCGCGTCAGCAGGGGTGTCGAATGTCTGGTCTCCAGTCGTCACGTCGGCGCCCGCCTCGGGAGCTACCTGCTCGAAGGTGTCGCCGCCGCCGTCCCGGAGAAGAGTTCCGACACCGAGCACGGCGACGACGACCGCGGCTGCTCCCGCTATGGCGAGGACACGCCTGGTGAATGGCGAGACCTGAGCCGGGGGGGAACCCGGCCGGGTCTGCGGGCGATCATCCCCGAGCGCCGCAGTCACCGCCCTATGGAGCCGGGCCCTCTCCAGGTCATCGAGAACCGCGGGTGGTGCCGCTGCCAGAGCCGCGATTGCCGACCGCTGCGCATCCCACTCCCGCCGGCATTCGTCACAATCGGCGACCAGGCGCGCCACTTCTGCTTGGTCTGCGTCGGGGTCACCGGCGGCGGCGGCCGCTATCAGATCAAGGTCGTGTTCATGCATCGGAATTGTCCTCGACGGCGAGGGACGCCTGTTGGAAGGAGGCAGGTTGGAAGAATCGGTTCATTCGGTTTCCTGGTGGCTAGGACGAGGGGCGAGGCCGTTTCGGTTCCCCAGGGCCTCGGCCAACTGCCGTCGCCCCCTGAAAATGCGCGACTTGACCGTTCCTACCGGGACGTCGAGCAGGTCTGCGATCTCCTGGAGAGGCATGCCTTCGAGATCGGAGAGGACGACAGCGGTCCGAAAATCGATCGGGATCGATGCCAGAGCCGCTTCCAACTCGGGTCGAAGCTCGACGGACTCGAAGGCGTCTCCCGCGGTGGGGTCGGCTGGTTCCATGCCCTCTGGGATCATCTCGGTGCGCTGGCGCGCCCGCCGGCGGTGCTGGTCGTAGCAGGTGTTCACCGCAACCCGGTAGAGCCAGGTGCTGAAGGCCGCCTCCTCCTTGTAGAGGTGGGCCTTGCGGTAGAGGGTGACGAAGGTCTCCTGAGCGGCGTCGAGCGCCAACTCTCGGTCACCCATGACCCGCAGGCAGATGCCGAAAACGCGGTCTTCGTGACGTCGCATCAATTCATCGAATGCCCGCTGGTCTCCGTCCACGAACGCCTTCACCATCGCGGTGTCGAGTTGGCGGTCATCGGTCATGGTCGGAACCTGACCTCGGCGACGGTGGTGTTGTAGGCGCCACCGATGTCGGGCAGATCGGTGAGCCACAGGAGCCAGACACCGTCGGACCGCGGCGGGACCTGGACCGTCGCCCTCCCACCCCCCACCCTGCCCGATGCGAGGCGCTCCCACCGGGTCGGATCGGGTTCCGTCTGCTCTGCCCATGCCAGCGACCATGAGGTGTCGTCGGTCACGCCACGCAGTTCGACAGTCCCGGCGGTGCCCCGCACCTCGAACACGACCCCGACACCGGGTTTGAATCGCCAAACGGGTACCCGATACCGCTCGGTGGACCAGGTGGTCGCCTGGTCGCCGTCGGTCAGAAGAGCCACCTCGTCGTCGTTCTCCTGCTCATCACCCGGGGGCGGGTCGTAGACCTCGACTCCGACTATGGCCACCGAGCCCTCGGCGACCGTCGTGGTCGACGCGATGGTCGGTGGGGGAGTGGCGAGGGGTATGTCGGGGGCCGTGGTGTTGGGGCTTGCGGGGAACAAGACGGGTGATTGGGGCCGGGCGGTGAGCGAACCTCCGAGGACCACCATCCCCGCGGCGACCGCGAGGAGCACCCCGGTGAAAGCGAGCCCGCGCCATGGTGAGTCCGATGGGACGTTCTCGGGAACGGGAGTGGTCGGAGCGGCCTGTAGTTCCTCGGCGAGGTCGGCTGCTCCCACGATCCCCCGCAGCCCATGCTCCAATGCGCGATCGACCGCCGGATCAACGCCGTCGACCACTTCCGATGGCGGCATACGGCCCGCCGGTTGACCGGTCAGCGAGCGGTCGAGGGCAGCGGCGAGATCGTGGACGTCCTCGGCCGTGGTCGCACTCGATGCCGGTCGCCCGAACCCGGTCAGCTTGGCCGGGTGTGCCGCCGAGTAGAGGATTGCCGACGGGTCGATGGCCCCGTGCAGTGTCCCGGTGGCATGAAGGGCAGCAAGCCCGGCGGCGAGGCCGGCGGCGTTCCCCATGAACTCATCAACTGGCATGGTCTCACCCGCACTGAGCCGGTGGGCCATGGTGACCCCTCCGCCCCATTCACAAATGCTGAAGACGCCTCCAGTGACCTCATCGGCTTCGTATACGGCGGCGATGTGGGGGTGCGATACGGCGGCAGCGGAACGGACCAAGTCGAGAAATTGGGCGCGCCGCTCCGGATCGGCCTCGGGCCCGATGATCCGGATCAGGACCGGTCGGTCGAGAGCAGTGTCCACGCCCAGCCACTCGTCGATGTCGGCATCGCGGCCGAGCCTGACCTCGAGCCGGTACCGGGAGGGGAGCGGCGGGGGCACGGCTCAACGGTAGGACGTCGGAAGGACCGTCCTACGTCAGACCGTGCTCCAAGCCACGCCGATTGCCCCCGGACCGATGTAAGCCCCGAGCACAGGCCCCAGAATCGAGCGGTGCAGCCGCTCGGGTGGCACCAGATGGGAGAGTCGGCTGGTCAGATCGGCGGTGTCGGCAGGTGGAGCCGCCAACACGGCGAGGTCTACGAGACGGGCGGCTCGTAGCTCGACCATGTGGGCGAGCGCCTCGATCGCTTCACCGCCGCCCGTGCGATTCCCGGCGCCCACAAGCACTCCGTTCTCGACGGTGACCAGCGGGCGGGCGTTCAGCCAGCCGGCGACCAAATGCTGAACCAAACCGACACGTCCCCGGCTGCGCAGCACGTCGAGTGAATCGATGGCAAGCGCCAGACCGGTGCCAGCGGTTCGGTCGGCGGCGCTGGCGAACAGGTCGTCGAGAATGGCTCCTTGCCTGGCCCGCCTCGCCATGTCGAGCACCAGCAAACCAAGCGCCATCGAGACCGTACGGGAGTCGACCACTTTCACCGGTGGCGTCCCTCCAAGCCGCTCGGCGGCGAGGACCGCTGCCTGGTGGGCCGCCGACAACTCCCCTGACATGGTGAGGACGAGGATGCCATCCGCCCCCGAGGCGGCAAGCGCTTCGAAGCGGGCAGCGAACTGGGCGGCGGTAGGCGCCATGGTTTCGATGGGCGCAGGGGCGGCGGCGATCTTCTCCCACAGTTCCTCACGGCCCGCAACGTCGGTGATCTCATCCTTCCCGATTCGAACGGTGTGCGGGACCACCTCGATCTCGTTACCCGACACCAGGGACGGGGGGAGATCGCACGATGAATCGGTGACCACGCGGACGGCGCTCATGACCGCCGGAGCACCTCGAGACGGTCGGGGAGCAGCCGAAAACCCTCGGCGCGATAGAGGGCAGCGGCGCGATGGTTCTCCGGCTGGGTGTTGAGGAGCATGCTGTGGGCACCGTGTCCGCCGGCCCACCGCTGCGCCTCTCTCACCAGCGACCTTCCCAGCCCACGGCCCTGTGCGGCCGGGTCCACCGCCACGCGCTGCAGGTAGGAGGCCCCCAACTCGGCGCCAACGATGGCGAATCCGTCGACCCGGCCGTTGCTGCGCACTTCGAGAAATGCTCGGTGGGTAGTGGAGCCATGGGCCTCGCGCAGCCCGAGTTCCTCCAGCCGCCAGGGTGGATCGAAGGCTGCCCGGTCAATCTCGGCAGCCCTTTCCCACGACGCCTCAGAGGGTTCGGTTACCGGGTGGGGGGGGCGGTTGTCACTTCTGGGCAACTGGCAGCGGTAGAGGTCAAGCCGGAGGTGCGAGCAGAACCCGGCCCGCTCCCACACCCCGCGCCCGCTGTCCAGAACCGGTGGTGACGCCACGCCGCGCACACCCAGGTCGACCAAGTGGTCGGCACACGCCTCGAGAAACGCAGAACTCCCCCTGACCAGCCTGAGGGCTGCGTCTGGGATGTCGCGATTCCAGGGACGAGCGTGAGCCAGCGCCCATCCGCGACGCAGCGCCACGGCACCCGGCCATGTGCCGCGGCTTCGCACCACGGTCACCGGTGCCCTCCGAGTTTCACCACCCGAGGATGCCACGCCGGGGCACATTTGGTGGCCGTCTGGTGACCATCGGTATGTGCCAGAGTCCGCAGATGGACCTGGTGTTGCTCACCCACCCGTCGTTTGCCGAGCACGACACAGGTCCACACCACCCCGAGAGACCCGCCCGCCTGGCGGCGGTGCTCGAAGGGATCCGTGGTGCCGGGGTAGGTCTCGTCGAGGTGGAACCGCCCGAGGCGGATACCGACCTGATCGGTCTGGTCCACCACCCCGACTACATCGAGGCCATCCGCAATTTCTGCATGGCGGGCGGCGGATCGCTCGATCCGGACACCGCGGCCGGGCCGGGATCCTGGGAGGCGGCGGTTCGTGCCGCAGGGGCAGGTCCGAGCGCCGTACGTGTTCTCCGTGCGGGTGGGGGCGACGCCGCCTTTGTGGTGGCGAGGCCACCGGGTCACCACGCCCTCGAATCGCGGGCGATGGGGTTCTGTCTGTTCAACAATGTCGCCATCACGGCCCGCAGCATCACTGCCGAAGGCGAGCGGGTGGCGATCGTCGACTGGGACGTCCACCACGGCAATGGCACGCAGGACACCTTCGCCGCCGACCCCGACGTCCTCTACCTGTCGCTCCACCAGTTTCCCTTCTACCCCGGGACCGGATGGGTTGACGAGACGGGGTACGGGCCGGGCAGGGGCACCACCGTCAACGTGCCGCTCCCCGCAGAATCGGGGGGAGATGTGGTGGCGGCAGCGTTCGACCGGCTCTTTGGTCCAGTGATCGAGGACTTCGCCCCGGACTGGATTCTGGTGAGTGCCGGGTTCGACGCCCATGACGCCGATCCTCTTGCCGAGTTGCGTCTGGTCGAAGCCGACTACGCAGCGATGGCGCGCCACATCGGAGCGAGGATCAGCCCGGGGAGGATCGTGCTCCTCCTCGAGGGCGGCTACGACCTCGAGGCGCTGCGCGGCTCGGCGGCGGCGGTCGTCCGGGGCATCGCAGGCGAGCCGCCGCTTCCGCCGGGTGGTGTCGTATCTCCCCAAGTCCGCCTGGACGATGCTCGACCTCGCCACCACAGAGCAGGCCCGATTCTGGCCGGTGTCATAGCCGCCGGTTCTCCCCCGACTTCTCAACCCAGGGTTGTAGACAGCATCCTGGGTAGTCCTCACCTGGGTTGGGGGCTGTTCCGGCACGAGAGCTGCGGCGGGGTGGCAAGCTAGGGCACGGATGACCGTCCCCCCGCGCCTCCGCTGGCTGGTCGAGCCGGGATCGCCCGCCGTGGAGCTGGGGCGAAGGTTCGACGACGCCGGTCACCAGCTTTACCTGGTGGGTGGGTCGCTGCGGGACGCTCTGCTCCACCGGCCGCATCAGGACCTCGATTTCGCCACAGACGCTCACCCCGACCAGATCAGGAAGGTCTTGTCCGGATGGGCCGACGCCGTCCACGGCGTGGGGGAGCGGTTTGGGACGGTGGCGGCGATAAGGCAGGGCCACACCTACGAGATCACCACTTTCCGCAGCGAGGTGTACCACGACGAGAGCCGCAAACCGCGGGTGGAGTTCTCAGGCGACATCGTCTCCGATCTGAGCCGCCGCGACTTCTCGGTGAACGCCGTCGCTCTCCGTTTTCCCGAGCCCGAGCTGGTCGATCCCTTTGGTGGCTTGGCAGATCTCGCCGCGGGTCTGTTGCGCACCCCGATGGAGCCAGAGGTCGCCTTCTCGGAGGACCCGCTGAGGATGCTGCGACTCCACCGTTTCGTGGCAACGCTGGGTTTCACCCCCGACCCGGCTGCCGAGGCGGCGGTGGAGAGCATGGCAGGCCGGCTGCAGATCGTCTCGGCCGAGCGGATACGCGACGAGTTCAGCAGGCTTCTCACCGCCCCCTACCCGGAGACGGCCCTCTGGGGGGTGATCAGATCCGGTCTTGCTGCCTATTTCCTCCCCGAGTTGCTCGACCTCGAAATGGAACAGGACCCCGTCCAACGGCACAAGGACGTCTTGGCCCACAGCGTGGCGGTGACGGTATGCACCAGCCCCGACCTGGTGCTCAGGCTGGCCGCCCTCCTTCACGACATCGGTAAACCGGCCACCAGGCAGTTTGGTCCCGGTGGGGTGAGCTTTCACCACCACGAGGTGGTCGGGGCGAGGATGGCCCGGGAGCGGCTCCGGGCGCTGCGCTACCCGCGCCAAATCGTCGACGCTGTCGGGGACCTGGTGTTCCTCCACCTGCGTCCCCACACCTACAAGATGGGATGGACCGACGCCGCGGTGCGTCGTTACGTGCGCGATGCCGGCGACCTCCTCGAGCCGCTCAACGAGCTGGTGCGGTGCGATGTCACCACGCGCAATGTCCGGCGCGCCAGGGCTGTCCAGAACCGGATCGACGAGCTCGAGGTGCGGATTGAGGAACTCGGCGAGCAGGAGGAACTGGCCCGGCTGCGCGCCCCCATCGACGGGCACCACGTGATGAAATATCTCGGGATCGAGCCGAGCCCGCTGGTGGGAGAGATCATGACCATGCTCCTCGAGCGGCGTATCGACGACGGCCCCTATGGGACCGATGCCGCTTACGAGATGGTGCGTCAGTTCGCCGTGGACCGCGGTCTGGAAGACCCGGGTCCGTCGCCGAACGGGGGCGAATCGTGAAAACCCGGCACGCCCGTCGTGGCCCAATCGCTGTCCGATCGGCGCTCGCCCTCTTCTTGGCCGCGCTCATCGGCGCCTGCTCGACCCCGGCCGGCGACTCGGTAGTGCCCGAAACCACGGTGGTGGCGACTGTTGCCCCGACTACGGCTCCTCCCACTACCGAGAGCACCGCTTCCACGACCGAGCCGTCTCTTGTCGCCGGCCCCGAAGGGATCGGCGATCCGTACTACCCGTCGCTGGGAAACAGCGGCTACCAGGTGGCTCGCTACGAGCTCGACCTCGCCTGGGAGCCGAGTTCCGGGATATTGGAAGGCAGCGCCGATATCAGGGCAACCGCCGACACTGAGCTGAGCAGGTTCCACCTCGACTTCACCGGTATGGAGGTGTCTGAGATCGAGGTGGACGGAGCGCCGGCGCGTTTCGAGCGCGAGGACTCCGAGTTGGTCATCTTCCCGGCGGAACCTGTCGCCGCCGGGCCATTCCGTGTGGTCGTCGCCTACCGCGGCGACCCGTCCGTGGCGGCGCCTCAAGCCTCGCTGTTCGGGCCTTCTTCGTGGCACGCCGGCGACGACGGGGCCTTTGTGATGGGCGAGCCGTTTGGTGCCTCCGGATGGTTCCCGTGCAACGACCATCCCGCAGACAAGGCTCAGGTGATACTGAAGATGCGGGTGCCGACGCCATACGCCGTCGCCTCGAGCGGGGTGCTCCAAGGAATCGAGCAGGCTGGAGGCGGGGACAGGATCTTTACGTGGCGGACCGCCAAACCGCTCGCCCCGTACATGCTCGCTCTCGGGATCGGAAGGTGGGTCGTCGAGGAGCAAGATGGGCCCGTGCCGATCGTCAACTACCTGGACCCCGATCTGACCGACGCCGAGGTGGCGATGTTCGATCGTCAGCCGGAGATGCTCGAGGAGTTGATCAACCTCTTTGGCCCATACCCGTTTGACTCATACGGAGCACTGGTGCTCGACGACGAGTTCCCCCAGGCGGCGCTCGAGACCCAGAGCCTGAGCACATTCTCCCGGGCGTCCCTCGGGTTCGGCCAGAACGTCGTGGTCCACGAGATGGCCCATCAGTGGTTCGGCGACAGCGTGACCTTGACAACCTGGCAGGACATCTGGCTCCACGAGGGCTTCGCCACCTACAGCGAGTGGCTGTGGGACGAGGCCGATGTCGGTCCCGATGCGCTCGATTCCTCGGTTCGATTCGCCTACGGGGTGATGGGCGGAGAGGCAGCGGTGGCGCAGGGCGCCGACCCTGCCGAGGTAGCCGAGCAGCTGCCAGACATCTTCCCCCCTCCGGGCGATCCCGGGTCACAACAGGTTTTCAACCCGTCCGTCTACCTGCGCGGGGGCCTCACCCTCCACGCGCTCCGTCTCGAGATGGGCGACGAGGGATTCTTCCGACTGCTCAAGTCCTGGGCGCGCCGTCACCGCTACGGGAACGTCACCACTGCTGAATTCATCGCACTGGCCGGCGACATCGCGACGACCCCGGTTGCCGGGATCCTCGAGGATTGGCTGTATCAACCGGTCGTGCCCTCCATGCCTCAACTCGGGTTGAGCCCGGTCGGTCAGTGAGACCCTCGGATTGACGATACGCATATGCGTATAGACTCCGTTTCACAATGGGAATCACCGCCGCCGTCCTCGGCGCCTCCGGATATGCCGGGGGCGAGTTGGTCCGTCTCCTCGACGGACATCCCGACATCGAACTGACCTTCGTCGGCGGCCATGCCAGCGAGGGTCGGCGCCTGAGCGAACTGCACCCACAACTGGAAGGTGGAGAGCGGGTGTTGGGCGCGATCTCGCTGCAGAGCATCCCGGCCGTCGAGGTGATCTTTTTGGCTCTGCCACACGGTGCCTCGGCCTACCTCGCCGCTGCTGCGGCCGACCAGGGCATGACCGTGGTCGATCTGGGCAGCGACATGAGGCTGGACAGCGTGGAGCGCTATCGCAGCGCCTACGGGACCGATCATCCACTGCCCGCCGAGTTGGGACGGTGGGACTACGGCCTGCCCGAAGTGACCGGTAGTCCAAACCCGGGATCAACCCGGATCGCCGCCCCCGGTTGCTACCCGACTGCCGCCCTGCTCGCCATCGCCCCGTTGGTGAAGGCGGGGCTCGCCAGCACCACCGGAATCGTCGTCAACGCCGTCTCCGGAGCAACCGGAGCGGGTAGGGCGCTGCAAACCGACTTGCTGTTTGGAGAGGTGGCTGAAGGGGTGCGTCCCTATGGACTGGGGGGGCACCGCCATCGCCCCGAGATGGAGATGGCGCTGGAGAGGTTGGCCGGGATGCAGGTGAGCCTCAGCTTCACCCCCCATCTGGCACCGATCCAGAGGGGTCTGGTGGCCACGGTCACCGCCCCGCTGACGAGGTCCGCCGGCACCGGCGATCTGCTCGAGACGCTCGGCGCGTTCTATGAGGGACGACGCTTCGTCGAGGTGATCGACCGGCCACCCCAGACGAGGTGGGTCTCTGGGTCGAACCGCGCCATGGTCACCGCCACGGTGGACGAGCACGCCGGCGTGGTCATAGCGGTCGCCGTCATCGACAACCTTCTCAAGGGTGCGTCTGGGCAGGCGGTGCAATGCGCCAACCTTGCTCTCGGCCTCGACGAGGGGGCGGGACTCCCCGCGGCGGGTTGGATGCCGTGACCACATCACCCGACGATGTGGCGGCGGGACCGAACCCGACCGGCGTGCGCTCATGACCACCGGGCACGCCGCCCCCGACACTTCCCGGCTCCGGATCGCAGGGACCATGGGCAAAGCGAAGATCCTCATGGAGGCTCTGCCCTATATCCAGGCGTTCAAAGGCCGAACCGTCGTCATCAAATACGGCGGGTCAGCCATGGTGGACGCAGCGCTACGGCACAGCTTCGCCGGTGATGTCACCTTGTTGGCCACGGTCGGGATCCGGCCCGTGGTGGTGCACGGTGGGGGGCCTCAGATCAGCAGCGCCATGCAGGCCGCCGGTCTGGAGCCGGTGTTCGTCGACGGGCTGCGGGTCACGGACGACAAGGCGATCCGCGTGGTGCAGCGAGTACTGGCTGGAGAAGTCAACCCCGACATCGTTCGGCTGCTGCGCAGCCACCAGGCTGCCGCAGTGGGTCTCACCGGGGTCGACGGCGGGATGATCGAGGCGCACCCGCGGGACCCGCGCCTCGGATTTGTGGCCGATGTCACCAGGGTCGATACCGGGTTGCTCGATGTCCTGATCGGCGGCGGTTTTGTCCCGGTGGTCGCACCACTGGCGCGGAGCGAAGACGGATCGGTGTACAACGTCAACGCCGACACGGTCGCCGGGCAGGTCGCCGCAGCGCTCGGCGCGGAGAAGTTGGTTTATCTCACCGACGTCGAGGGTCTCTACCGCCATTTCGGCGATGACGGGAGCCTGTTGTCTTCGATCACTCTTGCCGGGGTGGAGGAGATGGTCGAGGGAGGGGGAGTGACCGGCGGGATGCTCCCCAAGCTCCGCTCGTGTGTTCATGCCATGTCCGCCGGAGTCGGCCGAGCCCACATCCTCGACGGGAGGGTGCAGCACGCCCTGCTTCTCGAGATATTCACCCCGGAAGGGATCGGGACCATGGTGGAGCGGGACCAGGTGATATGACCGTAATGGAGCGCGCCGCCTCGGTGCTCATGGACACCTACCGGCGCCGCTCCGTGGTCTTCGTGCGAGGCGAGGGCTCCTGGCTGTGGGATGAGGACGGGAAGCGGTACCTCGACTGCCTCGGCGGGATCGCCGTGGTCGCCGTGGGGCACGCCAACCCGGCGGTATCGGCCGCAGTGCAAGACCAGGTGACCAGGCTGGTTCACGTCTCGAACATGTTCCACACCGCGCCGATGGTGGAGCTGGCGGAGCGGCTCGGAGCGCTCTCCGGGCTGGGAAGAGTCTTCTTTGCCAACTGCGGGGCGACGGCGAACGAGACGGCACTCAAGCTCGCCCGCGCCTGGGGGAGGACCCGCCGCGGCCCGGATTGCTTCGAGGTGGTCTCTCTCCTCGGATCGTTCCACGGCCGGACGTTGGCTGCACTCGCCGCCACCGGTCAGCCGGCCCTACAGGCGCCGTCGATCCCAATGCCGAACGGCTTCATCCATGTGACGCCTGGGCGGATCGAGGAGCTCAGGGAAGCGGTGACGTCGAAGACGGCGGCGGTGATGGTGGAGACCATCCAAGGTGAGGGCGGCGTTATCCCGCTGGACGCGGGCTACCTCGCCGAGGTGCGCTCACTTTGCGACGAGCGCGACGTACTCATGATCGTTGACGACGTCCAGGCCGGGATGGGCCGCACCGGCACCTGGTTCTCCTGGCAGGACCTCGGCTTCACCCCCGACGTGGCGACGGTGGCCAAGGCATTGGGAAACGGGTTCCCCATCGGCGCCTGCCTGGCGAGGGAGGATGTCGCCGCCGTTTTCCGGCCCGGTGACCACGGGACGACCTTTGGCGGGGGGCCGGTGGTGTGCCGGGCAGCGCTGGCCGTGATCGACGAGATCGAGACCAGGGATCTTCTCACCGCCTGCCGCGAGCGGTCGAGGCAGTTCATGGACGCGCTGTCGGTCCTACCCGGTGTGGCCGAGGTGCGGGGCCGCGGACTGCTGTTGGCCGTCGGGCTGGGCGGCGACCACGCCGCGCCCGTGATCGATCGCGCACTGGACGCCGGCCTGGTCGTCAATGCCGTCCGCCCCGACGCCGTCCGCTTCGCCCCGCCACTCACAATCACCCCCGACGAAGTGGATATGGCGGTGGAGCGGTTCGCTGGGGCGCTCTAGACCGAAGACGGAGGACGAAAGGCGGAAGGCCGCTACTCCTCGGTGCAGAAGTCGAGGAGGGCTTCGGTGGCTTCCTGGAACTCGGGTGAGCTCAACAGCGCTAGAACCTCTTCCATCTCGGCGAGTGAGTCTTCGCCGGCGAAGGTTTCCGGGTCCTCCATGTCGATCCCGGCCGCTTCGAGGCGGTCGGCGGCGTCGCGGTAGGTCTGGGCGAGAACATCCAGGTCATCGGCCACCTCGCCGGGAGCTATGGCCGCCGCTTCCTCCAACTGATCGGCGACTTGACCGAAATCGCCACCCTCGCCGGCGGGATTGTCCCCGATCGCTTCGGCCAGCTCCTGGCACTGCTCGGTGACCACGATGGTTGTATCGGAGGAGAGCGGCGTCGTCGTCTCGGCGGCGGCGCCCGTGGTCGCCGTGGCTTCGGTGGTCTCTGCCCCCGAACCGCCTCCGCACGCGGCAAGGGCCACTACAGCGATTGAAGCGGCAATTCGTCTGGCGGCGGAGTGTCTGGCGGCCATCTCGTTCACCTTGGCGCGAGCACCTCCGACGCTACCCCCGGCGATGCGGAGGCGTGTGGCAGTTCTCATACGCATATGCGTATAGACTTGCCTGATGGTCGACACCGCTTCGCGGAGGAGGATGCTCCATCGGCTGCTCACCGGAGGCTCGGCCGCGAGTCAGGCAGAGCTGGTGGGGCTGCTCACCGAGGCCGGTTTCCCGGTGACCCAGGCGACAGTGTCTCGCGACCTGGCGGCAATCGGCGCGGTCAAGGTGGCAGCAGGTGATGGTCGCGAGGTTTACCGCCCCGCCGCTGCGGTGCCAGCGGAGCACGGCGTGGCGGGGAGGGCGCTCGCCACGTATGCACTCTCGATCGTTGGCAGCGGAAATCTCGTGGTCATCAAGACCCGGCCGGGTGCTGCCTCCATCGTGGCCGGCTCCATCGACGCCGTTCCTGTACCCGGTGTGATTGGGACCGTGGCGGGCGACGACACCGTCCTGGTCGTTGCGAGCGGTGGGGTTGGCGGCGACGATCTCGCTGCCGTGCTGGAGCGGATTGGAGCCAGGTCGTGAAGCGGGTCGTGCTCGCATACTCGGGTGGTCTCGACACCTCGGTGATCCTCCGATGGCTGATCGAGACCCACGGTGCCGAAGTGATCGCATATACCGCGGATGTCGGTCAAGGCAAAGAGGTGGACGAGGCGGTTGCGAAGGCGCTGGCGACCGGTGCGATCGACGCCGTCGTCGAGGACCTCCGCCATGAGTTCGTCGACGACGCGGTGTTCCCGGCACTGCGAGCCAATGCCGTCTACGAGTGGTACTACCTGCTGGGGACTTCGCTGGCCCGCCCGATCATCACCCAAGGCCTCGTCAGGGCGGCCCGGGCCGCCGACGCCGACGCCATCGCCCATGGGGCGACCGGAAAGGGGAACGACCAGGTCCGGTTCGAGTTGTCGGCTTACGCCCTCGAGCCGGACATCGAGGTGATCGCACCATGGCGGGAATGGGATCTGCGGGGCCGTGCCGACCTCGTTGCCTACGCCAAAGAGCATGGAATCGCCGTCCCGGTGACGCCGGAGCGCCCCTACTCGATGGACGCCAACCTGCTCCACGTCTCATACGAGGGGGGAGTCCTCGAGGACCCGTGGCAATCACCTCCTGCGGGGATGTTCCGGATGACAGCCGATCCGGAAAGGGCCCCCGACCGACCCGAGGTGGTCACCGTCGAGTTCGAGCACGGCACACCGGTGGCGGTTGATGGCAACGCCCTCGATCCGGTCGGGTTGCTCACCCGGCTCAACGCCACCGGTGGCAGACACGGGGTGGGGAGGGTCGACATAGTCGAGAACCGGTTCGTCGGGATGAAGAGCCGTGGCGTGTACGAGACGCCGGGAGGGACGATTCTCCACCATGCCCACCGAGCGGTGGAGTCGATCACGCTCGATCGCGAGGTGGCGCACCTGCGGGACGAACTGGTGCCCCGCTACGCCGAGATGGTCTACAACGGGTTCTGGTTCTCACCAGAGCGGGAGGCGCTGCAGGCATTCATGGATCAGGTTCAGGGCCGGGTCAACGGTGAGGCGCGGCTTCGTCTCTACAAGGGGGCGGTCACCGTCGAGGGACGCCGCTCCGAACGACACGACCTCTACGACCAGGCTACGGCCACCTTCGAAGAGGACGACATCTACGACCAGGCGGATGCCGCCGGGTTCATCCGCCTCAACGCCCTACGGCTGCGGCGGTTGGCGGAAGAGCGTCTCGGGGAAGGTGAATGAATGACGCTCTGGAGTGGACGGTTCGGCGAACCCCCCTCCGAGGTGCTCTGGCGGTACACGGTTGACCACGCCGATCGGCGTCTGCTCGTCGACGATGTCACCGGCTCCCTCGCCCACGTGGCCATGCTCGGTGAGGCCGGGATCCTCCCCGGTGATGACGCAGCCACCGTCACCGATGGGCTCCGCCGCATCCTGGCCGAGGCCGAGGCGGGTGAATTCGGATTTGTTGACGGCGACGAGGACGTCCACAGCGCGGTGGAGCGACGTCTCATCGAGTTGGTTGGCGAAGTTGGAGGGAAGCTGCACACCGGGCGGTCGCGCAACGATCAGGTTGCCCTCGACCTACGCCTCTACCTTCGTCGTGCCGCTGGTGCCCGCGTCGACCAGCTTGCCACCATTGCCCTGATCCTGGCCGACCTCGCTGAGGGCACCGCCGACTTGGTGGTCCCGGTCTACACCCATCTCCAGCAGGCACAACCGATCTCCTTCGGCCACCACCTCCTGGCGCACGCTTGGCCCATGTTGCGCGATCGCGACAGGATCCTCGGGTGCATGTCGCGTCTCGATGTTTCCCCCCTGGGTGCAGGCGCCGCCGGGGGTAGCAGCCTCCCATTGCGCCCCGAAGCGGTCGCCGCCGAGCTTGGGATGGCGGCGACTTTCGACAACTCGATCGACGCCGTGGCCGGGCGCGACGTGGTCTGCGAGTACGCCTTCTGCTGCGCCCAAGCCATGGTGGACCTATCCCGGCTCGCCGAGGAACTGGTGTTGTGGGGAACCACCGAGTTCGGCTGGGTCACATTCGACGAGCGCACCGTGACCGGATCGTCGGCACTCCCACAGAAGCAGAACCCGGACATCGCCGAGTTGGCACGGGGCCGGGCCGCCACGGTTCTCGGCGACATCACCGCGCTTCTCGCACTGCAGAAGGCGCTGCCCCTTGCCTACCAGCGCGACCTGCAGGAAGACAAGTCGCTGGTGTTCCACGCCGACGACACGCTGGCGGCGACGCTCGAGGCTCTGGGCGCCATGCTCGTGGGTGCCAAGTTTCATCCCCCACCACCGTCCGGGTCGACGACGGCACTGGACCTGGCTGAGAGGCTCACCGGGCGCGGGGTGCCCTTCCGCCGCGCCCACCAGGCAGTGGGAAGGCTGGTGGCGGCGCTCGATGCCGATGGCCGCGACCTGGCATCGGCAAACGGCGACGACCTCGCCGCCGATCCGCTGTTCGAACCGGACGACCTGGCGGTGATCGATCCCGAGGTGTCGGTCGCCCGACGGCAATCACCCGGCGGAGGGAGCGTTGCAAGCGTCCGCCACCAGATCGCCGAATTGCGCCGCCGCCTCAGCTGAGCCTGCCATGTGAGCCTTCGGCCGATCGTGCTGACGACTGTGTACGCTCGCAACCACATCGAGGAGAGGAGGTGTGATCGTGTTCCGTTTGGCCAACGACCACCTCCGTCCCGGCGCCGGCATCGACTGAGCGCCGGACGGGTGGTCGCCCTATCTGAGAGGTGACCATCGTGCTCGATATCCGATCCGTTGAACGCGTCGACGACTTCGCCGCGCCCGACGATGACCCCGGCGATCTCGGCTGGGTCGAGGAAATGTGGGAGGACGGCTCCAGCCGGCCCGAGTGGACCTTTGTGGCGAGCGACGCCGGCTCCACCGTGGGACGGGCCGGCTTCGTGGTGACACCGAGCGTCACCGACCCGGCCTGGGTTGGCTCGCTCCCCCCGAAGAGATGGCGCTCTTTGGCGCCGCCGCCTGGGCGGGGGATCCGGTGAGGGTGCTCGCCGAGTTGGTGAGAGCCGCCCGCCGCTCGCTGGGCGACACCGTTCCAACAACCATCGAGATCCGTACCAACCCGGCCATCCATCAGAAGCCCGACGAGAGGCTCGCCCTCGCCGCAGCGCTGGACCTGCCACTTTTCCAGGAGAAGGAAGGCGTTCTCTGGGAGGAACGAGGCGACAAGGTCGAAGCCTCCAGGCGTCTCCGGTTCCGTTCTCTGGCCGAGACTGGCCCTCAGGCCTACGCCGAGGTGTTCGCCCGCGTCCCCATAGGGACGCTCGATCGAAACGACCAGTGGTACTACGAGCGTGTCCGCCCCGACCACTGGGCAGCGCAGATGTTGGAGTACGCCGACGGTGCCGAGGACACGTGGCTCATCGCCGAGAGCGACGAGGGGCCGATCGGGATGGTTGGGATCTCGCCGTTCGACGAACCGGGCACTGCGACGATCGCCTACATCGGTGTGCTCCCCGAGCATCGGGGCAATGGCTACGTCGACGACCTGCTCGCCGCCGCCACCTCCGCTGCGCAAGAAGCGGGGTTCGCCCGGATCCTCTCCGACGTGGACACGGATAACCATCCGATGCTGGCGGCGATGGACCGGGCCGGCCACTTAGCCTCCTCCACGCCCTGGCATGTCTGGAGCCACCGTGGAGAGGTGAGCTGAGAGCAGACCGATCTGCTATCACCGGCGACACCCTGAGCATCTCGTTCTGGTTCCTACCCTGACCGGCGGTGACCCAGTTCTTCCGCATCCTCGCCGTGCCGCTGATGTTGGTGGGGCTGCCGGTGGCGGCTGCGACGCTGGCGGGTTTCTTCGGGGGACAGTGGTGGCTGTTCGATGTGATCTCGAGCTTCCGTGCCCAGTACGCAGTGATCCTTGCGGCTGCAGTGGCAGTGCTGGCGCTCGCCAAATGGTGGGTCCTCGCCGGAATCGCCGGAATCGCCTGTCTGCTCAACCTCGCCGTCATCTTCCCGCTGTACCTGCCCCGAGCCGACACGACAGACGATTCGGCTCGCATCACCGTGCTCTCGTTCAACGTTCTGGCGGAGAACGCCCGGTACCGGGCGGTCACCGACTACATCGAGATGGTCGATCCCGACGTGGTCTTCCTCCACGAGGCATACCAGCCGTGGGAGGAGGCGGTCGAAGGTGCCGACCTGGGATACGAGATCACCAGGAGCCGCACCGAGGAGTTGATATTCGGGACCCTCGTCCTCACCCGACCTGGGGCTGAGGTTCGGTCTTTCGGCTTCGCCGCAGGGCAACGAAGAGGGGTGGAGGTGCGCCAGATGGTGGGTGACCGCGAGGTTGCGGTACTGGGGATCCACCCGCTGGCACCCACCGGGCCTGGCCGCACCGAGGTGCGCGACGGCCAGCTCGACTGGGCGGCGGAATGGGCCGAATCGCAGACCGGTCCGACGGTTGTCACCGGCGACTTCAACGCCACCCTGTGGTCGCACGCCTACCGTGAGTTGCAGCGGCGTGGTGCTCTGACCGAGTCGATGCGCGGGTTCGGTCTCCAGCCCAGCTACCCGGTGGGGGTGCCCCTGCTCAGGGTTCCGATAGACAACCTGCTCCACAGCACCGACCTGGCCACGGTGTCGCGCCAACTCGGTCCCTCGCTCGGCAGCGACCACTTCCCATTGTTGGTTGAGCTGGCAGTCCGCGGTGGCGGATTGAACCTGTTGATCACTCCAGGAGTCGGTGCTCCATCGCGTAGACGGCTGCTCCCGCTCGGGTGGAGACGCCGATCTTGGCGTAGATGTTCTCGACGTGACGACCCACCGTCTTCACCGAAATGAACAGCTCATCTCCGATCTTGCGGTTGGTGAGGCCACGGCAGAGCAGCCTCAACACGTCGATCTCGCGGTCGGTGAGACCGCCGGGGTTGCGGGGTCTCGGGCTCTCCGTCTTCCCACCTGCCGCGGCGATGACGAGTTCCACGGCCAGCCCGTCGAGATGACCGTCAACGACCTCGGCCCGCATGATCCTGTCCGCCGCAGACAGGTCGTGCGCTCCCCGGTGGGGGCGGCTCGAGGTAACGGCGGCGAGCACATCGGCCGCTGCCAACAACCTCGCCTCGATCGGTAGCTGGCTCGCAGTTGACTGACGGTGGTAGCCGGATCCGTCGAGCCGTTCGTGGTGGCTCGAAGCCAGCTTTTCAAGATCGGTCAAACCGGCGCATCGGGAGAGGATCCGATGGGTCAGATAGGAGTGGAGATGCACCGACTCCCACTCGGCGGTTGAGAGCGGACCGGGCTTGTCCCAGATCCCGTTGGCCACGCCCACCCGCCCCACGTCGTGAACCAGCCCGGCGCGTCGGAGCCTGTCTGCTTCCGCCTCCCCCAGCCCGGCCCCTTGCGCCGCGGTTTCCGCCAGAGCGGCGACCCTGGTGGAGTGGCCGCGCGTCCATGGTGACTTGAGATCGACGAAATCGGCCATCACCGCAAGCCCGGCATCGAGGTCTTCGACGTATCTCACCGGCTGCGGCTCCGCCGCCAACACCTCGTCCCAGTCGGCCTCGGGTGTCCAATTCACCAAGCCCTGGAATGCCTCGACGACGATCGGGTCGTAGGCCCTACCGCTACGGCGCCTCAGGATGCCTCGGACATCGGCACCCAGCTGGACGAAGAGATCAGCGTCTCGGGCGACCGTGGCCACCCGGACCTCGATCGGGATCGCCTCTCGTTCCAACCCGGTGGGATAGCCCTTGCCGTCCCAGCGTTCATACGCGGCCAAAAGGGCGGTGTTCACGCGCTCCTCCAAACCGAGACGGCGGGCAAGCATGGTCGCCACCTCACAGTGAGCGGCGAGACTGCGAGCGGCACCCCCCGGATCGGTGAGAGCTGTCAACACCATGCGGCCCTTCTCGACTGGAGACTCTCCGCGCCCCACCGTCTTGACCAGTTGCCTCATGGCTTCACTCCGGCTCCCGTTGAGGACCGGTGCCATTGCGGCGTTGAAGTGGAGGTCGTCACCTCCAGCCATCGGGCGGTTTCGGAGGCATCGGCGGTGCAGCCCAGGAATCGCAGCAGGCTGACGCTGTGGACGGCGCGGACATCCTCGATCCCGAGACCCATGTCCCGAGCGAGCCGCACCGCCAACAGACAGGTACGCAACCCGTGCCCCAGCGGTTGGCCGGTTCCGAGATCGGTCGCCAGCGACAGCGATGCCAGCAGCTCTGTCAGTCGAAGATCGTCGCCCCGGGCTGCCATATCGATGAACGTAGACGGTGCCGCCTAGTGGTGAACACGCCGCTTGATGGCTGCGAAATGGGGTGTTCACCCGATGCGAGAACGAGGCTCGACCCATCAAGGTTTGACGCAGTCATCGAAGGAGAAGTGCGATGGCCACTGCGAACCTGAACGGGGTCGATCTGTACTTCGAGCGGACGGGGGAAGGGGAACGAATCGTCCTCACCCATGGTGCTTTGACCGATGGCCGGACCTGGCGGGCGCTGACGGATCGACTCGGAGATCGACTTCGAGGTGGTGGTCTGGGATCGACGCGGTCACAGCCGGAGCGGGGATGGTGAGGGGCCGGGGAGTGTCCGACAGGACGCCGACGACCTGGCCGCCCTCATCCGTGCATCTCGGCGCCGAGCCCGTCCACGTCGTTGGCAACTCGGCGGGCGGCGCTGTCGTGCTCAACCTGGTGACGATGCATCCCGATCTGGTGAAGAGCGCCGCCGCTCACGAGCCCGGTCCGATAGCTCTTCTCGACGGCACACGACGATCGACGCATCGTGCAGCTCATGGAGGCAGAGAGGCACCACATCGCTCGCGTGCAGGAGATGATCCTCCGTAGTGACCATCGTCGAGCCGTCCAGTACTTCATAGACGAGGTGGCGATTGGGCCAGGGGCGTGGGACCAGTTCCCCGAAGAGCTGAGGAACATCCTCGAGTCGAACACCGCCACGGTCGCCGATGATCTCAGGGACAGTCTCGATCGCGACTCGGTCGACATCGATTCGCTGGCGGACACGAGCATCCCGCTGCTGATCTCGACGGGATCCCAGAGTCCGGTATTGGAAGTTGCCGCCGCCAACGAACTCGCCCGCCTCTTGCCGGCGGCTCGTCTCCAGAGGCTCGACGGGACGGGTCACATACCACACCGGACCCATCCGGATCTCTACGCGACCAGGCTGATCGAGTTCATCGCGGGGGTAACGGCTGACTATTCGATCGCATGAGGGGTGGCATGAAGCCTCGTGTTTTGGCCTATGACGTTGCCGGCGAAGGAGACCCACTCATCCTTGTACCGGGCGGATTGACCGGCTGGCTGTCGTGGATACCCCACCAGGAACGTCTCAGCGACCGCTATCGGGTGATCAGGGTCCAACCCATCCACAACGAGCTGGGGACTGCGGGCAGGCCCGGCGACCCCAGCTATACGCGAGACACCGAGCGGGAGAGTCTTCTGCTCACCTTGGACGAACTCGGGATCGAGCGGTCCCACTTCGCCGGTTGGTCGCGTGGAGGAAAAGCCCTGATCGACTTCGTCGCGGTCCATCCCGACCGGGTCACTTCTCTGACGCTGGTGGAGCCCGCCGCCTATTGGATTCTCGAAGAGCTCGGCGAGAAGGATGTCGTTCTCGAGCGCTTGATCCGGCACATGCGTGCCATGGCGGGAGCGATCGTGACCGAGGACGACCTGGCCTTCTTTCTCTCGTCTGCCGGTTTCGTAGGCGACTCCGACGGAGCGCGTGGGGACCCGTACTGGGACCGAGCGGTGCCACATCGGATGGCGCTTTCTTGGCTGTCGGAAGAGTCGATGGGCTCCGACGTGTCCGTGGCAGGCCTGGGGAAGATCCGATGCCCGGTGCTTCTCACCAAGGGAACCACCACCGAGCCGTGGGAGGCGCGGGTGGTCGATCTGCTGGCCGAGCACCTCTCCGATGCGCGGGTGGCGGAGTTCGAGGGCGGTCATGCCCATCACATCGAGAGCATTGACCCGTTCCTGGAAGAGCTCGAAAACCACCTACTTGCCCATCAGGCTGTCTGAGCCAGAGGTAGCGCGTTGGGTTTCATCGAGGCGGCACTTTCCAGGAGCCTCTGGCATGCGACACTTACCACCCGACTTCTTGGAGGACCAGCCCGATGGCAGATCGCTTCGCCCAAAACCGCGATCGACTCGCCGCTTCGATCGGCGAGGGTGCGCTCGTGGTGGTCCCGGCGGCAGAGGAGACGGTGCGCAACGACGACGTCACCCACTCGTTCCGCCAGGACTCATCGTTCTTCTTTCTCACCGGATTCGACGAGCCCGAGGCTGTGGCCGTCATCGCCCCCGGGCACCCCGAATCCGAGTTCACCCTCTTCGTCCGTCCCCGCGACCGGGAGATGGAGGTCTGGAACGGTTACCGCGCCGGTGTCGAGGGGGCCAAGACCGCCTACGCCGCCGACGCCGCCTTCGAGATCGGTGACCTCTCCAAAGAGCTGCGCAACCTCGCCATTGGGAGGGAGCGCCTCTATTACGGGTTGGGCGGCTCGCACGACGACGCAATCCTCGGACTGTTGCGAACCATGCGCGCCTACAACGCGGGATACGGCGTCTCGGTTCCGCTCGACGTATCCGACATAGGCCCGGTACTCGCCGACCTACGGCTCCGGAAGACCGATGAGGAACAGGAGGCGCTGCGAGCGGCGTGTGCGCTCTCGGCCGAGGGCCACATGGAAGCGATGCGGGTAGCTCAGCCGGGGCTCCACGAGTACCAGGTGCAGGCGGCGATGGAAGCCGTCTTTGGCTGGGGTGGATCGGCCCGCGTCGGATACCCCTCGATAGTTGCGTCGGGGCGCAACGCCTGCGTCCTCCACTATGTCGAGAACCGGCGCAGGATGGAGCAGGGTGACCTGCTGCTGATCGACGCCGCCGCCGAGCACGGCTATCTCTCGGCCGACATCACACGCACCTTCCCGGTGGACGGCCGCTTCACCGGACCGCAGCGCGCGGTGTACGAGGTGGTGCTGGCAGCGCAGCGTGCTGCCCTGGCGACGTGCAAGCCGGGCGCCACCATCCGTGACCCCCACGACGCGGCCACCAGGGTGCTCGCCGAGGGGGTGGTCGAGTTGGGCCTGGTGCCTCGCGGTATCGAGGACACGCTGGCGATGCACCACTACAAGGAGTATTTCATGCACGGCACCAGCCATTGGCTGGGGATGGATGTCCACGACGCCGGCACCTACCGGGTGGACCGCAACCACCGGGTACTCGAACCGGGGATGGCCTTCACGGTCGAGCCCGGTCTCTACGTCGGGATCGAGGGCGATGACGTCGAGTTCGCCCTCCTCGAGTACGACGCCGACGAGTGGCGGGAGCGCCGCGTCCTGCTCGGTTTGGAGGCGGCAAAACGGGAGGAGGAGCAGGAGCGGGAGAAGGCCGACAAGGTGCGTCACCGCATCCCCGAAGAGCTCCGCGGGATCGGGGTGCGGATCGAGGACGACGTGCTCGTCACCGACGGAGGGATCGACAACATGACGGCCGCCGTCCCCACCGAGCCCGACGATGTGGAGGCGGCGGTCGCCGAGGCCCCTCGGTGGTGGCGAGGCTGATCGCAGGCGCAGTCCTGCTGGTCGCCGCCTGCGGTGGGTCCGGGTCTGCGACGGTCGCTGCAACATCCACAGCTGGCACCACAACCGGCATCACAACCGGCTCAACGCTCCCCACCGCCACCACCATCGTGATCGACGGCGCACCCGACGATGCCCAGCTATCTGAGATGGTCGCCGGTTTGTGCGAGACGTCGGCCGAGTTGACCGCGGGCCGGGCGGTGGCCGCCAGGTCGCTCTTCTACGCACGATCACACGACACCATCCACCTTCTCATGGATGCGGTGCGACCTACCCAACCGGAGTTGGCCGACAAGCTGGAGGAGGCCAAGAACGAACTCGAGGTGCGGTTCGGCTACCTCTTCCAGGACGACGATGTCGGCGCAGAGATGGACGGGCTCCTTGCGACCCTCGCCCCGGTTCTCGCCGTGGTCGGCGGCCCAACCATCGAATGTTGAGTTCGCGGTGGGCAGGCCACCGCGATCAACCCGGGTACGGCACCACGTAGTGGAGCACCACCACGAAGTGGGCGGCACTGCCCACCACCACGAGGACGTGGAACAACTCGTGGTAGGAGAAGATGCGGGGGAACAACCGTGGTCGCCTGGTTGCGTAGAACACCATGCCGATCGTGTAAGCGAGACCACCGACCAGGGTCAGGGCGATCGCCGATCCGCCTAGACGTTGTGCCCACTGGCCGAGCGGGATAAGCGCCGCCCACCCCAGCAGCACCATCAGGGTGACCGACCAAGCCTGGTGCATCCCCGGCGCTGTCACCTTGAGAAGGATCCCGACGGCGGCGACCGTCCACACCGCGATCAGCATCCCCACCCTCCAACCCCCGTCGAGGACAACCACCGCCAGCGGGGTGAACGTCCCGGCGATGAGGACGAAGATCATCGAATGGTCGAGCCGCTGCACCCGATGCCGGATGGCCTCTCGCCAGGGCACCGAGTGGTAGATGGTGCTCGTGGTGTAGAGCGCGATCAGCGCCAGACCGAACACCACCATCGCCCACATCCGGGGCGGGTCGTGGGCGGTGCGCGCCACCAGCACCCCGAGACCGACCAGCGAGAGCACGGCCGCGGTCCCATGCAGCAGCCCCCGCACCGGGTTCTGCATCTTCCCGAGGGTGATCCGCTCCATCTTCGGGGAGACTACGGCGGGCGGGGGACAACACGACCCACTTTGGCGTCGCTCAGCGGCCCATGACCCCGTTTGGTGACGCCAAAAACACAAAGCCCGGTACGTTCGCCTCGATGTTGCGTGTAGCCAACTGCTCCGGCTTCTACGGCGACCGCTTCGCAGCGGCGCGCGAGATGGTCGAGGGCGGTCCCATCGATGTCCTCACCGGCGACTACCTGGCCGAGCTCACCATGGCGATCCTGTGGCGCAACCGGATGCGCGACGCGGATGGTGGATACGCAAAGACCTTCCTCAGACAGATGGAGGAGATCCTCCCCACCTGCATCGAGAGGTCGATCCGGGTGGTCTCCAACGCCGGGGGGCTGGCGCCCGCGGTATTGGCCAAGAAGCTGTCGGCGGTCGCCGGCCGGCTCGGGGTCAACGCCCGGGTCGCTCATGTCGAAGGCGACGACCTGATGCCCCGCATATCGACCCTGGGACCGCTCCCCAATCTCGACACCGGTGCCGACCTTCCCTTCGGTGTCGAGCCCCTTACCGCCAACTGCTACCTCGGGTGCTGGGGTATCGCCGCCGCCCTCGGATCCGGTGCCGATGTCGTGGTCACGGGAAGGGTCACCGATGCTGCACTTGTGATGGGTCCGGCAGCGTGGCGGTTCGGGTGGGATCCTGACGACTGGGACGCGCTGGCCGGCGCCCTGGTTGCGGGGCACGTGATCGAGTGCGGCGCCCAATGCACCGGTGGCAACTTCAGCTTCTTCGACGAGATCCCGGGGCTGGACCACCCCGGCTTCCCTCTGGTCGAGATCGATCCGGACGGGAGCTTCGTCGTCACCAAGCACCCCGGCACCGGGGGTGCGGTCACCGTCGAGACGGTCACCGCCCAACTGCTCTACGAGATCGGAGGGCCCCGCTACCTCAACCCGGATGTCACCGCGCGATTTCGACACCATCCGGCTCATCGGTGATGGACCGGACCGCGTCCGTGTGACCGGGGTCCGTGGAGAGCCACCGCCGGCGACCGTGAAGGTGGCGCTCAACTATCTCGGGGGCTACCGGAACACGGTGACCTTCCTCGTGCCCGGGCTCGACGTCGAGAAGAAGGGACGGGTCGCGCTGGAGGCGCTCTGGGCGGCGTTGGGGGGGCGGGACAGGTTTGCCGCCGCCGAGGTGCGGTGGTTGCGGTCCGATCGACCCGACCCGGCGGACAACGACCAGGCCGTGGCGCAGCTCTCGGTGACGGTCAAGGACCCCGATGCCGACAAGGTGGGGCGCGCCTTCAGCCGGGCAGCCGTGGAGCTCGGGCTGGCCACCTACCCGGGTTTTGCCATGACCGCCCCGCCGGGGAAGTCCGAGCCATACGCCGTCTACTGGCCGACCACGGTCCATCGCCAAATCGTCGAGCAGAGGGTGGTCCTCTACGACGGGTTGGTGCTCGATGTCCTCGACCCGCCATCCTCGCCTCGACCCGCCGCAACCTCTCCCCACCCCCGAGCCTCCGCCGCTGGATCCGATGGCGACCCGTGAGGCGCCGCTGGGTGTGGTGGCGGGTGCCCGGTCCGGCGACAAGGGCGGCAACGCCAACCTCGGTGTGTGGGCGCGCACCGAGGCTGGGTACCGCTGGCTCGAGGCGTTCCTCACTGTCGAGCAGTTGCGTCGACTCATGCCGGAGACCGAAGGTCTCGAGGTCGAGCGGCACGCCTTCCCCAATATCGCCGCCCTCAACTTCGTTATCCATGGGTTGCTCGGCGAGGGGGTGGCATCGTCCACGCGGCTCGACCCGCAGGCCAAGACGCTCGGGGAATACCTGCGGGCAAAGTTGGTGGACATCCCCGAGCAGTTGTTGGATCACTCCGACGATGGTGGGTCGACCGACGCGCCGGCCGCCTACCATTGACCCTCGGCACCATGGCCCGACCGTCCCAGCTCCTATATCGGGTCTACGAGAACCGGCTCTCGTCCGATCTCAACAGGACCCGGCTCCCCCGGCACCTCGGGATCATCCTCGACGGACACCGCCGCTACGCCCGTTCGGAGGGGATGACCGACTACTCGACGTCGTACCGGGCAGGGATGCAGAAATTCGAGGATGTAATCGGTTGGGCAGAGGACCTGGCCGTACCCGCCATCACCGGTTGGGTGCTCTCCAAGGAGAATCTCACCCGACCCGCAGTCGAGCTCGACCCCTACTTCGAGGTACTCATCGAGCTCTTCGAGCGGCTGCCCGAGCTGGCGCAACGTCACGGCTTCTCCGTCGGGGTGATCGGCAGTCTCGACCTTCTCCCCGATGACCTGGTCGCCGCCGCCAAGAAGGCGGGCGAGGAGTCACCGTCCGGTCCCCTACATCTCACCATCGCCATGGGCTATGGGGGGCGCCAGGAGATCGTCGATGCTTGTCGCGATGTCGTGACCGAACTGGCTGACCAGGGTGTCCCGGCCGACAGAGATGGCCGCCCAGATCGACGCCGCCGGTCTCGCCGCCCACATGTACCGCCCCGATCTTCCCGAGGTGGATCTCGTGATCCGCACCAGCGGTGAGTCGAGGCTCTCCGGGTTCCTTCTCTGGCAGTCGGCCTACGCCGAGTTCGTATTCGTGGACGTCTACTGGCCTGCATTCAGGCGGGTGGACTTCCTGCGCGCCCTACGCGACTTCTCACGACGAGAGCGGCGCTTCGGTCGGTAGCTTCTGGGCAGGTATCAGCGTCGCTGGTGCCGGATCCGGTTGGGGGAGAGAGGAGGGGGTGTGATCCGTCCCGTGTTGACGCTCGACGCGGCGCTGACCGTCGCCGATGCCGTCGCCGCCCTCGAGGGCTACGCCGACGGCGTAGACGTGGTGGTGAGAAGGAGGGAAATCGACACCACCTACTACTACACGATGCCCAGGGCGGAGATGCTCGGCCGTATGGCCGGGTACGACGGCACCGAGGTTCTCCGCGAAGCCCTGGGGCTTCACGAGACCGGGGCCATCCCGATCCTCGAACTGTCCAGCGACCTGGCCGGTCAGGCCGGGGTGGTACTCGACGGGACCGAGGTCGTCGGGTTGGCGGTCCCCGGCCGCTGGCGAAGGGCCCACCCGGGGCGGGCTCTTCCCCGAGCAACCCACCACCGGCGGCGAGACCGGGGACGGGGGCGACGACGACGAACTCGTCACCTACCCCGCCCTCGATGCCCCCGATCAGGTTGCTCCGGGCGAATCGTTCGATCTGGCTATCGGGCTTTCCGCCGCCCCGACCGACACCCGGGGGACCGGGGCGCTCCGCCTGACCATGGGAGATGAGATCGAACTGGTCGTCCAGGTGACCGCCCATGGGTTCGAAGCCCCCAACGGAATCCGGCAACTCCTGACGGTGCGGCGGGAAGCTCCCGAGCAGGCGAAGGCGGTCATCAAACTGGTGGCTCCGGCCGCTGCTGTGCCTACGTGGGGTCTGCTCCAGGTCGAGTTCGCCCTGGATGGGGCAGTGGTTGCGCGAGCCTGGCGCGAGATCCTGGTTGCCGACGCCGCCACGACGGCACCGCGCCCACCCATGGTGGCCAACAGCGGGATCCCGGCAGCCCCGCAGGGTCCCGTCCCCGACCTCACCGTCACCGCCCTCGTCAGTCCCGACGGCCGCCGCCTCTCATGGACCTTCACCACACCGCGCGACGTTGCCATCCCGGACACCGTTGTGGAGACCGATCTCCCGACGGGTAGCGCCCAGACCTTCGCCGATCAGGTACTGCGACAGATCCCCGCCGCCGACGGCGGCCCGTTGCTCGACAACACGATCACCGGGCTTGGGATCACCCTGGCCAAGCTCATTCCCGATGAGTTCTGGGATGTCCTCGAAGGGGTCTGGCAGTCGGCGGGCGGGCCACCCTCGTTGCTCCTCGTCTCCGACGACACCTATGTGCCCTGGGAACTGGCCTCGCTCCAGGAGGTCGACCTGGCCGATGGGTTGATCGACCAGAACATCCCCCCGATCCTCGGCGTGCAGGTCCGGATCGGGCGCTGGCTCCCCTCGGCTATCCGGCGACGCCGTATTGGCGCCCACCCTGCCCAGCCGCCCGCAGCGGAACGAAGCGTCGCCCGGTTTGCGCTCGTGGTCGGTGACTACTTGGCGGAGCGAGGCCAGCGGCCTCTGCCCAAAGCCAAGGAAGAGGGACAGGCGCTGGCGGCCAAGTACCCCAACGTGTGGCGGGCGGCGACGGCAAGCGACCTCGACGAGTTGCTCGACGACCGTCTCACCGAGCAGGGCGACCATGTCTCCGTCCAGGTGATCCACATCGCCTGCCATGGCGAGGTTGATCCGGCGAACCCGCGCTACAGCGGGATCGTGCTCTCCGACGCCGATCTCCGGTTGGGTCAGATGGGGGTGACCGGGAGCAAATTGGTGGCGACCGAGGAGCCCTTCGTCTTCCTCAACGGTTGCGAGTTGGGACTGGGCTCAGAGATGCTGGGGGACCCCGGTGGTCTGGCTCCGGCCTTTCTCGGCTCGGGTTGCCGCGGTTTCCTCGCCCCGTTGTGGCTGGTCAACGACACCGTCGCCCACGATCTGGCGTTGCAGTTCTATGAGATGGCGTTGGGCGAGGGAATCGCTGTGGGGGAGGTGTTGCGCCGGATGCGACAGCACTACAAGCCGGAGACGGCGGCACCCACATCGACCCCTCTCGCCTATGTGTTCTACGGGCATCCGGACCTTCGGTTGACGCTGACGGGCTGATACAGGCAGGGAGAGGCAAATGGCGAGACTCGACGGGACCAGGGGCGCGGTGCAGGTCGCGCCCGGATATCGCATCACGGCGCCGGGGATCAGAGGCAATGCCAACGCCCATGGCGGCGTCCCCGGTGGGACCAGGGCGCCCGGCGTCGAGGACGCAACCGACGCTTTTGTCGATGCGTTGCGCGAGACCGACATGGCCGAGAGACAGCTCATCGAGATCCAGGTCGAAGGGATCACGCCGACTCTGCCCCACGAGGAGGTGCGAACCGCCGGGGGCGAGGAGGGCCTGGTCCTGGAGACCCCGGACTTCGGCGCCGAGGTCGGCCAAGTGGTCCTGGCGGTGGACGAGGACGGGGCGATGAGCTGGCACTTTCCGGTGGACGAGGCGGGGGGGCTGCAGCCACCAGAGGTGCGGGGAACTGCAGGGACGAAGCGCTTCGTCATCCGCCGGGTCACACCGCCGGCTCCAGAGGGGGCTCCCAACCGGGGATTGGTCGGGATGGTGGGCGGCAAACTGCTCAAGCTGCTCGTGTTCCCGCTCACCGATCTCGCCCTGGGCGCGGTTGGCGAGAAGTTCGCTGCAGCATGGGAAGGGAAGCACCGGCCCTATGGGACCAGGCTCTTCGACCCGGCCGGGTATCGGACCAAGGGCCTCTCCCCGTTGGAGAGCGCCGATTGGGACCGCCTGGCACAGGGTCCCAATCTCTGGTTCGTCCACGGCACCTTCTCGACCTCCCACGGCGGCTTCTACCAGATCCCTCCCGAGACGTTGGGTGCGCTCAACGACACGTACCAGGGCCGAGTGGCGGCCTTCGATCACCCATCGCTGTCGGTGGACCCGCTGGCCAACGCCGCCGAGCTGAGCAACCGCATCCCCGATGGTGTCGAGTTGGAGGTGGACCTGGTCGCCCACAGCCGCGGCGGGCTGGTGGCCCGCGCCATCGCAGGTGAGCTCGATGGCCCGCTTCCCGGGTTGCGGGTGCGCCGAGCGGTGCTCGTGGGGACGCCAAACCACGGGACGCCGCTGGCCGACCCGGAGCACATGATCGATCTCCTCGACCGGATCACCACCTGGCTCAACGTGATCCCGCCTGGGCCTGCCTCCGTGGTCACCGAGGTTCTCGAGGCGGTCCTCACCGCGGTCAAGGTCCTGGGCCGCGCCGCCCTCAAGGGCCTGCCGGGGCTGTCATCGATGGACCCCAACGGCGAATATCTGAAGAAGCTCAACGCCGGAGCCGCCGCCGACACCATCTACTACGCCGTCGGGTCGGACTACGACCCGGTCTCAGGTCTCCGCACCCTGGCCAAGACCGCCCGCAACCTGGTCATGGATCGGGTGTTCGCCGAATCGGCCAACGACCTTGTGGTCCCAACTGCAGGTGTCTATGAGGGGAGCGCCGATCCGGCATTCCCCATCCCAGAGGACCGCCGTCTCGTCTTCGCCAAGGGAGACGGCATCGACCACGGTGGCTACTTCGCCCGCCCCGAATTCGCCGACCGCCTGTCGGAGTGGCTCCCCGGCTGATACCAGACGGAAGTCGGAAGAAGGTCCCCCGGTTGGGGGAGACGGAGCGAAGCGAGCGGAGCCAGTGATTCGGGCGGCGCCGTCATCCGCACCACTACCTCGAGTACTAAGTACTGAGTACTAAGTACTCCGTCTCGGCTCAGCCGCTGCAATGCGAGGGTGTGCCAGGTGCCGGGGTTGTCCTGGTTCTCGACGGTGCGGTTGTCGTTGGTGCTCAGCATCACGGCGAATTCACCTGTTGAGTCGGCGTCGCTCACGTTGAGGTTGGCTCCGAACACCATCCCCGGCTGGGGGTTCGGCACGCCGAGGACCCCCCAGGGTATGGCTGCCTCGAGGACGTAGCCGGAGCCGGACTCGTAGTGGACGAGGCCTTCGATGGCGGGCTGGCTCGAGGAATCGGGTCCTATGACGAAGCGCCCGCCGCTCACCGGGTTCACCGCACCGAGGACGGGGTTGTCCTCTCCCTCGTCGCCTCGGACTCCGAGCAGGACATGCCGGTCGGAGTCGCGGAGCGGATCCCCGTCACCGAGGTCGGACGGATCGGGGCCGAACTCGAAATTGGCCGAGTCCCCCTCCCACAATTCGTGTGGCTCGCCGAAGAACTCCCTTATGTCGCTGTCGTCGGTGACCACCAGTACGTAGAGAGCGTGATCGTCCCAAGCCATCTTCCATCGGCCGAAGCTGATCGCCTGTGACCCGGTACCTCTTGCGACCGGTGTCTCCACCTTGAACTCGGGCACCTGTTCCCATTCCGCCGGGTTGCCATCGAGCGTCGGTGCCGCTTCGGTCCGGACTGCGAAGGCGTCGGCGTTCCCCCCGCCGCTCCCACCCCTCCGTTGTCCCGGTTGAACCACACGATCCCGATGATGGCCGCCGACACCACTGCCAGCCCCACGAGCAGCGTTCCGATCCGACGGCGCGGCGCCGCCGCGGGGGTTGAGGGGACGCGGTGTGGAGGGGCTTGCGGCTCGGTGACCATTGGGGGCGCCGATGCCTGGCGCTGCAGGTCTGCGTCGACCATCTCAGGTGCGATCGCCTCCAGTCGGTCCCAGCGATCCGCTGCCTCGTCCATCCGACCATGCGATTGGAGGTCGGTCGCCTCCGCCAGCAGCTCCTCGGCGTGGAGTCGCCGCTCGGCGCGTTCCAAAGCGGCTGC
Organism: uncultured Acidimicrobiia bacterium; assembly: GCA_963826825.1. Taxonomy (GTDB): domain Bacteria; phylum Actinomycetota; class Acidimicrobiia; order Spongiisociales; family DATADW01; genus DATADW01. The sequence goes on along the minus strand of CAWGYV010000004.1, from coordinate 110,520 downwards.
TGCATCGACCCGCCCCGGGTCGGCGCCGAGCACGGCGGCGTAGTGGCGGACTGCTCCGTCCCAATCGCCCCTGGCCTCGGCATCGAGCGCCCGCTCCATCGTGGTCTCGATGGCCTGGGCGTGCGCCACTGCGACGTCGGCAAGGACCGGAGGCGGCAGCGGCTCCGGCTCCGGGGGAATTGGCTCGGGCTCGGGTGGAGCAGGCTCAGGTGCAGGCACCGGCTCCGGGGTGGGCTCCGGCTCTGGTCCCGGTGGTGCCGGCTCCGGCGGACCCGGCTGCGGTTCCGGGAAGGGCTCGGGCTCGGGAGGGATCGGGGTTGGCTGCGGCGGTCCCGGCTCGGGAAGTGTCACCACGGTGGATGCCATCACGCTGGTGGGCGCCATCTCGAACACCTCGCCGCTTGGGGCGCGTAAGTAGAGCACGGGTGTGCCCCACTCGATGTCGTTCCCGCCGGCGAAGATGGCCTTGCGGGCGGCACTGACCGCGGCGTCGACCGGGTAGCCGTCGGCGAGCGCCAGGTAGAACTCGCGGGCGAACTGGATGGCGGCCCCGTCGGTGATCTCGAACTGCATCGCCACCACGGCAGGCGCCCCGCGTCGGGTCAGTTCGGGAGCCACCCCGCCGAATGGGTCCTCGGTCCCGGTGCGGGCGCCCTCGCAGGCGTTGAGGACGAGGAGGCGCATCGGGTCGTGGTCATGGAGGATGGTTCCCAGGCTTCGCCCCGACACCATTCGCCCCCGCCCCTGCTCGTCCTCCAGCACCAGCACCCCCTCGTCGTTGGCGCGGTCGAAGCCACCGTGCCCGATGTAGTGCAGGATGTGGACATCCTCGCGCCGCAGCGCCCGTTGCAGTTCGCTCAGCGTGGCTCGTTCCAGTGTCATCAATTCGGCTCGTCCGTCGTCGATGACACCGGCGAGAGCGTCCCGCAACCGCGCCTCCTCGGCCTCGACGTCCAAGGTCGGGTAGTCGGAGGGAGCGGATATCAACAGGAGGATCCGAAGCGGCGCCTCGACCAGCAGCGGCCGCACCGAAACGGGCAGTTCGGGGTAGCGCACCATTGGACGGCGGTCGGACAGGACCAGGAAGTCACCGAGGCCCTCGCTGTAGAGGTACTCCCACGGCAAGTCGCCCAAATCGGGAGCCCCGGTGAGCCGCAGCCTGAGCCGCAGGCCCTTCCCATCGCGCTCGGCAGCGTCGAGGCTGCGCCGGTATGCGGTGCCCACCTCGCCGGCGAAGACGGTGTCGTAGAGCCGTGACCCAAAGGTCTGGGCGGCGTGCATCTCGGGGGAGTCGATCCGCCGGAGACCGCGCCGTGGCCTCCCGACCCTCAGCAGGAAGTTCTCGATCTCGAGCGGGCTGAAGGGAACCTTGAACGTGGTCGAGGTCTCGCCCGCCGGGGATGACGTGACCGCGGCTCGGTGAGCGTCGTCGCCGACGGTTTCCAGCGTCAGATCGAAGTTCAGGTACTCGCGACGGGTCATCTCCCGCCTTCCCTCAGCTGTCGCGCAGGTTCCGTCCATGGAACGGAGGGATCTGGAGCGCCGACGATACGCCTATTGCCGCTTCCCGTGCGGGATGCCGCCGTCTATCGGGTGACCATCTCGGGGCTCAGGTGGGACACATCCCCGAAAGAACGCAGCCCAAAGGCGCGACCGTCGGCGACCCGGTGGGTGGTCACCACCGCAACCGAGGTGTGCTGCCAGAGAAAGCGGTCCCATTCCCACGGAACAGCTTCGAGTCCGAGCAGAACCCCGAGCAGGACGGCGTTGGTACCACCGTGGGCGACGATGACCAGCCGGGCGCTGTTGTCCTCCACCGACCAGAGTTGCGGGTGTTCCTCAGCGAGCCGGGTGATTCCCCGTTCGGCGAATGACCGCTCCAGACCGGCGGCGATCCGCTGGTGGAAGTCGCGAAAGGTCTCCCCACCTGGCAGCCCGTCCCACAAGGCGTCGACCGAACGGAGCCGGACCCGTTCGAGCATCCGGTCCACCTCGTCAACCGGGCTGCCCTCCCATGAGTCGGGATTTGCGATCTCCGCCAGCCACGGCACGACGGTCGGCTCGATGCCGAGAGCGGTTCCCAGAGGCTCTGCCGTCTGGCGGGAGCGCACCATGGGCGACACGAGGATCTCGGTTACCCCCTCCCACTGCGACGCCTGACGACCCAACATCTCTGCCTGCCTCAGGCCGAGGTCCGTCAATTCCGGGTCGTTGCGAGCGATACCGGCTGGGGCCCAATCTGGCTGGGCGTGGCGGATGAGTATCAGGTCCATGGGCGGCGGGGATTGAGTATGGCTCTCCCCGGCCGCGTCGTGGACCTTCCGCTCAGTCCTGCTCCAGCACCGAGAGAATGTTGCCTGCCGGATCGGTGAACCAGGCGATCAGTGGGCCGCCACCGTGGAAAATGCCCTTCTCGTCCTGGTCGGCTTCCATCTCTGGGTACCGCTCGAACTCGACGCCTCGAGTCGCCAACTCGTCCACGGCCCGTTCCACATCAGGGACCGGGAAGTTGAGGATCGTGTAGTTGGCCGGGGCATGATCGGGCTTGGGGTAGACGAGGACGTCGCGTCCGCCGGCGATGTGGAGGAACAGGATCCCCTCCTCCTCGCTCACACGAACTCCCAGCGTCTCGCCATAGAAGCTCTTCGCCGCTTCCACATCCGGCACAGCGAACCCACTGAATGCCTTGGTGTCCTCGAACATGGTTGTCCTCCTTTGGTCTGTGCTCATTGTGACCGCGGCGGCCGGCCCTATTCATCGGTCGAATTCTCCGCCGTCCGCCGTCCGCCGTCCGCCATTTATCGTCTTGCCAGAATGAGCGAGTCGCTCGGAACAGGCATCTTGTTGCTCTCCTGCCCGGATCGTCGTGGCTTGGTGGCTGCGGTTTCCGACTTCCTGTTCAGCCGCGGGGCGAACATCCTCCACGCCGACCAGCACACCGATCAGGAGGAGGGGATCTTCCTTCAGCGGGTCGAGTTCGAACTCGATGGGATGGACGTCCCACCAGAGGACGTCGCAGTGGCATTCTCCGCAGTTGCCGATCGTTTCGGAATGCGTTGGATGTACCGGCGGAGCGTTGACCGCGCCCGGGTGGCGCTCCTCGTCTCCCGCGAGCCGCACTGCCTATGGGACCTGCTCGTGCGGTGGCGCATGGGTGATCTTCGTGGAGACATTGAACTCATCGTCTCCAACCATCCGGATCATGCCGACGCCGCTGCCTCTTTCGGACTCCCGTTCCATCATCTGCCGGTCGATCCCGAGAGCCGTCGCCAGCAAGAGCTCGAGTTGGTGTCGCTCTGCGAGGAGCAGCGAGTCGAACTGGTGGTGCTGGCCCGCTATATGCAAGTCCTGACGAGCACGGTGGTGGATCGGTTCCCCAACCGGATCATCAACATCCACCACTCGTTTCTGCCCGCCTTCACCGGCGGCCGTCCCTATCACCAAGCTCACGAGCGCGGGGTCAAGGTCATTGGAGCAACCGCGCACTATGTCACCGAGAGACTGGATGAGGGCCCAATCATCGACCAGGACGTGGTGAGAATCAGCCATCGGGACACGGTGCACGATCTGGTGGAGAAAGGTCGCGACCTGGAGAAGGTGGTGCTGGCCAGGGCGGTCCGCCTCCATCTCGACCACCGGGTCCTCGTGTACGGAAACAAGACCGTCGTCTTCGATTGACGCCGCACCGACCCCCATAATGAGAGGGTGACCAAAACCTCAGCCGGGCTGGCCGGCCTCGTGGACCACCTCCGCACCCACGCACTGGTCACCGGAGCCGCGTTCAAACTCCGCTCCGGGACCGTGTCGGATTGGTACCTGGACGGGCGGCGGACCACCTTTGACGGCGAAGGCGCTCTGTTGGTGGGGCGGGCCGTCATGGAGGTGCTCGATCCGGCGACCGAGGTGGTGGGCGGGATGACCATGGGTGCCGATCCCATCGCCGTGGCCACCGCGCTGGTGGCGCACTTGGAGGGACGCCCTCTCAGTGCCTTCTCCATACGGAAAGAGGCCAAGGGACACGGGATCGGCGGGCGGCTGGTGGGTCCCCTCGAGAAGGGCAATCGGGCGACGGTCGTCGAAGACACCACAACCACCGGGGGAGCGCTCGGCGAGGCGGTGGAGGTGCTTCTCGAAGCCGGCTTGAGGGTTGTCCAGGCGGTTGCCGTGGTGGACCGGAGCGATGGAGCGGCGGAGGAGCGACTCGCCGCACTGTCCGTCCCCTTCATCGCCCTGATCTCTCCGGCCGATCTGGGGGTGGGAGCATGATCCCCCTGGCTGTCGCCCGCTCCCCGCTGAGGATGTGGCTACTGGCGCTGGGCGGCGTTCCGCTGCTGGTGATCGGAGTGGACATCCTGCTCGAGCAGAGGATCTTCCGTCCGATCCAAGAGGCGCTCTTCCCGGCGGACAGCCCGCAACTCTTCGAGCCGCGGGACACCATCTGGGCGTGGGCGTTCATCGTGATCGGGGCGGCGATGGTGGGGTGGGGTCTCAAGGAGTTGCTCGCCCCGGCCAAAGTGGTGAGCGGCGACAACGAGGGTCTGCACCTTCGTCTCTCCGGCCCATTTCGCCCTCCGAGCGTGATCCGCTGGTCCGACCTTCGGTCGGTGAGGTCGGAGACCTTCGATGACGGCGGTGAAACGGTCGATGCGCTGATCGTGGAGGTCGGCGACGACGCCGAACTTCCCGACGACCCCTGGGGGGCGCGCTGGATAGAAACAGGCAGCTTGGCTGTCCTGGCAGAGGGATGGGACCAACCTGCAGGGGTGGTGGCACACCGGATCGAGTCGTTGCAAAACGAACATGTGGTGGATGACGAAATGACCCCTCCATCGGAGAATGTGAACCCTCCGGAAGAAGCCTCGGCGATCGCGGCTCCAGAGGACCCGGCCGCATCGTGACGATCGCTATCGGTGCCCATGTCGGCAATGCCGATCCCATGGGCGAGGCGGCTCTACGCAAGGCCGATCTCGTTCAGTTCTTCGCCTCCAACCCGCAGTCGTGGAAGAAGCCCCAGCCGCGCGGCGACGCCGAGTCTCTGCGGGCTTCCGATCTTCCCATCTACCTCCACGCCCCGTACCTGGTCAACGTGGTGTCGCCCAACAACAGGATCCGCATTCCCAGCCGCAAGATCCTCGCCGACACATGCACCGCTGCCGAGGAGATCGGTGCGACCGCCGTCATCGTCCACGGCGGTCACGTCGAGGATGACGAAGCGGTGGACGCCGGGTTCCCCCGCTGGCGAAAGGCACTGGAGACCCGCGAGTCGGACGTGCAACTACTCATCGAGAACACCGCCGGCGGAGGGAACGCCGTGGCGCGACAGGTCGATGTCATCGAGCGCCTCTGGGCGGAAATCGGTGATCTCGATGTCGGATTCTGTCTTGACACCTGTCATTTCTGGTCTGCTGGGGAGCCACTGGAGACACTTGTCGAGAGGGTGAGGGCGGCGACGGGCCGGATCGACCTGGTCCACTGCAACGACTCGCGCGATCCGGCGGGGAGCGGGCGCGACCGGCACACCAATCTGGGGACCGGCCAGATCCCCGCCGACCTTCTCGTCGGGGTGGTCACCGCTGCTGCCGCCCCTGTCGTCATCGAGACGCCGGACGACGCCGCCGGTCAGGCGGCGGACATCGAATGGTTGCGAGCCAGGCTTTGATTTGCCGTTGATCCGGCGGCCGGCGTTCCGCCGGGGACTCGTCGAGGGGGCACCGGTCCTTCTCGTGGTCCTGCCGTTCGGGGTCGCCTTCGGCGTCCTCGCCGTCGGCGTCATGCCCGGTTGGCTGGCGATGGTCACCTCGCTGCTCGTGGTGTCGGGTGCCGCCCAATTCGCGATGGTCGGTCTGGCTGCCGCCGGGCCTGAGGCGATCCTGGTGGCGGCGACCGGTCTGGCCCTGCGTCACGTCCCGATGTCGGCGACCCTCTCGGGTCTGATCGGAGAGCAACCTCTGCCGGTACGGGCGGGCCTCGCCTGGGTGCTGGTAGACGAGTCATTCGGGCTCACGGTCGACGCATCACGCCGCGGTATCGAAGACCTCGTTGGCTACAAGGCGGCGATCGACCTCCAGTTGTACTCGGCGTGGCTGGCAGGTACTGCGATCGGTGTCCTCCTCGGCCCGGTGATCGACCCGGTGGCGCTAGGGATCGAGGTGCTGTTCCCTTTGCTCTTCCTCGGTCTCGCCGCCCCGTTGCTCCGCAGCAGACGGCACTGGGTCGCCGCGGGGAGCGCGGCCGCGTTCGCCATCCTCGCCACGCTTGTTCTCCCCGAGGCCTGGCAGGTGACCGCGGCTGCTGCGCTGGCGGCGCTGGTGGGGGCGATGTTCGGTGATTGAGCCCTGGGTGGTCGTGGTGGTGGCTGCGGTCACCTATCTTTGCCGCGCCTCTTTCCTTGTGTTACCGGGTCTCCCCGAGCCGAGCGGGCTGTGGGCGCGCTTCCTCGACTCCTTCCCGTTGGCTCTCTTTGTCTCGCTGGCCACGATCGGCTTCGTTGCTCCCGATGGAGTCCCAGCGGTGACGCCTGGTCTCGCCGCCGCCGCCGGTGGAGTCGTCGGAGCAGCGGTCACCCGGCGGTCGCTCATCGGAACCATCGTCATCGGCGCCGCCGCGTATTGGGTAGCCCGGCTGCTCGGCGGCTGACCGCGCCCCTCGGGCCCTACCATTCCGGCTCCATGGATGTCCTCGTCACCATCCATTCGGTCTTCCGCTGGGTGGTGTTGGCGGCTCTCGTTGCGGCGGTCATCTACGGAATCCTGCGGGCCCTCCGCCGGGACGTTTGGTCGCCCGGGTCGTCTCGCCCCTTCGCCATCGCAGCGATGGCGCTCGACATCCAGGTCTTGATTGGCATCGTCCTCTGGGTTCTCAGCCAGGCGTGGGAGGCAAACCCGTTCCTGGCGGTGATCCATCCGGTGATCATGCTCCTCGCCGTCGGGGTCGCCCATGTCACCGTTCGGCGCTCTCGCGGCAACGGAACCTCGCCCGCCGCCTATTGGATCGGTGGGCTCGGGTTCTTGGGGGCGTTGGCGTTGGTGGTTGCCGCCATACCCTGGGCGTCGTGAGACGCCTCGCCCTGGTTGCCGTGCTCTTGCTCGCGGCGTGTGCCAGCCAGCACGGCCCTTGGATTGATGCCGACGGCAACCAGGTTCCCAATGGTCTCGTCCTCGAATTCGAAGGTCCGTCGTCGTGCGGTTGGTCGTCGGTGACCTTTATCAGGTTCTTTGGGGCGCAATATGCCCGCGACCCGGAAAGGGCACTGGGAGCTCTCCAGGGGCTGACTGGGAACGACCTCACATACGACGAGGTGACCGAGTCGCCACCGGGGGCGGAACCTACCGGTATCACCCACGAAGACCGCGAGATCTTGATCGACGAGGGCCAGCGTGACGACTACCTATTCATGGCTGTGGGTGACTCGGTGGTGGAGCGATGGCCCCGAGCCGAACTGACCTGTCCAGGGATGCCGGGACCACCACCGGCGACGAGCGCAGCGGCTTCCCGTCGGGCTTGCTCAATCGATGAACGACACCTCGTCCACATAGCACCACGACCACCCCTCGCCGGGCTCCAACGAGCGGACGATGGGGTGACCGGCTTCGGCGGCGTGCGCCCGAGCGTGTCTGCTCGGTGAGCTATCGCAACAGGCGGCATGCCCACAGGTCCGGCACATACGAAGGTGAACCCAGGTGCCACCTGTCCGGAGGCAGTCCTCACACCCCTCGGCAGAGGGTTCGACCTGGGAGATCGAAGAGATGTGGCTGCACGTTCCGGCCATGTGTCGCGCTCCCTCGTTGTCGGCACGACGGTAGACGGCCGACGGCGGACGGCGGAGGCCGAGGACGGCAGACGGCGGAGTCTCGGTCGGCGTCCGTCCCAACGATTCTCTCCCCCCGGCGGGGGAATACTCGACGCCGCAGGCGTCGGGGGAGGGGGGAACGGTTCACTCCCAACGATACGCGTTCAGCTGTCGATGTCGGCCAGTCTGAGCCGGGCACGCGGAGCCAAACCGGCGAAGGCGCCTTCGTTGGCTTCGACGGCGAACTTGAAGGCGACCCCCGGGCTGTAGGTGGCACACGGATCTGAGGTACACGGGACCATGGTGAGGGCGCCGACGAGCCGCCGGTTGGCGTCGAAGAAGGCGATGTCGAGCGGGATCAGCGTGTCCTTCATCCAGAAAGAGCCCATCTTCTCGTCCGGGAAGACGAATAGCATCCCGGCTCCTTCTGGCAGATCGGTGACATTCATCAGACCCTGCCCCTGTTGCTGAGGAGTGAGCGCCAGGGCCACATCGAGAGGGATCCGGCCCACCAGGATGCGGCCGCTGTCAAAACCCTCGAGAGCGAACCCGGAAGCTGCCTCGGTCGTACTCGGAATGGCGATGGTGGTCACAACCGGTGTGGTCGTTGCGACCGTGGTCCCGCTGGTCGCCGGGGGCGCGGTCGTGGTGGCGGGGCCGGTGCTCGGCGGCACGGTCGCGTCGGGCCTGATGGTCTCGATCGACGTCCCCGCCGCCCCGCACGCTCCAACGACCAGGAGCGTCAAGAGGCCCCCGATGTAACCGATGTTCCTCACCTGAACAGATGGTAGGAGCAGATCCTGGCTTCCCTACCCACCTACTTTCCGTCCGCCGTCCGCCGTCCGCCGTCTCTGGCCCCGCTACACTTCACCGAGTTCCTTCGGCCCATGGGCATGTGCGCGCCCGGGCCACACCTGCTCCGCCGCCTGGCGGGGCCGTCCCAGCGGACGTCCAGAGGAAAGGAGAATCAGATGCGCACCTATGAGGTCATGACCATTCATCGGCCCGAACTGGCCGACACCGACGTGGAGACGCACGTCGGCGAGATCCGAACCTTCCTCGAGGGCAAGGGCGCCACTATCACCTCCACTGACATGTGGGGAAAGCGCCGGCTCGCCTATGAGATCGAGCACCTCAACGAGGGCTTCTACACGGTGGTCACATTCGAGTCCGATACCGAGCTGATCGACGAAGTCGATCGCATGCTGTCGCTGGCCGACCCGGTGCTGCGGCACAAGGTCATCAGGCCGGGCAACTGATCCCTGGAACGTGTCGTACCGGCGTGGTACCACTACCAAAGCCGGCTGGTGAGGCGGCAGCGGGGTCCCAACGGGGATCCGGGGCCCTGGACAGCGAGGAGTGTGTGAGATGCCCATCAACAGCGTGACCTTGATCGGCAACCTGGTGGAAGACCCGGAACTGCGCTTCACCCCTTCGGGGGTGGCCATGGCCAAGCTCCGGTTTGCCGTCAACCGCCGGTTCCAGGACCGCAATAGCGAATGGCAGGAAGAGACCAGCTTTTTCGGCGGCACCGTTTGGCGCGAGATGGCCGAGGCGGTCGCCGAGTCGCTCACCAAGGGAACCAGGGTCATCGTCACCGGGAGTCTCGAGCAGCGCTCGTGGGAGACACAGGAGGGCGAGAAGCGCTCGGTGGTGGAGGTCCGCATCGACGAGATCGGTCCCAGCTTGCGGTGGGCGACGGCAACGGTCACCAAGACGACCCGCCGTGACGGCGATTGGCAGGGCGGCGGCGGCGGTGCCAGTGGCGGCGGTACCGGTGGCGGCGGTGGTCGCGAGATTCCCCCCAGTCCGGTGGGCCGCGACGATTACGGGCCCGACGAGGCCCCCTTCTAAACAGGAGAACGAAGAGAGATGGCACAACAGCCGCGGCGCAGACGCCGCAACGAGGACCGCAACAAGCGAATCAGGAAGAAGGTCTGCTACTTCTGCAAGGAGCGGGTCGAGTACATCGATTTCAAGGACGTCGGGACCCTGCGTCGCTACATGTCCGACCGCGCCAAGATCCGGGCCAGGCGCGTCACCGGAAACTGCCCACGCCATCAACGCGAGGTGGCGGTAGCCATAAAGAACGCCCGCGAGATGGCTCTCCTCCCATATGTGGGGCGGCCATGAAGCTGCTCCTCACCCAGGACGTCGAAGGTCTCGGCTCCCGCGGCGAGGTGGTCGACGTGTCCGACGGGTATGGCCGCAACTTCCTGCTGCCCAAGGGGAAGGCAGTCAAGGCAACCACCGGGGCGGTGCGGACCCTCGAGTCGGCTCGGGTCAGGCGCGAGGAGAAGGACCGCAAGGAGCGGCTCGAGGCCGAGCAGCTGGCTGCCGGCCTTGTCAAGACCAGGGTCGTGATCGCCGCTCACGCCGGTGACGAGGGCCGTCTGTTCGGATCGGTGGGGACGGCCGACGTGGTCGCAGGGATCAAGAAGTTCACCGGGATCGACATCGACCGCAGACATATCGACATACCTTCGCCGATCCGGGCGATCGGGCTCCACGAGGTTCGGATCACCCTTCATCCCGAGGTGGAGTTCCCGGTCACAATCGACGTCATTCCCGCCTGAGCTGATCGACTGGGATGGCTGCCGTCAGACGGTGACGTCGCGTCCCAGGTCAGCGAACCGAGTGAACTCGGGGAGGAAGGTCATCTCGACCAGCCCGGTAGCCCCGGCGCGGTGCTTGGCGACTATCACCTCGGCCAGACCCTTCTTCTCCTGGTCCTCGGGGTGGTAGTACTCGTGGCGGTAGATGAACATCACCACGTCGGCGTCCTGCTCGATGCTGCCGCTCTCGCGCAGGTCCGACAGCCTGGGACGCTTGTCCTCTCTGCTCTCCAGGCTCCGGTTTAGCTGCGACACGGCGATGATCGGCACATCGAGCTCGCGGGCGAGGTTCTTCAGGTTCCGCGAGATCTCGGCGATCTCTTGCTGGCGGTTTTCCCTGGTGGCCGCCTGCATGAGTTGCAGGTAGTCGACCACCACCAACGCCAACCCGTGCTGCCGTTTGAGCCGGCGTGACTTTGCTCTGATCTCGGTGACGGTCACCACCGGCGAGTCGTCGATGAAAATCGGCGCCCGGTACATCCGAGAGGCGGCATCGACCGACGCGTTGCCACATCGGGCCCAGCTGTCCGCTCCGCAGCTTCATCGAGTCGATCCGGCCCACCGAGCAGAGGATTCGCTGGACCAGTTCCTCCTTGGACATCTCCAAGCTGAAAATGGCGACCGTTTCTCCGCGCTGCGCCACGTTGGTGGCCAGGTTGACGGTGAGGGCGCTCTTGCCCATGCTCGGCCTGGCGGCGATGACGACCAGATTGGCCGCCTGGAGCCCGGCCAGTTTGCGGTCGAGGTCGCGGAAGCCGGTGGCCAGCCCGGTTATCTCCGACCCGAGCGCCTCGAGTTCCTCGATCCGCTCCAGGGCGCTCTGGAACATGGGGCCAACCGCCACCATGCCCTCGCCGACCCTGCGCTCGGCGACGGCGAGGACCTCTTGCTCGGCGCGATCGAGCACGGTGGAGACTTCCTCCTCCACCATGAACCCCAATTCCGCTGCGGTGGACCCGGCTCGGATCAGATTTCTGCGGAGGGCGTGCTCCTCGACGATCGAGGCGTAGTACTCGACGTTCGATGTGGCCGGAACGGTATCAACCAGCCCTGTCAGGAAATTGAGCCCGCCGATCCGGTCGATCTCACCATTGCGGCGCAGCTGATCGGCGACGGTGACGGCGTCAATCGGCTGGTTGCCGTCGAAGAGTTGACGGCACGCCTCGAACACCGCCTGGTGGGACGGTACGTAGAAGTCCTCTGGGTGGATCTTGTCCATCACCAGGCTGGCGGCATCCACCGAAAGCAGCAGGGCGCCGAGCACCGACTCTTCGGCCTCGAGGTTGTGTGGGGGTACCCGGGCCCGCCCCGCGGCATGGCCTCTGCCGGAATCGATCGCCCTCGTCGCCACTATCTCGCCTCGCCTCTTCCGCCGTCATGACCCTCGGTCCGCACACTCTGCATCGGATGTGCGACATTCCGAGTGCGCGTCGGACCACGCCATCGAACGGGGGAAGTGGCCGGTGTGAACGCTGCCTGGGACGGTAGGCCGTCAGGTGCCAACGCGAAAACAGAGCTGCTGGATTCGTTTCGCGAGCCGGACAAACGCGCAGCCGCCGCTCTGCAGGAGGCGTAGGAGGAAGGGGGTAACCTCCTCGCCTGCCAGCTGAGCGGCGGCCATGCACGAAATGGATCGACCGGTGCAGCATGCAACCATATAGGTCGGTCGACCTATTTGAACACGAAAGTACTTAGTACTTGGTACTTGGTACTTAGAACGCGGGGATGGAGCCATTGTCCGGCTTACCCTGCTCACCGTGCTGCTATCCCGATCGGGACCTCAGAAAGGCGGGAGCCGTTAGGAACGAGGGTGGTGCATCCGAGTACCGAGTACTGAGTACTGAGTACTGAGTACTGAGTACTAAGTACCTCGTATTGATCCGCGTACCCTGCTGCCGTGCTGCTCTCCGATGGCGACATCAGAAAGGCGATTGCCGCCGGCGAGGTGGCGATCGAGCCCTTCGACCCGGCGATGGTCCAGCCCTCGTCGGTGGATGTCAGGCTTGATCGGTACTTCCGCGTGTTCGAGAACCACCGGTATCCCCACATCGACCCTGCTCTCGAGCAGCCCGAGTTGACCAGGTTGGTGGAGCCGAACGGATCGGAGCCGTTCATCCTCCACCCGGGTGAGTTCGTCCTGGCGAGCACCTTCGAGCGGGTGTCACTCGGTTCCGGGGTGGCGGCCCGGCTGGAGGGGAAGTCGTCGCTGGGCAGGCTCGGGCTCCTCACCCATTCGACCGCCGGGTTCGTCGACCCGGGATTCACCGGCCACGTCACGCTGGAGCTTTCCAACGTGGCCACGCTCCCCATCAAGCTCTGGCCCGGGATGAAGATCGGACAGCTCTGCTTCTTCGAGCTGTCGTCACCGTCGGTGGAGCCATACGGGTCGGGCCGGCTCGGTTCGAGGTACCAGGATCAGAGGGGGCCAACGCCGTCGCGCTCGCACCTCAACTTTCACCGTGCCGAGGTAGGGGACACGGGACCACCGGATTCAGGGAGCGGATGAGGGGAATCGAACCCCCATCTCAAGCTTGGGAAGCTCGCGTTCTGCCATTGAACTACATCCGCGGGGAGCCGCATCCTACCCAATGGCTTGCTCCGATCAGCCGCGAGCGAGCAGCGAGAAACCTCCCCAAAGCGCCATGAGCAGCCCGACGATCATCAGGAACCAGACCCTGCCCCGGCGGATGTCACCCGTGGCGGCATCTGGTCGGGCACCTCGCCGGGCCTGAATCCAGGCGAAGCCATTCCCGGCGAGCAGGGCTAGCCCGAGGCCGAGCACCAATTCCGCGAGCAGGGTGTCGAGCCCGAGGAGGTCGACCACCCTGGTGAGGGTATCGTGCGCTCCAGGCCAGCCGGAGCGGCGGATGCGCGACTGCCACGTGGTTCGGGTCTTCACCAGGGGCGAAGTCGGGGGCAACCACCTCGGGGTGGTGCCGGACGTCGCCGGGTTGGACACCGGGACAATGCAAGGGATAGCGAGCGATCTCGGTTTCTCGGAGACGATCTTCCTCGATCGCACCGAGGCAATCCCCGCGGCTCGAATCTTCACCCCCGAGGTCGAGCTTCCGTTTGCCGGTCACCCACTCGTCGGGGCGGCATGGGTGCTCGGCGAGATCGAAGCAGAACCGCCGGATCGGCTCTCCTGCCCGGCATTCGTGGCACGCCTCCGCCGCGAGGACGGCACGACGCTGGTCGATGTACCGCTCCGCCAGCCGGTGGACGAGATCGAGGCGCCCGAGGGGTTCCCCGCCCTCTCGGCGGCGGTCGTCCGGATGCCTCTGCCCTACCTCCTCCTCCAGCTATCCGACCCGGCGGCGGTCGCAGCCGCCGCAACCGCGGTCCCAGAGGGGTACGGCGAGGTCTACATCTGGGCATGGGAGGACGAGCGGAGAGCGGTACGAGCCCGCTTCTTCGCCCCTGAGGCCGGGGTCATGGAGGATCCCGCCACGGGGAGTGCCGCAGTCGCCCTCGCAGCGTTGCTGCGGCACCGGGGGATGGACCAAGGCGCTCTGGTGGTCCATCAGGGGGAGGAGATGGGGCACCCCTCGACCATCGAACTCGAGTGGGCGGGCGAGGAGGCATCCATCGGCGGCTCGGTGGTTCAGGACGAGGTCAGGTCCCTCGATACCTGACCCCACCATCGGCCGCCGATAGGATCTCGCCGGTGACGGCTCCCGTCGTTCCCCGGGCGGTCGCCACCGCCCCAGCATCATCGGCCAACCTCGGGCCCGGGTTCGACACGCTTGCCTTGGCAGTCGAGATCCGCTGCCGGGTGACCGCCCACCCTGCCGACGAGTGGTGCATCGAGCACACCGGCGAAGAGAGGCCGTTGCCAGGGTCGGACGATGTTGTGCTCACTGCCGCCCGGCGGACCGCCGGCCTCGATCGGCCGTTGGCACTGGTGGTCGAGAACAGCATCCCGATGGGACGTGGACTGGGGTCTTCGGCTGCGGCAGCAGCAGCGGCGGCGGCTGCGGCCGCCTCCGCCGCCGGCATGTCGATGGATGATGACGACCTCTTCCCACTGGTGGCTTCGCTCGAGGGTCACCCCGACAACGCCGCCGCCGCGGTATACGGCGGTCTGGTCGCAGTAGGTCCCGGTGGCACCATCGCCCACCTCGAGTTGCATCCGTCGCTCCAGCCGGTCCTGGCGGTCCCCGACCATGGATTGCCTACGACGCAGGCCAGGGCAGCTCTTCCCGATACGGTCGCCAGAGCGGTGGCGGCGCGAAGCGTTGCCCGGACGGCGATGCTCGTCGAGGGTCTCCGCTTGGCCGACCGCGATCTCCTGGAGGAGGCATCCGGCGACGAGTTGCACGAGCTTCCCAGGCGTCATCTCCACCCCGAAGCCGAGATCCTGATTGCGGCGGCCAGGCATGGTGGGGCGCTCCATGCCTGCTGGTCGGGCGCAGGCCCTGCAGTGCTGGCACTGGTGGAGAGGAGCGACGTCGGGCGGGTCGCAGAGACGTTGGCCCGGATGCTCGGTCGGACCGGTCGGGTGCTCACCCCGGCTGTGGCGACCCTTGGGGTCGATCTGACCGGTTGACCGGCTTGCCAACGCCGCTCACAACGGCCATCCTTAGCCCGTCGTCGCCGCCAGAGACCTCTGGCGCGGCGTCATCCGGTGCGGACGGCGCCTTCTGTCGCTTTCCCCCGCCTGTTCCCGTTTGGTAGTCGTCTCGAGGTGATGATGGGTTCGCTGATCAAGAAGCGGCGCAAGAAGATGTCCAAGCACAAGTATCGCAAGCGCCTCAAGGCCAATCGGCACAAGCGCCGCCGCTGAATCAGCCGGGATCCGTCTGGTCCTGCTCTCGTAGATGGCGGACGGCCGAGTCTGGGACGTAGATCCTCTCTCCCTTCGCCATCCCGATCCGTCCGAAGTGCGGGCTGGGGTAGTGCGAGGCGGCCAGCACTATGTCGGAGCTGGTCAGCGCCTCGAAGAGTTGACGCCTGGTCGCCTCCGCTTGAGCAGGGTTGACGTCCGCCTGCACATGCCATTCAGGGTGCGCCGCCTGAACCGGGTGGTGTGTGACGTCGCCCGCTATGAACATCATGTCGTCGTCGGCCGTGACCTCCACCGAGACATGACCTGGGGTGTGTCCCAAGGTCTCGATGTACGGCGATCCCGGGAAAGATCACCGACGGTCCGTCGATCATCTCGACCCGACCCAATGCCAGGAGAGGATCTATAGCAGCCGACACCGCCGCCGTCCCTCTCCAGTAAGCCAGCTCGGACCGGTGTACGTACCAACGGGCGTTTGGAAAGAACGGGCTTCCATTGATGGCGTTTCCCCCGATGTGGTCGTTGTGCAGGTGGGTGTGGATGACGGCGATCACATCGCCGCGGTCGACCCCGAGGTGGAGCAGACCCTCTGGCATCTTTCCCCAGGTGGCTGCGGCAGCGCCTGACTCAGACCGCGGACCCTTGCCGGTGTCGACCATGACGTGGCCGTCTGGCCCGGAGACCAGATAGCAGCAATAGCTCACACGGATCCGGTCGTCGATCAGCTGATTCGGAGTTCGCCCAGAACTCACCGTCGGAACCGGGGAACATGGCGAGCGGGTCCAAGAGTGCCCAACCGTCCTCGATTGCGAACACCCGGAAGGGCCCGATGTGAGCCTCCCACAGCATTGGCTCCGGATGGTACGACCGGACCAAGTCGGACCGTGCCCCCATGGCCCTGGATCAGCGCCCTAGAGCGCGTCCCAGAAGACGTTGACCCAACTGGAACAGGTCGCGAGCCAGTGCGCCCGCCTTCCCCAGCATCTGGCCTGGGATGATCGCCGTGGCGCGCACTCTGTCGCCCAACCCGATCGGGGCGCTCCAAACCGCCGCCAGCAACTTCCAGTAGTACTCCCAGCGGGGGAGATACCAGAGGGCACCTCTAGCCGGGTCGTACCACTGCCTCCGCTCCTGCTCGTCGTGGATGGCCCGCACCGAGGCACCCGAGTGGTTGCGGTGGATGAACAGAGGGTCGTCGATCCAGACGAAGGGTCCCCGTAGGGCCATCTCCGCCAGCTCAACTCGAGCCGAGGCGAAAAAGCTGCCGTGGATGCTCGTGGTGGCCAGCACCTGGGACCTCATCAGACCAAAGATGGGGAGGTTGAGGCGCTCCTTGGTGACCACGTTGGTGAATCTGAGCACGGGGTCGCTGGACGCGACGTCAGGAATGTTCGGGATCTGGCCGACGACGGCGCCTTCGGCGTCGATCTGCTCGGCCGTGGTGTGTGCCAGCGCCACCTCCGGGCTCATCTCCATGGCCTCCACGCACAGCTCGACGTATTTCGGATGGAGCAGGTCGTCGTGTGCCGCCCATTTGAAGTACTTCCCGCGGGCGAGGCGGAAGCACTGGTGGAAGTTCGGAGCCGCCCCGATGTCCGCCGGGTTGCGCACGTAGCGGACCCGGGAATCGCTGGCGGTCCACCCGCGGGCGATCTCCTCCGTCCGGTCGGTGGAGGCGTTGTCCGAGATGATCAGCTCGAGATCGGTGTAGGTCTGGCCGAGAATCGACCGTATCGCCTCGTCGAGGTAGGAGTCTCCATCCTTGACGGGCAAACCGATGCTGACGGTTGGTTGCTCGTGGGTCATCGCGTCCTTGATACCCGTTTGACCGGGTTAGACAACATCGGCCGGTTGAGCGGAGTAGTTGAACCTGGCACAGCTTGACCCCCGGGGTTGCGTTCCCATCCAGATACCTGGACACGCGACCTACGCTGGCGGGAGCATGTTCGGTTCGCCCCCAGCACGAAATCGGAGTCGCCCGTGGACCGGGTAGCCACACTGGCACCCGACGAGCTCGAGCAGCACAGGGCACCGTTGACCGGCTACAGCTATCGGATGCTCGGGTCGGTCACCGAGGCCGAGGATGCGGTTCAGGAGACCCTCTTGCGCGCCTGGCGCTCCTGGGATGGGTTCGAGGGGCGGGCATCGCGCCGCACTTGGCTCTATCGAATCGCCACCAACGTCTGCCTCGACATGCTCAAAGCACGCCAGCGCAGGGCTCGACCGATGGAAATGGGTCCCGCTTGGTCCTTCGACGGCCCGATCGGCCAACCAGGGTCGGGCGAGCGCTGGATCGAGCCGATTCCCGACTCGATGGTGATGCTCGATGATCCGGCCGAGATGGCCGTGACCCGCGACAGCATCCGCCTGGCCTTCGTCGCCGCCCTCCAGCACCTTCCCCCAAGGCAGCGGGTGATCCTCATCTTGCGCGAGGTGCTCGGTTGGAGCGCGTCCGAGGTGGCCGAAATGCTCGACACCACCGTCGTGTCGGTGAACAGCGCCCTCCAGCGGGCAAGGGCGACGCTCGCCGAGGCTGAGCCGGCCGACACCGACCAGGCCAAGCCCATGGACCTGGCCCAGCAAGACCTGCTCGACCGGTACATGGATGCATTCGAGCGCTATGACCTCGACTCGTTCGTGAGCTTGCTCCACGAGGACGTGACCCAGTCGATGCCGCCTTACGAAATGTGGCTCAGAGGTCCCCAGCAGGTCCGTGACTGGATGTCCGGTCCGGGGATCGCTTGCAAGGACTCGCGCCTCATCCCGACGGTCGCCAATGGCTCGCCTGCCTTCGGACAGTATCGGGTTGGCTCCGACGGCGACCGCCACCCCTGGGCTCTTCACGTGCTCGAGATCTCCGACGGGATCGTGGTCGGTCTCAACTACTTCCTCGACACCGACACTCTCTTCCCGCGATTCGGGCTGCCGGACAGGCTCGACGGGCCGAACCGACTCGACGGGGCCCCCTAGCCGCCTTCCTCTCGGAGGAAGTGCTCGATCTCGGTGACGAGTTCGGCGCCCGCGTCCGGCTGCATCTCGGGTTGGTCTCCTGCCTGCTCGAGACGACGCACATAGCCGGTCAACTCGGAGGAGCGCATCACCGCCTCGTCCACCTTGGTTTGAAACTCCGCCGCCTCGACCGCCAGGGCCGTCGTCTCAACCGCGATGCCGAGTAGGGCGGCGGCACGTTGCACCAGGGCGAGCATCGCTCGAGGATTCGGGTTGGCCGCCAGGTAGTGGGGTACCGCCGCCCAGAGGCTGGCGGAGTCGAGCTCGGCACGGACGAAGGCATCGTTGAGCACCCCGACGATCCCGGTGGGGCCTTCGTAATTCGACGCCATCAGACCGTGGCGTTCAAATTGCTCTATGTCCTCCATCACCCCGACGACGGGAACCGGGAGGGTGTGTGCCACCTGCCCGATGAAGGCGCCAAGCGTCACCACCTGGCTGACCCCGAGCGTCTCCAGCAACTCGATGACCGTTGCGGCGAACCGTCGCCAAGCGAGGTGCGGCTCCTCGCCGAGGACGACGACCAGATCGCGCGCTTGCCCCTCGAGTTCGATCCCGTATGCCGCGGTGTCCGGCCAGGTCACATGGCGGGTCCCGCCCTCGACCATCGAGACGATGGGCCTGCGCTGGGTGAAGTCCAGGTAGTCGTCGCAGCTGATCTCGGCGAGCAGGCGCACATCGTCGTAACCCCGCATGAGGTATTCGACGGCACCGGTTGCGGCTGTGGCGGCATCTCCCCACCCGGAAAACGCCACGAGTGCCCCCGGGTTGCGGAGCTTCGCAGGGTCGTGCCAACCGATCGACATCGGCTCAGGCTAGGCCGCCGGGGTCAGGCCCCCTGCCCGCCCTCGCTGCTGTCGACGGCCCGGTCGAAGGCGGCGACGGCATCGTTGAAGGCCTCCACCGCCTCGCGCCTGAGCGTGCCGTCATCGGGTGCCTGGTATCCCTCGAGCACCTCGGCAGCGGCCACCGCCACTGCGTCGGCCGACTCGACAACCTCGCCATGGGTGTCCACCGCGTCGTCCGGTGGCGTGATCTCGGACACACCCGCCGCCCAGTCGGCCGCCTCCTCCTCGTGCCGTGGCGAAGGCATCGCTCGGTGACTCCCCGTCGTCCTCCCAATCGCTGTTCGCCTGGTTGAGATCGCCGGCTATCTGGTCGAGATCGGTCTGGGCGGCCCGCAGTTCGTCGATGTAGGCCGAGTTAGTCGGTGGGACGGTCGTGCCACCACCTTGTCCACCTTGGTTGCCGCCGCGGGCTGTGGTGGTGGTTCTCCCCGCGGCGACAGTGGTGTCGGCTCCATTGGCCGGGTCGTCACCGGCCGAACCCTCGAGCGAGTTCACGAAGAGATAGGTGAACCCGATCATGCCCACGATGACGAGCGGCAGGATCCAGCGCCCGGGTTTGGGGTCCGGATTGGAGGTCATGGCTCATTGACGTTAGCGCCGGGTCTGGCGGTTCCTTGGTCGCTGGAGCGGCCATCCGGCCCAAACCTCTTGAACCGGATCCCTGATCGGCGTACCTTCGCCTGGCTTCCCACCACACGATGTATCGGAGGTCCCATGGACCAGCCACCGGCGTGGGGAGCGAGTCCCAACAGGCCGGTCGAGGAACTGGAGCAGGTTCCGTGGACGGTGCTGTCGCAGCCGCCGATCCCGCCGTGGCGGCGCTGGGCGTGGCTCATCGCAGGCGCATTGGTGACGGCGACCCTCGCCGCAGTGGCGGCGCGCGCCATATGGCGCCCCGAGCCCGACTCGCTCGAGGTGGTGGTGAACCCCGACGAGACAGCCCCGACCCCGACTTCAGTCGTTGCCCCTACTGCACCACAACCGACCGACTCTGAAGCTGCGTCATCCGCCGCCGGCACCGAGGGAGATGCACAGGTTTGGGCCGAGGCAGACCTGCGCGCCGCTCCGGGCGCCGATGGGCAACTGACAGCGGTGGCAAGCGCCGAGTGGTTGGTGACGGAGTTGTTCACCGACGACGGGGCGCCTGGCGCCGGCGCCGAGGTGCGCCGTCTCCTCCCCCGTGGGCTCGCCCTTCCCCGATTGCCCCACGACAAGCCCGGCCCGGCGTCGTATGTCGAGTGGGCTCAGTGCAACGGCGGTTGAACCAGTGGGTGATGCGGTGCGAGTCGAGGTCGTCCTGCGCCGTCTGGTGAGCACCGGTGAAACCGAGTGGCGGCGACTACCGGTGGAAGCGGTGTCGGTGATGGTCGACGCAAAGGGGAGGATCCTCGACCTGCCCTCACCTGTGCCGCTCCGGGCGGTCCGGGCAACAGCCACAGAGATGGTCGAAACCGCTCCTCCGGAAAAACTGCGAGCTGCGGCGCTGGATGCCGCCGCCGCCTGGGGGTCACGGCCCCGATTGCTCGGTGCCTGGCAGAAAGGAAGCATCTGGAGGCTGGCAGTCGAGGCGGAGGATGGCGCCGGTGGGGCCTGGCCCATGGTGGTTTGGCTCGACGACGAGGGAAACCCGGTGGCGCCCCCGCGGTGAGGGTCAGCCTTCGAAGTGGTTCTCTAGGATCTCCACCGCCTGTGGGGCGATGTCCCCCCAATCGGCATCGTTGTCTTTGGTCAGGGTGACAAAGTCTGCGGTCATGAACATGCTCACGATGCCGGGTATGCCGAGAAGTGCTCCGGCCAACGGATCATCGGTGCTCGCCCCGGCGGTGAAGGTGGTCGGCCCACCCACCGGGACCCCGACGGTGAACTTGAGCGCATTGGGGTTGGGAGAGGGCTCGGGAACGATCGCCATGGGCTCGCTCGACGATCGTAGCCCGGCGTGATCCTCGGAGTGGATGTAGGGGGGACCTTCACCGACCTTGCCGGGTGGGACGGGGAACGGCTCCACACCACCAAGGTGACGACCACGCCTGACCAGAGCGATGGGGTGATCGAGGGCTCTTCGCGGTTGGGTGGGGAGAGCACCGAGTTGCTCCACGGTACGACGGTGGCCACGAACGCCCTGTTGGAGAAGAAGGGAGCGGTGACCGCGCTGATCACCGACCCCGGGTTCGCCGACGTGATCGAGATCGGGCGCCAGGACCGTCCCGCGCTCTACGACCCGTTCATCGACCGTCCCGAGCCGCTGATTCCACGTCGACTGCGGATGCCGGCACCCGAGGCGGGAGACACACCCGCCGTCGAGGCGCTCATCGAGCGGGTTGCCGCCGAGGGCGCCGAGGCGGTTGCGGTGAGCCTGCTCCACTCCTACCGAGATCACTCGCACGAGATTGAACTGGGCGCGGCGCTGACTGATCGGGGGTTCCATGCCTTTTCGCTGAGCAGCCAAGTGGCTCCGGAGTTCCGCGAATACGAGCGCACCTCGACCACTGTGCTCAACGCCTATCTCCTTCCCGTCGTCTCCGCATATCTGGAACGTCTCACCGGGGCTTTCACCGGGGAGATATCGGTGATGCGGAGCTCGGGTGGACTCGTCTCCGCCGCCGAAGCCGCACGTCTGCCCGCTTCGATATTGCTCTCAGGTCCCGCCGGCGGGGTGATGGCCACATCCGCCCTCGGCGAGGCATCGGGATACCCCGCATTGATCGCTTTCGACATGGGCGGCACCTCGTCGGATGTCTGTCGTATCGAGGCGGGGAGGCCGGCGGTCGCATACGAGCGGAACGTGGCGGGCTACCCCTGTCGCTTCCCGGCTGTGGCGGTCCACACTGTCGGTGCGGGGGGCGGCAGCATCGGTTGGGTGGACCCGGGCGGGTCTCTACGGGTGGGACCGCACAGCGCCGGCGCCCGCCCCGGGCCTGCGGCCTACGGACGAGGCGGCCAACAGCCGACGGTCACCGACGCCAACCTCATCCTGGGACGCCTCGCCGCCGGTGGAAAGCTCGCCGGCGATGTCCGACTCGATTCCGATCTGGCAGAAGCCGCCCTCTCCCGGCTCGGCGACGAGCTCGGGTTGAGCGCCGTCCAGGTCGCACTTGGGATGGTCACGGTGGTCGAGGCCGAGATGGAGCGCGCCGTGCGTGCCGTGACCGTCGCCGAGGGCGCCGACCCACGTCGGGCGGTTCTCGCCGCCTATGGAGGGGCCGGGGGGCTCCACGGCAGCGCACTGGCACGCCGCCTAGAGATGCCGCGGATGCTGGTCCCACCGCACGCCGGTGTCTTCTCGGCTCTGGGTCTGCTCCTCAGCCCGCCGCGGGGCGATGCCGCCCGAAGTGTCCTGTTGGTCCCGGCCGACGGCGACCGGCTCGACCGGGCGGTCGAGGAGGTAGCGAAGGCCGTGCGACGGCCCGGTCGGGTGGTACGGACCCTGGTCGACTCCCGGTATGTCGGTCAGTCGCACGAGACCACCGTCGAGTGGGCCCCGGGCGACGGGTGGGACCATCTCGTCGAGACCTTCCACAACGAGCATCGGGTGCGCAACGGGTTCGCCCGCATCGGTGATCCGGTCGAGGTGGTCACGGTCAGGGCCGAGGCGGTCGGCCAACCGTCGGCGCGTTGGGACGACCTGCCTCCACTGCGCCCTTCCGGCGAGCCGGCCCGAGGGGAGCGAGCCGTCGTCACTGCCACCGGTGATGCGACCTCGGCCGTTGTCGACGCCACCGTGTGGTGGCGCCCCGCGCTCCCCACCGGCGCCGAGATGGTCGGGCCGGCTGTGATCGAGGGCGAAGAGTCGACCACGTGGCTCGGTCCGGAGGAGCGGGCCAGTGTCCACGCTGACGGGACACTCGAGGTGGAGTGGTGACGCTCTCTCCCTTTGGGCTCGAGGTGGCGCGCAACCAGCTGTCGGCCGTCGCCGACGAGATGGGGCTCGTGCTGCGGAGGACGGCTGCGTCGCCCAACATCAAAGAGCGGGCCGATTGTTCGGCTGCGGTGTTCAACGCCCCGGGCGAAATGCTCGCCCAGGCCGAGCACATACCGGTCCACCTCGGGTCGATGCCCGCGTCGGTGGAGGCTGTGATCCGTCGGTTTGGCGACGAGGTCGAGCCCGGGGTCCAGTACGCAGTGAACGACCCTTATGAGGGCGGCACCCACCTCAACGACCTCACCCTGGTGCGGCCCGTGCATCTCGCCGACGCATTGGTGGGCTGGGTGGCAAACCGCGCCCACCATGCAGATGTCGGCGGCGAGGCACCCGGTTCGATGCCGGCGCACGCCGTCACCGTCGAGCAGGAGGGATGCCGTGTGGCGCCGATGGCTGCGGTCCGCTCCGGGGATTGGCTCGACGACTTTCGGGAACCTTTCCTCTCTGCGACCCGAACCCCAGCAGAACGGTTGGGCGACCTATCCGCCCAGCTTGGGGCGAACGAGGTGGGCGCAGAACGTCTGCTGCGGCTTGCCGGACCGGACGCGGCAGGGTTCGCCGCCATGGCTGCCGAGGTTCTCGACTACGGAGAGAGGAGGATGCGAGCCGCACTCGGCGACCTCCCTGCGGGTGAGTACCGCTTCGAGGATCACATGGAGTGGCACGACCAACTTATTCCCGTCCGGGTGGTGGTGCGGCTTGGTGGTGGAGAGCTCGAGGCGGATTTCAGCGGTACAGCCCCACAGGTTGAAGGGAACATCAACGCCGTTGCCGCGGTGACGGGATCATGTCTGCTCTATGCGGTGCGTGTGGCCACCGATCCCACGATCCCCGCCAACGGCGGCTGTGCCCGGCCGCTCAGCCTGCTCGCCCCGCCAGGGAGTCTGGTCAGCGCGCTGCCCCCGGCGGCGGTTGCGGCGGGCAACGTAGAGACCAGCCAGAGGATCGCCGACGTGTTGCTCGGGGCGCTGGCTCAGGCCGCCCCCGATCGAGTCCCGGCGGCATCGCAGGGGACGATGAACAACATCCTCGTCGGCTCGGACAGCTTCGCCTACTACGAGACCTTGGCTGGGGGGCAGGGCGGCCGACCGGGCAGAGCCGGCCAGTCGGCCATCCACACCGGGATGACCAACACCAAGAACACGCCGATCGAGTCACTCGAAGGTCACTATCCAATCAGGGTGACCCGTTACGAACTAAGGCATGGGAGCGGAGGCGAAGGCCGTTTCCCGGGTGGCGAGGGCTTGATCCGACGGATCGAGTTCCTCGAACCGGCCGTGGTCTCACTGATGGGCGAACGCCGGGTGATCCCCCCCTGGGGGCTGCAAGGAGGGAGCCCCGGCGCCTGTGGCGCCGACTGGCTGATCCGTCCCGGTTCCGCCCCCGAGCGACTCCCCGGCAAGGTCACTTTCGAGGTGAGCTCCAGGTGACTCGCTGGTGGTAGAGACCCCCGGTGGCGGGGGCTGGGGAGCGCCGTGAGGCCTGGCAGCTTCGCTGCCGGTCAGTAAAGCGTGCCGCCTAGATGCCCGACGGCTTCGCTGCCGGGCAGTTGAAAGCGTGCGGCTTGCGGCCGCGCTCATTTGTCCTGGTCGGGCTGTACGCGCCACCCCGACCAGGGCGATGGGAGTGGCGGAGTACCCCCTCGGACACACCCAAGTGGGGACCGCCCAATTCCATCGCGTTCTCCGTCATCCGTTTCAGTCCTCCGTCATCCGGCTTTCCCGTACCAGCTGTCTCGCTTTCCGCCGTCCGCCGTCGGGACTTCCGTCTTCCGACTTCCATCTCGGGTCTACCCTCATCCCATGACCCTGCTCGACGAGGCGGTGGCGCTGCTCGGTGAGGATCGGGTGATGGCGGAGCCATTGGAGCGACACCTCTACGGGATGGATGCCGGGGTTTCGACAGGGCCGGCGCTGCTGATCGTTTTCCCCGAGAGCACCGAAGAGGTGGCATCGCTGGTAAGGCTGGCGACAGAGCACGGGGTGCCGGTGGTCCCCCGCGGAGCCGGGACCGGGCTAGCGGGTGGCGCCGTACCGGCGCATCCTTCGATGCTGGTCGTGCTGACCCGGATGAACCGCATCCACGAGGTGGACACCGAGAACCGGACGGCATGGGTCGGTCCCGGGGTGATCAACCTCGATCTCTCACGGCATACCAACCCCCTCGGTCTCCACTTCGCACCCGACCCGTCCTCCCAGGCTGCCTGCACGATCGGCGGGAATGTGGCCAACAACTCCGGTGGCCCGCACTGTCTGGCCGAAGGCTCGACGGTGAACCATGTGCTCGCCGTCGAGATGGTGACCGCTGATGGCGATGTCGTGATGTTGGGTTCCCCTGCTCCTGATCCCATCGGCCTCGACCTGCGCGGGGTGGTGGTCGGCTCGGAGGGCACGCTCGGAGTCGTCACCCGTGTCCTGGTCCGCCTCCTACCCAACCCTCCAGCTGTGAAGACACTGCTGCTCGCATACGACCGGGTGGAGGATGCCGCCGCCACGGTGTCGGGCGTGATCGCAGAGGGAATGATCCCGGCGGCTCTCGAGATGATGGACAAGCGGATGATCGTCGCTGTCGAGAACTTCGTGCATGCCGACCTGCCGGTGGGCGCCGAGGCCATCCTTCTCGCCGAGGTGGCGGGGACCGCGGCTGCGGTTGAGGATGAAGCCGCACTCGTCGAGGAAGTGGCAAGGGCCAACAACGCCACCCAGGTGAGGATCGCCAAGGACGAGGCGGAGCGCCAGTTGTTGTGGAAGGGTCGCAAATCCGCTTTTGGGGCGGTCGCCCAGGCGGCGCCCGACTACTACCTGCACGACACCGTGGTTCCCCGCACCAAGCTTGTCGAGGTTCTGGCCGAGGTGTATCGGATCGGGGAGCGCCACGGCCTCACCATGCTCAATGTCTTTCATGCCGGAGACGGCAACCTCCACCCGCTGATGGCGTTCGACGGGAGCGAGCCGGGGATGTTCGAGCGTGTCAAGGCGGCTGCCGATGAGTTGGTTGAGGTCTGCGTGGCCGCCGGCGGAGTCCTCTCGGGCGAGCATGGGATTGGACTGGAGAAGCGCGATCTCATGCCGCTGCTCTTCACCACCACCGACCTCGACGCCCAGGCGAGGGTACGGGAGTCGTTCGATCCAGGAGGCCGGCTCAACCCGGACAAGGTGCTGCCGCTCGGTTCGCGGTGCTTCGACCTCGGGAGGCCGATCCCAGAGGGGGCGTGGGTGTGAGCCCGGCACTCCGGCAGCGAAGATGAAGGAGATCGCAACGTCCCCGAGGTGGCGTTGGTGACCCTCACCGGTCAGAGGGACCTGGCGCGCTACGCCGTTGATGCGATACCAGGAGCGCCGTCAGCGGAGTTCACTGTCGCCCCGACCGACTCCGACGAGGTGGCGGCGATCCTGTCGCTGGCGAGCTCAGTTGGTCTGAGCGTGCTGGTTTGGGGCGGGGGCAGTCACCAGGGGTACGGCTATCGGGTCGATCCCGACATCGTTCTCACCACGCAGCGTTTGGAAGGGGTCGTGGCGTGGGAGCCGGATGACATGACAGTGGTAGTCGCAGGAGGCACCAGGGTTGACCACCTCGAGCAGGTCCTCGCCGAGCGGGGGCAGAGCGCGGTCCTCCTCGAGGGGGACGGACCGGCCACGGTCGGCGGCGTCGTGGCGGCCGGCATATCGGGGTGGAGGAGGGGCCGCTACGGGCCTGTCCGCGACCGGCTGCTCGAGGTTTCGCTGGTCACCGGGGATGGGCGGCTTGTCAGGGCCGGCGGTCGCGTGGTGAAGAACGTCACCGGATTCGACCTGTGCCGCCTCTCCACCGGCTCGTTCGGCCGGTTGGGCGTGATCGTCGAGGTATGTCTGAAGTTGTGGCCCCAGGGAAGGGCGGCGGCGACGGTGCGGGTCGACAGCGCCGAGGACGCCCTCGCCCAGGCCCACCGTCCGCTGGCAGTGGTCGAGGAGGATGGAACCGCTACCTGCTACCTCCAGGGCACCCAGGGCGAAGTCGACTCGCAAGTGGCTGCTCTGGGCGGTGATCATCGGTCAGGGCTGGAATGGCCGGAGCGGTTGGCTCTGCCCGTGACCTGGTCGCTGCGCGTTCCACCCGCCTCCACCCGGCCTGCGGTGGAGATGGTGCCTCCGGGGTGGAGATACCAGGCGCAGTTCGGCGTCGGCGAGGTTGCCCTCGGTTCCGAGACGCCCGACCTCGAGGCGGCTGCGGGCATTCGGCGATGGGCCGAGTCGCTCGGCGGTGCACTCGTGCTCAGCAACGGGCCGCCCGCCCTCTACGACGACATCGACCCGTGGGGGACCCCACCCCCGGCGGCCGATGTGCAGCGACGGCTGGTGGAGCGGTTCGACCCGGAGCGGGTGCTCAACCCCGGTCGACTCCCCGGGCGGCTGTGATGGTGTGGGTCACCGCCGATGCTCCGACCCGCGAGGAGCTCTCGGCTTGCGTCCAATGCGGCTTGTGCCTGCCAGCCTGTCCCACGTTCCGGCTCACCGGTATGGAGACGGCCTCCCCAAGAGGAAGGCTGTCCGCCATGTCGGCCGTCGCCGCCGGTGTGATCGATCTCGACGCCACCTTCGACGAGACGATGAGCTTCTGCCTGCAGTGTCGGGCGTGCGAAGCAGTTTGCCCTTCCCTCGTCCCATTTGGCCGGGCCATGGAGGGGGCGCGAGCCGAGTTGAGCGCCCAACGTCCCCAGGGAAGGAGGACCAGACAGCTCGTCCTGGGAAGGGGTCTGGCCTCTCGGGGGGTGGTCGGGGTCGCCACGGCCGGCGCCGCGATGATCCAGCGCACCGGTTGGTGGTGGCTGGTCCCTCGTCGCATGCGCGGAGGCCTCGCCGGGCTGAGGAAATTACCGGTTCGGCCGCCGACGCATGTTGGGATGAAGCGCCCGGCAAACGGCCCGCAGCGCGGCACCGCTGCTCTTCTCTCCGGTTGTGTCATGGACCCGTGGTTCGGGGCGGTCCACGACGCCACGATCGACCTTCTCGCAGCGGCCGGCTACTCGGTCACCGTCCCGGAGGGCCAGACATGTTGCGGCGCCCTCGCCGCACACGACGGCGCCGCCGAGGCGGCTCACCGGCTGGCCGAGGAAAACGTGGCTGCCTTCAAGGGGTTCGACGTCGTCGTGGTCAACTCGGCGGGGTGTGGCGCCCACCTCAAGCAGTACGGGCACTGGGCGAGCATTGCCGGCGCCGAGCTCGGGGACAGGGTGCGGGACGTTACCGAGGTCGTGGCGGATTCCATCGACGCCGGTCTGCTCCCGGACCTCGACACCGGAAGAGGGTCGGTCGCCGTCCAGGACCCGTGCCACCTTCGACACGCTCAGCGGATCACATCTCAGCCGAGGCGGGTCCTCCAGGCAGCCGGCTACGACCCGATCGAGCTGGGCGATGACGGCTTGTGCTGTGGCGCCGCCGGCGTCTACAGCGTCCTCCGACCGGAGACTTCTGCCGAGCTCGGCCGACGGAAGACGGCTCAGATCCTGGCCACCGGTTCCACGGTGGTAGCGACGGCCAACCCGGGGTGTGAAATCCAGCTCCGTTCCCATCTGCCCCGCTGGGCCGAGATCCGTCACCCCGTCGAGCTCTATCACCGAGCCTTCCTCGAGTCGGTCCAGGACGGCGGGCCAAAGCCAGGTTCTGGAGACCGGTAGGCTGAACTCGCAACCCACGGAAGCAACGGGATGCCCACCGACCAGGACATGTCGCCCGGGACGGGCGAATCGCCCATTGTGGCCGCCTCGCCTCCGATAAGTTCGTCCCCACCGCCCCCGCCACCACCGCGGTCTCGTTCGAAGAGATCGTCACAGGAGCAGGTGGTGGTCGCCTCTTCCCTGACCGAGCCGTCCCAGCGGGTCTACATCTGGCCGGGGGATCGGCCAGCACTTCCGGGTGGCCATGCGCTCGCTTGGCGAGATGCTCGACGTCGGCCTGCTCGTACTGGGCACGGCGATCGTTGCGCTCGGGGTCACCGTGCTTCTCGATGGCTTCTCGGTGGTCGATCTCGGGTTGACCGACTCGGCCGGAGCGATGTTGGGCTCGGGGATCGTCCTCGGTGTGCTCGGTGCCTTCGCCCTCGGTGTGGCGGCCGAGGGTCCGATCGGGCACACCGCTCGGCGGGACGCAGGCGATCCGCTGGAGCGGGCCACTGGCCGGGCTTTGTCGCTGGTCCTGGTGGGGCTGGGCATGCTCGCCCTCTCTACATTCCTCGGGCCACTCGTCTCCGGACTTCCCACCCCGTTCCGTGTCGGTGTGGAGTTGCTCGGGGCCGTCGGTCTCGCCGGGTGCACCGTTGCCGTGGTCATTGGGGTGCCGCTCCTGTTCCTGCTGGAGCGGGCTGACAATCTCCCGCGGTGGGTCCGGGATTGGAGGGGCGGGGTCCTCTATCTGGTTTGGGCGATCGGCGCCGCGGTCCTCAGCTGACCGTTTCTCCGCTGTAGGGATCGGGAAGGCGGTCCTCCAGGTCGGGGCGACCCGCATAGAACTCCTCACGGAGCATGTCCATCACCAGCCCGTCGTGGTGCTCGCCCCCCAGCCAGACGCTGCGCCGAAGCCGCACCGCCACCTTGAAACCGAGCTTCTCGGCCAAACCGACCATGCGGTTCAGCCCGGAGTGGGTCCCCAGCATTGCCACACGCAGGCCGAGTTGCTCGAAGCAGAATTGGAGCATCAACTCCATCACTTCCTTGGATGCCCCCGTTCCCCACGCCGGCTGGGTCATCGCCAGACCCATCCATCCCCTCAGCCGGGGCTCGACCCCGCTGTACTGGGCGTACCCGATCGCCTTGTCGTCCGCCTTCCACTCGACGACGAAGTAGCCGTCTCTGCGATCGAACGAGTAGTCGCGGTCGAGATAGCGGCGGCGGACCATCTCTTCGGTGTAGTCGGGTGGCAGTGCCTTGGGCCAGGCCTGGGTTGCGAGGTTGTTGCGGAGTGATGCCAGCAGGGGCTCGTCACCCGGGCGGATCTCGCGGAGTCGGACCAACTCACCCTCGAGAGGCACGGGACTCCTCCCACTCATCGCGCAGTTGGTCGAACACCACCGTGTCGAACCACCGACCCTCGTGCACTCCGGTGCGCCGTTCCGCCCCCGCCGGGCGAAAGCCGTGATGCTCGGCAAAGCGGAGTCCTCGCTTGTTCCACCCTGCCACCCAGCAGGCGATGCCGGTGACCACGGTCTCGGAGAACACCCAATCGACCACAAGTGAGAGGGCCTCCCCACCGAGACCGCCGCCCCAGCGCCGCGGGTCTATGACCACTGCGACCGAGGCGTTGAGCGGGTCCCATTCCCACTCGGTCACGGCGTGCCCCACCACCTCGCCCCGCCGGCTGGTTACCGCAAGGGCGAGCCCGGTGCGATGTTCCTGCCAGGCGTCGATCTGCTTCTTGACCTCGGCCACCCCGAGTGGCCCGGTGTGCTCGTGCTCCAGGTAGCGGCGGCCCCGCAGCTCGCGGTGGTCGAGCACACCGTGGAGTTGAGCGGCGTCATCGGCCTCGATCGAGCGCATCGTCACAAGCGAGCCCTCGAAGCCGACCAAGGTCAGAGATCCTTCTGATAGATGGCGGACGGGGTCAGTTCGAAATGGGAGCGCTCCATGGCTTCCACGACCCATGCCGACTCGGGAACCATCAAGGTGACCAGACCGACCTTGACCTGGCGGGACCGATCCACGATGGCACCGATCAAGCCTCCACCCCGTCGGGTGTGGTCGTCAGCCACGGACAGTGAAGAGATCGCTCGTCTCCCGGTTCGAGGATCGCCCACCCCGACGTGCACTGGAACAGCCGCCCAGAGGCGGCAGCCGCCGAGACGTCGGTGAGCCGCATGGCCCGCCAACTCCACCCGATGGGGTAGAGGCCGTGCGCATCCCTCACCAGCTCGGAGAGCGTCCACGCCGTGTAGGCAGGCTCGGCCTCGGAGGGATCGGCTGGGTGAAGACGCTCCTCGGCAGGGACGCGACGGCCGCCATTGCCCTGAGGAGCGCTATCGCCATCTGCGAGGCGGCGTGACCCGCGCACCCAACTGGCGACGTGCCGGTATCCGAGCTTTTCCACCTGACGACGCGCCGGTTCGTTCCATTGCTCGACCATGAGCCGCACCGCCAGGGCACCACGCTCCCTGCCCCAAGCCACACCGGCTTCGTTGAGCCGCATCCCAATGCCCTGGCGACGTACCGACGGATCGACCCGGGCGGCGTGGAGCCAGCACTCCTCCGGCGAGATCATGACGGCGCGCAGCAGGCCCACCGGCCGGTCGGTGGCGTCGACCGCCACGACGACCTTGCCGTCGGGATCGCCCAGCCACTCGAGGAACCGGTCGGCCACATAGTCGCCCCAGGAGAACGTGCCCAGGGTGAACGATGCGACCGCGGTGAGGTCATCGGCGTGGGCGGGCCGGATGTCGATGGCCGGCATCCGGGGAGCTTAGGAAGCCCCGAAACACCGGGCGATGGTGGTGGCGTAGGAGCGGGCGCCGACCGCGTAGGGTGGTGGCGTCGCTGCCCTACGACTAGCGTGATGCGCCGAGTGACTGACGGCGAGGGCCAGGCCGCCCCGCCCGCCGGCCCCCCTTCCCGGGGCGGAGGGGAGAACGGGACCCACGACCGGGCCGAGACGCCCGCGGCTGCGGCGCGCCTCCGTTATCTGCCCGGTCTCGACGGTCTGCGCGCTCTGGCGGTTTTGGCGGTGCTCGTCTACCACGCCGATGTGGCGTGGCTCCCCGGCGGCTTCCTTGGCGTCGATGTCTTCTTCGTCATCAGTGGCTATCTGATCACCTCGCTCCTGCTGGCAGAGCGGTCGGCCACCGGGCGGATCAAACTGCGCCGCTTCTGGGCAAGGAGAGCAAGACGTTTGCTCCCGGCCCTCTTCGCCCTGCTCGCGGTGGTGGCGGTGGTGGTCTTGGCATGGGTTCCCGACCAGCAAGCCCGACTCGGTGGTGACGTAGGCGCTGCATTCACCTACTCGACCAACTGGTACCTCATTTTCCACCAGGAGTCCTACTTCGTCGCGTTGGGCAGACCGTCGCTCCTGCGACATCTCTGGTCGTTGGCGGTCGAGGAGCAGTTCTATCTGGCATGGCCGCTCATCTTCGCCGCCGGTCTCGCCCTGTACGGGAAGCGCTGGTTCCCCAAGGTGATCCTGGTCGGTGCGCTGGTCTCCGCCGTTTTGATGGCGTTGCTCTTCATTCCAGGCACCGATCCGTCGCGGGTCTATTTCGGCACCGACACCCGCGCCGCCGGGTTGTTGGTTGGATCGCTGCTCGCCTTCGCCTGGGTTCCCGGCCGGCTATCCACCCGCCCTCGGCTCGCCGGACGGGCGTTGCTGACCCTCGGAGCCGCTCGTCTCATTAGCAGCTCTGGTGCTCTGCACCATGTTCGCCTCGGAGTACGGCACCTTCCTCTACCAGGGCGGCTTCCTGCGTGGTGGCGTTGCTCTCCGCCCTGCTGGTGGCCACGGCGTCGCATCCCGGTGGCGCCCCGGCGAAGGTGTTGGGATGGGCGCCCCTCGTGTGGCTCGGGGTGCGGTCGTACGCCATCTATCTCTGGCACTGGCCGGTTTTCATGCTGACCCGTCCCCATATCGATGTCCCCTTCGACGGACCGGGGCTCGTTCGCCGCACGTTTCGGCATCACCTTGTTGTTGGCGGACATCTCATACCGGTTGATAGAGCAGCCGTTCCGCCGGGGACGGCTGCGACTCCCCCGCCCGCGTCCAGCGCTGCGCTTGGCCGGCGCCGGCTCCGTCCTCTCCGTTGCAGTGCTCGCCGGCGCGGTGGTGGTGGGCTCATGGCCGGGCGGACCAATTGCCCTGCAAACCGTGTCGGCCGCCGAGCCCGTGGCTGCAGCCGTGATCGCATCGGTGGCCCCCGCCAGCACAGGGAGCACGCATGGTGGTGGCCGCAGCCGATCCCAGCCCGGACCGGCCGGTGATTCATCCGGCCGATGATGTCGCCGCTGCCGACCCTGTGCAGGAAGTGGCAGCGGCCAGAGCGAGGGGTGCCACCGTCTCCGCCGCAGCGGTGCCAAAGGGGGGGAGTGCGGTGCTGGCGGTCAACCGCTCTGACGGTCGCCGTCGGGCGTGTCGACGTCGGTGCCTGGAACGGGTCGGCGGACGGTCGGACCCACCGCCCTCCTGTGGCCGCAGCCTCGTCCAAGGCCACGACCACCACGGCACCTCCGACGCCGAAGGTGGTTGCCATCGGCGACTCGGTGATGCTCGGGGCCAAACCGGCGTTGGAGTCACGGTTCGGTCCCGAGACGCTGGTGGACGCTCAGGTGAGCCGCCAGCTCACCGCCGCCATCGACATAGTGCGCGGACTGGCCGCCGATGATGGGCTGGGTGATGTCCTCGTGATCCACATGGGAACGAATGGGCCATTCACGGCGGAACAACTCGACGAGCTTCTCTCGGTGGCCTCTCAAGGCGCCACGGGTGGTGGTGCTCAACACCCACGTGCCCCGTGGGTGGGAGGCGTCGGTGAACCAGATGATCGAAGACGCGGTCCCCCGCTGGCCCAATGTTGTCCTGGCCGACTGGCACACCCTGGGCAACGAGCACCCCGGCTGGTTCTGGGACGGGATCCACGTCGGCTACAGAGGGCGCCGCCGCCTACGCCGGCCTAATCGCCGAGGCGATGAACCGCTAGAGCAACGGTGGTAGGTGATCCCTCGGCTCCGACGGTGGCTCGAGGTGCGACGGTCATTGTGCACAGACCTTGAGCCAGCCCTACCACCTACCACGCTCCGCACGGCTTCCGTCTGCCGTCTGTGCCCCCTCACGTCACTCGCGAGCCGTTTAACGTCGCGTTGGTGCCAGACCGACCTCCCCGCCATGCTGTTTCTTCTCGGCGTTCGGCCGGTGGCGTCGCCATCATCGTGCTCAGCCTCACCCTGGTCGTGGGTGTGGCAGCCCTCACCTACACGCTGTTCGGCCCTGCGGGTCGGCCCGGCGCCGCATCGGGCACCACGACGCCCGATGCGCGTCGAGGCGACGGGGACCGCCGGGTCGACAAGCGAGACCGAACAAACCGATGACGTCATCGCCGGCAGCCCTACGGCGGGTTCGGTGGACGTCGGTGCGCCCACCGTGACCTCGACCGGTACTGCCGGGCCCGAGGCGTGTACCGGTGGCGAGTCGGCGGTGGAGGAGGGCACGGTGGAGGTCACGGGTATCGGTGATTCGATCATGTTGTCTGCCGAGGCGGCGCTCGAGTCGGTTTTCGACGGGGCCATCGTCGTCGACGCCGAGGAGGGAAGACAGTTCGGCGCTTCGATCGCAGCCGTCGAGCGACTTCGAGAAGACGGTGACCTGGCCCCGGTCGTCGTGGTGCACCTTGGGACCAACGGTGCCTTCTCCGCCGAGTCGTTCGACGAACTGATGGCCTCGCTCAGCGGTGTACCCCGTGTCGTCTTCGTCAACGTCAACGTCCCCCGAGATTGGGAGGCGGAGGTCAACGATGCGCTCGTGGCGGGCGTGGATCGTTGGCCGACAGCCGAGTTGGCCGACTGGCAGTCGGCGGCGACGCTGCACAGCGACTGGTTCGTCGCCGACGGCTACCACCTGTCGTGCGAAGGCATCATCGGCTACGCCGGGTTCATCGCCGACACCCTCGCCGGCTGAGACGGGGAGCCCGTCTCCGATCTCACATGCGGTCCGGTACCTCGATCCCGAGCAGGTCCAGCGATCGCTCCAGCGTGGCAAGGGTGAGGCTGACGAGGGTGAGCCACGACGCCTGGCGTTGCTTGTTCTCCTCGCGCAGGATGTGGCAAGCGTCGTAGAACCGGTTGAAATCGGTCGCCAATCCGTATGCGTATTCGGCCACGTGGTTGGGCGCTCTTCCATCGATTGCCCGATCCACCGCCTCGGGGAACAGCGCCACCGTGACCATCAACTGACGCTCGGCCTGGTGGATCGGCGGCAGGACCGCGCCGGTCGAGAGTCCCAGGTCCTCGGCGCGCCGCAGTATCGACTTGATCCGCACCGCGCCGTAGAGGAGGTACGGACCCGTCTTGCCCTCGAACGAAGCGAATCGGTCCAGGTCGAAGACGTAGTTGGAGGCGCGGTGGTTGGATAGGTCACCGAACTTGAGCGCGGCCAACCCGACGGTGGTGGCGATCCGGCGCCGCTCTTCCTCGGGGTAACCGGCGGCGATGTCGGCCTCGTCGATCCTGTGGAGCGCCGCGGTGGTGACCATCTCGATGAGGTCGCTCAGCCGGACCACTCCGCCTTCACGCGTCTTGAAGGGACGCCCGTCCGGTCCGTTCATCGTGCCAAACGGGATGTGCTCCAGGTCGACCGCCTCCGGTGCGATCCCGGTTAGGTGGGCGGCACGGAACACCTGCTCGAAATGCAGCGATTGGCGGGCGTCGACCACGTAGAGAATCGAATCCGCCTTCAGATCCTGGACCCGCTGGTCGACGGTGGCCAGGTCGGTGGTCGAGTACAGAAATGAACCGCGCGATGTGACCAGCAGCAGCGGCGGGATCTCCATCCGATCGTCGGGCCGATCCACCCGGACGATCAACGCTCCCTCAGACTCTTCGGAGGCCCCGCTCGCCCGGATTCGCTCCAGCATCTCGGGGATGCGGCCCTCAACGTCACTCTCGCCCATCCAGAGGTCGAAGTGGACCCCGAGATTCCCGAAATCCGCCTCCTGGGAGGCGCGTGAGACCGCGACGAAGTGACGCCACAGCGCGAGGTAACCAGGGCGGCCCCGCTGCAGATCGGCCGTGGCCCTTTGCGCAGCTGCCATTGCCTGGGGATCGGCCGAGCAGCGCTGCACCGCCTCTGGGTAGAGCTCGATCAGGTCGTCAAGCGACAGCGGGGGATCGTCCGGGTAGGGGCCGGTGCTGTCGGGGTCGAAGTAGGGAAGATCGGGCTGGCGGCGCTCCAATTCGGCGATGAGCTGACCCATCTGCAGCCCCCAGTCGCCAAAATGGGGATCCCCGATCACCCGGTGGCCGACAAACCGGAAGAGCCGCCGCAGGCTGTCACCGATGATGGTCGCCCGGAGATGGCCGACGTGCATCGGCTTGGCGACGTTGGGCCCGGCAAAGTCGATGACCACGGTCAGGGAAGGCTCGACTGGCTCCACCCCTTGGCGATCGTCGTCGCCAAGCTCACGGATGTGCGCGGCCAGCGTCTCGTCGGTGAGCGTGATGTTTATGAACCCGGGTCCGGCGACCTCGAGGAGGGAGAACCGGTCGGTTGCCTCGATCTCATCGACCACCGACTCTGCTATTTGCCGCGGCGGCCGTCCCGCCTGCCGAGCAGCGGCCATGGCTCCGTTGACCTGGAACTGTCCAAGCTCGGGCCGCTGCGACACGACGACACGGCCCAGCCCAGGATCGAGCCCCAGCTTCCCAAAGGCAGTACCGAACTCCTCGCTGAGCCGGTCGAGCAACGACATCTAGTGCGAGGTTATCGGCAGTATCCCTGTCCCCGTGCGGGGGGGAGGAGATTCGCTCCCCCTCCCCACTGCTACGCAGCAGGTCCCTTCCCCCCTGCGGGGGGACGGAGAGAAACGGCCCTCACCACTCGACCAGTGCCTTGGCCCGGGTGACGATCCCCTCGGTGTTGGGGTAGGTCATGTCCTCCATGGCTTGTGCGAAGGGGAAGCTGGGAACTTCGGGGGCGCAATAGCGGCGTACCGGGGCGTCGAGCCACTCGAACCCCTTATCCACAAGTTGCGCGGCAAGCTCTGCCCCATACCCGCCGAACTCGTTGTCCTCGTGGACGATGAGGACACGCGAGGTCTTCTGTACCGAGGCCTCGATGGTGGGCCAGTCGAGCGGACGAAGCGAGCGCAGGTCGATCACCTCGATGTCGATTCCCTCGCCGTCGAGCACGGTCGCTGCCTCGAGCGAGAAGTGCGACATGGCGCCGTAGGTCAGCAGAGTGAGCGCGGTGCCCGCTCGGCGGACAGCGGCCTTGCCGAGAGGGACCTTCCACTCGCCCTCGGGGAACGGGTACCTACCCAGCCGGTAGAGCTTCTTTGGCTCCATGTAGAACACCGGGTCGGGGTCCTCGACGGCGCTCCACAACAGACCCTTGGCGTCGGCGGGGGTGGAGGGGACGACCACCTTGAGCCCAGGGACGTGCGAGTAGTAGGCCTCGATCGATTGCGAGTGATAGAGGGCGCCGTGGATGCCACCCCCGAAGGGTGTGCGGAGCACCAACGGCATGCGCCACCGCCCGTTGGAGCGGTAGTGGATCCTGGCGATCTCCGAGACGATCTGGTCGAAAGCGGGGTGCACGTAGTCGGCGAACTGAAGCTCGGCCAGCGGAGTCTTCCCGGCGGCGGCCATCCCCACCGCCAATCCGGCGATGAGCGACTCGGCGATCGGGGTGTTGAAACACCGGTTGGCGCCAAAGCGGGCCGAGAGGCCCTGGGTGGCCTTGAAGACACCACCCTTGGGATCGGCGACATCCTCTCCAAACACCACCGTCTCCGGGTGGGCCTCGAGGATCTCGTGGAGAGTCCGGTTGATCGCGGTGATCAGGTTCACCGATTCGCCCTCCGGATCGGGCTCGGGCTCGGTGGAGGGCGTTTCGGGGACGATCGGGTTGGCGTATACGTGGCTGTAGGGATCGTCGGGCTCGGGTGCCGCTTCGGCTTCGGTCACCGCCGCCGCCAGCTCCTCGGCGATCGACGACTCCATGGCCTCCTCGTCGCGTTCGGACAAGCAGCCGGGTTTCGATCAGGTACTGCTTGAGCACCGCCAGCGGGTCGTGGCGGCGCCACAGATCCACCTCCTCGCGGGTGCGGTACAGGCGGTCATCATCGTCCGAGGTGTGGGCGTAGTAGCGATAGGTTTGCGCCTCGACAAGCGTTGCACCCCCGCCCGACCGGGCCCTCTCCGCTGCCTCGCGCACCACCCCGTAGACAGCGAGCGGGTCGTTCCCGTCCACCTCGACGCCGGTGACGCCGTAGCCCTTGGCCCGATCCACGATCCGCCCGCCAACCTGCTCGGTGTCCGCAACCGAGATGGCGTAGCGGTTGTTCTCGATGATGCAGATCAGCGGCAGAGAGTGGATCCCGGCGAAGTTCATCATCTCGTGCCAGTCGCCCTCTGACGTCGAGCCCTCTCCGCCGTATACCGCCACCACACCCGGCCGGCCGTCGAGGCGGAGCGTCTGTGCGATCCCCGCAGCGTGGGGATACTGGGTTGCGATGGTGGAGGAGTGGGTCAGCACACGCCGATCGGGGTCGGACCAGTGGTTGGGGAGCTGGCGGCCGCCGCTCGTGGGGTCGGTCTTGCGAGTGAATACTGCGGCGAGAACGTCCACCGCTGAGGATCCCCATGCGAGCGCCACTCCCATGTCGCGGTAATACGGGAGCAGCCAATCGACCTCCGGGTCGAAGGCGAACACGCTCGCCACCTGGATGGCCTCATGACCCGACGAGGAAACGACGAACGGTGCCCTGCCCTGACGGTTGAGCGCCCACATCCGATCGTCCATCCGTCGGGCGAGAAGCATGCACCGGTACATCTCGACCAGCCGCTCCTCGGACAAACCGAGCAACCTGATGGTCGTGACGGGTTGTGCCCAGTTCCAACCAGGGCAGAACCCCGTCACGCTCGGTCGTCGTCATTCCCTCCTCCTCCAGCGCCCCAGCTCACCTACGGAGACGAGCCTCTCCTCGGCCACCTCGGTAGCGGCACGGTGCGGGGTCGTGCCTGTCAATTCGGCGCGCTGCAGGATCGCCCTCGTGGCATCGCCGACACCCTGCACTCGGCGCGCCGCCCTCTCCGGGCGGTATCCGCCGAGCTCTTCGGCAACATTTATCAGTCCCCCGGAGTTGACCACGAAATCGGGCGCATAGAGAACCCCGAGTCCGGCCAGCCTCATGTCATCGTCATCTTCGGCCAATTGGTTGTTGGCGCTGCCCACCACAGCCTCGCACCGCAACCGGGGAATCGAGTCGGCGTCGAGGACCCCGCCCATGGCGCAAGGGGAGAACACATCGCAGTGGACCGAGAGGATCTCGTCCGGCTCCACCGCCTTGACCCCATATGTCTCGACGGCCCGAGCCACAGCCTCGTCGTTTACATCGCCCACCACGACCTCGCACCCGGCCTCCACGAGCAACTCGACAAACGCCCCCCCTACCTTTCCAACCCCCTGGACCGCCACCCGGCGGCCGTGGAGATGGTCGTCCTTCCAGAGATGGTCAGCCACCGCCCGCAGCGCCGCCAGCAGGCCGTGGGCCGTGGAAGGCGACGGATCCCCCGACCCCCCGTCCTCGACAGGCACTCCGAGGGCCCACGGGGTTTCGCGGCGGATGAGCTCGATGTCGGCTCCGCTGGTGCCCACGTCCTCGGCGGTGATGAATCTCCCACCGAGCGAATCGACCACCCGGCCGTACGACCTGAGGAGGCGCTCGGTTATGTCGGTGTACGGGTTGCCGATGATGACCGCCTTGCCACCACCCAGGTCGAGCCCGGCGGCGGCCGCCTTCAGGGTCATGCCCCGGGACAGTCGCAGCACGTCGCGCAGCGCCGATTCCTCATCCGGGTAGGGAAAGAAGCGGGTCCCGCCGAGGGCGGGACCCAGAACTGTCGAGTGGATGGCGATGATGCTGTGAAGGCCCGATACTCGGTCGGACCCGAAGAGCACATCCTCGTGGCCCTCCGAGGTCATCTGGTCGAAGACTCCCATAGCCCGGGGCGACCCTTTCACCTGGCCCGCCGCCGAGTGTACCGGGCGCAGCGTCCTGCCGCCGTGTGGGGGAAAGTCACATGACTTCAGTACGATCGAGAGGTGACCCAGGCCGCCTACCTCCGCGTCTATCTGCCGTCCGAGACGGTGGATGCCGCCGGTGGGCTGGCTC
Source organism: uncultured Acidimicrobiia bacterium (assembly GCA_963826825.1). Taxonomy (GTDB): domain Bacteria; phylum Actinomycetota; class Acidimicrobiia; order Spongiisociales; family DATADW01; genus DATADW01. The sequence goes on along the minus strand of CAWGYV010000004.1, from coordinate 70,721 downwards.
CGATCCCACACCGTTCCGAGGGCCGTCCCACCCGGCTGCGAGTAACCGACTATGGCTTGCTCGCCGAGCCTCTCAACGACGACGCCCTCATTGCCGAGTGGGGTGGGACCGAGTTCGTGTGCCCACGCACGCCGCGGGTGCGGATGCTCGAGGGAGTGCTCGCCTTCCACCACGCCTACCGCGAGATGGGGGGCGAGGCGGTGATTCCCGAGTCGGTGGCTCGACGGGCGGCCACCGAGTTGCGGGGGTTGGTCGAGGGTGTGCCGCTTGGCCCGGTCCTACATCCTCACTTCGCCATGGCACGTCCCGTTGCGCTGGTTCATCATGTTCGAGCCGTCGCAGCGCGAGTTGGTGGAATCGGTCGACGAGCTCGGCGAGCAGCAGGCTCTGTATCCGCTACCGCACCGGGCGACGAGTTGGTTCGGAGCGGATCGAGCATGCCATCGCCGTCCTCCGCCGTGCCGGGTTCGACGACGGGGTGGTGACCGAGGTCGAGGAGCTTGGCGAGTGGATCGGGGGCTTCCCCGAGGACGCCATGGTCGAACTCGACTACGGCGGTGTCGCCGCCCTATTCGACGGCGCCGAACTGGCGCTCGACGACTCCGCAGCAGAGGTGTGGGCCTCGATCGAGGCGCTCGACGCCGAGGACTGGCAGGGAGCCGGCACCCACTATCAAGCCGTCGCCTCCCGCTGGGCTCCCGCCGTCGCCGTCACCTGGAGCAACTGAGCCAGACGGCAGACGGCAGACGTCCAATCCGTCCCCCCAGGGGAGGGCCCGCTGCGAGCAGCGGGTAGGGGGGCACCAGCCCCCACGGTGCTTGCCCACGACGTCGCACCTTGGGATGAACCGTTCCCCCCTCCCCCGACGCCTACAGCGTCGGGTACTCCCCCCCGCCGGGGAGAGAATCCCTCTTCTTCAGCCGGTCGGCTCGATCAGGCCGCGGCGGCGGCGAACGCCCAACTCGACCTTGGCGAAGGCGAGGTCGACGATGAGCCCGATGACGAGCACGACGATCATCATCGCCATCACCAGGTCGGCATCCGACAGCTCACGGGCGAAGTGGAGGCGGACCCCGATCGACGTCGTCTTGGCGATGATCACCGAGTAGTTCTCCCGCCATGAGCGAGCGCCAGGCGAAGGCCCAGCCCTGCTTCAGCCCGGCGATGTAGGTGGGCACCGCAGCGGGGATCACCACGTGACGCCAGGCGCTGAACCGGCGGGCACCGAGTACTCTGCCGGCGCGCAGCCACAGCGGTGGAATGTGGTCCACGCCGCTGATCAGCCCGTTGGCGATCGATGGCGCTGCCCCCAGGACGACGACAAAGAAGATCGCCGTCTCGCTCAACTGGAAGAGCAGGATGGCCAGTGGGAACCAAACGATCGAAGGCATGGTCTGCAGTGCGGCGATCATCGAACCGATGGCGCGCCGGAGCAGGGGGATCTGCGAGACCGCCAAGCCGATCAACGTGCCGAGCACCAAAGCCACGGCGAATCCGAGCAGAGCGCGGCGCATCGTTGTGGCCACCCCGAGCCAGAACTCGGGCGTTATCACCAACTCGCCGAGCGTGGCGAAGACCTGCGCCGGCGGTGGGAATGCATAGAGCGGCTTCCACTCGATCCAGATCAGCGTCTGCCAGAAGAGCAGGGCGATGGCGATCGCCGCCAACTTCGGCCAGGTCGCTGACCAGGCGCGTACCGCCCAGGTGGTCTTGCTCGTCCGCCGCAGGTCGAGGGCGTCGAGCCCCGCCAGCTCGCGGTCGAGCGTGTCGACGCCATTAACCACGATGGTCCTCCTTGGCGTCGTCGGCGTGCCGCCTGACCTCTTCCTTGAGCCGGTCGGTGATCATCCCTGTCAGCTCGGACACCCTGCGGTCATCCATTCGGCGCGGTCTGGGTAGATCGACCGGAATCTCTTCGGCCACCCGTCCCGGCCGGCTGGTGAGCACCACGACCCGGTCTCCGAGCCGAACCGCCTCACGCACGTTGTGGGTCACAAAGAGCACGCTGAGCCCGGTCGTGGTCCAGATCCGCTCCAACTCGTCGTGCATGACGTCCCGCGTCATGGCGTCGAGGGCGCCGAAGGGCTCATCCATCAGCATCACCTCGGCCTCTTGAGCGAGGGCGCGGGCGATGGCGACACGTTGCTGCATGCCACCCGAGAACTCGTGCGGCCGCTTGTCGGTGAAGCCGTCGAGCCGGACGAGCCTGAGCAGTTGCGCCACCTTGGTTCGGCGCTCCGTCTTGGGCACGTTCGCGCAACTGCAATGCCAGTTCGACGTTCCGCTCCACGGTCAACCATGGAAATAGAGCCGACTCCTGGAACATCAGCGACACCCGGCGGTCGCCGACATCGATTGTGCCCTGCTGCACCTGGTAGATCCCGGCGATCAGGTTGAGCAGCGTCGTCTTGCCGCAGCCGGATGCACCGACGGTGCAGACGAACTCGCCCTTCTCCGACATCGAGCGAGATGTCATCGAGAGCGAGAAGCGCACTGTGGCCGTCGCCGTAGGTCTTGGACACATGGTTGATCGAGACCGCCGTCCGCCCGGGCCTTTCGGCCCGGGCGGTCTCGACAAAGTTGGCGGGTCGCGATTGTCACGAGGCGATCTCGGGTCGACCCATCACGGTCAGCACCTGGTTGAGCAGGGTCAGGTCGTAGATACCGGCCAGGTCCACCGGGTCGAGGAGTCCAACCGCCTCGGCGTCTACTGCCGATTCACGCAGCGAGTCCGCCACTGGGTCGACGGTGAAGGTCAGGTTCTCCCAGGCGCCCTCGATGGTCTCCGGGGCGAGCGGGCTTCCGGTGATCGCCTCTATCCCAGCGTTGACGGTTGCTTGTGCCGCGGCCGGGTCGTCGTTGGCGACATCTACTGCGGAGACCAGCCCTTCGAGAACACCCTGGACCACGTCCGGGTTCTGCTCGAGATACTCGGTCGCCACTACCAGATGGGTGGTCACGAAGTCTCCGTCGGGCCAGAGCTCCCGCTCGTCCACCAGCACGGAACCGCCGCCCTCGAGAACGAGCCTGGTCGCCCACGGCTCGGGAACCCATGCCCCGTCGATCTCGCCGGACTGGAAGAGGTCGAGGGTCTGCGAGTTCTCCTGGGGAACGACCGACACGTCGCCACCACCTTCGAGGTCGGTCTCATATCCCTGGTCGGCCAGCCAGGCACGGAGCGCCACGTCCTGGGTGTTGCCCAGAGACGGTGTGGCCAGGGTCTTCCCGGCCAGGTCCTCGGGCGACGTGATCTCGGGGTTGACGACCAGTGCAGCGCCGCCGCTTGTGGTGCCGCTCACGATGCGGAGAGCCTCGCCATTCGATTGGGCGTAGCCGTTGATGGCGGGGTTGGGACCGATGAAGCTCATGTCGATGGCTCCGGCGAACAGCGCCTCGACGGCCTCGGTTCCGGTGCTGAAGGTCGCGGTCTCGATGGCGACGTCGTCACCGAGCGCCTCTTGGAAAAGACCGTCCTCGATTCCGATGATCGCCGGGGCGTGGGTGACGTTGGGGAAGTAGCCGATGCGCACGGTGGCGCCGGCGGTAGTTTCCTCGGTCAGTGTGCCTCGGATCCGCCCGTGGTCCCACCGCCGCAAGCGGCGAGGATGACGAGCGTTGTCATGGCCGCAGCAGCGACCCGCAAGTATCTGTTCATTGCTGATTCCTCCCGATATCCCTGGGTTCTGTGATCTGTATCTGAGTATTCCGACATTACTGACAAGACTTATCGGAATACTGGGTGCGAGAACTTAACCGCAGGCGACCGATGGGTCAAGTTCTGTCAGCCGTGCCGAGGGACGGCGAGTGACTGTGAGCCCTTGTTCTCGATGAGCGTGACCACCCACCAGCCACGGTGAGATGAGGAGTCCGGATCGCTGACTGCTCGGCAACGACCGGCGACTGCTCCGGGGCAGGGGCGACGAGTGTCGTCGTCGTTGTCTTCTTGGGATTGCGCTTCTTCTTGGCGCGCTTGAGGCTTGTCTGCCTTCTTCACGGCGGTCGTAGTGGGTGCCTCTTGGCTCGTCACGTCAGGAGGACGGTCCTGACCGTTGTTGATCAAACTCTCGCCGGCGGCGACGCCGATGATCGAGCCGCTGAGACCGGCGATGACGATCAATGCTCCGATGATGCCCCTCACCGCCAGCCGGCGGGCTTGGCGGGCGCGCCCGCTTCTCTCCACGAACTCCTCCTTGTTTCCAAGCAAGAGTCGGACCGGTCTTGGTTGGTACAACTGATAATGTCAACTTGTAAGGTCGACAATTGGACGCGGACCATGTGGATCACCAGACAGACCGATTACGCCACGAGGGCGGTGCTGGCGCTGGCGCTGGCCGGAGACGGCCCACCACTCAAGCTACGTGACCTGGCGGACCGCACCTCGGTTCCCTCTGCCTTCCTCGAGCAGATCATGCCGCAGTTGCGGCTCGCCGGAATCGTTCGGTCCGAACGGGGGCCATCGGGGGGCTACCGGCTCAACCACGAACCCGCTGATATCACGTTGGAGCGGGTCGTCCGGGTCTTCCAGGGCCAGCTGGCACCGATTGCGTGCGCCACCCGGAGCGCCCCCGAGCCATGTCCCATGGAGGTGGCCTGCTCGCTCAAGGAGGTGTGGACCGAGGTGCGCGACGCCACGATCGCCATCCTGGAACGGGTCAGCTTCGCCGAGCTGGCGCAACGCGCCGGCGGGAGATGGACTGACCCGTCGCTCCCGCCACCCCCAGATGCGGTGCCGGTCGGCGGCCCGGCAGCACGGCACTGAAACAGCCGGCAACCCAGGGTTGGCAGCTACCACCTGGGTACTCCCCAACCCAGGGTTGGCAGCCAACCGCCGGATGGGTTGAATGGCGATCGGCGTTCCAAAGGAGGCGATGTGTCGGATCTCATTGCGATCGGATACGACGACATGACGACGGCGACCGAGGCGATGGAAGAGGTGGAGCGGCTCACGCAAGACCTGATCATCCAGCCGGACGCGGTGGCGGTGATCATCCGCGACGAGGCCGGGAAGCTCAGAACGGTGACCAATGCCAACGTCGTTGGCGCCGGAGCCACCTGGGGGATGTTCTGGGGACTTCTCTTCGGAATGCTGTTCTTCGTTCCCTTTCTCGGGATGGCGTTCGGAGCGGGCATGGGGGCGTTGATGGGAAAGGTGGAGAAGACAGGCATCGACAAGGACTTCCAGGACCGGATCCGCGACCTGTTGAAGCCCGGCACCTCGGCTCTGTTCCTCATCGTCGAGAAGGTGACACCCGACAAGGCAGTTGAGGCGCTGTCGAAGTACGGCGGCACCGTGCTCAAGAGCTCGCTGACCGAGGATGCCGAGAAGGAGTTGCAGGAGGCGCTTCACGGGCAGAGAGATTGAGCCGGTCCGTCCCGCGCCTTGCGGTCTGTCAGACTTCCGTGGACCCGGTGATCCAGTTCTGGTCGCCTCGACCGTCTGAGGACGAAGTAGCCACGCGTCGCAGGGTCTAAGAAGGGGCTAGACGGGGGAGGAGCAGGTCTTGGACGAGGCAACCGAACCGGAACAGCGGGCAGACCGCGCCCTTCGGAGGCTGTTGCGATCGCTCGGTTCGACCGACAGCTTTGGGCTGGTGCTGGTGTTGATCGTGATCACCTACGCCTTCCCCATCGTGTTCGATGACGAGGCGTGGGCGGTGCCCTTCATGATTGCCGTCCAGAGCGGGACGGTTTGGTTCGCCCTACGCACTTCGCACGCAAGTCGCCGACTCACCCTGTTGGCCGCTGGGATCGTTGTCGTCGCGCTGGCATCGGTGGTCATCAACGCCGTCGTCCCGGCTCAGGTGGTGGTCGTGGCACTCGTCTTCGTTGCCGGAACCTTCCTCTACTTCATCGCCCCGCTTTCGATCATTCGTCACATCGCCTATCGGAGAGACGTCGATCAAGAGACACTGCTTGGGGCGCTCGCCGCCTATCTCCTGATCGGCATGGCGTTCGCCTTCGCCTACCGGGTCCTCGGGGTGGTGCAATCAACCCCCTTCTTTGGCGCCAACGGCGACGGCACGATGAGCGATACCTTGTTCTTCAGCTTCATCACCATGACCACCACCGGCTACGGGAACTTGGTCCCTGCAACCAACCCTGGACAGAGTCTGGCCGTGGTGGAGGCCCTGATCGGCCAATTGTTCCTGGTGACCGCGGTCACCAAGATCGTCAGCGCGTGGAGGCCACGGGCCTGGGACACTCCGCCAGAAGCGGAATCGATCGAGGACTTCGCCGACAAACCGGATCCGGGCATCTGACAAGACCATCAAGCTACGGGAGGTCGATATGGCGGTGAGCCTCACGCCGAAAGGCACTCGCGGTACGGAGATGCCGAAGATCCCCCGCCCGGTGTTGAAGGCGATGATGGGGGTATCCGACTTCGCCTTTCGGCACTTCGAGTTCGAGGATGCGCGTTGCCGGTCGCCCGATCCTCCGTCTGACGACCGTCGGCGCCAAGAGCGGGCTGGAGCGCGCCGGGCTGGTGTGCTGGTTCCCCGACGGCGAGGGCAGGTCCACGAGAGTCGATTGGTGGTCGGGTCCAACAACGGCTCTGCACGCCATCCGGCCTGGTGCTACAACCTGGCCAAGAACCCTGGCCAGGCGAAGGTGGACCTCGACGGTGTCGAGCGCCCGGTCAGGGCCGAGACCCTGGAGGGCGCCGAGCGGGATCAGGCCTGGCAGCGCATCGTGGAGCTGTCGCCGCGGTTCGGCAAGTACCAGGAGGGAACCGACCGGATCCTCCCCGTGGTTCGCCTCATCGACACCGAAACCTGACCAGCCGACCCAGTTGTAGGCAGAGCCGCCCTCCCAACGGTCTTGATCGACCGCTGTCTGGAGCCTCTAGTTCCGTTGCAGCGAACTTCAAGGGTTCGTTCTCATACTGGTTTCATGGCAACGACCAGCAGCGAAATGGAGTTGCCGGGACGTACTCGGCAACAAGGGGGTTCCTACTATTCGACGGTGGATTTTGATGTCCTTGGGCCGGTGCGGGTGCTCAGGGAGGGAGTTCCGGTCCACCTGAAGGGCCCCAAGCAGCGCGCCATTCTCGCTGTTCTGGTCGCACACGCCGGTCGTAGCTCCTCGCCCGACGAACTGATCGACGCCGTTTGGGGTGAGGAGCCGCGGCCCGCGGCTCGAGCCACACTGCAGAGTCATATCTCCCGGATCCGCACCGAGTTGGGCGACGTCATCGTGTTCGAAGGCGGCGGCTACCGCCTGACGGTCGATCGGGATCGCATAGATTCGCAGCGGTTCGAGGACGCGGTCGGAGCGGGCGCGCGCCCTTGCCGACTCAAAACCCGCAGAGGCGGCCAAACTGCTCGGCGAGGTCCTGGCATTGTGGCGGGGTCACCCGTATGCCGATGTGCCCGGGGTGCCGGACCTGCAGACCGAGGCCCGCCGTCTCGAGGAGCTGCGGCTGCAGGCGGTGGAGAGCCGCATCGAGGCCGAGCTGGCACTGGGGCGGCACGCCGAGGTGCTCCCCGAGCTCGAGGTGCTCACCACCGAGAACCCGCTGTCGGAGGGCCTTCGGTCCCAGCACATGATCGCCCTCTACCGAGCAGGGCGACAGGCCGAGGCGCTGCGTGCCTACCAGAAGACCCGTCTCTACTTGGCCGAGGAGATGGGCATCGATCCATCGCCTCAGCTGCAGGGCCTCGAACAGCGCATCCTGGAACACGACCCCTCCTTGGATCTCGACGTTGAGCCCAAGGTTCAGACGCTGGCCTTCCTCATGACCGATGTGGAGGACTCGACGGTGCTCTGGGAACTGCACCCCGAGGCGATGCCCCGGATGCTGGAGCGACACGAGCGGATCCTCGTCGCCAGCGTCGAGCAGGCGGGAGGACGCGTCTTCAACCGCAGCGGCGACGGGTTTGCCGCCGTCTTCACCACGGTGGGCGACGCGGTCACGGCGGTGGAATCGGGTCAGCGCGGGCTGGAGACAGAGGACTGGGGGGAGGTGGGGGAGCTCCGGGTGCGGATGGCGGTGGATGCGGGAGAGGTGGAGTCGCGGGCAGACGACTTCTTCGGTCCGCCGCTCAATCGGTGCGCCCGTATCCTCGCCGCCGCGCACGGTGGCCAGGTGCTGCTCTCAGAGGAGGCTCATCGCACCCTCTCGGCCACCTCCGACGGCGGGTGGCAGGTGCGGGCCATGGGCGAGCACCGCTTCAAGGGTCTGGGCAAGCCCCAGCACGTCTTCCAGCTCCTGCTCGAGGGCCTCTCCAACGACTTCCCGCCACTTCGGATCGATCGGATGCCGCCGGGGGTCACGGCGTCGGGTCTGGGCCGGGCGGTCCGGGGCTACGAGTTGCGGGAACGGGTCGGGTGCCGGCGACTTCGGGATCGTGTACCGCGCCTACCAGCCGACGGTTGGTCGCGAGGTGGCGGTCAAGGTGATCCGGCCCGAGTACGTCAACAAGCCGGAGTTCGTCCGCCGCTTCGAGGCCGAGGCCCACATCGTCGCCCAGCTGGAGCACCCCCACATCGTGCCGCTCTACGACTTCTGGCGCGAGCCCGATGGCGCATATCTGGTGACCCGCTGGCTGCGTGGTGGGTGCCTGCGCGATGCGCTGGATCGAGGGCCGTGGCACATCGAGCCCGCCCTGCGCCTTCTCGGTCAGATCGGCTCGGCGCTCGACCATGCCCACCGGCGGGGCGTGATCCATCGCGATCTGAAGCCGGCCAACGTGCTCGTTGGACGAGGACGGCAACGGGTACGTGGCCGACTTCGGCATCGCCGCCCGGCTGATGGAAGCCGCCGGTGCTGCCACCGGAAGCAACTCCCCCGCCTATATCGCTCCCGAGGAGCTTGCGGGCGGTCCGCTGACTCCTGCAGTGGACATCTACGCCATGGGGACACTCGCCTTCGAGGTGTTCACCGGACGACGCCCGCCGATGGACCGTCCCCTTCCATCGCTTAGCTCATTGCAGGTCGGGCTCCCAGAGGAGATGGACGAGGTGATCGCCCGAGCAAGGGCCGAGGACCCGGTCGAGCGCTTCCAGTCGGCAGATGAGTTCCTCGCCGCCCTCGCCGCCACGCTGGGGAAGGCGCCGGCGGTGGAACCCGGCCTCACGGCTTCCCGCAATCCATACAAGGGCCTCCAGGCATTCCAGGAGGCGGACGCCGCCGACTTCTGGGGGCGGACCGGCCTGGTCGAGGAGCTGCTCCATGTGATCGGTGAGCGCTCGCTGGTGGCGGTGGTGGGCCCCTCCGGCATCGGGAAGTCGTCTGTGGTGCGTGCCGGGCTGGTGCCTGCGGTGCGCGCCGGCGCCGCCTCAGGGGACTGGCTGGTCACCGACATGTACCCGGGCAGCTTCCCCTTCGAGGAGTTGTCCGCCGCCTTGTTGAAGGTGGCGGTGCAGCGGCCGGCCAGCCTGGTCGAAGAGCTCGCCGCAGATGACGGGATGTCCCGGGTGGTCAATCAGGTCCTCCCCGCCGGCACCCGACTCCTCCTGGTGATCGACCAGTTCGAGGAGCTGTTCACCCTTACCCCGGACGAAGAGACCCGGCGGCTGTTCCTCGACGGGCTGGTGAGCCTGGCCGAGGACAACCGATCGCCGGTGACGGTGGTGGTCACCATGCGGGCCGACTTCCTCGACCGCCCGTTGCGCTACCCCGAGTTCGGTGAGCTACTCGGCACCGGGATGGTGACCGTGGCTGCTCCCGGTCCCGGCGAGCTCGTCGAGGCGGTGACCCGTCCCGCAGAGGGAGTGGGCGTGCGATTTGAGCAGGGCCTGGCCGACCGCATTGTCGACGATGTGGGCGACGAGCCGGGAGCGCTCCCTCTGTTGCAGTTCGCCCTCACCGAACTCTTCGACCAGCGCGAGAACGACCTGCTGACCCTGTCCGACTATCAGCGGGTGGGTGGGGTCTCCGGCGCCCTGGGAAGGCGCGGGCGAAGACCTGTACGGCGAGCTCGATGGTCCCGGCCGAGAGGCTGCCCGCCAAGTGTTCCTCCGTCTGGTCGCCGTCGACGAGTCCGGCCACGACACCCGCCGCCGCATCCCGCGCCGCGACCTGCAAGGCCTCTCCCTCGATCCCGGGGCGCTGGAGGTGGTCCTGCATCGGTACGGCGACCATCGCCTGCTCACCTTCGACCGTCACCCCATCACACGGACCCCGACGGTAGAGATCGCCCACGAGGCTCTGATCACCCACTGGGACCGGCTGCGCGGCTGGATCGACGATCGACGCGAGGACCTGGTACTGCACCGCCGGCTGGCCGATGCCGCCACCGAGTGGGACTCGGCCGGCCAGGGTGCGGCCTACCTGCTGGCGGGGGGACGCCTGGAGCAGATGGAGAGCCTGGCGGCGAGCAGCGACCTGGCCCTCAGCGAGACCGAGCGCGGGCTGCTCCAGACCAGTCGGGTGGAGGAGGACCGCCAGCGGGACCGCCGCACCAAGAGACGGCGGGCCGTGCTCGGCGGGTTCGCCGCCGCCGCGGCGCTCTCACTGGGGCTGGCGGGGTGGGCGTTGGTCAATCAGGGTCAAGCCGAGGAGGCGGCAGCGGAGGCGGAGCAGCAGCGGGAGATTGCCCTCGCCAATGAGCAACGGGCCGAAGACGAGGCCGCCCGAGCCCTCCGCAACGAGGAGGTGGCTCGTTCTCGGCAGCTGTCGGCCGCAGCCATCAGCGAGCTCGATGAGGATCCCGAGCTCAGCGTGCTCCTCGCCCTCGAGGCGGCGCAGATCGCCGAGCCCCCGATCGAGGCGGTGTCCGCCCTCCACGAGGCGCTCTACAACCATCGGGTGGTGGCCACCCACACCTGGCCGGCCGAGAAGCCGTTGGCGTTGCTGTCGACCGATCTCAGTCCCGACGGCAGGGTCCTTGTTGCAGCCGGCGGAGGGAGCTACCTCGAGGTGGTCGACGCCTTGAGCGGGGAGCTGCGCTGGGAAGCGGATCTGTCCTCCGTGGGGCCGACGGTGGTGGACCGCGCCCTGTTCTCACCCGATGGCAACCAGGTGGTGGCCGGCGTCCGCTGGCCGGCCAGTGTCGAGGACGGCGAGCCGGCCCCAGCCCCGCCGAACGAGGGCCTCGGCGTTCATGTATGGGATGCCACCACCGGTGACATCGTGGCCCGTCACGATGTCGGTGATTGCGGCGGAGAGGTCCTCGATGTGGCCACGTCCGGTCTCGCCCTGGTGAGGACTCCTGTCGAGAACGCGCCCTGTACCAACCCGGAGCTCGAGCCGGGCGCGCTCTGGCTGTTGGACCTGTCATCCGGAGCAATGACCTTGCTACTCGAGAAGCTGCCGCCGAGTGTCTATGAGGCTGCATCGCTGAGTGACGACGGCCGTTTCGTGGCATGGGGCGACCTCCTCGTGGGGCTCCCCATCACTGTGACCGAGTTGGCATCGGGAGAAACGGTCTATGAGAGCCGAGATCCATCCCAGCAATGGGCGCGGGTCCTCAGCCCCGACGGGAGCCTCCTCTTGACCGGCGACTTACAAGTGTGGGATGTAGCCAGCGGAGAGCAGCTGTGCGTATTCGACGAGCACAACGGCGACTCCTTCGGTGGGGTCGGATTCAGCGCCGACGGCGCCATGGCCTATTCGGCGGGACGGGATGGGACAGTTCGGCTCTGGGAGGCCCGAACCTGCACCGAGCGGACTGTGCTTCGTGGCGGCGGGACCACCAAGTTGTCTCCTGCGATGAGCGACGATGGCTTGACCGTCGTCGCCGCCGACAACCAGAGCCCCACATTTCGCACCTGGTCGCTGCTTCCCACGCTGCCGGGTGAGGTCGGAGCAGTGGAGACCTGTCCTGGCTTTGTCCCCGGATGGACCCTCGACCTCGCCGGGCAACGGGGCGCGCTGCTGGTCGCGTGCGAGGACAAGCCGCTAACCAGCGCTTTCGCCTTCGACTCCTCCAACGGTGAGGTGCTCAACATGATCGAGAATCGCGACGGCCAGCTGCTTCGGCTCTCACCAGACGGCGAGACGATTCGTCTCCATGGACGCCTCGCTGCCCTACACCGCCGAGGGCGTGTCGATCCGGGATACCGACACCGGCCGGGTCCTCACCCGCCTCCAGGGGCTGTGCCGGTGGGATCAGCTGGCCGAGCCGCCCTTATCCCGGCTGCGAGCCGCCACCGGGCTCTCCCAACGACCTTTGGCTCATTGATGCCGCCTTCTCGCCCGACGGATCGCTGGTTTCCGTGATCGGTTGGCCGTTTGGGGGGTTCACATTTGGCGTTTGGGACTCTGAGAGTGGTGAGCGGATCTATACCGACCCGGTGCGCGACGATGGGCGAGCGACGGTCATGGCATTCAGCTCCGACGGGAGGCGACTCTTCGTCAGCTATGCCAGTCAGTTCTCGGGAGGGCAGGCGGTGCGCGATCTGCTGCGAGTGTTCGACACCACCACCTGGGAGTACACCGAGGTGCGCGAGGAGAACATTGGGGGGAGGTGGGTCACCCCGGATGGGCGGTCGTTGATTGGATTCCACGAGAACACCATCCGGGTCACCGACACCGAGACATTCGAGACGAGAACGCTGGTCAGCGAGGCACACGAAGGGGATGTCAAGGACATGGACATAAGCGGCGACGGATCGCTGGTTGCCAGCGCGGCAAGCGACGGGTCCGTCCGGGTGTTCGACCTTGCCACCGGCGAGCTCCGCCACGAGTTGAGCGTCGGTGCCACCCAGGCGCAGAACGTCGAATTCGTCGACGACGACCGCCACCTCATGGTGACTCCACAGGAGGGTCAGGTATTGATCATGACCCTCGATACCGCTGAACTACTCGACGTCGCCCGCGCCCGTGTCACCAGGGGGTTCAACCCCGCCGAGTGCGACAAATACCAGATCGACCCCTGCCCGGACCTGGAGTCGATCCAGAGCGGCACCTAGGACGCACCGAGGTGTAGGTTGACCGCACCAAGCCTTAGGGGGTGCGGAGTGAGATCAGGCACATCGTTCCGGACGCGGGTGCTGGTCGTTTTGGTTCTTCTCCTTGCAGCGACGCTGCAGCCGACCGTTGCCTTCGGGGCAGGGAGAAGCCCCCGCCAGGTGACGGTCCACAGGATCGGGAATCCGAGTTGGAAACCGGTCGATTTCAACGTTTTCTCCGCGCCAGTCGGCACGGAGGAAAGCGGATATGCCGAGTTCCTGGAGACGTCCCTGGGTCTTCTACCGCTGCATGCATTCCATCCACAGCTCGGTGTCGGACCCGGCCAGCCGCACGATCCGCCCTATGCGAGCGAGCTGTCCGAAGGTGTGGATGCGGCGGGGTACGACACCGGGCGCTCGTTCGACACGACGCAGTTCTCCGAGGGACAGGGGATCTTCGCGGCGTGGATGGTGGTGCCGGGCGGTCGGCGTCACATTGGCAGCTCGCCAGATTTCGACTCGGGTCCAATCGTGCCCAACACTTTGTTCCCGATCCATGTCGAGGGCTCTTCGTTTCGCAACGGTGACGTCTTCAACGCCTTCCTTGCCGACTTTGACGTTCCCGCCCTCGACGATCCGAGCCTCACGCCGTCGTTCGAAGTCGACGGTCACAGCCACTTCCCGGTGTTCATAGCCGACAGTGCCGATTTCGGCCCTCCGGGTATCAGCCTGCCGGGAAGGTACAAGTACGAATTGACGATGCTCGATCGCTTGGGCAACGGTTGGTCGATCACCGTCACCTTCAGTATCCGTCGCCCTCGCTGAAGGGCGTCGCCGGGGTGGCGTCCGTGGCGGAATCGGGCGGTCGCGCGATCAGGGGAGATCGAGAAGCGGGCGATAGTTGGCGTGGAAGATGTTCCTTCCCCATCTGCGCAGCACGAGGTTGCGGAGCGTGGGCGGAAGGTTGCGAGTGCGATCCCTGCGGTGCGTCTGGGTGAGCACCCATTGCGTGCGGGGGCGGCGACGATCTTGGAATCGTGCAATTGCCTGGTTGACATCGACGTCGGAGGCGAGGCATTCGGCGAGTACCAGACCGTCCTCGAGCGCCATCGCGGCGCCCTGAGCCATGTTGGGTGACGTGGCGTGGGCGGCGTCCCCGATGAGCAGCACCGATCGGCGTGACCACCCGTCGAGATCTACCTCCTCGATCGGAGAAACGTGCACCGCATGATCGGGACCGAGCGTGCCGAGGATCTCCGGCACCGGGGCGGCGAACCCGATGAGCAACTCGGCGAGCATCCCCTTCGCATCGTTCTCCTGGAGCGGGCGAGCGCCTTTGCTGGACGTATCGCAGTAGCAATAGACCTGGCCTCCACCGATCGGCACCGCCAAGAAGGTGACATCACGTCCCAGCAGCACCGTCCAACTCGTCACCTCGGGGGGGCACTCGGTGACGAACCGCCAGGCGAGCTGTCCCACCGGGTGGAACGCGCCGGAGTCGAAAGCCAGGTCGGCGAACCGTGGAGTGGATGCCGTCGGCGCCGATCACCAGGTCGTAGCGGTCAGACGTGCCGTCGCCGAACTCGACCGTCACCATGTCGTCATGCTGTCTGAGCCGCTGCACCGACCGACCCATCCGGACATTCACCGGGTCGCCGTGGGATGCCAGGACCTCGTGCAGGTCGGCACGGTGCAGCGCCAGGCAAGGGCCGACGTCTCCCCACAGGTCGGTGAGGTCGATGTCGGCCAACAGACGTCCCCGGTGGTCACAGAAGCGCTGGCGGGTGATCAACGATCCCCGCTCTGCTACCGCCGACTCGAGACCGAGGGCACGCAGCGCCCGCGCCGCGTTGCCCGGCAGATAGATACCAGCCCCCGAGTGCGACCATTCATGCTCCCGCTCCACCACCTCGGTGGCGAAGCCGCGCAACCGGAGGGCCCGGGCGGCGCCCAGCCCGGCGATCCCTGCGCCGACTACCAGAATCCGCAAAAGCGGCACCGTTCTCTCCGGCCAAAGCTGCTCAGTACTTGCAGCGAAAGGTAGATGTCGGTCCACGTCGCCGATATCGGGAGAACACCCCACTCCACCAATTCCGACAGCGCGAGCTGGGCCTAACGCTCGGTCGAGAGGTCCTTGTCCTCCATCTCCCAGGCGTGATCCATCGTGTGGTAGGCGGAGTGTCGGATCAGGAAAGGGAGCGTCCACGAACGCATGGGCTTCTCCACCTCGCCGCGTTCGTACGCCCGGATCGCCAGGATGTAGTTCTCGCGATACTCCTCCAAGGCGCCTGGCGCGAGTGCCCCTTCCTCTGGGATGCGGAGGCCGACCTGCTTGGCGAAGTCCTCGCTCTCGGTACGGATCGTGTGGCGGATGATTCGGTCTCGGTCCCTTCCACCGCCGCGCGGCCCCTTCCGCATCTCCGCCGAGACCCGTCCGGCGACCGCGTCGAAGTACGCCCAGCAGGACCGGAGCAGCCCGACCTTGCGCTCGAGTTCGTCCTCGGTCATCGGCCCGTGCTCCGTCTCCGAAGCCGAGAAGGAGATGCCCCAGAAGTCGACCGAGGGTGTCCCGACCTGGTCCTCAAAGACATCCAGAGGCCCGGCCACCTCGAACTCGTCTCCAAGACCGGCACCGGCCGCGACCGGCCGGTAGCGCTCGCGGTACGTCTCGAGAGTCTCCACGGCCCCATCGTCGGTCTTCGCGCCGCGACTCCAGCCCGGCCAGTCGAGGGCGAACGCGACGAACTTCTTGCCTTTCGGACCACGTTGGAGGACGACGCGAACCGGCTTTCCTGACATCCGCGGCCAGCCTACGGCTTTGCAAGCTGGTGCGGACCAAGAGCAGACCAAACGTCAGATCGCTCAGGAAGACATTGGTGGCCAAAATCATCGGCCCGATCCAATCGCGAACTCGAGGTTCACGCGGTGGCGACCGTCCTCGAAGCCTGATTGGGGAATGGCTGGGACCCGGAGATTCGGCGCCTAGGGCCGGTGCCTGGGCGGACCCAGATCCAACGACGGGTAGTCGATGAACGGGTCAGGCTCGAAGCCGATCCTGGAGAGCAGGTAGTCCCTCGACGACTCGATGAGGGATCGGGCGCGTTCCAGGTCGACGTCGACCATGGAGTGGCCCCACTTTCTGATCACGCCGGCGACGATGACACATCGGACCGCCGCTGTATCGGCGCCCATCACCACGGCCCCATAGGCATTATTGAGCGGGAAGGCGGACGGCCCGCTCTGGTCGATGAGGACGATGTCGGCCTTCTTTCCCGGCGACAGGCTGCCGCACCGATGACTCAGCCCTACCGCCTCGGCGCCGTGGATCGTTGCAAAAGCCAATGTGTCCCGCACCGTGAGCTGCGGCCGGTTTGCCTCCGGATTGCCGAGCGAGGCTCGCATCCGCTGCACGGCGAGCAGCGATCGCATCTGGGTGAACATCTCCCCGGGGACGGTTGTCTCGATGTCGACGCTCAGGGCGGGACGGATTCCCACGTCGAGCGCCCGCTGCACGGTCGGCAGGCGCTCTGCGTGGGTGTCGAACCCGAGGAGCTCGTCGACGAACGGGGACAGTGTGACCCTGACGCCGGCCTCTGCCATTGCCCTCCATGAGTCGTCGGACAGGTCGGAACAGTGCACGAACGTGAGATCGGGACCGAGGAGGTCGGCCGCAGCGAGTTCGACGATCCGTGCCGAGCCTTCGTCCCAGGCGACGGGATCGATGGTCATGCCTATCCCCAACTCGCGAGCAAGGCCGATTCGGTCCGAGTCGAGATTGTCGACGTCGGAGAAGCAGCGCTGTGCCATGCGCAGGCTCAGCATTTCTCCGTCGGCGGTGAAGCGCTCATCCCTTATCCGGGCGAGGTCGCCCGGCCACTGATGATCCCATTGGCCGGTCTCGGGTGGGGCGTAGGCGAAGACGGCCCGGATGCCGGACTCATCCAGCGCATCGACACCGGCGTCGGCATGTAGTTGCGATCTCGTGTTGTGCGACAGGTCGAGCACCGTCGTCACCCCGGCATTCAGGGCACCGATCGCATTGACCAACGTCGCCGCATATATGTCCTCGGGCCGGTATTCGACCGCGACCGCATTCCGCAAACCCAGGTACACCGGCACGTCGACGTTGGGCAGGATGCGCCGCAGTTGCCCCTGCCACATGTGGCGGTGGGCATCGACGAACCCCGGCATCACGATCATGTCGGTCGCATCGATCACCACGTCGGATTGGCCGGCGTCGAGACCGGGTCCGATCTTCTTTATCTCGTCGCCTTCGATCAGGACGTCGGCTTGGACGAAGTCGCCGACCGCCGGGTCCATGCTGATCACGCACCCGTTCTGCAGCAACAGATGCCGATCGGCGGCTTCATTGGCCTCCGATACCTCAGCGGGCACGACGGACATCCCGGCGTCGGCTGCGCGCAGTCGCTTCAATGGTTGCGACGTCATTAGATATCCTCCCGCGCCGGGGCGCTCCACTCCTGGCTGCCTATCGGCCAATCGAACCCAGGATCGTACGACCTAGCATCCCGGTCCGGCACCTATCCAGGTCGCGATCCTGACGCCAGGCTTCAGACGAGGAGCAAAGTCTCGGCATGCTTCGAAGTACCGAACGGATACTGACGACGCACACGGGGAGTTTGCCGAGACCTGAATCGTTGACCCGGCTCTACATCGAACGCGGCCAAGGCAAGTTTGTTGACAACGGCGAGCTGGCACGGGCCGGTTCGGAAGCAACCCGTAAGAGCATCCGGGATCAGGTCGAAGCGGGGCTGGACATCGGCAACAACGGCGAGCAGCCACGTGACTCCTTCTTTCTGTATCTGCGGGATCGGCTGACCGGGCTCGGGGATAGCTGGGAGCGGCCTAGCCGCGCCGACGTTGAGCGCTATCCGGCCTTCAAGAAGCGCTGGGCGCAGCAGGCCTCCGGCGAGGACAAGGTCTCCAACGTTTCCGGTGTCCCCATGGCCATTGGCGAGGTCTCATACGCCGACAGCCAGGCGATCGAAGAGGAGTGCTCCGACCTGGAGGCGGCGTTGAGCGAGAGTCCGGGCGTGTTCCTGGAGACGTTCATGAGCTCGCCCTCACCGGGGATCGTCGCCGCTGCCCTCAAGAACGCCTACTACGACACGTTGGAGGAGTATCTGCAGGCGTTGGGAAAGGCTCTTCAGATCGAGTACGAGACGATCGTCGAACACGGCTTCATATTGCAGATCGATGCTCCGGATCTGGCCATGGAACGTCATGTCACATATAAGGACGCACCATTGCGGGCGTTCCTGGAATTCGCCGAGATGGTGGTGGCGGTCGTAAACGAGGCACTTGTCAACGTCCCACGAGATCGGGTCCGCCTCCACGTGTGCTGGGGAAATTCCGAGTCACCGCACGACAGCGATGTACCGCTGGCAGACATCCTGCCGATCATCATGAAGGCCGATGTCGGTGGATTCGTCCTCCCCTTCGCCAACCCTCGTCATGCCCACGAATTCAAGTCGTTCGCGGATCATCGGCTCGCCGACGACCAGGTCCTCGTGGCTGGTGTGATCGACACGTTGACCAACTTCGTCGAGCACCCCGAAGTTGTTGCCGACAGACTCGAACGTGTCGCCATGGTCGTAGGCGATCCAACACGTGTGCTCGCCGGCACCGATTGCGGATTCGATACCTCGGCTGGCTGGGGACGGGTCGCCGAAGACGTCGTGTGGGCGAAAATAGGGGCCATGCGTAGCGGTGCAGAACTCGCTACGGAGAGATTGTTCTAGCAGTTCGATTCTGCCCCTACCCACCGGTAGCAACGCCAAGGATGGGCCTTTGACCGCCAGCTCTCCCCAGGTTTTTCAGACCTGTGCTCAGCCAACCGAGCTACCCGGCCTCAGCCGTCGTTGATGGAGAACCCGGTGAAGTCGAAGCGCTGGGTGGTCCCGTTGGTGTCCACCGTCTCCACCCCGTAGTCCACCTGCCAGGTGGTGGTGGGGGTCCACCCCCGCTCCGCGACGTCGGCGAAGAACGCCGCCAGGGGCATGGTGCCCGAGGTCTGGGTGGTGGTGGAGAGGTAGGTGATGATCCCCCCGTCCCCGTACCCGAGCGCCACACCTCGTAGCTGTGACCCCCGGCGGTGAAGGTGTCTATCTCGGAGCCGGCGGGGCGCTGGCCGAAGTTCTCGGTCCAGATCATCAACTCGTGGCTGAGACCATCGCCGATCCAGATGTCGAAGGCGATGTTCCAGATGCAGCCCGAGCAGTGCGGGCCCTGGGCGGCGAAGGTGGCCGAGGTGATGTTGGAGAGCGGCTCGTCGTCGTAGTCCTTGTGGACGTTCATGTACGCCTCCACGGCGTTGTCGTCGTGGTTGGGCACGTTCACCAGGGCGTACCAGTTGTCGGCGTCGCAGGCGACGATGGTGTGGTCCCCCCCGTAGTTGTCGTTCCAGTTGTTGTTGTGCACGAAGTACTCACCAAAGGTGCGACCGTCTCCCTCGGGGATGGTGACCCCGTCCTCGCAGTCGGACGGCGGCGCGGTCGTGGTGGTGGTTGTGGGTGCAGTGGTGGTCGTGGTGGGTGCCGTTGTCGTTGTGGTTGTGGGTGCAGTGGTCGTGGTCGTTGTCGAGGTCGTTGAGGTTGTCGTTGTCGTATGACACCAGGGCCGTGGTGGTCGGTTGGGGCGTGGTCGGCAGCGGGGAGCGGCCTTAGCGGGCGGTGCCATGACAGGCGACACGACAACGAAGAGGGAGCTACATAGAAGAAGGACGATGGCGGCAGCGATGGCTCGTTTCATCGGGGCATCCTGGCCGTTCGCTTTTCGTTATGTCGAGCGGCCACGTTGCCACGGATGGTTTGCGAGAGCGATGAGAAGGCAAAGTGCCTGGTCAGAGTGGTGGCCAGGGGCAGAATCGAACTGCCGACCCCAGGTTTTTCAGACCTGTGCTCTGCCAACTGAGCTACCTGGCCGGTGCTCGGTGGCGGGGACGACGGGATTTGAACCCGCGATCTCCGGCTTGACAGGCCGGCGTGAACTCCAGGCTTCACCACGCCCCCGTGGTCCCGAGGCGGTCCACCTCGGTCACCCGCAGCGGTTGCGCGGGCTCGGGGAGTATAGGGCGGGCGGTCCCCGGCCTCACCGTGGGATCCGGAGGACCACCTTCCCCATCTGGTTGCCCTTGTCGAGTCGGGTCAGTGCATCGGCGAGCCCGTCGAAAGGGAGGACCATGTCGATTGGCACGGTCACCCGACGCGACCCAACCATCTCGGTCACCTCGGCGAAGTCGGCGTGGTCGAACATGGTCGACCCGATGATCTCGAGCTGCTTGTAGAAGAGGACGGTCAGCGGCAACTCGACCTTGCTACCACTTGTGGCTCCACATATGGCCAGCCGCCCTTCCGGTGCCAGCGACCGCATCGACTGGTTCCAGGTGGCCTCCCCAGTGCTGTCGACCACTACGTCAGCCTTCCGCCCTGCCGTATCGGCCAGTTCGGACGAAAAGCCGCCGCCCGAGTCGTAGGCGCCAGTGGCGCCATTGGCCATTGCCCACTCCCGCTTGCCCGGATCCGTCGAGGTGACGTGGACTTCGGCACCGAGCGCAAGACCTAGCGAGAAGGTGGCAGCGGCCACGCCCCCACCTATCCCGACCACGAGGAGGAGGTCGCCTTTCGACAGCCGGGAACGTCGCAACATGCGAAACGCCGTGCCGGTCACCAGACCGTATGAGCCTGCCTCTTCCCAGGTGAGTTGCTCCGGTTTGAGGAGGGCGTTGGCAGCGGGGACCACCACCATCTCGGCGAGGGTCCCCCAGGCGTGCTCACCCAGGATCCCAAACCGCCGGCAAGCGGTGGAGTTCCCGGAAAGACATGATGGGCACTCGCCGCACGAGAGCGAAGGATCTATCACCACTTCGTCCCCGACGCTCACCCTGTCCGCGCCCGGCCCGAGGGCTTCGATGATGCCGGCGCCATCGCCACCTGCAACGTGCGGAAAGCTGTGCGGGGCGGGGAGGCCGCGGGAGACCCAGAGATCGAGGTGGTTGAGGGCGGCTGTCCGAAGCCGGATCAGCACCTCGTCGGGTCCCGGCACCGGGTCGGGGACCTCTTCCAACCGGTAGCTCTGAGGTCCGGCCGTTTCGTGGAGTTGCCAGGCAAGCATCGAGGCGACGTTAGACCTCGGCGAAGGCCCGGCCGATAGCATCCGGTCACCATCAATTGGAGGGCAAATGGATGAAGCCGTGCCGCGACTCGGGTCGGTGGTGACCGACTGCGCCGATCCCGAACGGCTCGCCGGCTTCTACGGGGCGCTACTGGGGACGGAGGTTTCGCAGAGCTTCCCGGATTTCATCTGGTTGGCCCCTGCCGGTGACGGCTCTATCTCGCTCGCCTTTCAGAAGGTGCCCGATCCGACACCTGGCAAGAACCGCCTTCATCTCGATATGGCGTCTCCCGACCTGGCCACCGTTCGGAACCGCATCGAGCAACTGGGCGGGAGCTTCGTAGAGACCCATCAGATCGGGGACTTCAGCTGGAGCACATTCGCCGACCCAGAAGGCAACGTGTTCGACGTTGCCGGCGAGTGATCCACGAGACCGAGCTTCGGGTCAGGTTTGGCGACCTCGACCCGTACGACCATCTCAACCACGCCCGCGGACTGACGTTCTTCGAATCAGCGCGGGTCGAGGCGCTCGAGGCCCTCGGCTACGGGTTGGATCGTCTCAAGGACGAGGGCGTCCATATCGTCCTGGTCGAGCTCACGGCTCGATTCCACCGCCCCGCCGGGTTGCACGACTTGATGAAGGTGACCACCGAGGTCGTCTCGGTGGGCCGAACCGCCAGCACCTGGCGACAGGTGATGAGTAAGCACGGCGAGGTCATCGCCACCCTCGAGATCACAGCAGCGTTCACCGACCAGAACGGCCGCCCCCGCCGCGCACCCTCTGGCTTCGCCGAGGCTCTGGGGACCTGAGATCTGTTCTTGCGTGACACAGCGGTCGGATCGACAACTGAGTCACGCCAGAACGGAGATGGCCCCGAGATCCCTTCTTGCGTGACACAGCGGTCGGATCGACAACTCAGTCACGCCAGAACGGGGGCGAACGGGGGCGGCGGCTCCGATGCTCGGAGTGAGGTTCGAAGCCACGTTGAACGATACGACAGCACCGAGCACGCCAACAACGATGAGACCGATGTAGACGACTCCCAGGACGACGAAGAAAACCCGCAACTTGCCGAGGCCATTCTCCAACTCGGCGACTGCCCCGTGTCGGTGTGCATCACGGATCCCGTCGGCGGCCTGCCAGAGCACTACGCCAGCCCAGATATAGAGGACCACAAAGGCCACCAAGAACACGGTGTAGCCGATGAATAGCCCTGTGAAATTAAGGGGTATGTCCTCACCCAATTGGCCCTCGAACTGGTCGAGGACGGCACCGGCGATGAGGAGCAGCACGATGGTGAGCGCGCCGAGAGCACCTCCAATCACAAAGAGCGTGCCTAAGAATCGCATCCATCCGGTCGCGCCCTGTATCCGACCAGTCAGGCGGGTCACCAGCCCTTCGGCCGACTCGGCGGGGGGTGGGGTGTAAGGAACGACCATGCTTGCTCCTCTATTCGGTGCGGGAAGACTACGACCCGCGGTCGGTCAGTCCTCCAACGTCCCTGCGCTCATGCCCGGGTCGTCGGCGGCTCGGAGCACCGACACCGCGTCGTCGGGCACCAAAACTCGAACCGCGTCACCGGGGTGGGGGGAATCGATGGCGGGGACTTCCACTTGCAGCGGCGGCGCCCCATCTACCTCGACCCATAGGACCGCCTGGCTTCCCTGGAAGAGCCGCTCGGTGACGGTGCCGACGATCGTGCCTTCCGTCCGGAGAAGGAGGCGGTCGGCCCGGAGCATCACCACCGGTCCGGCCGAACCCTTCGGCACCGCGACCTTTCCCCATGGGGTGGCGGCGACACCATCGGTCAGCGCCGACTCGGCGAGGTTGGCGAAGCCGAGGAAGCGGGCCACCCAGGCGTCCCCCGGTTCTTCCCACACCTCTTCGGGATGTCCAACCCGGACGATGCGCCCGGCACGCATGATGGCGAGCCGGTCGGCGACGGTGAATGCCTCTTCATGGTCGTGGGTCACGTATAGGGCAGTCACCCCGCTGAGGATGTGGCGGAGATCGAGGACCAAGCGCTCGACGAGACCGCGGTCGAGCGAC
The DNA here is from genome assembly GCA_963826825.1 of uncultured Acidimicrobiia bacterium. Lineage (GTDB taxonomy): Bacteria > Actinomycetota > Acidimicrobiia > Spongiisociales > DATADW01 > DATADW01. The sequence continues at coordinate 47,704 of CAWGYV010000004.1, read as the reverse complement.
CCGAGCGGCTCGTCGAGCATCATTAGCCGGGGTGACGGCGCCAGCGACCGAGCCAGGGCGACCCGCTGTTGCTCACCCCCGGAAAGCGACGTGACCGCACGCCGCTCGAACCCTGGAAGGCCGACCCAATCGAGCACTTCGGTGACACGGTCCGCCGCTGCTACTCCGGCCACACCGGCCATCCGAAGACCAAATCCGACGTTGCCGACAACATCGAGGTGGGGGAACAGGGCGTAGTCCTGGAACATGAGGCCGAAGTTCCGCCTGTGGGGTGGGACCCCGTCGAGGTCGGAACCGTCCCAGCGCACCGTTCCCCCGTCGGGCGGCCGCAGTCCGGCCACGACCCGCAGCAAGGTGCTCTTCCCTGCCCCACTCGGGCCGAGCACCGCCACCGTCTCGCTATCGGCCACGGCTAGATCGACCCGGTCGAGGATCGGTCGACCCTCGACCACAACGGAGACGGCGTCGACTTCGAGCATCAGAAGCTGCCAAGCCCACCGGGCCGTGCCCTCTCGATCGACAGCGCTACGGCGACGGTCATGACCATGAGCACGACACTCAATGCCATCGCCCTGGAGAAGGTGAGCTCGCCGGGACGGGACAGAAGCCTGTAGATGGTGGTGGGGACGGTGGGGGTATCGGGCCGGACGATGAATTGGGTCGCCCCGAACTCTCCCAGAGACACCACGAAAGCGAAGGCGGCGCCGACAAGCCCGGCTCGGGCCACCATGGGCAGGTCCACGTGGCCCCAAGCCCGCAACGGTGATGCGCCGAGCACGCGGGCGGCCTCACGCAACCTCACCTCGACCGACCGCATCACCGGGACCGCCACCCGGACCACCAGCGGGATGGCCACCAGGGCGTGGGCCAACGGCACCAGGATCCAAGAGGTGCGGAGGTCGATGGGGCTATCGAGGGCGATGAGGAAACCGAATCCGATGGTGACCGCCGAAGTGCCGAGCGGGAGCATCAGCACGGTGTCGAACCAGCGTGACGGAGCCCCCCGGCCATAGGCGACCACGGCAGCCGACAAAAGCCCAACCAGCAGCGCGATGACGGCGGCGACGGCGGCGAAAGAGAGCGAGTTGCCCACTGCGGTGAGGGGGTCGGCAGGGAACCCAGGTAGCTGCTCGCCGAGCCCCAGATAGGCGTCGAACCCCGAACTGAACGAGCGAGCCACCAACACCGCGGGCGGTCCGCCGATCAGGAGAAGGGTCAGGCCGACCGTGGCGACGACGACAGATCTCTCGACGGGTGTGGCCGGCTTGCGCAGCGTCTCGCTGACCGGACGCAGCGGCTGCTCGCGGGCATGACGCTGCTGATACCGGCTGTATGCCAGCAGGGCGGCGGTCACACCGACGAGTTGGACGATGGCCAGTGCCGCCGCCACCGGGAGGTCGAGGAATCCGACCACTTGGCGCCAAATCTCAACCTCGATGGTGGCGAATTCGGTCCCACCGAGGATGAGCACCACGCCGAAGGAGGTGAAGCAGAACAAGAAGACGATCGATGCGGCGGCTCCAAGGGCGGGGCGGAGCAGCGGGAGGGTGACTGTGCGGAACGCCTGCCAGCGGCTCGCCCCGAGCAAACGTGCCGCCTCCTCCAGCCGTGGATCGAGGTGCTCCCAGAGGCCGCCCAGGGTGCGAGCCACCACGGCGATGTTGAACGCAATGTGTGCCCAGAGAATGATCCATACGGTCCCGGTCAGGTCGACACCAAGAAGTCCCGAGGGGCCGGCGAGGGCGAGGAAAGCCGCCCCCATGACGATTGTGGGGAGCACGAAGGGGACGAGCAGTGCGGCGCGCACCACGCTTCGCCCCGGAAAGGTGAACCTGGAGAGCACCCAGGTGATGGGCAATGCCAAGGTGATTGTGAGCGCGGTGGACACCACCGCCTGCCACAGCGTGAACCAGGCGACACCAATCAGCGAGCGGCGGCTCACCAATTCGGCAAACGCCGAACCGGCGCCACCTTCGAGACCGGTGAAGAGGATCCGGATCAGCGGATGGATGAACAGATAGCCGAGAAAGGCCACGGGGAGCGCCGCCAGCAGCCATGTCATCCGGCGTCGCGGCAACAGCCCAGCAGAGGTCACCCCTGCATCAACTCCTCCCATTCCGTGATCCACGACTCCCTGTTGGATTCGATCTCGTGGGGATCGATGGCGGCCGGCGAGTCGGGTATGACGGTGTGATCGGCGAACTCCGGAGGCAGGTCCACCGTTTCGTTCGCAGGGAAGACGAACCAGGAGAGCGGGATCTGCTCCTGGAAAGCGGGTGAGAGCATGAAGTCGATCAGATCACCCGCCGCAGCCTCGTTGCCGGTCCCGTCGAGGACACCGGCGAACTCCACCTGGCGGTAGCAGCCCGCGGTGACCACACCGGTCGGTGCCTCGTCGATCGGAGTCTCCGAGAAGATCACCTCTGCCGGGGGCGACGACGCATACGAGACCACAAGTGGTCGGTCTCCTTCGCCCGAGCCTCCGGAGAATGTCGAGTAGTAGGCCTCGTCCCACCCCGCGGTCACCGCAACATCGTTGTCCCGCAACCCGGCCCAGAAATCCGTCCACCCCTCCTCGCCGAACTCGGCGATGGTGGCGAGCAGAAAGGCGAGCCCGGGGCTGGAAGTGGCCGGGTGCTCGACGACGAGAGAGCCCCTGTACTCGGGCCGGGTGAGGTCGGAGAGCTTCGCCGGGGGGTCGAGTCCGGCTTCCGTCATTCCCTCCTTGTCGTAGTTGATGCATACGTCGCCGTAGTCGATCGGAGTCACCATGTGGGTGGCGTCGACCTGGAGATCGTCGGGGACATCGGCGAGCAGTTCGGACTGGTGGGCGGCGAACAGATCCTCTGTCAGCGCCCGGGAAAGGAAGGTGGTATCGACTCCGAAGAAGACGTCACCCAGCGGCGCATCCTTGGTGAGGATGGCCTGGTTGAGCGTTGCTCCGGCATCTCCTCCGGCGAGCACCTCCACCGTGATCCCGGTCTCATCGGTGAATTGGGCAAAGGTCTCTTCGGTGACACCGGCGGCAAAGGATTCGTGCGACACGACAACTAGAGACTCCGGCGCCCCGGCGTCCGACTCGGTGGTCGGGGGCGTTGAGGCGTCACCACACCCCGCCAGGACCAAGACGAGGGAGACCCATGTCCCCAGGCTTCGCACCGTTCGCATTTGCTCGTTCCAGACTCGAAAGAGCGGGCGGCTGGGTGCACCGAGAGGCTTCCTACGCCGGCATTACCCGGTCCAGGTTCCAACGGTCGGAGGCTCCAAGCCTCCCTCTCAGCCCGGTCCTACCGAGCTCCCGCGTCAGGAGTCAGGGTAGCCCGATGCGGACGATCACTCCACGGGAGGGGTGTCTTGACGGCGGCGGCCGAGACCGCCCAGCAGCAGCGCCAACCCAATTCCGATCAGGACGATCGGCCACACCACGGCGAAGCTGACCTCGAACACGCCGAGATTGTCGAGCAGGAACAGCACCCCGAGGATGACGAAGACCATCCCTGCAATCAGTGATCCCAGGTTCACGAGCTCACCTCCACGTTTCCCATTCCCACAGACGCCTCCAACTCGATGGTCACCGGAGAGCCGGGGACATCGATCCTGGTCTCCAGGCTCGGTCCAAATCCCCCTTGGTCATCCCCGAACATTTGTACCTGTCCAAGCGCCGCCGAACCGGTCGCTATAACGTTGACATCGCCGGGTACCCGCACCTGCAACTGACCCATCCCCACGCTCGCCTTGACGCTCAATGTCCCTTCGGAGACATCGAGTCCTCTCAGGTCGAGTTCCATGTCGCCGATGCCCAGCACGTATTCCTCTTCGAGGTCAGCCGCGCTGGTGGGAGCGAAGTTTCGATCGCCGATCCCACCCCTGAAGACGTCGAGCGGGGATAGCGAGGTCGCCACGGTGAGCACCGACAACACCACTCCCATCCCGATGAGCCCACCCTCGGTGTGCCCGGGGCTGGCGACGAGAACCCCGATTCCGGTGATTATCAGCGCGATCGGGAAGAAAATGGTCCACGAGATCTCGATCACATCGAGCGAGTCCAACAACCAGACGGCCCCGGCTGCGACCACCAGCAAACCGAGTACGAACCGACCGACCGGCAGCGGTGAGCGGCCGGCCGTGACCGATGTCACCGCTTCCGCCCTCCGAGCAGGAGCATCAGACCGAAGACGATCACGACGATCGGTCCGATGAACCCGGAGATCTGAGGGAACAGCCGGGTGACGAGCACCCAACTCCCCAGGACGACCAATGCCCCGCCGATGAACACTTGGGTCCGATATGACGAGGCGTGCGGTGACACGCCCACGGGCTCGTCCGCCGTCTCCTCGGGGATGGCGATCCACCCGACGATGTAGAGCAACAGGCCCGACCCACCACCGAAGAGCAGCACCAGGAGGATGATGCGGATCCATAGGGCGTCGATCCCGAGCCAGCGCCCGATGCCGCATGCCACGCCCCCGATGACCCTGCCCGTCTGGCAGCGACGGAGGACGACGGGCCGCTCCGGCACCGGCTCGAAGGGAACCGGCGTAGGAGGCGGCGTTCCGAAGTCCACCGGTGGGGGTAGTTCGTCCTCGGGGAGATTCTGATTGTCGGTCACGTTCCCTCCACGCTAACGGCGGTCGTTGACGGCGTCGTGTCCCCTTCAGTCGTAGATGTCTGCCTGCAGCCGGCGCATTGCCCTTAGCCAGCCATCGGGGTCGGTGGCGCGGTGCATTGCGTACCCCGCCACCTCGGGGTGGGGGAGGATGAGGAAGCGCTCGGCTGTCAGGCCCTCGACGACCGCCTCGGCGACCTCGGCGGGGTCGATGGCGGTGGGGCGCACATAGTCACGCGTGTCGAAGTCGAGCATGGCGGTGCGGACCCCCATCGGGCAGATACAGGAGACCGCAAGCCCCCGATCGCCAAACGTGATCGACAACCACTCCGCTAATGCCACCACGGCGTGCTTGGTGACCGCATACGGGGCGGCGCCGAGATTGGAGAGCAGTCCTGCGGCGGACGCCGTGTGGAGCAGATGTCCGCGACCACGTGCGATGACTCGGGGCACGTAGTGGCGGGCGGCGTGGACGTGGGACATCACGTTCACACGCCAGATGCGGTCCCAGGCATCGTCGACCACCTCGGGTCCGCCGGGGGTGAATATCCCGGCGTTGGCGCAGAAGAGGTCCACCGGCCCGTATCGGTCCTCGGCAGTCTCGAGCAGACGCACCGTGTCGTCCTCGTTCGCGGCGTCGGCCTCCACCGCCAGGACCGCGGGTCCCACCTCCTTGGCCAGGGCGTCGGCGGTGGCGAGGTCGATATCACCAACCACGATCCCGGCGGCACCCTCGGCGGCGAAGCGCCGCACGAGCGCAGCGCCGATCCCGCTGCCGCCACCCGTGACCACCGCGACGGCGCCCATCAGTTGCACAAGATCTGACCCGTCACCCGCCTGCCAAGTACTTGGGCTCGATCGCAAACAGTGGGGCGGCCCCGGCCACGACAGAAGGAGTCAGCCCGGTCACCTGGGGGAGCAACTGAGTGGCGTAGAAGGAGAAGGTCGCCATCTTTGCGCCCACCCAACCACTGTCCTCGCCCTCCCGCTCGCGGAGATCCAGCACCTCGCGACCGAGCAGCCATCCTCCAATCGTGAAGCCGAGCATCCTGAGATATGGCGTGGCTCCGGCGAGCGCATCATCAGGATCCTCCGACCGGCGCGACAGCAGCCAGGTGGTGGCGTCCTTCACCGCGGCGTTGGCAGTGTCGAGAGCCTCGGACTCGCCCGACATCCCCGCATCACGCAGAGCGGAGACCGTCACCGCCACGTCCTCCAGCAGGTCGGTGATGACCCCGCCTTCCCTCATCGGTAGCTTGCGACTCACCAGGTCGATCGCCTGGATGCCGTTCGTTCCCTCGTAGATGGGCGCGATCCGGCTATCGCGCATGTGCTGGGCGACTCCGGTCTCCTCCACGTATCCCATCCCGCCGTGGACCTGGAGCGCCAGAGAGGTGAGCTCAACCCCGAGGTCGGTGCACCATGCCTTGGCCACCGGGGTGAACAAGTCGGCCCGCTCGGCGCTGCGGTTGGCGACCTCGGGGTCGGGATGGCGGTCGGCCACGTCGAGCAGCGACGCCTCGAGGTAGAGCAGAGCCCGCATCGCCTCGATGAGCGACTTCTGGGTGAGAAGCATTCTCCGTACGTCGGGGTGCTCGATGATCAACGAGCTTTCGGTCGACCCGCTAGCCCTGCCTTGCCTCCGCTCCTGGCTGAAGGAGAGAGCTTGCTGGTAAGCCCGTTCCGCGATGGCAACACCCTCGATACCCACGCCCAAACGGGCGTTGTTCATCATGGTGAACATGAGGCGCATCCCCTGCTGCTCCTCGCCGATCAGGTAGCCAAGCGCACCCTCCCCATCCTCGCCAAAGCTGATCACGCAGGTGGGACTGGCGTGGATGCCCATCTTGTGCTCCAACGAGACCACCTTGACATCGTTGCGCTCGCCGATGTTGCCGTCGGCGTCCACCAGGAACTTGGGGACGAGGAACAGTGAGATCCCCTTGGTCCCCGGCCCGGCACCGGGGGTTCGGGCGAGGACGAGATGCACGATGTTGTCGGTCATGTCGTGGTCGCCCCAGGTGATGAAGATCTTGGTGCCGAAGAGCCTGTAGGTCCCATCGTCCTCTGGCACCGCTCTGGTGGTGAGTGCTCCCACGTCGGAGCCTGCCTGCGGCTCGGTGAGCTGCATCGTCCCTGCCCACTCGCCCGTCACGAGCCTGGTCAGGTAGGTGTCCTGCTGCTCGGGTGTGCCGTGCAACGCCAGCGCCTCGATCCCGGCCTGCGTAAGCAGCGGGCAGAGCGAGAACGCCATGCTCGCCGAGGTGACCATCTCCTGGATGGCGACCCCTACCGCCCGCGGCAACCCGCCTCCGCCCCACTCGGCCGGCATATGTGCACCGGGCCATCCTGCAGCGGCGAAGCTGCGGTAGGCCTCTTTGAAACCGTCAGGTGTGACCACATTTCCGTCGACCAGCCGGGACCCCTGCTGATCCCCGACCCTGTTGAGCGGTGCGATCACCTCCGAGACAAATCTCCCCGCTTCTTCGAGTAGCCCCCCCACCGTCTCCGGGTCGGCGTGCTCGTAGCCTTCGAGGGCGCTCAAGCCCTCGAGATCGCACACCGTCTCGAGGACGAACAGCATGTCCCGCACCGGAGCGGTATAGGCGTCGGCCATGGGCTGTCAAGGGTAGGCGGCTCCCAAGTCGGAAGACGGAGGACGGAAGGCGGAAGACGGCGGACGGCGGACGGCGGACGGCGGACATACCAACCACCTACCCCCCCCACTCGATCCATAGGATGTGGGTATGCCGCAGCGACGTCTTCGGTTTGTCGCGCCCGACCAGGAGGTGAGGGCCGGGTTGGAGACGATCCGGGCGGAGCTTGGGATACCCGAGCGCTATCCGGCGGAGGCCGAGCAGGAGGCCCTGAAGCCGCCGCGGCTGCCGGAGACCGATCTCACCGACATCCCCTTCGTGACACTCGACCCGGCCGGGTCGCGGGACCTCGACCAGGCCATCCATCTGGAGCGCACCACCACCGGGTTTCGGCTCCGTTACGCGGTTGCGGACGTCGCCGCCTTTGTCACTCCTGGGGGCGACCTCGACAAGGAGACGCGCCTCAGGGCGGTGACGCTGTATGCCCCCGACCAGCGGACGCCGCTCCATCCCTTCACCCTCTCCGAGGGGAGGGGGTCTCTCCTTGCAGGCGAGGACCGCCCTGCCGTGGTCTGGGATGTCTCCTTCGACCTCGAGGGAGAGATGAAATCGGCGCTGGTGGGTCGAGCGCTGGTGCGCAGTCGGGCGCAGCTCGACTACGTATCGGTCCAGGCAGGCTTCGATGCGGGTCACCCTGCTGAGCCATTGGTCGCGCTCGGTCAATTGGGCCCGCTCCGAATCGAGCGCGAGGCAGCGCGCGGCGGGGTCTCGCTCCCGGTTCCGGAGCAGCGGGTCGTGCCTGTCGACGGGGGGTGGCAGCTCGAGTTCCGCGACGTGCCAGATGTGGAGAAGTGGAACGCTCAGCTCTCGCTGGCGACGGGGATGGCGGCCGGCCGGATGATGGCGGAGGCAGGCGTTGGCGTCCTCCGCACTCTGGCGCCGGCCCCGGAGGAGGATGTGAACCGGCTCCGTCATTCGGCCAAAGCGCTCGGTGTCGACTGGCCCCCGGACCTTGGCTACCGCCGGATTCATCCGGTCGCTCGATGCCTCCCATCCCGCCGAGGCGGCGGCTCTTGCCGAGGCGGCCGGACTATTCCGTGGTGCCGGCTACCAGGTCATCGGTCCGAAGCAGCCTCCGAGACCGCACGCCGCCGTCGCCTCTCTCTACGCCCATGTCACCGCCCCGCTGCGCCGGCTTGTGGACCGTTATGCGGCCGAGACCTGTCTGGCAGTCCAAACAGGTGCCGAGCCGGCGGAGTGGGTACTCCACGGCATGACCGGAATTCCCGACATCATGGCTCGCGGGGTGGGGCGGGCGAGTCGCTACGCCGTCGAGTGTCTCGATCTGGTCGAGGCGGCGGTTCTCTTGGACAGGGTCGGCGAGGTGTTCGAGGGAGTCGTGGTGGACTATGACGCCGCCACCTCGGTGGGCAGGGTGCAGTTGACCTCACCGGCGGTCCATGCGCGCATAGAGGGCAAGGGCGTTGTCGAGGGGACCGCCGTGCGCGCTCAATTGTTGGAGGCGTCGATCCGAGACCGGTTGGTCCTGTTCTCCCCGGCGTCAATTCAGCCTTGAGAGGACGGATATCGAGTTGATCACCCGCTGCTCTGACCTTCCGGCGGAGGGCTCCACGGTGTGAGCACACAGAACTCGTTGCCCTCGGGGTCGGCCATCACCACCCAAGGCTTCTCTCCCTGACCGATGTCCACCCGGGTCGCACCCAGACCCTCGAGCCGAGTCACCTCGGCGTTTTGATCTTCGGGGTTCAGGTCGACGTGTAGCCGGTTCTTTGCATTCTTGGGCGCATCTATCCGGTTGAAGATCATCCCCGGAAGGGTGCCGTTGTCAGCGGCGATTGCGACGTATGCGTCCTCCTCCCACACCACCTCATAGCCGAGCACCTCGGCCCACCAACGGGCGAGCGTTGGCGGATCGGCTGAGTCGACGTCGAGCGAGAACCAGGTAACCGACAAGACATCCTCCTTTTGGCGAAACGTAGGAAGGTACGAGGACCGCGGAGGTCCGCTTTGAATCTCAGGGGACCGGCCCCATCTTTCTGCGGATGGTGAGGTAGTGGTGCCAGAGGATGCGGGCGGCCACCGCTCGATAGGGACGCCACCTCTCAGCCAAGGCGAGGAGTTCTGCGGGGCCGGGGACCTCAGTGAGACGCTTCACCTCGGCGGCGGCGACCTGGAGCGCCCTATCGCCTACCGGCCACGCGTCGGGACGTCGTAAAGCCGACAGCAGATAGGTGTCGGCGGTCCACGGGCCGATCCCGGGAGACTTGACCAACAATGCGTGAGCCTCTTCGTCGGACATCGCCGTGAGCGAGGCCAGATCGAGCCGACCGTCGATGATCGCTGAGGCGAGGGCGCGGGCATAGCCGGTCTTCTGTCTGCTGAACCCGACCGACCTCATCTGGATGTCGTCCAACTCGAGCAATGCGGCTGGGGTCAGGTTGCCCACCGTCGCGATCAATCGGTTGTAGGTTGCCAGCGCCGACGCGATCGAGACCTGCTGCTCGAGGATGAGCAGGATCAGCGTGGGGAAACCCGGCTCGCGCCTCCAGAACGGCGGGTCGGGTGCTTCGGTCACGGCCCGTTCCAGGTCGGGATCGCGTTCGGTCAAGAGAGCGAGCGCCCGTTGGTATGCCACCGTGGTTAGAGCTTTGGTTTTGGGTTTTGGGTCCTGGGTTCTGGGTTTGAGAACCGGAGATCGACTTCGATGTTCATCCATCGCTCTTCACCAACGGTCGCGATCACGCCGCTAGCTATCGCCCCAGGCGGTGGCGGCCTCGCCGACCAGGGTGGAGAACTTGAGGGTCATCAGGACAACGCCTGCCGCTCCGGCCTGTTGGCAGCGCTCGGTTGTCTCGGCGGCAAGACGCCACGCTTCCTGGCGACGTTCGCCGTTGGGGAGCGAGGCGATCTTCTCCTTCAAAGCCAGGCTGGCGGGGACTGCCCCGTGCGACTCCAACCGGCTGATCCAACTGGGTGAGAAGGGCGGGACCACCCCGACGAACACCGGGGGGTCCCCCTCCTCGATGGCGAGGCGGCGCATGCTTGCTTCCACGGTGTCGGGGTCGAGCACCGGCCCGGCGACGAAGAACTGGGCACCCAACTCCACACGGCGGCGGAACTGCCAGGAGCGGAACCTGGTGGTCATCCCGACCTCGAAGGCGGGCATGCGCTCCTGAAGGGCGAGCAGATGCTCGACTATCTCGTAGTGGTTGGCCCAGTGGTCCACCTCGGGGAGGGTGTCGCCCACAACCACAAGGAAGGAGTCGACCCCATTCCCAAGCGCTCCCCGCACCTCGCTCTCGATGGCGAGGATGTTCCGGTCCCTGGTCGAGACCACCACCGTGGGGCGGACGGTGGGCGCATCGTGGGTGATTCGGGCGGCGTATGCGTATGGCGAAACCCGTACCTGTCCGAACGGGTTGTCGGTTACCAGGATCCGCTGCCATTTCCCTTCAAGGTGGCTATGTGTCATGTCGGGAAGCAGCGGAGGGTTCACCTCCGCCACCTCGATGAACCCACCGGCCGTGGAGAGCATCAACCCTCCCGCAGTGCCCGGGCGGCGCCCACCATCTCACCCACCTGGCGCTTCACCTCATCCCACGTCCTCGTCTTGAGGCCGCAGTCGGGGTTGACCCAGATGTCGACCGGTTCCATGAAACCGAGGAAGTGACGGAGTCTCTCCTCCATGAGCGCCTCACCGGGGCTGTGCGGGCTGTGGACGTCGAACACCCCGGGGCCGATGGCGAGGTGGCCATCATCGAAGAGGTCGTAGAAGAGCCTGATGTAGCTCTCGTCCTTCGACCGGGAGAACTCCACCGAGGCCACATCGACCCCGGCGTCGCCCCAGAGCGGAACGATGTCGGCGAAGTCGCCGTAACACATGTGGGTGTGGAGTTGCACCCGCGGCGGTCCGGCGAACACTCTCGCCAGCGACGCCCTCACCCCTCTGGCGTACACCTCGCGCAGTTGCTCGGCCTCGGCCGTAGGCAGGGGCCACCTTTCACGCACCGCCGGCTCGTCGATCTGGACGACCCTCGCGCCCGCCTGCTCCAAATAGTCGACTTCCTGGGCGATGGGTAGCGCGACCGCCCAGAACAGCCGGTCATCGGGCACGCCGGGGGGGCGGAAACTCCAGTTGACGATGGTCACCGGCCCGGTGAGCATCCCCTTCACCGGCTTGGTGGTGGCCGCCTGAGCCACCCGCCATTCGCGCACGGTCATAGGCTCGGAGATGGAAGGCGGTGCTGCCAAGATCGGCGGCCGCACGCATCTCGAGCCGTATGAGTTGACCCACCCGTTATTGGTGGTGAGGAATCCGTCCATCCGCTCGCCGAAGAACTCGACCATGTCGGTCCGCTCGAATTCACCGTGGACCAGGACGTCGAGACCCGCCTCTTCCTGCCAATGCACGGCGTCGGTGATCAGTCGGTCGATCTCGTCGTCGTACTGCTGCTGGTCGATATCGCCGCGGCGAAGCGACACCCGAAGCCGGCGAACTTCGGCCGTCTGGGGCAAGCTCCCCGTGGTGGTCGTGGGGAACGGCGGAAGATCGAGATCGGCCTGGGCGGCGCGCCGTTCCTCTCTGGTTGCCCTGGCCTCCACCTCGCCAACAGGGGGAAACTCGGGGACCGATGGAGCAGGGGTCGCCGGGTGCCCGTTCTCCTCAAGCGCAGACGCCCAAGTTGCCAGGGCGGCGGCCTTCTCGCGGGCGAATTGGAAGCCATCGGGAAGGTCCTCACCCGCTGTTGTGACGGGGAGGAACATGAGCGACGTCGATGGAGCCACGAGCACATCGGTGCCATCAGGCAAGCCGGCCAGCGAATCGGCGACCGGTTCGAATGGGTCGGCCCAGACGCTTCGGCCGTCCATGACGGCCACGAGCAGACGGTCGCGTCCCTGCCACGGCTGCTCGGACAACCTCTCGGGCTTCGTCTGCACGACGGCGCCGGCATCGGCGAGCGCAGCGGCGGCGGCAGCGTCGACCGACCCGAACGGGACCGTTATGAGGGGACGTAGTTCCTCCGGCAGCTCACCGTATGCGGCATCGAGGATGACTCGGTCGTCTTCCTCGAGCACCATGCCCAACCACGGTTCGTCGAGCTGCAGCCGGATATCGGTCAACGTCTCGGCGAGTTCCCACAGGGCACGGCCCACACTCTGGGCGATTGCGACCGGGTCGCCTGCGACTCTCGACAGCTTGACAAGGCTGAACGGACCGAGAACCACCCAGGTGGTTCCGGCAACGGGAGTCCGCCAGGGGAGAGGTGTCAGCGTTGTGGCGGGATCGGTCAGCTCGGGGACGACGTAGTGATAGTTGGTGTCGAACCACTTGGTCATCTCCCAGGCCTCGTGGTCGGGCGTGCCCCTCGCCAGGTTCGATACGGTCATGAAAGGGTCGTCGTCTTGCGCCCAACCGGGGACTGCGCCCAGCATCACCGCCGTCTCCAGCGTCTGGTCGTAGAGGAAATAGTCGTCTGTGGCGCCTCCCACGAGCGCTCGCTGCTCTTCGAGGTGGTCTCGTTTCAGTTGGTCGATCCGCTTCTCGAATTCTTCGGTGCTTGTCTTGCCCGACCAGCGGCCTTCCAGGGTCCACTTGAGCTCGCGATTGGGCCCGATCCGGGGATAACCGAGGAGGTGGGGGGTCACGGTCACGGCGCTTCCCCCATCGGGCGATGACAACAGGTGCTTACGTTCATGGCTTTCTCCTCTCATCCTCGACGCGCTCGTGAGCGCCTCGAGGCGGGATCAGCCCCGCCTGTCGGCGGCTCATCGTTCGGGCATTGGCACCGTGCCAGAGGCCGGTTGCCGCGGTTTCGCAGGGCCCGTCCCTCGACCGCTCTCGATGAACGCGTTGCGGGATTATGGCATGTCGAGGGACCGCCACGCATCATCAGACAAGTAGGACCCGACCCTGGTCGTCAGCGAGCGATGGTCAGTTGATGGGTGACGCTGCGGTGCCGCTGTCGGAAGCCGAGCCGCTGATAGAGCCCATATGCTCCCGTGAGGTTGTCGGTGTCGACGGCCAGCGCGGCGTGGTCGAGCCCATCGTTGAGGAACGCCTGCATCGAGGCAGCTAGCAACGCAGAGGCGACTCCCCGCCTACGCCACGAACGCCTGACGCCGAGTTGCTCCACCCACCCCTCCTTACGGCCAACGGTCTCCCAATCCGAGGGGTAGACGGCGTTCCGGGTGTACCCCACCACCGCACTTTCGGCGAGCGCCACAAAGCTCAGGTCGGGGCGGAAGTCGGATTCCCTGTCAAGATGGTCCCACGACTCTCGGGGTATGGGCGTGGACCCCCAATGGTCGGCGAAAGCCTCGTTGTGGGCTTGCCGCACCTGCTCGGAATCGACTTCATCCCACGGCACCAACTCGGCTCCACCGACGGCGACCGCTGGGATCGGATCGGCCAATGGCCGGATGAGGACATCGTTGTAGCGGACCGGTTCCAATCCGAACCGCTCGTAGAGGGCGGTGGCGTCCTCGAGCCAGTCCCAGGAGTTGGTGCGAACCGCTCGTGGGAGGTCGGGTTCCGCCTCGCTCACCAATCGCCGAGCGCGCTGCAACTGCCAGTTGAACACGGCGGTCCCGACGCCGCGCCTCCGCCATTCTGGGTCGACACCGCCGAAGAGATAGGCGCGGTGCTCGCGCTCGGCGCTCGGCCGGTACCAGACCTTTGCCCATGCGACCACCCGGCCCTCGCGATCCACGGCGAGGCGAGAGTCCAATTCTGGGTCGAAGAAGGGCGCCTCGTACTCGGAGACGACCTCATCGAATGGCGTCACCAACGGTTCGTTGTCGTTGACCTCGCTGCGGCGCATCACACCATGAACCTCGGGCAGGTCTTCGCGGGTGATAGGGCGCAACTCGATGCCTTCGGGGATCTCCATGAGCCGGGCGAGGCTAACGGGCGGAAGACAGCCCTGTTCCTGTATTCCGAAGCGATGTGGTCTGTTGCGGCTAGCCCAGACCGACGAGCGCCACGGAGAGGGCGAACCCGGCGGTGGCTGCCAGCCCGACCGCCCGTCCGCTGAGCGAGCTCGCCTCGGGGATCATCACAGCCACCAGTTGGGTGAGCACCACCCCTCCGCCGAGGGCGAGCACAAACGCCACTACGCCCGGGGCAGCCCCTTCCAAAAGGATGTAACCAACCGCAGCGCCGATGCCAACCAGCAACGCCATTCCCACCCAGAGGAGAATGATCCGGCTCGGCCGCATGTCGTGCCGCTGCAGCCGCTCGGTTGCTGCCACAGCTTCGGGGAGCCCGCACAACGCCACGGCGGCGATCACAGCTATGTCGACGCCGTGCCCCAAGAGCAGTGCCCCGACGATGATCACAGCCTCGGGCACAACTGAGATGATGATCCCAGGAAGTACCCCTTCACGCGAACCGGCCAAGCGGTCAGCTCTTCTAGCCACCAGGTAACTCAGCGTTGCCCCGACAGCTAGCCCAGAGGCCACCCGACCGCTTCCCCCTCCCACTGTGGTGGCCAGATCGATCAGTTCATAGGCGACTGCGCTGATGAACGCGCCGGCGCCGAAACCGAGAAGTAGCCCCAGCAATCGTGGGGACGGATCGGTGAGCAGCGCAACGACACCCCCGAGCACCAATGCTGCGCCCGCGGCGAGACCCCAAAGCAGTGCCTCACCCATGGTTGATCCGTTTCCACACGGCCGGCGGCGTCCCCCCGCCCCTCACGCGGACTATGGCCATGTCGAACACGGCGGGACGCTACCGGACCAGTTGGGTCGCTCCACTAGCCACGGACGCGCTCACGTACTCATCGGTTGACCCAATCACCCGGGCTATTGAGTATCTGGCGCAAAGTTCGTTGAGCGTGGACGTGTGGCGACTTGGGGACCGGAGTCAGCGTCGGGCAAACTCGTTGAGGGCGTCGAGGATCGCGTTCCTCATCGTCTCGCTTCCTGTGTGTCCGGAATCGTCGACCACAAGCAGCCGCGCGTCCGGCCAGGCGCGAGCCAGCTCCCAGGCCGCACCAACAGGGGAACCCATATCCAGGCGACCATGGATCAGAACGCCCGGGATGCCAGCGAGTCGGCCCGCGTCGCGCAGCAGTGCCCCCTCCTCCAGCCAGGCGCCGTGGGAGAAATACCAGGCGCAGATCCGGACGAAGGCGATCTGCGCCGCCGGGGGTCGGGAGCTATAGGCGTTCGGTGTCCCGTGCGGTTCCTGCGAGACGACGGCGTCTTCCCACTCCAACCAGTCGGCCACCGCCTTGCTCCGAACATCAGCGTCTGGTGCCTCCACTAGCCGGGCGTAGGCGGCGACAAGATCGCCACCGCGATCGGCCTCCGGCAGGCCGGTCCGAAACCGCTCCCACGCCTCGGGGAAGAAGCGGCCGACACCCCGATAGAGCCAGTCGACTTCGGACCGGCGGGTCATGGTGACGCCAGGAATGACGATCTCCGACACCCGTTCGGGGTGGCGCTCGGTGTAGGCGAGGATCAGCGTCGATCCCCACGAACCTCCGTACAGCAGCCACCGCTCGATCCCAAGGTGCTGGCGCAGCCGCTCCATGTCGGCGAGGAGGTGCTCGGTGGTGTTCACGCCCATATCGGTGGCCGGGTCGCTGGCGTGCGGTGTGCTGTCCCCGCACCCGCGCTGGTCGAAGAGAACAACCCGGTAGCGCTCGGGATCGAAGAAGCGGCGATTTCCCGGCCCGGAGCCGGAGCCAGGACCACCGTGGACGACCAGCGCCGGCTTGCCCTCCGGGTTAGCCGACGTTTCCCAATAGACGAGGTTGCCGTGGCCCACGTCGAGCATCCCTTGGTCGTGAGGCTCGATTGGTGGGTATGGCTCGGCGATGTCGCGATTCCTGTCGTTATGGGATCGCTGACGAGCCGATGATCGCGGTGTCGGGCGGATTCTGTCCGAGCGGCGACGTCTGGACAAACACAATCACCACCAATACGACGAGGAGCGCCAAGCCACTCACTGCCATCCAAGTGGTGCCCTTCATCTCCCAACCGTACAGACCAACGTGCGGGCACCGGCGACTTCAACGCACCGGGCCTACTTGCTCGAGCGAGCTCGCCCCCGTGCTCAAGCGGTCGCCTCCAATGTCGGAGTGAAGGATGTCGTCGTGAAGGACTCACTTTGTCCCCAGAGTGTCGCCCGCGACGCCGCGGAGGCGATGCCGGAGTGGCTGCAACGTGTAAAAGTGCCTGGTCAGGAGAGTGGGCCCGGTGGGAATCGAACCCACGACCTTGGGATTAAAAGTCCCCTGCTCTACCAATTGAGCTACAGGCCCGGCTCTTTAGCTTATCTACCAGGGGATTTGTCGACGGGCCCCTCCCATTGACAGCCTTTGTCCAGCAACGGATTCGCGGGACCTCTGGTTACCGGCTTCTTCCGGCCTTCGTCGGGCGTGGAAATCTCAGGCCACCGCTCGCGCCGCGCTGCACGACTTCACCAATTCGGCGGATTCCTCGCTGCCGGGACGTCATGAACGCGGCGGAGTTGCTGAGGAGCCTGAGGCGAGCGGACACGTTGCGCGACGGGCACAACGTGGTGTTCGTGTTTCGGGACGAGGCTGGGACCGTTGTCGCCAAGGTCTATGCCGATCGGCTGACGTCGACCAAGGGGGCGGCGTGGTTCGTGGTCGGCTTCGACCGGCCTTTGGTCGACCACTTGGCGATCAGCCGCTGGGGTCGGTGACCTGGCCGGCGAACAGGACTAGCCCGGTGGGGCGGTGGCGGATCAGATAGAGGAAGGGCCGGTCGGCGCGGACGACGAGTTCGGGTTCGGGCGGACCCGACGCAGCGAATCCCATGGCGGTGGCGGCGGCGGCGACGGTGCCCCATTCGTCCACCTCGATGTCGGCGCCGTGGACCGCGCCGTCTAGGACGGCGTCTGGTGACATCGCTGGGTAGCTCCCCGGGGAGGCACCCATCTCCTCGAGCCAGGCCAGCAGATCGAGCTCGCTGTGGTCGGCCCACTTGGGGAGGAGCAGCTCGTATGGGCCGGTGGTGAATGAACCATCGATGCGGTCGAGGAGATCCTGGTCGAGAGTGTCGCGGACCCGGTGGAAGCGCCCCTCGTCGGGGACGATCACCAGCATCGAGAACTCGCCTCCGGAATAGGGGATCTCGGCGCCGACGAAGCCATTCCCCCGCCCCCGCCTGTCTCCCAGCTCCAACTCCTGCATGTACTCGACCCGGGTCGTCGACCCGTCGAGCCGGGTGAAGGTGTCGGTGACCGGCCCGTACTTCCCGAAGGGGACCAGCCATCGGGCTTTGAAATAGAGGGCATCGCTCAGGACGAGCACCGTCTGCCCGTCGATGAACCCTTGGGGGAGCAGTTCCGGTATCAGCCCCTTCGTCTGCTCTCCCACCCAGGCGTTGATCACCTGGCGGCTCTCCTCGGATGCGGCGGCGAAGTCGAGTTTCTCGGTGGTGGCGCCGTGCTCGGCCACGAGCAGATCGACCCAGTCCTGGTCGGGCGTGATGTCGATTCGGGGCCAGATCCGGTCAGCGGCATTGACCGTCACCTCATCTGCGGCGTCGGCGGAGGCGGCGATCGAGTGGTCGACGCTGTTCCATGCCTGGTGCGCCGCCAGACCAGCAGGCAGCCCCAGCGATTGGTCGATGGCGGCGCCGGTCGGGTCGTCGGCGGCGGCTCGCGCCATCAACAGGGCATGACCGATGCTGGATGGGCTGAACACCAGGTTGTCGTCGGCAGGCTGGGTGCGCCACAGATCGAACCCAGCGTCGTTCAACCCGGCGGCCAGGTCACCGACAGGAGCATCTGGCGACGGAGCGGAACGCTCCACACCGGGCGACGTTTCTAAGAGCACCGGCTCGCCCGCGACCGTTACTGGGAAAGTCGCCGTCGTGGCTGGCTGCTCGGGGCTCGTGATCGCCGAAGCCTCGGGCCCAGTCGACGACGCCGTGCCGGCGCTGCCGACACTGCCGGCACAAGCGGTCACCACCACTGCGATAGTCAGCACCAGCCGGGCTCTCACCCCGTTCAGACGGTTCCCATATAGCGGTTGGTTCCGACGTCCCGCACAGTTTGACGAGTCGGGCCCCTGTCAAGGTGAGACGGACGCCAGCGCGCCGTCCGGACCACTCTGCGCTGCTACGCCCCCACGGCAGAGGTACCACGAGCCGGTGGAGCACGAGCAGCAGCCTGGGGACACCGAGACGCCAGCCGGGAAGCCAGAGATGATCGGCCAGCCCACCACGACGATCCCCCGCCGGAGCCCCCCAACTCGACGAAGGTGACGCCGCCGAGAGTCTGGGCACTTCATCCCTTGGGCGTGTCCCGTCTTCGACTACGACAAGCGAGAGACCAAGCCGATCACCCGGAGGGGACCCAGCAACGTCGATTCCTCATAGAAGCCGCTCTTTCGTTGAATTGAGTGACAACGGTCGTGCTGTAGATCATGCAAGCGGCAACTACGATGCCCCGTCCGATGGTCATACCAAGACCTGACATTTTCATCAAGCCATTGTTGACTGCAACGATAATCACTCCCGCAAGCACACCGTACGCGACGTAAAAAGGGGTTGCACCACATAGAACAACCCGAATGGGCCGAATAGGCTGGAGGCTGCTGCTAGCAGCGATGCTTTCGGTTGGCTGTATGCCTTGGCTCAATCATTTCAAGACTCATATCTTGCACTCGTTTCAGAAATCAACCGGTCGATGAACGTCTAGAGTCCCTCAGCAGCGAGCAGTTGGTTGACTTCGATGGCGCTCAGTTGAGCCTCTTCCGCCTTTAGTACTGCGAGCTTCTCGTTGTACTGACTGATCGACACCGGCACGAAGACCAGCAACCCGAACGCAGCGATGAACCACAGGATTCCCTGTGACATCCCACCCGCGATCAAGATGCCCAGAATGGCGAGTATCGCAATGCCGGGTGTAAGGACGTAGAACAGAGAAAATGCGCCGAAAAACAGCGCGAGCAAGATGCCCACGAAGATCGACTTCCGCTTACTGTGAACCGTCGGCTGTAACATATTCCTTACTCTTTCCTGCTTGGTTTGTCCGTGCAGCGACCTGCTGGTTGGACGGGTGTTGCCGTGTCCAATCCTGCTTAGTAGCCCTGTCCTCGTCATCGTCAGGATTGATGATTTGAAGCACGTTGATGCGGCCGTCTGTCCGAGCAGGGGGTGGGGAGGCGCGCCTCAACCTTTCACGAAGTTCGTGCAAAGCAGTCAGGGCGAGTGCGGCCCAGCTCCGGCAAACCGCCACATCGATCTCGCTCTGTCACCGTGCGTCGAGCGCCCAACCGAAATGAGTGCCTACTGGGGCACGGGGAAGCGGACACCGCGGCGGTGGAACCCCCCGGTCAATGTCTCGAGAGGCACGATGGCTCCGGGCGCTACTCCGGTCCCGGTGAATGAGCCTCGAGAGTCCGCCGGCGCAGGGCATTCCATCAATCTTGATGATGACTGGATGGAACCACTGCGGCACTGTTGACCTGACTGTTCACAGCCTGCTCAAGGCCCCGTTCGGCGGCCAGCGCGCAGGCATAACGAAAGACGAGGACATGGACCGGGGAAAGAAATGGGCAATTGGAGTCGTATCGACTGCCATCGTGTTCGGGATGGTGGTGAGTCAGTTCGGTGACGGGCAGGCCGCCGCGGAACCGCCGTCTGACCAAGAGGCCTCCGCTGTGACCGTCGCCCCGACAGCAACCACCGTGCCCGCCACCACCACAAAAGCCCCAGCAACCACCGTGGGCCCCACCAAGACGGAAGCGCCGACAACCACCGTTGCCAAGACCACCACGACGACGATCCCCAGAGCCCAAGTGATACGTTGGGTGGATGGAGACACCGTGGAAACCACCGCCGGCACCGTGCGGCTCATCGGCATGGACACCCCCGAACGGGGAGCACCATGTTCAGCAAAGGCGACAGCAAACGCCGAGCGGCTAGCTCCCGCTGACAGCACGGTGAACCTGATCCCGGTTCAGGGACGTGACGACACCGACCACTACGACCGACTCCTGCGCTACGTGTTGCGTGGCCGCGTCGATGTCGGTTACCGCCAGATCGTCCACGGCTTGGCTGATGCACGCTACGACTCAGGTGAATACGGCACCCATCCCCAACGGGACCGCTACCGCCAAGCCGACACCGAGCATCCAGACGAGACGTGCGTAGTGACCACCACCACAACCAGCACCACCAGCACCACAACGAGCACGACGATGGCGCCAACGACCACGACCGTCCCGCCGACTACGACCACGGAAGCACCGGCAGAGAACTGCGACTCGAGCTACCCCGACTTCTGCATTCCGCCTCCGTCGCCCGACTTGGACTGTGGTGACGTGAACGGAACCAACTTCAGCGTTGTCGGATCCGACCCTCATGGTTTTGATGGCGACGGCGATGGGGTTGGCTGCGAGAGTTGACCGGGGTCGCCCGCCCCACGGCATCCCGGTCGGGTTGACATCTCCACCCCGTCATCAGTCTGAGCCGCGATCGGAGCGGCGCCCAAGAACAGGGGACGAGGGGTCTCGGTGCCCGGTGGCACGCTCCTAACTGTCTAGGTGTCGCCCTGCCTCCTGCGAGAGGGCATCACCCCCTCTAACCCGATTCGCAGCCGAGACCGTTCCCATCGGAATCGAACCCGTGGGAGTCAGGTGGGAGGACTATGAATGGCTTTGGTCCATTGATGTCGCCGCAGTCGAGGTCTGGTGGCGGCGGTGGGATGCAGAATTCGGGATATGACGGGTCACAATTTGACGGTGACGTGGTGCTTGTCGTCGTCGTAGTAGTGGTGGTCGATGGCGGTGGGGGCGGGTTGATGGGCTTGAGGTCAAGCGCTCGCCCGAGGAAGCTGGCCATCTGATCACGGCGCACCAGGTCGTCGGGGCAGAACAGTGTCCCCGCCTCGTTGCATCCGAGGGTCACTTCTGCTTCGGCGATGGCGTTGATGTTTCCTTCGTGCACGCCCGATACATCGGAGAACCGATCGCCAGGGATCGGGTTGAGTTCCATTGCCCGAGCGAGGAACGATCCCATTTGCGCTCGAGTGACGAGACCGTCAGGGTCGTATGTACCGTCCTCGAGTCCTTCTGTGATCCCGGCGGCAGCGATGCGGTTGATGTTGCCTTCATGCTCACCGTCGTCGTCAGGGAAGTAGTCCCGGTTCGCTGCGGGAAGGTCGAAGCCGCGGGCGAGGAAAGAAGCCATTTGGTCGCGTCGCACCGGGGTCAGCCGGACAATAAAGGGTGCCTTCGGGGTTGCAGCCGAGCGTGATCTCAGCGGCGGCGATGGCCTCGATGTAGCCCTCGTGGGTGTTGCCGTTGTCGTCGGTGAAGGTGCCCCCGGGTGGGAGTTGCGCTCCGACCGGCGGCGATGCGAGGAGGATGCCCGAAAGCGCCATAGCCGCTACGAGCGATACGGCCGCCGACACGCGACCAATTCTTGTGTGTCCGATTGAGCTCACGGTGCGCCTCCCCTTTGAGTGTCTTCCACTCCTCATTTTCAAGTATGACAGATTGCGCCTAGCGGGTGCCGGGGGAACATCTAGTGCGTGCGGAGTAGCTTGCGGATTGGAAGGCTTGGGCAGGTAACCGTGGCCGGATTCTTCGAGCGGCGCAGGCAGCGCAAGGCTTTGGAGCTGCACGAGGCGGCCGCCCACGACTGGGAGGCGGAGGTCGCGCAGGTCTCTCAGCTGATCTCCGATGGCGAGGCTCTGTCGTCGCCTGGTTTCAGAGGGGACTCAGCGATGCTTGCCGAGAAGCCCGGGGAGCGGGTGTTCGTGGAGTTGTCCGGGTGCGGTTTGGTCGAACCCCGTAGTGCCGGTGGGCACTACCAAGGGGGAACTGCGGGGGTGAGCTTCCGGATCATGAAGGGCGTCTACTACCGGGTTGGGCAGCAGAGGGGCACGTACGTGTCCGGGCCGGAACAGCAGACGTTGGTCGACCAGGGGACGGCGGTCGTGACGAATCAGCGAATCGTTTTCATGGGTCCGAAGTACACACGGGAATGGCACTTCTCGAAGCTGATTGGCCACTACCACGGCGACGGCGCCACCTACATTCACGTCTCGAACCGCCAGAGGGTGTCTGGCATCTATTTCGGCGACGATCCACGGGTTCGTTTTCGGATCGACTTCGCGATCGCCCTTGCGGTTGGGCAGGGGAAGGAGATGCTCGAGGCAGTGCGAGGCGAGTTGCGGCAACTCAGCGAAGCGAAACCTCAGCTCAAGCTGCCGAGTTGATGGACCCACCCAGACGGTGAAGCCCCTGGGGATAACCGTGAGGCGCTCCCCCTGCCGGTCCATCCGATCCTGCCCGACTGCTTTGGCAGTGCGGCGTAACTCAGGTCGGCGCGTCTCTCCACGCCGACCCGCTTGTGCAGCTCACGTCAGCTTGACTGCGGTACCCGAGGCGCTGATCATCAGCATGTTGGAACCGACAGTTTCGTAGTCGATGTCAACACCCACTACTGCGTCGGCGCCTACCTCGGTGGCGTGCATACGCAACTCGTCTAGGACCGAGTTGACCCCGGCGGTGAGTTCGTTCTCGTAGGACTTGGAACGACCACCGAAGATGTTCCGCATCCCAGCCGCAACGTCCTTGAAGGCGTTGACCCCGAGTACGCCCTGAGCCGTGATCACGTCGATGTATTCGGCGATCTTCCGACCCTCGACCTCCGGTGTCGTTGTCATCAACATGGCGTCTCCTTGCGATGAAGGTCCTCCCGGGAGGGTAGTTACGGCGCCGATCCCGGTCGGAATACCACCCACTCCCCCCAGAGAGGTTTCTCCGGGGAGACAGGTATGGTCCGCACAACCCGAGGATTGAGGGAAATCATGCCCGAGCGAGACGGTTACATTCCCGGCGTGCCTTGCTGGATCGATACCAGCAACCCCGACCCAGAGTCCGTCTTGGCCTTCTACAGCGGTCTCTTCGGGTGGGAATTCGAGGACGTCATGCCCGAAGAGTCAGAGGGCGAGTACTACGTCGGCCGGATCCGCGGCGGCGATGTGGGAGCCATCGGCTCGACCCCTCCTGGCGCTCCGCCTGTCGCTTCCTGGAACACCTACATCTGGGTCGACAGTGCCGACGAGACAGCGGCCAAAGCCCGCGATGCCGGTGGCAGCGTGTTGACGGAACCATTTGATGTCTTGGACACGGGCCGCATGGCGGTGCTTGCCGACCCCGAGGGCGCCGCCTTTTGCGTCTGGGAAGCAAAGGCTCACAAGGGTGCGCAGGTCGTCAACGAGCATGGCGCCCTCAATTTCAACGGTCTCTCGACGAGGGATCCTGACGGGGCAAAGGCGTTCTACGGCGCCGTCTTCGGATGGGAGACGCTGGGGCTGCCCGCCGGCGAGATGTGGTCACTGCCCGGGTACGGCGACCACCTCGAAGAGGGCAACCCCGGCTTGCGCGAGCAGGTGGCGCAGATGGGCGGGCCGGAGGGCTTCATCGACGTGGTCGCTTCGCTCAACCCGATCGCCGATGGCGACTCGGAGACGCCGCCTCACTGGAGCGTGACGTTCGGGATCGACGACGCCTCGGCGGCCGCGGCAAAGGCGGGGGAGTTGGGTGGCGAGGTCGTTGCCGGGCCAT
This sequence comes from uncultured Acidimicrobiia bacterium, assembly GCA_963826825.1. Classification (GTDB taxonomy): domain Bacteria; phylum Actinomycetota; class Acidimicrobiia; order Spongiisociales; family DATADW01; genus DATADW01. The sequence goes on along the minus strand of CAWGYV010000004.1, from coordinate 23,915 downwards.
TGGACGCGCCCTGGACCAAGCTGGTGGTGATCAAGGATCCGCAGGGGGCGACGTTCATCGTCAGCCAATTCGTCACCGAGAACAAGGACCTCGAGGCCTGATAGGGGTTTCCTGCACCTTGGGCGGTTTCCAACCGTTGGGCGTAATGATGCATCAGCCACAGAGGCGTGGCGCCGAGACCGGGGGCGTGGCATGAGCACCGAACAGGCTCCTCGAGACCTGGTGCTGCAATTGACGGACCTGGTACCGGCCGGCGCAGCACACGTGCGGCGGGTGATCTATGACGAGGTCGAGACCAGGCTGCCGCGCGATCCGGAGGCCCAGGTCAATGTGCAGCTCTCCGAGCTCAACCCGGGCCAAACCGCCAGCTGGCACGTTCACAACGGGGTTGTGTTCTTCTTGGTGGTGCGGGGTCTGGTCACGCTTCAGTACGAAGGCAGGTCAGAGCACTACCGGGCGGGCGAGGTATATACCGAGCCGGTGGGCGTCGTCCATCGCGCTTACAACCCTCACCCCACGTTTCCCGCCAGCTTCGTCGGCTTCTGGGTCACGCCCAGCGACCGGCCCCATGTGACCGAGGTGGGGCCGCCGTCGTGGGAGCCGGTGGACGACCAGCATCCTTGGCTCGGCGACTACGTCCCCACAGACCAACGGGAATGAGGCTCCGATATCTGCGGAGCGAGTCCGCCTCTCGCTCAACGACCACGCCGTCCTCATGCAATCCATTCCGTTAATCGCTTGACCATTCCTCCGCGTCGCCACGGCTACCCCAATCGTGGTCAATGCTGAGCGCCGGCCGCCCGATCGTGTCGCTGAGCGGATTCGACGAGTTCCCACACCCTGGTCAAGTGGTGGCGCACCGCGATCTTGGCCCGGGTCGCATCAGTCCCATGCTGCACCATTTGGAGGAGCGGTAAGTGGGCTTCGGCCACCTCGCGCAGCGACTTGAAGTACACCAGGTTCGTGATCGAGATGAAGGCCGCGGTCTGGGAGAGCAGAGGCCCGATGACATCGGGAAGCGCTTGGTTTCCGGATAATCGGATGATCTCCTTGTGGAAGCGCATGTCCAGTTCCACCAGCCTGCTGCCGTCGTCGGCATCGGCCGCATCCAACATGGCCTCGTAGAGTCGCTCGGAGCGGCGCTGTCTCCCGGGCAACCACGGGCTGGCGGAGTGTTGCCTCCATGGCCACGCCTTCCAGTGCTTCACGCACCGAGTAGACGTCGCGAATGTCGTGGTCGTCGAGTTCGCGCACAAAGGTGCCAAATCGGGCCAAGGTCACAAGGAGACCCTCACTGACCATTTGCTGAATGGCCTCCCGCACTGGCGCCTGCGACACAGAGAGCTGCGTCGCCATTTTCGACTCGACGATCCGGTCTCCCGGTCGAAGGTCGCCGCTCATGATGCGCCGCCAGATCAGGTCGTAAACCTGCTCCCTCAGCGGTCTCGGTTGTAGTTCATCCAATGGCGGTTCCTAGCGACGCGCCAAACGATAATCGATTATCGTTCAGACTCATGGGGTATGCGCTCGCCTCGGTCGAGGTTCTGAGGGCGGCGCACACCGCCTTGGTTTCCGACATCCTCGATGACCGCGGGCTCGAGAACCCCATGCTTCCTTCTGCGATCCAAAGACTTGTCGGGACTCCGGGCCACGTCGTCGTGGGACCGGCGTTTCCCTGCCTTGTCGAGCCGACGGACGAACACGTCGAGATCGACCTGCTCTTGGAGATGGTGGGATCGATACCGCACGGTTCCGTCCCACTGGTAGCGAGCGTCGATGGTTTCCCGGCCGCCTTGTGGGGTGGGCTGATGAGCGCCGGGGCACGGCACCGAGGCGCAGAGGGAGCGATCACTACCGGATTGATCAGAGATGTCGACCAGATCCGGGGTCTCGAGTTCGATGTTTTCGGCACCGGCCGCACCGCGCTCGACATCAGACGACGGGGGGCGATGCGTGCCTACGACGTGGCGGTCGACATCGGAGGGCGTCGGGTGGAGCCACGTGACCTCGTTGTCGCCGATGGGAACGGTGTGGCGGTGGTCCCCGCTGCGGCGGTGGATGACATAGCCGAGGAGTGTCGGGCTCGACTCGGGCGGGAGCGGGCAACGTTCAGGGGCTTGCGCGATGGAGGGAGCCCGAGCGAACTCTATGCCGACCACGCTGAGTTCTGATGAGTTGGCCTGTCTGTGTGGTGACCGGCGGCGGCGGAGACGGGATCGGCGGCGGAGTCTGTCATTCGATCGCCAAGGCCGGATTCGTGGTGCTCGTAGCCGATGTGGATTTGGAAGCAGCCAGGCTGCGCGGAGAGCAATTGGAGGCAGCCGGTTATCAGAGCCAGGTAGTCGGGCTCGACGTGACTGACCCCGACCAGGTGGCAGAGGTGTTCGGTGAGATCGAGTCGCGCTGGGGGCGGTTGGACGGCTTGGTCAACAGCGCTGGTATCGGTTTGGTCAAGCCGGCCGCGGACGTCACCCTCGAGGAGTGGACCACCCTGATGGATACCGACCTGCGCGGTGGATGGTTGTGCGCCAAAGCGGCCATACCCATCATGGCAAAGGGAGGCGGCGGCAGCATCGTCAATATCGGATCGGTGCAGGGGATCGGGCCACACCTTGGCTTTGCCATCTATGCGGCGGCCAAGGCGGGGTTGGTGGGACTGACCCGAGGAATAGCCGCCGACTATGGCAGCGTGGGTATCCGATGCAACATCGTTCAACCCGGGCTGGTTGACAGCGAACAGAGCCGTCGCATCCTTGAGGGCATGGGCCACGATGCCGAGGCCTGGATGGAGGATTACTTGTGGAGCAGGCAGATGATCCCCAGGGCCATCACCGCCCACGACATTGGTGAAATGGTCGCCTTCTTGGTTGGCCCACGGTCCGCCTCGATCACTGGAGGCGAATTTGTGGTTGATGCCGGATCATCGACGATGGCGTTCGATCGGGATTCAGGGGGACACTGATGTTCCCAGAAGAGTCCCCCACCCGCCTGGTCGGCGTTGGTGAGATGCTCCTTCGGGCGTCCCCGCCCCTGGGCCCGGCCATCGAGGCAGCCGACGGTTGGGCCGTCCACGTGGGTGTCGCCGAGGCCAATGTCGCAGTCCACCTGGCTCGGTTGGGCGAGCCAGCGGCCCTGATGACCTGGCTCCCCGACAGCCCGCTCGGTTGGAAGGCGCGCCGGTGGCTGCAGTGCCACGGCGCAGATACGTCCTACGTCACGATGACGTCGGGCGGGCGGGCCGGGCTGTCGCAGACCTACCTCGGCGACTCCGGATGGGTAACCCGACCCCAACTCGATGATCTCGTGCCCGGCTCCGCATCCGGGGCCGGATCCGCGACTCCCACGTAACGGCCGGCTAGGAAGAGAGGAGCAGACGTGCAACGAGCAAAGCGCAGACTGCTGACCGCAGCCTTGGCAGCGGCCCTGGTGGCGACGGCATGCGGCACCGATGCGGGCACCACCACGGTGGCTGGCCCGGGTACCACGGCTGGATCGGGCACGACGACAGCCGGTCCAGACACCACTGCAGGATCGGGCACAACGGCGGCGCAGGCAGCAGGGGGACTCGACCCCTCCCTGATCGAGGGACAGGACGTCACCATCACGATGTGGCAACACAGCTATCCGCCGCTGAATGACTGGACCGAGTCCCAGATCACCGCTTTCACGGACGAGAATCCGAATATCACCGTGGAATACGAGGTCGTTCCGTTCGAGGAATGGAACCAGAGGCTGCTCACCGCCTTGGCCGGCGGACAGGCGCCGAACGTGTTCGAGGCCGACGACTACACGATGGCTCAGTTCATTCGTGATGGAGTCATCTCGCCTATCCAGCCGAGCCTCTTCGGGTTCGAGGACGTCGAGGGTCTCAAGGCTGATTACGAGGGTGAGTCCCTTGGCCTTGTCGAGTCGGAAGGGCAGCTGTATGCCATCCCTTACGACTGGGAGGCGCCGGTAGTGGGCTACAACCTCGCCCTGCTCGAGGAGCACGACATCGATGCCGCCAGTCTCAACACCTGGGATGCAGCCATGGAGGCCGCCTCACAGATCAGTGAGATGCAGGACGGAAGCCTCGTGACGAGCGGCTTCGCCTTCGTTCACAACATCGATGTCTACTACCAGCTACAGGGCACGACCCTCCTGAATCAGGCTGGCGCCAGCGTGCTCAGCGAGGACCAGTCGGCGGCCGCCATCAACTCGCCGGAGGCCGAGCAGGTGTTCCAACTGTGGCACGACGCCGTCTACGAGTACGAGGCCACCGTCCCTGGCTTCACCTCGACCTTCTATACGACCGAATTCGGGGAGGGGCGCGTCGGGATGGGCTACATGTTGGTCTGGGCCAACTCGATCCTCGCCCCGGCGGATTACCTCTACGGAAGGGACTTCGGGATCCGAAGGCTGCCGACCTTCGAAGACGGGACCACCACTTCGAAGTCGTATGCCTGGAACTGGACCCTCAACTCGCAGAACACTGACGAGCAGACCGTGGCCGCCCATATGTTGCTCGACCACCTGTCCCAGCAAGGGGACAGTTTCCTGCTCGAAGCCGGCTTGATCAACCCACGTAAGGGTTGGCGAGAGCGGCTCAGCGAGGAGGACCTCGCCCCCTACGCCGAGATCATTGAGTCCCTGGCCGACAGCGAGCCGGTCGACCCGAACCCACAGTTCAACGAGGTGTGGGCACCCGTTATCGCAGCCTTCAAGGAGGTCGAGACCGACCCGAATGCTGATATCCCCGCGCTGCTCGAGCAGGCGGAGAGCGATATCAACGACGTCTTGGCTCAGGGCTGAGTAAGACGAGCCTCCCCCCGGCCCGGTCGGGGGGAGGCTGTATCCACTGATGTCCTCTGCGAGGGTGAAAATCGACAAGGTTTCGGCGAAAGAACCGAAGAGCCGTCGCTCCTTCGGCACGTTTGCGAGGAGGAGGTTCGCCGGGGCCTACTTCGTGGCTCCGGCGATGGTTCTACTCCTCACTTTCTTCCTATATCCGACGCTGAAGACCTTCCAATTCAGCACGTTGAGTGGGAGCGTCATTGGCGAGCAGCAGTCTGTCGGACTCGCCAACTATGGGCGAATGCTCACCGATCCCGATTTCTACCACTCCTTATGGGTCACGGTTCTGTACGTCGGCGCCAGCGGAGCCGTGACCATCGCCCTCGCCCTGCTCCTCGCCGATCTGCTGCGTCGAGTACGCCGGTTCCGGAGGCTTCTCCAAGGCATCTACTTCTACCCGGTCGTTCTCTCCACCGTGATAGCCGCCGTCGTATTCGTGTCGGTCTACAACCCGTTCAGCGGCGTGATGAGACTGCTGCCTCTCCCAGGGATGCTCGGGTCGACCAACTGGCTGCAATCGACCGCGCTAGTGATTCCGGCTCTCGTTATTTTCACCACTTGGAAGGGTCTCGGCTTCTACCTCATCCTGTTCATGGCCGCAATGGCCAATCTGCCCCGCGATGTGCTCGACGCTTCCAAGGCCGACGGAGCCACAAACTGGCAGACGACGTGGCATGTCGTGATCCCTCTATTGCGACCGGCCATCGTCTTCGCTTGGGTGGTGAACATCGTCTACGGGTTCCAGAACTTCGCGCTGGTCTTCTCGCTCACTCGAGGAGGTCCGGCGGACGCCTCGCGGACGCTGCCCATAATGATCTACGACGAGGCCTTCAAGTTCTTCAACCAGGGCTACGCAGCGACCGTGGCGGTGGCCATGTTCGTCATCATGGGGGTGCTCAGCCTGGCGGTGTTCCGCTTCGTCGGGTCCGGAACAGGGACGAGGGTGTGACAACGCGCACCAACGAGTTGGCCGTTTCTGGAGCCTCGTTCGAACAGACGAAACGAACGGTGCCGCGGATCCTCATGTGGCTGATCCTTCTGGGCTTCGCAGTTCTCTTTCTTCTGCCCGCCTTATGGTGGTTGTCGCTGGCCCTGCGGCAAACAGCCTCCATCCCGGTGAATGTCTCTTTGTGGGAGGTCTGGGTCCCGGAGAACTTCAGCTTCTTCGAGAATGTGTCAGAGGCTTTCCGGCTATACCCAATGGGTCGGTTCTTCGTCAACTCGATCATCGTGGCGACCACAGTCACATTGGGCGAGGTGTTTTTTGCCTCGATGGCCGGGTTCGCCTTGGCCAAGTATCGCTTTATCGGCCACCGCGCCATTTTCGCCGCTGTCATGGTGTTCTTGCTCGTTCCCCAGATCGTGATGGTCATCCCGCTATTCGACCTCGCCGCCTCCCTAGGGCTGGTCAATTCCTTCCCCGCATTGATCGTTCCGTTCTTGGTAAGTCCATTGGGCATCTTCCTCATGCGTCAGATAATGCTCGACATTCCCGATGAGCTTCTCGAGGCGGCTCGGGTCGATGGCGCCAACGAAATGTGGATCTACCGCCGGGTAGTGGTTCCTCTGGCGAGGAACGGCCTGATCACGTTGGCCGTATTCAGCTTTCTCTTCCAATGGGACGCCCTGCTCTGGCCGCTGGTGATTCTCTCCCGCAACGAGATGTACACCCTCAACCTTGGGGTTTCGCTGCTTCAAACCAATGTACAGACCCCGTACAATGCGATTTTCGCCGTCACCCTCCTGTTCTCGCTGCCGGTGCTGATCCTCTATTTCGTCCTCCAGGGCCGCGTCGTCGAAGGCCTCACCGCCGACGCCGTCAAGGGCTGAGTCGGTCGGGTCGTGGGCGTAGAGAGCAAGATGATGGTCGGAGCCTTCTTCTTCGCGGACAAGCTCCACGGCATGACGCCGGCCCAACGAAAGGACGGGTTCGAGAGGCTCGTCGGCCACGGGATAAACGCCGTGATGATCGAGTCGGAGGCGTACGACGATGAAATCATTGCTGACGCCCACCAGATGGGGCTCGCGTTCTGGGGTGGCATCTCCTGCTTCTTGGCCCCGAGCCAGGAGATGCTCGAACAGATGCCCGAATTGTGGCCAGTTCTGTCCAATGGCCAGCGGCGACCCCGGCTCGAGTGGTACAACGGCGTCGTTCCGACCGTCGAGAGCCACCGAAACGCTGTCTTGGGGAAGATGGCGCGCATCGTTGCGGACCACGATCTCGACGGTTTCGTTCTCGACTTCGTGCGCTGGCCGCTGCACTGGGAGGTCGAATTGCGTCCCGGGTTCCCACCACCGCTGGACAGCTCGTTCGACCGCCACACCCTGGGGCTCTTTCGCGGGGCCAGCGGGATGGACCTGCCGGTAGATGACCCGGTGCGAGCGTCCACATGGATCATGGCGAACGCCGCTGCGGCATGGGTCGACTTCAAGTGCGGGGTGATCACGTCCTTTGTAGCCGCCGCCAAGGAACGGATAACAGTGGCGGTGGAGAAGCCGATTCCTCTCGGCCTGTGCATCGTGCCGTTGTTCCCGGAGTGGGTGGGTCAGCGTGTCGATGATCTCTCCAAGACGGCCGACCTGATATTCCCGATGTCTTATCACCCAGCCCTCCACCGCGATGCCGATTGGGTGGCCAAGAACGTCGGCCAGTTCGTCGCTGCGAGCAAGGTCCCGGTTGTGCCGCTCCTCCAGATCGATACCGATGGAGAGGCGGTGGGAGCCGATCTCGGCCGACCGGTCGGCGACGACGAGTTCGCCCAGCTCGTTGAAGAGAGCATCGCCACCGGGGCCCAGGGGGTGACCATCTTCACCGGCACGGAACTGCTGCAGGGAGGTCGTCTCCGAGCTCTTCGCCGCGGTCTCGGATGACCGACCTCCTGATCCACGGGGGCCGGATCATCGACGGCTCGGGTTCCCCGGCATTCAATGGGGACGTGACAGTCGAGCGCGGGTCGATCACGGGTGTTTTGGACGCGGGCGACCGAGGGGAGGCTCGGGTAACGGTCGACGCCACGGGCCTGATCGTCTGTCCGGGTTTCATCGATATGCATGCCCATTCCGAGTTGGCGCTGCTGACCGATCCGGAGCACATGGCGAAAGTGGCCCAGGGCGTCACCACAGAGGTATTGGGACAGGACGGGCTTAGTTATGCCCCCGCGGACGCAGCGGTTCTCGCCGATCTACGGGATCGGCTCAGAGCCTGGAACGGAGATCCGCCATCGGTGAGCTGGTCTTGGCGCACCGTCGGGGAATTTCTATCCGAGTTCAATGGTCGGGCGGTCAATGTGGCCTACCTCGTGCCGCATGGGACGGTGCGCCTCCTCGTGATCGGATCCGTCGACCGCCCGGCTTCGCCCGATGAACTTGAGCAGATGGCGAATCTGGTTCGAACGGCAATGGCCGAGGGGGCCTTCGGACTGTCCACCGGGCTGACCTACGCACCCGGAATGTACGCCGACGACGACGAACTGGCCGTCCTTTGCGAAGTGGTGGCCGCCGCCGGCGGCTATTACTCCCCGCATCACCGCAACTACGGGAGCAGGGCGATCGAGTCTTACGCCGAGTGCATCGCACTCGGGGATCGCACCGGGGTGCCGGTCCATCTCACTCATGCCCACCTCGGCTACGACGTGAACCGAGGGCGCGCCGGCGAGCTGTTATCGATGGTCGATGATGCGCGGCGCCGCGGCGTGGACGTGACCCTCGATTCCTATCCATACCTCGCTGCGGCGACTCTTCTCCACTCTTTGCTCCCCGGTTGGGTGCAGGAGGGCGACCCCGCGAGCGTGATTCGGTCGCTAACGGATCGCACAGCCCGCGCCAGGCTGCGGTCCGAGTTGAAGGAGGGGACTACCGGCACCCAGGGAATCCCGGTCGACTGGTCCGCCATCGTCATAACCAGTGCAAACGAGCCCCAGAACGAGGCCCTGATCGGTGCGACGATCGAGGCCGCCGCCGCAAGGAGAGGCGCCGACCCATTCGACCTCTACTTCGACCTGCTGGTCGAGGAACGTCTCGGGTCGGGCTGCCTGCTCCACATCGGGAACGAGGAGAACGTTCGCGCCATCATGCGGCACGCGATGCACATGCCGGGGAGTGACGGGCTCTTGCATGGACAGCACCCACACCCTCGGGTCTACGGCACGTTCCCCCGGTACCTGGGGCACTACTCCCGCGATCTTGGAGTCGTGAAACTGGAAGAGATGGTCCGCAAGATGACCTCGCTTCCCGCCCGGCGCCTCGGGCTCGCCGACCGGGGTCTCTTGCGCCCAGGTCATGCCGCCGACATCGTTTGCTTCGACCCAGGTCGGGTCAGGGACAACGCAACCTACGAGGAACCCCGGCGACTCCCAGATGGGATTCCGCACGTCATCGTCAACGGCGAGCAGGTCGTGGTTGATGGTCGCCACACCGGTGCCTTGCCGGGGCGAGCGCTACGACGTCGGGAAGGATGAGCACAGCAATCGACACCCGGATTCTCACCTTCATGAGCGACATTTCCGGTGAGGGGGCAGGCGACGCTCTCTCCCGGATCCAGGACGCCGGAATCGGTGGCGCCACTGTTGCCGTCGCCTACCACACCGCTCGGGACGTATTCCCGCACAACCCTGCCGGACAGGTGATCTACCAGGAGGGAGGAACCGTCTGCTTCGAGCCCGATGTGGAGAGGTACGGTGCCCTGGCGCCGGTGGAATCGGAGCTCACCCGGGGCAGCGACCTTTGTGCAAGGACGATTGAGCAGGCGAATGCCCGAGGCATGCGCATCGGTGCCTGGGTTGTCGCCCTCCACAACACCCGGCTGGGTTCGATGCACCCGGATTGTGTCCAGGAGACGGCGGCAGGCGACCGTTTGATCCACAGCCTTTGTCCGTCGCACCCCGAAGTACGCGCCTACGCCTTGGCGCTGTTAGCGGACGTCGCCTCGCGCGGCTTCGACCATGTCTTGGTCGAGGCACTCTCTTTCATGCCCTTCGATCACGGGTACCACCACGAGCGGGCCCTCCTCGAACTCGACGCCAGGACGCGCTTCCTGCTCGGTTTGTGCTTCTGTCCCCACTGTCGCCGCACCGGTGAGGACGCCGGCGCCGACGTGGCGCGTCTTCGGGAATGGGTTGATTCCGAGGTACGCCGGGTGCTCGGTAGCGGCGATGCTTTGACCGACCTTCCTCCACACCGGGAGTGGGCCTGGAATGGCTGCGGCGGAGAGTTGGGTCGTTACCTGGAAGCCCGTATCGAAACCGTGACCGGACTGGCCATCGCCGCAACTCAATCGCGCATTGGGTCGAGAATTGACGAGCTCGCCTTTGTCGATCATTCCGGTGCGGTACTCGGGTATGCCACCGGGCACCCGGAAAGCGAGGATCGCGCCGTCGATATCGGCTGGCGAGACGGGATTTCGGCCAAAGGCATCGGGGCCGGGCTCGACCTGGCGACCACCGCCTACTTTGCCGACCCGAGCCGCCTCCGCTCCGAGATACGGGGGTACCGTGACGCCCTCCCTGCGGAACGGATGCCGCACGTCATCCTTCGGCCGATGCCCCCCGACAGCCGGTCGGCTGCCGAATTGAACGCAAGGATGGCGGTTGTCGTGTCGGAAGACATCGAGGTGGTCAGCTTCTATCACTATGGCCTGATGCGCCTGGAGTCACTCGGGTGGATCGGAAGGGCTCTGGCCTTGACCGGGGAGCCTGGCCCATGAGCCGCGAATGGGAAGAACGGGTCCCCACCCAGCCGGACCAATCCACCGTGTACCAGGCGCTGGGCGTGAAGCCCCTGATAAATGCGAACGGCACACTCACCTCACTCGGCGGTTCGAGGATGCCCCATGTCGTCCTCGAGGCGATGCGGACTGCCGCCGGATCCTTTGTGGACATGTTCGAGTTGCAGGAGGCCGTCTCCGCTCGGATCGCCGAGCTGACCCGAAACGCGAGCGCCCTCGTTTGCAACGGGGCGGCGAATGGAATCGTGCTCAGCGTCCTCGCCGCCATGACCGGCGATGACCGGAGGATGCTGGAGCGACTTCTCCGCGTCGGCGCCGGCGGCATGCCCCGAAACGAAGTCGTGATGCATCGGATGCACCGCATCCCCTACGACCGCGTCGTCCAGCTGACCGGAGCGACGATCGTGGAGGTCGGCAATGCCCTCGAGACAGACCCCGCGGAACTGGAAGCAGCGATCGGGGAACGCACCGCCGCCGTGCTCTTCGTTGCAGGCGGTCATATGGGCCCTGGGGCGTTGTCGCTCGAGGCGACGGTGGCGATGGCCAGGCAAGCAGGCGTCCCCGTGATAGTTGATGCTGCCGCTCAGCTCCCACCTGTTGACAACCTCTGGGGGTTCACTCGACAGGGGGCCGACATTGCGCTTTTCAGCGGTGGCAAGGCTCTACACGGTCCCCAGGCGTCCGGCTTGATCGTCGGCTCCGCCGAAATGGTTCGGGCCTGTTCGCTGCACGCCTCTCCACACCAGCGGCTCGGCCGATCTTCCAAGGTGGGCAAGGAGGAGATGGTCGGCCTGCTCGCCGCGGTCGAGTGGTATCTGCAGCGCGATCACCTTTCCGAAGAACTGAGAATGGAGGACCTCACCGCGGCGTGGGTGGACCACTTCGACCGCCTCCCTGGAGTCCAAGCGCGCCGCGACTTCCCTGGCGAGGCGGGGCGTCCACTACCCAGGGCTCTGGTCATATGGGAAGACAAGTCACGAAGCAGCGAAGACGTGTGTGCTGCCCTGCGCGCCGGGAAACCTGCCATCGACGTTGCCGCGGCCGAGGAGCGCGCCATATTCCTCAGCGCCGAGTTGGTGAATGACGTCGAACACGGCGTCGTCACCGAGCGGCTCACCGCAGTACTTGGTGGCTGACTTGCCAACGGCGAACCAGACATGACCTACCGACCCAGCGCCAAACGCGTGCCGGCGGGCGCCACCCAGCACACCACCGCAGGGCCCTACTCCCCGATCCTCATAATGGGCACCGGGCAGTTGGTGGTGATCTCCGGGCAGGCGGCCATCGACGCCGATGGCAACGTCGCGGGGGAGACAATCGAGGAGCAGACCGCGTACACGCTGGAAAACTGCCGCTTGCACCTTGCCGCCGCCGGCTCAACTCTGGCCGACGTATTCAAGGTGAACGTCTACCTCGCCGACCTGGACAACTGGGCCCGGTTCAACGCTGTCTATGCAGAGGTGATGCCTGAGCCATGGCCGGTCCGGACCGCGGTCGGTACCGCCCTCCTCGACGGTCTCCTGGTCGAGGTCGAAATGTGGGCGATCCAGCCGCCCGAGGGCTGAGCCACTCGCCCTGGTGGGTCGTACTTGTCGTCAACCTCTTCTCCGCGCGCCTCGGATCGTTCGAGGGGCCGGTCTATTCCCCGACCAGCGCCGTCGATCGACTCGCGGATGAAGTCGGCATGGCCGTTGTGGCGGGCGTATTCCTCGATCATGTGGACCAGGATCCATCGCAGGCTGGGAGCCCGACCGTCGCTGCCACGGGCGTTTGGCGAGCTGATCCAGTCCCCCATCTGCCAGCGCCTCCGCCACCAGCGTGCGGGAGTGCTGCACGGCTTCCTCCCAAAGGGCGCGCACCTCTTCAGGCGAGTGCGCGGCTGCCGAGTTCCATTCCCAGTCGGGGTCGGCCTCCCAGTCAACCTCTCCCCAGATTGCAGCCGGGTCTCGCCCGTGAAGGCGAACGGAAAACCAGTAGTCCTCCACCCAGGCCAGGTGCTTGAGCATCCCGCCGAGGGTGATGGTGGAGACGCCGACCCTCGCCGCCAGGCCCACGGCATCCAAACTTCCGGCCTTCCAGCCCAACGTGGCGCGCTCGGTATTCGAGGAACCCGACAAGGGTTTCGGTCTCGTTTCCTGCGGGAGGCGGTTCCGGCCGACCCTGGTCGTCTAGTTCGGTCATGGCTGGCGAGCCTACCGGCGTGTCAATGCTCACCCTGCCGCCCGGTCTTTCGTTGCTGCGATGCCATTTCGGACCGCCCACGCAGCCACTTCGGCGCGCGAAGACATCCCCAGCTTGGTCAGGATGTGAGATACATGGACCGCGGCGGTCCGAACAGAGATGAAGAGACGGTCGGCGACCTCGGCGTTGCTCAGACCATCCGCCAAAAGAGCCGCCACCTCGCGCTCCCGCGAGGTGAGCGCCTTGGGCCCTTCCACCTCCTGGCCCACCCCTAGCCGGCGCAACAGGGCGAGTGTCTCGTCGGCCAACCATCCCGGCCAGCGCTCCAGCAGCCGCCACGCTTCGCGGGCCTGTGAGATCGCTTCGGCCTTCTGTCCCAGCGCCAGCAGGCTGTGGGCCAACGAAACGCGGAATCCTGCGGTCGCGGCGGCAGAGCGACGTCCTTCCGTCCCCAAGCGCCTGCTGGTAGGCAGCGATCGCCTCCTTATGCGAGCCCTCCGCAGCAAGCAATGCGCCCTCGACCGCCGGTTCCAGGGCGGGGTCGTGATCGAAAGAACGCTTGTTCTCATCGTGGGACCGAATCGAGGAGTGGCCGCACCTCGGCCGGAGAGATCCCAACCTTCAGGGCGAGGATCGCCATCAAGTAGGCATCGTCGTCTCCCGGATCCGGCGCCACCGACGGGTCATCGACAAATCTGGCCATCAGCGCTCTCACCTCGTCGGGATCTCGGCGGAGGGTGGCGATATAGGCGCGGGTGGCGATGTAACAGCACCTTTTCGATGGCTCCTCGGGCTCGCCCATCCTGTCGAGTACTGCGGCTGCGCCATCGGGGTCGTTGCCATCACAGAGCAGCGTTGCCAGGTGGATCCTCGACGATACGAACTCACCCACCTGCTCGTCCCAGCTGAGATCGGAGAAGATGGCGACGGCGAGGTCCAGGTTTCCATCGATTTCGGCGGCGAAGCCACGGTTGGTGACGGCCATGGTCACGAAGTGGTCGAGTCCGGCTCGTTCCGCCACGTCCTGCATGCGGTCGATGGCTGCTGCGGTGCGCTCTGGCGGCCAGATCCTTACGCCACCGATGAGGGCATTGTTGATCGCCCTTACATGACTGAGGTGGTCTCCGATGCCTTCGGCAAGGACCGCCGCTTCCTCGAGGAGTTTGATGCCTTCGGTGAGATTGCCATCGATCACGGCCGATCCCTTGTTCACCAGGGCCCGCACCTTGGCCCCCTCCGAACCGACTCGATCGGCGAGTGCCAGCGATCGATCGGCCCACTCCTGGGCGGCGTCCATGTCCTCGACCAGCATGTGCGCCTCGGCCAGCTGGCTGTAGACCCAGGCGAGCTCCTCCGTCTCGCCAAGCGGTTCGGCTACCTGGCGAGCCTCGTCGAGATACTGCAATTGTCCCAATGGCCGACCGGCGTCGAATTCGATACGGGCGCGTAAGCGGAGAGCGCGGGATGTCGACACAGGTGAATCCGCCGTGGTCACCCATCGACTGGCATACAGCCGCGGCGTCATCGAGACGGTCGGCACGCCAAGCGGCCATTGCTGCCAGCTCCAGAAGCTCGACGTCCTCACCGGCCTCGGCCAGCCCCCGTTCGGCGAGCCGCAGCGCCTCCTGGGTTGCGCCGGTCCTCAGATTGTGGCTGGCACCCCGTCGAGACATCTCGACCATGTCGTCGTACCGTTCAGCGCCCTCGGCGTGATGAGCGAGCAGGGCAAAGTCTTCGCTCCCTGACCGCTGCAGCGCCTCGAACGCAGCCTCGTGGAGCCGGCGCCGCTGCCGACCGAGGAGGCTTCCCACCACCGACTCATGGGTGAGGGCGTGGCGAAAGGCGAGGACATCGGGCGCTTCCTCGGCGAGCAGCCCGGTGTCGACCAACCTCCGCAGGATCTCGATGAGCTCGGTCTCGTCTCGTCCCGTCATCGACTGCAGCAGATCGAAGGAGAACCGCTGGCCCGCCACCGCGGCCGACTCCAGCACCGACAATTGGTCCGGATCGAGCGCGTCGAGGTGCCGAAGAACCGCCTCGCTCAGATTCCATGGAAGCTGCACATCAGGTAGCTCCTCTGGCGGCAATTCGCCGGCAGCCGTGACCAACTCCTCGAGGAAGAAGGGGTTGCCACCGGTGCGCTGGTGGAGCTCGTTGACCACCCGCATCGGGATCGGCCGCCGGTAGGCGCCGGCAAGGAGTTCGGCCACTTCCGCCGTGGTGAGCCGCTGCAGCGTGAGGTGGAACAGCGACTGATCCCGCTCCAATTGCTCGAGCAGTTCCGCCATGGGGTGGCGACGATTGAGCCGTTCGGAGCGGTAGGTGCCGAGGGCGAGCAGTCGCAACCCCGAGGCGGTACCCAGTCGTCCGAACACCTTGACGCTTTCGGTATCCCCCCAATGCAGATCCTCGAACACGAGCAATGCGGTGTTCTCCCCGATGACATGGCGCACCACGTCGACCGCCGCCCTGAGCAGTTCCTGTTGGAAATACTCCCGCTGGTCGTCGCCGCCCAATTGCGGCGCGACCGGTGCCAACAGGGCGCGGATAGCCCTTCCGCGTGGCTCCAGCTCATCGGGGAGTTCGGTCCATGATGCGACATGAGGCTCTATTGCCTCGAGAAGCAACTCGAAAGGCCGGCCGACCGCTTGCTGGGTGGCCTGGCCGGAGAAGACGGTGACGGACTCGGGCAGTCGGGCGCGAACCTCGCGGACCAGCCGGGTCTTGCCGACCCCTGCCTCTCCGGCAACAAGCGCCACTCGCGGGTCGTCGTCGGTCGGCACCATGGCGAGCAATTGCTCGAGTTCGTACCTGCGCCCGACCATCGTCGGGCTCAGACCGGGGCGTCCGACGATCACGCCCCTCAGGTTACGACGCACCGAGGGCGGTCCCAGTTCGGCGCTGTAGATAACGGACGAAACGTGGCCGGCCCGAGTTGGGTTTACGAATCGCACGCCGGACGGCAGCTCTCGCCTCGTGCCCTTGCCGGTGATGCTCTGCGATGTGGCGGATACTCGTGGGGTGGATCAACATCTCCTGCTCCTTCGATCTGACCAGGACAATGTGCTCCTCCACCACCGGCAGCGCATCTGGAGAAATGCGTATTCGGACCAGTGCCGCGATGCGTATATCTGGCAACCCTCCCGCGAGGCGGAACCCTTCAGGAAAGAAAGTCAGCCGACACTGTCCCCTGCGACGGCCTCCGTTCGTCACTGGGGTAAGGGCGCACCTCGGACGAAAGCGGCCGAGGTGCGCGAAGATGGGACAGTCGTCCCCAGGGCTAGGAGGAGACATGGCCAAGTTCATGGTGTTGTACCGGTCCCCGCTATCGGCTGAGGAGCAGATGGCGGGCGCCACCCAGGAGCAGGCTGAGGCTGGACTGGAGGCCTGGAATGCTTGGGGCGCCAAGGCGGGCGACTCGCTGGTCGACTTCGGCACACCCGTATCCCATGCCGGTGTCGTCGGGGCGGGCGGTGCACCGAGTGGGGATTACATCGGCGGGTTTTCGGTCCTAGAGGCCGACTCGGCCGATGAACTGAAGCCGCTGCTCGATGATCACCCTCATCTCATGGTCGAGGGCGCGTCGATCGAGATCTTGGAATACCTGCCCACACCGGGAATGTGAGGGCTTCCGCCCACTAGTCGATCCCGATGGTCGGCACCCGATTGTCGGTCACCGACCACGCCGTGTTGGGGGTGCTCGCCGAGCACCCCAACCACGGCTTCGCTTTGGCCAAGGAATTTGGGGCCAGTGGCGAATTCGGGCGGATCCTCCGCGTGCGTCCCACCGAGACCTACCGCTCGCTCGACCGGCTCGTCACCGAGGGCCTGGCTGAACCTGTCCGCACCGAACCCGGGGATTCGGGTCCCCGCCGCACGGTCCACCGGGCGACCCCGGCCGGTAGGAGACGGCTTCGGCGCTGGCTGGAGGAGCCGGTCGGCCACGTGAGGGACCTCCGGATCGAGTTCCAGCTCAAGCTGGCGCTGCTCGACCGGGCGGATCGATCGCCGCTCGCGCTGATTGCCGCCCAGCGCGACGCCCTGGCGCCCACCATCGTGGCGCTAGAAGGCCAAGGCCCCGTCGACCACGTCGAGCTTTGGCGCCACCATGTGGCCAAGGCGGCGGGCGAGTACCTGGACGATCTCGCCACGAGGTACGCCCGGGGTCGACCTGAGACGACGCTCCTGAGTACTCTCAATGTGAGTACCGCGGGACGAAGGTCGAGGGAAGATGAAGCGTTGCATGGTCGGAATGCTCCTTGCCCTGGTCGTGACCGCCTGCGGGGGCTCAGGGAGCGCCGAGGGAGAGATACTGGTTTCCGCCGCAGCCTCCCTCACCGACGCTTTCGGAGCGGTGGAGGCTGCCTTCGAGGAAGCCAACCCGGGGACCGATGTCGTGCTCAACCTCGGGAGTAGCTCGACGCTTCGCGAGCAGATCCTCGAGGGAGCACCCGCCGACGTGTTTGCATCGGCCAACCCGTCGAATGTGGACCAGGTGGTCGAGGCCGGTGAGAACGCCGATGAGCCCGGAGATTTTCGTGACCAACTCTCTCCAGATCGCGGTGCCCGAAGGCAATCCAGGCGGCGTCACCGGACTTGCCGACTTCGCAAACGAGGACCTCGTGATCGGCCTGTGCGCCGAGGACGTCCCATGCGGCGAGTTCGGACGTGAGGCGCTGGCCAACGCCGGCGTCACGCCGTCGATCGACACGGACGAGCCAGACGTGCGGGCCCTGCTCACCAAGGTCGAAGCCGGGGAGGTCGATGCCGGAATCGTCTACGTGACCGACGTCATGTCAACCGAGGGTGCCGTCGAGGGGATCGATATCCCCGAGGAGGACAACGTGGTGGCCGAGTACCCGATCGTTTCCCTCAACGGCGCCCCCAACCCGGACGGGGCAGCGGCGTTCGTCGAGTTCGTCCTCTCCGACGAGGGACAGTCGATCCTCGCCGACTTCGGGTTCATCACGCCTTGAACCGGGCGGCGGGTCGGCGCCCGCGGGTCCGCCGGCCGCCGGCTCTACTGGTGGTCCTCGGCGGGCTCGGGCTGGCCCTGTTCGTGGTTCCCTTGATCGCGTTGGTCGCACGGATCCCCTGGTCGCGACTGCCCGAACTGCTTGTCAGCGACATCGTGGGCGACGCGTTGCGTCTCTCGCTAGTCGCCTCGCTGGCGGCAACCGCCATCTCCGTTCTGGTGGGAGTCCCGCTCGCCTGGTTGCTCGCCCGGATCGAGTTCCCGGGACGGGCGCTGGTACGGGGGATAGTCACCCTGCCGCTCGTGTTGCCGCCTGTGGTTGGCGGGGCGGCGCTCCTCTTCGCGCTCGGACGGCGGGGGCTGGTGGGTGGTCCCATCTACCAAGTAAGCGGGTTCATCTTCCCCTTCTCCATTTGGGGGGTGATCATCGCCACCACCTTCGTCGCCATGCCCTTTCTGGTTCTGACGTTGGAAGGGGCGCTGCGGGGCATGGATGTCCGCTATGAGGGAGCGGCAGCGACACTCGGGGCAGGCAGATGGACGGTGATGCGCAGGGTCACCCTTCCCATGGTTGCACCGTCGCTCATTGCCGGGCTGGTGCTCACCTGGGCACGGGCGCTCGGCGAGTTCGGCGCAACCATCACCTTCGCCGGCAACCTGCAGGGCCGGACCCAGACATTGCCTCTGGCGGTGTTCGTTGCGTTGGAGAGCGACCGTGACGCCGCGGTCGCACTGAGCCTGATCATGGTGGTGGTGTCGCTGACGGTCCTGATTGCTCTGCGCGAGCAGTGGTGGCACACGCTCTGAGCCAACCGGGTGGTCTCGAGGCAGACCTAGTGGTCCGCCGGGGATCATTCCGTCTCGAATTGAAGCTCTCCATCCCAGCGGGCCGGACCGTTGCCCTCTTGGGACCGAATGGATCGGGCAAGTCCACCGCGGTGGCGGCGCTGGCCGGGCTCCTCCCGATCGACGAGGGTCGGATCACATTGAGCGGCCGCACGCTCGATGACCCCGACAAAGGAATCTACGTACCGCCCGAAGAGCGGAAGGTAGGGGTGGTCTTCCAGGACTACCTGCTTTTCCCTCATCTGAGCGCGCTCGAGAACGTCGCCTTCGGTTTGAAGAGCCGTGGCACGAGCGGCGAGGCGGCCCTGACCGCTGCGGCCGCTTGGATGGGCCAATTGGGGCTGGGCGACCTCGCCAAGCAAAAGCCCCGCCAGCTTTCCGGTGGTCAGGCACAGCGTGTCGCCCTGGCGCGGGCGCTGGTGATCGAGCCCGACCTGTTGCTGCTCGACGAGCCGCTATCGGCGCTCGACGTGACCACCAGGGCAGGGCTGCGACGGATGCTCGACGACCACCTTGACCAGTTCGCCGGACCGCGTCTCCTCATCACCCACGACCCCACCGAGGCGTTCCTCCTCTCCGACGAGATCCACGTCCTCGAGGACGGCAAGGTGACCCAGGTGGGTGGCGCCGACGACATCCGGCTCAGGCCCGAGACGCAATACGCCGCCGATCTCGCTGGATCGAACCTGCTGCTGGGGGTGGCGGCAGGTGGTGTCGTCTCGGTCGATGGTCAGCCGGTCCACATCGCCGACACCGAGGTCGCCGGTCCGGTGATCCTCACCATCCGCCCATCCGCGGTGGCGCTCCACCTGCGTCGCCCTGAGGGAAGTCCCCGCAACACCTGGTCCACCGAGATCGACCACATCGAGCACCTGGGTGACCGGGCCCGAATCCACATCGGAGCACCACTTCCCCTGGTCGTCGAGGTCACGAGCGAAGCGGTCGCCGAGATGGGGCTGGTCGAGGGACGGTCCGGTCTGGGCTTCGATCAAGGCGACCGAGATTGCAGTTCTCCCCGACGCTCCCAGACCGCTTCGAGACCGGGTCCCTCCGGGCGGATCCGGCGGGGAATGAGTTCACCTACCGTAGGTTCTCCCGAAAGGAACAACCATGAAACTGAGCGCCCGCAACCAACTCAACGGCTCGGTCGAGAGCATCGAACACGGCGCGGTCACCTCGACCGTCAAGGTCCGACTCGCCGGCGGCGACGTCGTCACCTCGTCGATCACCAAGGAGGCGGCCGAGGACCTGGGGCTCGAGTCGGGGTCCTCGGTCATCGTGGTGATCAAGGCCTCCGATGTGATGGTGGCAGTCCCCTGATCGAGGCATAGGTCCGGTCCTCCTTCCAGGCTCTTCGCAGAATTCATCGCAGCACCGATTACTTCGATCAGCGGGATGCGTTGAACTAGGTACACGACCATGGAGCGATCCCCGCGGGGCGTCGCCGAGGAGGAGGAGTACTGATGGACTACAAGCTGGAACTGCTGCTGATCCCGGTCACAGACGTTGACCGGGCCAAGGCTTTCTACGAGCAGGCGGGGTTCAACGTGGATGTAGACCACGGCGCCGGCGACGACTTTCGGGTGGTGCAGATCACTCCGCCCGGCTCGGCGTGCTCGGCCGCCATCGGCATTGGGCTAACCGATGCGCCTCCTGGATCGCAGCGGGGTACCCACCTCGTGGTAAACGACATCGAGGAGGCTCGCAAGGAGTTGATCGGACGCGGCATCGAAGTGAGCGAGGTGCGGCACATGACGCCCGATGGGTGGCAGCCCGGGCCCGACCCCGAGCACGCCGACTATGGATCCTTCGCCGACTTCTCCGATCCCGACGGGAACGGCTGGGTGCTCCAGGAGGTCCGCCGTTAGCGAGGGCAACAGCGCCCTCGCGCTGGACCTCCCCACGGCCGGCCAAGAGGCCGACCGGTTCGCTGCGGCGGTCGAACCGTATCGCCGCCGGCTCCACGTCCACTGCTATCGGATGCTTGCCTCCTTCGACGAAGCCGAGGACGCGGTCCAGGAGACGTTCCTCCGGGCATGGCGTGGCTGGGATCGCTTCGATGATGGCG
This sequence comes from uncultured Acidimicrobiia bacterium, assembly GCA_963826825.1. Lineage (GTDB taxonomy): Bacteria > Actinomycetota > Acidimicrobiia > Spongiisociales > DATADW01 > DATADW01. Next base: position 3,290 of record CAWGYV010000004.1, on the reverse strand, counting down.
GCCAATTGCAGGCTTGGCTCTATCGGATCGCCACCAACGTCTGCATCGACTCGATCCGGCGGAGACAGCGCCGGGTGCGGTCCGCCCATTCGATGGCGGAGGTCTCATGGCTCCAGCCATACCCGGACCAACTGCTCGACGAAGTGGCGTCATCGGCAGAGCAGCCGGAAGAGGCGGCGGTGGCGCGTGAGACGATCGCCCTGGCGTTTCTGGCTGCGCTCCAGGTTCTACCGCCCCGGCAGCGTGCCGCCTTCATCGGACGGGATGTCCTGGGGTGGTCGGCGTCGGAGACGGCATCGCATCTCGAGACGAGCGTCGCCGGCGCCAACAGCGCCCTGCAGCGAGCCAGAGCCACCATGCAGCGGAGCCTGCCATCGCGGCGGGCGGAGTGGTCGGCTGGGTCACCGTCAACGGAGGAACTGGATCTTCTCGCCCAGTTCATCGACGCCCACGAGAGGTGCGACTCCGCCGCGGCTCTCGCCATCGCCGCCAAGGACATCCGCGTGGCCATGCCGCCGGATGGGGTCGTCATCGATGGTCGGGGACTCGCTCGCACCGCTGCTGGAGCGCGCCTTCGGTGAGGAGCGCGACGGCGACTGGCGTCTGCTGCCGACGAGCGCCAACCGGATGCCGACGGCAGCCAGCTACCTCCGGCGTCCCGGTGACACCGTCTTCCGACCCTTCAAGTTCGACGTGCTGCGGATCGAGCAGGGCCGGATCGCCGAGATCACCACCTTCGGCGCCGGGCTCTTTCCCGCCTTCGGGCTGCCGACGACCTTGGAGTGAGAGTGGTCTTCAACGCCTCCTGAGGGTTCCGTCAGTCAGTGAGCTGGGACGGGCGAAACAAGCTGAGGCCGGGTGGATCCCCAGTCTCAGCTACCGGCGTCAGCCGTCGTTGATGGAGAACCCGGTGAAGTCGAACCGTTGGGTGGTCCCGTTGGTGTCCACCGTCTCCACCCCGTAGTCCACCTGCCAGGTGGTGGTCGGGGTCCACCCCCGGTCGGCGACGTCGGCGAAGAACGCCGCCAGGGGCATGGTGCCCGAGGTTTGGGTGGTGGTGGAGAGGTAGGTGATGATCCCACCGTTGTTGTCCCCCGACCGCCACACCTCGTAGGTGTGACCCCCGGCGGTGAAGGTGTCTATCTCCGACCCGGCGGGACGCTGGCCGAAGTTCTCCGTCCAGATCATCAACTCGTGGCTGAGACCATCGCCCATCCAGATGTCGAAGGCGATGTTCCAGACGCAGCCCGAGCAGTGCGGGCCCTCGGCGGCGAAGGTGGCGGAGGTGATGTTCGCCAGCGGTTCGTCGTCGTAGTCCTTGTGGACGTTCATGTACGCCTCCACCGCGTTGTCGTCGTGGTTGGGGACGTTCACCAGCGCGTACCAGTTGTCGGCGTCGCAGGCGACGATGGTGTGGTCCCCCCCGTAGTTGTCGTTCCAGTTGTTGTTGTGCACGAAATACTCACCGAACGTGCGACCGTCACCCTCAGGGATGGTCACCCCGTCCTCGCAATCCGACGGCTGAGTCGTGGTAGTCGTGGTCCGTCAATTGGTGGTGGTCGTGGTGCCGGGTGGAGGGTTCGATCGGTTCGAGCCCGAGTGCCCGTCCGATGAACGATGCCATCTGATCACGGCGCACCGGGTCGTGGGGCAGTAGAGGTTGCCCGCCTCGTTGCAGCCTTCGGTGACCCCCGCGGCGGCGATGGCGTTGATGTTGGCCTCGTGGACCCCGCTCACATCATCGAACCGGTCACCCCCAACCGGGTCGAGTTCCATCGCCCGTGCCAGGAAAGAGCCCATCTGCGCCCGGGTGACCACACCGGCGGGGTCGTAGGTACCGTCCTCCAACCCCTCGGTGACCCCAGCGGCGGCGAGACGGTTGATGTTGTCCTCGTGGGTGTTGCCCTCATCGTCGGGGAAGAAATCCTCGGTGGTGGCCGGCAGCTCGAAGCCACGGGCGATAAACGACGCCATCTGATCGCGACGCACCGGGTCGCCCGGACAAAACAACGTCCCCTCCTCGTTGCAACCCAAAGTGATCCCCACCGCGGCGATCGCCTCGATCATCCCCTCATGGGTGTTCCCGTCGTCGTCAGTGAACGTCCCCCCGGGAGGAAGCTGACCTGCTGCGGGAAGGGACGTCATCAAGGCGCCGGAGGTTGTGATTGTGAGCACCAGCACGGCGACACCGACCAAGCGTCCGCTGCGAGCCCACGTTCGTACGTCCATGCGGTATCTCCCTACCTCGGTGATCCCGACCGATCCCGAGTGTGGCACTTGCCTGGGTCTGATGCACGTTCGACCTGGCGGGCGGGACGACTGAGCACACCGTAGGGAGTTCGGCAGCCCCCCTACCCACTGCTTCGCAGCGGGGCCCCTCCCCCTCCGGGTGTCCTGTGGCGCCCCACGGTTGCGACACTTGAGATCAGCGGCGCATCCTTTAGGGGTTGCGAAACCAACCAAAGGAGCGCCGCTGATGAGTGTCCATGATGCCGTGTTGGAGCAGCGAAGGAAACTGGTGGCGGTGATCGAGGCCTCGCCCAACCGCCGTTTGGCCTGCGCCCAGGCGGGGATCCACCATTCCACCTTCTACCGGTGGCGGAGACAGCCCGTCCCGGCGACCCCCCGTCCCCCCGGCTTCGCCCAGCGCCGGCTGGAGAGCCAGGTGCTGGCCATGGCCCTGGCCCACCCCGCCGCCGGTCCCCGCCGGCTCTCGGCCCTCTTGGCCCCCCAGGGGGTGGTGGTGGGGCCGAGCCGGGTGTGGCGCATCCTGGGTCGGCACCGGCTCAACACCCGTTCCCTCCGCTACCGGCTGCTCACCCAACACCGGACGCCCAGGAGAGATCATCCACCTCCCCGCCCGCGCCCCTCCACCGCCCCGGGACGGCTCTCCGCCTCCCGGCCCGGGGAGCTGGTGCAGATGGACACCTTCCACCTCGGCTCCTTCAAGGAGAGCCGCCTGGGGACAGCCAAGAAGGCCCACGGCCAGATCTGGCAGTACACCGCCATCGACGTCGCCTCCTCCTGGCTGTGGGCCGAGCTGCACACCACCCCCCACAACCCCTCGGCGGCGCTCACCTCCGCCCTGGCCCACCGGGTGGCCGCCGACCTCACCGCCGCCGGGTGGGCCCTTGGGGCGGTGAGCACCGACAACGGCAACGAATACCGCGCCGCCGGGTTCACCGAGACCCTGGCGGCCCTGGGAGCCGGCCACCGTTTCATCCGCGCCGGCCGCCCCCAGTCCAACGGCAAGCATCGAGCGGGTCCAGGGGATCGTCCTCGAGGAGTTC
>CAWGYV010000003.1:0-507912 GCA_963826825.1 uncultured Acidimicrobiia bacterium | reverse complement strand
TCGCGGCCATGCTGGAGGTGGAGGCCGCGCTCACGCGCGCGGAGGTGGCTGCCGGAGTCATCCCCGACGAGGCCGGGGAAGCGATCGGCGCAGCTTGCCGGCCGGAGTCGTTCGACCCTGCCGCCATCGCCGAGGAGGGCCGCTCGCCGGGGAACCCGGTGGAGCCGCTCGTTCGTGCCCTGAGAGAGGCGGTCGGGGACGACGCCGCGGAATACGTCCACTTCGGCGCGACGAGCCAGGACATCCTCGACACGGCGGCGATGCTCGTGTCGAGCCGAGTGCTCGGGCTGATCCTGGAGCGGCTCGAGGTTGTCGCCGAGGAGTGTGCTCGGCTTGCGGACGCCCATCGCACCACGCCGATGGTCGGAAGGACGCTGCTGCGGCAGGCGGAGGCGGTCACGTTCGGCCTGAAGGCCGCCGGCTGGCTCGTCGCCGTGCTCGAGGCGCGAACGGTGCTGGTCCGGGTGCGCGACGAGCGCCTCGCCGTCCAGCTCGGCGGCGCCGCCGGAACCGTCGCGCCGCTCGGTGAAAGCGGTCCCGAGGTGCTCCGGCTGTTCGCAGGCGAGCTCGAGCTGGCCGAGCCGGTCGCGCCATGGCACACGAACCGGACACGAATTGCCGAACTCGGCTCGGCGCTTGCGATCACCGCGGGCGTCGCCGCAAAGATCGGGCTGGACATCGGCCTGATGAGCCAGAACGAGGTGGGAGAGGTCTCGGAGGCGAATGCCGGCGCCTCGTCCGCCATGCCGCACAAGCGCAATCCCGTCGGCAGCGTGCTCGCCGTCGCGTGCGCTCGACAGGCCGGCGCCCAGGCGAGTGTTCTGACAGCGTCGCTCGTCCAGGAGCATGAGCGCGCCTTCGGAGCGTGGCATGCCGAGTGGCCCGCCTTGGTCGGGGCTCTCGGCTACACGAGCGGGGCGGTGGACGCAGCGCAACGGGCGCTCGACGGTTTGGAGGTCCACGAGGAGCAGATGCTTGCGAACCTGGAGCAGAGCGGCCGCGAGCCGGATCCCGGCTCGGCGGAAGCATTCGTCGAGCGTGCGCTGGCGAGCTACCGGGAGGTCGCGGCCACATGAGGCTCCACTACCGGCTGGACGGAGACGCGCATGCGCCGGTGCTTGCGCTGCCGAGCTCGCTCGGCACGAGCACGGAGCTTTGGACGGAGAACGTGCCGTACTGGATTGAGAGGTTCCACATCCTTCGCTTCGACCAGCGCGGCCACGGAGGCTCGGATGTTCCGCCCGGCCCGTACGCCGTGGAGGACCTCGGCCGCGACTTCCTCGCGCTCCTCGACCAGCTCGAGCTCGAGCGCGTCTCGATCTGCGGGCTCTCGATGGGCGGCGCAACCGCGATGTGGGTGGCGGCCCAGGCGCCGGAGCGCGATCGACCGGCTGACCCTCGCGTGCACCTCGGCGAGGTTCGGCGAGCCGGAGCAATGGCTCGAGCGGGCCGAGACCGTCCGAGGCGCCGGCATCGAGGCGATCGCCGACAAGGTGGTCGCGCGCTGGTTCACCGACGACGTCGAGCCGGAAACGGTCTCCCGCTTCCGGAGCCTCCTCGTCTCCACGCCGGCCGAGGGCTACGCGGCGTGTTGCGAGGCGCTCGCGGGCTGGGACTTCCGCGACCGGCTCGGGGAGATCCGCGCGGAGACGCTCGTGCTCGCCGGCGGGGAGGACGCCGCCGCGCCGCTTCCCGACTCGGAGCTGCTCGCGGAGCGCATCCCCCGCGCCAGGCTGGTCGTGGTCGAGGGTGCGGCCCACCTGGCGAACGTCGAGCAGCCGGAGTCGTTCGCGAGCGCCGTCGCTGAGTCCGTCCCGGAGGCCGCATGAGCCACGACGAGGGCATGAGGATCCGGCGCGAGGTGCTCGGGGACGAGCACGTGGACGCAGCGGTCGAGGGCACGACGGAGGACACGGAGGACTTCCAGGACCTGATCACGCGCTATGCCTGGGGCGAGATCTGGGCCCGGCCCGGGCTCGACCGGCGCACCCGCAGCGCGATCACGCTGATGGCCCTCGTGGCGCTGAACCGGGAGCACGAGCTCGCGATGCACATCCGCGGGGCGCTCCGGAACGGGCTCACCCGCGAGGAGATCGGCGAGGTGCTGCTCCAGAGTGCGATCTACTGCGGCGTCCCGGCCGCGAACGGTGCCTTCGCGGTCTTCCGGGACGTCATGGCCGAAGAGGGAGGGACATGAGCCAAAGAACCACGCCACCGTTCCGCGCCGATCACGTCGGCAGCCTGCTCAGGCCGGCCGAGCTCCTGCAGGCGCGAGAGGACTTCGCGGCCGGGCGGATCTCGAAGGACGACCTCCGGAGGGTCGAGGACGAGGCGATCCGCGGGGTCGTCGGGATGCAGGAGGAGGTGGGGCTCCAGTCCGCGACCGACGGCGAGTTCCGCCGGACGTCCTGGCACATGGACTTCATCTACCAGCTGGACGGCATCGATCCCGCCGACGAGCAGATCAAGGTCGAGTTCCACAACGAGCAGGGTGACGTCGAGTTCACGACGGCCGCGCTCAGCGTCCACGACCGCATCGGCCTCTCGAAGACGATCTTCGGCGACGCCTTCGAGGCGTTGAAGTCGATGACCACGAAGGCCGTCCCGAAGCTGACGATCCCGTCGCCGAGCATGGTCCACTACCGGGGCGGGCGCGCCGCGATCAGCGAGGACGCGTACTCGGACATCGACGAGTTCTGGGCCGATCTGGTCGCCGCCTATCGCGAGGAGGTTCGGCGGCTGGGCGAGCTCGGCTGCACCTACCTGCAGTTCGACGACACGAGCCTCGCCTACATGAACGATCCGAAGCAGCGGGCGTACATCGCGGAGATCGGCGGTGACGCCGAACACCAGCACGAGCACTACATCCGCCACATCAACGAGGCGCTCGCCGACCGGCCGGAGGGCATGAGCGTGACGACCCACATGTGCCGCGGCAACTTCCGCTCCTCCTGGGCCGCCGAGGGCGGCTACGACTTCGTTGCGGAGGCGCTCTTCAACGAGCTCCAGGTCGACGGGTTCTTCCTCGAATACGACGACGAGCGCTCTGGCACCTTCGAGCCGCTTGCGGTTCGTCCCCGAGGGAAAGATGGTCGTGCTCGGGCTCGTGACGACGAAGCGAGGCGAGCTCGAGCAGAAGGACGAGCTGAAGCGGCGGCTCGACGAGGCGTCGAAGTTCGTCCCGCTCGACCAGCTCTGCCTCTCGCCGCAGTGCGGCTTCTCGTCGACGGTTGAGGGGAACGCGCTCACGCACGACGAGCAGGTCGCCAAGCTGCGCCTGATCGTCGAGACGGCGCACGAGGTCTGGGGCTGAGGACCGAGCGGACGCAGGTCGGCATCGTCGGCGCCGGGCCGGCCGGCCTCGTCCTCGCTCACCTGCTCCACCTCGAGGGGATCGACTCCGTCGTCCTCGAGGACAGAAGCCGCGAGTACGTCGAGCAGCGCATCCGCGCCGGCGTGCTCGAGCAGGGAACCGTCGACCTCCTGACCGAGATCGGCGTCGGAGAGCGGCTGCGGCGCGAGGGCCTCGTCCACGACGGGATCGAGATTCAGTTCGCCGGGGAGCGCCACCGGATCGACTTCCCCTCGCTCACCGGCGGGCGTCGGATCACGGTCTACGGCCAGCAGGAGGTCGTGAAGGACCTGATCGCCGCCCGGCTCGAGACCGCCCGGCCGCTGCTCTTCGAGGTCTCCGACGTCAGCGTCGACGGCTTCGACGGCGACGAGCCTGCCATCCGCTTCCGTCACGGCGGGGAGGACGTCGAGCTTCGGTGCGACTTCATCGCCGGCTGCGACGGCTTCCACGGGATCTCCCGGGACAGCATCCCGGCCGGAGCCCTAACGGTCTTCGAGCGGGACTACCCCTTCGCGTGGCTCGGGATCCTCGCCGAGGCGCCGCCGTCGAACGAGGAGCTGATCTACGCCTACCACGACCGCGGCTTCGCGCTGCACAGCATGCGGACGCCGTCCATCACACGCCTCTACCTCCAGGTGCGGCCGGACGAGGATCTCGAGGAATGGCCGGACGACCGCATCTGGGACGAGCTCGAGCGCCGGCTGGGGCTCGAGGGGTGGACGCTGAACACCGGCAAGATCATCGAGAAGGGCATCGCCGGAATGCGCAGCTTCGTGGTCGAGCCGATGCAGCACGGCCGGCTGTTCCTCGCCGGTGACGCGGCCCACATCGTCCCTGCGACCGGCGCGAAGGGCCTCAACCTCGCCGTCGCCGACGTGCGAGCCCTGGCCGCAGGGCTTGCGGCGTGGTACCGCGACGGCGACGACTCGCTGCTCGAGAACTACTCGTCGACGGTTCTCCGGCGCGTCTGGCGGGCAGAGCACTTCTCGTGGTTCATGACGTCGATGCTCCACCGACGCGAGGACGCGGACCCGTTCGAGGTCAAGCTGCAGCTCGCCCAGCTGGCGTACGTCTGCGGCTCGGAGCGCGCAGCGGCGTCACTGGCCGAGAACTACGTCGGGCTCGAGCACTTCTAGGCGACCTACGGGCGGGTCGACCCTGGAGGTCGGCCCGCCCGCGTGTCCTCTGATTCTCGCCTACGTTGTTGCCCTCTAGGGGCAGCTGACGTTCGCGAAAGCTGGAAACCTCAGCTGTTTGCGGCGAAGAGGTGCGCGAGCTCGGCGCGCGAGCGCACTTCCAACTTGCGGTAGACACGCGTCAGCGTTGTCTCCACGGAGTGCACGGTCAGGAAGAGAGCCGCCGCCACCTCTCGGTTCGTACGGCCCTCGGCGACAAGTATGGCGATCCGGCGCTCGGCCTCGGTCAGCTCGTCGTTCGAGGGCGCACGCCCGCCGATGCGCGCCAGCTCGGCGCGCGCTCTGCTCGGCCCAGAGCGGCGCGCCGAGCTGCTCGAAGCGCGCGAGCGCGTCCTCGAGCGTCGTGCGTGCGGCGCCGCGCTTCTTCGCACGGCGTTGCGTCCTGCCGAGGGCGAGCAACGTCCGCGCGTGGTGGAACGGATCCGTGCTGCGAGCGTGCTCGGAGAGCGCCCGCTCGAAGCTCGCGAAGGCGCCCTCGAGATCGCCCCGCGCGGCGAGCAGCAGTCCGCGGTAGCGGGCAAGGATCGCAAGTGCCCAGGCCCGGTCGAGAGCCTCGGCGCGCTCCTCCCACGGTCGTCAGATCCTCTCGGCCTCGTCGAGCTCGCCGACGGTGATCAGCGCCTCCAGCGAGATCGCCTAGCTCCAAGCGCTGTCCCGGCTCGAGCATGAAGGCGTGTGCGGATCTCCTATGCGCGTCTCGAGGTACCCGAGCGCCGCGGCGGCGTCTCCGAGCGAGAGCTCGACGAAGCCGAGGACCCAGCGTGGCCCGACTGCGCAATGCGAATCGCCTCCGTCTCCGCGCGTGCGAGTGCGCGCTCCGACCGAGCGCGCGCCTCGCTCGATTCGGCCCTGGTGCGCTGCGATCATCGCGGCGGGCATCTCGCGATCGGCGGCATCCAGAGCGGCCGAACTGCGTCCGCAGATCGAGCGACTCGATCGCGTGACCGGTCGGCCTGCTCCCAGTTCCCTGCCCGCCACTCGAGGATGGCTCAGCAACCAGAGCGTTTCTGCCTCGCCGCAGGATCGTCCCGTGCCTTGACGATCCTGCAGACTCTTCTGAAGGAGCTCCGCGCGCGGTCGAGCTCCGCCGACCAGACGAGCTGGTAACCGTGCGACCCAGGTCGGACCGCTCGTCGAGCGGCCACTGCGGCCAGCGACCGTTCGAGCGCGAGCGCCTCCTCCATCTCGCCGTGCGGATGCCTCGTCCCGAGTTGAAGTGCATGCGGCCATACGCGGCAAGTGCGCGGCAGCGGAGCGCGGCGTCGTCGACGCGTGAGGCGGCGTGGACGGCGAGCTCGGCGTGCTCGATGCCGCGCTCGATTCCTCGTCGCTCCAGCGCCAACAGTCCGGCGAGGCGGAGGTGGATCGTGGCCTCGCAGGGCATCGTCGTCCTCAGCCTCGGCAGCGCCTCGCGGTAGAGCGCTACCGCCGGTTGCGGGCTTGACCTGGACGCGGGCCAGATGTGCCAGACGGTTGCGCGCTCGGTTCCGCGGCGCGCGGCTGCACGAGCCTGCTTCGAGCTAAGGCGATCGCTCGCGGTCGTGTCTCCGGCGCGGTGTGCAGATCGGCTGCGGTCGAGCATGCGCCGACGGGCGTCGTCGGCTCGCCAGGCAGGTGTGAGCCGGAGCGCCTCCTCGGCGAGCTCGGCGGCCGCAGCCGGCGCGCCGCGGGCGTGCGCCGTCTCGCGCCGCCTCCTCGAGGATCGAGGCGATCTCGCTGACTCGGCTCGGCTGTCGGCGAGCGCGAGGTGGCGAGCTCGTTCCTCGGCGGACGGGACGACGTCGGCGAGCCGCGCGTGCAGGGACCTGTGGCGCGCGGGTGTCTGGCGTGCGACGACTGCCGAGCCAAGCAGCGGATGAGTGAATCTCACGCCCGTCGCCGTCGAGCTCGAGGATCCTCGCGTCGAGCGCCTCGGCGAGCCCCGGCTCGCAGCGACGCCCCGAGCGCGGCTTCGAGGAGCGTGACGGTCGGGTCGGCCAGCGCTGCGACGGCGCGCGCGACCTCGAGTGCCGCCGGGCCGAGGCTGTCGATGCGCGCGTGCAGGAGCTCGTCGAGGCTCGTGGGAATCGGGAGCTCGTCGCCGGGCGCGAGCGTTCCGCCTCGGCGCTGGAGCGCGTCTGCGAGCTCGAGCGCGAAGAACGGGTTGCCGCGCGAGGTCTCCCAGAGCCTGATCAGCGTCGGCCGCGGGAAGGTCGCGTCGAGGCGGGCGTGGAGCAGCTCGTGGGTCGCGCCGAGGCTCAGGCCGGCGACCTCGACCGTGCTCGAGCCGGTCCTCGGGCAGGGCGCGGCGAAGCCACTCCGGGACGTCGCCGCGGACCGCCAGCAGGGCGACAACCGGCTCACGATCCAAGCGGGCGAGCGCGTAGCCGAGCGCCGCACGCGACGCCGCGTCCAGCCACTGGACGTCGTCGACCGCGAGGCAGAGGGGACCTGTCGCGCGGCGAGCCGTCGCAAGGCTTCGAGGAAGGCGGCGGCCACGGCGCGGTCGTCGGCGTCGATCTCCGCCTCACCGAGCAGCAACGCGGCTTCGAGAGCCCGCCGCTGGATCGGCGGCAGCTCGGCGACGACGTCGCCGCATCGCCGAGGAGGTCGGCCAGCCCCGCGAACGAGAACCGGGTCTCGGCGCCCGAGGGTCGCGAGGAGCAGGATCCGGTAGCCGCGGGCAGTCGCGGCCTCGATGCCGGCCAGCCAGAGGGTCGTCTTGCCGATCCCGGCCTCGCCCGGCAGGACGACTGCGCCCGGAAGCTGCTCTGAGCTCGAAAACGCCGACGATCGCTTCGAGCTCCTCGTCCCTGCCGACAAGCTGCCGGGCCGCAGTGGGCACATGCCCATCCTGAGCCAAGTCGCAGGGTGGTTCAACTCGTCCACGTTTGGCCTGCGGCAGTCCCGGGAAGGCCTGACCTAGTACCCAACCGCACAGGGGGATACCTATGAAGAGGTTCAGGCTCACAGCTGCGGCTGCGGTGTCGATCCTCGCGGTGGTTGCGGCAGCCGCGGGCGGCGTGGTGGCCGCGACGCAGTCGAGCGACGAGCAGGCGCTCAGACCCACTCGAGAGCCGGCGGATCGCCGGATCGAGTCGCGGGTCAATCACCTGCTCTCGAAGATGACGCTGGAGGAGAAGCTGGAGCAGATCCAGCTGCTGCCGGACTTCCTCGTCACCGAAGCAGAGGTTCGGCAAGGGCTCGGCTCGGTGCTGAGCGTGACCGATCCGGCGCGGATCAGGGAGCTTCAGACGATCGCCGTGGAGCAGTCGCGGCTGAAGATCCCGCTGCTCTTCGCCTTCGACACCATCCACGGATTCCGGACGGTCTTCCCGATTCCGCTCGCCGCCGGAGCGAGCTTCGATCCGCAGGTCGCGTTCGACGACCACACGTACGGCGCGCGCGAGTCGGCCGCCGTCGGGCTCAAGCAGACGTACGCACCGATGGTCGACGTCTCGCACGAGCCGCGCTGGGGTCGTATCGCCGAGGCCGCCGGCGAGGATCCGTATCTGAACTCCGTGCTGGGCGCCGCGCGGGTGAAGGCGATCCAGGGACGCGACTACAGCGCCCCGGACAAGCTCGTCGCCAGCCCCAAGCACTTCGCTGCCTACGGCCAGCCGGAGGCGGGCCGTGACTACAACACGACCGACATGTCCATCCAGCGGCTGTGGAACTTCTACCTGCCGCCGTTCAAGGCCGCGATCGACGCCGGCGCCGACACGGCCATGTGCTCGTTCAACGCCATCAACGGCGTGCCGGGCTGCGGCAACGACTACCTGATGAACGAGATCCTCAAGGACGAGTGGGACTTCGACGGGTTCGTCGAGGGCGACTGGACCGCCGTCGCCGAGATGCGCGCCTGCCCGCCCGTGAACCCGAACACCGGGGAGTGCGGGCACGGCGTGGCCGAGGACGGCCCGGCCGCCGCGGAGCTCGCGCTCGAGTCCGGCGTGGACTCCGAGATGACGAGCACGCTGATCCGCGACTTCGGCGAGCAGCTGCTCCGCGACCGGCGGATCTCGATGAGGCGGATCGACGACGCGGTGCGCCGGATCCTGCGCGTGAAGTTCCGCGCCGGCCTGTTCGAGAACCCGTACGCGCCGTACACGCCGGCGGAGGCCGAGGCGCAGATGCTGCGGCCCGACGCGGTCGCCGCGGCCAGGAAGGCCGCGAGCCGCTCGATGGTGCTCCTGCGGAACGAGGGCGGGATCCTGCCGCTCGATCCGACGAAGAAGACGGCCGTGATCGGCCCGCTGGCCCGGAACCGGCACGACATGCTCGGCCCGTGGTGGGGCGCCGGCCGCGACGCCGACGTCGTGACCGTCTTCGACGGGATCGCGCAGCAGAGCCCGGGCGCGACGTACGCCGAGGGCTGCAAGCTCTCGAACACCGAGCCTCCGCACACCGATCCCGAGGGTTGCGGCTCGCGAGGCCGGCTTCGCCGAGGCAGTCGCCGCGGCGAACGCCGCCGACCAGGTCGTGCTCGCGCTGGGCGAGACGCGCGAGATGAGCGGCGAGGCGGCGGCGCGCAGCACGCTCGACCTCCCGGGCAAGCAGGAGGACCTGATCCGGGCGATCAAGGCGACCGGCAAGCCCTATGCGGTCGTGCTGTTCACCGGTCGCCCGCTCGCGCTCGAGGACATCGTCGGCGACATGCCGGCGCTCCTCGAGGCGTGGTTCCCGGGCGTCCAGGCGGGCCATGCGGTCGCCGACGTCGTGTTCGGCAAGGTCAACCCGGGCGGCAAGCTGCCCGTGTCGTTCCCGCGCCGTCTCGGCCAGGTGCCGATCTACTACAACCACGAGCGGACCGGACGGCCCTGCAACCCGGACGTGAAGTGGAACTCGCGGCACCGTGACATCCCGAGCTGCTCGCCGCTCTTCGAGTTCGGCTTCGGGCTCAGCTACACGACGTTCGAGATCTCGAACCTGCAGCTCAGCTCGTCGTCCGTGTCGAGGCGCGGAAGCATCAAGGCGTCGGTGACCGTGAGGAACACCGGCAGTCGAGTGGGGGACGAGGTCGTGCAGCTCTACATCCACGACCCGGTCGCGAGCATCTCGCAGCCGGTCCGCCGACTGCGCGGGTTCGAGCGCGTGACGCTGACCCCGGGCCAGCCCCGGACGGTCACGTTCACGCTCGACAAGAGCGACTTCGGCTTCTACGACGACCGCGGCAGGCTCGTCGTCGAGCCGGGGCAGATCGACGTCTACGCGGGGTCGAGCTCCGCGGCGACGCTCACGAGGACGTTCACCGTACGGAACTAGGCGCGGTGAGAGGGGCCTGCCTCGGCGGGCCCCTCTCACCGACTTCCCCAGCGCCCCTCTCATCCGATCTGGGCGATGCCCACAGGACGCTGCGCCGTCAGAGTCGCAGGCGTCCACGTGTGCCGCTGGCTCGCATACTCCGGCTCTCCGGTCCTCCTCGAGGAGCTGCTCTACGGGCCCAAGAACTCCCTCGTCGTCCAGAGCCTGCACTCGCAGATGGGAGCGGAGGAGACGAACGGAGACGGATTCGGAGTCGGCTGGTACGGAGACCGAGAGACGGCAGCCGTCTTCCGCAGCATCGAACCGGCATGGAACGACCGGAACCTGCGCGCCCTCTCGGCGCACATCACGTCAGGCCTGGTCTTCGCGCACATTCGCGCCTCGACCGGGTCGCCGGTCCAGCAGACGAACTGCCATCCGTTCCAGCACGGGCGCTGGCTCTGGATGCACAACGGCATGATCCGCGAGTACCACGCGCTGAAGCGTGACCTCACGCTGGCCGTCAGCCCTGAGCGGTACCCGGACATCGAAGGCACGACCGACTCCGAGGTGATGTTCCACCTCGCACTGACGTTCGGGCTGGAGGAGGACCCGCCCGCCGCGGTCGCGCGCGTGATCGGCCTGGTCGAGCAGGTCGGCCGCGAGCATGGTGTCGAGCATCCGTTCCAGGGGACGATCGCGACGTCCGACGGTGAGTGCATCTGGGCCTTCCGGTACTCGAGCGAGCGGCAGTCCCGATCCCTCTTCTACAGCACCGACGTTCGCACGCTGCGGGCCGTGTATCCGGAGAACGAGCTCCTGCGAGAGGTGGGGGACGAGGCGCGGCTCGTCGTCTCCGAGCCGCTCGGCGATGCGCTCCCGGGCGCATGGAACGAGGTACCGGAGTCGTCGTACGGGGTGATCCAGCCCGGCCAGGACGAGCTGCATCCGTTCACGCCGGCCGCCGATCTCGCCGCCGTGGCACGCGCCTGATGGCCCTCACGCACCCGAAAGGGCCTGCGACGCCCGGGAACGATCTCGCGGTGGCGCCGATCTTCACGCTGGAAAGCGAGAGCATCCCGCGGGATCGGATCCCGGACGGCGAGATGGCGCCGGACGTCGCCTATCAGATCATCCACGACGAGCTGATGCTCGACGGCAATGCGCGGATGAACCTTGCGACCTTCGTCACCACCTGGATGGAGCCGCAGGCCGAGAGGCTCATGGCCGAGTGCCTCGACAAGAACATGATCGACAAGGACGAGTACCCGCAGACGGCCGAGCTCGAGATGCGCTGCGTCAACACGCTCAGCCGCCTCTGGAACGCCCCCGAAGCCGACCAGGCGACCGGGTGCTCGACGACCGGCTCGAGCGAGGCTGCGATGCTCGGCGGGCTGGCGCTGAAGCGCCTCTGGCAGAAACGCCGCGGCGAGGCCGGGAAGCCGGCGGATCGCCCGAACCTCGTCATGGGGATCAACGTGCAGGTCTGCTGGGAGAAGTTCGCCAACTACTGGGACGTCGAGATGCGGCTCGTCCCGATGGAGGGAGACCGGTTCCATCTCTCGGCCGAGGAAGCAGTCGCGCTGTGCGACGAGAACACGATCGGCGTCGTTGCGATCCTCGGCTCGACCTTCGACGGCTCCTACGAGCCCATCCAGGAGATCTGCGAGGCGCTCGACGACCTCGAGGAACGGACCGGAATCGACGTCCCTGTCCACGTCGACGGAGCCTCCGGAGCGTTCGTGGCCCCGTTCGTCGACGAGGAGCTCGAATGGGATTTCCGTCTTCCGCGTGTGGCCTCGATCAACGCCTCCGGCCACAAGTACGGGCTCGTGTACCCGGGAGTCGGCTGGATCGTCTGGCGTGACGCGGATGCTCTGCCCGAAGACCTGATCTTCTGGGTCAACTACCTCGGCGACAACATGCCGACGTTCGCGCTCAACTTCTCGCGGCCGGGCGCCCAGGTGGTGGCGCAGTACTACAACTTTCTCCGGCTCGGGTTCGAGGGGTACCGCAGCGTGCAGAGCTACGCGCGCGACGTCGCGACGAGCCTCGCGGACCAGATTGAAAAGCTGGGCCCGTTCGAGCTGCTCACCCGCGGGGACGAGTTGCCCGTTTTCGCATTCACCCTCGCCGAGGAGGTCGACAACTTCACCGTCTTCGACGTTTCCAATGCGCTCCGGGAGCGTGGATGGCTCGTGCCGGCCTACACCTTCCCGGAGAATCGCACCGATCTCGCCGCTCTTCGCGTCGTCGTCAAGCGCGGGTTCGGACACGACATGGCCAACCTGCTCGTCGGCGACCTCCAGCGGCAGCTACCGCGGCTCCAGAAGCAGGCCGCACCGCTGCACGACGGCACAGCCACCGGCTTCAGCCACTAGCGAATCACCCGATTTGGTTGACGAGCTGACCGCCATGGCGAACTCCCTCAGGGCGGGAGATCACCTGCTCGAGCGCATGGGAAGCCAGGCACTTGTGTCCGCGGGTGCCACCGCGGGCGCAGACGCAGCGTGACGAACTCCGAGGCCGCGAGCCCCGCCCGGGCGGGGCTCGTCCTCCTCTCGCTCATCCTCGTAGCGGCCGTCGCCAACCTGAACCTGGCCGTTGCCAACGTCGCGCTTCCGTCGATCGCCAAGGAGTTCGACTCCAGTCAGACGACTCTCAACCTGATCGCGGTCGGCTACTCGTTGGGGCTGGCTGCTTCGGTGCTGTATTTCGGCGCTGTCGGCGACCGCTACGGGCGCAAGCTGATGCTGATCCTCGGCATGGCGCTGTCGATTCCGGCGTGCCTGCTCGCCGCCTGGGCTCCGACGGACGAGGTCCTCTTCCTCTCTCGCGTCATGGGTGGGCTCTCGGCCGGTATGGCCTTCCCGACGACGCTCGCCCTGATCACGGCGCTCTGGTCTGGGCCCGGGCGCACGAAGTCGATTGCACTGTGGTCAGGGATCGGCGGCGCGATCTCCTCCCTCGGGCCCGTGCTCTCCGGCGCCCTGCTCGAGGAATTCTGGTGGGGCTCCGTGTTTCTGCTCTCGCTCCCGCTGGCGGCAATTGCTCTGGTAATGGCGCTCGTCTTCGTCCCAGCCCACGTCAACGAGGCGACGGATCCCGTCGACAACCTCGGCGGGATCCTGTCTGTCGTTCTCGTGGCCGCCCTCGTCCTGTCGATCAACTTCGCGCCTGTTCCCAACAAGGGAACGCTGGCGCTCGGGCTGGCGGCCATCGCTGTCGCCGCCCTGGTTGCCTTCCTGCTCCGTCAGCGGCAGGCGGCGAACCCGCTCTACGACCTCATGGTCGCCCGGCGACGCGTCTTCTGGGTCGCAGCAACCGCCGGGGTGATCGTGTTCGGGACCCTCATGGGCGCGATGTTCATTGGCCAGCAGTTCCAGCAGAACGTGCTCGGCTACTCGACCTTCGAGGCAGGGCTTTCGATCTTGCCGGCCGCTGCCTGCATGGTTGTGGTTGCGCCTCGCTCGGCGAAGCTCGTCGAGGCTCGTGGCGCACGTTTCACGCTGCTCGCCGGCTACCTCTTCTGTTTCCTCGGCTTCCTCACCATGCTGCTGCTCTGGAACGAAGGCATCTCCTACTGGCGCATCGCTCTCGCCTACTCGCTCGTCGGGATCGGCGTCGGGTTCGCCGGCACCCCAGCCTCGCACTCCCTCACCGGGTCCGTGCCGGTGCAGCGCGCCGGCATGGCGTCGGGGACGGCGGACCTCCAACGCGACCTTGGCGGCGCGATCATGCAGTCGATCCTCGGCGCGCTGCTCACCGCGGGCTACGCGGCGGCAGTCGGAGCGGCGATCGCAGCCTCGCCGGACAGGGAGGAGGTCACGGACGGCGTCGCAGCCCAGCTGACGAAGTCGTTCGCCAGCGCGGAGGCGATCGCCGAGCAGCACCCGCAGTACGCCGGCCAGATAACGGCCGCGGCGAAGGAGTCCTTCCTCGACGGCGCCGACTGGGCCTACACGGCCGGAATCGTCGCCATCCTGCTCGGTGCAGCGCTGGTCTTCCTCCGCTTTCCTCGCAGGGAGGAGGAACAGCGGTTGCTCGCCCAGTACCAGGCCGAGGACACCTGAACACCCCCCGCATTGACTGGAACGGGAGCTGAAGGAAGCATGAGGGGCCTCTACTCGGCGACGATCACGTCGCAGCCGGCGTCGCGCTTGATCTGGGTGGCGACGTCCGGGCCGAAGATTCGTGCGAGCAGCCCGTGGTGATGCGAGCCGATCACGATCAGCTCGGCCCCGCGATCCTTGGCCGCTTCAACGATCTCGTTTGCGGGGTCGCCCGCGGCCCACATGTACTCGCCCGTGAGACCCGCGGACTCGATGCGCTCTCTGGCCTGCGCGAGTATCGGTTCGAGCTCGGGCGGCTCGACGAGTGGGATCATCCGTGCCGGCGAGTCGTCCAGCGTGCCGAAGTTCTGCGGACCCTCGGGGTTCAGCGGCATCTCCGCGACGGCGACGACGACGAGCTGCGCGCGGGCGCTGCGCGCCTCGTCGATCGCGCGGTCGAGCGCTTGGCTCGAGCGCTCCGCTCCGTCGTAACCGACGACGATCGTGGAGACCACGACGCAACGATAAGCGTTTAGACCCGCCCGCAACATCGTCCCGACGGTATGAAGCCGTCGCTGCTCATTCGCGCTGGCCTCTCACCCGGGAGGCCCGGGCAGCCGCGCGAGCTGGACGACGGAGAACACGAGCAGGACTGCGCCCACCGCGACCAACCCGTAGCGGACGCCGCGAAGGGGGAACTGCGTGCTGATCCCGACGAGGAAGAGGACGGTGGCGAGAAAGACGGTCGTCCGAACGTAGTCGTCCGATCGCTCAGCGGCCTCCACCCCCGAGGCAAAGGCCTCATCGGCCTCCCGGTCCAGCGCCACCGCCTCTGCCAGACCGGGCTGCCGGTACTGCGGCATGTACGTCGGCCCGCGAGGGGCTTGCGCATTCGACTCGGGGCTCGTGGCGCGCCAAGCGTCGAATGCGGCCCGGAACTCGGGCCGGAAGCGGCGCTCCGCCAGCGCCATCGCCTCCTGGTTGGCGGCCGTGTACGCCGCGAACCAGGCCTCGAAGGTCGAGGAGTCGAAGTTGCGCAGCTCCATCGCCTCCAGGTTCGCCCGGCTCGCCTCTGTTCTCTCGGTCGTGGCCTCGGCGAGACTGACGCGCGACTCCGTGCTCCACTTCGCCGCCGCGTAGCCCGACCAACCTGCGAGGAGCGCGACCACCGACAGGAGGACGGCTTCCGCGATCGAGAGGGTGCGATCGCGTTGCTCGCGGGGCGTGTGCCGGGCGTGATGGCCGATCTCCTTCCCGACTTCCGGCGCCGCGAGTCCCTCGGGCATTTCGTAGCGGCTCGCCTAAGCGCCCGCTCGGGACTGCTCGCGAAGACGCAGCGGACCGGGTGGGACGCGGCCGCGTGCGAAGGCGTCCACGCGACCCCAGCGCCCGGGAATGTCGAGCAGCGCGAGAAGGCCGATGCTCTCGGGAAGCATTGGATCGACCACGAGGTTGTCGCCGATCGGCTCCAGCCCCAGCATGGTGCGCAGCAGGAGCAGCGGGGCTCCGGTCGACCAGGCTTGAGGGCTGCACGCGGTCGGATACTGGACCGGGTACTTCGTCACTCCGCGCTGGTACCCGCCGAACGCCTCGGGGAGCCGGCCGTCGAAGAACTCCGCAGCGTCGAGGATCCCGGCCGCGACCTGGGCCGCCTCCTCTTTGAAGCCGTAGCGCCGAAGCCCCCAGGCGATGAACGAGCTGTCGAACGGCCAGACCGTTCCGACGTGGTACCCGATCGGGTTGTAGCGTGCCTCGCCCTCGGCCATCGTCCGGACGCCCCAGCCGGAGAACAACCGCGGCCCCATCAGGTTGCGGGCGACGGCCTTCGCCTTCGACTTCTCGACGATCCCGCTCCAGAGCAGGTGGCCGTTGTTCGACGTCAGAGAGTCGACCTGCTTTCCGTCCGGGTCGAGCGCCACGGCGAAGTACTCGCCGTCGGCGACCCAGAAGTCTCGGTTGAAGCGCCGCTTGAGGTCGGCAGCCTCACGCTCCAGCCTGTCGGCGAAGGCGCGATCCTTCCAGATCTCCCTCGCCAGCCGGGCGCCGCGGATCTTCGCGTCGTAGGCGTACCCCTGCAGCTCGCAGGTTGCACGCGGGAATCCTGGGAGCCGGCCGTCGCGGTACGAGATCGAGTCCCACGAGTCCTTCCAGCACTGGTTCTCGAGGCCCGTGTCCTCGTTGCGTCGCTGATAGGAGACGTAGCCGTTGCCCATCAGGTCCGCGTACTCGTCGATCCAGTTCAACGCGGCGCGAGCCTCGCGCTCGAGGTCGCGCACGAGGCGCCGGTCTCCGGTCCAGCGCTCGTATTCGTCGAGCAGCACGACGAAGAGCGGCGTTGCGTCGGCCGAGCCGAAGTAGGGCGAGTGCGGGCGCTCCTCGAAGGCCGTCAGCTCGCCGTAGCGCATCTCGTGGAGGATGCGGCCGGGGTCCTCGTCGCGGAAGTCGTCGACACGGCTCCCCTGCCAGTCGCCCAACGCCATCAAGGTCGTGGCGGCGAGCTCCGGCGTGAAGGGCAGCGCCTGCAGGCTCGTGAAGATGCTGTCGCGGCCGAACATGGTCATGAACCACGGAAGTCCTGCGGCGGGCAGGCTTCTTCCGCCCCCGATGACGGGCGGGGAGAAGCGCAGGGCGGCCAAGTCCACGAGGCTGCGGCGGTAGGTCGACTTGAGCGAGTCCCAGTCGCATTCGAGGCGCGGGGCGTCGTCGATCCACCGTTGGAGGCTCCGCGCCATGTTCGGTTTGGCCTGCCTCTTGCCCCGCTCGTACTTCGGCCGGGCATAGGTTCCACCGGCACCGGTGGCCGTGACCACGTCGAGGTCCGTGGTCCACGATCCGTGGGGCTCGATGTGGACGGCGAAGGTCAGCCCCTTCTTGTCGAGCTTCGCCGGCGCGGACGCGGAGATGACGGTCACCCGCTCGAATGACTCGCGCTTGTACCCGAGCACGAGGCGGTTCTTCTCGATCTTCGTGTAGTAGCGCCCCTTCTTGTCCAGGGCGTCCTTGACCTCGAACAGGTCGGCGAAGTCGCTGGCGGCATCGACTCGGACCTTGAGATCGACCGGCTGCTCGTCGTGGTTCAGGATCGTGAGCTCCTCGTGGAAGCCGTCGCCGACTGCGCGCCGTCGGATCACCGAGAGCTTCGAGTCGACGTAGACCGTTCCAGTGCCCGGGACGAGGAAGAAACGCGTCTCGAAGTACTGCAGGTCGTCGACCGAGAGCGGATTGAGGCGCTGCCCGTTGACCGTCAACACCCACGTCGAGAGGAACCGGTTGTCGAAGGAGAACAGCCCTGTTGGATCGGTCATCGACGCCTCGATGTCGCCGCGCGAGTCGCTGACGACGAAGGTGTTGCCGTCGAGGATCCTGATGAGATCGTCGCTCATGATCGCTTGCCGTCCGGGCCGGGGAAGAGCTTCTGGAACCGCACCAGCAGCGTCCGATCTCCCTCGATGCCGACCTCGCCGCGGAGCACCGCGGCCATGGTGTTCTGTTGCCCGGCTGCGATCGCGTCGAAGAGGGACTTGTCCGCGCGCACGACGCAGTCAGCCTTCCGATTCCGGTGCGAGATCGAGACGTCGCCTTTCGCGATCTCGATCAGCCAGCGCTCGGTCCGCTTGCCCGTCGCGAGGTCGAAGCGCAGCGTGCCTCGTGTCTTTTCCAGCAACGGTTCGTGGCCCCGCGCCTCGAGACCCTCGAAGAACTCGGTGGTGGCGTCGGTCATCGACGCCCATCGAATCGCGTCGATCCCGGCGAGGCATCACCCGGACCGCATGAACGGGCCAGGCCGCTTGGGTAGGCAGCGGCCGAGAATCCGAGCGGCGGCCTCCTTGCGTAGGGACCTGCGGGGGAAATGGCGACATCCGTTCGCAGCAGGGTGCGGCGCTTCAAACGCGGCTCCGCCTAGGGGAGAGAGCCTGCGGGCTCGGGCGTCGGCGCAGGTCATGCTCCACCACGCCCTGCTCGGGACGGACGAGCGAGCGGACGTTGAGCGGCTTTTGGCCCTTCTCGCCGGGCACGAGAACGCTCGTTGTGTCCCGTTGAGCTCACTCATCGCAGCCTGACGTTCGAGATTGCTGTCCGCTCCGGCCGGGGGATGAATTCTCGTGGTCCGAGCGTTCAACTTAGTAAGCGCTAACTGGGGGAAACATGCTCGACGTCGCCAGAAACGAGACGTTGCGCGGAGGCCAGCAGCTCCGCGTCAGCCGGACGGCGCCTCCCCGCGTCGCAGGCGCCGGCTCGAAGCTCCTGCTGGTTGCGAACGCGAATGCCAGCGGCCTCAACGGGAGCCGGGAGACGGTCGACCGCGTGTCGTCCCTGCTCCACTCGTTCGGGGCTTTCGTCGAGACGCGCTGGACGGGCTCGCCCGGCGAGCTCGACGAGCTCGTCTCCGAGGAGGAACGGCGCGTCGTGCTTGTCGGCGGCGACGGGACGCTGCACGCGATCGCGAACATCCACGGGCACAGGCCCGAGGTCGCGCTCCTTCCCCGGGGGCGGGCAAACAACATCGCACGGGCGCTCGGCGTCCCGCTCGACCTGAAGTCGGCCGCCCGGCTCGCCGTGCAGGGAATCGCCCATCCGATCGACGGGATCGCAGTCGAGGCGCCCGGGGTTGCGATGACGGCGCTCGAAGGCGTGTCCGTCGGCTTCCAGGCGCAGGCGCGTGCCCTCTACCGCGGAGTGAACTCGGCGGACACTGCAGCCGGTCTCTCGGCGGCGATCCGCGCGTTCGCTCGCTTCGAGCCGGTCTCGCTCGCGCTGGAGGTGGACGGCGCGCTCGAGGTGCGCCGCCTAAGCCAGCTCTTCGTCGCCAACTTCCCGCTGTTCGGCCCCCGCCTCGCGGTCGCTCCGGGAGCGGATCCCGGCGACGGCGTGCTGGAGGTGGTGGAGGTCGACGCGGCTACCCGGGCCGGCCTGGCCATGCAACTCGCTCGTGTCAAGCGCGGAAAGCACCTGGGTCGCGACCGCGTTCGGATTCGCTCGGCTCGGCGCGTTCGGCTCGTCACGCGCGGGAGCTCGCCGGTCGTCGCCGACACGACGGTCCTCAACTCGAGGATGGTCGAGCTGGCCGTCCGGCCGCGAGCAATCGACGTAGTGGGGCCCAGCCGATGACCGTTCACGCTCTTGCCACACATGCTTCGGCCCGTTTCGGGCGAGGGAGCCTCTATGTCGTCGCGTTCGCCGCCGCGGCCGTCGGCGCCGGGACGGCGAGGGCGGTCACGACGACCTACCTCCCGGTGCTCCTCGACCGGATCGACGACGCGCCTGGCCTGATCGGGCTCGTGATGCTCGTGAACGCGGGAGCCGGCTTCGCGGTCCCTCTCGTCATCGGCTACTGGAGCGACCGTCGCCGCGCCCGCGGGCTCGGCGCGCGTCTGCCCTTCGTCCTCGGCGGCAGCCTGCTCGGAGCGGGCGGCCTGGTGGCCGTCGCCCTCGGCTCGTCGTCGTCCTACCTCGCGCTCGCCGTCTTCGCGGCGACCGTCTATGTCGGCCTGAACGCGGTAACGACCGCACATCGAGCTCTCGTCGCCGAGCTGTTCTCGAGCGGTGAGCGCCCGCGGGCCACCAGCGCGCAGGAGCTGGCCCTGCTGGCGGGCGGGCTGCTCGGGCTCGCAGTCGGCGGCCTGCTGGCGGATGTCGCCCTCTGGGCGCCGTTCGCCGCCGCGGCCCTGCTCTTGCCGCTGACGGCGGTACCGACCCTCCTCGGCGTCTCCGAGCCCCATGCGAACGGACACGAGCCGAAGGAGCGCCAAGCCCTCCGCTACTTCCTCGCGGTCGCGACTCGACCGGGTGTCCGTGGACTGCTCCTCGCTGAGTGGCTGTGGGTGATGGGGTACGCCGCGCTGCCGGCCTTCTTCGTCCTCTATGCCGAGAAGGTGCTCGACCTGTCGCTCTCGCGGGCGTCGCTCGTCCTCGCCGCCTTCGGACTCGTCACCGCCGCCGCGATGTTCGCCGCCGGGCGCGTGAAGCGGCCCGAGCTGCTCCGGCCGCTGCTCCTCTTGGGCATTGCGCTGATGGGCGGCGGCCTCCTCGCCGTCCCGCTCTCCACGAATCTCGTTGCGACGACGCCGGCGCTGATCGCGGCGGCAGCCGGCTTCGGGATCGTCTCGACCGTCGGCTTTCCGTTCCTCGCGTCGATGATCCCGGAGGGCGAAGCGGGCTCCTACACGGCGGTCTTCTTCTCAGTCCGCGCGATCGCGTCGACTGTCGCGCTGCCGCTCGCCGGCGCGCTGATCGCGTACACCGAGAGCTACCGGACGCTCTTCGTCCTCGGCGGGACCGTCACGCTGCTCGGCCTGGTGGCGCTCGCGGGGATTCGCGTTCCGTCGCACCGGCCGAGCCCCACCTGGGCGCTCCACTGGACGACCTCGCTCGCCGTTCTCTACGCAGTCGTCCTCGGAGCCGGAGTGCTCGTGGCAAGCACTGGGCTCCAGACGATCGACGAGACGCTGTTCCGCTGGATCAACGCGCTCGGCCCTGGGCCGGAGCTCCTCTTCGAGCTCCTCGAGAGCCCGCTGCGGAACTACGCGCTTCTCGCCACCTTCATCGTGGCCGCGGCGCTCATCACACGGCACCGTCGACTCGGTCGCCTCGTTGCACTCGAGGTCGTCGCGGTCGGGCTCGCGCTCGGTTTGCTCCAGGCGCTGTACGCGGTGTTCGACCGGCCGCGGCCCTCCGAGGTGTTCGAAGGCGCCGAGATCGTCCTGGCGTACGGGCACAACTGGGCCGCGATCGAGTCGTTCCCGAGTGGTCACATGGCAGTCATCACCGCACTCGCCGCCACCGGGTGGTTCGCGATGCCGCAGCTCCGAGGGATCCTGGTCGCCTACATAGCGCTGAACGCCGTCACGCGCGTCTCGTTCGGCGCCCACTTCCCGGCGGACGTCGTCGCCGGCGCGGCGCTCGGCTACGGCAGCGCGCTGGCGGGGCGCTCGCTGCTCGCTCGCACCGCCGCGACTCGAGCGGCGGCGGAGCGGCCGACGCTCGGGCGCCTGGCCCCGAGTCGCGTCCGGGCGGTGATGCCGAGTCACGGCGATGTCCCCGACCGCAAGCTCGTCGCCGAGGTGCTCGAGAACGTCGGCGGCCTCACCATCGTCGACGACGGCTCGGATCCGGAGACGGCACGCGGCCTCGACCGGATCGCGGGCGAGTTCGGCGCCGAGCTCGTCCGCCTACCGAAACGCCGCGGAAAGGGAGCCGCGCTGCGGGCGGGACTGGAGGCGGCGCAGGAGCAGCAGCCTTCTCCAGACGCGGCGGTGCTGATCGATGCCGACGGCCAGCATCCCGCGAGCGCAATCCCTGATCTCCTCGCAGCAGCGTCGACCGCGGAGCTCGTCATCGGCGACCGGTTCGGCGACCTGGGATCGATGCCGCTGAAGCGCCGGATTGCCAACCAGACGAGCCGCAGGATCCTCGAGCTGACGACGGGGCACCGAGTTCGCGACACGCAGTCCGGGTTCCGGGTCCTCCGCGGTCGCGCCCTCGACGTTCCGATCTCGGGGAACGGCTATGAGGCCGAGAGCCGCCACCTGAAATCGCTGCTCGCGCGCGACGTCGACGTCGCGTGGGTGCCTATCCCGGCGATCTACGCAGACGAGCGAAGCGAGTTCCGCTCGGTCCGAGACTCCGCCAGGGTCGTGGCAGCGCTGGTCGGTCCTGCCGGAAGAAGTATGCCGTCGCAAGGCCGATCGCAGCGCCGAGCAGGCTTCCGACGAGCACATCCGACCAGAAGTGCACGCCGAGATACACGCGAGACACCGCAACCGTGCCTGCAAGCGCCAGGAGGGGAATCCTGAACCGCGGGTAGAGCACGCCAACGGCGGTCGCCGCGGCAAACGCCGTCGCGGCATGGCCCGAGGGGAACGACGTCGAGTCCGGAAGCGAGACGAGCGACTGGATCGCCGGATCGGCGAGCGGCGGCCGTGCACGCTCGGTTGCGAGCTTCAGCAGCACGGTGAGCCCTTCGGCAATCCCCGCCGCCGCAGCCGCGGCGAGCGCCGCAGCCGGAAGCCGCCGCTTCGCCGCATCGCAGCAACCGCCTGCCACCGCGAAGAGCGGCCACTTCACCCACCAGGCCGAGGCGACGACGAAGACCGCGGTGGCAGGACCCCAGTGCGCGGCATGGAGCCACTCGAGAGCGGCCCCGTCCCACTGCGCGAGCTGATTGATGAAGCCCGACAGGGCCACCACGATACTTGCGAAAGATGAGGACGGGATGAGCCCACACGGAGGCCGAACAATGTTCAGCCTCCGTGTGGCCGCCTGGCTCTAGTCGTCGTCGTCGTCGTGGTCGCCGTGGCGGTCGTCGTCGAGGAAGTGCTCCCGTCCGACGTCCCGGGCGATCCGCGGGAAGTGCTTGGCGCTCTTCTCCGTCGTCCAGCGGTAGTGGAGTCCGCCCCAGACACGTGCGTCCCCGACGTCGGCGACGAGATC
This sequence comes from uncultured Acidimicrobiia bacterium, assembly GCA_963826825.1. GTDB lineage: Bacteria > Actinomycetota > Acidimicrobiia > Spongiisociales > DATADW01 > DATADW01. Next base: position 485,656 of record CAWGYV010000003.1, on the reverse strand, counting down.
ATCGAGGTTTTGGTACGTCCGCGTCGTCTGGGTGACCGTGCTGAAGACCGGGAGCTTCACACGCTTCGTCCCGAAGTAGTTCCGGAGCGACTCGGTGACGGCGCCGGTGTAGCAGGCGTGACCCGAGGGGTACTCCGGGTGGTTGCCGACGAGTAACGGCAGCCAGCCCGCCTCAGGCGAGGTAGCCGGGTTCCCGTCGGTGTCTGCCCGCCCAATCGAGTGGTTGGGCCGCCAGAACATGTAGTGGTACTTCGCCTCCCAGCAGGCGAGCATCGTGTCCGCCGTCGCGACGTTCACATAGCCCAGCAGCCGTGCAGACTCACGCAGGCTGAGGCCACGAGCGTTCGCCAGGTCACGCAGGGTGCGGTTGAACTGGAAGAACGTCTGCTCGCTGTGGAAGCGGGCTGTCTCGGTCTGGAACGGCGTTCGAACGGTGCTGTTGACCCGTCCGATCGACTGCACCTCCGCCAGGTCCCTGGCATAGCGCCGGCTAGTCATCGCGATCGGGCCGCCGGGCCGATACTCGGAGAGCGAGTCGTACGTGAACGGCCGCACGAGCCCGAGGCCGGGGGTGACCACGGGGGTGGTCGCGATCGGCTCGAACACGCCCGGTCCGACCGGAGGCTGGACGTAGGGGACGACGTCGTCGAACTTGTCGCCGGTCCTCATCGCGAGCATCCCGGCCGCGGCAGCGACGCCTACAGCCTTGCCACCGTCCTTGGCAGGCCCGTTCGGAATCGACGCCATGTACGCGTCGTACGCCATCTGGACGGTCGCCGTCTGTGCAGGCACGCGAGCAACGAGGACGTCCCTTGCCGCCTGCGCCACGGCCGCGTCCACCGACGCACCCGGCGGTGCTGTCACACCGGTGGCGAACGGCTCGAGGCCTCCCTCGATCGAAGCGACGGCGTCGTACATCGCTCCATGGACCATCCCGCCGAGCACTGCGCTGGCGGCGGGGGCCCGGCCCACGACGATGGCAGTCGCGGCGACTTCGCTCCAATGGACGACGGCGTTGTCACCGGGTGCCGCCGACGCTCCCCCGGGTCCCAGCGCCAGAACAGCGACAAGTGCAAGCATCGCTGCAACACCGGCGCCGACTTTCATCCTTCTCGTGCTCATCCTCAGTGCTCCTCTCCGGTAGGAATTGCTTCGACGATTCGGATCGTTCCGAGCTCTGCCCGCTCGGCTGCGAGCGCGGCGTCCCGGCTCGACGGCGCGGCGAAGACGAAGAAGCAGATCTCGTCTGCAGGCAGGTGGAAGGCCCGTTGGAAGCTGATGACGGTGCCCTCCTGCGTCAGCTCCTCGGCCGCCGACCGAGCTCTCGCTTCACGCGCGGTCCGCTCTGCGGCGTTGCCGTGAGCGAGGTACGTCTCGACGAGATAGCTCGGCACCGCAAGGACGCTCGCAGCCTGCGGCCGGCCGCGAAAGCTGGAAACCTCAGCTGTTTGCGGCGAAAAGGTGCGCGAGCTCGCTGCGGGAGCGCACTTCCAGCTTGCGGTAGACACGCGTCAGCGTTGTCTCCACGGAGTGCACGGTCAGGAAGAGGGCCGCGGCCACCTCTCGGTTCGTATGACCCTCGGCGACGAGCAGGGCGATCCGCCGCTCGGCCTCCGTCAGCTCGCCGTTCGAGGGTGCGCGCCCGCCGATCCGCGTCAGCTCGGCGCGGGTCTGCTCGGCCCAGAGCGGCGCGCCGAGTTGCTCGAAGCGCGTGAGGGCGTCCTCGAGCGTCGTGCGGGCGGCCCCGCGTTTCTTCGCGCGGCGCTGGGTCCTGCCGAGCGCGAGCAACGTACGTGCGTGGTGGAAGGGGTCCGTGCTGCGCGCATGCTCGGTGAGCGCCCGCTCGAAGCTCGCGAATGCCCCTTCGAGATCGCCGCGTGCCGCGAGCAGCAGCCCGCGGCCGCGCTCGAGGATCGCCAGCGCCCACGCGCGGTCGAGGGCGGCGGCGCGCTCTTCCCACGCGCCGAGAACCTCGTCGGCCTCTTCGAGCTCCCCGACCGCGATTAGCGCTTCGAGCAGGTCGCCGAGCTCCAGGCGCTGCGCCGGCTCGAGCATGAAGGCGTTGCGCAGCTCGTACGCGAGTCTCAAGTAAGGAATCGCCGCCGCGGCGTCTCCTGCCGAGAGCTCGACGAAGCCGAGCACCCAGCTGTGGCCGGAGGTCCCGATGCCGATCCCCTCTGCTTCGGCGTGGGCTACTGCAGTCTGCGACCTTGCCCGCGCCTCGTCGGTCAGGCCGCGATGTGCGGCGATGATGGCGGCAGGAAAGTGATGCGGCGGGATCACGCGGCCGAGCTGCGTCCAGAGTTCCAACGACTCCGTTGCGAATCGGTCCGCCTCTTCCCAGTTTCCCGCCCGCGTCTCGAGCAGGCTCAGGTACCAGAGCGCGTCTGCCTGGCCCGGGAAGTCGTTCCGCGCCGTAACGACCGGCAAGACCCCCTGAAGCAGGTCGCGCGCGCCGGCGAGGTCCGCGGACCAGCAGAGCTGCCAGCCGTAGGCCCATGTCGGGCCGTCGGCAAGTGGCCACGCGGGCAGCGCTCGCTCGAGCGCGAGCGCCTCCTCCATCTCCGCGATCGGGATGCCGCGGCCGCTGTTGAAGTGCATGAGGCCGTACGCCGCGAGCGCGCGGCAGCGCAGGGCCGCATCGCCGACACGCGAGGCGGCGCGGACGGCGAGCTCTCCGTGTTTCATGCCGCGCTCGATTCCCTCGGTGAAGCGCATAAGCGCGGCCAGGTGGAGGTGGATGGTCGCTTGGAGCGCATCGTCGCCCTGAGCTTCCGACAGCGCCTCGCGGTAGCGCGCGACAGCGTCCTGCGGGCTCGGCTGGACGCCGGCCAGATGCGCCACGATCGTCGCGCTCTCGTTGCCCGGCGCAGCTGTCGCTCGCGCCTCGTCCAGCAACGCGGCCGCTCTTGCGCTGTCCCCCGCATGGTTGTGCATGTCAGCGGCTGTCAGCAAGCGCCGGCGGGCATCGTTCGGATCTGCGGGAGGGGTGAGCCTGAGCGCCTGCTCCGCCAGTTCTGCGGCCGTTGCGGGCGCGCCGCGACCGAGCGCGGACTCGGGCTGCGTCCTCCAGGATGGAGGCGACGTCTTCGTCGGGGTTGGTCGTGGCGAGCGCGAGGTGCCGTGCTCGTTCCTCGGCGGAAGGGACGACGTCGGCGAGCCGTGCGTGGAGTGATCTGCGGTGCCCGGGTGTCTCGCGGGCGACGATCGCCGAGCCCAGCAGCGGGTGAGTGAATCGCACGTCCTCGCTGTCTAGCTCGAGGATCCTTGCGTCGAGCGCCTCTGCGAGCCCTGGGTCGAAGCGAGCGCCGAGCGCTGCTTCCAGCAGCGTGACGGTCGGATCGGCCAGGGCTGCGACGGCGTGTACGACCTCGCGTGCCTCGGGGCCGAGGCTGTCGATGCGCGCGTGCAGGAGCTCGTCGAGGCTCGACGGAATCGGGAGCTCGTCGCCGGGCGCGAGCGTGCCTCCTCGGCGTTTGAGCGCGGTTGCGAGCTCGAGCGCGAAGAAGGGGTTGCCGCGCGAGGTCTCCCAGAGCCTGATCAGCGCCGGTCGGGGGAAGGTCGCGCCGAGGCGCGCGTGGAGCAGCTCGTGGGTCGCGCCAAGGCTCAGGCCGTTGACATCGACGGTCTGTAGCCGCTCCTCGGGCACGGCGCGGCGAAGCCAGTCCGGGACCTCTCCGCGGACTGCCAGCAGGGCGGCGACCGGCTCACGCTCCAGGCGGGCGAGCGCATAGCCGAGGGCCGCAAGCGAGGCAGCGTCCAGCCACTGCACGTCGTCGACCGCGACACAGAGAGGACCGTCGGCGGCGATCAGTCGCAGCGCCGCGAGGAAGGCTGCGGCGACTGCGCGCTCGTCCGCGTCGATCTCCGCGTCGCCGAGCAGCAAGGCTGCCTCGAGCGCCCGCCGCTGGATCGGTGGCAGGTCCGGGAGGACCTGGTCCGCGTCGTCGAGCAGGTCGGCCAGCCCCGCGAACGAGAACCGGGTCTCGGCTCCCGAGGGTCGAGAGGACAGGATTCGGTAGCCGCGGGTCGCCGCGGCCTCGATTCCGGCCTGCCAGAGCGTCGTCTTGCCGATTCCGGCCTCGCCGGGCAGAACGGCGGCGCCCGGAAGCTGATCGGCGGCGTCGAGGAGCCCGACGATGGTTCCGAGCTCCTCGTCCCTTCCGACAAGGTGCCGGGCAGCAGTGGACACGTGGCAATCCTGAGCCAACTCGCGGGGCGATTCAATGGCCCGGATGGGGCGGCTTGCGCTGACGACCACGATGACTGTCGACGCCCTACGGGCGCGCGCCTGAGCTATCGGCGCATCTTGGCGAACGCGCGATAGGCGGGCTTGCGCGCGCCGCGGGCGGTGAACACGCCCGACTGCCAACCGGAGAGCCGCTTCTCGTCCCGGATCAGGAACCAGACGATCATGTCGATCCGGCGTGTCTGCCGCGCGAGCGCGAACGCCTGGTGCACGTACTTCGCCTGCGTCCGGTACCGGACGCCGAACTGCCGGTCGGGCGGGCTCGTCTGGTAGCCGTACTCGGTGACCCAGAGCCGCATCTTGCGACCCCAGAGGCGGTTGACGTGGTTGATCAGCACGCCGATGTTCGCGAGCGTGATCGACTTCTTCGACCGCGGGACGGTGGTGGGCCGCTCGAACCTGCTGCCGTAGTACGGGTGGTGTGCGTAGGCGTCGAAGCGCTTGAGCCCGGCGCGCCGCAGCCACGTCATGAAGACGATCGGCGAGGTCGACGGGCGCGAGCTGCGCGGGGCGTCGTTCCCGCGCGGCCCGGTGGCGCCGCAGGCGACCTTCTCGCCGCCGAGGCGGGTGGAGTGGACGCCGGTCCAGACGGCCGTGCAGATCTTGGCGTAGTCGAACGCGCTCTGAGGCCGCCAGCCGCCGCGGAACCGCTTCCACTGCGGCTTCAGGAAGACCGGGTTGTTCGGCTCGTTCCACGCGAGCCAGTGGCGGACGGCCGGGAGCCTCCGCGCCGGCTCGTTCTCGGCCGTCTTCACCCGGTAGGTGCCGCTGTAGCGCCGGGCGGCGGCGTGGGCGAAGAGCCGGAGGTCGGTCATGCGGCGCGGCAGACGGTTCCTGGCGCGGCCGGCCCAGCGCGGCGTCCCGTAGATCGTCGCGAGGACGCGGACCTTGTTCGCCGACGCCTTCGAGATCACGTTGTCGACCGCCGTCCAGTTGTAGGCCTTGTCCGCCGGGTCGGCGGCCTTCTTCGGGCGCCGCTTGGCGACGGTCGACCAGTCGATCGTGATCCGGACGATCCCGGCGCGCAGACCACGCAGCTGCCTGAACGCCCAATCGGTGCGGCCGTAGACCTGGGCGTCGTCGTAGAAGCCGACGAGCATGCCCGACTGGAGCGTCCGGTAGCGCCACGGAGTCGAGCTCGAGGCCGAGTCGGCCGTCGAGGTCGTGGCCGCCGCGACCGCCGCGGCGGCGACGAGGATCGAGACAACTGCTGTGACGATGCGCTTGGACATGAGCTGAGCGCCAGGCTAGCCGCGATCCGGCCGCCCCTAGACCATGCTTACCAAGCTTTTACGGCTCCAAAACATGGCTCTCATCGGGAGAATCACTCTTGCTCGAGCCGCTCGTACGCGAGCGTCAATTCCTCCATCGCAACGTCCGTCCCCGCGCGTTCAGCGGGCCGCTGACGTGCTTGACGATCCGCGCTCGGAACAGCTTCCAGGTCATCACGACCTGGGTGTGATCCTCGCTCTGCAGCTGGATCGTGACGGTCCGCACAGCTCCCTGCTCGCCGTTCCGGATGTCGTTGAGCCAGTTGTAGAGGTCGAGCGAGCCGATGAGCCCGCGGCGGAGCGTGACGTCGGGGTAGCGCGCGAGGCCGGTGAGCTTCCGGACCTCGTTCGCCCTGTCGTTCCCGTTCCGGTACTCGATGACGTCGACGGCCATCCCGATCTCGCTGCACTCCTGGAACCCGGCCTGCGGCCCGTCCGTCGAGCCGGTTCCGAGGTCGACGAGGAAGTTGAACTGCCCGTAGGGAAAGTCGCGAAGAACGGCCATCTCAGTCTCCTTGGGTTCGCTTGTCGGACTCCAGCCAGACGAGATCGTCGAAGGCGAGCTCGAGCTCCTCGTACGCGAGGCCCGTCTGGGCTGCGTCGAAGGCGGGCCCCGACCAGCGTCGGGGCCAGGCGCCGACGAGCCGCCACGAGTTGACGACCTTTCCGCCGGCGGCATCGAGCTGGCTGATCGTCACCGTCCGCCGGTCCCTCTTTCCGTCGACGATTCGCCGCCGCCACTCGTAGAGCTCGCTCGAGCGGGTGAGCGCGCGGCGGAGCACGACCGTCTCGAACCGGTCGTACGGCTCCTCCGGGAAGGTGAGGTCGGTCTCGGACGTGAGCGGCCCGACCTCGCAGAAGCCGATCTCGCGGCGGCCGATCCGGACACGGAAGTGACTCGTTCCGAGCAGCGGTTCCGGCTCCCGAGGCGGCATCAGGCGTCGAAGGTACGCCGGTCGGCGCCGTCGTGCAACGAGGGAGCCCTGGAGTCTCGGCCGCGACCGGAGTATCGTCGTAGGAGACCGAGGACGGAACGGGAGGCAGCACGGCCGTTCCCGCCACAGCACCGCTCGAGGCTGAGCCGCGCGCCGCGCGCGCGACGCTGCGTCCGCTCGCGCTCTGGCGCGATCGCTCTGGCCGGCTGCGCGGGAGCGGCGTACTCGTTCACCTCGGCGTTCCGGAACCCCGCGGTCGGTTCCGAGCTCGGAGAGCCGCTCGTCGATCGCCCTGCTCTCGAACTGGCTCACGGTGTCGTACGTCCTGTGCGGCCTCTTCGCGTGGTGGCGGCGGCCGGACAGCCGGTTCGGGCCGCTGATGGTCGCCGTGGGCTTCGCGAACTTCATCTCGACGCTGTCGTGGACGACGAACGACCTCACGTTCACCCTGGGCCAGGCGCTCGACCTCGTGCCGCCGGTGCTGTTCCTGCACCTGTTTCTCGCGTTTCCGTCGGGTCGTCTGAGCGGGCCGATGGAGCGCGCCTTCGTCGCGAGCGCCTATGCCGCCGCCGTCGTGCTCGCAGGTGATCCGGATGACCTTCGGCGGGTTCGGCCCGAACAACCTCCTCGAGCTCTCGGCGCAACGAGGACGCCGCGCTGATCTCGCTCCGCGTTGCGCTCCTGACGATGAGCGCCTACTGCCTGATCGGGGCAGCGACCCTCCTCCTCCGCAGGCGCGGCACGCTGCGGCCGTTGCGGCCCATGTTCGTGCTCCTGCTGGACGCGTTCGCGCTCGGGCTCGTGATGATCGCGGCCTCTTCGTGTCGGCTTCCTTCGACGGGCCTGCCGTCCAGGAGATCCGGTGGGCGACGTTCGCGACGCTCGGCGCCGCCCCGCTCGTGTTCCTCGCCGCGCTGCTGAACGTTCGCCTCGCCCGGTCGGCCGTGGGTGACCTCGTCCTCGAGCTCCGAGCCGAGCCCGCGCCCGCCGACCTTCGAGACTCGCTGGCCCGCGCGCTGCGCGATCCCTCGCTGGAGCTCGCGTACTGGCTGCCCGACTTCGGTGTCTACGTCGATCTCGACGGGAAGCCGGTCGAGCTTCCGGACCTCGAGGGCCGCTCGACGACGCTCATCGACCGGCACGGCGACCACGTCGCAGCGCTGATCCACGACCCGGCGCTCGACGACGAGCCCGAGCTGCTCGAAGGCGTGGAGGCTGCGGCGGGGATCGCGCTCGAGAACGCCAGGCTCGACGCCGAGCTGCGGGCCCGGCTCGAGGAGCTCCGCGGCTCCCGCGCGCGCATCGTCGAGGCGGCGCAGAGTGAGCGGCAGCTACTCGAGCGCAATCTCCACGACGGCGCGCAGCAGCGGCTCATCGCGCTCTCCCTCGAGCTGAGCATGCTCAAAGGGCGAGTCGACGGCGACCCGGACGTCAAGGCGGGGATCGACCAGGCCCGGAGAGAGATCGCGGCTTCCCTGGCAGAGCTGCGCGAGATCGCCCGAGGGCCTGCACCCTGCGGTCGTCAGCGGCCACGGGCTCGCGGTCGCGCTCGAGCAGCTCGCCGCGCGGGCCCCGGTGCCGGTGGAGCTGAAGGTCGACGTCGACGGACGACTTCCCGAGCCACTCGAGGTTGCGGCGTACTACGTCGTCGCGGAGAGCCTCGCCGAACGTCGCCAAGCACGCGCAGGCGGAGGCGGCGTCGCGTCGATGTCGCTCACGGAGCGAGGGCGAGCTCGTGGTGGAGATCGTCGACGACGGCATCGGCGGAGCCGACAGCGAGCGAGGCTCCGGCCTCCGCGGCCTCGCGGATCGGGTCGAGGCGCTGAACGGGCGCCTGCGCGTCTGGACGCCGCACGGCGGCGGGACGCGCGTGAAGGCGGAGATCCCGTGCGCGTAGCGATCGCCGAGGACAGCGTCCTGCTGCGCGAGGGGATCGCGCGGGTCCTCGACGACGCCGGCTTCGACGTCGTCGCCCAGTGCGACAACGCGGACGACCTCCTCGGCCACGTCCAGAGCTCCCCGCCGGACGTGGCGATCCTGGACATCCGGCTCCCCCCGACGCACAGCGACGAGGGGCTCCAGGCGGCGCTCGAGCTCCGATCCAGCCACCCGGAGGTGGGCGTGCTCGTCCTCTCCCAGTACGTCGAGGTCGGGCTCGCCCTGAAGCTGCTGGCCGACTCGGCCGAAGGCGTCGGCTACCTGCTCAAGGACCGGATCGGAGACGTGGATGACTTCGTCGCCTCGGTGCGGCGGGTGGCGGAAGGCGGGTCGGCGCTCGATCCGATCATCGTCTCGACCCTGCTCGCGCGCCAGCGGCCGGACGACCCGATCGCCGCGCTCACGCCGCGCGAGCGCGAGGTGCTCGAGCTGATGGCCTCGGGGAGCTCGAACCAGGGGATCGCGGACAGCCTCGTCATCACGCTGCGCGCCGTCGAGAAGTACGTCTCGAGCATCTTCAGCAAGCTGGGACTGCCGTCGACGGGCAGCGAGTCGCGCCGTGTTCTGGCCGTTCTGCTCTACCTGCGTTCGTAGGCAGAGACACCAGAAACCCGCCCCCCGACTCGCAAGTCTCCCGTCTTCTCGCGCCGTGCCCATCGTGCAAGCGTGGGGCGACGTGAAGACGCGGATCATCCAGAACGAGCCGGAGCCGGAGCCGTCCGCCGAGACTGGAGGCCGGCCGCACCGGTCGTCGACGAGCGGGAGGCCTGGCTTCGTCGAGCCTGCTTCCTCGTCGCCGTCGTCGGCTACTTCATCATCGGCGTCATCCACCCGGCCGAAATCGAGGTCGGGGACGAGACCACGCTCTACATCGGGATCCACCTCGTCCAGCCGTTCTTCATCCTCTTGCTCGCCTGGGGCACGTGGCTGCTCGTCAAGGATCTTCCCGGGCGAGCCGCGCAGGTCGCCCGCATCGCGATCGTCCCCTACGCGATCGCGTACTCGATGTTCGACGCGATCGCCGGCGTCGCGCTGGGAGGGATCGTCCGCCTGGCGAACGACGCGAGCGCGGCCGACGGCGCGGTCGTGCAGCGACTGCTGGACACCGGCGACGGACTACGTCGGCATGGCCCTCTTCGTCGGCGTCGGACCTGTCCTGGTTCGTCATGGCCCTTGCCGCCGCCATTGCCGTCAAGCCGATCGGCGGCCGCGGCCCGACGCTGCTGATGGCGATCGGCGCCGCGATCTTCGCCGTTGCCCACCCCTTCCCGCCCGGCCCGATCGGCATCGCGCTCTTCGGCCTCGGCATCGCCTGGCTCGAGGTCAGGCGCGAGCGCGCACCGGTTCCTGAAGCCCAACCCGCTCTCGTCCCGTGAACGAGAAGGAGGACCTCTTGTGAGCACGCCGCCGACAAAGCACAACCTCGCGGCTCGTATGGCGCGCTGGAGCGCGCATCACCGCAAGATCGCGATCTTCGGCTGGCTCGCGTCCGTGATCGTGCTCTTCGCGATCGGCAACTTCGTCATCACCCAGAAGTTGATCGTCTTCGAGACGTCAGGCCCCGGAGAATCGGGACGGGCGGACACGATCCTCTACGAGGACTTCAAGCAGCCGGCCGGCGAAAGCGTCCTGATCCAGAACCCCGAGCTGAGGGCAGCGTCACCGGCCTTCAGGGCGGTCATCGCATCTGTGGTCGACGGCCTCGAGGGGGTTCCCCAGGTCGCGAAGGTCGAGTCGCCGTTCAACGTCGAGGACAACAGCGGCCTGATCTCCGACGACCAGCACTCCGTGCTCGTTCCGGTCGAGATCAAGGGGCTCTCGGATGACGCGGCCGACAAGGTCGATCCGATCGTCGATCGGGTCGCAGCGATTCAGAAGGCAAACCCGGACTTCACCATCGGATCGTTCGGCGAGAGCACCGACAAGGAAGTCCAGGCCGCGTTCATGGACGATCTGCTGAAGGCTGGGATCTTCTCGATCCCGCTGACGCTGATCATCCTCCTCGTCGCCTTCGGCACGCTCGTCGCCGCAGGCATTCCCCTCCTGCTTGGACTGACGGCGGTGCTCGGCACCATGGGACTCGTCGCGCTCATCAGCCAGGTGCTGCCGATGTCCGACGCGGTCGGCGCGATCATCCTGCTGATCGGGCTCGCCGTCGGCGTCGACTACACGATGTTCTATTTGAAGCGGGAACGCGAGGAGCGTGCCGCGGGACGCAGCGAAGAGGCTGCGCTCGAGGCCGCCGCGGCGACATCCGGCCGCTCCGTGCTCGATCTCCGGATTCACCGTCCTGGTCGCCATGGCAGGCATGCTGCTCACGTTCGACCCGGGCTTCGCCTCCTTCGGCGTCGCGACGATGACCGTTGTCGCGGTCGCGATGCTCGGCTCGCTGACGGTGCTGCCGGCGCTGCTGTCCAAGCTCGGCGACAACGTCGACCGACTCCGGGTGCCGTTCGTCCACAGGCTGCGCCGCAACGACGGCGACGGCCGGATCTGGGGCGCGATCATCGACCGCGTCCTCCGGCGCCCGGTCGTGTCGGTCGTCCTGGCCGGCGGGCTCCTCGTGGCACTCGCGGTGCCGGCGTATCAGCTCCACACGGCACAGCCGAGCATCGACACGTACCCGCAGGAGCTGCTGGTGACCTACAACCGCCTCAAGGACGCGTTCCCGGGCACGGACGTCGCCGCGAGCGTCGTCGTCAAGGCTCCGAACGTCGAGGCGCCGGCGGTGCAGGAGGCGATCGGCCAGCTCAAGTGGCGCGCGATCGACAGCGGCGTCATGAACGAGCCGATCGACGTCGACGTCAACCCGGCGAAGACGGTCGCGAACATCAACATCCCGGTCGAGGGCGACGGCACCGACTCGACCTCGAACGCCGCCCTCGCGGCGCTACGCGACGAGATCATCCCGCCGACGGTGGGAACGCTCGCCGACGCGGAGGTCGGCGTCACAGGAACGACCGCACAGGCGAAGGACTTCAACGATCAGATGAAGACGGTCGCGCCGCTCGTGTTCGGCTTCGTCCTGCTCTTCGCGTTCTTCCTGATGCTCGTCTCCTTCCGCTCGCTCGTGATCGCGGCGAAGACGATCGTCCTCAACCTGCTTGTCCGTCGGTGCGGCCTACGGCATCCTCGTGCTCGTCTTCCAGCACGGGTGGGGCAAGCAGGTCCTCGGGTTCGAGTTCACCGGCGGGATCGATCCGTTCCTCCCGATCCTGCTCTTCGTGATCCTCTTCGGCCTGTCGATGGACTACCACGTGTTCGTCCTCAGCCGAGTGCGTGAGGCGTACGACAGCGGTATGAACACCGACGATTCGATCGCGTTCGGGATCAAGTCGACCGCCGGCGTCGTCACGAGTGCGGCGATCGTGATGGTGGGCGTCTTCGCGATCTTCGCGACGCTGTCGATGATGATCTTCAAGCAGTTCGGCGTCGGGCTCGCCGCGGCGATCCTGATCGACGCGACGATCATCCGGGCGATCCTGTTGCCGGCGACGATGAAGCTGCTCGGCGACTGGAACTGGTACCTGCCGAAGTGGCTCGAGTGGCTGCCGCACTTCGAGCACGGCGAGAAGCTGGAGCCGGTCGAGAAGGTCGAGGCGCCGCCGGTGCCGACCCCGACCGCCTAGGAGCCCGTTGTCGACCGTCGCTCATCCGTCCGCTGAGACCAGAAGGGCCGCCGCGACCCGCGTCGCGGCGGCCCTCCGCACGGAGACCGGCCTTGCGCGGGTCGCGCTAGGCATCGGCGCCCTCCACGTAGTGGACGACAACTTCCTGCAGCCGGAGCCGGGCGTGGCGGCTCGCGACCACCTGTGGGGCGGCCTCGTGCCAGGTCGCGCTGTTCGTCCTCTTCGCCTGGGCCTACCCGCGCCTTCGGGCCGGCCTTCGCGCGCACGCTCGCGATCTTCGTCGGGATCTTCATGGCCACGATGAGCATCGAAGCCATCAACTACCTGCGGGAGAGCAGCATCTCCGGCGACGACTACACCGGGCTGCTGACGATCCCGGCCGGACTGCTCCTCGTCGGTGTCGGGCTCGTCACGCTCTGGCGGACGAGGAAGAACGGCCGCCTCGATCCGGCGGTACGCGCGGCGCGCGCTCCTTGCGGTCGCGGCTGCTGCTCGTGCGCGGTCTTCGTCATCTTCCCGTGTCCCAGTCGTACGTCATCACGCACACGGGCCGGGCCTTCGTTCCGCCGGAGAACCTCGGCGCGGCCTACGAGGACGTCTCCTTCACGACCGGCGACGGCCTGAAGCTCGTCGGGCTGGTACGTGCCGTCGAAGAACGGCGCGGCGGTCATCTCGTTCCCGGGACGCAAGGGGCCGCAAAAGCCGGCGAGGCTGCTCGCCCGCCGCGGCTACGGCGTCCTGCTCTTCGACCGGCGCGGCGAGGGCGAGAGCGAGGGCGATCCGAACCTCCTCGGCTGGCAAGGGACACGCGACATCGAAGCGGCGGTCGCGTACCTCAGGACTCGGCCGGACGTCGACGGCGACCGCATCGGCGGGCTCGGCCTCTCGGTGGGCGGCGAGATGATGCTGCAGGAGGCGGCCGAGACGGACGGTCTCAAGGCGGTCGTCTCGGAGGGCGCAGGCGTCCGCTCGGTGCGCGAGGCGGTCCACGTCGAGGGCAGCGACAAGATGATCTTCTCCTGGCTGTTCGGCCTGAACACCATCGGAACCGCCATCTTCACCAGCAACCTGCCCCCACGCAGCCTCACGGATCTCAGCGCCGAGATCACCGAGCCGGTGCTCTTCATCCATGCGACGCCCGGAGCGGGCGGCGAGACGCTCACCGAGAAGTACTACGAAGCGGCGAAGGGGCCGAAGGAGTACTGGGCGGCGCCGGGCGGGCACACCGGCGCGTTCGACGCGGCGCCGCGAGGAGTACGAGCGCCGAGTCGTCGGCTTCTTCGACCGGCACCTTGCTCGGCCGCCTTGACGCCTGACGTCGCACCGTGCGACACTCGCGGTGGGATGACGCGGCTACTCCAGAGCCTGGGAACCGACGTCGAGCGTGCGATGAGCGACGTGAACGTGCCGTCGTACATCATCGATCGCAACGGTGTGATCGCCTGGCTGAACCCCGCCGCCGAGCGGATCGTCGGCGACGTCCGCGGTCACCGCTTCACCGACGTCGTCGCCCCTGGCGACCGGCCGCGGGCCAAGGAGGCGTTCGTGCGCAAGATCGTGGGCAAGGAGAAGGTCACGGACGCCGAGGTCGACGCTCGTCGGCCCGACGGACGCCAGGTCTCCGTCGAGGTGAGCTCGGTGCCGCTCCGCGAGGGGCACCAGATCGTGGGCGTGTTCGGCCTGCTCTCGCGGCCGCCGGCCCCGCCCAAGGCCCCGCGTGACGCACGCAAAGCTCACGCCGCGCCAGCGTGAGGTCCTCGGCGATGCTCGCCCACGGCTCCTCGACGCAGCAGATCGCGGGGCTCCTCCACCTGAGCAAGGAGACCGTCCGCAATCACATCCGCGGGGTCCTGCACGCGCTCGAGGTCCACTCTCGCGTCGAGGCCGTCGCGGCCGCCCGGGCCGAGGGCCTGCTCGACGATTGACGCATTTGGGTCAGGCGCGGACCGCCGCTGCCTAGGAGCATCCTGCTGCCGTCAGTACTCGAGGTTCTCCCTCTGAACATCGGGGCCTGAGCGGTGATCCGCGCCCCCGCGCGGGATCTCTCGAGGCGGGGCTCCGTGGTCGCACGGAGCCCCGCCTCGAACGTCGTTCGACTAGTCCGACGCGCGCCATCGCGCCGTCGGGCTGCGGCACGATTCGGATGTACGGGCGCGGCGACTCCCAGCCCTCGGGATAGATCTCCCGCGCCTCGTCGTCCGAGACCGACCCCGCGATGATCACGTCGTCGCCCTGCTGCCAGTTCGCCGGCGTCGCGACCTTGTGCTTCGAGGTCAGCTGGAGCGAGTCGATCACGCGCAGCACCTCGTCGAAGTTGCGGCCGGTCGTCATCGGGTAGACGAGGATGAGCTTGACGGTCTTGTCGGGCGCGATCACGAAAACGTTGCGCACCGTCTGGTTGTCGGCAGGCGTTCGGTCCCCGGGTCGCCCTCGACGTCCGCGGGAAGCATCCCGTACGCCTTCGAGACCTCGAAGTCGGCGTCGGCGATGATCGGGTAGTTGGGCGCGTGGCCCTGCGTCTCCTCGATGTCCTTCACCCAGCCCTCGTGGTTGTCCATCGGGTCGACCGAGAGGCCGATCACCTTGACGTTGCGGCGGTCGAACTCCGGCTGGATGCTGGCCATGTAGCCGAGCTCCGTCGTGCAGACCGGCGTGAAGTCCTTCGGGTGCGAGAACAGCACCGCCCACGAGTCGCCGATCCAATCGTGGAAGCCGATCCTTCCGTCCGTCGTGTCGGCCTCGAAGTCCGGTGCGGTGTCGCCGAGCTTGATGCTCACGTAATCCTCCTCCGTTGGGGTTTGGGGTTCGACCCCAGCGCTTCAAGGTACGCCTTGCGGGTCGGGTCGCGCAACGGGACGGGCTCAGACGTCCAGGCGCTGGTCCTCGAGGTCGAGGTCGCGCTGGACGCGGCGCATGACGTCGTCGTCGATGTAGCCGTCGCGCCGAAGCTGGCGCACCGCCTGCCGCTCCGCTTCGAGGAGCTCGCGGCGCAGCCGTTGGTACGCGACGGACTGGTCCTCGATCGCCCCGTCGCTCTC
The DNA here is from genome assembly GCA_963826825.1 of uncultured Acidimicrobiia bacterium. GTDB lineage: Bacteria > Actinomycetota > Acidimicrobiia > Spongiisociales > DATADW01 > DATADW01. The sequence goes on along the minus strand of CAWGYV010000003.1, from coordinate 470,596 downwards.
CGCGTCGAAGCGCGCTCGGAACCGGTCGCGCCGGAAGCCGTAGAGCCCGCGCAGCCGCTCCACGGTGTCAGCACGCACCCAGTCCTCGTCGACCAGCTCGTCGAGGCGAGCGAGCGCCGCCTCCGCGGCTCGGATCCTCGCCTTCGCCTCTTCCTTTTCGGCGAGCCCGTCGTCCTCGAGATCGAGCCAGCGGATCAGCGCGGGCAGCGTCAGGCCCTGGACGACGAGGGTCCCGAGGATGACTGCGAAGGTGAGGAAGACGATCAGGTCCCGGTTCGGGAACGGCGCATTCGCGTCCGTCGTCAGCGGCAGCGCCAGCGCGGCGGCGAGCGAGACCGCGCCGCGCATCCCCGACCACGACAGGACGAGAGCTCCCTTCCAGGGCGCCTTGCCGTCCATTCGCGCCATCCGCGGCCTGTAGGCGCCGACTGCCACCCACGCGAAGCGCACGAGCACGACGACGGCGGTCACGAGTGCCGCGTAGCCGATCAGCTCCAGCGTCGTGCGCGCTTCCGACAGGGCGTCGAGGATCGCCGGCAGCTGGAGACCGACGAGCGTGAAGAGCGCCGCGTTCAGGACGAGGAAGACGATCTCCCAGACCGCCTGGCCCTGGAGCCGCGTCTGCGACGTCGTCAGCTCGGGCGTGTGCCAGCCCATGTAGACCCCGACCGTGACCGCCGCAAGCACGCCGGAGACGTCCAGCGCGTGCGCGGGGAGATACGCGAAGTACCCGCTGAGGATCGAGATCGTGATCTCGACCGGCGGGTTGTCGAGCCGGCGGCGGACCTCCCGGATAACGAGGCCGGCCGCCAGGCCGACGAGGATTCCGCCGACGACGTTGAGGACGAAGCGTCCCGAGGCCGAGGCGAGCGAGAAGCTGCCGGTGACGACGGCGACGACCGCCACGCGGTAGACGACCAGGGCGGTGCCGTCGTTCACGAGGCTCTCGCCCTCGATGAGGGCGACCAGCCGCCGCGGAAGCCCCAGCCGCTGGGCGATCGCGGTGGCGGCGGTCGGGTCGGTGGGGGAGACGATCGCACCGAGTACGAAGGCCGTGGGCCAGGTCAACTCCGGGATGACGGCGTGGGCGACGACTGCGACCGCGATCGTCGTGGCCAGCACGAGACCGACGGCGAGGAGCGAGATCGAGACAGCGTTGGCTCGGAGCTCGCGCAGCGGGGTGAAGAAGGCGGCGCCGTACAGGAGCGGCGGGAGGAACGCGACGAGCACGAGGTCGGGCGAGAGCTCGATCGACGGCATGCCCGGCACGAAGCCGAGCGCGAGGCCGCCGAGGACGAGGAGGATCGGGTACGGGATCCGGACGACTTGCGCGATCGCGAGCAGCGCGGCACCGGCGACCAGGAGCCCCAGGAGGACCACGCTGTCTTCGGCGCCGAAGTGCATCGACTGATCTCAGCAGACCGGGACGGTCCTGCGATACAAGGGCAGCGTGAACGTCCCGCCCGTGTCGGGCAATCTGGAACGGGCTGCGGCCTGGTCGTGGCGGCTCCTCGTCTGCACGGCCGCGGCGGTCGTAGTGCTCGCGGTGCTCTGGTACCTGCGCGTGATCGTCCTGCCGATGATGGTCGCGCTCACGATCGCGCCGGCGCTCGCTCCGCTCGTCCGTCAGTTCCGGCGAGTTCGGCTCGAGCGTCCGGCGGCCGGCTTCGCGCTCGCTGGTCGGGCTCGCGGTCGTGGCGGGGCTGGTCGCGGTCGTCACGACGTCGGTGCTCGCCCAGTACGACGAGCTCGCGGACTCGCTGACGCTCGCGGTGAACGACCTCGCCGACTGGCTCGAGGGCGAGCCGTTCAACCTGTCGCTGGACCGGTCGGAAGACCTCGAGGCGTCGCTTTCGGAGTCATGGCGCGAGGCGTCCGGGTACCTCGCCTCCGGCGTGCAGGCCGGCATCGGCCTGCTCGCGGGCCTGGTGCTGGCCGTGACGATCCTCTACTTCGTCCTTCGTGACGGCGCCGAGCTGTGGGCCTGGATCCTGCGGCGGTTCGCGCCGGAGTCGCGACCGGCGGTCGACCGCGCGGGGCGGAACGCCTGGCGCGTCCTCGGAGGCTTCGTCCGCGGGACTGCGATGATCGCGGCGATCGACGCGACGCTGATCGGCGTCGGGCTCTGGCTCCTCGGCGTCCCGCTCGCGTTCGCGCTCGCAGTGCTCGTCTTCCTGGGCGCCTTCGTGCCGTTCCTCGGCGCGTTCGTCTCGGGGCTCGTGGCGGTGCTGGTCGCCTTCGCGGACGAGGGGTGGAAAATCGGGCTCGCGGCGCTGGCGCTCGTGCTGGGCGTTCAGTTCTTCGAGGGGACGTTCCTGCAGCCGATCATCCAGAGCAGGACCGTCGACCTCCATCCCGCGGTGATCCTGCTCGCCGTGGCCGCCGGCGCCTCGCTGTTCGGCATCCTCGGCGCGTACCTGGCCGTGCCTGTGACGGCGGTCGTGTTCACGATCATCGCCTCGATCGAGGCGGACGACGAGCTCGGGACCGAGCGCATCAACTCATAGGCGATTCTCAGGAAGGGCTGGCAGGCTGCCGCCATGTCTCAGACCGAAAACCCCCGCGTCACCCGCAGGCGCGCGCTCGGCTGGCTCGGCGGCGTCGGGCTCGCGCTCGTCGTTCCGGGCTGCGCCGACGACGACGTCGCCCGAGTCCGCGGGAGGCACCACCACCACGACTGAGGCGACGACGACGGCCGCCTCGACGAGCCCCGACTGCATCCTGACGCCCGAGCTGACCGAGGGCCCGTACTACCTCGACCTCGACCTGATGCGCCGGGACATCACCGAGGGCCGGCCCGGGCTCGCCTACGACCTCGCCGTCAGGGTCGTCGACGCCGAGTCCTGCGAGGCGATCGAGGATGCGATCGTCGACGTATGGCACTGCGACGCCGAAGGCGCCTACTCCGGTGTGGACGGCGACGGCGGCACGTTCCTGCGAGGCGTCCAGGTGGCCGACGGCACCGGTACCGCCACCTTCCGCACGATCTTTCCCGGCTGGTACCCGGGCCGGGCAGTCCACATCCACCTGAAGGTGATCCAGGGCGGGCAGACGTGGACCGGGCAGCTGTTCTTCGACGACGCGACGCTCGACCGGGTGTACGCGATGGAGCCCTACTCGGCCCGCGGCCCCGCCGACGTCTCGAACTCGTCGGACGGGATCTTCGGCGAGAGCGGCGGCTCCACGGTCGTCTCGACTGACGTCGGCAGCGACCTGGCGACCGGTCAGGTCACGCTTGGGATCGAGCGCGTCTAGCGACTAACTAGCGGCGCGCGTTCTGCGAGATCGTCGCGTCGGTCGGGCGAAGCATCGTGTAGACGAGCAGGCCGATGAACGGGAACACGAGCATCCCGATCGCCCACGCGACCTTCGCGCCGCCGCCAAGGTCGGGTCGATTGCTGAAGAGGTCGATCAGCGCCCGGACCCACAGGATCAGGAAGAGCACGACGGCGGCGAGGATGATCAGGCGGACGATCACGCCGCGCAATCAGACCACACTTCAGGCGCCGCCGCGCTCTCATCGAATTCTTAAGAACGGTTCAGCCTGGTCTTAGGCGCGGCGGGTTCCCTAACGTGGGCAGCCACACCCTCAGGAGGAGACCGACATGGAAGAGCCCCTTGCGCCCGCGCAGAGCCAGGATGACCTGGAACGCGCCCTGTTCGAGATCAAGCGCGTCATCGCCGGGCAGGACACGATGCTCGAACGCGTCCTCGTCTGCCTCCTGGCGGACGGCCACCTGCTCATCGAAGGCGTCCCGGGTCTCGCGAAGACGCTGACGATCAAGACGACCGCCCAGGTGCTGGGTGGGACGTTCAACCGGATCCAGTTCACCCCGGACCTGATGCCGAGCGACCTCGTCGGCACCCGGATCTACCGGCCGAAAGACGGTGACTTCGACGTCGAGCTCGGGCCCGTCTTCTGCAACTTCCTGCTCGCCGACGAGATCAACCGCGCGCCGGCGAAGGTGCAGTCCGCCCTGCTCGAAGTCATGCAGGAGCGCCAGGTCACGATCGGCAAGGAGTCGTTCGCGGCGCCGAGCCCGTTCCTCGTGATGGCGACCCAGAACCCGATTGAGTCGGAGGGCACCTACCCGCTGCCCGAGGCTCAGGTCGACCGGTTCATGCTCAAGGTCGTCGTCGGCTACCCCGAGTCCGAGGACGAGCTGACCGTTGTCCAGCGCTCGCTGGCCGGCATGGCCGAGGTTCGTCAGATCCTCGACCTGGACGCGCTCATCTCGCTTCGCGAGTCGGTTCGCCGGGTCTATGTCGATCCCGCCCTGTCGCGCTACGCGGTGCGGATCGCGACTGCGACGCGCGACCCGGAGTCGGTCGGCCTCGCCAACCTGAAGCCGTACATCGCCTTCGGAGCGAGCCCGCGCGGGCCGATCTCGCTGATGACCTCCGCCAGGGCGCTGGCACTGATCCGCGGGCGCGACTACGTGATTCCGCAAGACGTCCGCGAGCTCGCGACGGACGCGCTCCACCACCGCATCGTCCTCAGCTACGAGGCGCTGGCCGCCGAGGTCGGCGCGGACTCGATCGTCGCCTCAGTCCTCGACGTCGTCCCGGTGCCCGAGATCGAGCTCTCGTTTCGCGCGGCATGACCGTCACCCCTCTAAGTCGTGAGCGGACGCCGGACCGTCCCGGTCCGGGGCCGATGCCGGAGGCGCTCCTCCGGGCGCTCGACGTGAAGATCGGGCGGCGCATCGACGGCCTCCTGGCCGGCGAGCACCGGACGGCCGCGCTCGGCATCGGCACCGAGCTCGCTCAGGTCCGCCCGTGGGAGCCCGGCGACGACGTCCGCAGGATCGACTGGAACGCGACGGCGCGCACCAATGAGGTGCAAGTGCGCGTGGACGTCGCCGAGCGCGCGCTCACCTCGTGGGTGCTGCTCGACGTCTCCCCGTCGATGCGGTTCGGCACCGCCGACCGCCGCAAGTGGGACGTGGCCGAGGGCGTCACCGTTGCGCTGGGCCACGTGGCGTCGCGTCGGGGGAACCGGGTCGGCATCACAACCTTCGGCGGGAACGAATCCACGCTGCTGCGGCCGCGGCAGGGGCGGGTCGGCCTGCTCGGGGTGCTGCTCACGGTGCGGCGAGAGCCGGAGTCTGAGCGCGTCGGCCCGACGTCGATCGGGACCGCGCTGTCGCAGGTTGCCCGGGTCGCCCGCCAGCGCTCGCTCGCCGTCGTCGTCTCCGATTTCCGCGGCCCGCGCGACTGGCGCGCGCCGCTGCTCCAGCTCGCCGCCCGGCACGCCGTCGTCGCGGTCGAGATCCGCGACCCCCGCGAGCAGGAGCTGCCGAACGTCGGCCACATCTGGCTCGTCGACCCCGAGACCGGGCGCAGGCTCCACGTCGACACGGCCAAGCGGAAGCTGCGCGAGCGCTTCGCCGACGCCGCCGCCGAGGAGCGGGCGGGCCTCCGACGGGAGCTCGCGTCGCTCGGCGTCCCGCACCTCGTCCTCTCGACCTCCGGTGACTGGCTGCGTCCCTTCGCCGGCTTCGTCTCGCGCGAAGGGAGGCGGCGATGAGCTTTGCGACGCCGTTCCTGCTCTGGGGCCTGCTCCTCATCCCGCTCCTGCTCATTGCCTACTGGTTCGTTCAGCGGCGCCGGATCAAGTACGCCGCGCGCTTCACCAACCTCGACCTGCTCGCCAACGTCGTCGACGCCTCGCCCGGACGGCGGCGCCACCTGCCGGCGCTGCTCGTCCTTGCCGCGCTCGCCGCGCTGATCGTCGCCTTGGCGCGGCCCCAGACCGTCGTCGCCGTGCCGCGCGACGACGCGACCGTCCTGCTCACGATCGACAGCTCCGCCTCGATGACCGCGACGGACGTCCCGCCGACGCGGCTCGAGGCGGCGAAGTCGGCGTCCGACGTCCTTCCTCGACAGGTCCCGGACCGCTTCCGCGTCGGGCTCGTCACCTTCTCCAGCATCGTCACCGTCCTCGAGGAGCCGAGCGACGACCACGACGAGGTGCGCGACGCGCTCGACCGGATCGACGGCGACGTCGGCACCGCGCTCGGCGACGCGATCGTCGAGTCGGTCGCCCTCGCACCCGATCCTGAGGAGGCGGAGGAGCTTTCGGGCGGTAAGCCGCTCTTTGCGATCCTGCTGCTCTCCGATGGGGCGAACTCCGTCGGCCGCGAGCCGCTGGACGTCCTCGACGAGGCCAAGGAAGCGGGCGTCCCGATCTACACGATCGCGTTCGGCACGCCAGAGGGCACCGTCGAGATCACGAACGACTTCGGCGTCACGCAGACGTACAACGTGCCGCCGGATCCCGACACACTCCGGCGTGTCGCCGAGGAGACCGGCGGTCGCTTCTTCGAGGCGCCGACCGAGGCTGACCTGGAGGAGGTCTACCGGGAGATCGGCTCTCAGGTGTCCTACGAGGACGAGGAGCGCGAACTGACCGCCGTCTTCGCCGGCGTCGGCGCCGTGTTCCTGCTTCTCGGCGCCGGCCTCTCTGCACTCTGGTTCGGACGAATCCCGTGACCTCGCACCCCGAGAGGAGGTGACAGATGGAGGAGAACGCACGCACGCTTGACCTTCGCCCGCTGCTGCTGGTCGCAGCCGCCGTCGCCGTCGCCCTGACGCTCTGGGCGAGCGGCGCGTTCGCTGCCGGAGGGTCGTCGTCAGGCGACTCCCCTGGTGGAGCCCCGTCGACGTCGATCCAGAGTGGCGAGGACGACCAGGCCCCGCGTCGTGAGGACTGCCCGAAGGATCGCGGCGGTTCCGGCGGCTCCGGCGGTTCCGACGCTCCGAGCCTGTAGCCGCACCGGAGGGCCGCAGCGGCTGCTGCGGCCCTCCGGTCGTTTGAGCTAGCTCGCGGCGATGCCCTCCTGGCCGACCGGCAGGCCGGCGACGTTGCCGAGCTTCGTCAGTGTCCCGTCCTCGTTTACGCGGAACTCGTCCACGGTTCCGGCCGATGCCCGTCTGGGCGTAGAGGAACCGGCCGCCTGCCGCCGTGGCCAGGTCGATCGGGCCCTCCTCGGTCGTCGCGACGACGCCCGTCGAGCCGATCAGCGTCGGCCGGCCGCTGCCGTCGATCCGGTAGCCGCTGAGGTTGTTGCTGCCCGTGTTCGACACGTAGTAGAAGCCGCGCGCCTCGACGATCCAGCACAGCGCGACCTGGTTGTCGCTCTGGGACTGCGCGTTCGCGAGCGTCCCATTGCGATTGATCGTGTACGTCGTCACCGAGCTCGTTGCCGCCTCGCCCGAGACCAGTCGGCCTCGCGGATCGAACGTGAACGCGAACGGCACCGGCGTTGCCGACGGGTTCTCGACGGCCGTCTCCGACAGGCGCCCGTCGCGCCGCACGCGGAAGACGTCGATCGTGCTGCCGCTCGCCTTCGTGGTCACGATCAGCTGCCGCCCGTCCGGCGTGAAGCCGACCTGGCCGGGCGACGTGAGGAAGTTCGGCGGGTCGGTGTTTGCGAGCCCGAGCGAACGCGCCGAGCCTTCGAGTGCGCGGACGCGGTCGCCGCGAATCTCGAAGCCCTGGACGATGCCGACGCCGCCGGCGTTCAGCACGTAGACCAGGTCGTCGTGGACGGCGATGCTGGCCGGGAAGTCGCCCCCCGACCGGTCGACGTCGGTCAGCTCCAGCCGCGTCCCGTGGACGCGGAACACGGAGATCGTGTCGCTGCCTGCGTTCACCGCGAAGAGCAGCCGGTGTCGCTCGTCGTAGACGAGCGAGCCCTGCGAGCCGAGCCGGTCCGACACGGTCCCCGGCGCGGCGTTCCCGCCGTTGCCGCCCGTTCTGTAGGTGTCTTCCTCGGTCAACCGGCCGTCTCCGTGACGCTGGAAGACGACGATCTTGTTGCCGTCGAGCTCGTTCGTCTGGACGAAGACGGCGCTGCTCGCGCCGCCTCTCGTCGCCGCCTCCGCGCCCGTCGTCAGCCGAAACGGCACCGGCCGTGATGAGCGCGATGACCGCTGCGGCGAGGACGTAGATGAGCCTCGATCTCATGGATCCCCCTTGTGGTTGCGGACCCGATCGACGCTATGTCCGGGCGAGGCGAACCGGGCTTACGATTCCGAGAACTCGCGGCGACGGCACGGCCTTTTCTCGCGGCGCGGATGAGGCGATTTAAGGAAGTCGTAACGAGCGCCGGCTTCTGCGCGCGATCCGCCGGTGCAGACTGTGTCCATGGCAACGGTCCTGGTCGTCGACGACGAGCCGATCGTGCGCGACGTCGTCTCCCGCTATCTCGAGCGGGACGGCCATCGGATCGTGGAGGCCGGCGACGGAGACGAGGCGCGCGGGCTGATCGAGCGGGAGGCTCCGAACCTCGTCGTCCTCGACGTGATGCTGCCCGGCAAGACGGACGGGCTGGCGCTCTGCCGCTGGATCCGCTCGACCTCGGACCTCGCAGTGATCCTGCTGACGGCGCGCGGGGAGGAGACGGATCGCATCGTCGGCCTCGAGCTCGGCGCGGACGACTACGTCACGAAGCCGTTCTCGCCGCGGGAGCTCGCGAGCCGCGTCCGCACCGTCCTGCGGCGGGCGCAGCCGGCCGCGCCGCCGCCGCAGCGGGTCGAGGTGGGCTCGCTGGTCGTGGACGCCGGCCGGCACGAGGCGCGAAAGGACGGACGGCTGCTGAGCCTCACCACCCGCGAGTTCGACCTGCTCTGGTTCCTGGCCTCCAACCCGAACCGCGTCTTCTCGCGCGACCAGCTGATGGCGCGCGTCTGGGGCTATGCCGCCGCGCTGGACACCGGCACGGTGACGGTCCACGTCCGGCGGCTCCGGGAGAAGCTCGAGGACGACCCGTCGAAGCCGGACGTGCTCGAGACGGTCTGGGGCGTCGGCTACCGGCTCCGCGCATGACCGCGTTCGCCGTCGCCCTCGGTGTCGCCGTGCTCGTAGGAGCCGTCGCCGCCGTCGCGGTCCCGCGGCTTCTCCCGACGCTGCGGCTGCAGCTCGGCGCCCTGGCGCTGCTCGCCGTCACCCTGCCGCTCGCGGTGGTGATCGCGTCCGGGATCGTGATGTTCGACATGCACGACGCGGAGATCGTCGCCGTGGCGCTCGCGTCCGGGACTGCTTGCCGTGGCCGGGGCGTTGCTCCTCTCGCGCCGGATCCTGCAGCCGCTCGATCGCCTCCGCGAGGCGTCCGCCGAGCTCTCCCGCGGCGAGCTGAGTGCGCGGGCGTCCGAGTCCGGCCCGCGGGAGCTGCAGGAAGTGAGCGCGTCCTTCAACGAGATGGCGACGAGCCTCGAGCAGCTGTTCGACGCCCGCCGCCAGCTCGTCGCCTGGGCGAGCCACGACCTGCGGACGCCGCTCGCCTCACTCCGCGCGATGGTCGAGGCGCTCGAGGACGGGCTGGCCTCGGCGGACGAGTACCTCCCGGCGATCCGGGAGCAGCTGGAGACGTTGTCAGTCCTGGTCGAGGATCTCTTCGAGCTGGCGCGCATCGACGCCGGCGTCCTCACGCTCGAGTTCCGCGACCAGCCGCTCGGCGAGCTGATCTCGAGCTGCCTCCGCGCGCTGGACGCCGAGGCGAAGGCGCGCAACGTCCAGCTCGAGGCGCGGGTGCCCGCCGACCCTCCGGTGCGGATCGCACCGGAGAAGGTCGAGCGCGTGCTGCTGAACCTGCTGACGAACGCGGTCCGGCACACGCCGGGCGACGGCGCGGTCTCCGTGGTCGTCCAGCCGAACTCCGACCACGTAGTCGTTGCCGTCGAGGACACCGGAGCCGGCCTGACAGCGGGCGCCGCGCAGCGCATGTTCGAGCGCTTCTGGCGCGACGACGAGTCGCGCGCGAGCTCGAGCGGCGGCGCGGGGCTCGGGCTGGCGATCGCGCAGGGCCTCGTCCACGCGCACGGCGGCACGATCTGGGCCGAGAACCGGAGCTCCGGCGGAGCCCGGGTCGCCTTCACGCTCCCGCTCTCGAGCGCCCGCCAGGCGTGACTCCCGACCAGCCCGAGGTGCTCTTCGTCTGCGTGCAGAACGCCGGGCGCAGTCAGATGGCGGCCGGCCTCGTGAAGCTCCGCTCGGAGGGGAGAATCCTGGTCCGGTCGGCGGGGAGCCAGCCTGCGGCCGAGATCCACCCACCGGTTGTCGCCGTGATGGAAGAGCTCGGCGTCGACATGGACGAGGAATTCCCGAAGCCGCTCACCGACGAGGTCGTCCGGGCCGCGGACGTGGTGATCACGATGGGCTGCGGCGACGCCTGCCCGGTCTACCCGGGCAAGCGCTACGAGGACTGGACCGTCGACGACCCCGCGGGCGAGGACATCGAGACCGTGCGTCGGATCCGCGACGACATCGACGGCCGCGTCCAGAAGCTGCTCGACGACATGCTCGGCTTAGAGGCCTGATGTGAAATTCCGCCGGGCCGGATGACGCACCAGACACGGCGCCGGATCAGCGCGTTCGCCCGCGACACGTAGCGCTGCTACGCGCCACGAACGACCGCACTGCCCAGCTTGGTCTGGAGCGCCCCCGACTGCGGCCGAATTTCCCATCAACCCTCTAAACGGCGGAGGGAGGGCCCGCGTCGCGCGGGCCCTCCCCATCCGCCGGCTATGGAGTCGTCTCGATCGAGAGCGCGCCGTTGTTGGTGGCGAGCCGGAGGAGGAACAGGCCCGGGACGGTGGTGCGCTGCTCCTGTCCGCCGACATAGCTCCAGATCTGCGTGCGATTGTCCTTCGCCCGCCAGTCGGCCCTCGCCCGCTGCAGCGGGGAGATGACCAGGAACTCCTGCTCGAGCTCCTCGAGCGTGCCGTTCTTCTTCGACTTCCAGTCGAAGAACATGACGTTGTAAGACGGACGCGTCACCGCGCCGCCGTTGTACTGCAGCGTCTGGATCCCGGCCACGGCGTCGTTCTTCATCAGCCCGGTCGAGTGGACGAGCCGCAGGGTGTTGCCCGCGACGTCGACCAGGTCGTACGTGCGGATCTCGACACGGTGGTTCCGGTTGCCCGTCGGCACGCGCTGGACGGCTGACGGCGTCAGCGGGCCGGTGGACGTGCCCGAGTGAGCATCGCGGCCGTAGACGGCGACGTCCTTCTTCGCCGGATCGAACTGGAGGTACGCCTCCGGCGCCGCCTTGTCGAGCTTGACGGTGGTCGTGCCGACGTCGCTGGTGTTGCCCGCGTTGTCGGTCGCGAAGTAGCTCAGCGTCGTGATCCCGTTCGTGCTGATGACGATGCTGGCGGTCGCAGCGTTCACGGTCGTCGACGCGATCGGCTGAGCGCCGGTGGCCGAGTACGTGATGCTCTTGATGCCCGACCCGTTCGCGTCGTCGGTCGCCGTCAGCGTCACCGTGACGTTGCTGTTGTGCCAGCCGGCCGCGTTGGGGGGAGGCGCGACCGACGCGGTGATCGTCGGCTTCAGCGTGTCGGCGATCGTGAAGTTCGCGTTCGAGACGTCGAAGAAGACGTTGCCGACCGCCTCGACCTTCACGCGCGCCGCATCCGTCGCGACGTGCGGGATCGTGACCGCCTCCGAGCCGTCGTTCGGCGTGCTCGCGGCCAGGACGTGCGGGTAGCTCCGGCCGCCGTCCGTGGACAGACTGATCTTCACGTTCGTCGTGTCGACCGGCGGCAGATCGGTGTTCGCCTTGTCCCAGGTAACTGTCTGGCTCGAGCCGCCCGGATACGTCACCGCCGTGTTCGGCGCGGTGACGAGGAACGGGCCGGCGGTCGGGGCCAGCGTCAGGGTCAGGTCGGCCGCCGAGTTTCCGCCGCCGCCCATCCGGAGGTCACGAGCGGTGAGCCGGAAGTTGAGCTGGGGTGGAGGCCCGAGGTTCAAGCCGAACCCGAGGTAGTCCGAGGTCGGCAGGAACTCCGAGTAGCACTCGATGACCGGGATCGGCACCGGCGGTGCGATCGGCCCCTGCGGGCAGGACCCCGTCTCGGCGTTCGTGTTGTTCGCGAGGATCTGGTCGAGGTCGGGGAAGACACGGGTCGGGCTCGTCGTCAGGTGGTTCTCGTTCGGCGAGTTGTAGAGCAGCGTGTCCGACTCGCTGATCGGCGCCGAGCGCGGGAACATCGCGAACAGCGGCCCGTGCACCTTGGTGTTGATCAGCAGAGACGTGCCGTTGCCGTTCGGCGTTGCGCCGACGTCGTTCTGCTCCCAGGCGTAGACCAGCGTGTCACCCTCCGGATCGGTGGCCGACCCGGTGAGCGCGAACGGCGTCCTCAGGGGGATCGTGAAGCCGGACGGGACGCTGACGGCCGGGAAGTTGTTGCCCGTCATCGTGATCGTTCCGCCGTTGTCGACGGGCCCGCCCTTGTCCGTCTCCCCGACGAACCCGGACGCGGCCGGCGTGAACTCCTGCAGGCCGAGCATGACGGGGACGTTGGTCAGCGCCAGCGTCCCGCCGAACGTGACCTGGAACCCCTGGTTGTTGATCACGACCGGGTTCCCGCCGCCGCCCCCGAACGCGTTGATCGTCGCGGTCGCGCCCGCGGGAAGCAGCGGGGTCAGCGCGGCCAGCACGCCGGCCGTCGTGTAGTTCGTCCCGTTCACGATCGGCTCGGAGACGTTGCCGTTGTACTCCAGGCGGAATGAGTCGAACGCGCCGCCGTGGTTCGTCTCCTCGACGGAGTTGAAGCAGCCGCCGCAGTTGAGGTCGACGAGCTCGATGTTGAGAACGTCGAGCCCGGCGGATGCGCCGCTGTAGGTGACGGTGAAGCCGGAGGTCGCGGCTCCGGTCACGGTAGCCGTGCCCGGGAAGCCGGGGATCGCGTTGATGGCGGTCGTCAGGCTCGTGCTCGAGTACGGGAGGGCCACGGTTCCGATCAGCTCGGAGCTCGAGCCGCCGATGCGGACCCGGAACGGTGTGAAGTACGTCGCCGAGCCGCCGCCGGCATTCGCGAGCCCGCCGGGCGCCGGGAGCTCGTAGTGGAACGTCCGAGTCGTTGGGACTGCGGTGATCGCGAACGTCCCGGCGTAGCCGCCGCCCGTGGTGATTGTGACGACGTCACCGACCGACCGGTTGTGCGGCAGCGTCGTCCGGATCGTCGCGGTCGTGCCGATCGAGCTCGCGCCCGGCACCGTCGGCGTGACCGTGCCGCCGCCCGAGACCGGCAGGCCGGTGACCGAGTGCTCGTACTGGAAGGACCGGCTGACCGGGACTGCAGTGATCGTGAACGTCCCGTTGTAGCCCGGCTCCGCGACGCCCGAGATCGTGACCTCGTCACCGGGCTGGAGCGAGTGCGGCGCCGAGGTCGCAATCGTGACGGTGTTCCCGACCTGCATCGCCCCGCCGCGCGAGGTCGTGCTCGGCAGCGGGTTGATGGTCGAGGTCAGCGGTGCGACGGTCGACGCGGCCGAGAAGCCGGGGCCGAGCGTCGCGACCTGCACCTCGTCGCCGCCGCCGAAGTGCCGCAGCGACACCGTCTGCACTTCGTTGATCGGGAGCTGCGCCGAGGCCACGTAGGTCGTCATCTCCTGCTGGCTCCGTTGCGAGAAGTACGGGTCGCTGTGAGGCTGGAGATTGTCCGTGAGGCAAATGCCGGCGTACGCCTGGACGGAGGAGCCGCTACCGGGCTCGACCGAGGTCGCGGCGTTCCGGTTTCCGCCCGAGCAGTTGAGCTGGTTGCCGTTGAACGTGTGGTTGCCCGAGAACTGGTGCCCGAGCTCGTGCGCCACGTAGTCGACGGCGAAGAAGTCGCCGACCGGGGTCGCGAGGCCGGTGCAGCCCGCCGCCTTGTTGTTCCTCCCGACGACGCCGAGGCCCGCGACGCCTCCGCCCGGCTGCCCGAGCGCGAGATGGCCGACGTCGTAGTTCGATGCGCCGATGATCTGGCTGATGACGATGCGGTTCCGTGCTGTCGAGCAGCCGAGCACCTGCGCCTGCGTGAAGCAGCCGGCGGCGCCGCAAGGCCCGTTCGGCGCGACAGCCAGGTCATACGTGTTCAGGTTGAGGAGATCGTTGTTGGCGATGAACTGCATCCGGATCGTCAGGTCGTCCTCGTAGATCTGGTTCACGCGGTTCATCAGGGCGACCTTCGCGGCCGTGACGTTCGCCGGGCCGCCGAAGTACGCCGAGTAGCCCGGGTCGGTGATCATCGCCAGGCGGTACGTGCGGAGCTCCGGTCCCGTCGGAGGATCCGTGGTCGGATCGTCGTCCCGGACGACCTGGTAGCTCGTGTTGGCGCTCTGCGCTCCGTCGGTCGCCTCGACGACGCGGACGTCGAGCTTGCCATCCGGGTCGGCGACGAAGCTCGCGTCGAAGGATCCCTGGCCGTCCGAGGTGGTCGCGACCGTGCGAGTCGCCGCGTCCTCTGTCGGATCGTTGATGGTGATCGTGATCGAAGCGTTCGTTTCGAAGCCGCCTCCGTGGAGCGACACGGTGTCCGCGGCGTGGTAGTAGCCCTTGTCGACCGAGAGCTCGGCCAGGTGCGACTCACGCTCGACGAACGGGCCGTGGGTGTCCTTCGCGTCGCGGCCGTAGTAGCTGGCGTGGACGCCGGGATTCCGGCCGACGAAATAGGGATCGATGTACCAGGCGCCGTACGACGACCGCACCGACGCGTGGAACCCGAGCGGGCTGATGTCAGCGTGGATCGTCGCCGTGCGGTCGGTGATGCCGCGGCCGCGGTAGGCCTTGATCTCCGGATGCTTGCGCGCGAGCGCCGGGGCCATGATCGGGTACTCGACGAGCGCGAAGCGATGGAAGGTCCCGTTCGGCGCGGGGAGGGAGACGACGAGCGGGCTGGTGCGGGCCGCGGTCGTGCGCTCGCGCGGCGCACGTGCGAGCACGGACCGGAGCCGTGCTGCGTCCAGAGCCACCGGGCGGATCTTGCGGGCGTGCACGGCAACCTTCCGATTGGCTCGCGCGTCGTGGCTTCGCAGTCTTCGCCCAAAGGTGCTTCGTGCCGAGCGTGTCCCGCAGCGCTCGCAAGTGCTTCTCCGTCTGGCCGGGTGCGGCGCTCTGCGCCGGAACCGCCGCTGCGGACACGGCGACTGCCAGAACGACGCCGAGCGTGAGCCCGGCGGTGGCGAAGGTTCCACGGCGCCGGGTGCGGCGCAAGGTCGTGCGCGTCATGACTCTCTCCCCTCCCTGAACTGCGGCTGGTGCCGATCCTTGCATATCGGATCGGCAATCGCTACGGCACGTGGGCGACGGCCTCGATCTCGATCAGGACGTCGGGCCTGAACAGTCCGGCGACCTGGACGAGCGAGCTGGTCGGCGGCGAGGCGGTGTTCACGAACTCGTCGCGGACCGCCCGGATCGTCGCGAGCTCGGACACGTCCACGACGAAGATCGTCAGCTTGACGACGTCGGGCCACCTTGCACCGGCAGCACGGAGCGCCCGACCGACATTCGCGAACGCCGTCCGCGTCTGCTCCTCCCAGCCTTCGGCCAGGCTCCCGTCGAGCCCGATCGGCACCTGGCCAGAGGTCCACACGAGGCGCCCGGAAGGAAGGCTGACGGCATGGCTGTAGCCGGAAGGCGCGGGGAGATCCTCGGGAGACACGAACGTGGGTTTCACGTGGCCGGCCGCACCTCGATCTCCGCCGGCAGCTCGTCCGGCTCCGCGGGCTCGAGCTCGAGCCGCGTTCTCGCGTCGAAGTAGACGTAGGCGGTGGTCAGCGCCACGAAGGGCATGGTCAGTGCGTACACGATCCCGGCGACGACGTTCAGGAGCGCGAACGGCGCCTCGGTGAAAAGGATCAGCAGCGCGCCGAGGAGAGGGCCGGCTGCAAGCGCAACCGCAGTTCCGATCCCGACGAGAGAACCCACCCGCAGCCACCGGCCTCGCACGAGCTCAGAGCTTCGCCTCAGGGCGTCGACCGCTCGATTGCCCTCGACCTCGACCACCTGCGCGGCGAGCGCCCAGCGAACGCCGATCCAGACGGCGATGGGAATCCCGATCCCCGTCGCGGTGAGGGTGATCCACGCTGCGGCAAGGATTCCGGACGAGCCGAGCAGCGGGCGCCACCGCGTGACCGCTATCCGGTATGCCTCGACGGGATTGACGTCACGGCCTTCGTCGACGCGGACGAGCGCGCAGACCGTGGCACCCTGGACGAGCGCGAAGCCGAGCAGCGTCAGGGTCGTGCCGATCAGGACCGACACCAGCACGAGCGCACCTGCGCCCTCACCGTCGCCGCCTACGCCGGCGACCAGCAGCCCCTGGAGCAGCGTGGTCACGAGGACGATCGGAATCAGCAGGAGGCCGATCCCGAGGAAGAGCAACACCCGGCCGACGTACATCCGGCTCGCGGCGGAGAGGATCTGGCCCCACGTCCGGCGGCGAGCGATCCGGAGTGGTGCGACCGGCGTCCACGTGACCTTGACGGCCAGGAAGATCACCAGCCCGAGGAGGACGGCGAGCGCGGCCACGATCGGCAGAGGGTTCCGCAGGAGCTTGATCAGCCCCACGGAGCCGGCCGCGACCGCGTCGCAGAAGAAGTCGGTCGCGCTCGTCCCGAACACACCGCCGGTCGGCACGCCGTAGGCGCGCTCTCGCCACTCCTCGGACCACAGGATCGGCTCCGTCCACTGAAGCTTGTCGTTGGGGCCCGTCGGCCCGTTGAAGAACGCCTCCTGGAGCTCGCCCCACCGCCCGTCGTAGCCGATCCAGGGAAACGCCTCCCTCGCCGCGGCGGCATCGCTCGGGATCGTCTTGATCGCCGGCCGGAGCTCACGGTGCGGCCCGCGCGTGTCGTCGCAGCCGACGCCTTGCTGCGCCGAGCTGCCGATGTAGAGCGCCTCGTCGAAGAAGTTGGCGTGGGAGCCCGCCGCCGGGTAGACGACGGGTCGCCCGTCGACGAGATCGAGCTTCTCGTCGCCCCAGGCCGCTGCCTCGCCGCCCTCGTGCTGGCTGTAGCCGATCGAGACCGGCTCCCGCGTAAGCGCCTCGCGGGCGTCTTCGGCTTCGAAGACGAGTTGGATCATCTCCCAGTCGCCCTCGTGGAGGTTGTTCCAGTCATTGAAGACGTAGAACAGCCAGTACTGGAGCGCGAGCATGCCGGGGTGGCCGGGATCGCCGACGACGTGCGCGTACACGGTCGGCTCGCTTCCCTCGGAGATCCGGCGGCCCCAGAGCTCGTAGGAGCAACCCGGCTCGAGTGCGTTGCCCGGGTAGTCGAGGTGGTACTGGTAGAGCCCGTCGAGATCGGCGGCTATGGGCGCGACCTTCACGAGATCGAACGGATTCCACGGGCCGCGCAGGGCGACCGTTCGCTCGTCGAAGAGAATGTCGACGTCGACCGGCTCGTAGGGCTCTCCTGGGCCGCACTCCTCTTCCTGCTCGACGAGGCGTATGACGGGCGCGTACCGCTCCGCGAGCTCGCGCTCGTCGGCGAGTGCGGCCCCAGCGCTCGGCGCGGCGACGAGCGCAACGATGATGACCGCGAGGAAGGTCCTCACGCTTCGGGATTCGACGCGAAGATGTCCAGTCCCAGACGCCGAGAGAGGAAGCGCGCGACGAGCTGTCCCTTGACGCTGTTGCCCGCTTCGTCGAGCGGAGGCGCGAAGGTTCCGAGGCCGCCCTTTCCCGGCGAGACCGTGAGGATCCCGCCGCCGATCCCGCTCTTTCCCGGCAGCCCGACGTCGTAGAGCCAGTCGCCCGAGGTCTCGTAGAGGCCGGCCGTCGTCATCACGGCGAGTGTGTACCGGCACGTCTCGGCGGAAACGACGCGCTTCCTCGTGAGCGGGTGGACGCCGCCGTCCGCGAGCGTCGCGCCCATCGCGGCCAGGTCCTTCGCCGTCACGCTCAGGGAGCTCTGCCTCGTGTAGCAGTCGAGCGCCTCCGCCGGGTCGCCGTAGATCCGGCCCCGCGCGTCGAGTAGGCGTGCGAGCTCGCGGTTCCGGTGGTTGGTCTCGGAGGCGGACTTGTAGACCTCCTCGTCCAGCGAAAGCTCGCGTCCGGCGAAGCGCGACAGGCCCTCGCGGAGGTAGTCCCAATCACCGATCAGGCTGGCGGCCGCGATCGCACCAGGGTTGACCATCGGGTTCGTCCGGCCGTCGGCGCTTCCCTCGATCGCCGCCGGCGAGTTGAAGGGGAGGCCGGTGGCGTTCACGCCGAGCATCTCGCGAGTCTCCTCTGCGCCCAGCGATTCGCAGACGAGCGCGAAGACGAACGGCTTGGCGACGCTCATGAGCGTGAAACCGTGCTCGGCGTCCCCGGCGGAGAAGACGCGTCCGTCCGTTCCGACCACGCAGATCCCGAAGAGCGCGCGTGGCACCCGCTCCAGCGCCGGGTAGACCCGCGAGGTCTCGCCGTCGTCATTCGCGCGGAAGCGCTCATGCGCCTCGTCGACCAGTCCCTGGGCGACGTCCGCCGGTAGCCGTCCAGTGGAGACGAACGCCTCTGTCATCTGGTATTCGACCTCGTCCAGTCGCGGCAGGGTGCTACTCCAGCGCCGCGGCGGTGCCCAGCATCACCAGCGAGGCGACGAGGAGGATGCCCATCAGCGGCAGCATGAACCGGATCCACTTGTCGTAGCGGACGCCGGCGAGCGCGATGCCGGCCATCACCACCGCACTTGTCGGCGTGATGAACCTCGCGATGCCCGCGCCCCAGCTCCAGGAAGTGACGACGAGCGGCCGGCTGACGTCGGCGAAGTCGCCGAGCGGGGCCAGCAGCGGCATCGCCAGCGTGGCATGGCCGGACGACGACGGGATGATGAACGCGAACCCCGTGTTGACGATCAGGACGAGGGAGGTGAAGCCGACCGCAGAGGTGTCGCCGACCGCGTCCTCCATCCAGCTCAGGATCGTGTCGATCGTCTGCGTGTTGTTGAGGATCACCGTGACGCCGCGGGCGAGTACAACGGCGACGCCGGCGCCGATGAAGTCGCCGAAGCCGCGACCGATGTTGCTCGTGATGTCCTTTTCGCTGAAGCCGGCGACGAGCCCGACGACGACGGCGGCGACCAGGAACAGCGCGCTCAGCTCCGGGAACCACCAGCCGAGGTTCCACCAGTAGTCGTTCTGGATCGTCTCGTGAGTGACCGGGTCCGTCGACTCGAAGCCGATAATCGAGTCCCACGGGATCACCGAGAAGACGAGGAGCAGGAAGCTGAACGTGGTGATGACGAGCACGAGCTTCTGGCGTCCCGACAGCGAGAGATCCGCTGCGCCCTGGTCCTTCTCGACCTCCGCCCGGTCCTCGGCCGTGAAGCCGATCAGCGAACGCTCCGGCTTCGCCTTGACGCGCTCGGCGTAGCGGACGACGTACGCGATCGTGATCGTGGTGAGTACGAACCAGCCGATCCAGCGCAGGCCGATGCCGTCGCCGATCCCGACATCGGCGAACTCGCTCGCGACGCCGATCGAGAACGGGTTCACGGTCGACGCCATCGCGCCGACCGTGGCGCTGGCGATGATCGCCCCGGCCGCGGCCATGCGGTCGTAGCCAAGGGCAAGCATCAGCGGGATGAGCAGTGCGTAGAAGCCGAGCGTCTCGTCGGCCCAGCCCATCGACGTGCCGAGGAGCGAGAAGAGCCCCATCACGGCGACGATCACGAGCCACGGCCGGTCCCGAACCGCGTAGGCGAGCTTCCCGATGGCGACGTCGAGGGCACCGGTCGCGAGCACCATCGTCATGAAGGCGCCGATCGCGAGCACGAACATGAACACCCCGACGGCGCCGAAGAGGCTCCCGACGCCGAACGGCACGACGGTGCCCGTCTCCGGGTTCTGGAGCCCGTAGAGCCCGTTGACCGGGGCAAGGAAGAAGTCGCCGACGCGCTCGCCGAAGTCCTGTGGGGAGTCGATCTCCCGGTACGAGCCGGGCGCCGGGACTCCGGCCTCGTCCCGCTCATAGGTACCCGAGGGGATCAGGAAGGCCGCGAGCCAGACGAGGAACGTGACGATGACGAGCACCGTCATCGTGCTCGGAAACTGGAACCCCTTCTTCTGGGTCTCGGTCTCGGTCACCGCGTCTTCTCCCATGTCGTCGCCAGCTCCTGGAAGAACAACGTCTCTGCGAGCACGGCCCTCTCGAACTCGTCAAGAAGGACACGCTCGTTGGGGCCGTGGATGTTCGCGAACTTGTCCGTCGTCCCGAAGAGGAGGACGGTCGCGTCGGGGATCGCGTCGCTAAGCGCCTTCACAAGCGGGATCGCTCCGCCGGTTGCGATCTGCACGGGCTCGCGGCCCCAGGCGGTCTGCATTGCGGAAGACATGGCCTCCCAGGCCGGGCCTTCGGTCTTGCCGCGGAAGCCGTTGCCGGTGTCGCCTGCCGTCGTGCTGAGCTCGACGCCGAACGGGCGAGCGTCCTCCAGGTGCCGGATCACCGCAGCCTGCGCCTCGGCGGCGTCCTGTTCCGGGTGGATGCGGATGTTCAGCTTCGCCCGGGCGTGAGGGGAGACCGCGTTGAGCGCTCCATCCACGGACGGCGCGTCGATGCCGGTGACCGTGATTGCCGGTCCCGTGAAGACCCGCTCCCCGAGACCGCCAGTGCCGAGCAGTGGCACGCCCGGCTCGATCTCCGCGAGCTCGCGGAACTCCTCCTCCCTGTCGGTCACTCCCGTCCAGGGCTCGCGGCGGAGCCCCGCGACCGCCACGTCGCCGTGCTCGTCGTGGAGCGAGGCGAGCCCGCGCAGCAGGGCCAGCAGCGCGTCGGGAGCTGCGCCGCCGTACTGCCCGCTGTGCTTTCCGCTAGCAAGCGTGCGCGCCTCGACCGTGACAGAGGCGTCGCCGCGAATCGCGACGCCGAGCGACGGCTCGCCGGGACGGATGTTGCCGCCGTCGGCGATCAGGAGCGCGTCGGCGGCGAACTGCCCGAGCTTGGAGGGATCCTCCAGCGGGCTGCCGACCTCCTCCTGACCTTCGATCAGGAGCTTGATCCCGACCGGCGGCTTGCCCTCCCACGCTCGCAGCGCACCGACGTGAACGAGGACGTTCGACTTGGAATCGGCGGCGCCGCGCCCGTAGAGCGCGCCGTCGCGCTCGACGGTCTCGAACGGTGGCGAGTCCCACAGCGACTCGTCGCCCGGCGGCACCACGTCGTAGTGGCCGTAGAGGAGGACGGTTGGCGCGCCGTCCGGAGCGGGCAGCTCGCCGGTGATGACGGGCGCGGTGCCCGGCAGCTCGAGCGCACCGAGCTGCTGCATTCCGGCTTCGCGGAACAGCCCGAGAATTACCTCGTACGCCTCGACGAGCGGCCGCTGTGTCTCCTCGGGGAAGCCTGGCACCGAGACCGACGGGATGGCGACGAGGCCCGCGAGCTCCGACTGGAGCTGCGGCATCAGACCCCGGACCCTCTCAGCCGCGGTCCCGTCCATCGTGCCTCCCTTGGCGCGTCCGGCCAATCGGCGGCGCACGTGCAGTTGCGCCGCGGCGATCCTACTCAGGCGCTTCGGTCGTCGCTGCCGTCACCTCGTTCCGGCGAAGCCAGAGCGTCGAGTTCAGGAACGCGGCCATCGTGATCAGCCGGCTGATCACGTACAGCCAAACCAGCATGGTGGCCGCCGTGCCGAACGCGCCGTAGGTCTCCTCGGAACGTCCGAGGCGGGGCGCGAAGTAGAAGAGCACCGCGATCTGGAGCAGCTGCGCGCCGACGACGACGAGCAGTGCGCCGGGAAGGAGCTCGCGAACGTCGGTCGCGCGCCTCGGGAGGAGCCACATCGCGGTCAGCGTGATCGCCGTCGAGGCAGCGAGCGTGAGGGCGATTCCGAGAATCGAGGCCGCTCCGACCTGCTCCCGCAGCCACGCGATAACCAGCGAGGAGGCCGTGTATGCGACGAAGAGGCCGTTGAAGATCGCGATCACACGGAAGGGCCGCCGGATCCTGGTCGGCTTGAGCTGCCAGGCGAGCGCGTGGGCGAGGACGAGCGCGCGAACGGCTCCGAGGGAGAACCACGCGAGCATGACGAGCCCGAAAGCGAGGACCAGCAACGCGTTTCGGTCGCCGTTCGCGAGGGCCTCTGACGCGGCCTCGGCGGCCGCGGCGCCGATCCCGAACTCGCGCGAGACCTCCTCGAGCCCGTCCTCGTCGTGCTCGACCCAGAAGGAGAGCACCGCCGCGACGACCAAGCCAAAGGGCACGAGCCAGAGGAAGATGCGGAAGGCGACGCCGCCGGCGATCAGCCCGCCGCCGAGGTCGCGCTCGGTCTCCATGACCTCGCGGACGAGCGGCGCGCCGGGCATGGCGTCGACCCGCTCACGGGCGGTCGCGACCCGCTCGGCGAACGCTTCTCTGCGCGAAGGAGGCGAGCCGTCCATCCCGCGCCGTCCTACCGCCCCGTCCAACCCTTGTCAATCGCAGCGCGCCACTGGCAGGATGCGACGCGTGTTCATGAACCCCCTCAGCGCCAGCGAGGCCTTCGACCGGGAGACCGCCGAGTCCCTCGCCCGCGGGTGGTGGATCGGGCTCCTCGCCGGGCTGATCTCGATCGTCTTCGGCATCGTCATCCTCACCGTCGACTGGAGCGTCGAGAGCCTGTCGATCTTCATCGGCGCCCTGTTCATCCTGGAGGGCCTGGCCTGGGTGATGGGCCGGCCGCTGGACGGGAGCGCTCGCGGCTGGACCCTCGCGCTCGGGATCCTCTCGGCGGTGACCGGGATCGTCGTGATCGCCTGGCCGGAGATCGGACTGCTCACGCTCGCGATCTTCTTCGGCGCCGCGCTCGTGGCCCGCGGAGTCGCGCACGTCGTCGGCGCGCTTGCGAACCGCGAAGCGCCGCTCTGGTGGCTGATCCTGGTTCTCGGTCTGATCGAGATCCCGGTCGGGATCTGGGCCCTGAAACGCCCGGGGTTGACGCTCGCGATCCTGATCACGCTGATGGGCGTTTGGGCGATCGTGCAGGGGATTTGGGAGTGCGTCGTCGCCTTCGAGCTGCGAAACCTCCCGCGCCGGCTTCGCGCCCGAATCGCTTGACACTGTCGTAGAACCGCGTACTCTCGGCTGAGAACCGCCGGTTCTGCGGCCCGGGGCTCGACAGAGACCATGGTGGACGCAACGGCACAGAGCGTGGGGGCGGAGCAGGCGACGAACGGCGCCCGCGTCGACGAGTTCACGACGACGGCGCAGGCCGGATCCGGGTCCTTCCCCGAGCTCGTCCGCGCCCACTACGCGTGGGAGAAGGCCGGCTGCGTCGAGGGCAAGGAGGCGGAGCGCTACCTCTCACTCCTCGAGACCTTCCAGAAGAAGGAAGGCGAGCTGCTCCACGTCTACTGGGCGACGAAGCGGCCCTCGGCGGTCGCGCTCACCCGGAAGCCGAGCAGAGGACTTGTGAAGTGGACCTCCGACCACGACGAGGCCATCCGCCTCCACCGCGTGACCGACTGGCTCGCGCGAGAGAGCCGGATCGCCGACCTCCTCCATCACTGCGACACGCTCGCGATCAAGGTGTCGGAGGTGCTCCGCGGGAGCTCGGAGCGGATCGCGGCGCAGTGGATCTACGCCGTCCAGAGCCACCTGCTCGGATTCATCGAGCGCACGGGCGGCCGCGCCGATCCGAAGGCGATCAAGGAGGTCTTGGAGTCCCAGACGAAGGAGCTGATCGAG
This sequence comes from uncultured Acidimicrobiia bacterium, assembly GCA_963826825.1. Taxonomy (GTDB): domain Bacteria; phylum Actinomycetota; class Acidimicrobiia; order Spongiisociales; family DATADW01; genus DATADW01. Next base: position 447,175 of record CAWGYV010000003.1, on the reverse strand, counting down.
ATCGAGCGGTACTACGGGCGGGCGGCGACGAAAGCCGCGCGCATCGTCTACTTCTGGGGCATGGTCGTCGGCGCCGCCGTCTCCGTGGCTCTGGGGCTCGGGCTCGCCTTCGCGCTGTGGCGGTCCGGGGAGTTCAACCACCCGCAGACGGTCGCTACGCAGACCTTCTTCGTCTGCTGCGTCACGGGCACTCTGGGCGCCTTCGTGAGTGTGCTGATGCGCATGAGCTCGAACAAGTTCCAGGTCGACTACGAGGTGGGGCGGTCGGCGATCCGCCGGCTCGGCAGCTTCCGGCCGTTCATCGGCGCGATCTTCGGCGTGATGATGTTCTTCATCATCAAGGGCGGGCTCTTGGGCATCGAGGTGAGTGACAAGTCGCAGCGCGAGCAGTTCTTCTTCTTCGGCAGCCTCGCGTTCCTGGCCGGCTTCAACGAGCGCTGGACGAACGTGATCTTCGGCCAGGCAGAGAAGACGATCGCCGCCAGCCTCGGCGGCTCCTCGACCGAGAAGCGCGAGGACGAGGACAAGGACGAGGACGTCAAACACTGAGGTCCCGCGAGGAGGAGGCGGCGCTTCGGGGTAGCGGCCACGGGCTGCCTCCGCCCGACACCGGCAGCGCCTTCCTCAACGCGATCAGCCGCGCCGGGATCTTCCTCGTCCACCTCGAGCGCCGCATCGACCCGTTCCTCCGGCCCGCGGTCGACTGGCTGCTGCGCGAGCCGCTCACGCGGCTCTTCACCTGGCTGATCAACGTCCAGCGAAAGGACGAGGGGCTCGCGATCGCCGAGGAGCGGATCCAGCTGGACGAGGAGAAGAGCCTGCAGGCGATCATCGACGCGTTCGAGGCGCAGATGGCGCGGCTCTGGAAGCCCGGCTACTACGAACGGGGCGGAAACACGAAGACCCACGGGATCGTCCGCGCCGAGCTCACTGTGCGGGACGACCTGCCAGAGCACATGCGGCAGGGGATCTTCGCCGAGCCCGGTCGCACCTACCGCGCCTGGGTTCGGTTCTCCGGGCCCGGGCCCTACATCACGCGCGACATCGACGACGTCGGCTTCATGAGCATGAGCATCAAGCTGATGGGCGTCCCGGGCCCGAAGCTGCTCGAGGACGAGCAGGGGACGCAGGACCTGATCTGCGTCTCGACCCCGACCTTCGTCACGCCGGACACCCGCGCGAACGCGCGGCTCCAGCAGTGGAGCTACAAGAACGCGCCGATCTTCTACTTCCTGAACCTCCGCGAGCCCCACCTGCTCGACTCGCTGATGCAGTTCCTCTGGACGAAGACCCAGACGAGCCCGCTCGAGGGCGACTACTTCTCCTGCGTTCCGTACCTGCTCGGCGAGGGCCAGGCGATGCAGTACGCCTTCCTGACTCGCAAGCGTAAGCGGAGCCGGGTGCCGCGGCTCCCGCTCCGCCCGCCCGACGACTACCTGCGTGAGGCGATGGTGAAGACACTGGCGGAACAGGACGTCGAGTTCGACATCACGCTCCAGCTCCAGACCGATCCACATCTGATGCCGATCGAGAACAACGCCGTCCTCTGGCCGCCGAGGCTCTCGCCACGGGTGCCGGCCGCGGTGCTGCACATTCCGAAGCAGACCTTCGACTCGCGCGAACAACTCGACTTCGCGCGGGTGCTCTCCTACAACCCCTGGCACTCGGTGCCGGAGCACCGGCCGCTCGGCAACCAGAGCCGGGCGCGCAAGCGGATGTACTCGGAGCTCTCGCGCCTACGCCAGCGGATGAACAACGTCGAGCACTACGAGCCCACGGGCGACGAGGAGTTTCCGGGCTCGCCGGCGCCGGCGATGGAGCGCAGCGCCGCCAGCCCCGGCATGAAGAAGTAGGCGCCGCCCTTCACGGTCACGAAGCGGGGGACGCCGGTGTAGCGCTCGCGAATTCCCTCGCCCGGCGCGGTGAAGCAGCCGCCGTAGGGCTCGGACGGGCCGACGAGCGGGTCGGCGTCGTCGTAGAGGCCGCCGAACTTCGGGTTGTTCAACCAGGTCTGCTGCACGAACTCGAACTGGCGGGCGATGTTCCCGCTCAGGCAGATGAAGTGGAGGCCGCGCGGCTCTCCGTCGTCCTGGGCGTGGAGAGCCTCCTCCACGGTGAGCGGCGAGCCGTACTCCCGGCCGCGGCGGAGCAGGCGGTGGCGGCGGTTCAGCTCGAGCGAGTCGTCCGAGCCGGGGTTCGGGTCGAGCGAGTCGCGAGGATTCGCCCGCCTGATGTGCGAGGCGACGGGGCAGCGAGCGCCGCGCTCGTCGTCGCGGTGGTAGCGGAAGTCGTTCTCCTCGGCGAGCGCCGGCTCGTCCGCCTCGGGGGCGAGCACGAGCGGCGCGCCGCTCGGCCAGCGGCCGACGAACTTCGACCCCAGGCGAATCCGTGCCTGCGGATCCTCGGCACCGTCGGCCGTCCGGGTCGCACCGTCGAGGTAGGCCCAGAATCCGCGGACGTCCTGCGCGAGCTGGCGGAAGACGAGGTAGCTGCCGTTGCGTCCCAGCGGTGGGTGGTCGGTGAGTCGGCCGTACTCGTTCGGGTAGCCCAGGACGAACTCGCCGGCCTTGACGGTGAGGTTCTCCGGGCCGGTCTTGCCGAGCCCCTCGACGAGCGGCTGGGAGACGCCGTCGCGCCAGCCGAACGGCTCGAACCCGTCGAGGTCGGACGTTCCGAGCCGGTGGAGCTCCCGGACACCGTGACGGCGAAGCAGCGCCCGACTGCTCCTCCTCGAGGGCGTGGAGCTCCGTGCGGTCGGTCGCGTAGAGCAGCAGCACGCCGTCGACCCGGCCGTGCCCGGCCCGCCCCAGTCCCAGCGCTCGGGGATGCTCGCGCCCTCGTCCGCGAGGATGCGCCGTCGGTGCTGCGCCGTCATGCCCGAGACGAACTCGCTGGAGAACTTGCCGACGGTCTCGCCGTCGACGCCGAGCCGGGCGAGCCCCGAGGCCGTGAAGGCGACGTTGACGGCGCGGCGCTCGGGCCGGTCCTCCGACGTCGTGATCCCGCCCAGCGCTTCGCCGAGCCAGGTCCGGCTCGAGGCGCCGTCCTCGAAGCCGAGGAGGACGAAGCTCGCGAGACTCAGGTTCGAGTAGCCGCGGGCGAAGAGCCCCTGGATGTCGGCGCGCTCCAGGTCGACGCTCACAGCGCCTGCACCCAGGCGCGTTCGCGCTCTTCCTCCAGCCCGGAGTGCAAGCCCTTGCGCAACCGCTCGTTCGCGGCGACGTTCGCTGTGCTCAGCCGGCCATACGCCGGGTGCCAGACTCGGGTCGGCACCTGGTGCAGCCGCAGGTAGTCCTTGAAGGCGAGCTCGTCCCGGCAGCCGTCCTTGATCAGCCAGCGCGTCCGTGGGTAGCCGATCCCATTCGTGAAGACGAGGTTCAACCCCCAGGAGATCTTGTCGATGAAGTCGTCCATGTAGCTCTCGAGGCTGCCGTCGTAGTTGCTCGCGAAGAGCACCTGCCGCCGGTCGTTGAGGAAGAGCCAGCGCGCGAAGTGGATCGTCTTCACGCCGACGAGGTCGCCCGGCTTCAGGAGGTGGCGGGTGACGGCGTTCAGGAGGTAGAGGACGACGTTGATCGTCACCTTCCTGAACGGGCCCGGCTTGACCTGGCCGACGGCCGTGAAGGGGTTCATCGGCAGGTGATCCTCGAGTGCCGCGAGCTCGAGCACCGTCGCTTCATCCGCCCGGTTGTGCGGCGCCGGGTCCCGTTTCTCGGCCTGCGGAGCAGCACGGCGTAGACGGGCGCGGCGAGGAGCGCGAACGGCAGCGCCACGAGCACGAGGAGGACGACCCACGCCAGGTGCGCCCACTCGCGAAGCCGGGCGACGAGACCGGGCCGGTCCGCCGGCTCGAGCGCCCACCTGAGCCGCGGCTGCGAGCCGACGAACTTGCGGATCGCGTCGCGCACGGCGCGCGGATGGCGGTCGCGCAGGTCCGGGCGGCCGTCGAGGAAGTCGCTCACGGCTTCGCGGAGCTCGGCCTCCTGTTCGATCTGCTCCTTCGTCCGGCCGCGGGTGTTCACGTAGGTGGCAGGCGCGCGGGCGACACGGCTCCGGAGCCACTCCAGGCGCTCGCGCTCGCCCGGCGTCCCTGTCGGGTAGCCCTCGCAGTGGCCGAAGACGCGGTCGATCCCGTCACCGGCCGAACGGACGAGCTCGGCCAGATGCTCCTCCGGGGACACGTCGAGATCGGCCAGGTAGACGAGGTTCGCGGGCAGCGGCTGCCCGCTGTGATCGGTATCCGCGGGGACGACGACGATCCGGGCGAAGTGCAGGCCGGTCAGCGAGCCGAAGTCGATCACCTCGCCGTTCGCGACGCCGTTTCCCATCTGCGCCAGCAACCGGTCGAGCTCGTCGGCGGCGCCGTCCCGAACCGGCGCGACGACGCTCAGCGCGGACTGGAACGGCACGGACTCAGTCGGTGTTGAAGTCGAGCGCGAAGTGGAGGAGCTTCGACCGCTCCCAGAAGACGAGGCCGAGGTAGACGCCGGGCGAGACCTCGCGGATCTCGTCCCGGATCCACTTCGCAACGAGCGACGTGTCCGAGTAGTCGAGGACGATCGTCTCCTTCTCGTCGAACCAGCTCGCCTCCTTGTACACCTTGGCGCGCACGGCCTCGATCCCGAGCGGGCTGATCTTGTTCAGCAGCTCGCCCTTCCCGCGGTCGAACACCTTTCCCTTCCAGCCGACCAGGTGGATGAGCCCCGCGACCGGCCCGGTCAGGTTGGTGCCGGACACCAGCAGGACGGTTCCGTCGGCCTCGCCGTCGGGGATCTCGCCGGCGGGACTCCGCTTGAAGAGCTCGTCGAGCTCGTCCGGCGTCATCGTCTGGAGCTGGGCAGCGTCGATCGGCATATCCGGGCCCGCAGCGGCCCGACGCTAGCACGGTCACTCCGGCGACCGCGTTGACTCGCCTCTGGGAGGCTGGTTCAATCGCCCGCAAGAGAGGATCTAGAAGGGAGCAGGCTATGGGCTCGATCTTCTCTGCGGCGCTGGACCGGACCGCGGAACGGTTCGATCGGTGGCTTGGGCTGGGACCGGCTCCCGCTGCCGCTCGCGATCCTGACGCTCGTCGGCCTCAGGGGCCGGCTCCGGAACGAGAACCTGCACGACACCGGCAAGGGGCGGCGCGTCGCCGAGCCCGACAAGGACTCGGGCGACTACCTCAATGCGCGCACCTACGACGGGACGTTCAACGACCTCAACGACCCGCAGATGGGCGCCCTCCACGCGCGCTTCGGACGGAACGTCCCGCTCCAGTTCACGTGGCCCGAGGCCGAGGAGGCGCTGCTCGAGCCCAACCCCCGCCTGGTCAGCCGACGTCTCCTCACCCGGGACGAGTTCTCTCCGGCGACGACGCTGAACCTCCTTGCCGGCGCGTGGATCCAGTTCGAGGTGCACGACTGGTTCAGCCACGGCCAGGGCGACGAGGAGAGCCCGTGGGAGCTCCCGCTCGAGGAGGGCGACCCGTGGCACGAGAACCCGATGCGGATCCCGCGCGCGAAGCAGGACCCGAGCCCCGATGCGAGCGGTCCGCCGACGTACGCGACCGAGGACACGCACTGGTGGGACGGCTCCAACGTCTACGGCGGCGACAAGCAGTTCGCCGACGCGCTGCGCACGGGCGAGAACGGGAAGCTGAAGGTCGACGAGCAGGGCCTGCCGCCCGCGGAGCTGGAGCAGATGATCGACCTCAAGGGCGTCGCCGGCAACTTCTGGGTCGGCCTCGCGCTCCTCCACTCGCTGTTCATGCGCGAGCACAACGCGATCTGCGACCACCTGCACGCGAAGTACCGCGATCTGGACGACGAGGCGCTCTACCAGAAGGCCCGCCTCGTGAACGCAGCGTTGATGGCGAAGATCCATACCGTCGACTGGACGCCGGCCGTGATCGCGCACCCGACGACGGTGGTCGCGCTCCGCGCCAACTGGTGGGGCATCCTCGGCGAGGGCTTCGTCAAGCGTTTCGGGCGCCGGACGAGCAACGAGGTGTTCCGGGGGATCCCGGGCTCGCCGACCGACCACCACACGGCGCCGTACTCGCTGACCGAGGAGTTCGTCGCGGTCTACAAGATGCATCCGCTGATCCCCGACGACTACACGTTCCGGTCCCTCGCCGACGACAGTGTCCTCCAGGAGCGAACCCTCGAGGAGATCGGCGCCCTGGACGTGCGTGCCAGGCTCGACGAGATGCCGATGACCGACGTCTTCTACTCGTTCGGCCGCATGCACCCGGGCGCGATCGAGCTGCACAACTTCCCGCGCTTCCTCCAGCACTTCAAGCGGCCGGCGGGCGACGAGATCGACCTCGCGGCGATCGACGTCATCCGGACTCGGGAGCGCGGCGTCCCGCGCTACAACCAGTTCCGTCGTCTCTTCCACCTGAAGCCTGTCGAGTCGTTCCGGGAGCTGACGGACAACCCCGAGTGGGCGGAGGAGCTGGAGGAGGTCTACGGCGACGTCGAGCGGGTCGACCACATGGTCGGGATGTACGCGGAGCCGAAGCCGCGCGGCTTCGGGTTCAGCGACACCGCGTTCCGCGTCTTCATCCTGATGGCCTCGCGGCGGCTCAAGAGCGACCGGTTCTTCACCCGCGACTACCGGCCCGAGGTCTACACGAAGGCCGGGATCGACTGGGTGGAGGACAACACGATGCGCACGCTGCTGCTCCGCCACTTCCCGGAGCTGGAGCCGGCGCTTCAGGGCGTCGAGAACCCGTTCGCGCCCTGGCGTCAGATCGGGACGTAAGTGGTCGGGGGCGCGGCTCGGGTCACGCTCGCAGCCGTCCGGATGTTCAACGGCGGTGCTTCGCTCGTCGCGCCGCGGATGTTCGCGCAGCGGCTGGGGCGCGAGAGCGACGCCGACGGCGCAGCGGTCCACGCGCTGCGGATGTTCGGAATTCGCACGGTGCTGATTGCGCTCGACCTGATGAGCCGCGATCCGGCGGTCAGGCGGCACGCGCTGCGGTTCTCGGTGCTGATCCACGCCACGGACACCGTCTCGGCGGCGATGGCGGGCCTGAACGGCCAGCTGCCGCCGAAGGCCGCGAAGCTCGCGACCGGCGTCTCCGCGGCCAACGTCGTGCTGGCGCTGCTCGCGAGCCGGAAGTCCCGCGCGCGTAGTTAGGAGGGCCTGGCGGCCAAAGCGCGGCGGGCGAATCTGGCGACCGCATACGCTGCTCCGGTTGCCACACCGAAGGCCAGCCCGACGAGGTTGGTCGTCGTGCAGGTGCGGCAGACATTGCAGCAGACCGGCACGGCGGGGCCGTATTCGGCGGCCCGGTTGGTGATCGGGGCCGCTTTGACAGCGAGTCTCGTCAGCATGGCCTCAGTCTAGGGGCAGCCCGCGCAGCGAGCGCCATTCCGCCGAACCCTCCAGACTCCCGGCATGGCGACGGAGATCGTCTTGGTCCGGCACGGTGAGACCGAGTGGAGCCGGGACGGCAAGCACACGGGCAACACCGACGTCGAGTTGACGGACCGGGGGCGAGAGCAGGCGGCCGCGCTCGCCGCGGCCCTCCGAGGGAGAGACTTCGCCCGCGTGCTGACGAGCCCGTTGGCCCGCGCGGCCGAGACGGCGCGGCTCGCCGGCTTCGGGGAGATCGCCGAGCCGCGTGACGAGCTCCGCGAATGGGACTACGGCGCGTACGAGGGCCGCAAGACCGTCGACATCCGAGAGGAAAAGCCAGGGTGGACGCTGTGGGCCGACGGCGTCCCCGACGGAGAGACGGCCGCCGAGGTCGCGGCGCGGGTCGACAGGGTGGTCGACGAGCTGCGAGAGACCGAGGGCGCCGTGCTCGTCTTCGCCCACGGGCATCTCCTGCGCGTGCTCGCCGTCCGCTGGATCGGCCTCGAGCCGGAGTCGGGACGCTTGCTCGCGCTCGATCCGGCAACGATCAGCGTCCTCGGCTACGAGCGGGAGACGCCGGTGATCCGCGTCTGGAACGCCGCCGTCACTCCCTGAAAAAGGTCCCTACAAACGCCAAGTCCCGCAGACCCGAAGGCCAGCAGGACTTGACGACCCGACTCTCTCACACTCTCTCGGGTCCGTCAAGCGGTATGTGAACGGCGAGAGCGGGCAACCTCAACTACGCTCCGGTTTCAGGACCTGGACCAGCTCAGTCGGGACGCTCTGGATCCGACGGCGTCCCCTACGAGAGGGGGATCTGCTATGGCCGACCAGCCCGTTTGCCAGCGGCATGGACGTCCTGCAGTCGCTTCGCGTGTGCACACACGCCCGGACGGAACCCAGGAGGTCGAGTACCTCTGCGAGATTGACGTCGCGGAGGAGCGCGTGAGGCGTCTCGGAGGACGCCGAAGCCTTTTCGACGACTTCTTCTCCGATTTCCTCGGCGACGGCGGCACCGGAGCCGGCGAGCGCATGCCCGCGCAGCAGCGCCAGGTAGAGCGGGTCGACGTCACCCAGTTCTTCAGCGACGCGACCCGCGAGCTCCTGCAACGAGCGGCTCAGACGGCGCTCGAGTGGGGGAGCCTGGACCTCGACACCGACCACCTCCTGTACGCCGCGCTCCAGGACGACGTCGTGCGGCACGTACTCGAGCAGATCGATGCCGACCCGCAGGCGATCGCGGCGCAGCTGGAGGAAGAGGCCGACAAGGGCGAGCGCACCGACGTCGCCCCGTCGCTCGCGCCTGATGCGAAGGCCGCACTCCTCGCTGCGTACGAGGAGTCGCGCGAGCTCGGCTCGTCCTATGTCGGGCCCGAGCACGTGCTGCTGGCATTGGCGCGGGACACCGATACCGAGGCAGGGGAGCTGCTCGAGCGTTTCGGCGTCTCCCACACGAAGCTCCGGGGGGCCGTCATCCGCGGCGTCGAGGGCGGCGCTCCGAAGGAAACGTCGCAGACACCCAAGCTGGACGAGTTCGGCCGTGACCTGACGTCCGAGGCCCGCGAAGGGAAGCTCGACCCGGTGATCGGCCGCGCGGACGAGATCGACCAGACGATCGAGATCCTCTCCCGCCGGACGAAGAACAACCCGGCGCTCTTGGGCGAGCCGGGAGTCGGGAAGACGGCGATCGTCGAAGGCATCGCCCAGCGGATCGTCAACGACGAGGTGCCCGAGACGCTTGCCGACAATCGTGTGGTCGCGCTCGACCTCGCCGGGATGATCGCCGGCACAAAGTACCGGGGCGAGTTCGAGGAGCGGTTGAAGACCGTGATCGACGAGGTGCGGGCCGCCGAGGACCTGATCCTCTTCATCGACGAGATGCATACGGTGATCGGGGCCGGGGCCGCCGAGGGCGCCATGGACGCGTCGAACATGCTCAAGCCGTCCCTGGCCCGCGGTGAGCTTCACGTCATCGGCGCGACGACGCTCGACGAGTATCGGGCGAACGTCGAGCGCGACCCGGCGCTCGAGCGCCGCTTCCAGCCGGTCTTCGTGCGCGAGCCGACCGTCGACGAGACGATCGAGATCCTCCACGGATTGAAGGACCGGTACGAGGCCTTCCACCGTGTCCGGATCTCCGACGAGGCGATCGTCGCCGCAGCCGAGCTCTCGGACCGCTACATCCGCGACCGCTTCCTGCCCGACAAGGCGATCGACCTCGTCGACCAGGCAGGTGCGCGGGTCCGGCTGCGGATGAAGACGAAGGACGACGACACCCGGTCGCTCGAGGAGGAGCTGCGCAGGTTGGCACGCGAGCGCGACCAGGCGACGGCGGCCGAGGACTACGATCGCGCGGGCGAAACTAGGGACCAGCTGGAGTCGCGCCGCGGCGAGCTGGACGAGCGGCGCAAGAGTCGCTCACGGGCCCCCGAAGTCACCCCGGAGGACATCGCCGAGATCGTCTCCCGTGCGACGGGGATCCCCGTCTCGCAGCTGACGACCGAGGAGCGCGAGCGGCTCATGCAACTCGAGCAGGAGCTCCACGGTCGGATCATCGGCCAGGAGGAGGCAGTCTCCGCCGTCGCGGAGGCCGTGCGGCGAGCCCGTGCCGGGCTCGCCGACCCGAGCCGGCCCGACGGGAGCTTCCTCTTCCTGGGCCCGACCGGCGTCGGGAAGACGGAGCTCGCCAGGGCTCTCGCGGAGGCGCTCTTCGGCGACGAGAACCTGATGGTGCGGTTCGACATGAGTGAGTTCCAGGAGCGCCATACGGTCTCCCGGCTCGTCGGCGCGCCTCCGGGTTACGTCGGCTACGAGGAGGCCGGGCAGCTGAGCGAGGCGGTGCGCCGCCGGCCGTACGCAGTCCTCCTCTTCGACGAGATCGAGAAGGCGCACGCGGACGTCTTCAACATCCTGCTCCAGATCCTCGACGACGGCCGGCTCACTGACTCGCAGGGACGCACTGTCGACTTCAAGAACACGATCGTGATCATGACCTCCAACCTGGGTGCCGACCGGATCCAGCAGTACGCGCGGACCGGTGGGGACTTCGATCGGCTGAAGGAAGACCTGATGGACGAGCTCAGCCAGAGGTTCCGTCCGGAGTTCATCAACCGGATCGACGAGATCATCGTCTTCCGTGCGCTCAACAGCGAGCAGCTGGCGGACATCACAAAGCTCCTGCTCGACCGGCTGGCGCGACGGCTTCGGGCCCAGCGGGTCGAGGTCGAGTTCGACGAGGAGGCGGTGAGGCTCCTCGCAGAGGAAGGGTTCGACCCCGAGTTCGGCGCCCGCCCGCTCCGCCGAACGATCCAGCGCCGCGTCGAGAACGAGCTCTCGCGCTTGCTGCTCGGAGGCAGCGTCGAGCCCGGCGACAAGGTCGCCGTCAGCGCGTCGGGCGACGACCTGCATTTCGACGTCGAGACGGGCGGCGCGGCCGAGCTGCTTCAGGCGGAGGACGAGGAGCAGAGGCAGGAGGAGCCGGCGGCGACACCCGCGTAAGGCCACCGGCCGCGCCGGCGAAGCCGGCACGACCTCGGTCGGCTCCGCCGAGTCGGAGCCTTCGAGCAAACTCACGGGGTGAGCACCGGCTCACCCCGTGCCCCGCGGATCTCCGCGGTCTTCCGCGAGACCGAGCGCGTCACGCCGCTCGAGCTCTTCTTCGACCTCGTCTTCGTCCTCGCGATCACGCAGTGCACGGCGCTGATGGCGGACGACCCGACCTGGGCCGGGCTCGTGCGGGGCCTGCTCGTCCTCGGCGTCCTGTGGTGGTCGTGGGTCGGCTACGCGTGGCTGACGAGCGTGCTCGACCCGGAGGAGGGCGGCGTCCGTCTCGTGATGTTCGCGGCGATGGCGGCGCTGCTCGTCGTCGCGCTGTGCGTGCCGGGCGCGTTCGGCGACGACGCGCTGTTGTTCGCGTGTGCGTACGGCGTCGTGCGCTTCTCCCAGATCGGGCTGTTCGTGATCGCGAGCCGCGAGAATCCGGCTCTTCGCCGGTCGGTCCTCGGCCTCGCCGGAGGAACGGCGGTCGGCGTCGGCCTCCTCGTCGTCGCCTCCGGCCTGGACGGGTGGGCGCAAGGCCTCGTGTGGGCCTTGGCGCTCGCGCTGGACATGGCGGAGCCGTTCTTCTTCGGTTCGGAGGGCTGGAGCCTCGAGCATCCGGGCCACTTCGCGGAGCGGCACGGGCTGATCATCATCATCGCGCTGGGCGAGTCGATCGTGGCGATCGGGATCGGCGCCGGGGTCGCCGTCGACGCGGGCGTCGTCGCGGCGGCGACGCTCGGGATCGGCGTCGCCGCGGCGCTGTGGTGGCTGTACTTCGACGTGGTCGCGATCTGTCGCCGAGCGAAGCCTCGCGCGGCTCCCGCGCAGGCCGGGAGCGCAACGAGCGAGGCCGCGACTCGTACTCGTACCTTCACTTCCCGATGGTCGCCGGGATCGTCCTCCTCGCCCTCGGCCTGAAGAAGACGGTCGGGGACGTCGAGCGACGAGCTGGGACGCGTCGTGGCGTCCGCGATGTTCGGCGGAGCGGCGGTCTACCTGCTCGCGCACGTCGCCTTCCGACTGCGGAACACCGGCACGCTGAACCGCCAGCGGCTCGTCTGCGCGGTCGTGCTGGTCGCGTTCATTCCTCTCGCCGCCCGCATCCCGGCGCTCGCAGCGCTGGCGGTCCTCGCGGCCCTCTGTGGCGCTCGTCGCGTTGGAGGCGGTCCGCTTCGCCGAGGCCGCGCGCGGGTGCGTCGGACGCTTGCCGAGGAGAGCGCGGCGCACTAACCGCCTCGGGCGTCGCCGGTCCTAGTGGGTATGGCGGGCTTCGCAACGATGGTCGAGGACGAGGGCGTGGTCGTGCGCTCCGCCGACGTGAACGGCTTCACGGTCGCCGAGCTCAGCTTCCCGGCCGGCTACGTCCAGGCGCCGTTCGAGCCCGACCTGCCGTACCTGGCGGTCGTCATCGGCGGTGCGCTCGAAAAGTCCTTCGGCGCGGGCCTGCCGCTCCACTCCGGAACGGCGCTGACGATGCCGGCCGGCGCGACCCACGGCGCCCGCTTCGGCCCTGACGGCGGCCACGGATCGTGATCGTCAAGGGAGGCGCAGCGTCGGCTTCGACCGCCTCGACCGGCCACGCGGGCTCGGACTGCTCGCGAGGCGCCTCGCCGTCGAGTTGCGACGTCCGATGCGGCCGCTCCGCTCGCGGCCGAGGGGATCGCGCTCGAGCTGCTGGCTGCGACCGCACGGAGCTCGCGACCGGTCGATCGCGTGCCTGCATGGCTGGGACGCCGCCGAGGAGCTGATCCGCTCCCGCCGGAGCGACTGCGTCCGCCTGAGCGAGGTCGCCCGCGAGCTCGGAGTCGCCTCCGGTCCAGGTCGCGCGCGGATTCCGCTCCCGCCACGGCGATCTCGGTCGGGGAGTACGGCCGCCGGGCCAGGATCGAGTGGGCGGCGGGGGAGATCGCGGGCGGCGACCGGCCGCTTGCCGAGATCGCCGCGGCGGCTGGGTTCGCCGACCAGAGCCACTTCACGCGGCTGTTCAGGCGCTACATCGGGACGACACCCGGCCGGTTCCGGGCGTTCCAAACGCGTTAGGGCATTCAAGACACGCGCGGCCGCGCGGCCGATCCTGGAAGCCCCCACCCAAGGAGGGCTCGATGCGCCTGCGCACAATCCTGACCCTCGCCGCCCTCGTCGCGTTCTCTGGCCGTTCCGGCGGCGGCCGCCGACCAAGGCTCGTCGCGCGTCTGCGAAGGGCGCGGTGACGTGGACGATCCCGCCGGAGACGTTCGGCGTCGAGATCCACAACATCCCTCGCCTTCACCGCCAGGACGCGACCCGACGGCACCGCACGACGGACGGTTCCTCTACATCCAGACCGCCGAGGGCGAGTCCTTCGTCTTCGGGGTCGACGTGACGTGCATGAAGACCTACGACGGCAACCGCGCGAAGATCGGCGGCGTGATCACGTACTCGAACGACGCCACGCAGCCGGTCGGGCGCTACGCCTGGTTCCAGGTATTCGACCTGGGCAAGTGGCCCCGCGGGCCGGCCGACCGCTCGAGCCTGATCGGGTTCGGCGACGAGGCCGCCAACGAAGCGTTCTGCAACAGCCCGAACCTTCCCGATTCGGGCCGTGGGACGTGTTCGGCGACACATCAAGGTCAAGACGTAGGCGTTACTCCCCGCAGCGCGGAGGGGCCGTGAGGCGCGGCCCCTCCGCTACCGTCGAGCCGTGACGGTTCGGGACAACCCCGACGAGCAGCGGTATGAGGCCCTCGTCGACGGCGAGCTCGCCGGATCTCTCTACTACCGCGGGCGCGAGGACGCGCTCGTCCTCATCCACACCCAGGTCGAAGAGGGCGTTCGAGGGGCAAGGGGTCGGGAGCCGGCTCGTCGCCGGCGCGCTCGACGACATCCGCGCGAGAGGCCTTCGGATCGTGCCGATCTGCCGCTTCGTGAGGGGATACCTCGAGCGGCACCCGGAGCATGCGGCCCTCGTCGCCGCTTAGAGCGGGAGCTCCCGGCCGGCGATCGGCGTCGAGTGGATGATCGACGTCGTCGTCTGCCCGAGGACGATGAACCGGTCGAGGATGTCTTCGAGGTCGTCCATCGCGCGCAGGTGGAGCTTGAGGACGAAGCAGTCCTCGCCGGTAACGCGGTGGCACTCGACCACCTCGGGCACGTCGCGCGCGAGCTCCGGAATCTTCTGGAGCTGGCGCGTCGTCGGGCGGATTCGGACGAAGGCTGCGATCGGGTAGCCGAGCGCCTTCGGATCGACCTCTGCGCGGTAGCCGGTGACCACGCCAGTTCGCTCGAGCCGCGCCGAGACGCTGGCGACCGCCGGCGAAGAGAGGTTGACCCGCCGGCCGAGCTCGGCGAGTGAGAGGCGGGCGTTCTCCTGCAACTCCCGTAGAAGTCGTCGGTCTGTCTCGTCCAATGCCTTTGAATCGTAGGACATTGCGGCGCGAGCGGCGCGAATTGTGGCGATGCGCGGAAGTCTCCGTCGATTCTCCTCGACCGCGCCGCCCGAGAGCTTTTCGTCGTCAGCGCCGTCTTCCACTACCTCGGGCCCGCGTTCGCCGTCCTGCTCTTCGCCAGGGTCGAGCCACTCGGTGTCGCCTGGCTCCGGATCGCGAGCGCCGCGCTCGTCTTCGCGGTCTGGCGTCGGCCCTGGCGGCTGCTCCGGAACCGCACCGTCGTCGCGATGGGGCTCGTCCTCGCAGCGATGAACCCGTGCTTCTACCTCGCGATCGACCGGCTCCCGCTGGGCACGGTCGCGGCGATCGAGTTCCTGCCGGTGATCGCGCTCGCGGCGCTCGGGACGCGGACGCGGCGAAACGGCCTCGCGCTGGCCGCCGCGGTCGGCGGCGTCTACCTGCTCACCGACGTGCGGCTCGAGGGCGAGCCGGTCGGTGTCCTCTTCGCGTTCCTCAACGCCGGGCTCTTCGCGGCGTACATCGTGCTCGCGCACCGGGTGGCCCAGAGCGGGATGGGCGGGATCGACGGGCTCGCCGCGGCCATGATCGTCGCCTGGGTGGCGGTGTTGCCGCTCGGCGGCTGGGACGCCGCGCCCGCCTTCGTCGACCCCGTCTTGCTGGCTGCAGGGATAAGGGGTCGGAGTTTCGTCCTCGGTAATCCCGTACGTGTTCGACCAGCTCGCGATGGCCCGGATGCGGCGGGCGACCTACGCGCTCCTCGTCTCCCTGCTGCCGGCGACGGCGACTGTGATCGGCATCGTCATCCTCGGGCAGATCCCGAGCCTCGTCGAGGTGGCCGGAGTGGCCCTCGTCGTCGCCGGCGTGGCCGTCCATCGGGAGCGGGCGGAGCTACATTCAGACGCGGATGAAGCGCTTCCTGATCCTGCCTGCTGGCACTCGTGCTCTGTCAGTCCGCCGCGGCGGCGACGACCCGGCTGGACCGGCACGGGACAGTCGTCATGGACGGCCGGAAGGTCTTCCCGATCGTGCTGGCGAAAGGGCCGCCAGCTGAGCAAGCGGCTCGGGGAGGTGGCGGCGGCGGGCGTCAACGTCCTCAAGGTCGGGCCCGCCGGCCACTGGACGGCGGACGATCTCGCGCGCACGATCGCCGAGAACCGGGCGGCGGCGCAGCACGGGCTCTCGACCTGGGTCAACCTCAGCGCGTTCGCGCAGCTACGACCGGGCCGGTGGCGCGAGTCGCTGCTTCGCCACGTGGTCGGGGCACTGGAGGCGGATCCCTCCGCGAGCGCGATCGCGATGTGGAAGGGGGCCGACGAGCCGTGGCGCTTTCGGATGCGGCCGTCCTCGCTCCGCTATGCGTACTGCCTCGCGACCGGGAGACGGCGCGCGTGGTGCGTCGGGCGCGAGCCCGTCGACACGGGCCGTCTCTGGGTCACCGTCCAGGCGCCGCGTGCCGGGGTCTGGTCGCTGGCGCCGTACTCGGAGGTCACCGACGTGCACGGCGTCAACAGCTACCCGATCGCGATCGGCGACCCGGATCCCGATCTCGGCGAGCCCGGCTCCTGGACGAACGTCCTCGGCCTTGCCACGCCGAGGCGCGCTGTATGGACGACGCTCGGGATCTGCTGGACGTGGAGCTACGACGCGGCGGGCAATGTCCAGCTGCCGACGCGGGAGCAGCAGCGCTTCATGGTGTACGACGCGATCCTGAACGGCGCCCGAGCACTCGCCTTCTACGGCGGTCAGAACCAGAAGTGCTGGGGGCAGCTTCGACGCCGCAGGCGGCTGGAATTGGACGTACTGGGAGCGCGTGCTGGAGCCGCTGGTCCGCGAGATCTCGGCGGCGAGCCCGCTGGCGCCGGCGCTCGAGGAACCTGGGGACGACGCGCGAGCTGCCGACCTCGGACCAGATCCGTACGCGCGATCTCCCGCCGCGGGCGGAACGGCGAGCTCTGGGTGATCGCGACGAGCAGGAAGGAGGGGCCGGGCAACGTCACGATCAGCGGCCTGCCGGACGGCCCCGCACAGGTCTACGCCGAAGGCCGCTCAGTAGCCGTCTCAAACGGCGCGCTGACGGACGCGTTCGACCGCTGGGCGGTTCGTGTGTACGGCTTGACTCCATGTTCGACGGCTCGCTCGAGCTGCACGTCCGTGAGGTACGGAGCCGGCCCGAGGCGGAGGTGGCGGCCGCGGGAGTCGGTCAGCACGCCCTCCTCGGCGAGCCGGCGGCTGACCTCCTCGGCGTCCGAGACCTCGACCGCGACGAAGCCGCCGTGGTCCTCCGCGACGGCCCTCGACGCTCAGCGCCTCGGCCAGCAGCGTCGTCTGGCGGAGGTAGTTCTCGCGCAGCGCGCTCGGGGTCAGCCCCCGCTCCTCGAAGAAGTCGAAGACGCGCGCCGCCCGGTAGTGGCTCGTCGGGTCGTACGTCGCGCCGGCGAAGCGCATGCCGCCCTTCGGGTACTCGACCGCGCCCGGCGTCTTCTCCGCCGCCAGCTCCGCGAACTCCGCGTACCAGCCGGTGAACCGCGGCCGCAGCTCGTCGGCGTGGGGCGGCACGCGCAGGAAGCAGTTGCCCTCGCCGAGCTGCAGGTACTTGTAGCCGCCGCCGACGACCCAGGCCGAGGAGAGGCCGTCCAGCGGAAACGACATCACGCCGAGCGCGTGGTAGACGTCGACGAGGAGCTCGGCGCCGCGCGTCTCGCACGCCGACGCCAGCTCGTCGAGCCCCGGGACGATCCGCGAGTCCTCGAACAGCACCGCCGAGACGAGCACTGCGGCCGTCCGATCGTCCGTCTCGGCCGCGAGCCGCTCGGCGAGCGTGTCGGCCGGGCGCGCGTCCACGACCACGACGTCCAGCAGCTCCTCCTCGGCGAGCCGCGCCATCAGCCGCCGGAGCGTGTGGAACTCGCCGCTCGTCGTCACCAGGCGGGGGCGGCGCCGCAGGTCGAGTGCCGACAGGAACCGGAGCACGAGCCCGAACGTGTTCTGGTCGAGCGCGAGCTCGGCGTCCGGCGCCTCGAGCCAGCGCCGGAAGCCGTCACGCACGCGCTCCGCCTGCTCGAAGGCGCGGCCCCACTTCTCGTCCGCGTGGAGCGCGGCGTCGTCCCAGGCCGCGATGACGCCCTCCCGGCCGACGTCCGGCCAGGCCTGGTGCGAGTGGCCGGTCAGGAGCAGGCGCTCGGAGACGCGGAACGCCGAGTAGTGCTTCGCGAGCGCCTCGGCGTCGATCAAAGCTCGGAGCGAACCGCCCAGAGATCCGGGAAGAACGGCTTGTGGAGCGTCGTCCGCAAGTACGCGGCGCCGGCCGACCCGCCCGTGCCCGGCCGCTAGCCGATCGTCCGCTCGACCATCTTCACGTGGTGGTAGCGCCACTCCATGAGGCCCTCGTCGAAGTCGACCATCCGCTCGGCCACCTGTGCCGGCTCGCTGTCGTCGCGGTAGGCCTGGAGCAGCGCCGCCTGCACGCCCGCCGACTCCTCCACCGGCTGCGTCACGTCCCGCTGGAGGATCTCCTCTGGCACGTCGTAGCCGCGCGCGGCCAGGTAGTGGAGGAACGAGTCGTAGACGGACGGCCGCAGCCATGGCCTCCTTGACGCTGCCGTAGTCGACGCTGCCCTCGTGGTACGCGTCCAACACGCCCGGGTCGCGGCGCCCGAGAATCGCCTCGAGCTCCCGGAACTGCCCGGACTGGAATCCCGACGCCGCCTCGAGCCGGTCCCGGAACTCCAGGAACTGGACCGGCGTCATCGTCTCGATCACGTCGAGCTGGGCGACGACGAGCTTCAGGATCGTGAGGACGCGCTTGAAGGTCGCGAAGGCGCGCGCGTCGTTCCCCTCCTCGAGCATCCGCTGCAGGTACCGGAGCTCGTGGATCAGCTGCTTGAACCAGAGCTCGTAGACCTGGTGGACGACGATGAAGAGGACCTCGTCGTGCTCGTCCGACTTCGGGCGCTGGGCGCCGAGGATCTCCTCGAGCGCGAGATAGGACGTGTAGTTGAGCGACCGCTCCTTGCTCATCCGGCTTCCTTGTACAGCTCCCGGGCGATGATCTCGCGCTGCACCTCGGACGCGCCCTCGTAGATCCGCGGCGCGCGCACCTCACGGTAGAGGTGCTCGAGCAGATGGCCCTTCTCGAGAGCCCGGGCGCCGTGCACCTGGATCGCGACGTCGACCGCGTGCTGCGCGGTCTCGGTCGCGAACAGCTTGGCCATCGCCGACGCCTTGCGGACCGGCCGCACGCCGGCGTCGTACTGGCTCGCCGCGTCGCGGACGAGCAGCCGCGCGGCCTGGATCTGCGTCGCGACCTCGGCGAGCTGGTGGCCGACGGCCTGGAAGCGTGCGAGCGGCTTGCCGAACGCCTCGCGCTCGGCCGTGTGTCGGACGGCCGCGTCGAGCGCCGCCTGCGCCATCCCGACCCCGAACGCGCCGACGCTCGGCCGGAAGAGGTCGAGCGTGTCCATCGCCACTCCGAAGCCCCCGCCGACCTCTCCGAGCACCTGCTCCGGCCCGACCCGCACGCCGTCGAAGTCGAGGCGCCCGATCGGGTGCGGCGCGACCAGCTCGAGATGCTCGCCCGAGAGGCCGTCGCTCTCGCGCGGGACCGCGAACGCCGTGATGCCCTTGGCGCCGTCGTCCGAGGTGCGCGCGAAGACCGAGTAGACGTCCGCCTCGGGCGCGTTCGAAATCCAGAGCTTCGTCCCGGTCAGGCGGAAGCCGCCGCCGTCCGTTTCGGCGCGGAGCTCCAGCGCGGCCGCGTCGGAGCCTGCTTCGGGCTCGCTGAGCGCGAAGGCCGCGACGGCGTCGCCGGCCGAGAGCTTCGGGATCCACTCGTCGCGCAGCTCCGGCTTCGCGGCCCGCAGGATCGGATAGCCGCCGAGGCCCTGGAGCGCGAGCGCCGTCTCCGCCTCCGTGCAGCCGTGCGCCAGTCCTTCGCGCAGCTCGCAGAGCTCCTTCGCCGAGCCGGCGAAGACGCGCTCGAGGAGGCCTTCGTCTCCGAGCGCCTTCACGAGCGGCCGGTTCAGGCGCCCGGCTCGCCCTGCTCCGCGATCGGCGCGAATCGCTCGTGGCCGAGGCGGCGCGCCTGCTCGAGGAGGTCAGCCATCCGGCAGCACCGCGACGCCCATCAGCTCGACCTTGGCGTCCGGCTCCATCAGCGCCGAGACGCCCACGAGCGCCATCGCCGGGTAGCGCCTGCCGAAGTGGCGGCGCCAGGCCTCGCCGAGCTCCGACGTCGAGGCGCGGTACTCGTCGATCGCGGTCGTGTAGACGACGAGCGAGACGAGATCGTCGGGCTCGGCGCCGGCGGCGCGCATTGCGCTGACGATCCGTCCGGCGGCCGAGTCGAACTGCTCGACGAGCGTCTCGCCCTCCCCGATCTGGCCGCCGAGATGGATCGTCCGGCCCGCGACGACCGCGTGGGCGAACCCGACCGGCTCCGGAAGGTCCGGCGGGTTGACGATCACCGGCCGGTCCACGCGGGGCTCCTTCCCTCCGACCAGGCCGCGTAGAACTCCCGGAAGTCGTCGCTCTTCATCAGCAGCGCCTGGGCGAGCGCCTCCATCTCGATCGCGCCGCCGAGGTCGAGGTCGAGCTCCCGCGTGAGCAGGATCTTGGTCGTCGCGTAGGCGAGTGCGGGACCGTCGGCAAGCTGTCGCGCCAGCTCCTGGGTCGTCCCTCGCAGCTCGTCGTCCGGGACGACGCGGGTCGCCAGCCCGATCGCCGTGGCACGGGCGGGGTCGACGTCGCCGCCGAGGATCAGCAGTTCCGTCGCCCGGCCGAGGCCGACCAGCCGGGGGAGGAGGTAGGCGGCGCCCATGTCCGCGCCCGCAAGGCCGACCTTCGTGAAGAGGAACGAGAACCTGGCCGAGCTCGCGAGCAGCCGGAGGTCGGCCGCCAGCGCGAGCACGGCGCCGGCGCCGGCGGCGACGCCGTTGACCGCCGCGACGATCGGGATCGGGCAGTCGCGCATCGCCTTCACGACGGCGCCGCTCATCCGCGTGAACTCGAGCAGCTCGCCGGCGGACATCCCCTGGAGCTCGCCGATGATCTCCTCGACGTCGCCGCCGGAGCAGAAGCCGCGCCCCTCGCCGGTCAGGACGAGGACGCGCACGTCGCCCAGGTGCGGGAGCTCGGTCACGAGGTCGCGGAGGTCGGCGTAGACGTCGAAGGTGAGCGCGTTGAGCTTGTCCGGCCTGGAGAACGTCACGGTGGCGACGCCGTCCTCGACCGTGAAGTCGAAGTGCTCCCACTCCTCCGTGAACGCTGCGGAGGCGCGGAACGGGCTCACGACTGGATGCCTCCGCCGTCGAGCACGAGCGTCTGCCCGTTGATCGCGGCCGCTTCAGGGGAAGCGAAGAACTCGACCGCGAACGCAACCTCCTCGGGTGCGAGGAGGCGGCCCAGCGGGGTCATCTGCACGAGCGATGCCTCGGCCTCCTCGGCGGAGCGCCCGGTCTTCTCGACGATGTTCTGGACCGTTCGGCGGGTCATGTCCGTGTCGACCCAGATCGGGCAGACGGCGTTCGCCGTCACGCCGGTGCCGGCCACCTCGGCGGCAGTCGCGCGCATCAGGCCGATCGCAGCGTGCTTCGAGGCCGTGTACGCAGCCGTGTAGCGCGAGCCGACGAGGCCGGCGACCGATGCCACGGTCACGATGCGACCATCTCCGCGCTCGATCATGCCGCCGATCACGGCGCGGGTGCAGAGGAACGACGCCGGTGGCGTTGACGTCGAGGTGCCCGCGCCAGTCCTCGGGCGTCGTGTGCCTCAGCGGCGTGCTCCAGGCGACGCCGGCGTTGTTGACGAGCACGTCGACAGGGCCTGCCTGCTCGAAGAACTCGTCGACCATCTGCTCGTCGGTGACGTCGAGCCGGTCTCGGCCGACCGCCTCGACGCGGTTCCCCTGCGCCGCGAACCGATCGGCCACCGCCTTGCCGACGCCCTTCGTCCCGCCCGTGACGACGACCAGGCGGCTCAGCGGAGCGCCTTTCGGTCGAGCTTTCCGGACGGAGTCCTCGGCAGGTCGTCAACGAAGCGGATCTCGCGTGGGACCTTGTGGCCGGCGAGGTGCCCACGAGCGAAGTCCCTGAGCTCCTGCTCGTCGAGCGGCTCTCTGGCGACGACGTAGGCGCGGGCGAGCGTGAGGCCGTTCTGCTGTGCGCCGACGACGGCGCACTCCACGACGGCGGGATGGCCGACCAGGCAGTGCTCGATCTCGGCCGGCGCGACCCAGATCCCGCCGACCTTGATCAGGTCGTCCGCGCGGCCGCGGTACCAGAAGTAGCCGTCCTCGTCCTGGTGGAAGAGGTCGCCGGTTCGGACCCGGTCGCCGTGGAAGGTCTCCTTCGTCTTCTCGTGCTCGCCCCAGTAGAGGAGCGCGGCGGTGTCGCCCTCGATCCAGAGCTCACCGTTGTCGGCGATGTGCGCCTCGTAGCCGGGGACGAGCTCGCCGGTGCTGCCGGGCTTCGCGCGGCCGGGCCGGTTGGAGATGTAGATGTGGTACGCCTCGGACGAGCCGATCCCGTCCAGCACCTCGACGCCGAACGTCTCCAGCCAGCGCTCGTGCAGCTCCTTCGGCAGCGCCTCGCCGGCCGACGTGCACAAGCGCACAGGAGACATGTCGAGTGTCAGACACTCGTCATGGCCCGGCTGGACGGTTTTGGCGACCATCTGCGCCATCATCGTCGGGACATTCACAAGGATCGTCGGCTCGTGCTCGGCGATCAGCTCGAAGATCCGCTCGGGCGTGGAACGCTCGGGGAAGACGATCCCGGCTGCGCCGACGCCGAACGGGAACAGCGCGGCGAGGTCACGCGCGTACCCGAAGAAGAGCTTCGGGACGGGGAGGACGACGTCGTCGGGCCGGAGGTCGAGGACGCCGCGCGCGTACCACTCGAAGCTGAGCACCGGGCTGTGCGTGGGGTGGACAGCGGCCTTCGGCTGTCCGGTCGAGCCGGTCGTGAACTTCCAGAGCGCGACGTCGTCCTTGGTCGTCGGGGCAGGCTCGAGCTCGGGCGAGGCGCGCGAAAGCCGCTCCGCGAACGCGCCGTCCACGACGAGGATCTCGCGAAGCCAGCGGCTCCCCTCGGCCGCCTCCCGGATCGCCGCCTCGGTCGTCTCGTCGGCGACGACGATCCCGGCTCGCGTGTAGTCGAGGTAGTAGGCGTAGTCCTTGGGCGGGAGGAAGGTGTACGCCTCGGCCGTGACCGCGCCGATCTTCTGCGCGCCGTACCAGAGAGCGACGAACTCGACGGAGTCGGCGAGGACCAGCAGCACGCGTTCCTCGGGCCTGACCCCGAGCTCGCGCAGGACGTTGCCGCTCCGGTTCACGAGCTCGGCCAGCTCCGCGTAGGTCGTCCGGCCGCCGGGGCCGATCAGGGCGGCTCGCCCGCCGCGGCCCTCCTCGACGTTCCGGTCGACGAAGTGCGTGGCGAGGTTGAGCTCGCGCGGGAGGTCCTCGTAGCCGATCACGCCGCGGCGACCTCCCTGACCAGCTCGACGAGCATCTCGGCCAGGGTCTCGAACGTCTGCTCGCCTTCTTCCGCCGTGGCGTCGGCCGGCGCACCGGCGTACGCGTGATCCATCCCCATGGCGAGGAAGCTCGTCTTCCCGGACCGGATCGCCTCCGGCATGTTGACCATGTTCGCCTCCAGCGTGGCCATCCGCGCCTGGTCGACGAGGTCGGGGCGCTCGGCGAGCACGAGCGACGTCTCGTACCGGCCGGCATGTCCGGCGCCGGCTCGAAATTCGTCCGTGAGACGCTCGGCGTTCGCCCGCCGCGTGACGTCGAGCAGGGGCAGGGCGAGCTCGCGAAGCGTCCAGACCTGCTCCGGCTCGAGGTGGCTGTTGACGAGCACGACCCGTTCGAGCCCCGAGCAGATGTCGGTCACGAGCGAGCGCAGCGTCTCTTCGCCGATCGAGACCGCGCCGGGGAAATCGGCTCCGTAACGCGTGACGCCGTACGAGATCTCCGGGAGGACGAGCACGTCGACCTCGCCGCGCAGTCGCTCGGCCGCGCGTCGGCAGATCCCGGCCGAGATCAACGTGTCCGTGGCCAGCGGTGCGTGCGGCCCGTGAGGCTCGGTCGCCCCGAGCGGCAGGAGGTGCACGGCGTCCTCGCGACCCTCGAGCGCCGGGTAGGCGAGCTCCCCAAGTAACAAGTTGTTACTTGTCCCCGAATCGCCCATGGTCAGCCGGAGACCTCGGCTTGTAACAACTTGTTACTTGCCTCGAGCGGGCGCTCGATGTCGGCCTCGGGCAGGTCGAGGAGGACGAGATCGGCCCGCCCGGCGGCGACCGCCGTGTTGGCGTCGTCGACGGTCGTGAGGTGGCCGCCGACGAGGGTCGGCACCCGTGCCTCGTTGCGGACACGATCGCTGAGCGCGGTCAGGAAGCCGCGCCGGTACTCAGGACGGTCTTCGTGGACCGTCTGGCCGGCCTCGACGTGGATCAGGTCGGCGCCGCCCTCGGCCATCGCACGGGCGATCGCGACGCCGTCGCTCACCGAATTCCCGTGCGGGTGCCAGTCGGTGACGGAGAGCCGGACGGCCAGCACACGCGGCCAGACCTCGCGGACGCCGTGGAGCACCGAGAGCGGGAAGCGAAGCCGATCGTCCTCCTGGTTCACGAGCGGCGAGAGGTAGCTCCCGAGCAGGTAGCCGTGTGCCATGTCCAGCTCGAGCGCGTCCACGCCGAGCTCGGCGGCCCGCCCTGCCGCCGCGACGAACTGCTCGCGGATCGCCGCCTCGTCCGGCTCGCCCGGGACCGCGCTGAACGGCCCGTAGGGCGTGCGCGTGGGAGCGATGACCGGCCAGCCGTCGGCGAGCGGCAGGTCGACTCCGACCGCCCGCGGCTGCGTCGCGCCTCGACGCCCCGCATGCCCGAGCTGGAGGAGCACCTGCCCGGCGGGCGGGCTCCACTCCTCGATCGTCGGCGTCTCCGGCGTGATCCTCCCCTCGTCGGACACGGCCACGAACCCGCTCGGCACGACGCCGAACCGGTTCTCGAACCGGACGCCGCCGAGCTCGAAGGGCGAGAACGCCGGCGGCGGGGAGACCGATGAGCCGCCGAGCCAGGCGTCGAGGGCGCGGACGAAGCGCGGGTCGCGGATCCCCAGGCTCGCGTGGGTGATCCGGCCGCTGCGCGTCAGGAGGTTGAACGCGAACTGGATCGGCTCGAGGTGCGTGTAGCTCCCGACCCGCTGGAAGTAGCCGGCGCTCTCGCTGGCCGCTCCCTGCGTCCGCTCGACGGCGGGCCCGCGCTCGAGCTCGTAGTCGAGGAGCGCCGTGCCGACGTCCCAGCCACGCCGCGCCAGCGCATTCGCGAGCGCAATCGAGTCTTCCATCGCAAGCTTCGTGCCGGACCCGATCGAGAAGTGCGCGGTGTGGGCCGCGTCGCCGAGGAGCACGGCCCGGCCGTCGTGCCAGACCCTGTTCGTCACCTTCGGGAAGTCGAGCCAGACCGAGCGGTTCGAGAACAGCTCGCGGCCTCGGAGATCGCGGGCGAACAGCTGCTCGCAGTACGCGAGGTTCTCCTCTTCGGACATGTCCTCGTGCCCGGCACCAAGCCACGTCTCGAGGGGACACTCGACGATGAACGTGGACATGCCCTCGTCGTACGGGTACGCGTGCACGTTGTAGATCCCGTGCTCCGTCTCCTTGAAGACGAACGTGAAGGCGTCGAAGACGTGGTCGGTCCCGAACCAGACGTACTTCGACCCCTCGGGCTCGACCTTCGTCCCGAACTCGCCGAGCCGGCGGACGAGCGAGTTCGCGCCGTCCGCCCCGACGACGAGATCGGCGTCCGGCAGCTCCGAGACCTCGATCGCCGAAGTCGAGCTCGACCCCCACCGCGCGGCACCGCCGCTGCAGGATCTCCAGCAGCTGCTTGCGCGCGATCGCGGAGAACGAATGACCTCGTGAGCGCAGCTCGCGGCCCCGGTAGCGGATGTCGACGCGGTCCCAGCGCGCGAACGTGTCCGTGATCTCGAGGTGCGTCTCGGGATCCGCATCGCGCAGCGAGCCGAGCGTCTCCTCGCTGAAGACGACGCCCCAGCCGAACGTCGCATCCGGCGCGTTCCGTTCCGCCACGCGCACCTCGACAGACGGGTCCGCCTTCCTCAGCAGGATTCCGAGATAGAGCCCGGCGGGCCCGCCACCGACGATCTCGACCCTCACGCGAGCCCCTCCGCAAGCCGTTCCAGCTCCTCCGTGTCGGCGACGGTGGGGAAGAGGACGAGCTCGTCGCAGCCCGCCTCCTCGTAGCCGCGCACGAAGTCCTTTACGGCCCGCGCGCTCGTGAGGTTCTCCGCGGCGATCCGCTCGGCGAACGGGCCCGTGAACGCGTAGTAGTCCCGGAGGTACGCGGCTCCGCGGTCGGGGTCGCCGAAGCAGAAGTAGCCCTGGCCCCAGAGGCGCGGCTGCCCGGGCCGCCCGAGATCCGACCACGCCGCCTGGGCCTTCGTCACGGCCGAGGCGAACGCACGGGGCGGGCCGCCGCCGTGGGCGTAGCCGTCCGCGTAGCGCGCCATCCGCGAGAAGGCCTGTCCGCTCATCCCACCGACGAGGAGCTCCATCCCGTCCCGCGCCGGCCCGATCCGGTCCCCGTCCACGCCGCCGCGGAGGTATGCGAGCTGCTCGGCGAGCTTTCGGCCGCGGCCGCGCGACTCCACGCCCGCCGCCTCGTAGTCCTCCGTCCGGGCTCCGACCGCGAGACCGAGCGTCAACCGCCCGCCCGAGAGCGCGTGCACCGAGGCAGCCTGCTTTGCGAGCAGCCCGGTCGGGCGCAGCGGGCCGATCGCGATCATCGTCGCCAGCCGCACGCGGGACGTGACCCCTGCGGCGGCCGCGAGCGCCGCGAACGGCTCGATGCTGTCGTAGACGACGCGGTCGAGCACGCCCAGCGAGGAGAACGGCCCCTCGTCCGCTCGCCGTGCCCAATCGAGCAGCAGCTCGCCGGTCGTCCCAGGCGTGGTCGTTGGCAGCCCTACCCCGACGTTCATCCGACCCGAAGCTTCACACTTCCGGCCAGGTGAGCTACCAGGAGCCGTCTCCGTTCGACAGCCACTACGGGCTCGAGGTCGACGAGGCGACCGACGAGGTCGTCAAGGGCCGCGTGCCGGTACGACCGCACGTCCTCCAGCCGATCGGCCTGGTCCACGGCGGCGTGCACGCGGCGATCGCGGAGGCACTCGCCTCGCTCGGGACGAACGTCGGAGTGAACGAGGACGGAAAGATCGGCCTCGGCCAGTCGAACAACTCGAGTTTCCTCCGGCCGATCAGCGAGGGCACCGTTCACGCCGTCGCCCGCCGGCGCCATCGCGGCCGCACGACCTGGATCTGGGACGTGGAGATGACCGACGACGCCGGCCGCCTCTGCGCGATGAGCCGGGTCACGATCGCCGTCCGCGACCTGCCCTAACGGCCTGAGGTCGAAAAGTGCTGGTAGTCCTTCGATGAGCGCCAGCGGCCGCCCCAGTGCCAGCCCACCGAGTCGAACGCGCGCACGACGACGCTCGAGCTCGTCGCCATGCCGGCCCGCCGCCTCGAGCGGTCGAGGTACGCACGGCCGGCGGGCGGCTCCACGAGCCCGCCGTGGACGTACGGGTTCTCGACCGGGTTCAGGTCGATCGCCCTGCCGTAGGCGTGCTCCGACCAGCGCCTCGTCCCGCCCACGAAGCGGCAGTTGAACCCCGACGTGTTGTCGGCTCGCATCGAGCGGTCGTCGCTGCCACGGTAGACCTCGAC
This sequence comes from uncultured Acidimicrobiia bacterium, assembly GCA_963826825.1. Classification (GTDB taxonomy): domain Bacteria; phylum Actinomycetota; class Acidimicrobiia; order Spongiisociales; family DATADW01; genus DATADW01. The sequence continues at coordinate 420,159 of CAWGYV010000003.1, read as the reverse complement.
GCCGAGCATCCGCCGGATCGGGAACCGCGCCGCGTACAGCCGGCGGAAGACCGAGACCATGCGGCCGGCCTCCGCAGCATCGACGACGAGGACGCCGACCCGGGAGCGACCCCGGAAGTCCCAGTGCCTGAGCCGCACCGCCCGCAGCCGTGCGGGCCCGACGGGACAGCCCGGCCGCCACGAGTACCGCAAGTCCTCGGCGGTCACGCGCGAGACGCTCGAGCTGAACGGCGGCGCGGGCGCTGCACCGGCGACCGGCACGAGCAAGAGGGCGGCGGCGGCGAGGAGCTTCGCCATGGCCCGAGGGTAGTCTCAGCCGCGTGCGATCGCTCGTCGTCGCCCTGGCCGCGCTCGCCGCACTCACCGCGGCCGCCCCGACCTCCGGCGGGACGGCGGCCTGCGCGCCGAACGTCGCGACTCGACTCAGAACCGTCGGTGCGGCCGACCAGCTGATCACCGTCGAAGCCGCCCGCTACAAGACCACGAGCGCCGCCCTCCGTCTGTGGGCGCGCGGTGGCGACGGCTGCTGGCGCCCGGTCGCCGGGCCCTGGAACGCCCGCGTCGGCTGGAACGGCCTCGCCGACCGGCGGCGCGAGGGAGACGGCACGACGCCGACCGGCTCCTACACGATCGGCCGCACGATGTACGGAAACGCACCGAACCCCAGCGTCCGCTACCGCTACCGCCGGCTCGTCTGCGGCGACTGGTGGAACGAGGATCCACGGTCACCGACCTACAACACGTTCCAGCACGTCCGCTGCGGGACGCGGCCACCGTTCCGGACGACCACGCCGGGCCTCTGGCAGGAGCGGACGGCCTACCGCCACTTTGCGGTCATCGAGTTCAACACGCGGCCGGTCGTCCCGGGCCGCGGCTCCGGGATCTTCCTCCACGCGAAGACGGGGAGCTCGACGAACGGCTGCGTGAGCCTGCCCGTCGCGCAGCTCGTCTCGACGCTGCGCTGGCTCGATCCTGCGAAGCGGCCCCGGATCGTGATCGGGACCCGCCAGACCTTCTCCCGGCTCTAACCCGGGGCGGTCGCCTCGGCGGGCGCTGCTCCCGCCGCCGCACGTGCGGCAGCGAGGTCGCGGCTGATGTGCACGGCCGCCGACGCGATCGGCGCTCCGAGCACCAACCCGACCATCCCGAAGAGGCTCCCGGCCGCGATCGTGATGACGAGAACCGCGAGGGGATTCAGGTCGAGTGTCGCGCCGAAGGCGACCGGCTGGAGGATGTTCTGGAGCAGGCCGTTCGCGAGCAGCACGATCACGAGCATGACGGCGGCGGTGCTCGTGCCCTCGGACGCCAGGGCCAGCATCACCGCGAACGCACCCGAGACGAAAGCGCCGATGAACGGCACGTACGCCGTGACGAACGTGACGACCGCGATCGTCGCCACGAGCGGTACGCCGAGCACCCAGGCGCCGATCCCGACCACGACGGCGTTGAAGGCGGCGACGATCGACACGCCGAGGAAGTAGCGCCGGAGCGACATCAGGACATTCCCGGTCACGATGCGGGCGACCTGCTCGGGAATGCCCAGATGGCCGTCGACGAACCGGCGAATCGTGTGACCGTCCTTCAGCAGGAAGAAGGTGCTGAAGAGCGTGAACGAGAGGAAAAACGCGAGCGAGGTCAACCCGGCGATTCCGCCGGCGACCCCCTTCAAGAGGGTCTCGCCGATCGCGGGAATGTCGTGCTTCGCCTCGTTGGCCGCCGACTGCCCGCCGTCGGCGCCGGCGTCGTCCGCCCAGCCGGCGACCTTGTCCGCCGCCTCCGACGCGAGCGCCTTGATCCGGTCGTCCTGGCCGACGATCCCGTGGAGGACCAGCAGGAAGCACGACGGTCGCCAGGGCCAGGAGGCCGAGCAGGACGAGCGCGGCGCCGGCCGCTCGTGGGACCCCATGCCTCGCCAGGCCCGCGATGACGGGACCGGCCACTGCCGCGACGATCGTGCCCGTCACGACCGGAAGCACGATCGTCTCCGTCGCTCCGAGCAGCCAGGTCACCCCGAAGAGGACGAGCCCGACGCCGACCAGCAACCAGGCGAGAACACCGAGATCCTGGAGCCATCGAGGAGCAGAGAACATGCGGGCCAGCTCGCGAGGGTCGATCGTGCCGCGGCTGTCGCGCATCGAAAGCCACGATGACGAGGCCATCGGACTGCAACGTTGTCCGAACGGGATGAACAGCCGCTGGTTGCCATCTGGTTAAGAGCCGCTCTGCGGGAACCGACGCCGGTGCGTAGGCTGTGCGAGCAACGCTCACGGAGGCGGGGTCGGCCTCCGTTCACCGCACAGGACCGGAAGGACCGATTTGGGCGGAATGCGCAATCGAGCTGCGGAGGCGCCTGCGCGCGCGGAAGAGCGGCCGGAGCCCCGAGGCTGCCCCGAGATCCGGGCGGCAGGCTGCCGGCTTCGAGATCCTCCAGTCGAAGCTCGAGGTGCCCAAGCTCCGCGACGGGCTCGTCAACCGCTCGGCGCTGGTCAGCCGCCTGCGCTCCCCGACGAGCGCGCGGGTGATCAGCATCACGACGCCGGCCGGCTACGGCAAGACGACGCTGCTCGCGCAGTGGGCGGCGGAGGACCCGAGGCCCTTCGCCTGGGTCTCGCTGGACGATCGCGACAACGACCCTGCCGCATTCCTGACGTATCTGTCCGCCGCAGCGGACGGGATCAGGCCGGTGGACGCCAGCGTCTTCCGTGGAGCGGCATCGGGCGCCGACTCGCTGTGGACCGTGGGCCTTCCTCGCCTCGGCGCTGCTCTGGCGGCGATCGGGAAGCCGATGGTGCTCGTCCTGGACGACGTCCACGAGTTGCGGGACCGCGACTGCATCGATGCGCTCGAGCCGATCGCGAAGCACCTTCCGGATGGAGCGCAACTCGTGCTCTCCGGCCGGGCGGAGGAGCGACTTCCCCTCGCGCGCCTGCGCGCGGCGGGACGCCTGCTCGCGCTCGGTCCGGCGGAGCTCGCGCTGAGCGACTCCGAAGCCAAGCGGCTCCTGACCGAGGCCGGCGTCAAAGTGAGCCAGGCCGAGGCCTCGTCGCTGAACGAGCGAACGGAGGGCTGGGTCGCGGGTCTCTACCTCGCGGCGCTGTTCTCCAAGGAGGCCGGCTCCGCCGAGCTCACCAGATTCAGCGGCGACGATCGGTTCGTGGCCGACTACCTTCGGTCAGAGCACCTGTCGCGGCTGAAGCCCTCGGTGCTCGAGTTCCTGACGCGGACGTCGATTCTCGACCGTATGTGCGCTTCGCTGTGCGACGCGGTGCTCGATCGCAGCGACTCGGCACGCAGGCTGGAGGCACTCGAGCAGGCCAACCTCTTCCTCGTCCCGCTCGATCACCGCCGTGATTGGTACCGCTACCGCCACCTCTTCCGTGACACGCTCCGCGCCGAGCTCGATCGTCTCGAGCCCGAGCTCGGCGAGGTGCTGAACCGCCGCGCAGCTGTCTGGTACGAGGAGAACGGCCAGCCGGAAGCTGCGATCGAGCACATGGTCGCAGCCGGCGACATCGACGAGGTCGCACGCCTGGTCGGCATGTTCGCCCTGCCCTTCTACAGGAGCGGGCGCGTCGTCACCGTCGAGCGCTGGCTGAAGCAGCTCGATGACCCCGAGCTCCTCCGGCGCTACCCGGAGGTTGCAGCCTTCGGCGCGTTTCTGAGCGGGCTCCGCGGCCGGCCGGAAGACGCCGAGCGCTTCGGTTTCGCGCTCGAGCACTCCGAGCGGGCCGGCCCCATGTCGGACGGCAGCGCCTCGCCCCAGGTGTGGGCCGCGCTCGTCCGGGCGTTCCTCTGCCGCCACGGCATCGCGGACATGGAGGCCGACGCGAGACTTGCCCTGAAGGACCTTCCGGCGGCCAGCATCTGGCACCCGACCGCCCTGACGTTGCTCGGCTGCTCGCTGCTCTACCAAGACGAGTCCGGAACAGGCCGAGCAGATCCTCGAGCAGGCCGCGGAGGAGGCCGGCGGCAGCGGCGCGATCTACGCGGGGGTGATCGCGCACTCCGAGCTTGCGCTCCTGGCTCTCGAGCGAGCTGAGGGAGAAAAGGCGGAGGCCGATCTTGCCGCCGCCCGGGCGCTCCTCGAGAACCAGCCCATCGAGGAGTACGTCGCGGCGGCGATCTACCTTGCCGCGTCGGCGCAAGCCGCCCTCGCCCGGGGTCAGGCGGCCACTGCGCGCCAGCTGCTCGTTCGCGCCATGCGGCTGCGGCCGCAGCTCACGCACGCCGTCCCCTGGTTCGGCGTCCAGGCGAGGCTGGAGCTCGCCCGGGCGCACTTCGCGCTCGGCGACATCGAGGGCGCTCGCACGCTGTGCCGGGAGGCCTTCGACCTGATCAGCCAGCGGCCCGAGCTCGGAACGCTGCGGGCGCAGGCGGACGAGCTGCGCGACCGGCTGGCGGGCGTCGCGAGCATGGACGACGGCTGGGCTTCGTCGCTCACGGCGGCCGAATTGCGTCTGCTCCCGCTGCTGACGACCCATCTCACGTTCCGGGAGATCGCCGAGCGCCTCTATGTCTCGCGCAACACGGTCAAGACGCAGGCGATCTCCGTCTACCGGAAGCTCGACGCCTCCAGCCGGAGCGAGGCGATCGAGCGCGCGCTCGAGCTCGGGCTCGTGGATGCGCCCGTGGCCTCCGGCTCGCGTTTCACCCCGGCGGGGTGATGCGCCCCCGGCGCCGCAGGCATGGAATGAAAGTCTGGGCATGCAGGACTACCAAGTCACGCTGCAGCGACTTGCCGTCCGTGACGAGCGGTACATCGAAGGCGTCCTCCAGTCCAACCGCGCCAGCCCGACGCTCTCCGGGCTCGACGACCGCGCGCACGCGCTGATCCGGATCGGCGCCCTGATCGCGATGAATGCCTCGCCGCCGGCCTACATGGACTCGGTCAACGCGGCGCTGGCGGCGGGCGCGACGCACGACGAGATCGTCGGCACGCTGGTCGCCGTGCTGCCGACCGTCGGCGTGCCGCGGGTCGTGAGCGCTGCGCCGAACCTGGGACTCGCGCTCGGCTACGACGTCGCCGAGGCGCTCGAGTTCGTCGAGAACGGCACCTAGACCGAGCCGGCCGCTCGTGAGCACCGGTTCTGCGGCGGTCCCGAACGACGGAATCGCCGCCCACGCGGAACAACTCCTCTCACGTTCGGTCGCGCGCGGAGAGCTTGCGCTCGAGTTCTCCGAGAGCACCGCCTCGTCCGTGGAGGTTCATGTCGAGGGGAGGAACTTCTATCCGCCGATGCTGGCGGACATCGCGTCGGCGTCGTCCTCCGTCCACATCAACCAGTTCGGGTTCCGGCCCGGCGTCGTCGGCGACGCCTTCGCCGACGCGCTCGTTGCGAAGGCGGCCGAGGGCGTCCCGGTCCGCCTCGTCGTCGACCGGCAGGGATCGAAGCCCGAGGAGGATTCGCGAGCGCTCTACGAGCGGCTCACTGCCGCCGGCATCGAGGTCTGCGTCGTCCGGGCGACGAAGCCGCGTGCGCCGGTCGGGCCGCTCGGACGCGACAGCGCCACCCGCTGGAACCTGGCCGCGCTCGGCCACATCGATCACCGCAAGGTCGTGATCGTCGACGGCCGAATCGGCTGGATCGGCGGAGCCGGCATCGAGGACCACTTCCAGGACGGCCGCTTCCACGACCTGTTCCTGCGGGCCGAGGGCCCGGTGGTCGCACAGCTCCAGCTGGTGTTCCTCGCCAGCTTCCGGTGGCTCGGAGGCGAGATCGCGGTCGCCGAGCTCGACGCGCTCTTTCCAGCGCTCGAAGGCGGATCCGTTCCTGCTCGCGTGCTGCACAACGCGCCGGGCCGCAACCGGCCGATCACCGACGCGATCGCACGACTCGCTCGAGAGCGCGGTCGAGACGCTCGACGTCGTCAACCCGTACGTCACCGATCGCGCGGATGATCGGGCGCATCGAGCAAGCGGCTCGTCGAGGTGTCCACGTCCGGCTGTTCGTCCCGGCGAACGCGAACAACTGGGCCTGCGCCGCGGCGCAGAGGTTCCACCACGCGAAGCTGCTGGACGCCGGCGTCCGCATCCTCGAGTACCCGACGATGCTCCACGCGAAGGCGTTCGTGCGCGACGGTGAAGAGCTGCTCGCAGGCACCTGCAACCTCGAGGCGTGGAGCCTGAAGCGTTTCTTCGAGATCGACCTTCAGGTTCGGTCGAAGGTCGTCGCGTCTCAGTTCGACGAGCGGTTCAGCACGCCGGCCGAGGCGGGCTCGGCTCCCGGGCGACCACTGACCGGGAGCAAGGAGCGGGCCAAGGCAATCCTGTTCGCCGGCCTCTCGCCGTTGCTCTGATGGGCTCGATTCCGTCGCCAGTAGAGTCGCGGTGATGAGCGATCCCGGGTCGGGGCTGGACGCTCACGTCGAGCAGTTCAGAGACGTGCGCCGCCAGCTGGAGGACGCGGTCCTCCCGCTGGCGACCTCGGTCGACGGGCGCCGCTTCTCCTTCCAGGCTCCCCTGCGAGGTCTCGAGCTCCAGCCCGGCGGGTATGCGGCGATCGAGGACGACGGCGGCACAGGCGGCTCGGACAGGTGCTCGACGTCGACGTCGCTCACATCGACGGGCCCGAGCTCGGTCGAGAGCGATCGGCGAGGCGGCCGACGCCGTCGACATGCGTTCCCGCACCGTCCTCCGTCTCGCGCGAGGAAGCGGCGTGGTGCTCGACGGGGAGCCGGGCCCGTTTCACGACGCAGTCGTCCACGCGGCGCCGCCCGAGGCTGTCTCCGCCTGGATCGAGCAGGCGCAGCCCGGCAGCGCGACGCTCACCATCGGCGAGCTGGCGCTGGTCGACGGCGTTCCGCTCGCGCTCGCAGCCGGTGGGTTCGACCGGCATACGTTCCTCTGCGGACAGTCCGGCTCGGGAAAGACCTACGCGCTCGGGACGATCCTCGAACGGCTGCTGCTCGAGACGACGCTCCGCATCATCGTGCTCGACCCGAACTCGGACTTCGTCCGTCTTGCCGAGCTGAGACAGGGCGTCGACGAGGGGCTCGCGGCCCGCTATCGAGAGGCCGCGTCAGGGGTTGTCGTGCGCAGCGCTGCCGAGCGGGGAAGCGAGCGGCTGCGGCTGCGCTTTGCGGAGCTCGACGCGCAGACGCAGGCGGCCGTCCTCCGGCTCGACCCCATTCACGACCGAGACGAGTACTCGGACCTCGTCCAGCTCCTCGACCAGACGCGGACAGGCGACCCGCCGGCCACCCCCGAGGCGCTTCGGGAGCTGCTCGAACGTGAGTCCCCCGTTCTCAGCCGGCGGATCCAGAACCTCGGGGTCGACCGGTGGCAGGTGTGGGCCGCGGGGGACGAGGGCTCCCTGCTCGACGAGCTCGCTGCGTCGGGGCCGCGCTGTCTCGTCGTCGACCTCGGCTCGCTGCCGACGCGAGAGGAGCAACACCTCGCCGCGGCCGCGGTGCTCGGTCACCTCTGGGAGCGGCGTGCAGAGCGCGAGCCGGTGCTCGTCGTTCTGGACGAGGCACACAACGTCTGCCCGCAGGTCCCGGAGGGCGCGCTGCTCGAGCTCGCCACCGAGCACGCGGTGCGGATCGCCGGGGAGGGCCGCAAGTACGGCCTCTACCTGCTCGTCGTGACCCAGCGCCCGCAGAAGGTGCACGAGAACGTCGTCTCGCAGTGCGACAACCTGGCGTTGATGCGCATGAACTCGCTCACGGACCTGGAGTACGTCGGGGAGGTCTTCTCCCATGCGCCGCGCGGTCTGCTCGAGCGGGCAGTCTCGTTCAGGCAGGGCGAGGCACTGTTCTCAGGCAAGCTCGTGTCGCACCCGACGCTCGGCCGCATCGGCACGCGACTCTCCGAGGAGGGTGGCAGCGATGTGCCGGCCGACTGGGCTCGGGCTGCCGGTTCGTCGCCGCCCGAGTGAGTCAAGACCGGTTGCAACCCAGTCGACGGCTAGCGTATTTTTGCCGCTCGTGGCAATGACCGGCGCGGAACTCTCTGCCGAGGCGTTCGTCGGCCTCGAGCCGCAGGCGTTCTGGCGCCATTTCCATACCCTGACGACGATCGCGCGGCCGTCGCGCCAGGAAGAGCTCGCCGCCGCTCATGTGAAGGACTGGGCTGCCGGGCACGGCTTCGAGGTGGCGGAAGACGAAATCGGAAACCTGGTCGTCCGTGTTCCGGCGACGGATGGGCGCGAAGCCGCTCCGACGGTCGTCCTGCAGGGACACCTCGACATGGTCTGCGAGCGTCAGCCGGACAGTCCGTACGACCCGACCGAGGGCCGGATCCGCGTGGTGCGCGACGGCGAGTGGCTGACTGCGGACGGCACGACGCTCGGCGCAGACGACGGCGTCGCGATCGCGGCGATGATGGCGCTCACGGACGATGCTTCGCTTCCGCACGGCCCGCTCGAGCTTCTGATGACGGTTCGGGAGGAGGTGGGGCTCGAGGGGGTTCAGGCGCTCGACGGCTCGCTCGTCAGCGGGTCGATCCTGCTGAACCTCGACAGCGAGGAGGACGGACGCCTCACGGTTGGTTGCGCCGGCAGCACCGACACGTGGCTCCGGGTGAAGCAGGCCCGCGAGCCGACGGGCGAGGGCGCTGTGGGGCTCGGAGTCACGGTTGCGGGCGGCAAAGGCGGCCACTCCGGGTCGAACATCGCCCAAGGTCGCTCCAACGCGGTCAAGGCGCTCGGACGCGTTCTTCGGGAGGCGCACGAGGCGGTGCCGTTCCGCCTCGCCTCGCTCGAGGGCGGCAAGAGCCGCAACGCGATCCCGCGCGACGCGGCCGCCGTGTGCGTGGTCGACAAGGCACGCGAGCAGGAGCTCACCTCGGCGATCGAGGCTGCCGCCGCCGGGGTCCGCGACGCGTATAAAGTCACCGATCCCGGCGTGGACTTGACGGTCGCAAGCGCCGATCCTCCCGCGGAAGCGTGGGCAGAGGAATCGACCCGGCGCCTGCTCGACGTCCTCGCGCTCGTGCCGTCGGGGCCGATCTCGATGAGCTCCGAGTTCGAGAATGGCTCGGGCCACTCTCGGCAAGGGCGACGAGCCGGATCCCGGTCAGCGTCCAGGCGAGTCTCGCTGCTCCTGACAAGCCGTCAGACCTCAGGTGCCCTGTCGCGCCTCGCGCCGGTCAATCAGTTCTTGTACGGAGGCGGGGAGGGTGGTCTCGAAGTCGATCAGTTTCGCCCAAGTCGGCCGGACCACGATGCGCACCATGCCATCGACGTACACGGACTTGATCTCCGCCTCCCACTCCTGTCGCTGCTCGGGGGTCATCTGGTAGGTGCCCGAAGCCTGCATGTACTCGTCGGGGATACCGTCCACCCGATCGAGCTCGGCGTCACCACGCAGCAGGAGTACGTCGGGCGGGTGCACCTCGGTGTCGATGGTCAGTGCTACGGCCGGGTTGCGCTGCAGCGCCTTGAGCTTGCGGGCGTTCTTGCTGGTGCACATCACGATCTCGGCGCCGTTCCAGAAGATCCCAATCGGGATCACCCGTGGTGTGCCGTCTTTCCAAACGAAAGCCAGCCGCGCCACGTCTCGCTTGAGCAACTCCTGGCTGAGTCGGCTTGCTCAGCACCTCGCCGACCTCGTCCGCCCGCATTGCCGTCACTCCTAGCCTGGTGGGCCTGGCAGGATTTGAACCTGCAACCGACGGATTATGAGTCCGCTGCTCTGACCGAATTGAGCTACAGGCCCCAGGGATGATCGTAGGTCAGCGTGCGATGAGTACGTCGCACGGGACCGAGCTGAGAACCTGCTCGGCGACGGTCCCCAGCAACGGGGCCGGGGCTCCGCCCCATCCCCGCCGGCCAACTGCCACCAGATCGGCCGACCGACGGCGGACGACCTCCTCCAACACCTCTGAAGGTGGGCCCCTCCTCGAGGATTGCTGGTACCCGGCCATCCCACTGGGCGATGAAGTCGTCGAGTTTCTCCTCCGCCCGGGTCCGGCGCTGCTTGCGGAGTTGCTGCACCTCCTCGGGGAACATCCCCGCCTCGCCGAACTGCCATTCGAATCGGTAGGAGAGGGCGAACACCGCGGTCACTTCGGCATCGGGCGCCTGCTCGATCACGGTCTCGACCGCCCGGGCCGAGTGGGGCGACAGATCCACCGCGACGACCACCCTCCGATAGCCGGTCCGCGGGCGACGCCGCACCGCCAACAGGGGAACCCGACAGGTCCGGGCCATCCGGGCGGCGATCGGCCCGACCCTCGCCGCGTCGACCGATGATGTTCCAACGACCACCAGGTCGGCATCGCGTGACAAGCGACCGAGTACCGAGGCTGGGGAGCCCGATTGCACCGTCAACTCGATTTCGCAGGTCCCACGCTGGCGCACCCAGGCGGCGAGATCTTCGGCGGACCGGCGGCGCTGAGAGCGGACGACCTGCTCGACCTTCCGGTCGATGAATGCTTCGCGCAGCGGCTCATCGACGTGGACCAGCACCAGTTCGGCCCCGTGATCCTCGGCGATGAGGCGCGCCCGCTCCGCCACCCGCCGGCTCACCGGCGTCAGGTCGAATGCCGCTAGCACCCGTCGCACGTCGTCGCCCTCCCGCTCATCCGATGCTAGGGCGGATCACCCGAATCGCACGTGTCGGGTGCGAACGGGTCCGCTTGATCGATCAGGGCGATGGCGAGGCGGTCGAGATAGTGACGCCGCGAGACCTCGATCGCCCCTAGCGACGCCATGTGGGGGGTGAGCCACTGGACGTCGAGAAGGGCGTGATGACAGAACCGGAGCAGGTCGACCAGGTGGACCAAGGCCACCTTGGATGCGTCGGTTGCTCGATGGAACATCGACTCGCCGGCGAACAAGCCACCGATGGATACTCCGTAGAGACCCCCCGCCAGCCGACCGGCGGTGATCCCATACCTCGATGCTGTGCGCCCAGCCCATCCTGTGGAGCCGTTCGTACGCTTCGGCGAATTCGGCAGTGATCCAGCCGTGGGGGCGCTCCGGGTCGGCACATGCGGCGATGACTTGCTCGAAGCAGGTGTCGCATGTGACAGTGAACTTGCGGGCCGAGCGGCGCAATGACCGGCTCACTGCAAGCTGATCGAGCTCGATGATCGCCCTGGGATCGGGGGAAAACCAGGCGATCCGGCCCTTTCCGTGGGGCATTGGGAACATGCCCGATCGGTAGGCGGCGAGAAGGGTTCCCGGCTCGAGGTCGCCCCCGACATACACCAGATCGTCCGAGCCCTCGTCCGGAGCGGGGAAGAGCCATCGCGATGGGAGCGGCTCGACCCTCATCGACCTCGCACAGGCGCACCGTCGGCGTGCTCGGTTCGGCTCACGTACGAGGGATGACGTCTGCCGATCGCACCTGATCGACGGTCGATAGGACGCCGACCACGGAGAGGGCTCGGTCCGCCTCGGTGTCGAGATCCAATGTGATGGAGTCATCACCTGGTAACGACGTCGACGACATCCACCGAGCTGTCGACAGTGGTCACCAATGTCACCAGCCCGGGCAGGTCCAGAGAAGGATCGGCGACGACCCGGACCCGTCCCGAATTGAGCGAGAAGGCCGACGCGATGACCCTCTCCAACGGTGGAAGCCCGACGAGGATGATCAGAGAGACGATGGTGACGGCCACTGCGATCCCGATCTCGCCGACACCGGCGGCGACACCTATGGCGGCCACGACCCACAACCCTCCCGCCGTGGTGAGCCCCTTGACCACCACGCCCTCCCGGAAGATCACACCCGCACCTATGAAACCGATCCCTGCAGCCACCTGTGATGCGATGCGCGAGAGGTCGGTTCCCGGACCAGTGAACCCGGCCACGCCCACATAGGCGAACAAGGCCGCTCCCACCCCGATCATCATGTGGGTGCGCATCCCGGCCGCCTTGCGCCGAACCTCCCGTTCCAGACCCACCAGCCCGGCAAGCCCGGCGACGATCAGCATCCGGACTACGCCGTCGACGAGGTCCATCGGTCGCCTCCTCTGTTCGCTGCCCCTTCCACCGGTGGCATGTTCTCACAGTGGCTGGGTTTCGTCCGGCCACCATTCGTTTCTTGATCCACCACCTCGGGTACCCTGATGACTGAATCCAGGAGCAAAGCTGATGAGAGTTTGGATCGATCAGGACCTGTGTACCGGTGACGGGATCTGCTCGGAGATCGCCCCCGACGTGTTCCAGCCCCGCGACGATGGTCTGTGGGTGGTGAAGGAAGAGGCGTCAACCTTCGGGGCCAAGAAGGTCTTCGATGGCAAAGACGCCCCCGATGGCGCCGACGGAGTGGCCCGCGTCCCGGGCGGGCAGGAAGACATAACCATCGAAGCCGCCGAGGAGTGCCCCGGCGAGTGCATCATGCTGGAGCCCTGAACCCGGTTCCAGCCTCCCGCTACCATCCTCGGGTCCCGTTCCGGGGTAGCTCAATTGGCAGAGCAGTGGACTGTTAATCCATGTGTTGAGAGTTCGAGTCTCTCCCCCGGAGCAACCGCCAGGCGCCCATGGCGCGCCACCCGCGGGTTGCCTGCCGGAGACCGATCGCTAGCCGGCGACCAAAGAAATCAAGCCGACGACGAACGCCACGCCTGTCAGGCAGAGCCCGACGTTCCAGATCGCTCCCAATGCCCAACCACCAACTCGGGCGGCTCCACGACTCAAATTCTTGGCGCCTTCGAGGCGAAACTTCCCAACTGTCGAGTGGTCCGTGTAGGAGCGCCGCACCGAGCGATCAAATTTCAGATCGCCAAGGTGGTCGATGTAGATGTCACTCGTGGTCATCATGAGCCTCGGTTCAGACCGCTCAGGGTCGACGGTGTAGTCGGTTACTGACGTCGATCGTGCTCCGCGTGCGATTCGCCGTCATCGTCAGGATTGATGATTCGGATCACGGAGCTCTCGTTCGAGCCAGTGATAGCGGGCGGGACGCGTCGGTGACCCAGCCACCAAGCTCAGCAATGAGCTTGATGAATTCTCAGGCAGCGGACCCGGCGACCACTTTGACGGGGAGACCGGGGGTAGCGTCGAGCTCGGAATCCTCGGCGTACGGAGTTCTCGCCTCATCCGCCGGGAAGGGCTCAGCGACGTAGATGGTCTCGCGCTCGATACGGTCGTCGCGCCATTGCTGTACGAAGAGGAACGGGAAGGGGTCTCCCCCGTCATACCGGACCTGGCCCTCGCCCACCCACAAGTCTCCCTCGCCGCGGAGCGAGCGAAGCTCGAACTCGACCTCGGCGGGGTAGCCGGCGCGCCAAGCCGTGAAGTTGTCCCGTCCACGGAACCTCTCGCCGGACTGGGGGAACTCGACCAGGGCGTCCTCGTGGTACAGCTCGGCGGCGATGACCGGGTCCCCGTCACCGTGAGCCCAGGCCCACAACAGCTTGTCCTTGACCGCTTCGTACTCCATCGGCATTACCGCGTTCAGTATGGTCGGGGTATCCCAGAATGGAGAAGGCCATATGCGACGTGCCCCGAAATACGCATGGCTGGCGGTTGTCTGCCTCGTGGCACTGGGCGCCTGCAGCAACCTGAGTTTTGAGGACGGGCAGGCAACCGTCGACATCAATCTCGACGAGAGTGCCATCAACGGCGTGATCGGAAATATTGACGAGCGATCGGACACCCGCTTGCTCGACGACGTCACCTCGATCGACTTCATCGAGCCGAATATCGTCCGAGCCAACGGCACCAAAGACGGGCAGCCCGGCAGCTTTGACATGACCTTCACCGCCGAGGACAACAGCATTCGGGTCGAGGTAACTGCGGTCGACATCGAGGGGGTTGAGCTGACCAGCGACGCCGTCACCGACCTGAACGAGGAGCTGACTGCGGGATTTCAGCAGAGCGCAAACTCCGAGGGTGACTCGGGGGTGAGCGATGTCCGTGTCGAGGACGACCAGCTGGTGATCACGGTCACCGCCGCTCTCGATGGAGGCTGAGCCCTTTTTGGCGTCACCGGACGTCGAACTAGCCCGCTGAGTGACGCCAAACGGGCTTAGCGCCTCGCCTCGAAGGCTTCGACCGCCTCCTCGACCGTCGTGAAAACACGGCCGGAGCTCATCCAGGAGGACCACGCGGCCAGGTGTCTCGCCTTCTCGATGGCTCGGGTAGGGAGCTGGGCGACCCAGAGGGTCGTCCCACTGCTGGCCAGTTGCTGATCGGATTCCGCCATGACATCCAGCACCGTCACCGACGTGTCGGCGGTGCCGCCTACGTCTAGGAGCACCACCTCCGGTGCAGGGTCCGCTTCGTCGACCCGCCGGTAGATCTCCGCCTGAACGCCGCGGATGTTCATGGTGTACAGCCCGCCCTCGATGCGGATGACCAGCATGCCGGGTATCGGTACGTCTCCCGGCCGAGCCGGCTCCAGCGCCGCGCCACCCGGTGGCCGCTGCAACTCGAGGATCACTGGGTGGTTGAGACGACGCAGCACCAAATAGAGCGTGAGCACCACACCGGCTACCACGGCGAACAGGAGGTTGGTCACCAGCGCCACTCCTGCCGTGACGAGGGCAACGATCAACTCGACCCGGCTGACGCGGGCGACACGGCCCAGGTCGGAGAAGCTGATCAACCCGAGGACGGCAACGGTGACGATCGAGGCGAGCGTGGCTTTGGGCAGGTCGCTCAGCACCGGAGCCAGGAAGAGGGCCACGCCGACCGCCAGTCCAGCCGTGACGAGTTCGCTCAGCTGCGTCCGAGCCCCGGCGTCGGCGTTGACCACGGTTTGGGAGAACCCGCCCGCCGCCGGGACCGCCTGGAAGAAGGCGCCGGCCACCGAGGCGGCACCTGCTGCGAAGGCCTCCTGGTTGTTGACGATTGGTGGATCGGTCGGCTGCCGGGTGCTTCGTCCAACCGCGATGGTCTCCATGTAGGCCAGCAGCCCGATTGCGAGCGCGTACGGGATGAGCCCAGGGACATGGTCCAGGGGTGGGGCGACTACCCCGGGGAGACCGCTGGGAACCGCGGGGATCAGGATCACCCCGGACTGATCGACATTGAAGACCGCCACCAGAAGGATCCCACCGGCCAGCGCCAGCAGCGGGCCGGGTATCCGCGGTGCCCACTGTTTGAGTGCCAGCAGCCCCCCGATGGTGATCGCTGAAATGAGCACCGTTATCGGGTTGGCATCATCCAGGTTCGTCAGCGCAAAGGTGACATTGCCGAAGAAGCCCTCACCGGCCGACTCGATCCCCAACAAGTCGGGAAGCTGGGAAGCGAGGATGGTGAACCCGACGCCGATCTTGAGCCCGATGAGGACGGTATCGGAGATGGCGTCGACGATCCATCCCAGCCGTAAGACCCAG
This sequence comes from uncultured Acidimicrobiia bacterium, assembly GCA_963826825.1. Lineage (GTDB taxonomy): Bacteria > Actinomycetota > Acidimicrobiia > Spongiisociales > DATADW01 > DATADW01. Next base: position 404,927 of record CAWGYV010000003.1, on the reverse strand, counting down.
AAGAGCAGTACTGCGACGCCGACCATGAGGGTGAGCGTGATGGCTGTGCTTGCCATCTCGCTCTGGGGAGCATCCGTGCCGAGATTGGCGACCAAACCGACGCCGGTGAGCGCAACGATCGTCGAGGTGGTGCTCAGACTCAACCGCCTGGCACCACCGAGCAGGGCATAGACAACCATTGGGACCATGCAGGTGTAGAGCCCCATCTGGACAGGGAGGCCGGCCACGGTGGCGTAGCCCATCGCCTGTGGGATCACCACCGCACCCGCAGTGATCCCCGCCAGGAGGTCAGGTCTCAGCCAGTCCCGCTGGTAGAGGCGCATCCATCCGACAGCCGGTATCCACCGGGCGATGCCGGAGGCCGAGGACTGCTGCAATGCCGTGCGCTCGCCGGGCGTCGGGACGGAGGGCGTCTCGTTCAATGGGCGACCGATGGCATCTCGCGAAACCTAACGGTCGTCCCATCCGTTCCTGACCTCGGGCGACGCAACCCGGGACATGCCGCTACGTTGAAGGTTTGCTTGCAAGACCGCGGGCGTTTGAGCAGGAGTAGAGGAGGACGACGTGCGACTGAGAGCGGGTTTGGTCATCGGGTTCGGGGCCGGCTACATCGTGGGGGCCGCAGCAGGCAGGGAGCGGTACGAGCAGATCGCCCGCACCTGGCGCACCGCCCTCGAATCGCAACCGGGACAGACGGTGATCGAAACGGGTCGCAAGCTCACCGGCCAACTCCGCGACCTCGCCGGGCGCGGCATGGAGTCCGCCTCGTCGACCATCAAGCGAACCGTGAACTCCGCCACCGAGAACGACAAGGTCGTCGTTGCCGTTCCCACCAACGGGGTCGGGCGCTTCGAGCAGCTGAGCCGGGCGCTCAGCCCTCGCGCAGGTAACCCTGGAGGCGGCGGGATCTGGCAGGGTGCCGCAACTTCGCCAACGCCTTGGTCTCCAACTGACGGACCCTCTCTCGAGTGACGTTGAAATGCGCCCCGACCTCCTCGAGGGTGCGAACCCTGCCGTCGGCTAGCCCGAACCGCATCACGATCACCTGACGCTCCCGCTCATTCAGATCCTCGAGGGCGTGGGCCACGTACTCCTGGAGTAGCCGGAACGAGGCGGCCTCGACCGGAACCTCCGCCTCGGAGTCCTCGACGAAGTCGCCCAGTGTCGACTCGTCGTCCTCGCCGAGCGGAGTCTCCAGCGACACCGGATCCTGGGCGATCTGGCGTAGCTCGGTGACCCGGCCGGGGTCTACCTCCATCTCGCCTGCTATCTCGGCGATGTTGGGCTCGCGGCCCAACTCCTGGAGAAGTTGCCGCTGCACCTGTGCCAGCTTGTTGATCGTCTCCACCATGTGGACCGGCACCCTGATGGTCCGCGCCTGGTCGGCCAAGGCCCGGGTCACCGCCTGTCGGATCCACCACGTGGCATAGGTGGAGAACTTGAAGCCCTTGCGGTAGTCGAACTTCTCGACCGCTCGCATCAGCCCGAGGTTGCCCTCCTGGATCAGGTCGAGCAGCGGCATCCCCCGCCCTACGTACTTCTTGGCTATCGAAACCACGAGACGCAGGTTCGCCTCGACCAGGCGGTCCTTGGCTTGCTGGCCGATGCGCGCCGTCCGTTGCAGGATGACCCGGTCCTCGGTGGAGAACTGACCGGCGGCGAGTTTGTCGGCCGCCTTGACCCCCGCCTCCACCTGGAGCGCCAACTCGACCTCCTGCTGGGGGGTGAGCAGCGGCACCCGACCGATCTCCTGGAGGTACATCCTGACGGGGTCGGACACCGAGACGAGTTCCTCTGCGGTGATACCGGTGGCGAGCGCGTCCGGTCCTTCCTCGGCGATCGCGATATCGGCGGCGCGGAGTCTCTCGAAAACGGTCTCGAAGGACTCTGCCGGGGCCCGGGCATCCTCCAGCGCCTGGAGGACCTCGGACGCGGTGAGGAATCCCCTCTGCGTTCCACGTCTCGTCAGATCGTCTACGACCGCGTCGGTGTCGATCACTTCAACCCCCACGCAACGCTCTCCGTGATTGCTCCAACGCTATCAACTCGGCGAGCAGCCGGGAATGGGTGTCTCCGTCCACCGGTTCGACGCGCTCCAAACGCCGGCGCAGATCGGCGATCCGCCGCTCCATCGCCCAGGAGCGCAGGCTGGCAACCACCTCGACCGGGATCGTCGAGCGGACGGTCGTCGACGGCGAGCTCGAGCGGAGCAGCTCGGCCACCGTGGTGTCCTCGTCGCCGAGAAGGGAGCCCATGTCGAGCGGATGGCCGGGGTCGGCTCCCTCGGCAGGGCGGGGGCGAGCCGGGCGAGTGCGGCGAGGTGCTCGTCGGATGTGAACCAGTCGGCAGAAACCTCGATCGTGGCCATCGGCTCGGGGTTGGCCACGAGCAATCGAAGCAACTCCCGTTCGGCGCGCTCCTGACCGCTTCGGCGTGGAGCGGATGTCGCTGGCGACGGGGTGCGTCGGACGCCACCGGCGGCGTCGATCACCGCTCCCTCCACGAGCGCCTGATCGGTGCCGGTGCGGCGGGCGACGTGGCGGATGTACTCCTCACGTGCGATGCGGGTCGCCCTGCTCGGCGAGCAATGGGGCCACCTCCTTGATCGCCCGCGCCCGGCCTTCGGGCTCGTCGAGGTCGAAGCTCTCCAGCATCCGGTCGATGCGGAAGCGGACCAGCGGGACGGCAGTGTCCACGGCCTGCTGGAGGTCGGCCAGACGGCCTTCCTGGGCGAGGTCGGCCGGGTCGTTACCGGCCGGCATCATCGCCACCCGGAGGTCGAGACCCATCTCGAACGGCGACCGGAGCTGACCGCCACGCAGATGCTGCGCCGGCGCCCGCCTGGTCGGCGTCGAAGGCGAGTACCACCCGGTCGGCGAATCGTCGAAGCAGGTCGATGTGCTCCTCGCCCAACGCGGTCCCACAAGTGGCCACCGCCTCCGGGATCCCGTTGCGGTGGCAGGCGATCACATCGGTGTACCCCTCGACCACCACCGACCTGCCGGCGCGGGTGATGGGCGCCTTGGCCGATCGAGCCCGTAGAGGAGTCGCGCCTTCTGGTAGAGCTTGGTCTCGGGGGTGTTGAGGTACTTCGGCCCGTCGCCCTCGAGCAGCCGCCCACCAAAGCCCACCGGGTCTCCCCGCAGATCGTGGATGGGGAAGAGGACCCGGCCGTGGAACCAATCGCGTAGGCGGCCATTCCTCCCCCTGGCCGCCAGCCCCGTGTCGAGCATCGCTCGATCCGAGATCCCACGCCCCCGAGGTCGCGGGCCAGCACGTCCCAATCGGCGCCCTGCGCCGCCGGCGACCAGCCGATCCGGTAGTGCTCGACAGTATCGGCGTCGTATCCGCGTCCCCGCAGGTATGCGCGTGCCTTTCCGGCGTCGGAGCCATCGAGCAGCCGCCGGTGATAGAAGTCGATCGGCGGCGGTCATCGCCTCGACCAGCCGGTCACGATCGCTCCGCCGTCGTTTCTCGCCGGGGTCCCGTTCCAGCGTGATCCCTGCCTGGGAAGCGAGCTCCTCGACCGCCTCGTTGAAGTCGAGGCCCTTGGTGTCCATGAGGAACTTGAAGACATCACCACCCTGGTGGCAGCCGTGGCAATACCACACCGCCTTGGCCGGGTCGAGCGACAGCGACGGCGTCTTCTCCTGATGGAAAGGGCAGATCGCCATGTAGCTCTTGCCCGCTCCGGCGCACCGTCGTCACCGTCTGGACGAGTTCGACCAGGTTGGTTGCGGTCCGCACCCGCTCGATGTCGTCGCGGCGGAAGGTCACCTGCCGAGTGTACGGCTGGGGGGTGACTGCCCAGGGACGGGCCCGGCACGGTGTTGCCCGTAAACTCCCGCCCGTGGACTCGAGCTCAGCGGCGATCGGAGAGACTCCGCCGTACCGGCCCCATCTGGGTGATTCCCGCCAGTACTGGCGCGACATCATCCTCGGGGTCAACGACGGGCTGGTCTCGATCTTCCTCCTCGTCGCCGGCGTGGTCGGCGGTGGTCTCTCCACCAGCGACGTCCTGCTGACCGCCATCGCCGGCGCGGTGGCCGGCGCAATCAGCATGGCCGCCGGCGAGTACCTCGCCACCAAGTCCCAGGATGAGGTGTTCCGCGGCGAAATGGCGCTCGAGGAGGAGCACTTCACCTACCACCGCCAACGCGAGGTCGACGAGCTCGAGGAACTGCTGGCCGACCTGGGTCTCCACGGCGAGGTGCTGGAGGCGGCCACCGCCCAACTCGCCGAGAACGACGAGTCGATGCTCAAGGTGATGATGGCGCTCGAGTTCGGGGCGCTGGAAAAGGAGCGACGCTCGCCGTGGAAGGCGATGATCGCATCCGGTGCCCTCTTCCTGGTGGGGGCGCTCCCCTCGGTGGTCCCCTTCTTCTTCGTGACCGAGACACGCACCGGGCTCATCTGGGCGGCGATACTCGCCGGGATCGGTCTGTTCACGGTGGGATTCGTCAAGTCGGTCGTCACCCGCAGCCATCCGTTGCGCTCCGGCTTGGAGAACTTCGCGGTGGCCGCCGGCGGCGCCGGCGTCAGCTACCTCATCGGGAGTCTGTACGGTCGGGTGACCTGAGGCCGGATACGGCAGACGGCAGGACACCCCTTGGAGCTTTACCAACTCGGCATTGAGGAACTCGCTGCGGGATACCGTGCCCGGGAGTTCTCGCCCACTGAGGTGGTCGAAGCGCTGCTGGCGAGGATCGAGGCGGTCGGGGACGAGATCGACGCCTTTGCCACGGTGACTGCCGAAACGTCCCTGAGCCAGGCAGCCGAGGCCGAGAGGGCCCTCGGTCGAAGGGACGACAGGCCGTTGCTCGGTATCCCCGTAGCGGTCAAGGATCTGATCGACACCGCCGGCATCGTCACCGAAGCAGGAAGTGCCCTCTTCGCCGGCCGGACACCATTCGAGGACGCACCGGTGTGGAGTGCGCTTCGCGAGGCAGGGTGCGTGCTGATCGGCAAGGCTCGAACCCACGAATTCGCCTTCGGCTCCTCCACTCCGCCGACCACCAACCCGTGGAACACGGCGCACATCCCTGGTGGATCCTCGGGTGGGAGTGCCGCTGCTCTCGCTGCCGGTTTGACCCCGGCTGCGGTCGGGACCGACACCGCGGGGTCGATCAGAATCCCCTCCGGTCTATGTGGCACCGTCGGTCTGAAGCCCACCGCAACTCTTGTACCGACGCTCGGCGTGGTTCCTTTGTCCTGGACCCTCGACAACGTCGGGCCCATGGCTCGCAGCCCTCGCGACTGTGCGCTGTTGCTCGAGGCGATGATGGCGGGAGCCCCGGGCACCGCACCCTCGCCCGCTGGCGAATGTCGCTGGATGGCGGGTCGGCGTGCTGACAAATCCCGGACCCCTCTCCGTCGGAGTGGCCGAAGCCGTTAAGTCAGCCTCCCAGCACCTGACAGATGCCGGAGCGGTGTTGGACGAGATCGAGATCCCCGACTTCGAGGCGTGTGTCGACCTCGACTTCGACATCATCGACGCCGAGGCGGCGCTCTACCACCGTCCCTGGTACGAGAAGCGCCTTTCCGAATACACCGGCGAGGTCGGGCCACGGGTCGGCACCGGGTTCTCCATCGGTGCCACTGACTACCTCGAAAACCGGCGACGTGCCGATGCGTACCGCACCATCTTCCTCGATGCGCTCAGCGATCGCGACCTGATCCTTCTCCCAGGTATGCCCGCTCCGGCACCGCAGGATCGGCGACGAGATGCTGCAGATGGGCGAACAGACCGACCAGTACGACCATGCCCTTTGCCGGAACACCTCCTTCGCCAATCTCACCGGGCTCCCGGCCCTGGCGGTCCCCGCCGGTCTGGAGGCGGGCCTCCCGGTCGGCGTGCAACTCGCCGCCCGACACTTCGATGACTACCGACTCCTCGCCGCCGGCCAGGTCCTCTGGGAGCGACTCGATCCTCCCCGTCTTGCGCCGATCTGAGACCGCGGACGGCGGACGGCGGACGGCGGACGGCGGACGGCGACGGCGGCGGCGGACGGCAGCCAATCAAATCCGTCCCCGCGGACGGGGGAATGGACCTGCTGCGGCTCGACAAGCGCTTCCGCACCTTTGGGAGTGAACCATTCCCCCCTCCCCCGACGCCTACGGCGTGGGCCGGGGGGAGGGAAATGTTGGGAGGAGCCTCAGCGGGCGGCTACGGCTTTGGCTATGTCGTCGGGGGTGACCGGGATCCGATCGATCTCGACTCCCAGTGGGGAGAGGGCGTCGTTCACCGCGTTGAGGATCGCCGCCGGTGCCCCGATGGTGCCCCCCTCCCCCATGCCCTTGGCACCCGTGGTGCTCACCGTGGAAGGCGTCTCCAGGTGGTTGATCTCGATCGACGGGACCTCGGCGGAGGTGGGCACCAGGTAGTCCATGAAGCTCGTCGCCAGCGGCTGGCCGGCCGCGTCGAAGACCAGACGCTCGTATAGGGCGGCGCCGATGCCCTGTGCCACCCCACCGGTGATCTGGCCATCGACGATCAACGGATTGATCATCACCCCGCAATCCTCGGTCACCAGGTAACGGACGATCCTCACCTGCCACGTTGCCCGGTCGATCTCGACCACGGCGAGGTGGGCGGCGTTGGAGAAGGTGCCCGGCGGGTCGGACGAGCCCCACTCCTCCAACTCGGCACGCTCGTCGGGTGGAAGCCGGTGCGGTGAGTGGTACACCGATCGGGCCAGTTCGGGCAGCGACATCCCCGACTCGGGCACCCCACGCACACTGAAGCGCCCACCCTCGAACACCACGTCCTCGGGTGCCGCCTCGAGCAGGTGCGCCGCGATACGTGTCAGTCGCTCCACAAGCCGGTCCGCAGCCTCAGTGGCGGCGTCGCCCGACAATACGACCGACCTGCTTGCAAATGTGCCCCAGCCGTAGGGGATGGCGTCGGTGTCTCCCTGGACCACTCGCACGTCGGCCGGTGTCAGCCCAAGCCTGTCGGCGACCATCTGGGCGAGGGTCGTTGCGTGCCCCTGACCATGCGAGACGGTTCCGGCGAGAACGGTGGCGCCGCCCGAGGGGTCGATCCGGACGTGGGCGGTTTCGTACCCCGGCGTGATCGCCATGAGCCGTTGCCCGAAGACCGGGGTCCCATAGGCGGTGCGCTCGGAGAACACCGACAACCCGACACCCACCAGAGGCTGCCCGTCGTCCGCTGAGTCATGCTCGATGCGCCGTTCCCTCAGCGACTGGTAATCGGCCGCCGTCATCACGTCCTCGAGAGCCTCGAGGTAGCTCCCCTCGTCGTAGACGATCCCGGTTGCGCCCCGATATGGGAACTCGGCGCGCCCGATCAGGTTGCGCCGCCGTACCTCAGCCGGGTCCATCCCGAGACGGGCTGCGGCCTTGTCCATCACCCTCTCCATCGCCAGCGTGATCTGGGGACGCGACACCCCCCGATAGGGCGCCATCGGGGGTTTGTTGGTGGCGATTGCCCTGGTGCGGGCGCTGTAGTGCTGGAGCCGGTATGGCCCGGGCATCTCCGTGGCGGCCATGAGTGGCTCTACACCACCGGTGAACGGGTAGCAGTGATAGGCGCCGACGTCGCACCAGATGTCGGTGGCGAGCCCGAGAAGAGTCCCCTCGGCGTCGAAACCCGCACGGACGCTATGACGCTGCTCGTGCCCCTGGAAGGCGGCCTGCAGATTCTCTCGGCGGTCCTCGACCCATTTGAGCGGCCGGCGGGTGAGCACAGCCGCAGCTGCCACCGCCAGCTCCTCGCGGCCCACGGCGCACTTCTGCCCGAAGCCTCCGCCGACGTCGGGGGCGATCACCCGCACCAGGTGCTCGGCCAGCCCCAGCGTGTCGGCGATGGCGGTGCGCACGATGTGAGGAACCTGGGTGGAGGCGTGCAACGACAGTCGCCCGTCGCGCCGATCCAATTCCGCAACCACACCGCGGCCCTCCATGGGCGCAGCTGTCACCCGGCCGGAGTCGAAGATCCCTTCGACCACCACCGACGCTCCGGCGAGGATCTCATCGAGCGCCGCGTCCTGGAACATGGGCAGGTCGAGCAGCACGTTGCCGGGAGCCTCATTGTGAACCGGCTCGGCACCGTCGGCCAGGGCATCGTCGATCGACGAGACGGCCGGTGTCTCGTCGTACTCCACCCAGACCAAGTCTGCGGCATCCTCGGCGGCGCTACGTGTCCTCGCCAACACCAGGGCCAAGGGCTCGCCGACATACCTGACCCGGTCCCTGGCCAGCAGCGGCATGTCGGTGGGGACGAACTGGGGCCGGTGGAGCACGGGGCGGAGCGGAGTGGTGTGAGCGAGGTCTGCGGCGGTGAGCACGGCGAAGACCCCCGGGGCCATGCTGGCTTCCGAGGTCTCGACCTCGGCGAGGGCGGCGGCGGCGACCTGGGACCTGACGATTGCGACGTGGAGCAGACCAGGACTGGAGATGTCATCGACGAAGCGGGTATCTCCGGTGAGAAAGTGCTCGTCCTCGAGCCGGGCGATCGGTGCGCCCGTCCATGTGGTCATCGTCGGCCCGCCCTCCAATGGTGGACCGCAGTCACCCCTGTACCCCGGTGCCGGCACGGAACGTCCATCGATCGAATCTTGGCACCCGTCGGCGCGATGCGACCACATCGACCGGGTAGCCATCACTAGATTCCCGCGACCGATCCCGAGACACAGAGCATGGGTGGGGCACCAAAGCGATGAGATTCGGATTGCGACTTCCGTCATATGCATGGCCCGCCATGGGCTATGACCAGGCAGAAGGTTTGCTCGACTACTGCAGGAATGTCGAGGAAGGCCCATACGAGGACATCTGGGTGATCGATCACCTGCTGGTATCGAAGGGGGTCTACGGCGTCTCCTGGCTCGACTCGCTCGTTGTCCTTTCGGCGGCCGCTGGGGTCACCTCGCGGGTCGGGCTGGGGACAGCCGCGCTGGTCCTTCCTCTGCGCCATCCGGTGATCCTGGCCAAGGAGATCGCCTCGATCCACCTCTTGTCGGGGGGGCGGTATCGGTTCGGGGTTGCGGTGGGCTGGGACCCGGCCGAGTTCGATGCGGTGGGCATCCCGCTGCGCGAGCGCGGGAGGCGGACCGACGAGGCCATCCACCTGGTCCGGCTGCTGCTCACCGAGGAGGAGGTGACCTTCAAGGGGCGCTTCTGGGAGGTGGAGGGGGTGACCATCCACCCCCGGATTCCTGAGCCTCCACCGCTCTGGGTGGCTGGCGGCTCGCTGACCCATGCTCCCGAAACGCCGGACAAGCCGTTCATGGCCAAGGGCGTACTCGACCGAATCGCCCAGGCGTCGGGCTGGATGGCCCGCTCCTCTGGCTCCGACCCTGGAGATGTGAAGCGCGACTGGCAGGTGGTCCGCAGCCACCTGGAGGAGCAGGGGCGCGATCCCAACGACCTCGTATTCGCCGCCACCCAGTTCCTCCACGTGACCGAGACGGAAAGCCGTGAGGAAGCGCTCGAGGCACAGATCCCCCGATTCATCGATGTGATGGGTGGCCATCGCACCGTCGAGGACCTGCGAGCGTCCTACCTCACGGGGACGGTGGATGACATGTTGGGCGCCATCGCCGAATTGGCCTCGGCCGGGCTTCAGTACCTGATCCTGACGCCCCTGGTCAACGATCCGGGCCAACTGGACCTCATCACCCGCCACATCGTCGAGCCCATGCTCGACACTGGCTGAAGGAGCGATCGATGGTCGGAGTGGAGCGGAACCCATGGAGTTGAAGATCCGCAAGCTGGTGATTTGCGTGGACGAAACACGGACCGAAATGGGAAGGGCGGTGGACCCCCCGGTCACCCGGGTCATCGCTGCCGCGGTGGTGGCCAATCCGCACGCCGGTCGGTACGAAGAGAGCCTCGATGAGCTGGCAGACGCCAGCGTCGCCCTTTCCACCCTCCTCTCCGAGCGGGCAGTCGCCCAACTCGGGGGCCGTCCGGTGAATTCGTACGGCAAGGCCGGGATCGTTGGTATGGCGGGAGAGTTGGAACACATCGCTGCGATGCTCCACCCCAAGTTCGGCAACCCGTTGCGCGATGCCAGCGGTGGCGGCAAGGCGATCATCCCTTCGGCGAAGAAGCGGGGCGGCCCGGGAACGCCGATCGATGTCCCGCTCCACTACAAGGACGCGGCATTCGTCCGCAGCCATTTCGATGCAGCCGAGTTGCGGATCGTCGACGCCCCAGCCGACGACGAGATGGTCATCGCAGTTGCTGTGACAGACGGTGGCCGCCCGCTGCCGCGGGTCGGTGGGCTGACCATCGCCGAGGCGGTCGGCGAGGACGGGCTGAGGTGACAATGGCGAACGGCGGGCGCTGATGGCCGACCTCGCCATCGTCAACGCCGCCACCGTGGTGAGTGGGGACGTCAACGCCCCGATCGCCGATGCCGACAGCGTCCTGGTGCACGATGGCCTCATTTCGGACGTGGGCCGCGGCCTCGATCCGGGGGACATCGAAAAGGTCATCGACTGCGGTGGTGCCACCGTGATGCCCGGGCTCATCGACTCGCATATCCATCCGGTGATCGGCGACTTCTCACCGCGCCAGCGGATCCTCGACTTCCTCGAGAGCTATGCGCACGGCGGGGTGACCACGATGATCTCAGCCGGCGAGCCCCACACCCCGGGCCGGCCCACCGACCGGGCGGGGGTCAAGGCGCTCGCCATCCTGGCGGCGCGATCGTTCCAATCGGTGCGACCGGGCGGCGCCAAAGTGCTCGCCGGGGCCGTTCTGCTCGAACCCGGGCTCACCGAGGAGGACTTCGCCGAGATGGCGGACGCCGGGGTGCGACTCGTGGGCGAGATCGGGATCTCGGGGGTGAAGGACCCTGCGGAGGCCGAGCCAATGGTCCGCTGGGCCCAGGCTCACGGCATGAAGGTGGTCGTCCACACCGGCGGGGCGTCGATCCCGGGGAGCGGAGTCATCGGCGCCGACTTCGTACTCGCCGTCCGGCCGGACGTGGCGGCTCACGTCAATGGTGGGCCGACGGCGCCCCCGCTGAGCGACGTCGAAAGAATCATCGACGAGTCCGATGCGGCCATCGAGGTGGTCCACAACGGCAACGTCAAGGCATGCGGCGAGGTCATCGCACTCGCCGCACAGCGCGGGGCTCTCGACCGAGTGCTCGTCGGAACCGACTCTCCGGCGGGGACAGGGGTCGTGCCCCTCGGCGTGCTCCGCACCATCTCCTGGGCGGCGGCTTTCGGCGGCGTGCCACCGGAGGTGGCGGTGTCTTTCGCCACCGGGAACACCGCCCGGGTCCATGGACTGAACCGCGGAATCATCGGCGTCGGCAACGAAGCCGATCTCATCATCACCGACGCCCCGCTCGGGTCACAGGCCGACGATGCCCTCGGATCCCTGGCGATCGGCGATACACCGGCCGTATACGCATCGGTGACCGATGGCGTCGTCCGGTTCGTCAAGTCCCGCAACACTCCGCCCCCGGTCAGGACGATCTCGATCCCCTGGATGTCGACTGGAGGTGGGCATTGAACGTCCGCAACCTTCGCAACCTCGCGGGCGGCGAGTGGGTCGAGCCCGGTGGCGCCGACGTCGACGTCCTCGATCCGGCGTCGGGCGAGGTGATCGCCCGGCAACGGAGTTCCACCGCCGCAGATCTCGATGCGGTCGTCGCTGCGGCCAATGACGCGTTCTGGGAATGGAGGATGACACCTGTTCCACAGCGGGCGGCAGTCCTGTTCCGATACCGCGAGCAGGTCAGCGGAGCCATCGACGAGCTCTCGGCGCTCACCGTCGCCGAGAACGGGAAGACCCTGGCCGAAGCCAAGGGGGAGCTGGTGCGGGGTCTGCAGTACATCGAGCACGCCTGTGCCATACCCGAGTTGATGAAGGGCTCCGTCTCCGAGGAGATCGGCACCGGGGTCGACACCGAGTACATACGAGAGCCGCTCGGTGTCTTCGCCATCGTCGCCCCCTTCAACTTCCCAGCAATGATCCCGCTCTACTTCACCTGGGCCGTCGCCTGCGGCAACACCGTGGTGATCAAACCGTCCGAGCACTGCCCGCTGACCGCGGTGAGGCTGGCCGAGCTGGCCGGGGAGGCCGGCTTCCCCGCCGGGGTGGTCAACCTGGTCTTGGGTGGCGCCGATGTGGTCGGCGGACTGGCGGAGCATCCTCAGATCGCAGGTCTGTCGTTTGTGGGCTCATCCGAGGTAGCCCGGCGTGTCTACACGATGACCACCGCCGCCGGGAAGCGGTGTCAGAGCCAGGGCGGCTCGAAAAACCACCTAGTGGTCACCGACAGCGCCGTGGTGGATCGGAGTCTCCCAAACATCGTCTCCTCGATGCTGGGCAACGCTTCGCAGCGCTGCTTCGCCGGTTCCAATCTGCTGGTCTACGACGGCGTCTGGGACGAGGTGGTGCCCCGCCTGCTGGAGCAGGTTGGTGATCTTCGGCTGGGCCATGGGATGGACCCGTCCACCACGATGGGCCCGGTTATTTCGGAGAGGGCTCTTCGCATGTTGGAGGACTCGGTCGAGACCGCGGTCGGGCAGGGCGCCGAAGTCGTCCTCGACGGGAGAGGGGCCACCGTCGATGGATACCCGGGCGGGTTCTGGCTGGGCCCCACCGTGCTCCTCGCCGAACCGGGGATGGACGTATTCGACCGCGAGTTGTTCGGTCCGGTGCGATGTCTGCGCCGGGTGGGCGGGCTCGACGAAGCCCTCGAGATCGTCAACGCCAGCACGTACGGTCACACCGCCGTGGTGTACACCGAGCATGGCGGGGTGGCCCGCGAGTTCCGACAGCGAGCCCAGGTGGGACAGGTGGGGGTCAACGTCGGGACCCCGGCGCCCATCGCCTTCTACCCGGTGGGTGGGCGCAAGACCTCTCTCTTCGGGTCGAACCGTGGCCGCGCCAACGACGCAGTCGACTTCTACACGGACAAGAAGGTGGTGGTGACCACGTGGTACGGCGAAACCGGTCGTCGGGCAGCAGTGGACCCGGCGTTTCAGACCCCGGGCAGGTGAAGACCAGAAGACGGTTGGACGAGATTGGTGCCAAGCGAGAAGGAGGCGGTCATATGGGAATGCGGCGGCTGGTCACCATGGTCATGGCGGTGGCGGTGGCGTTGGCGGCGTGTGGGGGTGGCGCCAGCGAAGAGACCGATCCGATCTCGATCGGAATCATCGCCGACCTCACCGGGCCCTTCACCACCTATGGCACATCTCTCGATCGCAGCGCCCGGCTGGCGATCAACGAGATCAATGCGGATGGTGGCATCGACGGTCGACAGGTCGAAGTGACAACCGAGGACATCCAGACCGACGTGGCCGCGACCGTGGACAAGGCACGCCAACTCGTCGAGAGCGACGAGGTCGATCTGGTGATGGGACCGATCGGATCCGACGCCAATGACGCCGCCGCCCAGGCGGTCGTGGAGGACAACGGGAAGTTGCTCTTCTACACCGAGACCTACGAGGGCGGTAAGTGTCTCCCGACGTACTTCTCGTTCGGTGCGGTCCCCGCACAGCAGATCCGCCCGTTCATCCCGGTGCTCCAGGAGGAGTTCGGTCCCCGAGTTCTGCTCTTCGGCGCCGACTACGTGTGGCCCCGCCGCAGCTTCGAAATCGCCAAGCCGATCATCGAGGAGAACGGTGGCGAAGTCGTTGGCGAGATCTACCTGCCACTGGTGGCCGAGGACTTCACCGAGTTGGTGAGCGCGGTGCGCGACACGCAGCCCGACTACATGTTCTCTCTCTACCCGGCGGCGTTCGCCCCGGCCCTGCAGGCACTCGACGATGCCGGGCTGCTCGAAGGGCTCGGTCAGGGCAACATCTTCGTCGGCGACCCCGATCTGCCCGGGGTGATCGATCTCGCCCAGGGGATGTACACGACACTCCCCTACTTCACCGCCATAGACACACCGGAGGCAACCGAATTCCTCGAGGCCTTCCAGGCGGAGTTCGGCGAAGATGCCATCCCATCGGGCGGCGAAGGCGTGGGGGCGTATGTTGCCGTCCACCTCTACAAGCAGGCCGTGGAGCAGGCAGGCACCACCGATGCCGAAGCGGTAGCCGAGGCGATGGTTGGCCAGACGTTCGACGGGCCGACGGGCACCGTTGAGGTGATGCCCTCACACCACCTCAAGCAGACGATCCACATGGTGCGGGCAGAGGGCGACGGATACGTCCTGGTCGATTCCTTCGCCGACCAGGACCCGGAGGAGGACTGCGAGCTGTGATCCCATCCCGGCGTCGGCGATGGCGACAGAACAGCCCATCCTGACGCCGGGGGCGGACGCACCGCCCAGGCGGGCGCTCCGCCTGCCGTCGCGCCGTGTCGTCGAGTTGGTCGGGCTCGGTCTGCTCGTGATGGCGCCGCTTGTGCTCGGCGACAGCTTCGCAATCGACCGGCTGGGCCGCTATCTGCTGCTGGCCGCATTCGCCATGACCGTCGACGTGGTCTGGGGATACGGCGGCATGTTCACCTTCGGCCATGCCGCCTTCTTCGGCGGGGCGGCATACGTGGTTGCCATCCTCACCACCCAGGAGTACTGGATACTGCCGCTGTCGCTGTGGCCGGCGGTGGCGATCGGCGTGGTGGCGGCTGCGGCACTGGCATGGGCGATCGGTGTCTTCACCTTCTCGGGCCGGTTCGCCCTACGGGGGGTGGAGTTCGCCGTGGTGACGCTCGCCGTCTCCTTCCTGTTGGAGAGGCTGATGAACGCCGGCGGGTCGGTGACCGGCGGACAGAACGGGATCCTGTTCGATGTCAGGCTCGAGATCGGTCCTCTCGACCTGCAGCGCCGCCTCCCCTTCTACCTGCTTGCCACAGTGCTCCTCGTGGCCGTCTACCTCGGATTGCGCACCTTCGTCAAAGGGAGGACCGGTCTGGTCAACCTGGGGGTCCGGGAGAACGAGGACCGGGTGGCGCTCCTCGGCTATCGGGTACCCGCGGTCAAGCGGAGCGTCCTCGTCCTGTCGGCATCGGTGGCCGGTCTGTGCGGGGCGCTCTACTACGTCCACGAGGGGATCGTCTCGCCCGCAGCCGTCGGGGTCGATGCTTCGACGCTGGTGCTGCTCTGGGTGGTGCTCGGCGGGCGAGGGACGTTGATCGGCCCGGTGGTGGGGGCGGTGCTGCTCAACATGCTCACCGCCAGCCTCTCCGGGACGCTGCTGGGGACATGGCTCGTCGTGGTCGGGGTGGTGCTGGTCGCGGTGATCCTCTTCTTCCCAAGCGGGTTGTTCGGCTTCCTCTCCGGGCCACGGGGACGACGGTGAACACCACCCACGTCCTGGCGCTGCGCGGCTTGTCCACCCTCCTCGGTGGCTACCGGGCGCTCGACCGGGTGGACTTCACGGTCGACCCTGGCGAGGTGCGCGGTCTGATCGGGTCGAACGGGGCGGGCAAGTCGACCTTGCTCAACGTGGTGGTGGGCCGGGTCGAGCCCGAGGCTGGATCGGTGGAGTTCCTCGGCTCCGAGATCCGCACGGTGCCGGCTTGGCGGCGCGCCCAACTGGGGATCGCGCTCAAGTTCCAGGTGAGCAGCGTGTTCGAGCGGCTCAGCGTCGAGGAGAACATGAGGCTCGGGGCCCAGCCCAAGGAGCGCGGGCGGGAACGGGAACCTGGAACTGATGGACGAGGTCCTGGACCTGGTCGGTCTCGGGGAGAAGCGGGACAGGGTGGCGGCCGAGTTGGGCCACGGCGAGCGTCAATGGCTCGAGATCGGGATGGTGCTGCTCACCGGACCCAAGCTGCTCCTGCTCGACGAACCCACCTCGGGGATGACGCTCGCCGAGAGCCACCGCACCGCCGAGTTGATCGAGCGTCTGCAACGCTCGGGCCGGGTGCAGGCCATGGTGGTGGTCGAGCACGACATCGACTTCATCCGTCTGGTGAGCGACCGGGTCACGGTGCTCCACCGGGGCCGGGTGCTCGCTTCCGGAGAGGTGGATGAGGTCCAGGCAGACCCGGCGGTACGCGATGCCTACCTGGGTCGGTTGCAGTGAGCGCCGCGGCCCTCGAGCTCGCCGCAGTCAGCGCCGGCTACGGGACGGCACGGGTGCTCTGGGAGGTGACGCTCAGCGTCGGCACAGGAGAGGTGGCGTGCCTGCTCGGGCGAAATGGGGCGGGCAAGACCACCCTCCTCAAGACGGTGATGGGAGTGGTCAGGCCCGAGGCGGGAATCGTGCGCGCCCTGGGACGAGACATCACCGGGTGGCCGGGGCACCGGGTCCATCGTTCCGGGGTCGTGTGGGTTCCCCAGGACGACGGCGTGTTCCCCGGCCTCACCGTGCAGGAGCACCTCACCCTGGCGACCGGGGACGACGACGCCGATGCGGTGGTGGATCGGGCTGCAGCCTGGTTCCCCGTCCTCGCGGAGAGGAGACATCAGGAGGCGCAGACGCTGTCCGGTGGCGAGAGGAAGATGCTGGGGATTGCACAGGCGCTTGTCATCGACCCCCACTTGCTGCTGCTCGACGAGCCCACCGAGGGGGTGGCGCCGCAGGTGGTCGAACAGCTACTCGAGGTGCTGGCCGACGCCACCGACGGCCGCTCGGTGCTGTTGGTCGAGCAGAACATCGACACCGCCCTCACCCTGGGAGGCACCGCCCATGTCCTCGAGGAGGGCCGGATCGTCGCCGCCGGTCCTCTGGCCGAGTTGCACGACAGTGGCGAGCTTCACCGGCGGCTGACGCTGTGAGCTCGCCGTTCGTCGACGCGTTCAACGTGATCAGCCTTATCGCCGTGTTCGTCCTGATCTCTCTCGGGCTCCACTTCACCTTTGGGATGCTCGGGCTGGTCAACCTGGTCCACGGCGAACTGCTGCTGATCGGCGGGTACGCCACCTATGCGGTATCCGAGCTCACCGGGAGCGTGTTGGCCGGGATGCTGGCAGCGCCGGTGGTGGCCGGGCTGGTCGGGCTGGCGATGGAGCGGGGTGTTCTCCGCTTTCTCTACCAGCGCCCGCTCGACTCGCTCCTGGCCACGTTCGGGCTGGCGGTGATCATCCGGCAGGCGGTCCAGCTCATCTACACCTCGAGCCCACGCAACGTCCCCGACCTGCTGAGGGGCTCGTGGACGATCCTCGGGATCAACGTGCCCCGCTGGCGGCTGGTGCTCGCCCTGCTCGCCGTGCTCCTGGTGGTGGGGACCTGGTGGCTGCTGGGGCGGACCCGGTTCGGGCTCAAGGCGCGTGCCGTCGTGGCCAACCCGGACCTGGCGGAATCGGTGGGTCTGGATGTGGGGGCGATGCGCGCCGGGCTTTTCACCATCGGCGCCGCCCTCGCCGGCCTCGCCGGGGGCGTCCTGGCCCCGGTGTCGACTCTCGACCCCCAGTACGGACTGCTCTTCATGGTCAACGCCTTCCTGGTCACAATTCTCGGAGGCCCGGGATCATTGACGGGGTTGGTGGCAGCCGCCGCGGTGCTCGGCGGATCGCTGGCGCTGCTCCAGTTCGTCATTCCTACGGTGTTCGCCCAGATACTCGTGCTGGTGATCGCCGTGGTCGGGGTCCGGCTGCGCCCGGTGGTGGTCGCCGCCCTTGCAGAACGGCGGTCGCACCGGACGGCGGTCGCCGCCGAGTGAGCTGACCTGGTGTCAGATCGGTCCGGTCGTGTCCCCCTCGACCAACTCGAGCCGCAGCCGGTGACGGGGCACCGCCTCTGATCCGGCGATGAGCGCCAGGAGGTTCGCTACCGCCCATCGCCCGCTCTCGAACAACTGCTGGCCGACGGTGGTGAGACCGACGTGACGCGCCAGATCAGATCCGTCGAATCCGACGACCGAGAGATCGCCGGGGACGCGAAAGCCGCGCCGGCGTGCCTCGGCGAGCACCGCGACGCCCAGCGAGTCTGAACCGGCAACGACCGCAGTCGGCGGTGAGGCCGTGTCGAGAATGCCGCCGGTGTCCGCCGTGCCACCGATCAGGGACACGATGGACGCAGGATCCGGAGACAACCCCGCGGCCGTCATGGCAGAGGTGAATCCCCGCTGCCGCCGGGAAGTGGCACCGGAAGACTCCGGCTCCCCCAGGTATGCGATGTGGCTGTGCCCGAGTCCGAGCAGATGCTCGGTGGCGATCCTTGTTCCCCGTGCCTCCTCGGCCCACGCCGTTGGCCAGCCCTCCACCTCCCGCCCGACGAACACGCACCGGGCGCCGGCCCGCCGGAGAAATTCGTTCTCGGCGGTCGAGGGCCGCAGGTCGATGACCACCGCCCCCTCGGCTCTCCCCCTCTCGGCGACGCGGCGAAACCGGTCACGGCCCTGGTCCTCATCGCCCACCTCGAGTACGACGGGATCGAGTCCGGTGTGTGAGAGCGCCTCGAGGACTCCGCGCAACCGGGTGCCGACCGCGGGACGGCTGAGATCGGGCAGGACGACGAACACCGAACTGGTCCGACCGAGAGACAGATTCCGAGCCAGCGAACTGGGGCGATAACCGAGATCGTCGATCGCAGTCAAGACCACCTGCCGGGTCGCCTCGCTGACCGCGGGCGATTCGTTGAGCACCCGCGACACAGTCCCCACACCGACCCCGGCGCGTGCCGCTACATCGAGGATGGTGGCCACAAGCCCCCCATTGGTGCGATGGAACCGTTTCCACGGTAGGCACGACGGGGTTGGGTGTCAACGGAATCACAGCCTGAGAGCACGTTGCCCGCTGTACGATCGCCCTCCGATCCATGACAGTCACCCTCGACACCATCACCAACCTGGCCAAGCGGCGCGGCTTCGTCTTCCAAGCATCGGAGATATACGGCGGGCTCCGCTCGGCATACGACTACGGAGCGATCGGCGTCGAGTTGCTGAGGAACGTGAAGGGTGAGTGGTGGCGCTCGATGGTCCAGCTCCGTGCCGACGTCGTCGGGATCGACTCGGCCATCCTCCAGTCTCCAGAGGTGTGGGCGGCGTCGGGTCACCTCGCCTCGTTCACCGACCCATTGGTGGAGTGCTCCAACTGTCACACCAGGTGGAGGCTCGACAAGCTGGATGACCCCGATCTGTGCCCGAATTGCGGGCAAAGAGGCACGTTCGGCGAGGCGCGCCAGTTCAATCTCATGTTCAAGACGTTCATGGGACCGGTCGAGGACGAAGCCGCGGTCGTCTATCTACGGCCGGAGACCGCCCAGGGGATCTTCATCAACTACGAGAACGTGCGCCGCGCCTCGCGGCTCAAGCTCCCCTTCGGGATAGCCCAGTTGGGCAAATCGTTCCGCAACGAGATCACGCCGGGCCAATTCGTCTTCCGGACCCGCGAGTTCGAGCAGATGGAGATGGAGTTCTTCTGCCGCCCAGCCGAGTCGCCGTCATGGTTCGAGTACTGGGTGGAAGAGCGCTTCCGCTGGTACACCGGACTGGGCATGAGCGAGGAACGGCTCCGGGTGAGGCCACACGACCCCGATGAGCTCTCCCACTACTCGGCCGGGACGTCCGACATCGAATACGCCTTCCCCTGGGGTTGGGACGAGCTCGAGGGGGTAGCCAATCGCACCGATTTCGACCTGAAGGCGCACACCGACCGTTCGGGAGTGGACCTGTCCTATTTCGACGAGGCGAGCGGAGAGCGGTTCTTCCCACATGTGATCGAACCAGCCGCAGGGGCGACCCGAGCCACCTTCGCCTTCTTGATGGATGCGTACCACGAAGAAGAGGTGCGCGGCGAGCGCCGTGTCGTCCTGCGTCTCGACCCACGGCTCGCACCGTACAAAGTGGCCGTCCTCCCCCTGTCACGCAAACCAGAACTGACCGCCGAAGCCGAGAAGATCGCCGACCTCCTCCGTCCCAAGTTCGTGGTCGAATACGACGACACCCAGTCCATCGGGCGCCGTTATCGCCGCCAGGACGAGATCGGAACTCCTCTCTGCGTCACTTTCGACTTCGAATCTCTCGACGATCGCGCCGTCACCGTGCGCGACCGCGACACGATGGAGCAGATCCGAGTCTCGATTGACCGTCTAAGCGAGCACCTGGAGACCTCGCTGGGCAGATAGGACGGCGGACGGCGGACGGCGGACGGCGGACGGCAGACGACGCAGATCTCAGTCCCAAGCCAGGTACAAGGGACCCCTATACCTCTCTCCTGTCCCCCGGAGGATCTGTCTAAGTACTGAGTACTAAGTACTAAGTTGTAGAAGTGGAGGAAATGGTCGAGCCCGTTGGTTCGTTCGGCTTCTGATCTCCAGGGGCGGATGTAGGCCCATTCTTCGAGGAGGATGCGGTGGAACCGCTCCACCTTGCCGTTGGTCTGGGGCCGGTAGGGGCGGATCCTGTAGTGGCGGATACCGCTTCTGTGGCACGCTTCGGCCCAGATCCGGGAGCGGTAGCAGGGTCCGTTGTCGGTGAGCACGCCCTCCAGCTCGACCCCTCGGGCGGCGAACCAGGCCCTGGCCCGCTCCAAGAACCCGGCGGCGCTGGCCCCGGTTTGGTCGTCGAGGGCTTCGGTGTAGGCGAGGCGGGTGCGGTCGTCGACGGCGCTGTGCAGGTAGCGGTACCCCACCCCCAGCCGCGACCGGCCCGGGATCCCGAAGGCTCTCCACCCCCCACCGTCGGGGATAGCCGCCAGCTTCTTCGTGTCGATGTGGACCAGCTCCCCCGCTCGTTCCCGCTGGTAGCGGCGCACCGGCTCGGCGACGTCGGCCCGGTCCCCTTGGTCCAGGACCGACCGCCAAGTGCTCGGACTTCCGAGCCCCCGAGTATCGAGGGTGGGACGGCGCTGGCGGCTGCGGCCAGGCGTCGGGGGTCGGATCGACCCCTGTTGCCCAAGGCAAGGACTCCCCAAGCCCCGGAACCGAGCCAGCGCAGAACCAGGGGCCCGTGTCGAACGTCCAAGCCCGGATCCACCGGTTGGCCCAGGGCGAGCTGGACCACCGCCGTCTCCAGTCGTCCAGGCTCGGGCTCGATTCCTTCCGACCTGGCACGCAACGCCAGATAGGAGGCGAGGGCGCTCAACTCGTTGGTGCCACGCGCCATCGCCGACCAGAGCGCGGGAACCAGTGACGCCAGGAGCCACATCGGTGTGCGACGGGTGAGAAAGCGGAGAGCACCGAATTTCGAGGCGGCGCGGGCCGCCATGGCGACAACCGGTCCTGCCAGCGATGCTCCCGTTGGCCGGGTCACGAGTGCCCGGGCGAGCTCGGTGGTGTCGTCGATCGTGCGGGGCTGGGCAAGCGCGGAACGGATGACTCTCCCGGTCAGGGTGGTCGCCGCCCCTTCAGCAGAGCGGGACACGGCTCCGGCTGATGCCTGCCCGCCCTTGGCCAGCGTTGACGTGACCGCTTGGACGACGCCGCCGGCGGCGGCGAGGATGCCGCTCCGATCGGAGGCAGAGGCGAGATCCTCACCCTGTGGTTCTGGGGACGTCGCTGGGACGTCGGAGGTGCTCATCGGCGGCTCATGTACCCACTCCGAGTGGATCGCACACTCATGCCCGAGAGCGTACAGGTGCGCTTTTGTGGGCAACTGGCGCGAGCTATGTCGCCACTCCTTCGGCTCCGCCGAAGCGGCGTTGACGCTGCTGGTACTCGATTACACAGTCGAGTAGAGCCTTTTGGTCGAAGTCGGGCCAGAGGATGCCAGGGAAGACCAACTCGGCGTACGCCGCCTGCCACAGCAGGAAGTTGGAGATGCGGTGCTCTCCAGATGACCGCACCACCAAGTCGAGGTCGGGCATGTCGGGGAGGTACAAGTTGTCGGCGAACACCTCCTCATCGATGTCGGCCGGATCGATCTCCCCGGCGACGGCGGATGCCGCGATCCGGCGTCCCGCCTCGGTCAGTTCACGCCTACTTCCGTAGTTGAAGGCGAACACCAGGTTGAGCCGTTCGTTTCCTGCCGTCATCGCCTCGGCGTCCGCCATGTGAAGCCGGTTCCGATCGGGGATACGGGGATCCCCGAGATCGCCGGCGAACCGCATACGCACGCCATCACGGTGCAGGTCGTCCCGGCGTCGCACCAACAGATCCTCGTTGAACCACATGAGGAACTCGACCTCATCATCCGCCCGACGCCAGTTCTCGGTGGAGAAGGTAAAGGCGGTCAGCCAGCCGATCCCGATCTGAAGGGCTCCTTCTACGGTGTCGAACAGTGCTGCCTCACCAGCGAGATGTCCCGCAGTACGGGGCAGGCCTCTCGCCTGAGCCCAGCGCCCGTTTCCATCGAGGATCAGCCCCACGTGCCGCGGGATCCGTTCCCTATCGAGCGCCGAGAGATCGAGGTCGTTCATCGCGCCGAGAGATCACCATTCAACCGTCGCCGCGGTGAGGCGGCGGTCGAGGTGGTGCTCGACGAAGCGTCGGGTGACGCCGAAGGCCTCGCCGGCCAGGGCTTGGTCGTCCGGCGGGAGTTCGCCCAGGTCGGCGGTGGCGAGGACGGCGAGCCGCTCGGCCACCCCGGGTCGGAGTCGTACCGTCCCTTCCGGCTGGCACCGCTGGCACACTGCACCGCCGGCGTCAAAGCTGAACCGGAGCGCTCCTGGGCCTCCGCACCCGGCGCACCGATCGAGCGACGGAGCCACCCCGATGGCCGCCGCCAGTTTGAGCAGATATGCGGTCAGCAGGTCGGACGAGCTGCCGTTTGCCTCCAATGCCCGCAGACCGCGCTGGAGCAGGAGAAACAGCCTGGCGGACGGCTCCTCCTCCTGGGCCACCGCGTCCACGGCCTCCACCATTGCTCCGGCGGTCACGACGCGGTCGAGATGGCGCCGGAGCACCGGATACGCCTCGATCACCGATACCTGGGTCACCATGGCCAGGTTGCGACCCTCGTAGAGGACCAGGTCGGCGTGGGTGAACGGCTCCAATCTGCCACCGAACCGGCTCTTGGTCTTCCTGATCCCCTTGGCGACGACCCGCAAGCGCCCGGTGTTGGGACTGAGCAACACCACCACCCGGTCCGCCTCGCCGAACGGGTAGGCGCGGAGGACGATGCCCTGGTCGTGGCGGAGACCCATGGCGGCCGACGTTAGACCGGGACCAGGGCCGGATCAGATCAAGTCGTCGATGGTGGCGACCATCTCCGCATCGTTCGGGGTCAGCCCTCCTTCGCTGTGGGTCGAGAAGACCAGCTTCACCTTGTTCCAGCGGATGTCGATGTCGGGATGGTGGTCGGACTTCTCCGCAGCGAGAGCCACCCTCGTCACGAAGCCCATCGCCTCGTTGAAGTCGGAAAACTCGAATTGGCGACTGACCTCCTCCCCGGCCACTTCCCAGTCGGGGTGGTCATTGGTCAGGGTCTCACGCTCGCTCGACGACAGCAGCGCCACGATGGCCTCCTCCGGATAGGCGTCCCGCTCAGCATGGTCGGGCCCGCGAGGTTCTGGGTCCCAAGTCGCCGTTGCCCGGCACATCTATGAGACCAGCGACGCCAATGTCGATCTGGACGGGGGCTACGCGTTTGGGGCAGAGGTGACCATGCCCAGGCAGTCCCCACCTTCCGGGTTGGGGCAATCAGGGCGCGTTGTCGTGTCGGGTACCGACGAAGCAACGGCCCGTGTCGTCGAAGGGTTCTGAGCGGCGGAAGTCGAGCTAGTTGAGGTATCCGAAGCGCTGCTGTCAATGCACGAGGCGATGACGAGGGCACATACGACGATCGCAACTCGTCGAGGATTCACTTCGCCCACCTATAGCCCCGGTCACAGAAACCTACGCCTTTGATGTACGAGGCCGGTACGACACTTGGGCATGACCGGGATCGGCGCATCCTCGGCTTCGCCACGCCAAGCCACGCGACGTCTTCTCCGCTTGGCAAGACCCTGCTCGCGCTCGGTCAGGCGGTAAGGCAACCCATCACGGCCGTCAAGGTTGGCCGCCCAGGTCTCCCCCTTTCCTTCGAACATGTGTTCGTCGGTTTGTCACACCCGCTTGGTACGTTGTGGTTACTTCCCCTCACCATGAACCAATGGAGTTGTCATGTTTGCTGGGGAAGCCGTCTCGGAGCTGTGGCCACCACCGCCACCCTCGCTCCTCCCCGAAGGTCTCGAGGAGATGCCCCCCGGTCCCGAGCTGGCCCGGGTGCTGGCCGGCATCGACCTCGACTCTCTCCCCGGTTTCGATCTGGTGGTGGTGATGGCCGCCCAGGCCCGGATGGTGTCCCATCACCAAGCCGAGTTGTTGGGTCTGGTGGCCCGGGTGGCCGACGCCTCGGACGAGGAGAGCGCTCTGGTCTGCGACGACGACGACGAGTTCGCCGCCGACGAGATCCGCGCCGCCCTGTGTCTCACCCGCCGGGCGGCCAGGTTGCTGCTGGAACTGGCCCGGGACCTGCAGAGGCTCCCCAAGCTGGCCGATGCCCTCCGTTCCGGGTCGATCGACCTCCCCCGGGCCCGGGTGGTGTGCTCCGAGGTGGCCACCCTGGGTGACGAAGAAGCCCAACAGGTGGTCTCCCTGGTCCTGGAGCGGGCTTCTTCCCAGACCACCGGTCAGTTGGCGGCCCGGACACGTCGCCTGGTGCTCTCCGTCGACCCCGCCTCCGCCGAGGAGCGCTACCAGAAGGGGATCAAGGATCGGAGGGTGGAGCTCTCCGCCAACCATGACGGCACCGCCAACCTGATCGCCTGGTCCTTGCCCGCCGAACGGGCCAACGCCGCCTACCACCGTCTCGACCACCTCGCCCGGGCGGCCAAGGGAGCCGACGACCCCCGGTGCATGGACCAGGTGCGGGCCGACGTCCTCTTGGACCTGTTGGACCAGGGCACCGGCTCCACCAGGAGAGGAGTGGTCGACCTCCGGGTCGACCTGGCCACCCTCACCCAGCTGTCGGAGAATCCCGGGTGAGATACCCGGGTACGGGCCGGTGGTGGCCGACGTCGCCCGCCGGGTGGCCGCCACCCAGGTGGGCTCGCAGTGGCGGGTGGCGGTGACCCACCCCGACAGCGGGGCGCTGGTATGGGACGGGACCACCAAGAGGAGACCGAGCACCGCGCAACGCCGCCATGTCGAGGCCCGCTCCCCCACGCTGTGTCTTCCCCGGGTGCCGCATGCCGGCCACCCGCTCCGACATAGACCATGTGGTCGACCACTCCCGGGGGGACCGACCCTGGTCAAGTACCTCAACCCGCTGTGCCGCCACGACCACCGGCTCAAAGACGCCGGGTGGAAGCTGAAATCCGGACCTGACGGCACCACCACCTGGACCAGTCCCCTCGGACACGACTACACCACGGGACCCGACCCACCGTAATTTCCGCCTACCTAGCCCGCTCAGGCGTCGTCGAGCACGATGACGTGGATGTGCCTAGGCCCGTGGACCCCGATGGTGAGCCGCTGCTCGATGTCCGCGGTCCGGCTAGGACCGGTGATGACCACGAGGTTGGCGGTCCCGGTGACGAGCGCCGGGTCTGCGGCGAGAAGATGGGCGAGCGAGCGCACGATCCGGCTCGCCGGGAGGAGGGCGATGTGAACCTCGGGTGCCAGCGAGGCGAGCCGCGGGCGCCCCGGACCGTGCGACAGCACCACCGACCCGGACTCGGCCAGCCCGGCGTCGGCGCCGGTCAGTCCCGCCGCAAGTCCGAGGTAGCCGCCGAGGTGAGCGGCACGGTCCGCCCGATCAGGCGGGAGTGCAGACGTCAGGATCTCGACACCGCGTTCCTCGAGCAGCGGGCCGAGCCCGGGCACCGGGAGGTCGTCCCACGCGATGAGAGCGGTTGCCTCGTGCTCGCCGAGGAGGCCGAGGACCTGACTGGGCGTCTCCTCGACGGTGCAGCGGTGGGCGTGGCCCCCTATTACCCCGAGACGGGCGCAGAAGGTTTCCGCCAGATCGACGTCGGGCAAGTTGGGTGGCCCGGTGGTGGTCTGGGGGGCGGCGGGAAGTATCCCGGTGGCTGCGTTTGCCCTCACCGAGGCGAGAAAGCGCTCACGCTCCATGCCGGCGTTCCTTCCATCGATGTCGGAAGCTGCTGGTGGCAGGTCGGGGCAGGTCGCGGCTGTCGGTCCAGGCGGACCCGTACCACGGGAGCGATTCGATCCATCCCTTTCCTGGGAGGAGCCGCGCCGCCTGACCGGCGGCGGCGATGGCGATCCCCCATGCTCGAGGCCGGGTCGCGACGGCCGCATAGGCGCGCACCGCTCGGCGCAGCCCTGCTTCGAGCCCGCCGCGCCTGACCAGTGTTAGCCCGAGAGACGAGGAGCAACCCGGGCAGGTCTATCCCCACCGGGCACACCTCCCGGCACGCCCCGCAGAGTGTCGACGCATAGGGGAGGTCGGCCCACCCCTCGGGCCCCTCCAGGGCCGGGGTGAGCACGGCGCCGACCGGCCCTGCGTAGACGCTCCCGTAGGAGTGGCCGCCGACCCGCCGATACACCGGGCAGACGTTGAGGCAGGCGCCGCAGCGGATGCAGGCGAGAACCTCGGCGACGTTCGACCCCAGCACCCCCGACCGGCCGTTGTCGAGGATCACCACATGCAACTCATCGGGCCCGTCGGGGTCACCCGGCCGACGAGGGCCGGTGAGCATCGTGGTGTACGCCGAGAGCCGCTGGCCGGTCCCGGACCGGGCGAGCACCTCGAGCACCGCGGCTGCTTCGTCCACGGTCTCCACCAACCGCTCCATCCCCATGAGTGCGATGTGGACAGCGGGGCGCGCTGGTCACGAAGCGCCCGTTGCCCTCATTGGTGACGAGGACAATCGTGCCGGTGTCGGCGATTCCGATGTTGACTCCGCTCACCCCGACGTCGGCGCTGAGGAACACACGGCGCAGGTGCTGCCGGGCGATGTCGTTGAGCTCCTCGGGGACGTCGGTGTACGCCACTCCGAGCTTCTCGGTGAAGAGCCGGGCCACGTCGAACCGGGTGGTGTGGAGAATGGGTGCGATGAGGTGCGACGGCCGGTCGTTTCCCAACTGGACGATGAACTCGCCCAGATCGGTCTCGACCACTTCGATGCCGGCGGCCTCGAGTGCGTGGTTTAGCTCGGTCTCCTCGGTGACCATCGACTTGGACTTGGCCACCAGCCCGGCGCCGGAATCGGCCGCGATACGGGTCACGATGGCATTCGCCTCGGCGGCGTCCGCCGCCCACCAAACCTTGCCACCCGCAGCCTCTACCTGATCGGCGAAACGGCCCAGCAGGCTGTCCAGATTGCGGAGGGCGTTCATCCGCCCGGCACGGGCCCGCGCCCTCATCTCCTCCATCGCCGGGTAACCGGCCACCGCCTCGGCCCGGTGGCGGTAGAGACGGCGGGCGCCGTCCTCCACCGCCGCCACCTTGTCGGTCCCCAGATCCCGCTTGGCCCGCCCCAGGAAGGTCACCGGAATGGCTTTGGCGTTCACCAGGAACGGAGTGGGCGCGTTCGGCGACGCCAAAACGGGGTTCGGTCACCACCCGCCCGACCTCCCCGCCAACAACTCGGCGAGATGGCAGACGCGTACCGCGCTCCCCCGCTTGCGCAGCCCGCCGCCGATGTGGATCAGGCAGCTCACATCCCCCCCGGCGACGACTTCCGCCCCCGACGCCTCGATGGCATCCAGCTTCGACTTGAGGATCGCAGCCGAGACCTCGGGCATCTCCACGGAGAAGAGGCCCCCAAAGCCACAGCACTCATCGGCATCGGTGACTTCGACCCGCTCCACCCCCGACACCCCGGCCAAGAGATTCAAAGGCTGATCGGTGATCCCCAGCTCGCGTAACCCATGACACGACGGGATGCCACGCCACCCGGACCTCAGCCGGCGACTGGACGCCATCATCATCGGCCGCCGATTCGTCGCTGAGGAACACCGAGAGCTCGCGCAACCGGGCGGCCACCCGGTGAGCCGCATCGGCTTCATCCGACCCGGCGAGCAGGGCGGGTGCGTGGTGGATGAGGAATGCGGTGCACGATCCCGACGGCGCAACGATCGGCCCCTCGGTTGCGTCGAAGACGGTGACGGTGTGAGCCGCCATCCGGGCGGCTTCGGCCGACAGCCCGGCGTTGAACGCCGGCTGCCCGCAACAGGTCTGGGCTTCGGGGAACTCGACCTCCAACCCTCGCCGCTCCAGGACTTCGACCACCGCCTCACCCACTTCGGGGACCAAAGCGTCGATCAGGCAGGTCACCAAGAGCTGGACGGGCGGCACCGAACGCACGGTACCCGGTGCGGCACCCCGTCTATTCGAACCCGAGCCGATCGAGAAGCGTCGGGTGACGTTGCCAGTCCCGCTCCACCCGGACCCGGAGCGCCAGGTGCACCTGCCTCCCGAAACGTCGCCTCGAGCTCGGCGCGGGCTTCCTCGCCGGCGGTGCGGAGCATCGAGCCTCCGGCCCCGATCACGATGCCCTTTTGGGAATCGCGCTCCACCACCACATCGGCTTCGATCACGACGAGGCTGTCCGAGCGTCTCCTCGATGCTCCTGGTGATCACCACCAAGGCGTGGGGCAATTCCTCTCTGAGCCTGTCGAGGAACTTCTCCCTGACGACCTCCGCCACCAGGATGTGCTCCGCCTGATCGGTCGTCATTTCCCTCGGGAAGAACAACGGGCCCTTCGGGAAGACGGTTGAGCAACTCGGCCCGCACCACGTCCACCCCATCACCACGGAGCGCGCTCACCGGCACGTATGCGTCGAATTCCCAATCGCCCGCTTCCCCGAGGCGCTCGGCGATCTGGGCCGGTCGGGCGACGTCGGTCTTGGTGACCGCCACCACGGTGGGACGAGAAGCCTCCCCCACCCTTGCCGCAACCATGCCGGTCCCCGGGTCCGACGGGAGCGGTGGCGTCGACCACCATGAGGACGGCATCCGCCTCACCGAGGGCCTTGCCGGCGATCGAGTTGAGGCGCTCCCCGAGGACGGTGCGTGGGCGGTGCAGGCCCGGCGTGTCCACCAGCACCGCCTGGGCATCAGGAACCGCCGGCGCCGCCGGTTTGGTGATGATCCCCCGGATGCGCGACGCGGGTCGTACCGGGTCGGCGTCGAGGTGATCGCCACCTTCTCGCCGACCAGCGAATTGACCAGGGTCGACTTGCCCACGTTGGGCCGGCCGACGACGGCGACGAACCCCGATCTCACGAAGCCATGTCAGGCGCGCGACGGCCTCCGCCGTCGAGTCGCTGCACCCGCACCTGTGCAACCCGTCGTCCCTGGACCCGAAGCGGGGTGAATGTCGCCCCGGCCGAGGTGAGCATCTCGCCCTCTTGGGGCACCCTCCCCGCCAACCCCAGGACCAGGCCGCCGACGGTGTCCCACTCGTCGTCGGGGAAGTCGACGCCGACCAACTCGCTGAGGTCGGCCACCGGCAGCCGCCCGTCCACTCGCCACCCACCGTCCTCCTCCACCTCGACCAGCGGCACCTCGACGTCGTACTCGTCGACGATCTCGCCGACCAACTCCTCCAAGAGGTCCTCGAGTGTCACCAGCCCCGCGGTACCGCCGAACTCGTCGACCACGACCGCCATGTGGGACTTGGTCGCCTGCATGTCCTTGAGCAACTCGGCGATTCGCTTGTTCTCGGGGACGAAATCGGCCGGCCGCATGACGGCGGAAACGGGTGCAGGCGTCTCGCCGCGGTCGATCAAGGCCAGCAGATCCTTGGCGTAGCAGATCCCGACCACGTCGTCCGGGTCGTCGCCGATCACGGGAACACGGGAGAAGCCGTGCTCCACCAGCAGATCCATCAGGTCATCGGTGGTTGCATCGCGGCCGATCACGACCATGTCGGCCCGGGGCACCATGACCTCGCGCACCACGGCGTCGCCGAAGGCGATGACCGAGGTGATCAGGTCCAGTTCCTGTTCCACGGTGTCGGCCTCGTCCTCGACCTCGTTGGCGCCGTTCTCGGGGAGCGAAGGCGGCGTGGTGACCGCCGGCCGGCCCATCACGGCGGCCACCCGGAGGACGGGGGCCAAGCGGTAGGCGAACCAGCCTGGCCACCTTGCTCCGGCCAGCCCGGGCAATACCAGTCCCACGAGCACGACCAGGGCGACCATGGCGAGCAGCCCGAAGACGAGGAGCCAGCCGGAGGCGATGCCGGCGAGCGCCACAGCACCGAACCCGGTAGCCAACACCAACAGCACGGTCTGCACGATGTTGACGGCTGATCGCACCCTGTCGGCCCGCTCCAGGAGCGCCGCCGCGGTGGCGGCACCGGAAACTCCCTCGGCTGCGGCGTGGAGGGCCTCGGCCCGCGGGAGCCGTGACAGTGCGGCTGCCCCGGCCCGGACCAGTCCGGCGACCACGAGGATGACCGCTCCGGTTAGGAAGCCAGCGCCGGTCATCGGATGGCCCCTGAGGGCGGCGGTTGGTGGGGCGTCATCGGCGCGTCACACCCAGCGCGCCGAGAAGACCGGCTTCGCGTTGCTCCATCGCATCGGCCTCGGCGTCGTTCTGGTGGTCCCAGCCGAGGAGATGGAGGATGCCGTGCACGACCATGAGGGCAAGCTCGTCCGAGAAGGGTACCCCTAGGTCGGCGGCCTGACGCTCGATCTGCTCGGGAGCGATCACCACGTCACCGAGAGTGAGCGGAGGTCCGTTCTGAGCCGTCGGAGGGACCCTGCCCGGGACGAACTGCTCGAGCGGGAAAGCGAGGACGTCGGTCGGCCCCTCCCGTCCCATGAACCGGGCGTTGTACCCGGCGATCTCCGCACTCGACACCAGCAGAATGCTCAACTCGGCGGACTCGGGGTAGCCCTCCGAAGCGAGCACGTGGCGTGCGATCGCCCCCAAGATCGTCGCTGTCGACCTCGATAGCGTCCTGCTCGTCTGCAACGAAGATGGGCACTCTGCGCTCAGGGTCGCTGGGGCGGGCCCAGGTCGCCGCCCGGAAAGTTCGGGTAAGGGATGCGCGGGTGATAGTGACCGACCAAGGCATCGACGAACGCCTGCTTGACATTGGTGAGATCGCCCAGGGTGAGCGAGCACTGGCTGAGTTGGCCGTCGTCCACCTTCTCACCGACGACCCGTTCCACCACCTTGGTAATCCCGTCCACCGACGGATCCTCGATCTGCAAGGCGGCTCGGCATGCCGCTTCGGTCGAGTCGGCCATCATCAGGATCGCCATCTCCCGCGACCGGGGTTTGCGACCGGCGTGGCGGTAGTCGTCGATGTCGACCATGTCGGTCCCGTATAGCTCCTTCGCCTTGTCGTAGAAGTAGTGCATCACACCGTCGCCGTGATGGGTGACTATCCCCTCGCTGACCTCGGCTGGTATCCGGTAGGTCTTTGCGAGCCGAACACCGTCGAACACGTGCTGGCGGATGATCGCCACCGACTCCTCTGGTTTGAGATCGTCGTGCGGGTTCGATATCCCGAACTGGTTCTCGATGAAGTACAGCGAGTTCTCCGTCTTCCCGAGGTCGTGGTAGTACGCAGCGGCGAGGGCGAGCAGGTTGTCGGCACCGATCGCCTTCGCCGCCGCTGAGGCCAGCGTCCCCACCATGAGCGAGTGGTTGAACGTCCCCCATGCTCGCTCCTGTAGGAGCACGAGAGCGGGGTGGTTGCGGTCGGTGACATCGAGGAGGCGGGGGGTGGTGGTCACGTCGAAGAGCACCTCGAGGAAACCGAGAGCCGACAGGCCGACGAGGCTGGTGATTGCGCTGCTCGCCGCCGCCCACGATGCCGACCGCCACACGAAGCCCCAGACATCGGCCGCCTCAGAGAACCCAGGCGTGAACAGCCACGAAGTGGCGGCTGCGATCACCCCGACCGTCAACGAAGTGAAAGCGACCGCCCTGCGCAGGTCGGCCCTGGTCGAGATGGACGAGACGAAGGGGATGGGCGCCAGCCCGGCGACGATGGCGTACGTGGTGACACCGGGATCGCCGACCGCGACCGCGGCGAAGACCCCCATGGCGATCGACATGAGCACCGCGATGCGCCCGTCGAAGAGGATGGCCGCCATCAATCCGAAGGCGGCCACCGGTATCACATAGGGGCTGGTCACCTCGCCGCCGATAGCAGCGAGTCGGGCCGAGCCGGCTCCGAGGACGAGCAGCACACCGAACAGGGCCACCCGGCGCACCTGATTCCAGATCTCGGGACGGAACCTCTGCAGGTAGAAGGCCTCGACGATCACGAGGACGGCCACCACGGCAAGGACCGGCCAGTAGGACGGGCCGGTCACGTCGGCCAGCCCCAACTCGGCGATGGCGGCCAGATGGACCGCCCGGAGAGGCTCTCCCTGGCGGACGATGTTCTCCCGGGACTGGTAGGTCCGCTCGACGGCGACGACGGCCGCTTCGGCCTCGTCACGCAGCTCCTGAGTCGCCTCGAGGTCGATGATCCGGTTCGGCTCGAGGAAGGCTCCGGCGACGTCGGCCATGGCCCTCCCCGCAGCCTGGTCGGCACGTCCACCAAGAAGGATGGCCGACGATGTCTCGACCATCTCGGCGGCGACTTCCTGGCGGTCCTCCTCGACCAGGCCATCCTCGAGCACTGCCAGGGCCCGTTCCTTCGACAGCCGCTCCAACTCGTCGAGCCAGGGCTCCTGGTTGAGCGCCATCCTCACCACATCGCCCGTGGCCAGCCCGGCGATCGTCTCCAGCGTCGCCGGCTCGAGTTGCGGGCCGGCCGCACCGAGCGCGTCCACCTGGTCGACGATCGAAGCAGTCGCCGGGGCGAACCCGATCGGCTCGAGTACCACCGGGCCGGAGTCGATGGTGATCTCGGTGGTGGTGCTCCCCTGCGATGGGGCGAAGAAGCGGGGGAAGTCGGGGTCGGCATCGTTGACGAGGATCTCGACGTCTCCGACCGGCACAGAGCTGAGGACGAAGTTGCCGTCCAGGTCGGTCTCGACCGTTTGCGACCCGCCGTCGCCACCGGTGACCACGACCCCGACCGCGGCGAGCGGCTCATCGCTGCCCTCGCGGACACCGTCCCCGTCGAGATCCAGGAAGAGCGTCCCGCTCAACTCGGCCGTGGAAGGGGCGGTGGTGGTCGTCGTCCTGGGGACAGATGTACCGGCTCCCCCCTGGCGGCGCCTCGTGGTCACGGTTGTATCGGGCGCCGTCGTCGCCGTGGTGGCAGGGGCGAGCGTTGTGGTGGTCGATGGTGACACCGGGGCTGGGCCGATCCCTTGGCGGGCCGCCTCGAACAACGCGGTGATGCCGTCGGTGACGTCGGAGTCCACGCCAGGGATGACCTCGTAGACATTGCTCACATCGCGTTGCGCCGCCTGGATCCGCTCATCGGTGGCGTCCTGATCGACCACGGTCACCGTCTCGGTGGCGTCGAAGTCGCTGGGTGACGGCGTACCGATGGCGAGCCGGCCAAAGCGGTCTCCGGTCCCGATCACCAGTGCCCCCCAACAGAGCAGCACGGTGGCGACCACGATCGCCGCCCTGGCGGCGGTCCGATGGCGGCGCAACCAGATCACGACCGGAGCCTCATGAGCGGGAGACGCTTTCGTCGTATCGGGCGTAGGCATCGACGATCGACTGGACGATCCGATGACGAACCACGTCCTTCGATGTGAGCTCGACGAACTCGACCCCTGCGATGTCGTGGACGATCGAGCGGACCACCCTCAGCCCCGAACCGGTGTTGGCCGGCAGGTCCACTTGGGTGATGTCGCCGGTGATCACCATCTTCGAGTTGAACCCGAGACGGGTGAGGAACATCTTCATCTGCTCGGGTGAGGTGTTCTGTGCCTCGTCGAGGATGACGCACGAGTCGTTGAGTGTCCGACCCCGCATGTAGGCGAGCGGGGCGATCTCAATGGTCCCCCGCTCGGTGAGCCGTGCCGTCTCGTCGGGGCCGAGCATGTCCCAAAGGGCGTCGTATAGCGGCCTCAGGTATGGGTCGATCTTGGCGCTCAGGTCGCCGGGGAGGAAGCCGAGCCGCTCCCCCGCCTCGACCGCCGGTCTGGTCAGGACGATCCGGCGAACCGCTCCTGTCTGCAACAACTCGACCGCCGCAGCCATCGCCAGGTAGGTCTTGCCGGTGCCGGCGGGGCCGACGCTGAACACCACCGTGTTGTCCCGGATCGCCTGGATGTACTGCCGCTGCCCGAGGGTCTTCGGCCGCACCACCCGCCCCCTGCCAACGGGGATGCCGTCGGTGAGCACGCCCGCCGGAGATGGGACGTCCTCGCGCACCATCTGGACGACACGCTGCACCCGGTCCTCATCGAGACTCTCGCCCTCCTGGAGGAGGATGAGCAGCTCTTCGAGGACGGTCCGCACCTGGTCGACGTCCTCGCCCGAGCCGGTGAGGGTGAACTCGTTTCCGCGCGCCACCACCCGGACACCCGGAAAGAGAGACTCGACGGTCTTTAGGTGAGCATCGCGCTCTCCGAGCAACTCGAGCATGAGATGGTTGCTCGGGACGCGCCAGTGCTCCTCAGTTACGGTCGACGTAGGAAGCAACGAAGCCTCGTGAAGGGGAGCCCATTCGGACCCCGGGAGTATACCGGTGCCCGCCCTCATCACTCCACAACGAGCCGTGCTCCCGATCCCGCGTTCCCCCGAGCGGCGCTCAAAGCTCGGCCAGGGCGGTGCGCAGTTTCTCGGCCTCGGCAGCGAGCTGCTCGGTGGTGGCCGACGAATCGGCGTTCGAGAAATCGAGATCGTTCACGGTTGCGATCGGCACCACATGGAGGTGGAGATGCGGCACCTCGAGCCCGGCGATCATCAATCCGACCTTCACCGGGCGGTAGACACGGTGCTGTGCTCTTCCGACGTTTCTGGCCACCGTCATGAGATGACCCAACAGCCCGGGATCGGCATCAGTCCACTCGTCCACCTCATCGATGGGGACGACGAGCGTGTGACCAGGTTGGAGTGGGGCGATCGACAGAAATGCGGCGCACCGCTCGTCTTGATGGACGAAGTGACCGGGTAGCTCGCCTGAGATGATTCGGGAGAAGACGCTGGGCACGCCGGGCAACCTAGTGGCTTCGCCCGATGGCTCGGACCGCTCAGCCGGGGGCGATCAGCCCCATGTCGGTAAGCATCTCCGACACCTGCTCCTCGCTCTCCGCCATGAGCCCCGAGATAAGGCTGAGATCGCCGCGGCGGATGGTGAGGACCCTCCCGTTGAAGTCCTGCCTCATGATCTGGATGGTCTTGACAAACCGTTCGATCAGCTCGGTCGGTGCCCCAGATTCCTCGAGCCGAGAGAGGTCGATTGTTATCCCATCGCCTGCGAGCTTTTGCGACGGACCCCCCGCCGACCTGTCTCCGGGGGGGAGCAACTGATCCACCGGCACTCCATAGAACCCGGCGAGACGCTGCAGTCGAGGCAACGAGAGGCTGCGCTCCCCCCTCTCGTAGGCTCCCAGCACCGAGGCCTTGAATTCCGAGCTCGCTCTTCGCCTCGACATCCTGGAGCGACATGCCCTTCTGCTTGCGGATGGCACGCAGCCTGCGCCCGATCGACTGGTTGTACAACCTCGGTCGGGCCCTCGTCGAGCGCCGTCATCGCTTCGGCCATCGCCGTCACGCTACTACGGACGCGCTCCGCGCGAGCCAACACTCAGAGTGACGAAGTTCCCGAAGTCACGATCGGCGACGGCGAAATCCCCGCTTGGGCATCGAAACGTGACGGCCCCTGCGCCGCGGCGTAGGCGCGGAGCGCCTCCTCCTCTTCCTCGGAGAGATCGGTGGGGACTGCGACGTCCACCCTGACGATGAGATCACCCCGGCCGCGTCTTCCCAGGCGCGACGCCCCCTTGCCGCCGATACGGAGCATGGCTCCCGGCTGGGTTCCCGATGGGACTGTGAGCAACTCCTCGCCACCGTCGATGAGCGGCACCTTCACTTCGGTGCCGAGGGCGGCTTCCACCATGTCGATCGGGAGGCGGTGGACGAGGTCATCGCCATCGCGGACGAAATCGGGATGGGCGCTCACCACCATCTCTACATATAGGTCGCCCGACGGGCCGCCACGCAGCCCGGCGGCACCGCGCCCGGTGAGGCGGAGACGGGTGCCGCTGGTCACCCCGGGCGGCACCTCGACCGTCACCGACCGCGCCGTATCGACCACGCCGTTCCCCCAGCAGCGCTCGCAGGGATCGGGGATGATCCGCCCGGCCCCCCGGCACGTGGAGCACGTGGTGACCGACATCATCGAACCGAGCACACTGCGACGCGCCACCCTGACACTCCCCGCCCCGCGACAGGTGGGACACGTCTCGGGATAGGTGCCCGGCTGGGCCCCGCTGCCGCCACAGAGGTCGCACAACCCGTCGGCGCTGAAAACGACTTCGGTCTCTGTGCCGAAGACCGCGGCTCCCAAGTCGACATTGGCGACGGCCAGGATGTCGCTCCCCCGCTGCGGACCCTGCCGTGGCGGGCTCGCCCCGAACAATCCTCCGTCGCCGAACACCCCACGGAGCAGGTCCTCGAAGCCACCGAATCCGCCGAGGATGTCACCCAACTCGATGGTGTCGCCGCGGTCGTAGCGGCGGCGGCGCTCCGGATCGGACAGCACCTCGTATGCCTCGGCAGCCCGGCGGAACCGCGCCTCTGCCTGGGGGTCACCGGGGTTGGCGTCGGGGTGCGACTCGCGAGCCAGCCGGCGGAACGCCCGCTTTATCTCGTCGGTATCGGCGTCGCGCCGGACACCGAGGACTGCGTAGTAGTCGTCGCTCATGTCCCTAACGAATCGGGGGATCGGTCGGTGTTCAGGAGCCCAGGCTCTCCGCGAGGCCGTCTCCGACCTCCTCGACCACCGAGATGGTACGACGGTAATCCATCCTCATCGGACCGATCACACCCACCCGGCCGCTCCCCCGACCTGCCACCTCGTAGTTGGTGGAGACGACTGCGATGTCCACGTCCTTGCCACCGGGAGCTCCTCCCCGATGTGGATGCTGGTCCCCTCCGAGCCGGACATCATCCCCAACAGCAACGCCTCTCTCTCCAACAACTCGAGCATCTGCCGGACCGTCGTGATGTCATCGAACACGGTCGCCATTTGACCGGTGCCACCTATGTAGACGTCTGCGCTCTGGCCATCGAGCCTGGCGGCGGCATCCATCGCTGCCTGCACCACCTCGGCCACCGGCGCCGCCAGCTCGCCGACCAGCTCGGCTGCGGCCGGGGCGGCGACCTCCACCGAGCGGCGGGCGAAGACGCGGGTGAGCACGGCCTCGGCGGCCTCCACGGTCTCTGTCTCCACGGGGTGCGGCGTGCGCACCACCTCCTGGCTGACCCGGCCACCCTCGGCCACCAGCACCAGGAGAAGCACCTGGGGGCCGAGTTGCACCAGGTGCGCCGCCCAGACGATTCCGCCCTCGAGGCCGGGCCCGACGACGACCGCCGGGTAACGAGTCAACTCGGCGAGCAGATCGGATGTCGCCTTGAGCAGCCTGCCCAACTCGATGTGAACCGACGAGAAGAACGAGTGGATCCGGACCCTGGTCGGGGCGCGCAACGGCGAGGCGGTCAGATGGTCCACGTAGTAGCGGTACGCCTTGGAGGTGGGGACCCTGCCCCGCAGAGGTGTGCGGCTGCACGCAATAGCCATCGCGGTCGAGAGCCGCCAGGTCGTTCCGCACCGTTGCCGGAGACACCGGAAGCGCAGTCGCATCGAGGATGGCCCGCGAACTCACAGGCTCCCCGGTGCGGATGTGCTCCTGCACCAAGCCTCGCAGCACCTCACCACGCCGCTCGTCCAACATGGGCAAAGGGTAGTGGGTAGTGGGTATCTCGGGTACTGCAGACGTCAGACGTCAGCCATCCGTTGGCGGTCGCACCGTTCCCCGCTCGCGAAGCGGCGCTCCCGCCGGGGGGAGGGAATCGTTCCGAGAGGACGCTTGCGCCTTTCCTTTCGGTCCCCCCGGAGGGAGAGGGCCCGGCTGCGGATTTCTCTTGGTCCCCGGGCATCGCCTAGGGGGCTGGGAAACTCCCAACGGTGCGCTGGTTCGGTCACAGAGAATCTCACACCGCCATCAGTGCCCGTCTGCACCTCGTCGGTCAGGAGGGGTCGGGTGACCACCAACCTGCCGTCCCGCATCGTCATGACACCGGCGTCGACGCAACCGCTCGGCCCCAGGGAGACTCGAGCAATCGCAAGCCTGGTTCGCCCGGGCGGACACCCGAGGCGAGACGAAGCCCGAGGAAGACCCGCTCGCGCTCCCGCTCGGCTGCGCTCAGTCGCTCCTCGCCCTGACGTGGCGACAGGCCATCTTCCAACCGTCGGATGTAGGTGTCGAGACGGCGCAGGTTCCACGAGCGGACACCCTCGCGGTGGCTGTGGGCTCCCATGCCCAGACCGAGGTACTCGCCGCCCGCCCATACCGAGAGGTTGTACCGCGCCACCGCACCCGGCCGGGCATGGTTGGAGACCTCGTACCTCACCAGCCCGGATCGGCTGATGATCATGCCCGCCGCCTCCCATGCATCGGCTTGCACGTCGGGATCCGGGGCCGGGGCGCCACCGGCCACCGCACGGCCCAGCGCCGTGCCCCGCTCGACGGTGAGGGCGTATGTCGAGATGTGGTCCGGATCGAGCGCCAGTGCCCGCTCGACCGAGTCATCCACATGTCCGCCGTCTCTCCCGGCGTCCCGAATATGAGATCGATGTTGACCTGCTCGATCCCGGCCGAGCGCAGCGCCAGGACGCCTCGCTCGACATCTGCCGGTCGGTGGCACCGCCCCAACGCCGTCAGGACCGCAGGTTCGAAGGACTGCGCCCCGATGGAGACCCTGGTGATCCCTATGGCGGAGAGCCCATGTGCCAATTCCGGAGTGACATCCTCGGGGTTGACCTCGATCGACACCTCGCACCCCGGCGCCAGCCCGCTATGGGCGCGCAGTGCGTCCACGACAGAACCGAGCAGTCGAGGTGCGAGCCGCGATGGGGTGCCTCCTCCGAAGGCGACCGCATCGAGCGATTCCCATCCCGGTTCGCTCTCCAACTCGGTCAACAGGGCCGCCACATATCGCTCCGCCGACCCGTCCTCCCCCGTCACCACGGCGAAGTCGCAGTAGGGGCACACCCGGGCGCAGAAGGGGATGTGCACGTAGGCGCTCCTCCAGCCTGCCGCCTCGTCCGCCAGGGCCGGCGAGTCTGGGGACAGCGTGGGAGAGCACATCCGCCGTGGTCATGACTCCACCTTGAGGGCAGCGATGAAGGCCTCTTGGGGGACCTCGACCGATCCCACCATCTTCATCCGCTTCTTCCCCTCCTTCTGGCGCTCGAGCAGCTTTCGCTTCCGGGTGATGTCGCCGCCGTAGCACTTGGCGGTGACGTCCTTTCGGCGCGCCTTTATCGTCTCGCGGGCGATGATCCGCCCACCGCTGGCCGCCTGGATCGGGACGTCGAACAGCTGGCGGGGAATGAGCTCGCGCAGCCGCTCCACCATCCTCCTCCCGTAGGCGGCGGCCTTGTCCCGGTGGGTGATCGTCGAGAAGGCGTCCACCGGCTGCTCGTTGAGGAGGATGTCCACCCTGACCAGGTCCGACGGCCGGTAGTCGGATGGCTCGTAGTCGAGCGAGGCGTATCCCCTGGTGCGCGATTTGACCGCATCGAAGAAGTCGAAGACGACGTCGGCCAGCGGCAACTGATAGACAAGCTCCACCCGCTCGGGGCTCAGGTAGTGGAGATGGTCGAGTTCGCCACGGCGCGACTGGACCAGTTCCATGATGGCGCCGGTGTACTCGGCAGGGGGCGATGATCATCGCCCGGACGTATGGCTCCTCCAGTGTCTGCTGTTTGTTGGGCTCGGGCAGGTCCTGCGGCGACCGGATCTCGTGGATGGCGCCATCGGTGGTGGTCACCCGGTAGGCGACCGAAGGGGCGGTGGCCACCAGGTCGAGGTCGTACTCCCGCTCCAGTCGTTCGCGCACGATCTCCATGTGGAGCAACCCGAGGAAGCCGCAGCGGAACCCGAATCCGAGGGCGCGCGACGTCTCGGGCTCATAGACCAGCGCCGTGTCGTTGAGCCTGAGCTTCTCCAGGGCGTCGCGGAGGCGTTCGAAGTCGTCGCCGTCGGTGGGGAACAGCCCCGAATACACCATCGGGTGGGGCTCGGCGTACCCGGCGAGAGGCTCGGTGGCGGGGCGCGATGCCGAGGTGACCGTGTCCCCCACCCTGATCCGGTCGATCTCCTTGACACCGGTGATCAGATACCCGACCTCGCCGCTGGTCAGCTCGGGCAGCGGAACTGCGCTCGGTGTCAGCACACCGACTTCGGCGGCGCCGTGCTGCTCGCCGGTGGCGAGGAACCGGATCGGATCCCCACTCCCCAGCCGCCCATCCACCACCCGCAGGTAGCAGACCACTCCGCGGTAGATGTCGTAGTAGGAGTCGAACACCAAAGCACGGAGCGCGTCGTCGGGCCGGCCTCCCGGCGGCGGGATTTGAGTGACGATTCGATCGAGTAGTTGGTCGACGCCCTCGCCGGTCTTCGCCGAGACCAGGATGACTTCGTCGGCTGAACCACCCAGAACCCCGGCCAACTCGGCGGCGGCCCGATCCGGCTCGGCTGCCGGCAGGTCGATCTTGTTGACGACCGGTATCACCTCGAGCCCTGCCTCGATCGCCAGGTGTGCATTGGCCAGGGTCTGCGCCTCGACTCCCTGGGAGGCGTCAACCACGAGCAGCGCACCCTCGCAAGCAGCCAGCGAGCGAGACACCTCATAGGAGAAGTCCACGTGTCCCGGCGTGTCGATCAGGTTGAGCGTGTACGCCGTGCGGTCGGCGGCGAGGTATCGGAGCCGCACCGCCTGGGCCTTGATGGTGATGCCGCGTTCTCGCTCCAGGTCCATGGTGTCGAGCACCTGCTCCCGCATCTCACGCGGACTGATCGCCCCGGTCCGCTCCAGGAGGCGGTCGGCCAGGGTCGACTTGCCATGGTCGATGTGGGCGATGATGCAGAAGTTGCGGATACGAGCCATGTCGCTCACGACGAGGACGGTAGACGGCGGACCGACGGACAACCCGACCCTGCTAATATCCCGCTCCGGCACCCACTCGGGCGCCAAACCCTTCAGATGCACCCTGTCCTCTAACGCGAGACCACCGATGGCCAACATCAAGTCACAGATCAAGCGCAACCGGCAGAACGAGAAGCGCCAACTGCGCAACAAGTCGATCCGTTCCGAGTTGAAGACCAGACAGAAGAACGCGCTTCAAGCCGCCGCTTCGGGCGACGCCGAGCAGGCCACCGAGGCCCTCCGTCTCGCTCAGCAGAAAGTGGACACCGCAGTCGCCAAGGGCGTGCTCCACAAGAAAACCGCCGCCCGCCGCAAGTCCCGCCTCTCCCGCCAGGTCAAGGCCTCACTCGAGTAACGCCGACGGCAGACCGGCAGACGGCAGAGATGGAAGACCCGGTACGCGCTCTTGGGGGGTGCTCGAGGGGGGCGGCTCCCGCCGGTCCCCCTCGGCCTGGTCGGGGCGGCTTGCCGGCACGACCAGCACTAATGAGAGCGGCCGAAGGCCGCACGATTAGAGATGCCCGGCGGCCTGCCGCCGGGCAATTCACTTCCTATACCACCTGCTCAGTGCCACGGTGAGACGCTCCATGGTGATGCGGTGGATGTCCTCTGGCTCGGTCTTGAGGATGCGGTCGGCTCGATGGAGAGCTGAGAGTGCTTTCTGCAGATCGGTGTCCGAGGTGGCGCGTCGCTCGCGCCACGCCCGCGACACCCGATAGTCGTCCGCGGTCGTCCCGAGCACCTCGGCGAGGGTCGCCTGGTCGGGAGCGGCTGCGGCCACTGCACGGCGCCTGAGATCAGACTCGAGAAACCCGAGAAGCTGCAGCGGGTGACCATGTGTGAGAAAGTCGGCGAGCCTCCGCAAGGCGTCACCGGTCTTCCCAGCGGCGACCGCATCGGAGTAGTGCCACATGGGCTCGTCCGGCCGGTTGCGGAAACGGTCGAGTACCTCCTGGCGGGTGATCCGGTTCCCCGAAGAGACCAGTTGGTCGAGCGCCTGGCCGAGCGCGGCCACGTCCGAGCCGAACCGCTGGACCAGCGCGGCCACCGCCGGTCCCTCGATCTCGACCCCCCTCTCGGAGGCAGCCCGCTGGAGCCACCCGACCGCATCCCGCTCGCGCATCTTCTTGACGGTGATCGACCGCCCGGTCGAGCGCACGACCTTGGCCACCGCAGCAGGGACCGCCCCTGCCGAGAGCACTACGGCGACGACCGAGCCCTCGGGATCGAGTCCTTCAAGCAAGTCGGAGATGGTGGCCGCTTCCCCGGCGAGGAGGTTCTGGGCGTCGACCACCTCCACCGCCAGAGGCGTTCCCAAAGAGCGAGGTCGACTGGAGTGCCGGGATGAGAGGCTCGAGCTCGCGACGGAGCGATGCTCCCTCGATGCTCCCCTCACTCCCTCCTCGTCCCGGGACGTCGACGCGCACCACGTCCTCGGGTGCAACCGAGTGTTCACCGAAGAACGATCTGGCCAGCTCGAGCATCTCCTGACGCTCGCCGGCGCCGGCGTCTGCTGGGCCCTTAATGTGAAGCAGCCGGCTCAACGCATCCTTCTCCCGAATAGCTCCACGAGCGTCACCGCATCGGCGACATCGTGGACCCGGACCACATCGGCGCCGTGCTCGAGGGACAGAGTCACATACCCGAGGGTCGCCGCCAGCGTCTGTTTGCGGGGAATCGGGACAAGCACCGGACGCCCCAGCCGGTCGCAACTCGGCAAGCCGGCGGATCACCTCGAGTTGGAGCCTGGTGTATGCGGAGTAGTCGCCCGGGTAGTTGATGGCGATCCCGGGGTCGAGCAGGAGATTGGTCACCCCGGCCTGCTCGAGGTCTTCGAGGAGACGCGCCAACTCGCCGAATATCCGACCGGGGACGTCGCCGCTCATGTCGAGCGGTCGCACCCGGTGCGGGTCGGTCCCGTCGATCCGCATGGCCACCCCGGCCGACGCCCGTCTCGGCGAGCAACCCGACCATGGCGGGGTCGCGCAGGCCTCCCGGTGTCGTTCACCAGCCACGCACCCTCGGCCGATGGCACGTCGCGCCACCTCGGGTTTCCACGTGTCGACCGAGACGGGCAACCCGGCCGCGAGGACCTCGTGCAAAGCCGGTGCCAGCCGGGACCACTCCTCTTCGGGTGTCAGCGTCGCCTCCTCGTAGTGCGACGACTGTGCTCCCAGGTCGATCAGGTCGGCACCCGCTGTCGGCATGGCTCGCGGCGAGGTTCCGGCCTCGGCGGGTGTGGCGGCGATCGTCTGGCGGTTGCGCGACTCGGGTGAGACATTTACCACCCCCATCACCGCCGTCCTGGTCCCGTCGAACTCGAGGGTGGTGTCGCCGACGAGGAGCGTCGCCCGTGCTTGCGCGTCGAGTTCGGCCACGATCGTGGAGTGTCGCAGGTCGTCGATGTCAGGTCATCGATGTCAGGGCGGGCGAACGACGATGTCACCGTCGAGGTCGGTTCGAGCCACGCGGGCGCCCGATGCCTCGAGGGCGGCAACGACCTCTGGGGAGGGATGACCGAAGTCGTTGGGACCGACGCTGATCACCGCCAAGCTGGCATCGGCGTCAACGAGCCACTCGACGTCCGAGGTGGCTGCTCCATGGTGGGCCACCTTGAGCACGTCGGCCCGTATCGGTCCCAGTTCTTGCTGGGCGGTCTCCTCGACATCGCCCGAGAGCAGCAGATCGAGCTCCCCGAGCCGAGCGCCAGACCACCAGCGAATGATCGTTGGGCGAGGCGTAGCGGCGTAACGGGCCGAGCACCTCGA
The DNA here is from genome assembly GCA_963826825.1 of uncultured Acidimicrobiia bacterium. Lineage (GTDB taxonomy): Bacteria > Actinomycetota > Acidimicrobiia > Spongiisociales > DATADW01 > DATADW01. The sequence goes on along the minus strand of CAWGYV010000003.1, from coordinate 361,409 downwards.
GCTCGACCCCACCAACATCGACCTCGTGTCCCACAGTGGGAACCGCCACCTCCAGACCCTCGCTCGGCTGCCATCTCCAGCAGCCGATCGAAGGTTGCCCCGCCGTCGGGGAAACCGGGATGCCACAGCGCGCCCACCGGAATGCGATCCACCACCGCCACCAGACCGGCGACGTGGTCCTCGTGGGGGTGCGAGAGGACCACCAGATCAATTCGCCTGATGCCATGCTCGGCGAGACCGGCGAGGACGGCACCGGCGTCGGGGCCACCGTCGACCAGCACGACACCACCGTTGTCGCCGAGGAGGACGATCGCGTCGCCCTGGCCCACGTCGAGAAACACTGCGGCAGGAGGGTCCGGGCCTGACGCCGGCAACCCGATCGCCACCGCCAACGCGACGGCAGCGGCCAACGCCGCAAGCGGTCGCCAAGCTGCGACGGATGAGCCAACAGCCCGAGAATGCCGGCAACGGCAACCCCGGCCAGATCGAGTTGGGGTATGCCCACGGCCGCGTGCGCCACGGCGAGAACCGCCTCGATGCTGCCGCCATCGCCAGTTGGCAGGAGCGACTCGATCCCGGTGAAGACACCGACACCGCCAGTCACCGTGGCCACGGCGACGAGGGGCGCCGCGACCAGATTGGTCACCGGGCTGGCCAACGGAACCTGGCCGACCGTCAGCCGAGCAGGATCGGTGTCACCGCCAACTGGGCGGCGACCGTCACCCCGAGGGCGGCAGCCGACCCATGGGGCCGGATACCGGAGAACATGCCGGACCCGACAAGGATCCCCACCGTCGCCGCCACCGAGAGCTGAAACCCGAGCTCGATTCCCAGACCCGGTGAGACGAGAAGTGCACCGCAACACCGCCACAGCGAGGGCCGTCCAACCGCTGATGGCCAGACCGGCCGCCCGCCCGACCAGCATCACCGCCGCCATCCCCGTGGCGCGCAGCACCGATGGCTCCCAACGGGTGACCGTGACGAAGAGTGCCAGCCCCATCAGTCCGGCGACCACCCGGGTGCGCCGGCCGAGCGAGAGAGGGGCAACCACCACCCACCACACCGCCAGAAACAGGGCGACGTTGCTCCCCGAGACCGCCACGAAGTGGGACAGCCCGGCCGCGCGTAGCGCTTCGATGTCCGATTCGGCCATCTGGCTGGTATCACCGATCAGGAACCCGGAGAGAAGCGCCGCCGCTCGGATCGTCGACTGGCGTCGAGTCTGTCCGAGACCCTCTCCCGAACCGAGTTCCCGGCGCGCAGCAGTGGGTTCTCCGCTGTGGCCAACCGCTCCACTGATGTGCCCGGACGCGGGCCGCGTACGGATGACCTCGAGCCGTACCGGGACTGTCGACAGTTCCCCGACCACCAGGGCGGTCTCCCCCACGGCCAGTTCGGGGCAGTTGGTCCGCATCGAACCAGCAGGGCGGCGACTTGCCCGATGCTCCCAGCGGTCCCCCGACCAGCGCTGCTCGGCGTTGCCAACAGCCAGTCGCCGTGGAGCCCGGTCACCGGGTCGGTCGAGGCTGTCGCCACCAACCTCACCGGCCCGGCCTCGACGACGCGATCCGAGTACCTCCTCTACCGAACGGTCGTTGGGCCGCAGCCGGCAGCGGCGCCGAGGATGAGCGCCCCGGCGAGCGCGACGGTGGACAGCTTCGCGCGCAGAATTGCCGCCACGACGCCGACCGTCGCGGCTCGCCGCCACCCCTCGCACACCGCCAGCCAACCCGGCAACCACCCCGCCCAGACGAGGGCAGCAGCCGCCAGAGCCCAGCGGGCGGCCGGGTCGGGTAGCAGCGAAGCGGCGGAGAGGTTCAGGGGACGACGGCGGCGTCACGAAGCGTGGCCAACCGCCCTTCGCCGATTCCGGAGCACGTCGAGCAGGTCCTCGACCGACCCGAACGGCCCGTTTGCCTCACGGTGGGCAACGATCCTCTCGGCGAGTACCGGACCGACACCGGGCAGGTCCTCGAGGTCGGCCGCGTCGGCCTGGTTGAGGTCGATCGGGGTCGCCATTCGAGTCGCCTGCCACCGACTGGCGGCCCGGGCTGGGCGGCCGTGCCTCCCGCCCGGGGCACGATCACCTGCTGACCGTCGACCACCGGCGCTGCCAGGTTGAGCAGTTCGAGGTCGGCGGACCGCAGAGCACCTCCGGCCGCCGCCAAGGCATCGGCGACCCGGCTGTCCGCCGGGAGCGACGACGAGGCCGGGACGTGCCACGGGACCCGATACGTGGACAACCAATTGATCGCCGGTCTCGGCCTCGTTGTTCCTCGAGAGGACTGAACGGGCGGATCGGTGGTGCCGTCACCTCCTCTGCCGCGGCGCTCTCAGCTCCGGCTGCGGAGGTGGCCGGCCCCACCACCAGATACCCGCTGCGGCAGCAGCCGCCACGATGCTCGCAACCACCAATCTCCACCGTGCCACGGCCTTCACCTTCCAGTCGTCGGGCCCGCACCCACCGCCGGTTGATAGGTACCACCGGGCACCGACAGAATAGAAGGGTGTTCGCTTGGCCGCCGTCCGCTGCGTCTGTCGTGCGTGCCGTCTGCCGTCTAGCGTTCCAGACCACCATGGACAGCCTACCGAATCAGTACCACGCGCACAAGGCGCCGATGTCACCCTCGACGACCGGATGGCCCAAGACACCGGGAGGTTCGAGACGAAGTCGGAAGCCGAGGAGGCGACCGATCTGCTCAACGAGCGGCTTCAAGTCCTCCAGGAACTGCTCTGGGCAGAGCACCAGCACCGGTTGTTGCTCGTCCTCCAGGGCATGGACGCATCGGGCAAGGACAGCGCGGTCCGCCATGTCTTCTCCGGGGTCAACCCGGCCGGCGTGAAAGTGATCTCGTTCAAGGCGCCCACCGCGGAGGAACTGGCGCACGACTACCTCTGGCGGATCCATCGCCACGTGCCTGGCAACGGCGAGATCGCCATCTTCAACCGCAGCCACTACGAGGACGTCGGAGTGGTCAGGGTCAAGCAACTCGTCCCCGAATCGGTGTGGCGCCGGCGCTACGAGCAGATCAACGCATTCGAGAAGATGCTCGCCGAGGAGGGCACCACCATCCTCAAGTTCTTCCTCCACATCTCGAAGGACGAACAGCGCAAGCAGCTCCAAGAGCGGATCGACGACCCGACAAAGTGTTGGAAGTTCAACCCGGGCGACCTTGCGGAACGTGCCCGCTGGGACGACTACATGACGGCATACAGCGAGGCCATCAGTGCCACCAGCACGCCGTGGGCACCGTGGTACGTGGTGCCAACCAACCGCCGCTGGTACCGGGACTATCGTGCTCTCGACCATCATCGTGGAAACGCTCGACGGTTTCGGAATGTCCTACCCGGAGCCGGTGGAGGACCTCGACGGGCGTAGTCGTAGAGTGACCCACCCGTTACCGTTGATTGGGTGATCTCACGGTCGCTGGCCCTCAGGCTGCGCGATGCCGGGTTGGAGTGGGCACCGCAACCACACGACGTGTTCGCCATTCCCGACCGTGATCTCGACGATCGCCTGTTCGTCGTCGCCGACCTCTCCACCGAGATCAGCAGAGATCGCCGGGCTCCGCACCATCACCTTCAACGGCGTGGTCGAGTGGTCGCTCGACTGGATACTCAGTGAGGACGTGGTCTGGATGCCGTCCGAAGCCCAATTGCGCGAGCGGGTCGGCGCCAACCTGGTGGCGCTGGAGCGGACGCCCGATGGTTACCGGTGCACGGTCGAGTGTCGGCAGTCCGGAACGAGGCAGTTCGATTCGGCGGAGGCGGCTGACGCCTACGCCGCGGCGCTGCTGGCCCTAGTTGATCGAATTGACCGAGCCTGACGGTCAGTCCCAGCTGCCGAGACGGCGGGCCTCGTCCTCCTGCGGTATCGACAGGTAAGCCTCTTGGTGCGAAAGACCACGGAGCCTGCCCGATGGCATACGCACCGAGGTAGCGGCGGAGGAATCCGACCCGGCCCATCCGGCGCCACTGACGGATGTGGACCAACTCGTGGATGAGCAGACCTGGTGGCAGCCGGCCCGGTAGCCAGCAGGTCGGGGCGCACCCACACCACGCCGGCCATCGCCATCGCCGCCGTGGACCGCCCCCAAACGGCGTGCACCGCGGCCGGCGCCGGCCTCACCGCGACCTCGTAGGGCTCCACTCCGGGCAGTCGTCTCCGCACCTCGGCGACGTCGACACCGGCAGCGCGGAGCAGCGAGCCCGCAGTCCGGGTCCTCGCCCTGTCACCCGGCCGTGTCCTGTCTGAACGCCATCTCACGGCCCCAGTCTTGTCGGTCCCGCTCAGTCCACCACGAAGTTGATCAGGTTCGGTGGCCGGACCACCACCGAGCGCTCGGTCGCGTTATCGAGCCACCGTGCCACCTGCGGGCGATTCGCGGGCGAGCCGCTCGACCTCTGCCGACGACACGGCTCGGGGGCACGGCGATGCGGTGCCGGACCTTTCCGTTGACCTGCACGACCAGGGTGACCGATGTCTCCGCAGCCAGAGCCTCGTCCCATCGTTGGCCAAGTCTCGAGCGCCAGCATGGTGTCATGGCCGCGTCGCTCCCATATCTCGTGCGAGACGTGCGGCGCCATCGGCGCCAGCATCCGATCAGACTGTCGAACGCAGTGTCGAAGATCTCCCTCGCCAGCCCGTCATCGGAGCGGAGCCTGGCGCCGATCGAATTGGACAATTCCATCAGAGCAGCCACCGCAGTGTTGAAGCGAGAAGCGGTCGATGTCCTCGGTCACCTTGCGCACGGTGCGGTGCGTCTCGGCCAGCAACTCCCGGTCGGCATCGTTCGGCGCCCGATCTACCAACTGCCCGACTTCTCCGGACGCCATCCTCCAGACCCGGTCGAGGAACCGGCTGGTCCCGTCGATGCCCGGACTCGTTCCATTCGGCGTCGTCGGTCGGCGGCCCGATGAAGTACTCGTAGAGACGGATGGCATCGGCCCCGTACCGCCGGTAGAAGTCGTCGGGGGCGACCACGTTGCCCTTCGATTTCGACATCGCCCGCCCGCCCAGAGTCAGCATCCCCTGGGTGAACAGCCGGGCGAACGGCTCCTCCACCGTCACCAGCCCGTCGTCGTGGAGGACCTTGGTGATGAACCGGGCGTAGAGCAGGTGGAGCACCGCGTGCTCCACTCCCCCGATGTACTGGTCCACCGGCATCCAGTAGGCAGCCGCGGTCGGGCGAGAAGATGGTCTCGGTGTTGGCGGGGTCGGTGTAGCGGAGGAAGTACCACGAGGAGTCGACGAAGGTGTCCATCGTGTCGGTCTCCCGCCGAGCAGGCCCGCCGCACCTGGGGCAATCGACCTCGACGAAGCTCGGCACCGCCGCCAGCGGGGACTGTCCCTTTGGGGTGTAGTCCTCGACATCGGGAAGGACGACCGGCAGCTCCTCGTCGGGGACCGGCACCAGGCCGCAGGTCGGGCAGATGATGATCGGTATCGGGCAGCCCCAATAGCGCTGCCGGCTGATCAGCCAGTCACGCAGCCGGTACTGCACCGTGGCGTGGCCCAATCCGGCGTCCTCGAACCAGGCGATGATCCGCTTCTTGGCATCAGCCATCCATAGCCCGTCGAGGAAATCCGAGTTGATCGCCGGCCCGTCGCCCAGGTAGGCGTGACCTTCCCAGTCGTCGGGGGGCTGGACGGTGCGGATGATCTCCAACCCGTGATCCTCGGCGAATTCCCAGTCGCGCTGGTCCTGGCCGGGGACCGCCATGATCGCCCCGGTCCCGTATGTCATCAGCACGTACTCGGCGACGAAGATCGGCACCTCGCGACCATTGACCGGGTTGATCGCATGGCGGCCGATGAAGACACCGGTCTTGCCACCTTCGGCCAACCGCTCGATCTCGCTCGCCTTGCGCGCCGCGGCGGCGTACCGCTTGACCTCCTCCTCGTACTCGGTCCCGGCTACCAACTGGTCGACCAGGGGATGCTCGGGAGCGAGCACGGCGAAGGTCATCCCGAAGACCGTGTCGGGCCTGGTGGTGAAGACCTCGAAGCTGTGCTCGGTCCCGGCCACCTCCATGGTGAAGGTCAGCCCCTCGGAGCGGCCGATCCAGTTCTCCTGCATGGTCCGGACCCGGTCGGGCCACTCGTCCAAGCTGGTCGAGGTCGGCTCAGCAGCCGATCGGCATATTCGGTGATGCGGAAGAACCACTGCTCGAGATCACGTTTCTCCACCTCGTGACCGCACCGCTCGCATCGTCCGTCGACGACCTGTTCGTTGGCCAGAACGGTCTGGTCGTTTGGGCACCAGTTGACCGGTGACATCTTCTTGTATGCGAGCCCACGCTCGAAGAAGCGCAGGAACAGCCACTGATCCCAGCGGTAGTACTCCGGGGTGTGGCTGGCCAGCTCGCGGTCCCAGTCGTAGACGGCACCGAGACGGCGCAATTGCACCTTCATCCGTGCGATCTGCTCCTCGGTGAAGACGCGGGGATGGATGCCGGTCTGGATGGCAGCGTTCTCGGCGGGCAGACCGAAGGAGTCCCAACCCATCGGCGCCAGCACGTTGAAACCCTGCATCCGGCGGTACCGCGTGAGCAGGTCGAGGTACCCGTAGTTGCGCAGGTGCCCCATGTGCAGGTCGCCCGACGGGTACGGGTACATCTGCACGTTGTAGAACTTGGCCCGATCGGGTCCTCGGTGACGTAGAACGTCCGCTCCGACTCCCAGCGGTCCTGCCACTTCTCTCTCGATGGCGGTGACGTCGTACGCCGGCACCTACTGCGCTCCTGGCCTCGGAGCCGGACAGGGTAATGAGGAGAAGGCCGACGAGAAGCAGCGACAGCGCGACTGCGGACGGCAGACGGCGGACGGCAGTTCCTTCCCTCGGAGCCGCTCGAGATCGGCCCCTCCCGTGAGGAGGCTGCGGGCAGGGAGCGGCGCTGGAGCCACGCCGCCTGCCACCTCCACCTACCACCTAGAACTTCGTTGCCACCAGGAACAACCGGCGGAAGGGGTACAGCGTCGTTCCATCGGGTCGTTCTGGGGTGGACCCGGCGCACGCTCTCACCCACTTCGGCGAGAAACTCGTCGTGGCGGTCCGGTCCGAGGGCGTCGAGGAGCGGCACGAGGAGCGTCCCCCGCAGCCATTGGAGCACCGGGTCGTCGCCTTCGAGCACGTGGAAGTACTCGGTCTCCCACAGATCGATCGAATCGACCAACGGCGCCGATCAAGTCGAGGTAGACAGCCGGCTCGGCCACGGGGTCCGTGACGCATGACACCATCGAGCGACGCCGACCCAGCGCGGCGAGGATCGCGACCTCGCCCACCGCCAGGTGCGACGGCGAGTCGGTAGTTGCGTGGCATCTGCACCGCCAGCACGCCGCCAGGCGACGCCCAGGAGAGGATCCGGGGGAAGAGCCGCTCGTGGTCGTCGAGCCATTGCAGGGTGGCGTTGCTGAACACCACATCCCCCGGGCGGTCCGGTTCCCACGTCGCCAGGTCGCCGAGCACGAACGGACGCACCCGGTACCTGGCGGCGAGCCTCGGCGAGCATCGCATCGGAACGGTCCACACCCACCACGGTGGCCGCTCGGCCAGCGCTCGGTGAGGAGCACCGTGCTGTTGCCCGGTCCGCACCCAAGGTCGTATACCAAGTCGGGTTCCACTGACGGCACCCGATCGAGGAGGTCGATGGCGGGTCGGGTGCGGGGACCGCCGAAGCTGAGGTAGCCGGTCGGGTCCCAAGGCACGGCGGCAAGGCTATCGGCGGTTCTCGGACGCATGGAACGTGGAGACGGTCGCTAACGTCCGCGCCACGTGTTTGCTCCTGGGGCCGATCCGGCGTTCCGCCGCCATCGCCTCGGTGCGCACGCCGGAGGAGCCGCCGGCGCACCTTTGACGGGCGATCGAAGCGGCAGCGACGAGAGGACGGGAATGAATTTGTACGTAGGAGGGATCCCCTTCTCTTTCAACGATGGCGACCTGGAACGACTCTTCTCCACCCACGGCACGGTGTCTTCGGCGCAGGTGATCCTCGACCGTGACACCGGTCGCTCCCGGGGGTTCGGGTTCGTGGAGATGCCAAACGACGATGAGGCCCGCACGGCCATCCAGGAGCTGGATGGCTCCAGTGCCGGTGGCCGCCGGATCACCGTCAACGAGGCGCGGCCCCGCTCGGGTGGGGGCGGGTCCCGGCCGCGCGATGGTGGTGGCGGGAGCTCTTGGGGTGGCGGATCGGGCGGGGGCTACCAGGACCGGCGATAGGCGAATCGGTTGGGCTGACGACGCTCCCAACATTTCGGCCGTGCGAACGGCACGAGACCACCCTCGCTGGGTACCGTTCTGACGGGAGTGGCGGGTTTTGCCGCCGCCCTCCGGGAAGCTGACTGCATTGGAGGCATTCATGCGACGATTCCGATGGCTGGCGCTACTGGCGGTTCTCGCCGTGGTCGCCGGCGCCTGTGGTGGCGGCACGACGGCCACCACAGCGGCGCGCCGACACGACGGGAGCAGCCGACACCACGGCAGCAGCCGACACCACGGTGGCCACCGAGACCACCGGCGCTACTGAAACGACCGGGGCCACCGAGACCACCGCCACCGCGAGCGCAGCCGAGGTGCGCGCCCCGGATTGTGACTACGGGGGCAAGATCGAGTCGGTGACGGCACCCGATCCGCTGACCGTCGTGTTCTCGATGTGCAGCCCGGTGCCTGCCTTCCAGCAGATCATCGCCTTCACCCCGTTCGGGATCCAGCCGTCCGAGCACCTCGAGGCAACGGGCGGCGCACCGCTCGACAACCCGATCGGGACGGGACCGTTCTCGCCTCGGCGCCTGGAACCGGGGATCGGACATCGTCTTCGAAGCGAACGACAGCTACTGGGGCGACCCGGTGCCCTACGATTCGCTGGTCTTCCGCTGGTCGGCAGAAAGCCCGGCCCGGGTGCTCGAGCTCCAGTCGGGCAACGCCGACTACGTCTCGGACCTGCTCAAGGCGGACGCGGAGTCCGTCGCCACCGATTCGAACCTCCAGGTCCTGCCCACGCTCAACCCCAACACGTTCTATCTGGGCATCGCAGCCAACGACCTCGAAGGGAACCCATACGAGCCGTTCGACAACCCGATGGTGCGACAGGCTCTTGCCATGGGGATCGACCGCCAGCGGATCGTGGACAACTTCAACCTGGAAGGGTCCGAGGTGGCGTCGCACTTCACCCCCTGCGCCATCGAGAACGGCTGTGAGGGAGAGGAGTGGTACGAATTCGACCCCGAGGCGGCCAGGGACCTGCTGGCGGATGCCGGGGTGGAGGAGGGGTTCGAAACCACCATCTTCTTCCGTGCCGAGGCACGGGTGTACCTCCCCGAGCCCACCGCGGTGGCCAACGAACTCGCCCAACAGTTGAGCGAGAACCTTGGGTTGGAACGTTTCGGCACAGGTTGTCGAGTCAGGCGAGTTCATCGAGACGGCGACGGCCGATGTCGGCTACCCGCTCTACATGCTGGGGTGGGGGGCCGACTACCCGCACATCACCAACTTCCTCGACTTCCACTTTGGCGAGGCGAACCCGCAGTTCGGCACGGCCCACCCGGAGATCTACGAGCCGTTGGTGGAGGCGTCGGCCATCTCGGATCCCGCCGAGGCAGCGCCGCTCTACGAGCAGGCCAACAACGCCATCAAGGAGCTGGTGCCTGCGGTGCCCATCTCACATGGCACCGCGGCTAGCGCAGCCAGCGCCAGCCTGGAGGGCGCGGCCAGCCCCAACTTCGGCGCACCGCAGTTCCAGTTCATGAACCCGGGCAAGGACACGCTGGTGTATGTCCAAGCGGGTGAACCCATCAGCCTGTACTGCACAGACGAGACCGACGGTGAGTCGCTCGCCGCCTGCCAGCAAGTGGTCGAGCCGCTCCTGGGGTACGACCTCGAGGGGAACATCATTCCCAAGCTGGCGACGGAGTGCACCGGCAACGAGGACGGAACCGAGTGGACCTGCACCTTGCGGGAGGGTGTGACCTTCCACGACGGGAGCGAGTTCGACTCGGGTGATGTCATCACCTCGTTCGGCGCCGGAATCGATGCCGCCAACCCGCTCCACGTGGGCAACTCGGGTGCCTTCGAGTACTACAGCTACCTCTGGGACAGCCTGATCAATCCGCCGCCGCCGGCGGAGGGCTGACATGGCCTGGGAGAGGGGGGAGCCTGCTCCCCCCTCTCTCACTATCACGATGGCCACACGCCAGCGAGCCCCCTGAGTGATCAGCTTCGTCGCCAGGCGGCTGCTCTACGCGATCCCGGTGTTGATCGGGATCGTGCTGGTGGTCTTTTTCCTCGTCCGGGCGGTGCCGGGCGACCCCTGCCGAGCGATGCTCGGCGAGCGTGCCACCGAAGATGCCTGCCAGGCGTTCAACGAGGCCAACGGGCTCAACGAACCGGTATGGGTCCAGTTGGGGATCTACCTGGGCAACCTGCTCACCGGTGACTTTGGTGAGTCGATCCGATTCTCCCGACCGGTGAGTGAGATCCTGATCGAACGGCTTCCGCTGACCATCGAGCTTGCGATCGCCGCCCTCTCGATCGCGCTCGATCGTTGGCATACCGCTCGGGATCGCCGCCGCCATGAGGCACAACACCTCTGTGGACGTGGGGACGATGGCGATAGCGAATGTCGGAGTCTCGATGCCCGTGTTCTGGCTCGGGTTGATGCTCGCCTATCTCTTCGCCCTGGTGCTGAAGGACACCCCGTTGGCCCTGCCACCCTCGGGCCGGCTCGACCCAGGTGTCAGCTCGGTGCCTTTCTACGAGGTGTGGGGCTGGGAGCTCGAGCCGAACACCTTCGGAGCAAACGTCGCCATCTTCCTGTCCAACTTCTATGTACTCAACACGCTGGTGACCGGCCAGTGGGAGGTGTTCTGGGATGCGGTCCAGCACCTCATACTCCCGGCTCTGGCCCTCGCGACGATCCCGATGGCCATCATTGCCCGGATAACACGGTCCTCATTGCTCGAGACGATGGGTTCGGACTACATCCGGACGGCACGTGCCAAGGGGGCGGCCGAACGGAGAGTCGTCGTCCACCACGGCTTGCGCAACGCGCTCCTCCCCGTGGTGACCATCGGCGGGCTTCAGCTTGGGCTGCTCCTCGGCGGGGCGGTCCTCACCGAGACCGTCTTCTCCCTCGCCGGGGTGGGCAGCGCGCTGGTGGACGCCATCTTCTCGCGCGACTTCCCGGTGATCCAGGGATTCACCCTCGTGATCGCCCTCGTCTTCGTCATCGTCAACCTGGCGGTCGACGTCTCCTACGCCTACCTCGACCCCAGGATCAGGCTCGGATGAGCGGCTCGCTACTGCCGTCCGACGTCCGCCTTCCGTCTGCGAGCGAAGCGAGCACATGACTGACCACCTCCCGCCGCCTTTCGACCATGCGGGGACCATGGACCCCATCGAGCAGATGGCCGAGGAGGGCCATCTCCTCGGTCCGCCGAGCTCGACATGGCGGATCGGCGGGCAAACGGCTGTCTGCGGCGCAGGACGGGGGTGGCCGGGCTGATCATCATCGGATTCCTCGTGCTGGTGGCGATATTCGCCCCGCTGCTCGCCCCGTACGACCCCGAGGTGGGTCTCCTCGGCGTGGAAGGCGAGGAGAGACGCTCCGCACCCTGTATCCACCTCTTCGGCTGTCCCGAGGATCAGCCGCAGCACATCATGGGTCTCGACAGCAACGCCCGCGACGTCTTCTCCAGGATCGTCTATGGATCGAGAGTGAGCCTGACCATCGGGTTCACCACGGTCACGGCGGCCGTACTGATCGGGGCGGTGCTCGGTGCCATCGCCGGGTTCTGGGGTGGGTGGCTCGACAACTCGGTGATGCGGGTGATGGACGTCGTGCTCGGGTTCCCGGCGCTGCTCCTCGCCATCGCCATCGTGGCGGTGCTCGGGCCCGGTCTGACCAACGCCCTGCTGGCCATTGCCATCGTGTCCATCCCCGCGTACGCCAGGGTGATGCGCGCCTCGGTCCTCCAGATCAAGGAACTCGACTTCGTGGCGGCCTCGAGGGCGCTGGGGGCGTCAAACAGCCGGATCCTGCTTCACCAGAGTCATACCGAACGCACTCACCCCGCTTGTGGTGCTGGGCAGCCTGGGGATCGCCGCCGCCATCCTCGAGGCGGCCGGATTGTCGTTCCTCGGTCTCGGGAGCACAACCACCCACCCCGGAATGGGGGACGATGTTGGGTGAGGAGCGCAACCAGATTTTCTCCGCACCGCATCTGGTCTTCTTCCCCGGGCTCGCCATCATGCTCACCGTGCTCGGTTTCAACCTGCTGGGCGACGGGTTACGCGACGCACTCGATCCGAGGCTCAATGAGTAAGAGGGAAGAAGAAGTAGGACGGAAGATGGAAGGACGGCTCGAACCGGATCGGGACAGCCATCTCCTCGAGATCAGCGATCTGCGGACGCATTTCTTCACGCACGACGGGGTCGTCAGGGCGGTGGACGGGGTCGACCTTCACGTGGACCGTGGCGAGGTGCTCGGTCTGGTCGGCGAGTCGGGCTGCGGCAAGTCGGTCACATCGCTCTCGATCATGGGGTTGGTGCCCCGTCCCGGGAAGATCGTGTCCGGCCGCATCAACGTTCGACGGGCGCGACCTGACCAGCATGTCGCGCGACGAGATGGCCGAGTTGAGGGGCGACCGGATATCGATGATCTTCCAGCAGCCGACTTCGTCGCTCAACCCGGTGCACCAGGTCGGCGGGCAGATCGCCGAGGTCTACGAAATCCATCGGGACGTGACGGACAAGGTTGGCAAGCAGAAGGCGGTGACAATGCTCGCCAAGGTGGGGATCCCAGATCCGGGGAGACGCGCCCGTTTCTATCCCCACGAGATGTCGGGTGGGATGGCACAGAGGGTGATGATCGCCATGGCATTGGCGCTCGAGCCGGAACTGCTGATCGCCGACGAGCCGACGACGGCGCTCGACGTGACCATCCAGGCGCAGATCCTCGACCTGATCCTCGACCTGCAGCGTGACTCGGGCACCGCGGTGATCCTCATCACCCACGACCTGGGGCTGGTGGCAGAGATGGCCGATCGGGTGGCCGTGATGTACGCCGGTCAGGTCGTCGAGGAAACCGATGTCCGGACGCTCTTCCACCGGCCAAAGCACCCGTACACCCAGGGGCTGATCGGGTCGATTCCCACATTGGGCGAGGTCAAGGACAAGCTCGAGGTGATCCCCGGTGTGGTCCCGACCCTCATCAATCTCGGGCAGGCGTGCCGCTTCGCCGGGAGATGCCGCGCCCGGGTCGAGTACGGGCTCGAAGTGTGCACCAGGCTGGACCCAGAGTTGCTCCCGATCGAGGAAGACCATCTCGTCCGCTGCTTTCTCTATCACAACCCCGAGGGCGACGAACTCGCTCCGCTGAGCTCGCTTCGCGAGCGGACGGAGGGCTCGCTTCGCTCGCAGACGGAAGACGGAAGACGGAAGACGGAGGCTACGGCGACGAACGAGCAGAACGGAAGAAGAAGAAGGCGACGAGGGAATCGCCGATGGCTGAGCCGTTGATCGAGGTCAAGGGACTGCGCAAGGACTTCCCGGTGAGGTCGGGGATCCTGCAACGCACCGTCGGGTGGGTCCAGGCGGTGGCAGGGGTCGACCTCGAAATCGACCGTGGCGAAGTGGTCGGGTTGGTGGGCGAGTCGGGATGCGGGAAGAGCACCCTGGGACGGATGCTGGTCCGCCTCCTCGAACCGTCCGCCGGCACCATCGCCTTCGACGGGACCGACATCTCCCATCTGACCGGCGATGCGCTCGAACCCTTCCGCCGCACCGCCCAGATGATCTTCCAGGATCCCTTCTCCTCGCTCGACCCGCGTGCTCCGGTGGGCAAGTCGATCGCCGAGGGCCTGCGCATCCACGGGATCGGCGACGCCGACGAGCAGCACGCTCGCGTCGTCGAGATGCTCGATCTGGTCGGCTTGAGGCCACAACACGCCTCGCGCTTCCCCCACGAGTTCAGCGGTGGCCAGCGCCAGAGGATCGGGATAGCCCGCGCCCTGATCCTCCGCCCGACATTCGTGGTGGCCGACGAGCCGGTGTCGGCGCTCGACGTGTCGGTCCAGGCGCAGGTCCTCAACCTGCTCAAGGAACTGCAGGAGGACCTCCATCTGACGCTGCTCTTCGTGGCGCACAACCTGGCGGTGGTGGAGCACATATCCGACCGGGTGGCGGTGATGTACCTGGGGCAGGTGGTCGAGCTAACCGACCGGGAGACGTTGTACCGCCAACCACTCCACCCCTACACCGAGGCGCTGCTCGCCGCCATACCCGTTGCCAGACCCGGATCGCCCGCGCACCAGGCACCTGATCGAAGGCGAGATACCGAGCCCACTCAACCCCCCAACGGGTTGTCGCTTCAACCCGCGATGCCCTATCTCCGTCGAAGGGGTCTGCGACGTCGAAGAGCCCATGCTGCGGGCGCGCCATCCGGGGGGAAGCCATCTCGCCTCGTGCCATTTGCGCACCGGCGAATACCGCCACCTCGACCGGGCCACGGCTGCGGGCGCTGGTCTTTGACGATCACCGGTCACCCAGAACCGGCGACCACCCCGCACATGTCGACCATCCTCGCCGAGTAGCCCCACTCGTTGTCATACCAGGCGATCACCTTCGCCACACGCCCGGCGAGAACCATGGTCGATCCGGCATCCACGATCGAGGAATGCGGGTCACCGATGATGTCACGGGAGACGAGCGCCTCGTCGCTGACCCGCAGGACCCCGTTCATCGCCCCATCCGCCGCCTCGGCCAGGGCCTGGTTGACGTCGTCGACCGTCACATCGGTCTGGAGGGCGGCGACGGCGTCGACCACCGACCCGTCCTCGACGGGGATGCGGAACGCCATCCCGTCGCACCTCCCCTCCAACTCGGGGACGATCTGAGCCGTCGCCTGGGCGGCACCGGTGCTGGTCGGGATGATCGAGAGTGCAGCCGCCCGCCCTCTTCTCCGCTTCCTGGTCGGGGTATCGGTGAGTGCCTGGCTCGACGTGTATGCATGGACGGTGCTCACCATGAGATGGTCGACCCCGAACCGGTCGACCAGCACCCGGGCCAGCGGGGCCAGACAGTTGGTGGTGCACGAAGCATTCGAGACCACGTGGTGGCGGTCGGGGTCGTAGAGGTGGTGGTTGACCTTGTAGGCGAGCATGGCGTCGGCGTCGCTCGACGGCGCAGATATCACAACCTTGCGCGCCCCGGCCGTCGATATGGCGGGCAGCGTCGGCCCTGGCACGGAACGCTCCCGTGCTCTCCACCACCACGTCCACACCGAGGTCTCCCCACGGGATCTTCTCGGGCTGGCGTTCGGCATGGAAGGCGACCTTGTGGTCACCCACGATGATGCTGTTGGAGTCGGAGTCCACCTTCCTCGGGTACCACCCGTGGACCGAGTCGTACTTGAGCAGGTACGCCAGGTCGCCGACGTCCGCCAGGTCGTTGATCCCCGCCACCTCAAATCGCTCGTCGGCAACCAGCAGCTTGAAGGTGCAGCGGCCGATGCGACCGAATCCATTGATACCGACCCGGATAGGACCCATGACAGCCTCCGACTAGCCAGCGCCGCGAACGCTAGACCCGTCATTGGATGCGTCGCCCCGGCCGGCGCGACCGGCGATGATGGAACCGATATCGAGGAGGGCCTGATGACCTTGGAGCGGGTTGGTGTCGTGGGTGCCGGGTTGATGGGGTCGGGGATCGCCGAGGTGTGCGCTCGGGCGGGGCTCGACGTCGTGGTCCACGAGGTCTCCAACGCTGCCGCCGACGCCGGGCGCGCCAGGATCGAGAAGTCGCTGAGCCGCGGGGTGGAACGGGAGAAGATCAGCTCCGATGACAAGGACGCCGCCCTCGACCGGCTCACCTTCGTCACCGACCTCACCGCAATGTCGGACCGCCAGGTGGTGGTCGAGGCCGTCACCGAGGACGAGGCGCTCAAGCTCGACATCTTCAGGGCCCTCGATCGGGCGGTGACCGATCAGGACGCCTTGCTGGCATCGAACACCTCGTCGCTTCCCATCACCCGCCTCGCCACCGCCACCTCACGCCCCGACCGGGTCGTCGGGCTCCATTTCTTCAACCCGGTGCCGGTGATGAGGTTGGTGGAGCTGGTCAGCACGGTGCTCACCGGTGAGGAGGCGATCTCGATGGCGAGCGAGTTCGCCGGAGACGTTCTCGGGAAGACGGTGATCAGAGCCAAGGACCGGGCGGGGTTCGTGGTCAACCTGCTGCTCGTCCCCTACCTGCTCGAGGGGATCCGCATGTACGAGGCCGGCTATGCCACCGCGGAGGACATCGACACCGGGATGCGCGAGGGCGCCAACCACCCCATGGGACCGCTCGAGCTGTCGGACTTCGTCGGCCTCGACACGATGAAGGCGGTGGCCGATGTCCTCTACGCCGAGTTCCACGACCCCCACTACGCCGCTCCGCCGCTCCTGGTGCGGATGGTCGAGGCGGGTCTCCTCGGTCGGAAGAGCGGGCGCGGGTTCTACACGTACTCATAAACCGGTTTGGCGTCACTAAACGCGGTCATACCGCACCCGGTGACGCCAAAACGGGTTTCTCAGTTGCCGATCGACGCCCGGTCGAAGACGTTTCCGTAGGCGACGAGGAAATCGTCGAAAGCGTCGGGGAACCCGTCGGTGTTGTGGTCGGCTCCGGTCGGTATCAACGCCCAGTAGAGACCTTCCTCGAGCTCGGCCCAGTCTCCCTGAGCGCTCTCGATGTCGGCCTCCGCCCACTCGGTCGCAATGAGCGTGACCGCATCCACCCCGGTCCCCACGACGCTGGTGGTGTCGGTCGGGTCGACCAGACCGACCACACCGAGGATCAACTTGACCGCCTCCATGCCTTCGGGCTTGTCGCCCAGCTCGAGCTCGTCGATCGCCTGTGAGATGGCGCCGCCGGCGTAACCGAGCTGCTCGGCGTGGGGGAAGTCCTCCTGGGTGTTACCCAGGCTGTCGGGCCCGACCACCCGATAGTTGAAGTAGTCGAGCCGCGCCGCCAAGTCGCCATTTCCACCGGCCAGGGCCGTGATCAGCTGGTTGACCTTGAGCGCACCTTCCTCGTCCACCTCGATGGCGCCGCCGCCGTCCTGGTCGTTGCTCCGCAACAGCTCGCGGATGAACACGGTGAGCGCCTCCGCCCGATCGTCCTGCTGCTGCAGATGGGTGACCACTCCCTCCGGATCGGTCATCACCAGGTCGAGCAACGCCTGCTCGAGCGAGGCATGGTGTCCGTCGGTGAACGAGTAGGTGGTGGTCACGTTCCCGAGGGCGTTGATGTCCCACCCGTTGGAGGCGTTCTTGAGTTCGTCCTCGACCGCCGCCACCGTCGCCTCGAAGACGATGCCCTTCGTCGCCGCGTCGGACACCTGGCCGATGCGATCCAGCACGCGCTCCAGGTAGACGGTGTCGTACTCGTGCGAGATGGTGACGTGGTGCGGGCTGGCGCCGAAGTACTCCCACCACGAGGGCCCGTCCTCTTGCTCGTGATCGATCACCAGCGCCTCGAGGAAGGGCTCCAACTGATCGTCCTCCTCGAGGTCCTCAACCAGCAGCGTCAACGAATAGTCGCTCATGTTGTCGATCGCCGCGGTGACGAAGGGACGATGCGCCTGGATGTCTTCGGGCTCGGCCCCGAGCGAAGTGACGACCTCACGCAGGCGCGTAGTCGGGGCGTTCTCTGCGATGGCCGAGAGCGAGCACGTCGCTCTCACCGTTTCGGACGAGGTTCTCCAGAGTGGCTGCATCCTCGGTCTCGGCGATATGGACCCACAGTTGCTCGCGGAACACATCCGAGACGTCATCCCCCTCGAGCATGTCGACGAGCTCGGCGGTGCTCTCGCCGGACAGCCCACCCGGTGGCCAGATGAGGTCCCAGGCCTCCTCGGCATTCAGCTGAAGACGGTGGAGAACTGCGTTCGCCACGTTGTCCCTATGCAGCGAGGTGCTGTACCGGTCGCCCTCGAATGCGTCCAGGATTCTGTCGGTTGTCGAGGAGGTACTGCGCAGCCACCTGCACGGCCGGGTCGAATCCATTGTCCGGATCGGCCGCCGCCTCCAGGTCGTCGAGGCTTATCTCACCGTCGGCATCGCCACCCTCGTGGGCTACGTCGATGGCGTCGAAGTTCTCCATGAGCACCTGCAGGTGGCCGTTCTGCTCGATCAGGGCATCGATGTCCTCGATCGAGAACTCGTCGTCGTAGTGCAGGCTGCGACCATCAGCAGCGATCTCGAGCGCGCTGAAGAGGCCCGAGTTGTCGAGCAGGTACTGGGCCGCCTGCTGCACCTCGACGGGAAACCCGTTGTTCGGGTCTGCTGCCGCCTCGAGGTCCTCGGTACCAACCCGGTCGTCGTCCCCACCGTGCCCGGCAGCCTGGTCCAGGCTGTCGAAGTGGTCGCGAATCACCTGTAGGGCGGTCGCCGGATCGTCGGGAAGCGACGGGGCTAGCTGCTGCATGAGGCTCACCGGGTAGGCGGCAAATGGGTCATGGGTATCGGCGAAGGAAGCCCGGTCCTCGAACACAAGCGCCCACGACCCGGCACCGTCTGCCGCGTGACTCAGGGCCATGACGTGGCCTGAGTCACGGTCGGCCAAGGCGAGGGCAGCGGTCACGCCGGCGTAGCGATCGTTGAGCGCCTCCTTGACGGCGCGCAACCGTCCTGCGGTGGCCCGCAGGTTCTCCGAGTTCATAAATCGTGACATCTCGCCTCCCGTCACTGATCTCCCGCTAACGTGGATCAACTCTACCGATATCTGACACACTTGACAAGACGTTAACTATCGTTTACGTTCTTGAGCTATCGGCAGTGGTCCGAAGGAACGGACCCAGAAGGCCCGCCAACTAGGCGGCGGAGAGAAGGAGGACGAGATGACCGTTCGAGTGCTCGACCCGGAGTACCGGGATCAGCTGGTTGGGACCGACTTCCCCACCGCCCAGGAGAGGATCGGTGACTTGATCACCCTCCTCGACACCGCGCTGGAGCGCACCGGCACCGGATCGCAGACCGGCGGTTGGGAAGGGCCCGACGCATTGAGCTTCAAGACCAACGTGTGGGAGAACGGCTTCAAGGTCTCCTTCACACAGGCGATCGAGGCGCTGGCCGACACCACCACGGTGCTCACCACCGGTACCCAGGACACCATCGACGTCACCGACCGTACCTACACGATCGGTGGAGGCAGCGGTGGCACCGGGGGCGCTTCGCCGGCCTGAGCCGCTCGGAGTAGCCGGAGCCCCTCGTTGGTCGGGGGGCTCCGACATTCCACCGGCATGAACACTGGGAGGACGAGTCTTCATGGCGTCCAAGGGTGACTTGCAAGCGGCGCTGGCATCGCTGCGGACACAACACGAGTGCGGGGGCGGCTGCGGGACGTGTCTCTGTTGCTGTACGGCGACGCTCGGCACCGGTCGTTCCGAGCTGTCGGATGCTCTGCGTGGGCCGCTGGCTGACCAGGCGGACGATTGGTACGAGCTCCACCTCTCCAGGCGTCGACCTCGCCACCGGGACCGTGACCGAATCCATCGCATCGATCGAGGCAGAACTGGCCGCGATCGTGGAAGAAGAAAGGCGTCAGGCGGAGGAGGAGGCGAGGAGGCTCGCCGAGGAGGCGGCAGAGGAAGCGGCTGAAGAAGCAGGCGACGGCTCCTCCGGGGATGTTCGAGTGAGCTCGCGGCTGCGCGCCCAGGTGAGCCACGATGGAGGGGTCGACGACCTCGAACTCGGTTGTGAGCCTGCAGCCCGGGTCGGCGATCTGGGAGCTGCCCTCCAGGCCACAACTGGGTGGGGATTGGAGCCGCGGCGTCGCCGTCGACGGCGTGCTCTACCACCCCGAGACGCCGATATCCGAGCTCGACCTGGGCGATGGAGCCCAGCTCGGGATCGCCCCCGAGGCCAGGGAACGGCGGATTCCCCCAGCAATCGAGTTGGCCGGCATCTCGGGCACCGACGGCGGTCAGCGCCTCCTCCTCGCCCCTGGGCTCTACCGCCCCCAACCGGGGAGCGCGCCGGGCTTCTGCGGCGAGGCGACCTCGATCGGCGTGGCCGCGGACGGCTCCGTGACCGTTGACCCCGGCCCGGGGGACCACGTGCTGCTCGACGGGCGGCCCCAGCACGATCGGTTCCGCTGCCCGGTGGGCGCTGCGCTCCAGGTCGGAGCCACGGTGTGGCTCGTGCGCAAGGTTCTGCAAACACCGCCCGAGACCGCTTCGCCGGGCGCATTCAACCGCCCACCGCGTCGGCTCGCCCCCGAACCGACGATCGATGCCACCGTGCCCAAGCGTGGCCCCGAGCCCTCAAAGGGCGGAGGGTTCCGTTGGACCATGATCCTCGCCCCCCTGGTCATGGGCGGGACGATGGCGATCTTCTTCAACCCCCGGTTTGCACTGTTTTGTCTGCTCAGTCCGGTACTGATGCTCTTCAACCTGGTCGACAACCGCTTCTCGCGCCGACGCGGGCTGCGTGCCCGTGAGGAGACCTTCACCGCCGATCTCGCCAAGTTCGAAAGGGAGTTGCTGCGGTGGAAGGCGGCGTGGCGGCGCCGGCTCGGACAGCGGCACCTATCCCTGCCCGACGTGGTCACCGCGGCGACCGTCGGTGACACGCGCCTCTGGGAGCGGCGACCGCATCACGAGGACTTCCTCAGCCTCTGCCTCGGCTACGGCGCCGTCACCTTGCCGGAGCCGGTGGCTCCGGAGCGGAACCCCGAGCAGGAGGTGCTGGAAGCCATCGACCGGGCTCGCCACCTCGACGCCGGCCCGGTCGAGGTGGTGCTCCGTGGTGGCGCCGTCTTGGGCGTTGCCGGCCCGCGGCACGCCACCATCGGTCTGATCCGGTCGCTGTTGATCCAAGCGGCATTCCATCACGGTCCTGCCGACCTGCGGGTGGCGGTGCTGGCCCACTCCGACAGGGTGGCGGAGTGGCGCTGGGTCTGGTGGCTGCCTCACGTCATGGCCCGCTCGGGGCGCCGCCTGCTGGCCGCAACCGCAGCAGATGCCGACGTCGTCGTCTCCGAACTGACCGGAGAGACGTCGGGACACACGATCTTGGTGGTGGACACGGGTCACGACCCGGGCACGTCGAGCTTCGTGGGCACGCTCGTCGCCGGGGGAACGGTTTCGGCGATCGCGGTATCCGAGGATGCCGACCGCCTCCCATCGCTCTCCTCGACGGTGGTGACCACGGACGGCACTCCGGCTGCGGATGGAGAACCCGGGAAAGGGTGAGGTCGTCGAGGGAGTGACGCCGCTGTTCGCCTCCGACGACGTGGCCGCAGAGGTGGCCCGCTCGGTGGCGGCTTTCCAAGACCCGGAGCGGGCGGACGCCGAATCCGCCTTGCCAGAGACGATTGGTCTTCTCGAGCTGCTCGAGATGACCGACCCCGATCCCGGCTGTGGTGGCCGACGCCTGGCGGCGCTCGGGTTCCACGGTGCGAGCCCCCATCGGGGCGGCTGCCAACCGGCCCCTGGAGATCGACCTGGTCACCGACGGGCCCCACGGACTCCTCGCCGGCACCACCGGCGCCGGAAAGAGTGAGTTGCTCCGCACCATGGTCGTCTCACTCGCCGCCCGGGTCGACCCCGAGCACCTCAATTACGTCCTCGTCGACTACAAGGGAGGAAGCGCTTTCGACGCCTGCTCCGCTCTCCCCCACGTGGTCGGGGTCGTCACCGACCTCGACGAGCACCTGGCTCGCCGAGCTCTCACCTGCCTCGAGGCCGAGCTCCGCCACCGCGAACGGGTCCTGCGCGAGGTGGGGGCACAGGACCTTCCCAGCTATCTGGCCGCTGCCCACCAAGAGCCGCTCCCCCGGCTGCTCATCGTCATCGACGAATTCGCCGCCATGGCCAAGGAGCTGCCCGAATTCATGGAGGCACTGGTGGACATCGCCGCCCGGGGCCGCAGCCTCGGTGTCCACCTGCTCCTGGCGACGCAACGACCCGCCGGAGTGATCAAGGACAACATCCGGGCCAACAGCAATCTGCGTCTCTCACTGCGAGTGCAGAGCACCACCGATTCCAAGGACGTGATCGGTGATGCCGCCGCGGCCAACCTGCCGCGCTCGCTGCCGGGTCGAGGGTATGTCCGTTTCGGCCCCTCTGAGCTCGTCCCCTTCCAGACCGCTCTGTCCACCGGTGTCTCGGGGCGCGTCGGCTCCGATGTCATCGTCTCCACGGCCTCCTTCAGCCCGGAGCCTCCGTCAGCCCCGCGTCGACCGCCTTCGGACGATCTCCCCACCGACCTGGAACGCCTCGTCGCCGCGATCACCGGTGCCGCCGAGCGCACCAAGATGCGCCCTGCCAGAACCCCGTGGCCAGCACCACTCCCCGACGTCGTCCAACTGGCCGACCTGCTTGGCGACACGGCGGGTGACGGTCTCCCGCTCGCCCTCGTCGATCAGCCCGAGGAGCAGCGGGTGTCCACCTGGCGCTGGGACCCGCGGCGGGGGAACCTGCTCTGCTACGGAATGCCCGGGTCGGGAGTCGACGAGTTCATCGAGTCCGTCGTCGTCGCCTTCGGGATGGGTCTCCTCGACGCACCGAGCCACGTCTACGTTCTCGGGTTCGGCACCCATCGCTTCGACCACCTGGCCGACCTCCCCCATGTCGGCTCGGTGGTGGCCGCCGACGACCGGGAGCGGCAGGTGCGGCTACTCCGGTTCCTGCGCAGTGAGTTGGAGAAGAGGCGCCGCAGCGGCGAGACCTCGCCCCGGCTGTTGTTGGTCATCGACGACTACGCCGGGCTCCGAGCCGCCTTCGACGGGTACAAGGACGTTCAACTGCTCGAGATGGTCGCCCGGCTGATAGCCGATGGTGCCGCTCTGGGGATCAACGTCGTCGCTGGCGGGCGACAGGCGATGTCGATCCCGATCCGGGTGGCCGGGACGGTGGCGACGCGACTCGCCTTCGCCTTCGCCGACCCGATGGACGTCACCACTCTCGGGCTGCGCCTGCGCAACATCCCGGCGCTCCCCCACGGCCGGGCGGTCGATGCCAGCACCGGGCTGATCGTCCAGGCGGCGACCAGCTGGTCCGGTGTGGGGGTCCCGGAGATCGACAGCGTGCCGCGGCCCGTCGAGGTGATGCCGGCGACAGTCGACCGGAGCGAGATGGGCCCTGCATCGTTCAGCGAGGGGTGCTGGCGGATACCGGTGGGTATCGGCGAGCACGAACTCGCCCCGGTGGATCTGGTGATCGACCTGTCGGAGCACGCCCTGGTCGGGGGTGGTCCGCGGACAGGGAAGAGCACCTTGTTGGTGACGCTGGCCGAGGCGGCGGCGAGGGTGGCTGGAGTCACCGTCACCGCATTCGCGCCCCGTCGTAGCCCGTTGCGCGACAGCGCGGCACACCGGGTCATCATCGACCCGGCCGACCTGCCGCCCATTGTCGACGAGATCCTCGCCTCCGAGGAACCGCACCTGGTCCTGGTGGACGATGCGGACGCCGTCGACGACCCCGGAGGATGCCTCGCCCGGCTCATCGCCGCCAGACACGAACAGGTTCATGTGGTGGCTGCCGGACGGTCCGACGACCTGCGCCGCGCCTACAACCACTGGACGGGTGCGGTCCGCAAGTCGAAGGTCGGCATCCTCCTCGACCCCGACCTCACCGATGCCGAACTGCTCGGCGTCAAGCTCCCACCGCCCGGCGCCGGGGTACGGCCCCCGGGACGCGGCTACCTCGTCGAGTCGGGCTTCGCCCAATTGGTTCAGATCGCACGCTGAAGGAGGACGACATGTCGGCGCTCAAGTACCCCGAACCAGACCTCGATGCATTCGACCTCAAGGTCGCCGACCCCGAGGTCGACGACCCG
Organism: uncultured Acidimicrobiia bacterium; assembly: GCA_963826825.1. Classification (GTDB taxonomy): domain Bacteria; phylum Actinomycetota; class Acidimicrobiia; order Spongiisociales; family DATADW01; genus DATADW01. Next base: position 337,587 of record CAWGYV010000003.1, on the reverse strand, counting down.
CCGCCACCGCCCAAGCGGTGGCGCCGCTTGCTCGGACTGTCCATTGCCATCGCCGGCGGAGTGTTGCTGGGGGCGCTGCTCGCCGTGGTGCTGCTGCGTCCGGGTAGCGGCCCTCTCGCCGTGGATCCTGCCGGCCCCCCGCCCGAGGTGGCGGGCTTCGCCGAGTCGTACGTCCATACCTTCATCGCTTCCAGAGCACCGGGGAACGAGCAGGTCCTGGCTCCCTACACCCCGGCGGAGGTCGAGTGGTCGGGAGGAGCGCTGGGTGACCGTCATGTGGTGGACACCACCACCGTGGCGGTTGAGCAGAGCGGGGACGACGAGTGGCGGGTGGAGGTGGCGGCTCACGTCATGGACTTCGATCGGGAGCGCGACGGGTACGACGCCCCCGTGGTGGAGCACTACGAGGTGGTGGTGACCCAGAGCGATGGCGCTCTCAGCAGCCTCTACCTCCCCGCACGGGTGCCCACCGCGGCGCAGCCCGCGCCTGGTTTGGCGCCCGTGCTCGAGGAGGCTGAGAGCGGCGAGATGGCGGCGGCGGCGAAGGAATACCTGGATCCCTACTACGCCGCCATCGGTGGGTACACCGGATACACCATGGTGGGGATCGCGGTCGAGCCTTCTGGCGAGGACCGGTCCCGCGTGGTGGTGCGGGTGCGGGCGAAGCCGGTCGACGGAGCGTTCGTCATCCACGACCACGTCCTCGAGGCGGTCTCCGGCGAGGGCGGATGGGTGGTCGGGCATCCATGACCGCCGCCGGCGGCGGGTTTGGCCAGGAGCACAGGCACGCCCGGGGCCGAACTGTCACATGCGGCCAGCCATGGCGCGCGACGTCGAACTCGGTCCCGGTCTCTCTCTCCGAGAGTTCCCACAAGGCGGCTCCGTCGGCGGGCCGATCGTGTCTCTGCGGCACCCGCACCGGTACCGGCCTCCCGTGGGCCACCCACCTCAGGCCGTACAACTGGCCGCCCCTTGCCGCCGGATCGGTGGCGGCGCGGAGTTGAGGGAGGGCGCCGACCTCGGGAGTCGACCCGAACATCGAGACGGCGCGGTAGAAGAAAGCCTGGCTCCAGCCACCACCGCTGGCGCGGTGGCTTTGCGCCTGCAGGTCGGTTGCCGAGAACCCCGGATCCGCCGCCAGGCTCGCCAAGACGATGCCCGCTGAGTCGGCGCGGCGCTGCAGTTCGAGCGTGAACTGCAGGTTGGCCAGCTTTGATTGCCCGTATGAGCGCCACGGCCCATACCGCTGCCGCAGGTGCGGGTCGGAGGTCGACACCCCAGCCGAGAAGTGACGGGCGCCGCTGCTCACGGTGACCACCCTTGGTGCGCTTCCCCGAAGCAGCAGCGGGAAGAGATGTGCGGTGAGCGAGAAGTGTCCGAGGTGATTGACCCCGAGCTGCATTTCGAACCCGTCTGCTGTCTCGGCTCGGGGGATCGCCATAACCCCGGCGTTGTTGACGAGGAGATCGATCGACTTGTAACCAGAAGCGATCCGCTCGGCACAGACTCGCACCGATTGGAGCGATGCAAGGTCGAGAGGGACCACATCCAGCTTGGCGCCGGGGACCGCGGCGCGTACCTCCTCGACGGCCCGCTCGGTCCGTGCCGGGTGCCGAGCAGCCATGATGACAATTGAGCCTCTTGCGGCAAGCGCCCGGGTCGTCACCAGGCCGAGCCCACCGTTGCCCCCGTCACCACCGCCACCCGACCGGTCTGGTCGGGGATGTCCTCCAGCGTCCACGACATTTCGAGCCTCCTGGCCAGGATTCAAGCGCTCCAGCACCGTGCCGGGGAGCAGAGACGGCTGGGCCCGGGTACGGTCGTGGGATGACAACAATCCGCAGACTCACCGATTCCTGTGTGGTGATCACCACCGACGACCACGGCACTCTCATCGACCCTGGGTTCCATACCTTCGAGTCGGGTGAAGTGGATCTGGGGTCGATCGAGGTAGACCGGGTGTTGATCACCCACGAGCACCGCGATCACGTCAACCCCGAATTCGTCCGCTGGCTGATCGACCGTCGCTCCGATCTGACCGTCTACACCAACTCCGCGGTGGCGGAGATTCTCGAAGGCGAGGGCATCACCGCATCCACCGAGATCCCGTCCGGCGTAACGGCCGAGGACGTGCTCCACGAACCGGTGCCGACCGGGGCGCAACCGCCAAACCGAAGCTTCACCATCGAGGACGTTCTCACCCACCCCGGGGACAGCCACCAACCGGCGCAGACCGCCCCGATTCTCGCTCTCCCCCTGATCGCCCCGTGGACGTCGATGACCGCAGCGGTGGAGTTCGCCCGAAGAGTCGGACCACGCCAGGTGTTCCCCATCCACGACTACTACATGACCGAGGCGGGACGTAGGGCCATCTGGAACATTGCATCGCACGCCCTGGGTGAGATCGAACTGGTGACGCTCGACTGGGGCGAGCAGTTCACCGTCTGACCAGCGACCATGTCATTCAGCCCATATCTTCCATACCCGCCTGACCGCTACCACGGCGATAGCGGCGAGTCGAGCGGGTGGCTCCGGCCGACCGACACTCCCCACGACATCGTCTCGCCCACAAGTTCCGCCGACTATCTCGCCACCGGTGCCGCCACCAACGGCGACTTTGGGCTCTACCGCTGGAACATGGAGGAAATGCCGAGCGGTCCGGGCAACCACTTCCACCGCAGCATCTCCGAATCGTTCTTCGTCATCTCGGGGACGGTTCGGCTCTTCGACGGCGCCGAGTGGCGCGACGGCCGACCGGGCGACTTCCTTTACGTGCCTCCCGGCGGGTTGCACGCCTTTCGCAACGAGTCCGGGGAGCCTGCGTCGATGCTGATCCTCTTCGTCCCCGGCGCCCCCAGGGAGGGTTACTTCGAAGGTCTGGCCGAGTTGGCCAACACCGGGTGGAAACCGACCGACGAGGAGATGGCTGAGTTCTTCCTCCGCCACGACACCTTCTGGGTCTGAGCGCGCCCCGATTTCCCGCCTCGGCCTCTGCGTAAAGTCCCCACAGGGTTGACCCGGAGGAGTGGTTCTTGGGATCCGCTGGTTATCTCGATGTCCCTGAGGGTTGGGTGGTCGTCGCCAGCGATGGCCCGGCGCCATTCACCACCGAGATCACGATGCGCCGCCCCGATGGGAGAACGGTGCGATGGCAGTCCCGCCGACATCGCAAGCAGCGCAACCGGCTCACCGCGAGCACCGGTTCCACATGGTGGGCTCCTGGCGCCGTCGCATGGTGGATCGCGGTCCTATTCATGATCGGGTCGGTTTGCTTCGCCCTCGGTGCGCTACCTGCCTATGGGGAGCGCGTCGGGCCGGCCGCCGACGGAATCACCTTCTTCGTCGGATCGATCTTCTTCACTTCGGCGGCGTTGCTCGTCTATCTGGAGGCGGTGAATTCGGTTCGCTCGCTCGCGGGCACCCCGTCCCGCACCAGGCTCCTCTCATGGGAACCGGCACGCATCGACTGGTGGGCCAGTCTGATCCAGTTGGCCGGGACCCTCTTCTTCAACAGGAGCACCTTCCAGGCGCTGCAGGCAAACCTCACATCGAGCGAGGCGAACCAGATGATCTGGCGGCCCGATGTCCTCGGCTCCATCTGCTTCCTCGTGGCCAGCGCCCTCGCCTGGGCCGAAGCCGGCCACGGGTGGGTGTCCTGGAAGCCGCGTGAGATCTCGTGGTGGATCGCGCTGCTCAACCTCGCCGGCTCTGTCGCCTTCGGCATATCGGCGATCGCTTCGAAGATCGTCCCCGCCGATGACCAGCCGCGCAGCCTGGCCATCAGCAACCTGGGGACCTTCATCGGTGCGATCTGCTTCCTCGTGGGTGCCTTCCTCCTGCTCCCCGAGCGGACACAGAGCACGCAGGCTGAATCAGCCGATCTGCATGAGCACGGCATCAATCCATCTGCATAGATTCCAAATCAATCGAGGAGGCATCCCCAGTGGCAGTGCATGGCAAGGTCGAGTCGCCCAAGAAGGCGGAGCAGCCGCCGCCCACCGCTATCAACCCGATATTCGCCCGAAGCGGCGAGTCGAGCGCGCCCCGCTTAGAGATACCGCAACAAGGCATGCGGCCCGACACCGCCTACCAGGTGATCCACGACGAGTTGATGCTCGACGGCAACGCCCGGCTCAACCTCGCCACCTTTGTCACCACCTGGATGGAGCCCGAGGCGGAGCGGCTCATGGTGGAGTCGTTCGACAAGAACATGGTGGACAAGGACGAGTACCCGCGCACCGCCGATATCGAGATGCGCTGTGTCAACATGCTCAGCCGGCTGTGGCACTCACCCGAGGGCGAGGAGGCCACCGGGACCTCGACCACCGGATCGAGCGAGGCGGCGATGCTCGGCGGGATGGCGCTCAAGTGGCGCTGGCGGGAGCGGATGCGGGCCCAGGGGAAGTCGACCGATCGTCCCAACCTCGTGGCCGGGATCAACGTCCAGGTGTGCTGGGAGAAGTTCTGCCGGTATTGGGACGTCGAGATGCGTCTCGTCCCGATGGAAGGCGACCGCTTCACCCTCAATGGCGAGGAGGCGGTCAAGCAATGTGACGAGAACACGATCGGGGTCGTCCCGATTCTCGGATCGACCTTCGATGGGAGCTACGAACCGATCGCCGACATCTGCGCCGCCCTCGACCAACTCGAAGCGGAGACCGGGCTCGATGTCCCTGTCCATGTGGACGGGGCATCGGGTGCATTCGTCGCCCCATTCATCGACCCCGACCTGGTCTGGGATTTCCGGCTCCCTCGGGTGCAATCGATCAACGCCTCGGGGCACAAATACGGGCTGGTGTATCCGGGGGTCGGCTGGGTGGTGTGGCGCAACCCCGAGGCTCTCCCCGACGACCTCGTGTTTCGGGTCAATTACCTCGGTGGCGAGATGCCGACTTTCGCTCTCAACTTCTCCCGCTCGGGGAACCAGATCGTCGCCCAGTACTACAACCTGATCCGGCTTGGGTTCGAGGGGTACCGCCGGGTCCAGCAGGCAGCCAGAGATGTGGCGATGGGGCTCGCCGAGCGGATCGCGGCCATGGGCCCGTTCCGGATGATCACCGACGGCAGCAACCTCCCCGTGATCGCCTTCGCTCTCGCCAACGAAGACGGCAACTACTCGGTCTTCGACGTGTCCAAGCTGCTGCGGGAGAGTGGCTGGCTGGTCCCCGCCTACACCTTCCCGGAAAACCGGGAGGATCTGGCAGTCCTGCGAGTGGTGGTGCGAAACGGGTTCAGCCAGGACCTGGCCGACTTCCTGATCGACGACCTCACAAGGGCAGTGGCGTACCTAGACAAGCTGGAATCTCGGCTACCACCAGTCGAGGGCGAGCCCTTCCATCACTGAACCGCTCGTCGGAGGTTCGTCCACTCGACGCTGACCACGTCGACTTGATCCGCAAAGCCGCGCAACTCGACAGAACGCGCCTCTGATGTGTCGCCGCAATCACCGTCCTTTCGACTTCGTGTTTGCGCTCACAGCATCACCTGGTGGGGCCGGCATCAGGTCGGCGTCCATCCGTGGGAAAAGCGCCGTCGACCCATCCGCCGTCCAGGACAGAGGCACAGTCAGCCGGCCGGGCCCTTTTGTCGGCAACTCCACGATCAACTTGACGAACGCTGGGGCCTGGACCTTTGTGACCTCGGCACCGAGCCTCGCTCGGCGCGCCTCGCCGTCGCGGTATGCGCCTTCGGCCAGCCCGTCGAGGTCGGGAATGGCATCTAGCAGCCTGGGCTCCGCCACGCCGAACGGGGGCGTCGATATCGGTGAAGTAGTAGATCAGCATTGCGCTCTCTTGCCGGCGCCTCGATGGACGGCGCCCGTGCTCACTCGCCAGCCTCCTCCACGATGAATGCGGTGACCATCCCGAACATCCCCGTGTCGCGTTCGACGTGGTTGAGGATGTGGCAGTGGAAGACCCAGGTGCCTGGATCGTCCATGTGCATCAGCACGGAGAATCGCTCGCCGGGGGCAACGCTGAGGGTGTCGGCGAAGTAGGGGTGATCGAGTGGAATCCCATCCCTGGCGAACACCAGCATGGGGAACTGGTGCGGATGCATCGGGTGGGACTGGAGTCCTTCGTTGTAGTAATGCACCACTACCCAATCTCCGTCCTCGACGACATACGGCTCGGTGGCAGGGAAGGACTTCCCGTTGAGGCTGAGACCGATCACCCCGGCGTCGTTGAGCACCATCGGGATCTCGAGGGCGACCTTGAAGTCATCGGGGATCTTCACGCCCGACACCGTCTGCCCGTATGGGATCGGGATGTCGCCGGCGATGAAGGTCCCGAACAAGCCATTGGGCACCTGCATCTGTCCGTGGTGATGGGCGTGGTACATGGCGATCGCCGGTTGCTCGACGACGAACTCGTATGTGAAGTCCTCGCCCGATTCAATCAGCGGTTGCGTTATGGGCGCCACACCGTCCATAGAGTTGGGGACCCTGACCCCGTGCCAGTGGACATCGGTTCCCATGGGCAGCTCGTTGTGGACCACAATCTGGACCCGATCGCCGACGTCGACCCTGATCTGGGGGCCGGGAACCATCCCGTTGTACGACCAGGCGTCCACCAGGACTCCCGGCTCGACTTCCCACTCCGTCACCGCGGCGGTGAGCTCGAACTTCTTGGTGCCGTCGTCGAGGACCTCCGGCTCGAGTGGCTGATTGCCCATGCCTTCGGTTTCGGCGGGGAAGGCCATGATCGACTCGGTCATCGCCCTGTCGAGCGCCGAGTAGTCCACCTCCTCGCCCTCGGCACCGGTCCCGTGCTCCTCGTGGGCTGTCGTGTCGCCACCGACGACCAACTCGGCTTCCATCCCCGCATCGCGGTGTCCGGCGATCGAGCAGAAGACGGTGTACGTGCCCGCGGCCAGATCACCCAGGTCGAGCGTCGCCGACTGGCCCGGATCGAGATCCGGCGTGGACTCACCACCGACCAGGACCAGATTGTGGATCTGCGAGCCGCCATTGGTCACCTCGATCTGAACCGGGCCGGGGTCGGCCGCGAGCGTGCCCTCGATGGCGAACTCGCTCAATGTGGCATCGATGACCGCCGCCTCGGCCGCATCGGTCTGACCCGTAGCCGCGACTCCCTGCGGAGACCTCACGACACTGACCAGTACCGCTATCGCCAAGATCGAAGTGGTGACAACAAGCACCAGAATCATCCGGTCGAAGACGCTGCTAGATGAGTCGGAACGGGCCACGCTCTGCTCCCTGGTCGGCGAACACCACAGCATCCTCGCAGCGGCGTTCTTGTGGTACCGGCCGAAGGTCCTACCCGGTCGGGCCATCCGGCCGGTGGCGCCGAAGCAAGCACGGTTGCCGCCGAGCGGGGCGCCCTCCGGGGCGTGCCGCTGAGCTGAGACTCGGGTACAGCCCGACTCAGCTCGGGTTCGTCAAAGTCGTCCGGGACGGGTGCGGGGGGCCCAGGCGCTTCCCGACGAGCGGCCGCTGATCTTCCCAAGCATCACCGCCACGGCCACCGAGCCAACCGACGGCTGCAGCGTCACGCTCGAATCGATCACCTTGCGGTACTTGGCGTAGAGGGCATCGACCGTGCCCGACTCGAGCGCGCCATCTGCGATCACCGAACCTGGGCCAACAGCAACGACACTGCCCCAGTCGCCGGTGTCGGGGTCGTACTCGGATACCTCGACACAGACCAGCGAACCGCCCTCGATCGCCTTGAGCCGTCTGCCCGGCCCGGTGCGAAAGAGGAAGAGGTTGCCCGAAATCACGAACGACACAGCAGTCACGTATGGCTCGCCATCGGCGATAACCCCGAGGTGGGCGACATCCGCCCGCTCCAGCAGCTGCCTCGCCTCGGTCTCGGTCAGTTCCTGCACGGTTCCTGCTCGTTTGGGGCAGCGTAGGTAACGGCAGGCGACTGCTCTAGGGCCATAAGTCACCGGGCCGTCTCGGGTGGGCGACGCACCGCCCACCCGACGGCCGGTGGTCAGGTGGTGACGGGTGCAGTGACGTCTGGGAGTCGCTCGGCGACGTCCCTCATCCCGGCCCCGATCAGCACGAAGAGCACGCCGACAAGGATGGCCATGGCGGCAGTGCCAAATGCCACCACAGACGTGAACAACGACGCTTGGAGGAACGCGGCGTTCATTGCCGTCTCTCTGAGCGGATCCTCCCGGTCGAGTTGGGCGTAGTACATCCCGCCCGTCGCCTCAAGGGCGTGGGTCTCGATGACGGTTGCCTGGCAATAGGCGCTGAATGGGCCGTTGACCTCGTCACCGGCCAAGCAAGATGCGTCGTCGGACACCGTGATCTGCTGCTTTCCCAGCGTCGTGCTCACCACAATCCAGGTGGCAACGCCACCAAGGATGAGGAGCACACCGATCACGATCGATGCGATGGATGCGGTCCTTCTCACTTTCGTCCTCCTTCTGTCTCGTCCGAACATCTCAGCACCTGGAAACGCAAATCAGCGGCAATCAGGCACTGTGTCTCCCATCTGACTTGCCGACAGCGGTGGTCGCCTCGTCTCCCTGTCGAGAACCGACAGGGTCTCCCGGTAAATCTGGTCTGCGGTCACTAGGTCCTCGCCGATGGCGACCAATCCGAGCTTGCCGTAGCGGGACAACGCCCCCATCAGGTGAAAGACGACCCCGACCTGGCTGCTCGCCTCGAAATGAAGCCCGTTGTAGACGGCGAGGTCGATCAGATCGTCCGGCGTCATCCCCCGATAGAAGGGGCTCTCCACGTTGTCCGAGGCGACATAACTTCGGGACTGGCCCGCTGCGGTGAGGTACTCGCCACGCTCGAGGTCGTATGAGCCATCGGTGAGGAACTCGAGCATCATGAACGGCAGAGTGGTTCCACCCTTTCGCAGGTTGATCTCGAGGGCGCAGTGGTTCCAGGTTCCGTCGGCGGCTCGGGTCGAGATGAAGTCCACCCCGAACCGTCCGAGCACTCCCATCTCGGAGAGCCGGCGACCCACTTCAAGCGCCATCTCGTGCAGGTCATGGCGGTATTCGCGGTCGGCTGGGAAGCTCGCACCGAGGAACACCTGACCGTTTGGTCCGCCCAGCGACTGGTCGTGGGTGGAGATCACCTCTACCTCGCCTATCGGGTTGATCCGGCATTGCACCGATGGGGAGCGTTTGTCGGGGCCATCGACGAAGGCCTCGACCACGCCCCCCATCCTTGCAAGCTTCTCGAGGTAGGGCTCGATCGCCTCATCGGAGGCCTCGAACCGGATCTCCTCGGGGAGGCGCCGCCTCACCCACTCGGCTAGTCCGGTGTCGGGTGCTTCATCCAACCGGAAGAGTGCATTCCCTTCTCCGGAGAAGCCCTCGTCGAGCTTTATGACCACAGCCGCCAGAGACCTGTCCCGCGCCCGGAGCTCGGTGGTTGCGTCCACCAGGTCATCGAGGTCGTGTAACCCTTCTCGGCCATCGGGAACCGTGATCCCACACTTACGGAGGTGTTGCCTGGCACCACTCTTCGAGCCGAGTCGGGACAGCGATGGATCACAGGCGTAGAGGGGGATCCCAAGCCGCACCGCCAGCGTCCGCTCGAGTCCGGTGGCGTTGAAGCAGGTGAGATGGGCTGCCTCCGGATCGCCCAACACCTCACGGATCCGGGCGAGGAGTCTCGGCCGGTCGAGGATCTTCGCGGTGAGGGCGAGCGGCGAATCGTCGGAGCAGTCGAGCAGGGTCAGCCTCTCCCGAGCGTGCCGTGCGGGAACACCAGGGAGCAGGTGGAGGTAGTAGTCGATCACCGCCGGGTGCACCGGTTGGCTGGTGACATAGACGAGGCGGGTCCGAGGAAGGCGGAGCAGCATCAGCAGGCACAGCATCCGCTCCTCGTAGTGGGTGACCCCGGTGATCTTGGCCTGGACCTCTATGTCGAGTGAGAGGCTGGGAACCACGACGACGGTCCGTGGCGCATGGCGATCCGAGAAGACACGGCGGTACATCGGGCCCAACCGCGCCTGGAGACTGGCAAATGCCTCCAGCTCGGCTGGTGACCCGGGTGCGATGACGGTCTGTTCCCCCGTTTCGAACATGTCAGGCGTCCTCGATCGACCAGCTCGACGAGTACTCGACGAGAGTCCTCATGCTACGTAGCGATCGTGTTGCTGCACCTCGGCCGGCACTTCATCGGCTCTACGGTCTCACCGACGCAGATGCAGTAACCAGAGGCGAACGACCCCACCGATTCCTATCCTGGCAAGGACGTGGGCACCAGGGAAATGACCCCATACGCTGGTCACGAGGGCCTCCTCTGAGTCGCCGCGCACCATGACCCCACCAGGGCCTGCCCCCAGGGACCAATGTCCCTTCCCCCGATTGGTAATTCGGCCCTGGTACACCAGCCGGCGAAAGAGCCATAATTCGACAACCAAAGGAGGTGACCGTTGACGACCAGCTCATCCGGACCGATCGATCACGCCGGGCTGGAGGTGCTGGCCGGGAGCGAGTGCACCCGGCTGCTGCACGATCACCGAGTGGGGCGCGTCGCCTTCCTCGAAGCAGGCGAACCCTGGGTTCTTCCCGTGGTCTATCGGCTCGACGGGGGCCGGATCGTGTTCCGATCGGCGGTGGGGGCGAAGCTGGATCTCGCCGAGCGGGAGGATCCCATTGCCTTCGAGATCGACGGTTGGGACGAAGGGGCCCGGGTCGGGTGGAGCGTGCTCGTGCGAGGGACGCCGCATGCGGTCACCGACGCCGAGGAAGTCGCCCGGCTCGATGCTCTCGGTGTGGAGCAGTGGGTGAGCGGTCCCTACCCGATGCGCTGGATAACGATCATCCCCGACGAGATAACCGGCCGTCGCATCTCATCGCAGTGAACCGCTGCGGTGGCTCCGGCGGTCAATCCTCGGCTAGCTGCTCGGTCAGCGCCCAGAGCACGTCTTTGACGCTGGCGACACCTACCAGCTTCTCACCCTCTGTTATGGGGAGGTGCCGATAGCCGGTGGCTGCCATCCACATTGCGGCCTCGCTCACCTCGAGGTCTGCCTCCACCGTGTCGGGCGCCGGTGTCATCCAAGTCTCGACCGTCTCGTTCTCCAGGTCGGCGCCATGCGCCGCAGCTCGCAAGAGGTCGCGCTCGGTGAGAATCCCTTCCAGGATGTCGCTGTGACCCACAACGACCGACCCGACGTCACCGGTGTCCATGATGATTGCCGCTTGGCGAAGGCTGGCATCGGCCGAGCAGCGCACCGGCGGACGAGCAATCAGCTCACGCACTTCCATATGTCCTCCTTTGACGTTCCAGTCTCGTGCCTGATCGGCCGCCCAAGAAGTGGAGTAGGTCCGTTCGCTGCGGGACTTTCGGGTTGGCAGCACACGAGCGCATTCTGCCCGCTCAGGATGCCGTTCAGGCCCTTCGCCCCTGCAAGAGCAGATCAGCCCAGCAGGAGCATGGCGACCCCGAAATAGATCAGGATCGAGAGGAGATCCTGGATGACGGTGGCCAGCGGCCCCGAGCCGAACGCGGGATCGGTCCCAAGACGCCTCAGGAGTGGGGGCAGCGACATCGCCACCGCGCTAGCAACCGCACAAGCGGCAAAGATCGAGATGGCCACCACCGCCACCACGCCCTCCTCCACAGCAAACAATCCGATAGGAACGAAGACGAGGGCCAGGCTCGCTCCGATCAACAGACCGGTAACGAGCTCCCGTCGGAGCATGGGGCGGATCGACACCCCGATAGAGAGCCCTCGAACCACCACCACCTCTGTTTGGGTCCCGACCGCATCGGCCATGTAGACGATCGCGGGCAGGAAGAAGGCCAGCGAGATGTTGGAGGCGAGCTGTTCCTCGAAACCCGACACGATGAGTGCCGCCACCATGCTCCCCGCCAGTCCCAGCAGCAGCCAAGGAAGGCGGTGGACGAAGCGACGGGCGACGCGCTCCTCGGTCGCCTCCCTGACACTGCGGGTGTCGTCCCGGTAACCGGCGATACGGGACAAGTCGCTTGAGTGCTTCTCGAGGAGCAGACCGAGCATACCGGTCGCCGGGATCAGCCCGTGGAAAGAGCCATCTTGATCGATGACGGCGAGGCTTCGCTCGCCGTGGGCGACCGCCTGTGTCGCCGCGTGGACGCGGTTCATCCCCGGCTTCACCACCGGTGGGTGCGGGTCCATGATCTCAGACATCGAGGTGTCGTCGGCGGCGGCGATCAGGTCTTCCAATCGAACCATCCCGGCGATCTTCCCCTCCGAGACCACCACCAGGTCGTCAGCAGAGTCCAGCCTCGAGCCGCGCAACCGCTGCCAAACCTCGGCCGCCGTCTCGCCGGGCTCGGCGACGGGAACGTTCTGCACAGGTAACTCGTCCGCGCTCTTCTCGTGTGAACCAAAGACGGTGGGTATGGCGACTCCTCGATTAGGCGCGGGCAGGCTATCCGCAGGCGCGGCGTCCTCACAGCTGCCGTGGGACGGGTTCCTCCATGTGGTCGTGGGGTGATGCGTTCTCGGCGTCGCCATCGGCGACGGCACGGCCGTACCACGCTGCCAACGGCCTGGCAGTCAGCCCGTGTGCCAGCACGGACAAGAGGATGGTCCAGGTTGTGACTTCGACGAGTTCCTCGATCGCCAGACCGGTCCCCTCGAGCGTCTCGAAGGCGATGATGGTGAAGACGACGGAGGCGAGCCCCCTCGGACCGAACCAGCCCATGAAGACCGGCGAGGCACGTCGTAGCCCGGTTCCTGCCATGGCGACGGCGACCGGGACCATCCGGATGACGGTGAGGCTGAGGACTGCGTAGCCGATCGCCACGAGGTCGATCTGGCTGGTGAGGACGGGGCCTACGAGGGCGGCGCCGAAAAGCGACCAGACCAGGAAGGAAAGGAACAGTCCGATGTCCTCGGTGAACAATGTGGCCTCGACCAACTGCCCTCGCGTGGCCGCGGCGAAGAGGATCCCCCCGACGAAGGCGGCGACGAACCCGTTCCCACCGAACGCAACGGCCGCAAGGTAGGAGACCAACGCAGTGGCCATCACGGCCAACCGGTCAGACGTCTCCGAAGTCCATCCCCTCCGACGTGCCCAGACAAGGAGGCGCCCGGACCCGAAGCCCACCACGACCGCTACGACTATCGCCACCCCAAGGTCCGTGATGGATTCGGTCAACCAATCCTCGGGACCGGCACCCACCTCAGAAACCACCATGGCGAGGAACAGGGTGACCAGGGGCGTGGCAAGCCCATCGTTGAGTCCGCTCTCCACATTGATGGCCCGACGAATCCGTCCTGGGACCGAACGGTCAGAGAACACCCCGAGTCCGAGGGCGGCATCGGTCGGCGCCAGGATGCTCGCCACGAGTGCGGCAGCGGCCCAGGTGAGGCCGGGGACCAGCCACCCCGCTGTCAGCGTCCCGGCGATGACGGTGAGCGGGAAACCGATGAGGAGCAACCGAGCGGGCAGGCCCGGATCGAGCCGAAGGTCTTTCCAGCGCAAGGTGGCGGCGTCGGCGAAGAGCAGGACAGCGAGGGTCACTTCGGTGACGACCTTCGCCACCTCGGTATCCAAGGAGACGTCGAACATCCCGAGGCCGGCCGGTCCGATCAGCGTGCCGGCGGCGACGAAGACCATCGGCGCCGTGATCGACCATCGCTCCAAGCGGCCGGCCACCAGCGAATAGCCGATGAAGACCGCTCCCAGGATCACGAGACCGAGCATGTCCCTTGCTCCCGTCCCCCTCGTCGGGTTTCTACGGAGAGACCTTCTACTGGCGTGCCATGGCGATGCGGTAGCGCTCCTCCGGTGAGATGAGATGATCGGCGTCCTCAGCGCCCTCATCGACGTCGATCTGGACCCATTTGACACTTCCGGTAAAGCCTGCTTTCCCTTCGGCCAGGTCGTCGGTCACCGGAGTGCCGGTGTCGTTGCCGACATCGGCGGTCTCGTCCCCTGAGAAGACCATGGGGACGGTGGCATCGACTCGTCCCTCGCCAACCTTCGACCCATCAAGGAATAGCGAGACGGTCCCACCCTTGCCCAGGCCGCCGCCGTCATAGTCGAACTCGACTCGGACCTGATGCACTCCGGGAGGTACCGAGTCGGGGCCGTACACCTTGAACCGTTGAAGACCGAACAGGTTGTAGCAGTGCGCTGGCTTGCCGTCAGTCAGATAGAGGCTCCAGCCTCCGAAGGCACCGCCCTGGGCGACAATCGTCCCCTCTGCTCCCCCGGCTGGGACCTCGAACTCGGCGGTCACCGCATACGACTTGTTCTTGAGTATCAGCACCGAGTTCTCCGACAGCCGGCCCATCCCGCCAAACATGACCTGGGTATTCCCCTGGATCAGTTGGGGTCGCCCGGCCAGATCTGCATTGAACCGCTCGACCCGCCGATCGTCGAGAGGCAGGACGTTGTACTTGGCCGCCTCGATCACGAACAACATCTGCAGCTCTGTGAGCTTGTCGGGCTGCTCTTCGGCGAGATTGTGTGCCTGGGTCCAGTCGTCTGGGCTGTACAGCTCCCAGACGTCGTCCTCGAGAGCCGGGAGCGGGGCGGTCGGATCCCATGGCGTGCTGTGACGTGTCACCGCCGTCCAACCCTCGTGGTAGATCCCCCTGTTGACGAACATCTCGAAGTACTGAGTGGTGTGCCGGTCGGGAGCATCTCCGTCCCCGAATGCGTACACCATCGAGGAGCCCTCGATCGGCGCCTGTTGAATCCCGTTGACGTGTGAGGGGTGAGGCAACCCTGCCACTTCGAGGACCGTCGGAGCGACATCGATCACGTGATGGAACTGGTGTCGAATCTCGCCCTTCGCCTCGAATCCGTTTGGCCAATGGACAATGGTGCCGTTCCTGGTTCCGCCCCAGTGCGAGGCGACCTGCTTGGTCCATTGGTATGGGGTGTCCATGGCGTGGGCCCAACCCACTGCGTAGTGGTTGTAGGCCGTCGGCGTGCCGAACTCATCGATGCGCGATGCCATGAACTCGGTGGTCTCGAGCTGGCTCGCCCCATTGAGCGTCAGCAACTCGTTGAACGTCCCTTGCAGCGTGCCCTCTGCGGAGGCTCCGTTGTCTCCGATGATGCAGTAGATCAAAGTGTCCTCGAGAAGCTCGAGGGTCTCGAGAGCGTCGAGCAGCCGCCCAGCATGATGGTCGGTGTGCTCCATGAACCCGGCGTAAACCTCCATTTGCCGGGAGAGCACCGGCTTCAAGTCATCGGGCATGTCGTCCCAGGCTGGGATCTCGTCGGGCCGAGCGGTCAGCTCGGCGTCCTCGGGGATCACCCCGAGCTCCTTTTGCCGGGCGATAATCTCCTCACGCAGCGCGTCCCACCCCTGGTCGAACTTGCCCCGATATTTGTCGGACCACTCCGTTGGAACGTGGTGCGGTGCATGAGTCGCCCCAGGGGCGTAGTAGACAAAGAAGGGCTTGTCCGGGGTGAGCGCCTTCTGCTGGCGGATCCACTCGATAGTGCGATCGGTCATGTCCTCGGTGAAGTGGTACCCCTCCTCAGGAGTGCGATCCGGCTCAACCGGCACCGTGTCCCTGTATATGGCCGGGGCGTATTGGTTTGTCTCGCCTCCGATGAAGCCGTAGAAGTGCTCGAAACCGTTGCCAGGTGACGGCCAACGGTCGAACGGGCCCATAGGACTCGTCTCCCATACCGGTACCTCATGGCACTTGCCAAAGTGGGCGGTGGAGAAGCCGTTGAGCTTGAGCGTCTCCGCCAACGGTGCTTTGTTCTTGGGTCGTAAGGAGTTGTAACCGGGGGCAGAAGTGGCGATCTCGGTGATCCCACCCATCCCCACCGAGTGATGGTTGCGACCGGTTAGCAGCGCTGCCCGGGTAGGCGAGCACAGTGCGGTGGTGTGGAACCGGGTGAAACTCAGACCATCGGCGGCGAGCCGTTCGAAGGTGGGCGTGGCAGCATGGGCCGCCGAAGGCGCTCGAAGAGCCGAACCCGGCGTCGTCGATCGAGGATGATCAGACACGTTTGGGGCACCTTCCGGTGGGCGCAGCGGAACTATCGGCGGGTAGCTCGTGCTGGGGTCCTTGGCGTCGTAGGTGGTCACCCCGACGTGTTGCGCGTCGGGTATGGGCAGGACCGAACGTTCGATCCGCGCTTCATCCGTCATGTCGAGCCTCCCGCCTACGCGCCTGAACACCGAGCACGTCAACAGAGTTGGGCCATTTCCGGAACAATGAGATGGACCGCCCGACCCTACATCACCCGATTTGGGCGAAACGCGTGTGGGCTCCGCCCGATATCCTCGCCCGGTGAACATCATCGACCGTCACTTCGCCGCAGAGAACGCTCACGACGTGGCCGCCACGCTCGCCACCTATACAGACGACATCGTATGGGATGACATAACCCACCCCGACTCACCCTTCTCCGGCAAGGAGGCGGTGGGCTCTGTCTACAGCGGGATCATCGACGCCATTCCCGATGTCCATCTCGAGTCGGTGAAGCGGATAGACGCCGGCACCACCGTCATCGACGAGTCGATCCTCACCGGACACGTCCACGGCTCCTGGGCCGGCATGGAGGGTGCTGGCGCTCCCGTTCGGGTGAGGATCCTCCACATCTTCGAGATCAGGGACGGGCTGATCAGCTTCGAGAA
Organism: uncultured Acidimicrobiia bacterium; assembly: GCA_963826825.1. Classification (GTDB taxonomy): domain Bacteria; phylum Actinomycetota; class Acidimicrobiia; order Spongiisociales; family DATADW01; genus DATADW01. The sequence continues at coordinate 321,035 of CAWGYV010000003.1, read as the reverse complement.
CGCCTGGTTCAACGCCGCCGAGGTGATGCGCCAGGTCGAGGAGTGGACGGCGAACCAGTAGCGATGATTGCCGGAATACGGCGCTGGCTCCGTTCGGTGGCGCCCGATAGGTCCACCCTGGGCAAGGACGCTCTCGCCGGACTTACCGGTGCGATCGGCAGCGTCCCAGATGGCATGGCCGCGGCGGTGCTCGCCGGCGTAAACCCCGTTCACGGCCTCTATGCGAGCTTCGCCGGTCGCCTCGGAGGTGGTTTCACCTCCAGCACACGGCTGATGATGATCACGACCACGAGCGCGGCAGCGCTTGCGACGGGCTCGGCTCTATCGAGCGTCGACCCGGCGGACCGGACCGACGCCCTTTTCCTCGTCACGATCATCGCCGGGGCGATGATGGTCGTCGCCGGGCTCTTCAAGCTGGGTCGGTACACCCGCTTCGTATCGCACTCGGTCATGATCGGATTTCTCACCGGCGTATCGGTCAACATCATCTTCGGCCAGATCCCTGATCTGTTGGGTGCAGAAGCCGAAGGGGCCAACTCGCTGGCGAAAGCCCTGGACGTGCTCTTCGACCCGAGCAGCATCAACCTCGCCTCGGCCCTGGTAGGCGTAGGGGCGCTGATCCTCGTCGTGGTGCTCGACCGGACGCCCATATCGGGCTTCAGTTCGATACTCGCCCTGCTGATACCGACCTTGATCAGTCTCGGTGTCGAAAGCGTCGCCCGAGTCGAGGACGTGGGCACCATCCCAACCGGCTTCCCGCTGCCTGGTCTCCCCGATCTGAGCCTGCTCTCCGATCGACTTGGTGGTGGGTGCGCTCGCCATCGCAGCGATAGTCCTGGTACAGGGAGCGGGTGTGTCAGAGTCCGCCCCGAATCCCGATGGTTCGATCGTCGAACCAGGATCAGGACTTCATCGCCCAAGGCGTGGGAAATCTCGCTTCGGGCTTCTTCAAGGGGCAGCCGGTCGGCGGATCGGTTGGTCAAACGGCGCTCAACCTCGCCGCAGGTGCCAAGACACGGTGGGCATCGATCCTCTCCGGCATCTGGATTCTGCTGATACTCGTTGTGTTCTCGGGTCTCGTCGGCGATGTCGCCATGCCCACCTTGGCCGCCGTCCTGATCTATGCGGCCGTGAGATCGCTCCGCATCGGCGAGATCACGACGATCTTCCGCACCGGTCCCTCGTCGCAGATCGCCATCCTGACCACCTTCATCGCCACACTCTTCCTGCCGATTGCTGCCGCCGTAGGCATCGGTGTTTCGCTCTCGCTGCTCCTGCAAGTCAACCAGGAGGCCATTGACCTGAGGGTCGTCGAGCTGGTTCCCAGACCGGAGGGCAGCTACCTCGAGCGACCGGCGCCGGCACAGCTCTCCAGCCATCATGTGACGCTCCTCCTCGTATACGGCAGCCTCATCTACGCAGGTGCCCGAACGCTGGCGGCGAAACTCCCCGATCCGGCGGGGAGCGAAGCTCCGGCGGTGGTGTTGCGGCTCCGCGGAAGGACCCGCCTGGGATCCACTGCGATGGTCGTCCTGGCGAACTACGCCAAACGACTCGCCTCCGTCGGGGGCAAGCTCTACCTGAGTGGTGTCGATCATGAGGTCTTGGAGACAATCGGTCGGACCCGCCGGCTGGACCTGACGGGACCCGTGTCGATCTTCGAAGCCACGCCTGTAATCGGAGAGTCAACGGAAGCGGCCTATCAGGCGGCACAGACGTGGCTGGTGGGACCGGCTAGATCGGAGAACGAGTGAAGCGAGCTTGTTCGCGATCGGGACATCGGATCGGGCCGAACACGGGGCAGGTCCCTTAGCCACCGCCTTTCGCGTGAGCCTCGAACTAGGTTCGGTGGCATCGATCCGAAGGAGCAGTGATGCCGGAGTCTGTCTACAAGGTCATCGAGTTGATCGGCACCAGCGAGGAGTCGTGGGAGAAGGCCACTGCCGCCGCCGTCGCCCGCGCCGGCGAGACGCTGCGCGACCTGCAGAATCGCCGAGGTGAGCGAACTGGATGTGACCATCGAGAACGGCAGGGTCACCAATTACCGGGCAAAGCTCAAGGTGTCGTTCAAGTACGAGAGCGCTTAGGGCCAATCAGAATCCGGGCGACGACTGCCGCTGGGCGGCATCAGGGTCATCGTTGGTCCCGATAAACCTCGGTTGCACCGCCAGCGAGAGGTGATACCCGTATCATCCTCGACGCGTGATGTGCCGCGAGACCGCAGGCACTCACATTCAGCGGGTCGAAAGGAGACCTTGGATGGAAAACCTGGGCCAAGTGTTCTGGGCGATGTTGTGGTTCTTCATGTTCTTCATCTGGATCTGGTTGCTGATCGTCGTCTTCGGCGACATCTTCCGCAGCTCCGACCTGTCGGGGTGGGGCAAGGCACTTTGGGTCCTGTTCGTGATCATCTTCCCGTACCTAGGTGTACTCGTGTATCTGATCGCCCGCGGGAAGTCGATGCAGGAGCGTGCCATTGCTCAGGCGGCTGAGCAGGAGAAGGCAAGGCGCCAGTACATCCAGGAGGTGAGCGCGACCAGTGGCGCCTCGACTGCTGAAGAGCTGACCAAGCTCGCCGCACTACGCGACCAGGGTGTCCTCACGCAGGATGAGTTCGACTCGCAGAAGGCAGCGCTGCTCGCCTGACCAGACGAGCACGTAATCAAGTCGGCCCGGGTCGCAAGGCCCGGGCCGATCTGCATGACCCCAATCGGTTGATGTCGTGCCGATAGCTGGCATTCGGTTCCTCGGACACGCCTCGGGCGTCCGCGGTGCTCATGCGATCATGGGAATACCGGCATGACCACAAGCCAACCTGACTCGATGCCTCCTCCAGGCGAAGATTCGGCGAAGGCCGAGCGGCGAAAGGAGCGCTGGTTCGAGCTCATCACGGTGGTGATCCTCGCCTTCTCCGCCCTCGCCACGGCGTGGAGCGGGTACCAGGCGTCGCTTTGGGACGGGATTCAGGCGAGCAACTACAGCATGGCAGCGGGGGCCCGCACCAATGGAGCCCAGCAGCGCACCGCGGCAAACCAATACCGGCTCGGTGATCTATCGGAATTCGAGAATTACATCGACGCTCGGATAGACGGCGACGATGACGTTGCAGGGTTTTATCTGGAGCGATTCAGGGATGAGTTCAAGGTGGCATATGACGCCTGGATCGCCCTCAACCCCTTCAGCAATCCCGAGGCGCCGGCCACTCCCCTCTCGATGCCGGAGTATCAACTCGCAGCCGACGCCGAGGCCGACCGCCTCGAGGCGCAAGCCGACGAGTTGTTCGCCGAGGGCGAGGCAGCCAACACCGTCTCCGATGTCTATACGCTCACAACGCTGCTCTTCGCCGCCGCTCTCTTCTTTGCGGCCATCTCAGAACGCTTCGAGATCACAGGCGCCAGAGTGGTGCTTCTGAGCATTGCCGTCATCGGACTGCTCGCCGGGATCGTCATCGCACTCGGGCAGCCGATCACCAGCGGATGACCCAAGGCGTTAAGCGCATTCCGACTGGTGGTTAGCCTCTCGATCATGGCAAGCACAACGGAGCGGGCGTTGCGGCGCGGGGTTGCCGAGACGTATCAACCACCGTTTGCTCTGCTGGAAACGAAGCTCCATCCCCCGGGTCCACGGCCGGACTTGGTGCCTCGAACTGAACTGATCGATCGACTTCTCGGCTCACCCGCTCCGATGATCGCCGTGATTGCTCCTCTCGGATACGGCAAGACCACGCTCCTGGCCCAATGGGCGGAACGAAGCGGGCGGCCAGTGGCGTGGGTCTCGATCGACCGGGGGGACAACGATCTGTCGGTCCTGCTGACATACGTCGCCACCGCCCTGGATCGCGTGGAACCGCTCGATCCGGACATGCTCCGGTCCATCTCCACCCCGCGCCCCGGATACACCACCGGGTTGATACCGAGACTGGCTTCAGAACTCGCATCGATGAGCAAACCGGTCAGCATCATCCTCGACCACCTCGAAGCACTCGACAACCAGCAGGCGCTTGATGCAGTCGCCGAACTCTCGCTTCATCTCACCTCCGGATCGCAGATCGCCATCGCCTCGCGGACCTCGCCGGCGTTGCCCATTGCGCTGCAGCGCGCCCGCGGTCAGTTAGAGGAAGTTGGTGTCGGCGACCTGGCCATGGACGGACGGGAAGCAACCGGGTTACTGGAGGGCGCTGGAGTCCAGCTTCCCACTTCGGACATCGATGAGTTGATCCACCGGACCGAAGGTTGGCCCGTCGGCCTGTATCTGGCTGCGCTCGCGCTGCGCGCCGGCGGTGACCAGCCGAAGCTCGGACTCGCCTTCACCGGTGATGATCGCTTCATGACCGACTACGTGCGGTCCGAGTTGGTTTCCCGCCTCGCACCCGACGAAGTGGAGTTCTTGACGCGGACCGCAATATTGGAGCGAATCTCCGGGCCATTGTGCGACGCGGTGCTCGACAGGAGCGGATCCTCCGCAATGCTCGAGTCTCTCGAGGGCCGCAATCTCCTCGTCATACCGCTCGATCGGCGCCGCGAGTGGTACCGCTACCACCATCTCCTCCGTGACGTGCTGCTGGCGGAGCTCGCCCGCCGCGAACCGGAATTGGTCGTTGAGCTCCACACCCGAGCGGCATCGTGGTTGGAGGCAAACGGTCAGCCGGAGCTCGCCGTCGACCACGCGCAGGCAGCCGGGGACCACGATCGGGTTGCCGAACTCGTACTCGGCTTGATACAGCCCGTCTGGGCCAGCGGGCGAGGCGACACGGTACGTCGCTGGATGGAGTGGTTCGACGAAGAGGGGCTCGTCGAGAACTATCCGGCGGTGGCAGTGCACGGTGCGCTGATCTTTGCGCTCCTCGGACAGCCGGGCGAGTCTGAGAGGTGGGCGGCCTCGGCCGAACGCGCCCCTACGTCGGGAACGGTCGCAGACGGGAGCACCATGGCCAGCTATCTGGCCTACTTGCGCGCCAACCTGTGCCGCGACGGGGTCAGCGCGATGCGCCGCGATGCCCAGCTCGCCTGGGAAGGGCTCAGCCCTGCAAGTCCGTATCGCTCGAGCATGCTTTACGTCGAGGCGCTCTCCTACGTGTTGGAAAATGACGCAAAGCGGGCGGCGCCTCTACTCGCCCGCACCTTTGACGTAGCCATCGAGGCGGGGGCGCTCCCGGTGGCGGCCATGGTTCTGGTCGAGAGGTGCGTCGCCGCCGCTGAAAGCGACGACCCGCTCGACGTGGAGCAACTCACCGCTCGAGCCATCTCCATCGTGCAGGACGGGCGCTTCGATGACTATTGGACGAGCGCCATCGTCTACGCCTGGGCCAGCCGGGAAGCCATACAGAGAGGTGATGTAGCCCGGAGCCGGGATTACATCGCCCGTGCCGCCCGGCTGCGGCCGCTGTTGACATACGCCCTTCCGGTGGTATCGGCGAGAGCCCTCCTCGAGATGACGCGGGCGTACGTCGCGCTCGGAGACCGGGACGGCGCCCGGGCGACTTTGAAGCAACTCAACGACATATTCCAACAGCGGCCCGATCTTGGGATTCTTCCAGGACAGGCAGACGACCTCCGAAAGAGGGTCGACACGATCACGTTCGGGAATTCGGGGGCCTCCTCCCTCACCACGGCTGAACTCCGACTCTTACCTTTGCTCGCCACGCACCTCTCATTTCGAGAGATCGGAGAGCGCCTCTATATATCGCGGCACACGGTGAAGACCGAGGCAATCTCGGTGTATCGGAAGCTCGGTGCCTCGTCGCGCAGCGAGGCGTTGGAGAAAGTGCGCGATTTGGGCCTGCTCGGCAGCTGACCCGCCTGGTCTCCGTCATGCCGGCTGCCGAAGCCCTTCCCACGGCAGTGGAAAGCAAGATCATCCCGTTTGGGCGATGCGCGCTAGATCCTTCACCCTTATCTTGTCACGACCGGCTCCTCAGGCGTTGACCGATCTGAGCAACCCGGTTTCCGGTTGGGGAGGATGAAATTGAAAGTCGCCGTTCGATGGACCGGCGCGGGATCACCGAGCGAGACGTGACGTCGCCACCGACATCGGTGCTGCCGGTCCCGTTCCAGCACAAGCGATCTCACCACGCCGATCTGCGCCGTCTCGATCCGCACTGCAACCTCGGCACAAAGTCGCTCCGCCCCTTCACCCGGCCTGGGATGGTCCTGCGGACCGAACTTCTCGATCGGCTCGAGAGCGCGGATGTTCCGGTCGTGGCGGTGGTCGCGCCCGCCGGCTACGGCAAGACGACGCTGCTTTGCCAATGGGCCGAAATCAGCCGGCGGCCGGTCGCTTGGGTGACACTCGATTCTCATGACGACGATCCGGTCGTCCTGTGCTCGAACATTTCCGAGGCGCTTGGACTGGTCACAGATGCCTTGGTAGCTGGAAGCGGATCCTCGGTACCAAACGATCGAGCCCGGAGACGGTCCGTGCGAGGCTCGAATCAGTCATCTCTTCGATTACCACGCCATTCGTCCTCGTCGTCGATGCGGTCGACAGCCTCCGCAACCAGGAGAGTCTCGACGTCCTTTTCGCACTCTGCCGTCTCATGCCTGATCAGGCGACGATCGCACTGGCGGGCCGTTCTGAGGCGCAGATCCCGCTCGGTCGCTTCCGCGCCGAGGGACGGGTCCTCGAGATCAACCGGGAAGACTTGGCGATGTCCACTGGCGAGGCCGCTGAGCTCTTGGGGGCTGCGGGAGCCGACATCTCGGCGTCCACGACTCGCAGAGTGTGGAACCGCACCGAAGGCTGGCCGGTTGCTCTCTACCTGGCGACTCAGTCGTCGGGCGACCACGGGCTGAACCGGGATGGCCTCGATGGTTTCAGCGGCGACGACCGCGTGGTGGCCGACTATGTGCGGTCGGAGTTGCTCTCTCGCCTTACCCGCCCCGAGGTCAGCTTCATGATGCGAACTTCGGTCCTCGAGCGCATGTCCGGGCCGATGTGCGATTCGGTGCTTGGAAGAAAGCGTTCGGGAAAAGTGCTCGAAGCACTCGAGGCAGCCAATGCGCTGGTTATCCCATTGGATCGCTCCCGCTCCTGGTATCGCTACCACCCGATCCTGCGTGACCTGCTCAGAGCCGAGCAGCGCCGTCGCGACCCGGAGAGCATCGCCGAGGCAGCGCGGAGGGCGGCTGTCTGGTGCGAAGCGAACGGCGAAGCGGAGGCTGCCGTGGGCTATGCCCAGCAGGCAGGCGACGTGGATCGAGTGGCGGCGCTTGCGGTGAAGCACTGGCTCACCGTCTATCAAGCGGGACATGCCGCCACCGTCGAGACCTGGCTCGATTGGCTGCGCGACCACGGCGCCGCACTCGACCACCCCCAGGTGGCGGAGCTAGCCGCATGGGTATACGCGTTCCGAGGTCGACCCGGTGAAGCAGAACGATGGCTGGGTGCCGCCGAGACGAGCGAAGAGACATCGACCGATCTGCTCACCGTCCCACTGCTCAGCGCTCTGCTCTGTCGCCGGGGGGTGGATCGGATGAGAGCGGACGCAGAACTCGGTCTACGAACTCTCCCACCAGGGAGCCAGTGGCAGCCAACGGCGAGTCTGCTGCTCGCCATCGCGCTCCACATCTCGGGCAACTTGGAACGAGCCGATGACCTCTTTGCCGACACCGCGGAGGAAGGTGAACGGCGCGGACCCACATACGCCATGGTGGTGGCGGTCGCCTACCGCGCTGTCATCGCCATCGGCAGGGGTGACTGGGACGCGGCAGGCCGCCTTGCCGACCGGGCATCAGAGGCAACTCACCGCTTCGGGCTCGAGGAGAATGTATCGAGCGGTCTCGCCTTTGCGGTGTCGGCCCGTGTCGCCCTCGAGCGTGGCGATGCCGCCGAAGCTCGTGCGTTCGTGGCACAGGCGGGCCGCATCCGCCCGCTGCTCTCCCACGCCGTGCCGCACCTCTCGGTGCAGACACTTCTCGAGCTCGCACAGGCGCAATTGGCGATGGCCGACGCAGAGGGGACGCGCACCCTGCTGCGGGAGGTCGAGGATGTCATGCAAAGGCGCCGAGATCTCGGGACTCTTTCAGCCACCCTCGCAACTCTCCGGCGCCAAGTGGAAACGATAAGACTCGCCGCTCCCGGAGCTTCGACACTCACCGCCGCCGAGTTGCGCTTGCTTCCCTATCTGGCAACCCACCTCTCGTTCCGTGAGATCGGTGAGAAACTCTTCGTCTCAGCCAACACCGTGAGGACCCAGGCGGGGTCGGTCTATCGAAAGCTGATCGTCACCTCTCGCAGCGAGGCGATTGAACGCGCTCGGGAATTCGGACTCTTGCCCACCTAGCAAGGGCCGCCTTTCGTTTGTATCGGATGATGTGCGTTTGCACATCTTCGATTCATATGGGAACAGGTGCTTAGAGAGGATCACCGATGTCTCCCGAGGACGAAGACATTCTCCGCCGATTGGCGCTGAACGACGAAATCCTGATCGAGTCGATCCTCTCAGTTGGTCACGGAGCGATCGAGAGGTCCGGCCTCGATCAGCGGACCCACGCCTTGGTCCGTCTCAGCTCGTTGCTCGCTGTGGGTGGATCGCCCGCCACCCACTACTGGGTCGTGGAAAACGCGCTCAATGCAGGAGTACTGGCAGCTGAGATCGTCGGGACCCTCATCGCGGTCGCACCCTTTGCAGGTGTTGCACGCGTGGTGACCGACGCTTCGTCCGTTGCGATGGCCCTGGGCTACGACCTCGACGCCGCCCTCGAGGAGCTCGAGGAGAGACGAATCCCCCCAAGAGGCGAACTCACCCGGGTGGCTGAACGGGATTGACGTCGATTCCGGCGCCGGTTGGGACCGGAGCCGCCGGCCCCTTGATCCGTTTCCTGAAGACGTGGAAACTCCACCCCTGGTAGAGAAGCACGAGCGGGAAGAACACGGCCGCTGTGATCGTCATCACTCGGAGCGCATAGGCGCTCGAAGCCGTGCCCGTGACCGTCAGGCTGAATGCTGGGTCGGTGCTGGAAACCATCAGATTCGGGTACAGGTTGACGAAGATCGAGAGAACGGATGTGGCCATGGCAACCATGGTCGCGATAAAAGCCCAACCATCGCGCTCGGAGCGAGTCGCCCAGCCAGCAGCGATGACCGCCAGCAACGCCGCTGCGTGGAGCGGTCCTGGGATGAGGCCCCGATCACTGAGGGCATTGGTCGACACAGCGAACACCGCAACCGCGACGAAGGAAGCCACCGCGAATGGCACCGCCAGTCGGCGGGATCGGTCGTGGACCACACCCGTGGTCCTCAGAGCGAGGAAGGTTGCGCCGTGGAGCAGGGTCAGAGCGAGCAGCGTCAGCCCCACCCAAACACCATACGGTGTGAATAGGTCCAGGAAGGAGCCGGTGTACTCCCCGCTCTGGTCGATTGGCAACCCGTAGAGCAGATCACCCAACCCGATCCCGAGCAGGAGAGGGAGCAGCACGCTGCCTACGGCGAGCATCCTCGTCCAGGTGCCCTTCCAACGCGCGCTGTCTCGTTTGCCCCGATACTCGAATGACACACCCCGCACGATCAAAGCCGCCAGGATGAGCAGAAAAGCAAGGTAGAGGGCGGAGAACATCGTGGCGTACCAGCCGGGAAAGGCGGCGAACATGGAGGTGGCGGCGACCACCAGCCAGACCTCGTTGCCGTCCCAAAATGGGCCGACGGTGTTGACGGCAACACGGCGTTCGAGGTCGGTCTTTCCAACTACCACTTGCAGCGCACCCACCCCGAAATCGAACCCCTCAAGCACGAAGAAGCCGGTCCAAAAGATGGCCACGATTCCGAACCACACCAATTCCAGGTCCATGGGTAACCCCTAGTAAGTGAGCTCGGCGGCGAGCTCTGATTCTTCATCGGATCCGCCTTCTGATGCCTCCTCGTCCTCACGGCCCAGCTCGCGACGTCCATAACGGACCATCAGGGCACCGTCGACAACTCCCAAGGTGCCGTAGAGCAGGATGATCACGATCAAACTGATCAAGATCTCGGTCGAGCTGACCGACGGCGAGACTCCTTCGGATGTCTCCATGAGCCCTTGGACGATCCACGGCTGGCGGCCATTCTCGGTGAGCATCCACCCGGCGGTGTTCATGAGGAAGGGGGCAATCACCGCCCAGGTCGCCACGATCAGGAACCAGCGCGAAGTCTGCAGCTTGCGCCTCCACAGCAGCCAGGCGCCCCAGAGAGATAGCGCCACGACAAGCGTCCCGAGGTAAGCCATCACCCGCATCGACCAGTACTGGATGAATACGTTGGGTATGTAGTTACCGGGGCCGTACTCCTGCTCGTATTGTGATTGCAGTTCGTTGAGGCCGACGACCTGCCCGTCGAATGTCCCCGTGGCGAGGAACGAGAGAAGACCTGGTATCTGGATGATCTTGGTGGGGGTGGGATCCTGGTTGCTCCCCCCGATCTGGAAGGCGGAGAACGAACACGGCTGGCACGTCTCCCACTGCGCCTCTGCAGCGGCGATCTTCATCGGCTGGTAGGTCGTCTCGATGATGCCGAGATAGCTCCCCACCATCAGGATGAGAATCGAGGCTGGCACCAACAGGACAAGCGACACCTTGGCGGTTCGCGTGAAAGCGGCCACATCGTTCCCGCGACGCAGGTGCCAAGCCGAGACCGCCAGCATCAACACACAACCGGTTACAAGCGCCGCCAACAGCACATGGGCGTAGCCCCATAAGAACACCGGGTTGGTGAAAACCTCGCCGATGTTGTCGAGTTGGGGCCGTTGCGTCGTCGGGTCCAACGTGTAGCCGACAGGGTGCTGCATCCAGGAGTTGGCACCCATGATGAAGGCGCCGGACAACGCCGCCCCAAACGCCACCGCCCAGATGCAGGCGAGGTGGACCCTTTTCGAGAGCCTGTCCCAGCCAAACACCCAGAGCCCGAGGAACGTGGCTTCGAGGAAGAACGCCCCCAAGCCCTCCATCGCCAGAGGTGCACCGAACACATCACCCACATATCGGGAGTAGGCCGACCAGTTCATGCCGAACTCGAACTCCTGCACGAGGCCGGACACGACGGCGACGGCCACGTTGATGACCAGCAACGTCCCGAAGAAGCGGACGAGCCGGCGGTGTTCCTCCTCGCCGGAGCGGTGCCACATCGTCTGGAGGATGGCGACGAGAAACGCCAACCCGATGGTGATCGGCACGAACAGGAAGTGGTAGATGCTCGTTGTGGCGAATTGCAGCCTGGCGAGGTCGATGTTCATCGCGTCTCTTTTCGATCCGAGGAACCCACGATTGGCTGAACCGACCGGCTCCCGTGGAAGAGCAGGCCGCCCTGTTCGACCTGCCACAACTTGGCGTAACGCCCCGACGACCGAATCATCGTGTCATGGTTCCCCCTCTCGACCACGCGACCCCCATCGAGCACGATCACCTCGTCCATCGTCTCGAGGACCCTGAGCCGGTGAGTGATCATGAGGATCGTGGCGCCCGCCGTCGCCGAGAGGATGTCGGCGGTGAGCGAGTCGGCCGTCTCGGCGTCGAGGTGCTCACCAGGCTCGTCGAGCACCACGATCGGAAAATCGGCGAGCAGCCCGCGGGCGAGCGCCAACCGCTGCCGCTGGCCCCCGGAGAGACTGGCGCCATGTGCGCCCACGTGGGTGTCCAGGAGGTCGGGCAGGGTCTCAACCCAAGCGAGGAGGCCAACCCGGGCAAGGACGCTGCGCACCTCGTGAGCCGTGGCGTTGCGGCGGGCGAGCAGGAGGTTCTCGCGCAGCGTGGTGTCGAACACGTGCGCCCCCTGCTCGACGAGGCCGATGACCCGACGTGCGTCGTCCCCGGCAAGGTGTGAGAGCTCGATTCCATCGAGCTGCACCGACCCTTCCGCATATGGCATAAGCCGGCAGAGCACGTGTGCGAGCGTCGTCTTCCCCGCACCGCTGGGGCCGACGATTCCGACGCGCCTCCCAGGGCTCAGATCGAGGTCCACGCCGTCGAGCACCCATGGTCCCGTTGCCTCGTACCGCGCACGCAGGCCCCTGACTCGCAACGAATGCGGCGGCGGCGGCAGGTGGGCCGGGACCGTTGGCTCGAGAACGCTCGTCGGCTCCTCGAGCACCGTGAAGACGCGCCCCGCGGCGCGTCGGATCCGCTCGAAGGATTGGGTTGCCCCTGGCAGAGAGATCACCAGCTCGAAGGCGGCGAGTGGAACCAGCACTATCACCGCAAGCTGTACCCCGGGCAGGGTCCCTGAGCCAACCGCCGGTACCCCCACCATGACCGCTCCCCACACCGCCAACCCGGCGAAGAGGGCGGTGAGGCCGGAGCCGATGCCTGCAGTCCGGGCCGAGGCAGCTGCCACCCTGGTGAGCTCGGCATCGGCAGCGGTCACGCGGGCAAATTGAGCTCCGACGGCGCCGTTGGCAACCAGATCCTGGGCACCTTCCAGCAAATCGACCACCGATGCGGTCAGCTCACCCCTCACACGCGCTTGCTTTGCCTCGGACCTGTGGGCCAGAGTTCGAGTGAGCCAAGGAATCACGGTCGCGGCGAGAAACAGCGTGACCGCCAGAACCACACCGGCGGCGGGAAGCAGCCACCAGATGAATCCCACCGTGGCGACACCGACCACTATGGCAACGCCGTACGGCTGGACCACCCGGAGGGTGAGGTCCTGGAGTGTGTCAACGTCGGCCACCAGACGAGACAGGAGATCCCCGCCCCGGAACCCGCCGCGCCTGTTCGGTGTGAGCCGCTCCAGCCGCTGATAGAAGCGACGCTCTGAGGTCGGCAAGCGATCGAAGGGCGGAGTCATGCCCGACCAGTCGCTCGCCGTAGCGGAAGATCCCGCGAGACACGGCGAAGAAGCGGACGCCCACTACGGCCACACCGAAGGCCGCGATCGATGGGTGTTGCGATGCGCGCGAGATCAGCCATCCAGACGTAACGAGGAGGCCGATTCCTGCGGCGATCGACGCCGCGCCGAGCATCGTGGCGAATGCCAGTTGGCGTCCGCCGGTCCGAGCCATTGCCAAGGTCTGCAAGACGGGCACTGGATTGTCGGGTGCCATGTCGGGGGTCATGCGGCCGCCCTCGAGGACGTCAAGTTGACCACCTCGTCGCATAGAGCGAGTAACGGAGATCGATGGGCCACGACGACCACGGTCCGGCCGTGAGCAAACCGCCGCACCGATTCGACCACCTCTGCCTCGGTGGCCCCATCGAGGTGTGCCGTCGGTTCGTCGAGCAGCAGCAGTGGAGCGTCGCGGAACAGCGCTCGGGCGAGTGCTACCCGTTGTCTTTCACCGGCGGAGAGGCGTGCTCCCCGCTCCCCCAGCGGCGTGTCGAGGCCCTCAGGGAGACTTGCGATCAGGTCTGCCAAACCGGCCTGGACTACTGCATCGCGTACGGCCTCAACGGGAGCGTCTGGTCTACCCAACCGCAGGTTCGCCTCGAGTGATCCGGCGAACAAATGGGGTCGCTGTGGTACCCAAGCCAGCCGAGCCCGCCACTCGTCCGGGTCGAGGGTGGCGAGATCGGTTCCCCCGACGAGCACCGTTCCGCGTGTAGGGGTGACAAAGCCAAGCAACACCGCCAGGAGCGTCGACTTGCCGCAACCATTGGGCCCGGTCACTCCCAAGACCTGACCGGGTGCGATGTGGAGCGAGACGCAGTCCAGCGCCGGTTGGTTCCGGCCCGGATAGGTGACGCCAAGCCCTTCGACCACGATGCTGTGGGCCGCAGTGTCCGGTACTGCCGTCACCCTGCCCTGAGCCGCGACAGGTTCGTCGAGCACCTCGAACACCTGCTCGGCTGCGCTCAGCCCCTCGGCGCTGGCGTGATAGTTGGAGCCGACAAGCCGCAGCGGGAGGTAGGCCTCGGGGGCGAGGATGAGCACGAACAGTGACGTCGCCAGGTCGAGGTGGCCGTAGAGCAACCGCAGCCCCACCGATACCGCCACCAGGGCTACGGCCACACTGGCGAACAGCTCGAGCACCAACGACGAGAGGAAGGCCAGACGCAGTGTCGCCATGGTGGTTCGGCGATAGCGATCGGTGACTTGACGGACCGTCTCGACCTGCGCCTTGGATCGTCCGAATACCTTCAAGGTGGTGAGACCCGCCACGACATCGAGGAAGTGTCCGGAGAGAGACTGGAGCGTGCGCAGCTGGCGGTCGGTGTGCTGCCGTGTCGCCATGCCGATCAGCACCATGAACACTGGGATCAAAGGAACAGTGACGAGGATGATCACTGCGGACACCCAATCGCGGCTCCACACCACCAAGAGGACGGTCATCGGGACGAGCACGGCGAGGACCAACTGGGGCAGGTATCGGGCGTAATAGCCGTCGAGGGCGTCCACACCACGGGTGGCGAGTGTCGTCATGTCACCCGAACGCCTCGCCACCAACCCTCTCGGCCCGACAACGGCGAGACGCTCGACTAGGGCGGTGCGTAGCTGCGATTTGACGCGGGCCGAAGACCGGTCGGCGGCCACTTCGGTGTACCACGCAACGAGGGCGCGCAATCCAACGACCGCGAGCAGCAAAGTTGTCGGGGTTCGCAGCTGATGCAGGTCCTCGCCGCCCAGGAAGGCGCCTGCGATCACCGTCGCCAAGAGCCAAGCCTGTGTGACGACGAGCACGGCGGACACCGTCCCGAGGCCAACCGAGATCATCAGGTAGGCGCGTGTGGTCCGCCCAAACTGAAGCAATCTCCGATCTGTCCCGATCGGACGGCTGCGATCACCGGCCCTTCTGTCGCCGAGCGCCAACCCTCGGCTCCGTCGCGACCGACTCCGGGTCTGCGACTTGGTTGGTGCGATGACTTCCGTGCTCAATAGCCCCTCTGATGCTGCCCTGATCCTGCTCAGGACGTCCGACTCGGCCATCACCCGGTATGGATGAGATCGCCCAGGTCGCCTTGGGTCAGATGGGAGGCGCCTGATTCGTGGAGGAAGGTCAGCCGCGTTTTGCGTTCTCCTCGTAGAACTGAATCAGCAACCGTTCCTCCTACTCCCGGGCGTGTCGTCCGTTGGGCTGCGCCGTCTTGCGCATGGCCACCAGGTGCTTGACGCCCTCCATGGCGAGGAACGAAGTGATGACAGCGATCAGGATGGGCGCGGTTTGCAGCGCACCGACCTGGGTCATGAACGCTGCCGTCAATGCCATCGCGAACGGCGCAGCCACAAGAGCTCCTGCGACGGCGGCGAACATGCAAGTGAACGTGAGGCCCAGGGGCACGCCGGAAAACGCCTGATTCACAGCAACGCCTGCGGTTCCCCCGATGAACAACGCGGGGAAGATCGGCCCACCGATGAAACCGCTCCCCATACTCAGCGCGAAGGCGAGGATCTTCGCAAACAAGATCGCCACCAGTAGACCGAGGCCGAGGGTCCCTGCATCCTGCAAGACGCTCTTGAGTTGGTCGCTACCTGTGAACAAGGTCAGCGGCAAGGCGACTCCGATCAAGCCGAACGCTAAGCCTCCCAACGTGGGCTTCGCGATGCTGGGAATCGGCAACCGAGCGAACAAGCGGGTCAATCCTGCGATCGACGCGACCATCACTGTGGCGATGACCGCGGCGAGCAAGCCGAGCGGAATCGCGGCCAGTAGTTGCCAATCTTCGAACTCGTACGACGGCACCTGGTAAGCATCGAGGAAGACCGCGCCGACGATCACGAAGTAGATCCCGAACGAGACGCTCGAAGCAATGATTCCGCCGACAAGCGCTTTGGCGAATTTCTGACCAGCTGGGCGAGCAACCTCCAGGATCAGCATCACCACGATCACGGTGCTCGAGAACAGCCCGCCGTACGCGCCAGCGAAGCCGTTCAGGACGTTCGCGTCACCGTCTTCCTCGTCTAGGCCCCTTCCGCCGGGCGATCCACGTGGCGGCACCGCCGCCCATCGTGCCAAGTGCTTGCTCCGGTCCGAGGCTTGCGCCGCCGATCAGTGACACGGCTGAGACCGCCACGATCCCAGGGACGAGCCCGGTATCGACATGCCCGCCCTGGATATCGGCGACCAGCCCGGGAATCTTCGCCGGGAGCTTCGTCAAGGAGCGCAACAATCCGACCACGACGCCGGCCCCAGCGGTGACTGCGACCCACCACCATTGGCCCCCGAACCAGCCCGGATCAGAAACGTCGTACCAGTTGTTCCCGGCGTCGGTCACGCCCAGGAACACCAGACCGGCGACCGCGCCGACGACCCCGAGCAGTAGCGCGTACCCCATCAGGATCCAGAACCTGCGCGTCTGACCGAATGGAACCGGTCCCGGATCGGAAGCAGAGCTCATCCTCGAAGGCTCCCGCAACGTCTCTGACGCGGCGGTAGGTGAACCTGCGGTCCTATCCCCTCTCGAGCTAAAGGAGTAAGTGCCCTGATACGAATAGGTTATGTCGAACGTCGTGGCGACGCCATCACCCGCTTCGGATGAAGACAAATAGGAGTCAGGCGGTCAGGATGGTGCTCAGCGGGACATCCGCAATTGGTCAAGACGTCGAGGAGCCACCGAATGAGCGAAGAGCGCACCACGCATGTTGTGATCGTTGGTGGGGGTTTCGCGGGCGTGGCTTGCGCCAAGAGCCTCACCGACTCAAAGGCCGTGCGAGTCACCCTCATCGACAAGAACGAGTACCACCAGTTCCAGCCGCTCCTCTATCAGGTGGCCACCGCCGAGTTGACGCCGAAGGACATCGCCTTTGACCTGACCAGCATCTTTCCGAGCGGTGGCGGTGTCGAGGTTCGAAAGGCCGAGGTTGTGTCGGCGGACCCCAACAGCCGTTCCGTCACCCTCGACACCGGCGACACGATCTCAGGCGACGTCTTGGTTCTCGCCGCCGGCACTCAGCCGAACTACTTCCACACCCCCGGCGCGGATGAGTTCGCCTTCCCTCTCTATTCGCTCGATGACGCTGAGCGGGTGCGCTCGCGGGTCCTTCAGCTGTTTCAAGACGCCAGCGACAATCCTGAGGCGCTCAAGGAAGGCGCTCTCACCTTCGTGGTGATCGGTGCCGGAGCCACCGGAGTCGAGACCGCGGGCGCACTCGCCGAGCTCGTACGAGACGTGATGCCGCACGTGTACCAGCACCTCGCCTTTGCGGCCGCACAGGTGATACTGGTCGATCTCGGTCACGTGGTGCTCGGGCCCTTCTCAGACGAGGCTCACACCTACGCGGCCAAACAGCTACAGCGACGTGGCGTTCAACTGAGGCTGGGTGTCGCCGCGAAGGAGATCGCCGCAGATCACGTCATCTTGAGCGACGGGACCACCATCAAGACCCACCTCACGGTGTGGGGTGGCGGCATCATGGCAGCACCACTTGCAGCCAGTTCCGGAGTCGGTCAAGGGCGGGGCGGCCGCATCGACGTGCTTCCTGACTTGACCGTTGAAGGCCATCCGGGTGTCTATGCGCTGGGCGATTTCGCCAACATCCCGTCCGGGGATGAGTCCGCATTGCCCCAACTGGGGAGCGTCGCCCAGCAGTCCGGGGACTGGGCAGCGCGCAACATCCTGGCCGACCTTGCGGGCGAGAGCCGGCAGACCTTTCACTACCACGACAAAGGGATCATGGCGATGATCGGGCGGCAGGCGGCGGTCGCCGAGATCGGTGAACATCGCCATGAGCTGCACGGCCCCTTCGCCTTTGCCGCCTGGCTAGGTGTCCATGCCCAGCTGCTCGCCAACGCAGGCGCAGAGATGAAGGCCTTCCTCAGCTGGGCCAACGAGTTCTACCTTCGCCCGCACTCACGTTCTGCGGCTCTGCTCGACCCGTCGAACATCGATACCCCGCGGATCAACTGGATCGAACCAAAGGGGTGATGCCCCAGCGGGCACGCCACGGCTCCCCCGGCTCGAGGCGGATGAGATCAATCCCTGAGCGGAGCGCATCGGGAGGACAAGTCATCGGCTCTATGGCGACCGACCTCCGGCGGACCGGTGGCTCGAGTGTGTCGCCCGTGAACACCATCAGGTGGCGGTAGGCGGCGTCGGCCCACACGACGACTTCCCGGTCGCGGTTGAGCGTGCTCAGCACCGACGCCGTGCGGCCGTCGGCGCCCGGCGTGAGATCGGTGTAAGCGGTGTCCAGTTTGGTCGATCCGATCGGACGTCCCTCAGCGAAGTCGAACTCGGTGCCGGCCAACTGTGCGGTGCCCACGGGGAGCGCCCGCTCGTCGGCCACCAGTCGTTGTCGGGCGGGGATCATCAGCAGAGCGCTGTCGACCGAGGGGGTGCCGACCGTCAAATAGGGGTGGAAACCGACACCGAACGGGGCGGCGGTGGCGCTGTGGTTGGTGGCTTCGGTCGTCACCGTCATCCCTTGCTCGTCGAGGGAGTATTCGACCCGCAGCTCGAGACGCCACGGGTATGCCGGTTGGGGATGTAGCAGGCATCCGAGGGCAAGCGCGCTCTCCGAGTGGGAGAGGGCCTGCCACTCCAGCCAGCGGACCAGCCCGTGGATGGCATTGCCCCGCTCGGGCTCGTCGAGGGCGGCATTGCCCTCGCGTCCTTCGTAGGTGTACGCACCACCCAACCGGTTGGGCCAAGGTGCCAGCACCTGGCCGCGACCTCCCGGGGCGAACTCGTCGACGGAGAACCCATCCAACACTTCGACGTCGTTGGCCGTATACGCCCGGAGCGTCGCCCCCACCTCGGTCGCAACTACCCGCTGCTCGCCCCATCGGATCTCAAACTGCTCACCGGATGGGGGACGGAAGGTCTCAGTGGAATCGGGCATGACCGTGGCTGCTCGCCCTAAGCCGCCGCCGCCCCCAACCGCTCCAACAAGTGGTCTCCCACCCGCAGAGCGTTGGCCATGGCGGTCAGCGCCGGATTGACCGCCCCGATGCTGGGGAAGATGCTGGTATCGACAACGTAGAGGTTGTCCAGCTCGTGCGCCTTGCAGTTCACATCGAGCACTGACGTGTCTGGGTCATTGCCGAACCGGCATGTGCCCGCCTGGTGGGCCACTCCGGCAACGGGGATGTCGGTCTTCAGGTAGGCGTGACGCGGGATGAGGTGATCGGGGTGCATCCCTAGATGCCCCAGCATCGACTTCAGCTTTCCGTACAAGCGCTTTGCCGCCTCGTGGTTCCCGACCGTGTAGCTCAGCTTGACGTTCCCATCAGCTTCCAAAGTGACACGGTTGTCCGCCGAAGGCAGGTCCTCGGTGGAGAGCCAGAAGTCGACGGCATGGTCGGCGACACCTCGCAGGGTGAAGGTGGGGGCGAGCTTGGTCTCGATAGGCTTTTCGCCGCGGAACATGTCCGCTTGCGACTTTCCGATCATTTGGATGTTCCCCATCGGGTAGTCGAAGTCATCGCTCCCGAAGTAGAAGTCATTGAGCCCAAGCGTCTTCTGGAAGACCGTCGGGTTGGGCTCCTTCGATAACGCCAGTACCGCCTGGCTGTTGTGGAACATGTAGTTCCGACCCACTTGGTCAGACCCGTTGGCCAGCCCGTTGGGGTGATTGTCGTTGGCCGAAGCGAGAAGGAGCTTCGCCGAGTTCGCCGCTCCGCAGGAGACGACCACGATCCCACCCGAGACGACCTCGCGCTGTCCGTCACGCTCGACCACGACATCGGTAACCGCGGTACCCGGGCCGTTCGTCTCCAGCCGAACCGCCGGGGCGTTCCTCCACAAGGTCACGTTGGGATGCTCCAGCGCAGGTCGAACGCCGAGCACCTCGGCATCGGACTTGGCATGAAGTGGGCAGGGAAATCCATCGCAACTCGAGCAGCGAACGCAGATGCTGTACGCCGGGTTTGCCTCATCGCGCCGCACTCCGCAGGGAGCGTGGAACGGATGGTGACCGGCGGCGGCTAGATCATCCGATATCTGCTGGATCCTGGGCTCGTGGGACAGAGC
The DNA here is from genome assembly GCA_963826825.1 of uncultured Acidimicrobiia bacterium. Taxonomy (GTDB): domain Bacteria; phylum Actinomycetota; class Acidimicrobiia; order Spongiisociales; family DATADW01; genus DATADW01. Next base: position 301,227 of record CAWGYV010000003.1, on the reverse strand, counting down.
CGGGAACGGGTACGGCGCACTGGCGGGCGGTTCGGTCGGGTCCTCGCCTCGTGCTCCCCGCACCTCGTACATCTGCTCGGCGAGGGTGTAATAGGGCTCCATCTCTTCGTATGAGATGGGCCACGCGGGCGAGATGCCTCCGTGGTGGTGGATTTCGCCGAAGTCCTCCCTGCGCAGCCGGTACAAGGCGGCGCCGTAGAGCTTGGTGGCGCCACCGACGAAGTAGTGGATCTGCGGTTGGAACTCCTTGCCCGCGGCGTCGTACCAGGTATCGGGCGACACATAGCGGTTGTCGACGAATACGTCGTAGGTCGACCAGTTGTTTGGCTCCCGTGGGAGCCAGTCGCCCCGTTCCAGCAGCAGAATGGTCTTGCCGGACGGAGCCAGATGCCGGGCGAGGGTCCCGCCGCCGGCACCGGTTCCGATGATTATCACGTCGTAGTCAGTCATGGATCCACCATTTCGTTCATGAGAACTCTTCGAGCCGTTCGGCGGCGATGATCCGGCCGGCAGCCTCGATCAGTGCGAGATGGGAGAAGGCCTGGGGGAAGTTCCCGAGATGGTGGCCGGTATCGGCATCGAACTCTTCGGCGTACAGGCCGAGCGGCGAGATGATGCGTAGCAGCCGCTCCATCAGGTCCCGGGCACGCTGTTCCTCGCCGATGACGGCCAATGCCGAGACCAGCCAGAAGGAGCAGATCAAGAACGTGCCCTCCTTCCCGCTGAGGCCGTCGTCGGTTTCGTCGGTCCTATAGCGGAGGACGAAGCCGTGCTCGGTCAGTTCCTCTGCGATGGCGCGCACCGTGTTTTGCAAGCGCTCATCGGTGCCGGGGAGGAATCCCAGGATCGCAGCAAGAAGGGTCGAGGCGTCCAAGGCGTCGGTGTCGTAGTGCTGACGGAGAACCCCCCGGTCGCTCACCCCGTGCTCCAGGATGTCGGCACGGATCTCCTCGGCTACGTCACGCCACTTCGTGACGAGCTCGGCGTCTCCTCGGATCTCGGCGAGCTTGGCCGCTCGGTCGAGGGCGACCCATCCCATCAGCTTCGACGACACGTAGTGCTGCGGGTTGCCGCGCGCCTCCCAGATCCCCTGATCGGGCTGCTGCCACACGCCCAGGGCGCACTCCGCCTGGGTCTGGATCAACGGCCAGAGTCGCCGCGGCAGCCGGGCACTCTTCCGTGTGTGCAGCAGGATCGAATCGAGCACCGCGCCGAAGACATCGTTCTGTCGCTGGTCGAATGCTCCATTTCCAATCCGTACCGGACGGGCACCGGCGTAGCCCGAGAGGTCGTTCCTCGTCGACTCGGTCAGGTCGCGGCGACCGTCGATGCCGTACATGATCTGGAGGGCGCCGTCCTCGTTTGGCTCGGCGTCGGCGACGAACTGCATGAACTCGTCTGCCTCCCAGTCCAGGTTGAGCCAGTGCAGCGCCTTGAGGGTGAACGTCGAGTCTCGCATCCACGTGTAGCGGTAATCCCAGTTCCGCTCGCCGCCCGGCGTCTCGGGTAGCGATGTGGTCAACGCTGCCACCGTTGCGCCGGTCGGCATATAGGTGAGGCCCTTGATTGCTAGGGCGGCGCGCTGGATGGGGGCGCGCCAGCGATGGTCGGGGATCCGTGCCCGCCCCAGCCAGGCGCGCCAGAAGCGAGTGGTAGCCGCCATTCGATCGTTGGCCTCGTCCAGATTGACGGGTGCCGGGGTATGGCCGCCCCACGACAAAGCGCAATAGACCTGTTCGCCAGGTTTGAGCACGTGTCTCGCCCGCACCCGGCCCTCTTCGATCCCGAGCGCCATGTCCGTGTGGAGTTCGATCGTCTGACCGCCCCCGGTTGCCTGCGCAGAGCGCCGGGTTCCATCGACCATCGTCCAATCCGCCGGAATCCGCCCGTAATCGAATACCGGCTCGCAGACGAGTTCGATTTCCACCTGCCCGTCCAGACAGAGCGCGGTCCTCACCAGGAGGTGGTCGGCGTCATCGTCCGCCGGTGGGCGGGTGTGCGGCGTCAGCTGGTCCTCTCCCTCCCGGGGACCGAGGGTGAGAGCGTCGCGCACCTCGACCCATCCGCTGGGGGTCTTCCAGGTCGTTACAAGGATGTTTGTCCCGGCCTCGTACTGGCGCATGGCAGGGAAATTGATGCCGTAGGGCGCCAGCCGAAAGATGCCGGCACCCCGGTCCAGCAGTGAGCCGAACACGCTCGGCGAGTCGAATCGGGGTACGCACAGCCAGTCCACCGACCCGTCCGGTGCTACCAGCGCACCGGTGTGGCAATCCGAGAGGAACCCATAGTCGGCGATTGGTGGGAAAGGGGAGGGCATCGCCGAGCTCTGGACCTCCGGCTCCTTCGACGCGCTCTCCCTATCGGTCATGTCGCTATCCAAGGTCCGTACCACTTCCCATCACCGGCGACGAGGTCGTCCGCCGCCGCCGGGCCCCAAGAGCCTGGGGCGTAGCCATGTACGGGGGGTGGCGAGTCGAGCAGCGGTTGGAGAACCCTCCACGTTTCCTCCACACTGTCCTGGCGAGTGAACCGGGCGCTGTCGCCGAGCATCGCAGCGTGAAGCAGCACCTCGTATGGCGCCGGTCCTTCACCGCCCTCAGCAGCGAACTCCATGTCGAGGTTGATCTGCTCCGGTTCCCTGATACCGGAGCGTTGGGCTTCGACGAGCAACTGGATGCCGCTGGTGGGATCGAGCTTGATGACCAGTTGGTCCGGCTCCGGCTGTCGCGACGTGCTCAGGCCCAAGCCCAATTTGGGTGGGTGTCGGAAGACGAGCCGGACCTCGGTCTGCGTGATCGGCAGCCGCTTTCCGGTGCGAATGAAGAAGGGCACACCGGACCAGCGCCAGTTCTCGATCTCCAAGCGGATGGCTGCATATGTCTCGGTCTGCGAATCGGCGGCGACACCGTCGATCGACCGATATCCCTCGTACTGACCCCTCACGTAGTGGGAAGGGTCGGCGTCCGGCATCGATCGGAACACCGAGAAGAGGGAATCCTTGAGCGTGGCCGGGTCACCGCCCGCCGGTGGCTCCATCGCCGTGGCCCCGACGACCTGCATGAGATGGTTGACAACGACGTCGCGTACCGCCCCGACCGGATCGTAGAAGTGGCCGCGGTCCTCGACCCCGAAGTCCTCGGCCATCGTGATCTGCACGCTTGCGATGTAGTTGCGGTTCCAGATCGGCTCGAACATGGTGTTGGCGAACCGGAGATAGAGGATCTCAGCCAAGGCCCATCTTCCCGAGGAAGTGGTCGATCCGATACAGCTGTGACTCGTCGAGGTAGGCATGGATGTCCTCGTTGAGCGAGCGCGCCGAGGCGACGTCGTGTCCGAACGGCTTCTCGACCACAACCCTTGCCGAGTCGGTCAGCCCGGCGTCGGCCAACCCCTTGATCACCCTCCCGAAGAGGAATGGCGGGATCTCGAGGTAGAAGACGGGGGTGCCTGCCCCATCGATGGCAGCGGCGACCCGCTCGTAGGTGGAGGCGTCGGCGAAGTCACCCGACACATAGGACATTCGATCAGCGAGACGGCTGAATATCTCTTCGTCGATCGACACTCCCCCACCCTCGATAGAACTGCGGGCGCGGGCGCGCAGGTCGTCATCGGTCCAATCGTCGACTGCCACGCCCACGATCGGGCAATTCAGCAGACCGCGCTTCTCCAATCGGTACAGCGAGCCAAATGTCATCACCTTGGCTAGGTCGCCGCTTATCCCGAACGGCACGAACACGTCGGCCGGTCGCGCGGTGCTCTCGTCGGTTGTGCCGCTGGCATCGGTCATGGCATGCCGTCCTTGGCTCGTTATCGACAATGTCTCAGGAACAAGGTCCGCCTCAGCGGCCCGCCTCGCATCCTACGGATCGGATGAAGTCGACCTCGTGGGCCACTAATCGGGCCACGTCGACGACGCCGCTGTTAGCGGCTTGGTGACAGTCACCGGCGACTTGCCCTCGGCGTTGATACCAAGGCATTCCTCGATCGCGCCCTGCCCGATCGCGTCAATCCTCCAGGCCTTCGAGCGCGTATGCCACGACCTCGTCGAAGCTCATGGCCGCTCCCTCATCGAGCAACGGCTTGGCCGAAGCGCCTCGGGCTTCCACCAGCGCATCGAGCTCGACGACGAGGTTCGCCCTGAAGTCCGCCATCTCGATACCCGTGGTTCGCCGCATGACCTGCATGGCTCCATGTAGCCGGAGGGCGCGATCTTCGTCCCCCCTGTAAATGGCCAGTATCGCTAGATCGATCAGGAGCAACGTCAACGCCGACACGTCGCGCGCCGGGAGAAAGACATCCATCGCCGCCTTGATGTGGCCGACCGCCTCGTCGGTCCGGCCCATCTCCAGCATGTGCCCGGCTGAGCATCCGCTGAGCCCAGCCGTACTGGAAGACATCCCCCACCTCTCGGAAGATCTCTGCCGCCTCCTGGTAGAAGTCGATAGCTCGGGCCAATGAGCCATGCTCCGGGAGATTCCAGACCAAGGTGGCGCGGCCCCACAGAACCTTCGCCTCCCCGGCTTTGTCGCCAAGCTCTCGGTAGATCCCGAGCGCCTCGATCGACATCGCCTCGGCGACAGCGACCGCCTCCGGATCCGCATCTGCCGGGTAGAACTGCCCGAATGCGGCGTTGTAGAGCGCGTCTGCCAGCAGACGAGGGTCCCCAATCTCGCGCGCCAGTTCGAGCGCCGCGGAATACCACCTGAAGCAATCCTCGAACTCAGCCTTCCAGTAGGCAATGCCGCCTGCAGCCTCGTAGGCGCGGCACCGCAATCGAGGATCGCTGGCCGGAAGCCCCAGCGTGGTATCGGCGAGCCGGCGGCCCTCGTGGAGGTATCCCCGGATCTGCCAGAAGCGCCACAAGTACCAGAGAAGCTGATCCGCGATGGCCGAATCTCGGACATCCATCGCCCACTTGAAGGCGGCACGAAGGTTGTCGTGGTCCCTCTCCAGTCGATCCAGCCACATGGCCTGATCCGGACCAATCAGGTGCGGTGCCGCTTCCTCGGCCAATGCCAGGTATGCAAGAGCATGATCTGCTCGCGCCTGCCCCTCCTCGCCGGCGTCGACGAGTCGCTCGTGGGCGAACTCGCGGATCGTCTCCAGCATGCGAAAGCGTGGCTCTGGACCGCTCTGTCGCAACAGACTCTGATCGACCAGCTGCTCCAGTGTGTCGAGGACCGGAAGTTCCGACAAGGAGGCGTTGACCGCCTCAACCTGCTCCAGTTCGAAACCGCCGTTGAAGGGAGCGAGACGTCGAAACAATGTCTGCTCGGATGGAGGCAAGCAGGTCGTAACTCCAGGCGATGGCGCCGCGAAGTGTCTGCTGACGGGCGGGAGCATCACGGGGCCCCTTGGAGAGCAGGGCGAGAGGGTTGCCCAGGCGGTCGACGATGGCATCGACGCTGAGCAGCCGAACCCTGGCCGCCGCCAGTTCGATGGCCAGAGGCAATCCGTCGAGGGCGGAAACGATCGCCGTGATCCGCGAAGCGTTCGATTCATCGAGCGAGAACTCGGGATTGACGTCGCGTGCTCGATCGACGAACAGGGCCACCGAGTCGAAGTCGGCCATCGCCGAGAGCGGAACGTGCTCGACGAGGCCGGGCACATGCAAGGGCTCGACAGAAACCTCTTGCTCTCCATAGATTCGCAGCGGCGACCGGGAGGTGGCCAGCACCCGTAACCCGGGCGAGGCGGCGAGTAGCCGTGCAACCAACGACCGAGCGTCGAGCACCTGTTCGAAGTTGTCGAGGATCAGCAGCATCTCCAGGTCCGACAGGTACTCGGTCAGGCGATCCTCGGGTGGCACGGTGGAGTGGCGGAGGGACAGAGCGTCGGATATCGCCGATGTCACCAGCTCGGGATCAGTGATGGCGGCCAGTGGAACGAAGAAGACCCCGTCACGAAACCGATCGAGCATCAATCCAGCAGCTTCGAGCGCCAAGCGGGTCTTGCCCGTCCCCCCGGGACCGGTGAGCGTCACCAGGCGACGCTCGCCGAGCAGTTTCACGAGCTTGGCGATCTCTGTGGTCCGGCCAACAAAGGTGCTGAGTTGCGCCGGCAGGTTGTTGGGATGGGTCTCGATCGATCGGAGCGGGGGGAACTCCGACTCGAGCCCGTCGATCACTGCCTGGAAGATGTGCTCTGGACAAGGAAGGTCCTTGAGACGATGCAGCCCGAGGTCACGAAACTCGACGCCCCCGGGCAGGGCATGACCTACCAGCCCTCGAGTTGCTTCGGAGACCAGCAATTGGCCGCCATGCCCGGCAGCGGAGATGCGAGCCGCCCGGTGCACGTCGAGCCCGAGGTAGTCCTCGCCACCGAGTGTCCCTTCGCCCGTGTGTATCCCCATCCGCACCCTGAGAGGTCCTCCGGGCCACTCGTGCGCGTTGAGTCCGCGCTGGGCCGATACCGCCGCTTCGAGAGCGCCCGTTGCCGTCGGGAACACGGCAAAGAACGAATCCCCTTCGGTACGCACCGTCGTCCCGCCACCATCGACGATGGCACGGCGCAGTATCGGCGTCGTGGTCCTCCTGGACCCGACGGTATCCCTCGCCAAGCTCCTGTAGCCGTCGAGTTGATCCCTCGATGTCGGTGAAGAGGAACGTCACCGTCCCTGTCGGCAGGTCGGCTGAACCCATGGCCGAGAGTATGGCCATCGGGGCGGATCCGGCGGCGATAGCGACGGCTGGGTTTGCCCCGATGCGGTGCGACCCCAAGGTGGTGCCCCTCTCCCGCTGATCCAGCTCCCTTGCTCAGGCCGGCGAGCTCTCCTCGGCGAACGAGTAGGCGACGGCCACGTCCAGGCCCATCTTGCGGCCGACCGATCGCCCTACGACCCCAGATCTCCGAAGGCGTAGGCGAGCGCCTCGTCGAGGCTCATCGCCGCACCCTCATCGAGCAGCGGCTGAGCTGTATCGCCTCGTGACTCCAATAGGGCGTCGATCTCGTCCGAGCTGTCGAACCGAAAATCCCCCATCTCGACGCCAGTCTTCTTCCTCATCGCCCGAGCTGCGCCCTGCAGTCGGAGGGCACGGCTCTCGTCGCCGTGCCTCAGAGCCAGCAGAGAGAGATCGAGTATCAGCAGGGTCAGTGCCGAGACATCGCGTGCAGGGAGGAAGATGTCGATTGCTGTCCTGATGTGATCAACTGACTCTTCGGTCCGACCCAGCTCAAGCAGGGTGCGGCCGAGCATCCGCTCGGCCCAACCGTATTGGAAGAAATCGCCAGCTTTGCGGTAGACCGCCGCGGATTCGCCAAAGAACTCGATCGCCCGGCTCAAGTCGCGATCGGAGCCAAGCCACACCACGGCGGCGCTTCCCCACAAGACATTCGTCACCCCGATCTCGTCACCCAGGCCCTTGTAGATGTCGAGCGCCTCGGTGAGGAGCGCCTCGGCAGCCGCAGCGCCGACCGGATCGAAGTCCGGTGGGACGGATTGGGCGAAAGCCGAGTTGTACAGGGCGTCAGCCAACAGAGGTGGATCGCCGATCTCACGAGCCAGTTCGAGTGCTGCCGAGTACCAACTGGCGCAATCGTCGAACTCGGTCCTCCAGTAGGCAATCCCTCCGGCAGCCTCATACGCCCGGCATCTCAGCCGCGGGTCTGTGGCTGGCAGAGCGAGAACGGCATCGGCCCACCGGCGCCCCTCGTGCAGATACCCGCGGACTTGCCAGAAGCGCCAGATCGCCCACAAGAGGCGGTCCGCGACCTGGGCCTCCCGGGACTCCACCGCCCATGTGAACGCAGCCCTTATGTTGTCGTGATCCCGCTCCAACCGGTCGAGCCAGCGAGTCAGCTCGGATCCAAGAAGAAAGGGGGCAGCCTCCTCACACAGAGCCAGATATGCGATCGCATGGCTCTTCGCCGCCGATTCCGCCTCATCCGCTTCCACGAGCCGCTCGTGGGCGTACTCCCGGATCGTCTCGAGCATGCGGAATCGGGGCTCCGGACCAGTTCTTCGCAGCAGGCTCTGGTCGAGCAGATGCTCCAGTCCGTCCAGCGGTGACAACTCCGCCTTCCACGCCGCACACCGCCTCTACCTGTTCGAGTTCGAAGCCGCCGTTGAAGGGGGCCAGACGGCGGAATAGCGCCTTTGCCTCCGGAGGGAGCAGGTCGTAACTCCATGCGATTGCGGCATGCAGCGTTTGCTGGCGGGCCGGAAGCATCACGGGGCCGCTCGACAGCAAGGCGAACGGGTTGCCGAGACGCTCGACGATGGCGTCTACTCCAAGCAGCCGAATCCGGGCGGCGGCGAGCTCGATGGCGAGAGGCAGCCCATCGAGGGCGGTGACGATGGCGACAACAGCGGCAGCGTTCGACTCGTCAAGTGTGAAGCTCGGGATCCACCGATAGGGCCCTCTCGATGAACAGAGCCACGGAGTCGATTTCGGCTGCAGTGGACGCGGGGAGGTCGTTCTTCACCGCTGGGGACGGCGAGTGGATCGAGGGGGATTTCCTGTTCCCCATATGTCTTGCAGCGGCGCCCGCGACGTGACCAGGACGCGTAGCCCGGGTGCTGCCCGCGAGGATTCTCCCCACAAGAGGTCCGGCGTCGAGCACCTGCTCGAAGTTGTCGAGGATCGAGCAGGATTTCGAGATCCGACAAGTACTCAGTCAGGCGCCCTTCGGGTGTGACGGTTGGAGTGACGGAACTCCGAGGGCGCCGAGATATCGGCTGATGCAACCAACTCGGGCTCGCGGATGGCGGCAAGAGGCACGAAGAACACGCCATCGCGGTACCGATCGCAGCGCCATGCGCTGCTGACTCGAGGGCGAGGCGTGTTTTGCCCGTCCCTCCCGCCCCGGTGAGAGTCACCAGGCGCGTTCCCGGACAGCAACGCCACGACCTTTGCGATCTCTGCCGAGCGCCCGACGAAGGAACTGAGTCTGTGGCGGGAGATTGTTGGGATGGGCCCCAAGCGACCGCAATGCTGGGAACTCGGAATCGAGTCCGTCGATCACCGCCTGGAAGATGTGCTCTGGGTGGATCAGGTCCTTGAGACGGTGCATGCCAGAGATCACGCAACGAGACGCCCTCGGGCAAGGTTGTGATCGACCAGCCCTCGAGTCGACTCGGAGACGAGCAACTGGCCGCCATGCCCGGCAGCGGAGATGCGAGCCGCCCGGTGCACGTCGAGCCCGAGGTAGTCCTCGCCACCGAGTGTCCCTTCGCCCGTGTGTATCCCCATCCGCACCCTGAGCGGTCCTCCGGGCCACTCGTGCGCGTTGAGTCCGCGCTGGGCCGATACCGCCGCTTCGAGAGCGCCCGTTGCCGTCGGGAACACGGCAAAGAAGGAATCCCCTTCGGTACGCACCGTCGTCCCGCCACCATCGACGATGGCACGGCGCAGATATCGCGTCGTGGTCCTCCTGGAGCCGACGGTATCCCTCGCCAAGCTCCTGTAGCCGTCGGGTTGATCCCTCGATATCGGTGAAGAGGAACGTCACCGTCCCTGTCGGCAGGTCGGCTGAGCCCATGGCCGAGAGTATGGCCATCGGGGCCGATCCGGCGGCGAAGCGAGCCACGGCTGGGTTTGCCCCGATGCGGTGCGACCCCAAGGTGGTGCCCTCTCCCGCTGATCCAGCTCCCTTGCTCAGGCCGGCGAGCTCTCCTCGCCGAACGAGTAGGCGACGGCCACCTCCAGGCCCATCCCGCGGCCGACGGCCCGATGCCGATCCACGAGATCGGCATCTCCCCAGGTGGCGAGCGTCTCAAGGGTTCCCTCGAACTGCGCACGCTCGTCCGGCGGCCACTCGCCACCGGCCCGCTCGAGGAGCGCCTCCGCGATCCCGACGAGCGTGGCGGCCCGCTCGTGGTCGCCCTTTGCGGCGGTGACCGCGGCCAGACCGTTGACCACCCACGGGATCGCCATCTCGTCGTGCCGGTCGACCGCGATGCGTAGCGCCTCGATCGACAGCCCCTCGGCGTGGTCGAGGTTGCCGAGCTGGCGCTCGACCATGCTCAGGTTGGCGGCCTCGCTGAACACGACGGCCAGGTTGCCGCCCGCACGCCCGGTCTCCAGCCGCTCGGTCATGATGGCGCGGGCGCCGTCGAGATCGCCGGCCATCTGGAGCGCCACCCCGAGAACGTGCATCGCGCTCGATCGGCCCGGGCTGTCCGGAAGGTCCGCCGTGACGTCGACGGCGCGTCGGAGCAGCCGCACCGCCTCGTGGACGTCGGTGTTGAGCGCGACGCGCGCCGTTCCTGCCAGCGCCAGCGCCTCGAGTTCGTGGTCATCGAGCGCCTCCGCCAGCGCGGTCGCCTCCGTGAACCGATCCTGCGCCAGGTCGTAGCGGCCGATCCAGAAGACGAGGTATCCGTGGTCGTAGACGGCCCGGGCCCGGTGCGAATCGGTCCCGCCCGGTGCCTCGAGTGCCCGGGCGAACCACGCGTCGCCGTCGTCAATCCGCTTCGTGGCGATCCAGAACGGCACGAGCGTGGAGGCCAGTCGATACGCCTCGTCCGTGCGCGACGCTTCGATGAACCAATCCATCGCCTCGAGCATGTCCTGGTAGCGAACCTCGAACACCTCGAGAGCCGATGCGTCCTGTGCCGTACGAAGCCTGGGCCGCGTTTCCTCGGCGACGGCCAGCAACGACTCCGCGGTCCGCCCGTCCATGCGCCGAACCTACGCGCTCGTTCCGGCGTGGCGGCCTGAGACGGTCGCCGAGCGCACACCTTCCCTTGTTGATCATCGAACATTTGTTCGGTTTGTCAGTGTGTTGTGGTACGCTGAACGCGCTTCCCCAATATGAACCGCGCTCGATTGGAGCGAGTTGTCGTGTTGACTGGTGAAGCGAGGCAGGGCTGGGAATGGCCCGACCCGGTGGTGGACCCCCGGGCGGTGTCCCTCCCCGACCGATTGGCGGAGACGCCCTCCGGACCCGAGCTCTCCGTGTTGTTGGCCTCGATCGACCGCACCCAAGTGACCGGTCACGACCTGGTGGTGTTGCTGGCGGCTTGGTCCCGCCAGGTAGCCCATGATCAGGCCCAGTTGCATGCGGTGGTCGCCGAGGTAGCCCACGCCACCGAACCCGACACGGTGGACCGCTCCGAGGCAGTGGTGGAGTACGCCTCCGACGAGATCCGGGCAGCCTTGCACCTCACCCGGAGAGCAGCAGACGCCACCCTCGACCTTGCTTTGGGTCTGCAACGTCTCCCCAGGGTGTGGCAGGCACTGCATACCGGTCTGATCGACCTCCCCCGAGCCCGGGTGCTCTGTGACGGAACGACCCATTTGGAAGAGGGAACCGCCCGAGAGGTGACCGATGCACTACTCCCGCCAGCGGGTGGGTTGACGACCGGCCAGCTCGCCGCCCGGCTGAGGAGAGTCACCCTCGCATTGGAGCCCACCGACGCTGCCCGCCGCTATGACACAGCGGTGGAGCAGCGGTGTCTGGTGTTGCACCCCGGAGCCGATGGCACCGCCGAACTGGTGGCCAGCCGTCTACCCGCCGAGAAAGCGGTGGCGGCGATGAGACACGTCAACCGAATGGCTCACCAGTTGAAACGGGAGGGTGACCCCCGCGGCATAGACCAACTACGAGTCGACGTCACATTGGACCTGATGTGCGGGGGGACACCCGGGAAGGCAACCGGAGGGGTGGTGGACATCACCGTCGACCTCGCCACCCTCATAGGACTGTCGGATTCCCCCGGTGAGCTCAACGGCTACGGACCGGTGGTGGCCGACGTCGCCCGCCGGGTGGTCGAAGGTCAACCCCGCTCGGAGTGGCGGGTGAAGGTCACCCACCCCGATGACGGTGAACTCCTGTGGAACGGCACCACCCGTCGACGCCCGACCACCAGCCTGCGCCGCTCGGTGGAGGCCCGCTCCCCCACCTGTGTCTTCCCCGGCTGCCGCATCCCGGCAACATCCTGCGACCTCGACCACACCATCGACCACGCCCGGGGCGGAGCGACCACCGAGAAGAACCTCGAACCACTTTGCCGCCACGACCACAACGTCAAACACCACGCCGGATGGACTTTGCGACGAACCCCCAACGGGTACACCTGGACCAGCCGACTCGGACACGAATACAACACCGGGCCCGACCCACCGTGAACACCGGCCGGCGGCGGGAGGGCTGACCAACTCACATCTTGACCGGCCCGCGTCCAGGGAAGCTCCGGCCGCCGACGGGTCAACGAGAGACGACCAGCCGCACCGCGACCGTGCCGCCTTCTTCGAGTCCTTCTGCCGTCCGCACCTCCGCCTTCAATGGCATGACATAACGTCCGTCCTTGGGAAACAGCGCCGTAGTCCACTTGGTTCGCCCGACCTGAGCCGTGACCTGGATCATTCCCCAGCCATACGACACGGACGCGGACACTGCCAGGAGCAAATCGGACTCTTCCTCGGGCAGAGTGACGAAGAAAAACGGCGGCGGCCCCTTCCAGTACCAAATCTCGCCGCTGAACTCCAGGTTCACTCGGTCAGGATATGAGGGACAGTGCCTCGGATCGAGCGGCGGACGGAGTGATCCGGTCATGCAACGGGCAACGGCCGGTCACACCGATAGAACCACCGGGAATGTGGCGATCCACACCGCGGTGCCGAGGAAGACGAGACAGCCGACGAGGAGCAGCGCCTTCCTCGTCCCGGCACCTCGTAGCTTGGCGCTCATCCCGGCGAAGAACAGGGCGACGGCGAACAAGACGATGGCGAGCACGTAGTTGGCCGAGGTTTGGATGTAGACGAGAACCGTGGCCGCTGTCTGCGCCGCTTCGGCATCGAGCGCCTCCGAATCGGCTCGGGCCTGCAACTGGTACTCCTCCATCGCGAACGGCGTCGGTGGAGCGTCGGCGTTCGTCAGCGGATCGGTGGTCAGCCAAGCGTCGAAGGCCGGTTGGAACTCGGGCCGGAACCGGGCCTCGTAGAAGTCGGCCAGCTCCTGGTCATCGTCGGCGGTGGCGTTCACCCACTGGAAGAACATCGCGATGTCGACCTGCGTCTGGCCCTCGGCGAGTCCCTGGGCACGCCCCGCCTCGATGCGCAGCGCGTTGACCCGGGCGGCCGCCTTGGCCTGCTCGCCGTTCCACCGGTTCGCCTGGTAGCTGCTCCAAGCGGTGGCGACCGCGGCGAGCGCCAGCAGCACGGTGGCAACGATCTCCACCCAGCCAGCACCGGGCTGCCGGCCGGCACTCTTCGCCGCTCCTGCCGTCACGCCGGGTGTCCCGCGGCGTCACACGGGACCGTCACATCGCCACCGATTACGGCCAGTTGCTGATCGATGATCAGTTCGGTGCGTTCCATCGCCACCGGCTGCAGCCCACCGACATCGCCGCGGAACGGCTCGTCGAGAAAGGCCAACAAGAGCAGCATGGTGACGATCACCGCGACCACGCTGCCTGCGTACATCCCCTGCACCCAGGCACGCTCAGCGCTGTCGGCGAACCCGAACATGTAGACCAACACGATCGCCGAGATGACAAACAGAGCAATCCACAACGGAGTAGGCATCACACCCACCGCCCCATGGATCCGGTCCTGGCGGGCCTCCTCCCGAACCGACGTCTGATCCAACCACTTCCCGTAGGCCGCCTCCTCCACCGGCGAACCCAACTCGACACCCTGCAACGACCCGAACATGGCGGCACCCCAGGGGTTGATGTCCTCCCCCAGCGTGCCCGCCTTCATCCTGCTCCCACTCACCATCGATGACATACCGGGCGTAACACACCAACTGGCCGGTCACGTTCAGCGCCCACCCCTCCGGGGAGCGCCTGGGCGGTCTGGATCTGTTGGGCGACGGTCAGCGCTTCGGTCTCCGCTCCCGATCGGGAGGCGTCGTAGCTCTCGAAGCCGAGGAAGATCAGAAATCCGAGCAACACCGAGAACCCCGTGGCGAGAACGCCGAAGATCCCCGCCGCCCGGTCGCCATCGGCGAAGTAGCCGCCCTCAGGGGCCCGGCGCCGTGCGAACAGCATTATTCCTACCGCAGCCGTGGTCGCCCCCAAGACGATCAGGGCACCAAAGACGATATTCATCGGTTGGTCGTTCGAGACAGGCGACAAGTGGCGCGCTGAACGATCCGGCTGCTTGTCACATCACCCATTTCAGACGCCTCGTCGGTTCTGCCCACTTGACCCCCTCGATGTTCACGCGAGTCAGGATAAGAGTCCCTCCTGGCGGAGGTCGGATTCTGGTTCGGGCGAGTCACGATGGAACTCCCGTCTGAATTGGTCGGTCTCCTTGGGGATTCCGGGAAGAGTTAGTCTCGGATGCGATGGTTCGAGGTGGCGTGGGGAACCGCGGGCGGGAACGGCGGCACCTCGTCCCGATGATCGATTGGATCCGGTCCTACGATCGCCGCTGGCTCAAGGGTGACCTGGTCGCTGGGATCGCCGTGGCCGCTCTCATCGTCCCGAAGAATCTCGGATATGCCGCTATTGCTGGTGTGCCGCTGCAGAACGGTCTCTACGCGGCAGCGGCGGGCGCGATCATCTATGCCGTTTTTGGAACCAGCCGCCAGATCTCGACCGGACCGAGCTCGGGATTGGCGGCCGTCGCGGCGAGCGCCGTTCTGGCGGCCGCGATCACCGGAACCCAAGATGTCGCCTCGTTCGTGGCGACGATCACCTTGGCGTCCGGCTTGCTGTTCCTGCTCCTCGCGGTTTTCAGGATGGGGTGGATCGCGCAGTTCCTTTCCCGTGCCGTCGTCACCGGCTTCTTGTTCGGAGCGGCGATCGACGTCGTGATTGGCGAGCTGCCCAAACTGACCGGGACCGATGCGAGTGGCGCCAACGCGCTCCAAGAACTCCGCTCTTGGTTCGGGTCTCTCGGCGACACCAGTTGGGCAACGTTGCTCGTTGGCGCCATTTCGCTCGCCGTGATCTTCGGTCTGCGCGCCATCGCGCCACGGATCCCCGGAGCGCTCGTCCTGCTGGTTGGGGGTCTATTGGCCACATGGATCTTCGACCTTGGCGCCCAAGGCGTCGCCCTCGTCGGCGACGTGCCGAGAGGACTACCGGGCGTGGCGCTACCCCAGTGGCAACAGGTCATCGAACATGCCGACACGATCGCGCTCGCCGCGGTGGCACTGGTCCTCATCGGGTTCTCTCAGACCGCAGGCGACTCGAGAGCTTTCGCGGCCAAACACCGCTACCGCATCGACATCAACCAGGAGCTGGTTGCCCAGGGCATGGCCAATGTCGGGGCCGGCTTGTTCCAGGGAATGCCTGTCTCGACGAGCCTCTCGGCGAGCTCTCTGAACGACCACTCGGGGGCACGTAGCGGGCTCGCCTCGCTCACCTCGGGTGTCATCGTTCTGTTGACGTTGCTCGTGCTTGCCCCGCTGTTCTCGGGCTTGCCCAAGGCAGTGCTCGCGGCGGTGATCATCGAAGCCGTGGTGATGGGGATGATGGACGTACCCGAGATGCGTCGCCTCGCCCGGGTGCAACGCTTTGACTTCTGGATCGCGCTCGCCGCGATCGCCGGAACACTCATCTTCGGCGTTCTCGCCGGTGTGATCATCGGGATCGGGCTGTCGTTGCTGTGGCTCATCTCGGTGGCGACTCGACCGTCGATGCCCCTGCTTGGACGGGAACCGGGTACGGGTGTGTTCCGCGAGCTCGACGAAAATCCGGCCGACGAGCAGTTTCAGGGCATCGTCGTGCTTCGGCTCGACGGCGGGCTCTTCTTCGCCACCTCTGACGCCCTGGAGGATCGGATCCGAGAGGTTGCGCTTTCGACACCCGGTATCACTGCGATCGTGCTCGATTGCACGGGCATCGACTTCATCGATTCACAGGGAGCGGCCAAGATGGCCGAGATCGTCGAACTCACGGAGCAAGCCGGCGTGACGCTACGCCTCGCTCGGGTGAAGCCCGCAGTCCGCGATCTGCTCGAGCGCGACGGCTTCTTTGACCGCCTCGGTGACGACCGGACACATGGAAACATCCGCCGGGCCATCGAGGCCCACATCGGCGAACCCGAGACGCCAAGACCCGAATCCTGACATAAAGGATCTGCCTGGGACTGACGTCAATTGGGCGGGGGTGGTGCTGATCGCCGGGTTCACGCCTACCGCGAGGGCACTACCCCAATGGCTCCGTCGTCCATCGGCCATCGACGAGGCGCTGCAAACCGAGCGGGTTGGCTGCCTTCAACTCGGCAGGGAGCCGGCGGTCGGGCACGTTGTCGTACGACTGGAGCAATGTGAATCTATCGAAGCTGGCCGGCATTCCCACTGCGGTGAACCCTGGGTGCCCGGTGCTCGGGAATGGGCCGCCGTGATTCATGGCGGCTACGACAGCGACACCGGTGGGCACCTTGTCGTTGAGCAACCTTCCCACCCGCGGCCTCAGGAGGCGCTCCACCCGTTGGTAGCCGTCCTCGTCATCGGCGGCTCCATAAATGGTTCCAGTCAGACTGCCTTCCAACACGCCGAGACAGTTCTGCAACTCGGTCATGTCGGCTGCAACCACAAGCATGCTGTAGTTGCCAAATGCCTCTTCCTGAAGCACCTCTGGGTTAGCCAGGAACCCCTCGCCATCGATGGTAAGAATTGCATTAGAGACCGACCATCCCGAACCGGAGTGCCCAGCCTCTGCTGCCACCCGTGCCCCGGCGTCCTCCCATCGGCGCCGGGTCCGGACCAGGTCGTCGCGAACTGTGGCGCCGAGAAGGGTTCCACTGGGAGCGGCCTCGATGCGGGAGCCCAATTCGGTCACGAGCCTGGTGGCGCACGTACCCGCAAGCGTGAAGATGAGACCCGGGCTGGTGCAGAACTGACCGGTCCCGGCGAGCATGCTGGCGACGAGTTCATCCGCCAGCTCTGCCGCTCGCTCCTGGATGGCACTGGGCAGGACGACTACCGGATTGACGCTCGACATCTCGAGATAGATCGGCTTTCCGGCGGCGTCAGCCGCCGTCTTCAATGCCAAGCCGCCGCGGCGGGAACCGGTATATGCAGTGGCAGCAATTCTCGGATCAGAAACAAGGCGAGCGCCATCTTCGTGGCTGGTTCGGTAGACCATCTGAATCGTGGCAGGCGGGATCCCGGTTTCGGCAGCGGCGGCATGCGCTTCGGCGGCAAGCAAGCGGGTTGTCCCGGGGTGGCCGGGGTTCGCCTTTGCTATCACAGGATGACCAGTTGCTATCGCGGCGGCGAAGTCGCCCCCACCGACCGAGTTGAAGGCTAGTGGGAAGTTGTTTGGGCCGAATACGCAAACCGCACCCGGGATTGGCGATCTGAAGGCTGCAATCCGAGCCTCAGTCGAGATGACCGGATTCCTCCACGACCTCTCTCGAGAAACGCGCGCCGCCTGCCGAATCTGATCGGTGGTACGAGGGAGCTCGATGTCGGCGAGCCGGGGGTGGATGGCAAGCGCCGTTTCCAAGTGAGCCGCATTCGCTATTGCCTCGGCGCCTGTTTCGAGCCGCTCGGCAAATCGCTCCAGGAACGTCGCCACCGAGTCCGGCGGCAACTCGGCCATCGCCTGGTAGGCGTCAACAGCGGCGACCAGAGCCTGGTCGAGCTCGATCCATGGAGACAGGGGGTATCGGCCAAGCTCCGAAAAGTCGACCGGATTGACAGCGGTGAAGGTGTCCACGCCGAGGCTCGCTCTCCACTCGGTGCCGACCAGCACCGGCGCGGCGTCGTCGAGCGTATCGGGCCCCTTGACGTCGTCCCTACGGCTCGGATTCAAAGCGACCGGAACCTCTGCCCGGATGAGAGGTCCAGACTGGCATCGCCGCTCGGCCCTGGGAAGCCATCGATGCTCCTACCCCTCCGCCCGTCGAGGGGGTCATCGATGGCACGCGAAGCTCTACGCGGCTCGTTCAGGTGGATCATTTCGCTGCTCATATGGATTGAAGAGATGAGTTCTATCGTCGAAGGATAAGGCGAGAATTGTCGTCGTCGCACGCGGTGATGCGACCATCCATCGCAACGATCCTGAAATCACCCCTGCTCCGAGGAACGCCACCACGCATTGTGTAACGTCGTCGACTCATCCACGAGCGAAGGACTGGACTTGAGCGGAGGTGGGGCAGACCCCGACGTGGTGATCATCGGGTCCGGCCACAACGGTCTCACTTGTGCTGCCTATCTCGCCCGCGCCGGACTCGCAGTGACCGTGGTGGAGGGTGAAACAGAAATCGGTGGAGGGACCGCCACACGCGAGCTCATCCTGCCCGGCTTTCACCACAACACGTGTGGCAACTATTTCCACGGGTTCGAGAACTACCCCATCATCCGCGAGCTCGAACTCAACCGTTACGGATTCCGTTACATCATTCCCGAAGTCCAACAAGCCTACGTCTTCGCCGATGAGCGGGCCCTCGTCATCCACCGTGACATCGGGTCGAGTCGTCAGTCGATGAGTCGATTCTCCCCCGCCGATTCTGACGCTTGGGCAGGACTGAGTGCAAGGTTCGCCCGCGCCCTCCCCCTCCTCGTCGCTAACGAGTTCACCAGTCCTCCCGAAGCCGGCGGCTTGGCCTCCGATGCGTTGGAGAAGGGAATTATCGACGATGAACTCGCCGTGGAGCTGGCTTCGCTCGGCCGAATGAAACCATACGACGCTGTAGACGGTTACTTCGAAAGCGAACAAATGCGGGTGCTGCTCAAGAAGCTCATCCACGTGGTCCAGGCGACCAACACACCCGGTGTCGGAGCTCTACTCCCAGCATTCTTTCTAAATCTGACAAGAAATGGTCTCGCCGCTGGGGGAAGTCAGAACCTCCCTATCGCCCTCTCATCCATTGTTCGAGAGCATGGGGGGGAGATCGTCACCGGAGAGCCTGTAGCCAAAGTGCTGGTCGATTTGAACCGGGCCGTTGGAGTCGAGCTCCGCAACGGGACTCAGATTCGGGCCCGAAGCGCGGTCGTCTCTGGTGTCGACTTCACCCAGTTGGTCGAGATGACTGGTTCTGACCACTTTGCCCCGGCGGTCCGGGTCAAGGCCGAGAACTGGGACTGGACGAGTGGCGGGAGCTTGGCCACCCTCCACTTGGCCCTCCGTGAGCCTCCGCATTACCGGGCGGCCGACTTCGATTCAGATGTCTCCATGGCCTACAACATCTCGTTTGGTGCCGACGACACTGCTCAGCTCATCGAGTCGATGAAAGACGTGACCGGCGAGCGATTTCCCGCCCTGCCGCTCGGCAACGGGTCGTGTAACACCATCCATGACCCCAGCTACGTCAAGGGCGATGGCCATGTAGCCTTTTGGTGGCCATTTGCGCCATATGTGGTCGATGGTGACCCGAACAATTGGGACCTACACCGAGACGAGTATCAAGAGCGCATGCTCAATGTTTGGAGATCGGTGACCTCCAACCTCGACGACGACAACATCATCGGCGTCTACCTTCGAACCCCACTCGATGTTTCTCGGGGGAATGCGGCGATGCGAAAGGGAGCAGTTCGGATGGGTCCCTACACCCAGAGCCAATCGAGGCTCAACCGGCCCCATCCTGATTTGGCGGACTACCGGATTCCTGGCATCGCCGGCCTCTATCACGCCAGCTCGACCAGCCCAAACGGCGGCGGGCTGAGTGGTGCTGCCGGGTACTGTGCTGCCGGAGCCATCGTCTCCGATCTAGGCGTTGACCGCTGGTGGCCGAAGATGACCCTCGAGTACGCGGACGAGCTTGCGGTCCGGTGACCGAGTCAAGAGTGGGGCGGATGGCTATGTGCTTTCGCCTGTGAAGCTGAGCACCATCTCGGCAAGGCGGTCAGGCGCTGTGTGATGGGCTACGTGCCCCTCACCCGACATCGTCGCAAGGGTCGCCGTGGGAAGCAGAGAGGCGAGTTGGGACGCAACAGCCTGCTTGTTCGGCGGGTTCGTCTCACCCGACACCACCAGCACTGGCACCGTCACCGAACGGAGGCTCTCCTTCTCGAGAGCGAAGTCACGGTCGGCGCGGCACTCCCTGGCCACTGTATGAACCGACTCGATCCTCGCTGTCCAGGCCGGACTGCGCTGCATGAAGTCGACCTCGTCCTCGGGCATGCCGATGATTTCCATGAGCAGGACGCGAAGCGCCTGATCACGCTCACCGCTGGCCACCAATGAATCGATCTCGGCGAGGGTTGACTCCGGATATCGATCACCGAATCCGGGCGAATAGAAGACCATTCGACGCACGCGCTGTTGGTCGTCGGCCAAGAATGCACCAAGGGCTATGTAGGCGCCAAACGAATGAGCAAAAATGTCGACGGAACTCTCTCCGATGGCGTCGACGACCGCGAGCAGATCATCGAACTCAGCTGAAAAGACATAGGAACCCTCCGAATCCCCGCTGAGTCCCCGCCCGCGGCGGTCATAGACCGTCACTGTTCGACGTGGAGTGAGATGAGGGAGCAATTCATCGTATGTGAGATGCGTTGACGTGATGCCATGGACGAGGACCAATGGTGGGCCCTGCCCCTCCGTCCAATAGGCGACTTCTGTTCCGTCCTTCGATTGTGCGACGCCATTGGTCGTTTCTGTCATTGGCCACCTCCGACGTCGATCGAAGCCCCTGTCATGTAAGACGCCCTCTCCGAGGCGAGGAAGGTAACTATTCCTGCCACTTCTTCGGGCTTCCCCATCCTCTTCATCGGTACCTCGCGCGCTCCCATTTCCGCGAAGAACTCCTCAGCCTCCATCTCGGGACTGATCCTCTGGTGCACATTCGCCCACTGGGGCGTCAGGACGTATCCAATGTTGACCGAGTTGACGGAGATGCCCTCTGGCGCAAGCCATAGTGCAAGGGTTCTGGCAAAGGCGATCGATGCCGCCCGGTTAACGCTCGAGGTGAAGAACCTGGCGTCGGCGTGTTTGCCGTGAATCGAATTGATGTTGACGATTCGCGCCGCGTCGCTCTCCCGCAACGATGGGAGGAACGCTCTCGTCATCCGGATGTGTGAGAGTCCCTTGACCGTGTAGTCATCTATGAAATCCTCATCGGTGAGCGTCTCGAAGCTCCCTGGATAGGAGCGCCCCGCGTTGTTGACCAGGATGTCAACCGACCCGAAGTGCTCCAACACGTTGTCCCGGAACCGCAGTACGTCGTCCGAATGGGTCACGTCAGCTGACACTGACAGCACTTCAGCCGAAGTGGAGTCCCGAACCTCGGCGCTAAGTTCTTCGAGCGCCTCGCTCCCCCTGGCGCAAAGCGCCAGCGAGCATCCTTCTGCTGCGAGCTCGCGTAGATATGGCAGCTCCAATCCCCTTGCTCGCCCCAGTGACCACCGCAGTCCTGCCTTCGAGGCCCAAATTCACGAGATCTCCTTACTGACCCGGAGTTTCATTGCTTTGGTGACACCTTCGCGTCGGGCACGTATCGTCTCAGTATCGAGAGGCCGATCTCGGCTCTTCGCACCCTTTCCCGAGCACTTTCTAATGCCAAACCTCGGATATGGCCCCCACTCGGATACAGGGAGGGACTATTGCGCACAGTGAACTTCAGATAGACCGGCGCGGCCACCCGCACGATGTCGGGTATGTCGTAGTAGCGGACCGGAGCACCGAAGTCGTCCGGCGCCTCGATATAAATGTCGAGAGGACATTGCACCGCCTGTCGGATACTCGCAATCTGCGGAACCGTGAGATCGACGGGAAGGTTCAGTGTCGTGGCACCTAGGTCCTCGAGTACTCTGGCAGTAGCGGGGTTGGCCACCGGTAGCGCCACCGACACCTTGAGTACCAGATCAGCCGGGAGGTCACCGTACTCTTTCATCCTTCCCAAGGCCCACAGCTGACCGATGTCGGCTACGAGCACACTCCTCAATCCAAGCTCGCAGGCATGTCTGACGTCCTCGATGCCGTAGACGAGCTGATTGACTCCGCGTAGCGAGCCTGCGATAGCTCTACCCGAAGCACTAGTGACCTGTGCGCCGATGTCCCAGGATGCCCTTGGCCCGGTGAAGAGCGACACCTCGATCCCGTGCTCGTCCCCAAGCTTCCTGAGGCGTCGGAGCTCTTCGTCAGTCTGGAGCATCACTCCGCTGCCTTGGCTCACTCGATGGATCGGGACATCACGCTGGGCGGCCTCGTCGATCACAGCCTCGAGCGCCTCAGGCCCCTCTGTCGAGGGAATCTCGATCCTGAACTGGCCACCATCTGCGAACCGCGCCTGCGACGTGATCAGCTCTACCTCATCTCGATCAGGAAGCCCTACGTCGCTCAGGAATTCACGCGCCGCGCGCAACGAAGCTCACCTCCTAGACGAGACGTCCATGTCGAAAGTGATCGTCGGGTCATTCCGTCTCCACGAAAGCCAGGCGCCGACCGCCTCAGCCCTGGCAACACGAGTCAGCAGACTCCCCAGCCCGTCGATCCGAATGTCTACGACGTCGCCAGGGGCCAGGCAATCTGCCAGTGGCGGCACGACGCTGGTACCCGTCGCCAAGACCGCCCCTTCCGGGAAGGCCAGACCGCGAAACAGGAAGGCAGCAAGCTCCTCAAAACTGCGCTTCAACCGGCTCGTGGAGCCAGTGCCATGGAACACCACCTCCCGGTCACGCCTGATCGTCATCTCGATGCCGATGTCGCCGTGGTCGCTAACCATCCAGAACGGGGCGATGGATGGGCCGATCGCGCAGCAGCCGTCGTAGATCTTCGCCTGAGGCAGGTATAGGGGATTTTCCCCCTCGATGGTGCGGGAGCTCACGTCGTCGACGACGGTGAATCCGACCAGCTCTCCTGCGTAGTTGAGCAGGATGCCCACTTCCGGTTCCGGGACGTTGTTGGGTGAGTCGTCGCGGATCCCGATCGGCTCGCCGTCCGTAACCACGCGCCAGGCCTGGCTCTTGAAGAAGAGCTCTGGTCGCTCCGCCTCATAGACCCGTCGATACACCTCACGATCGGAGCTCTCCTCGACGCGAGCCTCTCGCGACACCACATAGGTGACGCCTGCAGCCCATACCTCGGTGGAGCCGTCTATGGGGGGCAACAGGCGCGCCCGCTCCGGGCCGATCGGCGAGTCGGTGCGCGAGAGGGACGATTCGAAATCACCTCGGTCGAGCCGCAGCAACTCGGAGATGGAACGAGAGTCGCGGAGCGGGGCGATCCCTCCGTTTTCGATCACACCCACGAACACCTCACCGCTACCGGTGTCGAGAGCACGAACAAGGTGTCCGAGTCGCTCCATCATTTCTCCAGGTAGGCGGCGCCTGTGATCAAAGGGCGCCCACGAGGTCGTCGACGGTGACTATCTCGGCCACATTGGTAAGCGCGTAGTCGAGGGCTGCCCGCTGCCAATCGGAGTTCATCGTCGAGGTTCCGTCGCTGACCACGACCGCGCGGTAGCCGGCATCGGCGGCATGTCGGGCTGTGTGTTCGATTGACATGTTTGTCCAGGCGCCAGTGATGATCAGTGTCTCAGTACCGAAGGATCGCAGCAACGCGTCGAGCCTGGTTCCGTAGAAGCCATTCATTCGAGTCTTCTCGACGACGAAATCCCCTAGCACCGGCTCGAGACCTGGCGCCGGAGCGGCGCCCCAGGATCCGCGTCTCACGGCACCCGTTTCCTTGATTCCCCGATACAGCGGCGCGTTCAATTGGAGTCCGTGTGCGTCTTCCTCGACGACATACCAAATGTGGATGACCGGGATGCCGACTGCCCGCGCTCGCTCCGCGAGTCTGGCCACGTTGACCACGACATCCTGTGCCTTCGCGTGGTCGTATGATCCAGTATCGGCGAAGGCACCGCCTTCGGACACGACGTCGTTTTGAAGGTCTTGGACAACCAACGCTGTTGTCCCGGGATCGATCTTGATCGCCCGATCAGCCACTCTTATCTCCGTGCATCGGAACTCTCTTCATATTGGGGACGGGTGCTCCGGACAATTCGGTGTCCACCCGGTAAATCGATGTGGATGCCGTTATGTACAACGTCGCCCAGTCAGGTCCGCCCCAATTCAGGTTGCCGGCCACTTCGGGTACCTCGATAACGCCGAGCCTGTCTCCGTCGCGGTCGAAGACCCACACACCGTTCGGTCCGGTCACGAGGACGTTCCCCTCGGCATCGCACTTCATCCCGTCGACTACACCGACCTCGAAGTCAACGTTGCCCACGTCGGCGGCGAATACCGAGCTCGATCCCATGCTCCCATTCGGCAGACGCGGGTAGGCGAGAATCACGGCCCGCTCGGTGTCATTCACATAGAGGATCGATTCGTCGGGGCTGAGGCAGAGCCCGTTCGGCTGATCGAAGTCGTCGTCCACGAGGGCCAGCTCACCGCCGGCCGACAGCTGGTAGAGCCCTCGGAAATCCAGCTCCGGCTCTCTCTCGAGGCCAAAGTCGGGCGTGCGCCCGTAAGTTGGGTCCGTGAAGAAGATATCGCCGTCCAAGGCGACGATCACGTCGTTGGGACTATTGAGCTCTGAACCTTCGAATGAATCGGCCAGAACCTCGACCCCGCCGGCATCTGTCTCACGAACCAGCCGACTGGTGGAGTGCTCGCATACGAGAAGCCGCCCCAAGGAGTCGTACGCCATGCCGTTGCACTTGTTGGCTGGTTGTCGGACGACGGTGACGCCTTCGGCTTCTGACCACCGGCGCCTGATGTCGCCTGGCATGTCGCTGAAGAGTAGAAATCCCTCCGGATTCCATAGCCGGTCCCTCCGAAAAGATGAAACCACCAGCGATCTTCTTGAGGTCGCCGGAAAGATATCCGCCGAGGTCGTTCCGCAGCTGCGCCATCGAGTTTTCCTTTGTGAACCAAAGCCTCACCAAAACTGTAGAACAGTGGGAGGGAGCAAGCAACCCATCTTCCTAGGAATTGGACAGCCTGGGCGGGGAAGCGACTTCAGTCGTTCCATCGGTGCTCCGCCGACCTGTCGACAGGCTGTTCGCATTGGGAAACTTTCTGGTTGACATCCGGTAGAAGCACTGTTACCAATAGTCGAAGAGCGCGTCGAAGGGTGAGGAGGAGGCCAGAGGAGGAGACTGACCATCGTCCTCTTGAGTCTCTCATTGACGAGTGAGCCGATGCTTTGGCATATGCATAAGGAGAGACACCATGCGAACTTTGCGAGCGACAGTGTTGGCTCTCGTGCTGGCTCTGATTGCGGCGTGCGGGGGCAACGGGGCGACGACAACTGCTCGCGGGTGCTGGAGCAGACACCACTGCGGGTGATGGAGCGGCCGCCGAGTCAGAGACCCTGACCGTCGCAATCGCCAACCTCCGGGCCATCCAGTACTTCCCCATCTACTTAGCCGATGCTGCTGGCTACTTCGCAGACGAAGGCATCGATGTGGGCGAAATCGAGATCGTCTCCGGTTCCGGTGCTGCCGTACAGCAGTTGATCGCCGGGAATATCGACCTAATGGTCGCCAACCCTGCTGCCGCGATCAGCGCAGTGGCCGGGGAACAGGGAGACATCGTCACATATTGTTCGACGCACTATCAAAACATCTTCACGTTGGCTACCCCGACTTCGACCGGCATCACCGATGTCGCCGGTCTGGAGGGCGGGACAATTGGAATTTCGGAGCCGTCAGGTGGTGAGGTGCCCGTAGTGCGGGCTGCAATGGCGACGGCCGGCTTGGTCGACGGTGAGGACTATGAGCTGCTCGCCATCGGCGAGGGCGGACAGCTCACCTTCGAGGCGCTCAGCAACGGCGATGCGACCGCTTACTCATCCAGCGTGTACGACGTGGCAGCCGTGGAGGCTCAGGGACTCGAGCTCACACACGTCCTCCCGGAGGAGTTCGTCTACGTACCGTCCATTGGCTACTCCGTCATGCGCGAAACCTTCGACGGCAGCGCTGACATCTTGACCCGATTCGCCCGAGCCACGGCGCGGGCCTACGAGTGGGGGAGCCTCGAAGAGAATCGCGAACAGGTGAATGAGTTGATTGAGCCCTATAACGCAGAGCTCTTCGAAGATCCCACATTCGTCGATGCAACGTGGGACGCGACTCTCGAGCTGATGACTCCACCGGAGGATATGGCGGACGCCGAATATTGCGCCCATTACATCCCGGGTTGGGAGACATACATGGAAGCGGCACTCGAGACCCCCGTCGAGGAGGGCGGTCTGGCTGGAGAGGTCGATATCCCGTCCATGGCGGACGAGTCCTTGGTCGCTGACATCAACGATTTTGCCCCAGAGGACACGGAGCCTCCGAGCACAGGATGATCGGAGCGGCATGGGGGGATACGGCCATGGTCGTGTCCCCCCATCGCTTCGGGCGGTGAGTCGCAGCAAGGATCGTCGAGGGGATGACCGCGACCTGCAGAGATACCTCGATCCGTAACCGCACATGAACGCCTAGGTTGTGGAGCACGGAGGCACGGATACGATGGAGGAACCGTCATCGATTCGGTAGGGATGGATGGGTCCCCGCCTTTGAGCGCAACCGATCGACAGCCGGCTCTAGTCCGGCACGAGAATGTTTCTATGACGTACCCCTCATCCCGGGGTCGTTCGGCGCTCCGGGCTCTGGAGCCGGTCAACCTCTCCGTCGGGCAGGGAGAGTTCGTCTGTCTTGTCGGTCCCAGCGGTTGTGGGAAGACCACGCTCCTCAAGATCACTGCCGCGTTGCTGACTCCCACACAAGGAACGGTGTTCTTCAAGGACGCTGCCACTTGTCGAGCCGAGTCGCTCGATTGGAGTCATGTTCCAGAAGCCCGTGCTCCTACCGTGGCGTAAGGTTGAAAAGAACGTCTACCTCCCGGCCGAGATCGCAGGAACAACCGGCCCGGCCACACTCGATCGGGTGGCCAAGGTGTTGGCGATGGTGGGGCTACACGACTTCGCCACAGCCCTCCCGGCCCAGCTCTCTGGCGGTATGCAGCAGCGAGCCGCCCTGGCTCGCACGCTGGTCTACGAGCCCGAGCTCCTCCTGATGGACGAGCCGTTCGGTGCTCTAGACGAGTTCACGCGTGAGGCGATGAACCTCGAACTGTCGAGGCTCACCCATCAGGCAGACATCACGTCGATCTTCGTTACACACAACATCCCCGAGGCCGTCTTTCTCGCCGACCGGGTGGTAGTCATGAGTCCACGTCCCGGACGCGTCTCCGGCATCGTGAGTGTTCCCTTCCCGAAACCCCGAACAGTCGACTTCATGCGGGATCCCGAATTCACCGATCTGGCCTTCGAAGTCCGCTCCATCCTTTCGGACGCGGAGGAGACGTCGCCTCAGGCCCAAGAGGAGCAGAAATGAGCACGTACACGGTCACCGATCAGGAAACGGGTGCCGAGGTCGAGCTTGATCTCCGCGGAAGGGACAAGGATCCGGAACGATGGAAATGGCGCGCAGTATCGATCGTTGTGGTCGTCACATTTCTTGCAATCTGGGAACTTCTCCCCCGCCTCGGCCTGGTTTCGACGATCATCCTGCCTCCCGTCTCCGCGGTGTGGGCTGGGTTGATCGAGTTGGTCGGCCAGGACACCTTCGCGACCCACCTGCGGGTAACCGTCGTCGAGATGCTGGTGGGCTTCCTAATCGGGACCCTTGTCGGGTTCGCGCTGGGTGTAGCACTTGGCGTCTGGGATGTGGTCAAGAAGTCGCTCTATCCCCTCGTCGTGGCATTCCAGTCACTTCCCAAGATCGTCTTGGCTCCTCTGCTCATCACGTGGTTCGGATACGGGATCGAATCCAAGATCGCAATGGCCGTGGTGATTGCATTCTTCCCAGTACTGATCAATACGATGGTCGGCTTGGAAACCGTTCCCGAAGAGGCACGAGAACTCATGCGTTCTTTGAGAGCGTCGCGGGGTCAGGTGTTCAGAAAACTCTCTCTTCCCCATGCGGCTCCATTCATCATGGCCGGGATCAAGACCGGGCTCACCTTCGCCGTGATCGGCGCCATTGTCGGAGAGTTCGTAGGGTCATCCGAGGGTTTGGGCTACCTGCTCCACGCATACGGGTTCCAGCTACGGATCGACAAGGTCTTCGCCGTAATCGTCATCTTGTCTGTGATCGGGGCAGTCCTATATTTTCTTATCGACTGGCTCGAGCGCCGTATTATCTATTGGCGCAACGACGCCAGCCTTGTCTGATTGGCAAGTTCAAGGGAGAGCAGCACCGGTGCCGGTGGCGACGTTTCTGGCTTTCGAATGCCGCGAAGGCTCGGTTCTTGTGCAGGCGGAAGCCGCTCATCTCCGACTGGCTAGGGTGAGTTCTTGGCCGACCGGGTCGAGTCTGTCCGTTATCAGGTCGAATAGTTCGGTCCGGTCGTGAGTCTTCAGGCCAAGAAGGGCACTGTCACAACCCAGTTTCCGCGGAAATCTCGCGAGCTCCTTCTTCGACGGCTAGCAGCGCATCGGTCAGCTGGTCAGCCGAGCCGCGTGTGATGGGAACGGCGACACTGATCGCGGCCACGGTGGAACCGAGATGATCTCTAAGTGAAACGGCGACGCAACGCAGACCGACTGCATGCTCCTGATCGTCCACGGCGAAGCCCATATGCCTGACCCATCGCAACTCCTCGATCAGTCTCTCGGTGGTGGTGATCGTGTTTGGAGTCGTGGCCCGTAGCCTGTGCCCCCGCAGTGCGTTGACGATGTCGGATTCGCGTCGATCGGCGAGGAGCACCTTGCCCAATGCCGTGGTATGAGCGGGCGCGCGTGAACCTACGATCGCCTGAACTCGCAATGGTTGAGAGGAATCGACCCTGTCGAGGTACACCTCCTCGAGTCCGTCCAAGACCGAGATTTGTACTGTCTCATCGAGGCGAGCGGAGACCGCCGCTATCACCGGCTTGGCCTCCGTGAGCAGGTCTCGATGCGAGATGAAAGCCTGACCCAGCTCCCAGGTGCGGATCCCAATCCGGTAGCCCTTGGTATGAGGGTTGAATTCCAAGAAGCTTCGCTCGGTCATCACCGCCAGCAACTCATGTGTACTGCTCTTGGGCAAGGAGAGCGCTCGGGAAATATCGCTGAACGTAGCTCCTGCGGGGATCGTCGCCAGGTATTCGAGGACTTGTAGGGCTCGGTCGGCGCTCTTCGCTCGATGGCGCTGCCCAGTCCCTCTGCCAACGGAATGCTCGTTCAACATAGCGAACAATATACCCCCGTGAACTGATTGGAGTGGTATCGCCGTCCCATCAGGCGTCCGACGAAAGGTACGGGCTTGTTTCCCTAGCGACTTGGAGTTCTCTCTACCGAACGAATGTCACCGATCGAACCTCGGTTCAGAAACGCTATGGTGCCCGAACAGTGAAGATCGACATGCACGCCCACTTCTTCCCTGAGCCGGTTCTCGACTTTTATCGTGATCATGGAGACGGCCGCGCCGATGTCGTCACCCAGCGGGACGGAATCATCTCCGTTTTCTTCAACGGCCAGATCTTCCATCCCGCTCTCCCGCCCGCGATCTACGACCTCTCAGCCCACATTGATGGAATGAACGCGGCGGGGATCGACTTCCATGCTATCTCGTTGCCACCCCCGATGGTCTATTGGGCCGAACCTAGCAAGGGCTTGGAACTCTCCCAGATAGCCAACAATGCGTTGAGCGACATGGCAAAGGCCGAACCGGATCGAATCTTGCCGGTTGCCTCGGTGCCCCTCCAAGCGCCGGAGCTGGCAGTCGAAGAGTTACGGCGTGTGGCAACCGTCCTCGGTCACAAGATGGTGGTCGTCGGCTCCAACGTGGATGGGATGGAATTGGATGATCCCTCGCTAGAGCCGTTCTGGGCCGAGGTCGAACGCCTGTCTATCGCTGTCTTCGTTCATCCGATTTTGGGTCCGGTCACTGGTCATCTTCCCATGGACGGCTATCGCCTCAATCTGTCGCTCGGTATGGTCACCGATACCACAATCGCCGCTTCCAGGTTGATCTGTTCAGGGCTCATCGACCGATATCCGCAGTTGCGCATTTCCTTTGCACATCTTGGCGGGTTGCTTCCGTTCGTTGGAGACCGTATCGATTACTTCCTCCGCCATCAGCCGGGGGCCTCGGTCGCCGCCGAAGGCGAGTTCAATGACTATGCCGGCCGGTTCTGGTACGACATGGTTTGCTACTCGGGTCAAATGCTCGAGACCGCGCTCCGCTGGGTTGGCTCGGACCGCCTAATGCTGGGAACGGACTCGCCGTTCATGGGCGATTCGACCACGGACATCATGGCGGTCATCGATTCATGCCCTCTGCTAAGCGCAGAGGAGCGCACGGCGGTGTACGAGACGAATCCGCGGCGATTTTTGAGCCCCGACCAGGATTGCCGCGATGACTGAATTCCGACTGGGAGCGCTGCTCTGGACGCAGGCGACCAGTTGGCACGACCTGAGCGTCGCTGCTCTGCGAATCGACCGCGCCGGGTACGAGCATCTCTGGTTCTACGACCACTTGTACGCGATCAACACCCGCGATCCGTACCTACCCATCTTCGAGGGCTGGTCGACGGTTGCTGGTCTCGCCACTATCACTGAGAACGCCCAAATCGGACTCCTGGTCGGCGCAAACACATTCCGAAACCCAGGAATGGTCGCCAAGATCGCCACGACAGTTGATCATATGAGTGACGGCCGAGCGATCGTTGGGCTCGGAGGCGCATGGAACGAGCTCGAGCATCGCGCCTTCGGCCTCGAATTCGGGACTAGTCCCGGCGAACGCCTGGCATGGCTCGACGAGGCGGCCGGATCACTTCGGCGTCTTCTTGATGGTGAGGAGGTGAGCTCAGCCGCTAGCGGCCACTATCCCTTCAATCGAGCAGTGGTAATGCCGCGACCCCTCCAGGACCATCTTCCCATCATGATCGGAGGCGGTGGGGAACGCCGGACGCTCCGTACCGTCGCACGCCACGCCGACATGTGGAACGTTTTCGGTGATGCACCGCGGCTCGCGGCGAAGGACGAGGTGCTGAAGAGGCATTGCGACGAAGTGGGACGAGATCCAGGCACTATCGAGAGGACAGTCAGCGCCAAGCTGGTTATCAGAGACTCGGCCGAAGAGGCACGCGAGGTCTGGGCCGCTCAGATGATGAACAACCGCTGCCCCGAAGAGGATTGGGACGATGCCACCGAGCTCTGGCTGGGAACCCCGAGCCGAATCAAAGAAGAGCTGCTGCGGCGAAGGGAGGTTGGATTCCATACATTTATCGGAATGCTGGCCGCGCCCTTTGATGCCGAGACAATCGACCGTCTGATCGGTGAGGTCAAGCCGATGGTCGACGCGGGCTGAGACCGCCTGGACCCTCAATGGACGACGGAGGTGGGACGGACAGTCCTCTCACCTCGTATCTCTCAATGAGGGAAGTCACCGTGCTCGACCTGATGGCCCAGGTCACGAATTCCTCAAGATAGGTGATGCCGGCCGTGTCACGGGCGCGAGGGGTGCCGATTGCCTGGTGGACCGCCGTGAAGCTTCCGTCCAAAACCCGGCTTCCCGGGCTGCGCTTGGCATCGCTCAGCAACCGTGGACGCAGCCCGGCGAGGACTTCGAGATCCTCGGCGGCGAACCTCCCATAGCTCTCATCGATCGTATCAGTGTGGATCACCTTGGCTTTGGTGATATTCCGATCCAGCCACAGCGTGTATGCAGCACCTCGCTTCGATGCGATGCGCACCCCGGGCTGGTCGACCTCATCAACCGAGGCGATCGTCGATTTACCCCGAACGAGATAGGTGGCGTCGATGTCGCAATAGGGTGCCGTAAAGACGACGTGCTGACCGCGCGGGATCCGCCCCGACGAAACCGACATCCAGCTCGCCCGAGACAAGCGCCTCGACCACATCACTTGGCTCGGCGAACGACACCCTCTCAACAGGTACGGCGAGGGCGGCGGCGAGTACTCCAGCCAAGGAGGGAGAAATGCCCGTCGCGTTCCCGTTGGTGGTTCCGCTGACCAAGAGCATGTTGCTCAGGTTGATCCCGCTCCGAAGCACGCCTTGGGGGGCCAGTGCCCGCATTACGGCGCTGCGGCGGTCCGGCCGGGGAGCAGCAGGTGCGATTGACACCGCCACGAGTCTATGACAGGCGGCTGCCGCCCTGCGATGTCGAATATGGACGATGTCGGTCCCCTACCAGGAGGCGCCTACCCTCCACCGGTCGGTCATGTTTGGAGGTACCGCAGGCGGGCGGAGAACGGCCACCTCACCGGGGAACGGCTTCCCGTCGATTTGGCCGCCAACGCCGCCTCTCTCGGGGCTGTGGTGAGCCGGGTTACGAGCATTGACGAGCTGCGCGTCTCGCTTGAGAAGGTTCGGCAGGCCCGGAAACCACCGTCATACATATCGAAACCGATCCGTAGGTGAGCGTTCCCAGGTTCCATTGGTGGGACGTCGCCGTGGCAGAGGTCTCGACCTCCGAGGCGGTGCCAGAGGCCAGGGCGAAGTACGAACTGGAGAAGGCCAAGTCGCGTCGATACTTGTGAGGCCCCGGACGCGGAGTCGGCGCGCAGCCAGAAGGAGAACCCATGGGAAATGCTGTCGGTGTCATTGGCCTCGGAAACATGGGGGGCGCGATGGCTCAAAATCTGCTTCGGGCCGGTTTCGATGTCGTCGGACTGGACATCGATGAGGCCCGCCTGACAGCTTTTGCAGGGCGAGGCGGGAGAACCGCGATCTCACCCGGCGCTGTTTCCCAGGAAGCTGACATCGTGATCCTCTCTCTGCCGAGTGTTGCCGCTCTGCAACAGGTTGTTCACGGCCCCGGCGGTCTCATGCTCGAAGGCCGAGGCGGCGTGCTTTGTGTCGAAACCAGCACGCTCCCTCTGGCGGCGAAGAAAGAAGCGAGGGAGTCGCTCGCCACCAGGAACATCACGATGCTCGATTGCACCGTCAGCGGCACCGGGAGCCAGGCCAGGGATCGGGACATCGTTTTGTACACGAGCGGACCGCCCGCCCTTTTGGACATCTGTCGTCCAGTGTTTGCGGCGGTGTCCAAGGCGGCGCCAAGGGTCGGCGACTTCGGTGCTGGGTCCGTGATGAAGTTCGTTTCCAACTTGTTGGTCGCTGTGCACACGGTGGCGGCGGCGGAAGCGCTCACCCTGGCCGCCAAGGCGGGCCTAGACGGGCAGGTCGCCTTGGACCTCATCTCTGCCGGAGCCGGGAACTCCCGGATGCTCGAAGTACGGGGCCCGCTGATGGTCACCGGTAACTACGACGTTGGTTCGGCCACCGTGGACACCCTGACCAAAGACAGCGAAATAATCCGCCACTTCGCGGACGAGTTGGATTGCCCGACACCGATGCTCTCGTTGGCCGCCAGTCTGCTTCGCGCCGCAGCCGCCCAAGGGATGCACGATCTCGACCCAGCCGTAGTGCGGGAGGTTTTCGGTGGTCTGGCGGGGTTGAGCGCTATGCCAGAGAAGGTAGGAGCCGCTCAATGACCGACCCAAAAGTCGCGATCGTGACCGGAGCGGCGGGAGGGCTCGGGCACGCTACGACCGTGGCCCTCGTCGACGAGGGCTACTGGGTGGCCGCCATGGACCTCACCCATGAGAGCTTGATCGAAACCGTCAACCGGACCCCGGACCGGCTGCGGCTCTTGGAAGTGGACGTCACTTCGGCCGAATCTGTGGGAAGTGGCGTGGGACTAGTGGCTGCGGAAATGGGCCCGCCCACCGCGTTGATCAACATCGCCGGCACCAATCGGATCGCCTCCCTGAGGGATACCACCGACGAATTATGGGATCTACTCATCGACCTGAATCTGAAGGGGACTTTTCACTGCTGCCGGGCAGTGGTGCCGTTGATGAAGGAGGCGGGCGGGGGCAGGATCGTGAACATGACCTCGAACATGGGGATGCGACCCGAGGCGCAGCAAGTCGCGTATGCATCTTCCAAGGCCGGCGTGGTGGGTCTCACCCGGGCCTTGGCTCTGGAACTGGCGCCGGACAACATCACGGTGAATGCTGTGGCGCCCGTGATGACATTGACAAAGCGGGTCGCGGGCCTACCCGAGTGGTGGAAGGAGCTTCAACTGTCCAAGATCCCGTTCGGCCGCTATGGGACAGTCGAGGACACCGTGGCCACTTTGATGTTCCTTCTATCCGAGGGCGGCTCATTCTTCACCGGGCAGGTGCTCTCACCGAATGGCGGGGATTTCATGGCATGAGTCACGATCGCTTCTTGCGAAGGGCGGCACTCGACTCCGCATCCGGGACCGTGCAGCCATGGGGATGGCTCGGGTTCTTCTCGGACGAGAACTCCACGGGTGTGGCGGGCGTGACAGTGGGCATGGCCAGGATCGAACCCGGCGCCGAGAACCCTCTCCACGTCCATGACAATTGCTCCGAGATCATCCTTCTACTTGCGGGGTCGGTTCGGCACGTGGTTGCCGATGAGGTCATCAACCTCGAGGCAGGCGACCTGTTGATTGTCCCGCCCGGCATACCTCATCAGGCTCGCAGCATCGGGCCGGCTCGGGCAGAGATGGTCATCGTCTACAACTCAGGACGGCGTGAGTTCGAGGTCGTGGAATGAGTGAATCCTGACTGGGATCGATCGATTCGGCTTTAGGAACGCGACTGCGTTCAGGCGGGTCTTCCGGCCACCGCTGACAGCCGGCAATGAGACCTTTCACAAAATGGCAATGGCGCCCGTTGCCGACCCCGAAGCCCCGGTGATCGGCAAGACCGGTGCCACAAACAGAAACTGATACTGGTCAAGTTCCTCACACACTCCTGCCAGATCTTCGAAGTCGAATATCTCCCCAAGGGCCAAACCCATGTGGACCAGCCCGATGATGTGGATCGGGTTGAACACGCCGATCTCGTTTGGCTGGACTTCCAGACCCCAAGTGTCCGCTGCGACGGCCGCCACCTCTCGATCGTGGATCCAGGGGATGGTGTATACCGAGAGGCCGGGTGCCGGACCCTGAACGTAATCTCCCCAATTTCCGCGTCGCGCCTTCATGAACCCCGTTCGAATAAGGATGCAGTCACCTCGCCCAACTGTGACACCGGCCATTTCCTCGGCTCTTTCAATGTCTTCGATCGTGATCGCCTGGGCCTCAGCGAGAGAATCAATCCCCTGCGCTTTTGGAATGTCGAGCAGGACACCCCGGAACACCATTCTTCCTGCATAGTTCTCGACGCCGTTAGCAGCGGCACCGTTGGATGACACGAGGGCGGCCGATTTCCCGTTCCACATCTGACCCTTCCAGAAGATATGGGCTAGCCCATCCCAGGCCGTGCCCGCTTGGTTCGGAAGAATGGTGATGTCGTCGGATCTCCCGAATCCTTTGGCGGGGCCCAACCCTGCCGGCAGCTGATCCTGTGCCCCCGACAGATGGTCGGTACCCGTAGCCACCTTGATTGTTCGAGGATTGTCACGGAGCAGGTGCGGGCGTTGGGGACCCTTCTGATCGAGAGGGAGCGTGCAGTTGACCGTGCGACCGTGACGCACTGTGGCGGCCGCGGCGATGATCTCAGCGGGCCCGACGAAATTGAGTGTGCCGATCGAATCGTCATCGCCCCAACGACCCCAATTGGAGAAGCGATCGATGTATTGCTCTACGAGCTCGGGTCCTTCGGCGCTCATGGGTCGCTTCCTTTCTTCCCCCTTCACGTGTTCAGCGACCCATCCAACCACCATCGGCGACCAGGATCTCCCCGGTGACGTAGTCGGATGCTGCGGAGGCGAGAAACAGCGCAGGACCCGCCATGTCCTGCGGTGTTCCCCATCGACCGGCCGGGATCCGACTCAGGATCTCCTGATTTCGCCCTGGATCGTCACGAAGAGGCTCGGTGTTGTCCGTCGCAATATATCCCGGGGCTAGCCCATTGACCTGAATCCCCCGTCCCGCCCATTCGTTTGACAGGGCCTTTATGAGCGATCCGATGCCTCCCTTGGCTGCGGCGTATGCCGGTACGCTGATACCACCTTGAAAGGAGAGAAGCGATGCAATGAAGATGATCTTTCCGTAGCCACGAGCGAGCATCGTCTTGCCAATTTCACGAGCTAGCACGAATTGGGAGGTCAGGTCGAGCTCGATGAGGTAGTCCCAGTCCTCGTCGGTGTAATCCGAGGCAGGATGCCGACGGTTCGATCCAGCGTTGGCCACCAAGATGTCGATCTGATGCCCCGCGATCCGCCTGATCAGACGATATACATCCTCTCTGCTGCTCAAAT
This sequence comes from uncultured Acidimicrobiia bacterium, assembly GCA_963826825.1. Classification (GTDB taxonomy): domain Bacteria; phylum Actinomycetota; class Acidimicrobiia; order Spongiisociales; family DATADW01; genus DATADW01. The sequence continues at coordinate 265,253 of CAWGYV010000003.1, read as the reverse complement.
CTGCCTGAATCGAGGTGAATGAGCGCCCAGCCGTGACTACATCCGTTTCCACCTCGCTCCCTGCTTCCAGGTTGAGAGAGACCGCAACGATGTCGGCCCCAGCCCTGGCCAACACCGCGGCGATTGCCTTGCCGATGCCCCGACGGGATCCGGTGACGAGAGCCGTACGACCTGTCAGGTCGAACATCGAAGGAAGACCGTGCGTGGTCATCAAACCTTGTTCACGTCTATAAGGATCTTGATGGCTCCCCGGCCGCTCTGGAGTTGACTGAACGCCTCCTCCAGCCGCTCGAGGGGGAGCACCGATGTAATGAGACGATCTAGAGGCAGCACTCCCTCGGCCGCGAGAGCTATCGCCTCCTCGAAATCCTCCGGCTCATAGACCCTTGCCCCAAGTAGGTGCAGTTCCCGCCAGAAGACCCGGAATAGATCGACTTCATGTGGAACGGAGTGGATCCCAACCACCACCAGTCGACCCCTCGTCCGCAAGAGGCCAGTTGCCTGGGCGATCGCCGCGGCCGACCCCGACACCTCGAACACGACATCGGCGCCTGCGTCTCCGGTCAATATCTCGACCCCGGCATCCAGTTCGTGCGGGGGAACTACCTCCAGACCCAGGTGCCGTCCGAGCGCGCGACGGCTGGAATCGATCTCAGCGGCCAGAACCTGAGCCCCTTTGTGACGAGCGAGCAGGGCGATGAGCATCCCCACGGGCCCGGTGCCCAACACGACGACCTTCTCCCCGACCATGAGCGCGGCGCGTCGTACGTCGTGGCACGCGACTGCCAACGGCTCGACGAGCGCGGCCGTTTCTAGTCGGAGTTGCGGCGGCAATTTGTGAACGATCGCAGCAGGGACTGTCCACAGGCCCTGCATGGCTCCTGGCTCATCGATACCGAGGAATTTGAGCCGTTGACATATGTGATGATGGCCCGCGGAGCAGGCCGGACACTCACCGCACGAAGTGAGCGGCCTCACCACAACCTTCTCCCCGACTTCGAAGTTCACCCCGTCCCCCGTCCGGGCCACGACCCCTGACATCTCGTGACCGATCAACTGCGGAAGCGTCACCCGGTGGTCCATAGTCCCATGCAGCACATGCAGGTCTGTACCGCAAATCCCGACAAAGGAGACCCCAATCTGTATCTCATCGCGACCCGGCGGCCGCGGCATCGACTCGTCAACCGTCACTCGACCGTCACCGATGTAGAAGCCACCCCGATTTGACATCACGTAGCCTCGTTCGCCATGGAGGTCAGTAGTTCACCTATACGTATTGGAACGGTACCCGTGGTGAACCCATCGACGTCACCGGACAGGGTGTGACATTGATCGGGATATCGGGCAGTCTGCGGGCAGATGCGATAGCTGGGGCCGATTGCGTTTCGTGCGTGGGGGCCACACTGGAGCAGGGCGAAGCTCACGGCGGTAGTTAGATGCGCCAAGCACGTGCTCGGATTGCTGTTGTGAGCTTCGATGTCATGACCTTCGGCGAGGCGATGCTGCGGCTCAGCGTCCCGATGGGTACGCGGTTGGAGCAAGCTGAGCGCCTTGCCCTGCACGTTGCCGGCGCCGAGGCGAACACCGCTATCGCCCTTGCCCAACTAGGCCGCAGCGTGACCTGGATCTCTCGACTGCCCGACACGCCACTGGGACGGAGAGTTGGTCGAGAATTCAAGGCCCATGGTGTCGACATTTCTCATGTGCGCTGGGTACCCGATGGACGCATTGGCCTCTATTTCGTGGAATTGGCGGCTTCTCCCCAGCCAGTGAGGGTTGTCTACGACCGTATCGGATCGACCGCGGCCGGAATATCCGTGGACGACTTGCCCGCCGACATCGTCGACTCGGTTCGCGTGGTCTATTTGAGTGGAATCACGCCGGCTCTCTCTGATTCTTGTCGTCGGGCCGCTCTCCAACTGGCTGATCGTGCCCGGGCGAGCTCGAGCCTCCTCACCATCGACATCAATTACAGAGCCAGACTCTGGTCACCGGATGTGGCAAGGGAATGCTTGATTCAGCTCGCCACTGGTGCCGACGTGGTGGTCTTGACACGGGAGGATGCCAGGGACGTATTCGGTCTGGTCGGTGAGCCAGCAAAGGTTGTCAGAGATGCCCGCAACGTCCTGGCAGCGGATTCCCTGGTTCTAACCCTGGGCGACCAGGGTTCGATTTGGGAATCCGATGCGGCATCAGGGCGAGTCGAGGCAGTTCCCACCGTGATCGTGGACCGTTTGGGGGCAGGGGATGCATTCATGGCGGGGGTGATCGACGGGCTAATCGACGGCGACCTCACTCGGGGTTTGAGGATCGGTACCGTGCTTGCATCACTCGCCCTGAGTGCTCACGGTGACCACCCGGTGATAACGCGTACTGAGGTCGACCGACTTCTCGATGGCTTTGGTCGGGCCATTGATCGCTAGCCCGGCGGGTCGCTTCGTCCATGGGCTTGGTACGAGAACGGGGGGCGAATCATCTTTCCTTTCGCTTCAACGACTCAGATTCGCCCGGAGCTTCAGTCAATTCGATAGCGGTCTACGGCGTCCATGTCGAGAGTGACACCCAGCCCGGGCCCGGGAAGGGGCGAGATCGTGCCGTCCGCGATGGTGAAACGCTCGCGTATCACGTCTACCGAGTGGTAGAGGACTCCAGAGGCATCGCATGGGTCATGGAGGTTGGTCATTGCCGCGGCGAGATGCACTCCGGCCGATGTCCCTATCCCCAGCTCTGGCATGGCGCCGACCAAACACCCAATGTTTGACAACTCGGCCATCCTGAAGATGAGCGACGAGTTGGTAAGCCCGCCAGATTCTGCGACATAGACATTGAGCAGGTCGACTGCGCCGGCACGAAGCAGTTCCCAGGCATCGCCTGGTCCCCACACCGATTCATCCGCCATGATCGGGGTGTCGACCGCGCGGCGGACGTCCACCAGGGACCTGATGTCGCCCGGCGGGATGGGCTGTTCCACTGAGTGGATTTGGTGATGCTCGAGCGCCTTGATCGCTCGGATCGCCTCCTTCGTTGTGCGCCAGCCCATATTGGCGTCAACCCTGACCATGACGTCAGGTCCGACGGCCTCGCGTACTGCGGCTACGCCGGCTTCATCGGCTGCGAGTTCACGTCCCACCTTGACCTTTACGCACGTGAATCCCTCAGCGACGTACGAGGCAGCGGTTTCAGCCATTTCCTCCGGGGTAGCCATGTGCACCGACCGCGACAGCACGATCCGGTCGCGAACCCGCCCGCCCAAGAGTGAGATCACGGAGACCCCTGCGGCCTTTCCCGAGATGTCGAACAACGCCATCTCCACTCCGGCGCGTGCCGGCCAGGCGGCTTCGGACAGCGTGTCCATCAGCCGAAGGCAATGGTTGATGGCGGTCGGATCCTCTCCGAGCAGGGCCGGCGCGAACACATGGTCAACAAAGCCCACCTGGACCGGACCGGCTCCGTCCCAGAGCGTGCAGATCTCCCCTACGCCTTCGTGACCCTCGTCGGTTTGGACCACGACGATGCCGTATCGAAAAGTGCGGAATCGCCCGAGGGCCGACCGCAGTCCGGAGGCGGGCACTTCGATTGGGATTGCTTCGATGCCGGTGATCTTCATCCGCTCACCTCAGCGGTTATCTCGTCGAGATTGACCGGCCGGGCCTCGGCGATCGACCGATCCATGGCAAGCGCCGCGACCAGCGCGGCACGGGCGTCTTGCAGCGTGAGTGGCCACGACCTCCCGTCCTCGATCATCGCCAGGAAGTAGGCGTCCTCAGACGGCAGGGCACCGAAAGGCATCCCGTTGGGGTACGAGTAGTAGGTGTGTTTCAGATAGTTGGTCTCGCCACTGCTGAACACCACGGCCGGTGTCTCCCGCGACTCGACATAGGCGGTTCCCTCCGAGCCGAACACGGCAAGGCGGTGATCCGACTTGACACCGGACGCCGCCGGCATGATCCAGTTGTGGTCGAGCGCACCAACCGCCCCCGAACGAAACCGGACGACTCCGACTGCGGCGTCGGGCCCCGGCCCGGTCACGCCGAAACCGCAGGCGAAACCAAACACCTGCTCGATCTCACCGGCCAGCCAGACCATGATGTCCAGGTCGTGGATCATCATCTCGAGAGGGACAGTGGTGCGGCCCGAGATCACGGTTCCCTCGTAGTCGGGGGCGTTCCAACGGGCGGCGAGGTGCGCTAGACGACCCAGCTTCCCCGCGCTGACCGCATCTTTGACTGCCACGTAGTCCGGGTCGAACCGCAGCGTGTGACCGATGACCAGACTCCCCCTCGAGGCGTCTGCGGCACGGATCATGGCGTCGGCGTCCTCGAGCGAGCTGGCCATCGGCTTCTCGCAGAACACTGCGAGATCACGGGAGAGAGCCGCCTCGACTACCGGTCGGTGGACATGTTGAGGCGTGCAAACCCACACCGCCTCCAAGCCAGGGGTGTCGAGCGCATCTTCGAGCGATGTGGTGAACCGGATTCCGGCGGGCGCGTCGACGCCGGAATCGGTGTCGCACACCACGACAAGCTCGGCTCCCGGGTTGGCAACGAGGATGCGGGCATGTTCGCGGCCGATCATCCCGTGACCAATCAGACCGCAACGAATCGGGCTCACCCCTCCTCCTCTCCAGGAGAAGGTCCTGGCCATTGCGCGTACTCGGCGAGCAGTTCGGGGCCGGGCGGATATGTACCGGGGAGCGAGGCGCCGCCGTCGACCTTCTGTTGGATGAAGTCCTCGAGTCGCTCCTGGGCTGCCGCCGGCTCGGCGATCTCATCGGCGAGATGACGGGGGATCACCACCACCCCCTCGCTATCCGCGGCGATCACGTCCCCTGGATAAACCGGCACACCGGCACACCCGATCGGCACCTGGAAGTCGACGGCATGGTGCAGCACCAGATTGGTCGAGGCGGAGACACCGGCAGAGAACACCGGGAAACCCATGGTGCGGATCGCCGGCGAGTCCCGGACCGAGCCGTCCGTCACCAACCCGGCGGCGCCCCGACGAAACATGCGCGTCACGAGTATGTGTCCCGCCGACGCCGCGCGGGGGTCTCCCCGGCTGTCGATGACCAACACCTGGCCGGGCCCCACCTGCTCGATGGCGGCACGTTGGGGATGAGCGGGATCACGGAACACCTCAGGCACGTCGAGGTCCTCGCGCGCAGGGACGTAGCGAAGCGTGAACGCCTCTGCGACGAACACAGCGTGGGCAGGGTCGAGGGGCCGCACACCATATAGGAAGGTGTTGCGCAGCCCACGTCCGAAGAGTTGGGACTGAATCGTCGCGGTACTCGCCGCGGCGAGGGCTGCCGCCGTAGCTGGCGAAATCATCGCGTTGCGTTCCTCGCAATCCTGATGCGCACAGACCAACCATCCTATCGATGGGTGACTCTGCGGAACCGCTGGGGTTCAGGACGCGATGACACCGTCTGGATAACGATCGAACACCTTGGGGTCGTGGATGGGGACTATGTGATCTGCAGTCCGGAGAACCCGCTCGTTGCACGCCAATGCCTCGTACATGTTCTCGCACAACCCGAGCATCCGGCCGTCCTCCACGTTTTCGTAGTAGAAGAAGGAGTCGGAGACCGCCACCACGCCGACCAGGCGAGTCGATCTCCACCACCATCGACTCACGATGATGCGCCCCCGACCACCAGGTCCGCAGACCGGGCGCCACGGTGTCCTCGTCATCGAGGAGTCGCACCCGATCCCACGACTCGGTGACCAGGTCCACCAACGTCGGCTTTGGGAAGGAGCGCCAGCGGCTGTCGTGGAAGTGGTCGTGGGTGACGTGAAAATGCACCCACCCTCTCCGGGTCAGACAGATCTCGGCCCTTCGAAAAAGGTGGAGCGTCCCGGTCGTGTACAACTCGAGCGGTGTCAACAACACGTGGGTGACATCGTCCGGTGTAAGTCCGACCGAGGCGAGCGCACCTTCCATGTGGTGGTTGGACTCGCGCTCCAGATCGCCGTTGGGCGAGTCGTGCAGGTAGCGCATCCTCGGGAACTGCTCCTCGATGAAGCCGGTGTCGTCCGGCGGCGAGGTATTTACCAGAGCAACGATGTCGCCCGAGCGGGCGAGGGTCATGTTGAAGGCCAATGGCAGCATCTCGTCCCACTCGCTCATCCAGAACACCTCGGGGCCGCGGATCAGCGAGGACCCACCGCTCAGGACCTGTACCGAATACTTCACTTCGGCTCGCTCCTCTCCTCGATCACAGCTTCGCCGATGCAACCGGCGCACCGGTCGCCGCCGAAGCGTCGACGGCGAGAGCAATTGCGAGCGCCGCTCGGGCGTCGGACACCGTGCACGGCCACGGACTCGGATCGCCGAGCACCATACGCAAGAAATGCTCGTCCTCGGCTCGAACGACGCCTGTGAGGTGGCCTGCAACTTCGGAGATCCAACCGGTTCGGGGGAACTCGGGAATCCCTTTGGCAAAGATGCCCACCGGCGGCTGACGCATCTCTGCGTACACCGACCCGTCTGTGCCAAACACCGCCAACCTGTAGTCGGATGCATGTCCGGAAGCCGATGCCGTCACCCACGTGGTTTCGACGACGGCCACCGCTCCCGAGGCGAGCTCCAGCACCGCAGCCACCGCGTCGATGCTTCGATCCGAGCTGATACCCGTTCTCGCCGCCAGGCCGAAGACCCGCGACACCTCCCCACCGATCCACCTCACCACGTCGAGGTCGTGTACTGCCACTTCGACCGGGAGACTGGTTCTCGACGCAAGGACACGTCCTTCGAAGTCGGGCACCGAACGACGCAGAGCCATCGATACGACACGACCGATTCGGCCGTTCGACACCGCAGCCTCGACGGCGCGGTAGTCGGGGTCGAACCGGAGGACGTGCCCGATGAACAGCCTTCCGGTCTCCTCGCCAATCGCAACAAGACGGTCTGCATCGGCGAGACCGGCGGCTACCGGCTTCTCGCAGAACACCCATAGCCCGGCGTTGATCGCTGCTTCGACGATCTCGCGATGGCTCTCGGGGGGGGTGCAGACAAAGATCGCATCGAGCTCCACCGAATCGAGCAGTTCGCCGATATCGGACATCACCGGCACGCCCTCACTCCGCCCGGCGACCGCGGGGTCGGTATCACACCATGCAACGACCTCGGCGATGGGGAGATCGGCGAGGATCGAGGCATGATCGGACCCCATGGTGCCGACGCCGACGACGGCACACCGAACGGGCTCCAGCGATCCCACGGTCCGATCATATTGCGCTGTGCGCACCGCCGATGCGTACAGGTTGACGGCGCCGGAAGCAGCGGGCAAGAATCATCGGAGCGTGCCAAGCATCCGATTCGACGAGATCAACCGGGTTGAGATGGCCGCACGCGCGTCGGACGCGCTCCTGGTCATCCCGATCGGCGCCACCGAACAACACGGGCCCCATCTCCCCAGCGGCACCGACACTCTCCACGCCGCCCACATCGCCGAGTCGGCGGCGCGACGTGTTGCTGGACGAATCGACGTGATCGTGGCGCCGACCCTGTCCTTCGGATCCTCCGATCACCACCTCCCATTCGGCGCCACCCTCTCGTTGGGGACCGAGACGCTGTATCGAGTGCTGGTCGATCTCGGCCGATCGGCAGTGGCGTCCGGCTTCCAGTCGCTATTCCTTCTCAATAGCCATGGCGGGAATCACGAGACAGCCCAGCTCGCCGCTCGGGATCTGGCCCTCCAACTCCCTTGCGACGTGGCCGCCGGGTCGTGGTGGGCTATGGCGTACGAAGAGCTGGCGGCCGCCGGGGCCGCTGACGGCGGCCGTCTCCCGGGTCACGCAGGTCGTTTCGAGACGGCGGTCGTGGCCTCGCTCCACCCCGAGCTCATTTCCCCCGCGCCGCCGCCCCACTCCTCATTCGTCCCCAGCGATCCACATTCCTACCCAGGCCCCCACCGCATCGAGTTGCATGGCGCCTGGCGGCTCATCGACGGATACACCGATGATCCGGGAGCCGCCGAGGCTGAGGATGGAACGCGCTGGCTCGAAATCGCCATTGGTGTGGTGGCTGCGGCATTCGTCGATTTCTTAGGAACCGCCACGACCGCCGGCCCGACCGAGACGAGATGAACAGCCTGGACCTCGATAGGGTTAACGAAGCCGCCTCTGCCATCGACACTCAGCGGGTCGTCGAGATCGCTCGGGTCTTCTGCTCCACTCCGTCGCCATCTGGGGCTGAGGCTGGCCTCGCCGAGGTGATCGCCGACATGCTCGACCGACCCGGCATCGAGCTTCACGTCGAAGAGGTGGTGGCATCGAGGCCGAATGTCGTTGCCACCATTCGCGGCAACGGGGACCGGCCACCGCTTGTGCTCAACGGTCACCTCGACGCCAGCGTCCACCCTGGGCCGTGGAGAGCCGACCCGGCCGACCCTTGGATCGAGGGAAACCGCTTGCACGGTGGCGGCATCACCGACATGCAGGGCGGGCTGGCGGCAATGGTGGCTGCGCTGGAAGCAGCGCCGGGCCTGGATCCCCTGCCGGGCGACCTGGTGCTGCATGCGGTGATGCATCACGACACGATTGGACTGGGAGCCAAGTACGTGTTGGCGAGCGAGGGTCCCCGACAAGGGTATGGGATCTGCGGCGAGCCATCAGACCTCGCCATCCACACCGGCAATGGAGGCGCGATCAAGTTCGAGATCCGGCTCGAGGGCCGTTCCGCTCACGTCTCGCGCCGCGAGGAGGGAATCGACGCACTCGACGCGGCTGTTGAGGTGTACCGCGCCGTGCGTGAAGCGTCGTTCGACTATGAACCCGAGGAACGCTTGCCGGCGCTGCCGCGCCTTCAGATCGGCGAGCTCCACGCCGGCTCCGCCCCTGGCTCCGTGGCGGACCGGGCCGTGATCCGGGGTGACCTCCGTACCGTGCCCGGGATGGACAGGGTGACGGTACGACGCCGCATCGAGGAACTGGTCGCTTCGGCAGGAGTGCCTGATGTGACTTCCAAGGTGCGGATCCTCGCAGTGCAGAAGCCCTTCCTCGGAGCGACCTCGGGCGCGTTGATCGATGCGATCACGGGTGCCCACGGCGTGATCCGGGGGTCGGCTCCCCGGCTCAGCAACGGTTTGCCGGGGCAGGCATTCGTCACCGACGCTGCCGACATGGCAGCGGCCGGGTTGGAGACGGTGGTGTATGGGGTTGGCGATTGGCATTACGCCCCCGACGAATCGGTCGACATTGACGAGCTCGCCGACTCGGCACGGGTTTACCTCTCGGTGGCAGCGACGTTGACGTGATCGTCGACTGCCATACCCATGTTGCAGCCCCAGAGCACCACGCCCCCGAGTTCGTCGAAGATCTGCAGCGATCCTGGGGCGAGGTGCCGTGGTCGGCTTCGACACTCGATGATCACTGGGCTGCGATGGAGCCGGTGGATGTCTCTGTAGTACTGGCACTCGACGCACCCGCTTCGGGTTACGTCGTACCCAACGACTACGTGGCTGCTCACGTGGCGCGGCATCCCGACAAGCTCATCGGATTCGCATCTGTCGACCCGAATCGGCCCGACGCGCTCGAGCGCCTCGACCACGCCGTATCCCTGGGTATGCGAGGGCTCAAGGTCGGGCCGGTATATCAGAACTTCGATCCATTGGGTGAGGCGGGCATGGCGGTCTTCCGAAGCGCGCAACGTCTGGGACTGCCGGTGCTCTGCCATCAGGGCACGACATTTCTCCGCTCGGCGCCGCTGGACCTTGCCCGACCGATTCTGCTCGACGAGGTGGCGCGCCGTTGTCCCGAACTTGTCATCGTGATCGCCCACCTAGGTCACCCGTGGTGCGAGGAGACGATGGCGGTGATCCGCAAGCACCCACATCTCTACTCGGATGTGTCCGCTCTTCACACCCGGCCGTTCCAGCTGTATCAGGCGCTGGTCGCCGCCGCCGAGTACCGGGTCTTCGACAAGCTCCTTTTTGGCAGCGATTACCCCTTCGCCACACCGACCGAGATGATGGACGCGTTACGCGCCGTACCCCTCCTCACTGCAGGAACCGGGCTCCCAGCAGTCTCGGCCGCGCAGATCGAGGAGATCATTCACCGGCCCACCCTGGAGGTGCTCGGGCTGGACCGAGCGCAGTGAGAATTGCCGCCATTCGGGTCACTCCGGTGCGAGTGCCCCGACTCAGACGGCTCCTCCCTCGAACTGCCCATGGCGAAGTCAACGAGTCCGAATACGTCGTCCTCGAAGTGGAAGGCGACGGTGGGGCAATCGGTGTGGGCGAGGTGACCTGCTCACCGCGATGGAACGGCGAGAGTGCCTCTGAGTCCCAACGCATCCTCATCGAGCGGGTCGGCTCTGCCATCGCCGGCCGCGACCCGGCGGATTGGGAGTCGATCTCGTTTGCCATCGAGCCAATGGTCGACCGGCGTCCTTTCCTGCGAGCGTCCATCGAGATGGCATGCCTCGATCTGGCGGCGCGTTCCGTCGGGAGACCGGCAGCCGAGCTGCTCGGCGAGATCTTGCGCACCAGCTACCCGACCAAGACCGTCCTCCCGGCGCGCGACCCGGAGCTGGTTGGGGAGATGGCATCGCAAGTGCTCTCCGACGGTGCAGGTTCCCTCAAGGTCAAGGTTGGTCTGCATTCCGACGAAGACCTCCGTCGGGTTGGGGCGGTCCGGGCCGTCGCCGGTCCCGACGTGCCGCTGACGGTCGACGCCAATGAGGGGTGGGACATGGAGACCGCCCTGAAACTGCTCCCCGGGCTCGCCGATCTCGCCGTCTGGGCAATCGAGCAGCCGCTCCCTCGGGAAGATTGGCGCGGGTCCGCGTTGGTTCGGCGAAAAACGGACGCCATGGTCGTCGGCGATGAGTCCATATGGACGCGAAACGACCTCGATGCCACGGCGCGGCATGCGTCGTTCGATACGGTGAGCCTCTATCCGGGCAAGTGCGGGGGGCTGCGCCGCACGGTCGCAATGGCGGCAGCGGCGGCGACACTGGGGTTGAACGTCAGCTTCGGCTCCAACCTCGAGCTCGGGATCGGCGCCGCAGCGCTGGCCCACACCATGGCCGTAGTGCCACCATCCGAGCCGGAGCTGCCCGCAGATCTCATCGGGCCCCTCTACTTCGAGGCGACTCTCGTGACCGACCCCGGATTCGTCCGCTGGTCGGGCGCCGACCTCCCTGCCGGCCCTGGACTCGGTGTCGAGCTAGACCGAATGCAGCTCGATCGCTACACGGTCCAATATTGACGGTGGACCGGTCACAGCGCCTGGTATGGCTCGACCAATTCGAGCACCCTGGTGCCGAGCTCCTCGATGACTGACGGCGTGAAGCGGTGCGACGGACCCGTTGGCGACAGCGCAAGGATCGGGGTCACCGGGGCGAACCGGAGCGCCACCGCCATTGCAACGGTGCCGGGGCGGCCCTCTTCGTCATTGATGGCGTATCGGCGCTGACGGGTGAGGCGGACCTCATCGAGCAGCTCTTCTGGAGTTGCCAGCGTCGAAGGAGTGCTCGGTGTCAGCTCGAGTTGCGACACCATCTCTCCGACCTGCTCGTCTGAGAGCGTGGCGAGATACACCTTGCCGACCGCGGTCGAATGCAAAGGGTCTTCAGTCCCCACCTCGCAGGTCACCTTGAGCGCCTGCAGACTGTCGACCCTGCCAACGACCATCATTCCGTTCCCCTGGGGAACGGACACGTGCACGGTCTCCGCCGTCAGATTGCGCAGGTCTTCTGCCAATGCCAACGCCTTGTGGAGTTCGAGCCCAGCGGTCGCCGCCTGTCCGATCGAGATCAATCGTGGGCTTAGCGAGTACTGGGTACGGCTCTCCTCCAGCACCACCCAGTCGAGGGCCCGCAAGGTCGCGAGTAGCCGGAGTGCATTGGACTTATGGACGCCGATGGCGGCCGCCACTTCATCGAGCCTTGCCGTCTCGTGCTCGGCGAGATACTCGACGACGCGCACTACCCGTTCCGCACTCTGCAGCATCGCCACGAAGGATCACCTCTCCTCGGTCGCAAAGCGTGGGAAATGCTACCGGTCAGAGGGCCTGGTGATGCGGAGGGCGCACCGCCGGTGCGCTAGACGCCGCGGACGGCCTAGTAGCGGGAACAGTTGACAAGCCGTCAAACGCTGAACGACAATCCGCTTCATTGCACCGCAGTTGCGCACAACGCAACCGCAACGGCGAACCTGGAAACGGGAGGAGCACGATGTATCGGCGACGACTGGCTGCCCTCGCATCTCTAGCTCTGTTCGTGGCCGCCTGCGGCGGAACCGCGGCGGACACCACAGCCGCACCCACCGAGACGACAGCGGCGGCGGTTGCTACTACGGCCGCACCCACTGCCACCACAACGGCACCCACCGAGACGACAGCGGCGGCGGCGGCCGCTACGACGGTTGCCGCGGCCGGAACCGCCTGCAGCGGCGCGGACCTGACGTTCATCGGACTGGCCGGCGAGGAAGGCGATGTCGAGCTGGCCGATTGGCGCGAACAGAACAGCGTCACGCTGGAGAGCACTTGGCCCGGCGACTGGGCGCAGCTGATCGCTGCCATCGAAGTCGGCCAGACATTTGACCTGGCCACCATCCCCTATCACCAGGGCCAGCGGATGATCGCATCAGGGGTCCTCCAGCCGCTCGACACCAGTCGACTCACCAATTGGGACGACATGGTTCCTGGCCTCAGAGAGCACCCGTCGCTGCGAGACGAAGAAGGGACCGTCTATGGCGCCCCGATCGCTTGGGGGGACGGCCCCTACGTCTACCACCCGGACCGGGTTGACAATCCGCCCGTCTCGATCATGGACCTCGCCGAACCCGAGTGGGAAGGCAGGTTCACGATGTTCGACAGCCCTGACTTCTTCTACTACGTCGCCTTGGCCAATGGCTTCACGGACGCACCGCTGCTGACTCCCGAACAGCTGGAGAAGGTCGGCCAAGACGCCAGCGCCATCGTCGCCAACGCCGCCGCCTTCAACCAGGGGTATCAGGACGCCACCGACCGGCTGGTAGCCGGGGACATCGACTTGGTCCAGAGCGGGTGGGAAGCAATGCTCACCTGGGCGGCCGAGGAAGATGTGACCCTCGACTTCGGGTTCTTCGAGGAGACGCCCGGTGGGTGGTGGGACGGTCTCGCCATCCCAACCACGGCTGACGACGTGGACTGCGCCTACGAGTACATCGACATGATGCTGTCACCCGACGTGAATGCCCAGGTGGGGACCAACCTCATCTCGGGCGTGGTGAACACGAACTCGATCGACCTCGTAGGTGAAGAAGCGCAGATCTACGACTACGACGTCGTCCTGGAAACCGGCGAGCGCATCTTCGAGAGCTCGACTCCACCAGAAGAAGTGCCCGAGGGCTACGCCAGCTACCAGGACTGGTTGGATCTCTGGGCCGCCATCAAGGCCGGCTGACCCCGGTCACTCGATGGGGATGACCACATCGGCTGCGCCCGCCCAAAATGCGGGCGCAGCCCCTTCTGGTCGGATCGGGCCGTGGGCACAACTGACGCCCGCCACGCTGTACCTGGTACTGCTCTTCCTGGTGCCGATTGGGCTGTTGGTGGCGACGAGCTTCTTTCGGGTCGAGGACTTCCAGCCGGTGCCTGCCTTCACTCTGGATAACTACCTCGAGGCTCTCACCAGCACGACGTTTCGAGCCTTCTTCCTTCGTACGTTTCGCCTCGCCGGGATCATCTCGCTGATCGTCGTTCTGGTCAGCTTTCCGTTCACCTACCTCATCACGTTCGTCTTCCGGCGTCGCCGCCAGTTGCTCTACTTTCTTGTACTCGTCAGCCTGTTCGGTGGCTATCTCGTACGCATCTACGCGTGGCGCAACATTCTCGGTCGCCAAGGGGTGCTCAATCAGAGTCTCATCTGGATGGGAGCCATCGACGAGCCCCTCCAGTTCTTTCTCAATAGCCAATTCGCCATCGTGCTCGCCTCGGTCAATTTCCTCATTCCCCTCGGCGTGCTCCCGTTGTACTCGTCGATGCAAAACATCTCGGGCAGTCTGATCGAAGCCGCCCGCGACCTGGGATCGAGCCGGTTACAGGCGGCGATCAAGATCGTGCTTCCGCTCAGCACCCGCGGCGTGAGGGCAGCGCTCGGCTTCACCTTCATCGCCGCAGCCGCCGAGTGGGTCACCCCTTCGCTGCTCGGGGGCACGGGTGATCAGATGATTGGCAACCAGATCGCCTTTCAGTTCGGGGGTGGTCTCGATTGGCCACTCGGATCTGCTCTCGCCATAACGCTCGTCGTCGCCGTCGTGATCATCTTGTCAATCGTGCTGGCGATAATTCGGCGGCTGACGAGATGAGTCGGAGGCGCCGCCCACGCCCCATCGGAGCCGCCATCTACGTCGGTTTGGTGTTCGCTTTCCTATTCGTACCTTTGCTCGTGATGATCGTGTTCTCTCTGCATGCAATACCCCGGATGAGTCTTCCGTTCGAGGGTTTCTCGATGCGGTGGTATCAGGAGATCGTCGCCGACACGCTCGTCATGCGCGCTTTCGCCCGGACCGCGATCGCCGCGGTAGTGACTGGAATCGTCACCGGCATTCTCGGATTGGCCGCGGCGCTAGGACTCGTGAACATCGGGTCGCGGGTCCGCACCATGATCCTCGTCGCCGCGTTGATTCCGCTGGCCTTTCCCCAGCTCCTCTACGCGATCGGGCTCGCATCGCTCTATGGCCAACTCGAGGTCGGATTCTCGTTGTGGGGCACCATCGCCGGACACGTCGTCGTGGCGTTGCCCTTCGTTTTCTTGGTGATCGGGGCAGCCCTAGACCGGTTTCGCTTTTCGCTGCTGGAGGCGGCATCCGACCTCGGGGCGAGTCGGGCGCGCGCTTTCTGGAGTATCACGCTGCCGATCATCCTCCCGGCAGTGCTCGGCGCGATGCTGCTCTCGATGGCCATTTCGGTGGACGAGTTCGCCATCGCGTTCTTCACCGCCGGACAGCAAAAGACTCTCCCCCTGGTCATGTACGGACGAATCAATCAAGGGATCGACCCCAGCCTCAACGCCATCGGCACCGTGTTGTTGCTAGTCACTACCGGGCTTGCCTTCACTGCCGCCCGTCGAACGACATTGGAGGTGGGGTGAGCCAGGCGGTGCGTTCAGTCGCCATACGCCTCGACGAAGTGTCGAAGAGCTTCGGAAAGGTGCCCGCGGTGATCGACCTCTCGATAGACGTCCTCGAGGGTGAGTTCTTTTCGCTGCTGGGCCCCAGTGGCTGCGGGAAAACGACCACGCTCCGAATGATGGCCGGTCTCGAGTTTCCGGACACCGGGGCCATCAGCCTGCGCGGCGAAGACGTGACCTGGACTCCACCGAACCGACGAGCAGTCAACATGGTCTTCCAGCGCTACGAGCTGTTCCCGCATATGACTGTGGTCGAGAATGTCGCATACGGGCTCAAGCTGAAGAAGGTCCCAAAATCTGAGATCACGGCTCGCGTCGACGAGATGCTCGAGATCGTGGGCGTGGGCGGGCTGGCCGGGCGAGGTGCCGACCAGCTCTCGGGGGGGCAGCAACAGCGGGTGGCCCTTGCCAGAGCCCTTGTCAACCGGCCGGCGGTGCTGCTGCTCGACGAACCGCTCAGCGCACTGGACGTCAAGCTCCGCAAGCGGATGCAGTTCGAACTCAAGTCGATCCAGTCCGAGCTTGGCACGACGTTCGTGTACGTGACCCACGATCAGGAGGAGGCCCTCCTCATGTCGGATCGCATTGGGATCATGCACGACGGGAGGCTGCTCCAGGTGGGGACGCCCCGCGACATCTATGAACGCCCCGCGGACCTGTTCGTGGCCGATTTCGTGGGAACGCTCAACGACTTCACGTTCCGGGTGGACTCGGTTGAGCCGGGGGCGGCAGTCATGGAGGTCGCCCCAGGGCACACTGTCCGGGTCTTCGTGCCGGTGGCCCCACCGGCTGGTCGCGAGTTTCGGGTGGCCATCCGGCCAGAGCGCATCAGCTTGGGGCAGCCGGCATCTGGGGACAGCACGCTCCCGGCGACCGTGGGCGACGCCATCTACCTTGGTCCGACCACCCAGTATCTACTCGACACACCGGTCGGGCGACTTGTCGCCCAGACTGTCAGCGACCACCGCGACGACGGCATGGCTTCGGGCCAAGGCATCACGATCAGTTGGTCTCCTGATGCAGCTTTCGTGCTCGAGGCGGGCGACGAACCCGACGATCTCGAGGGCGGTTGAGGTGCTCCGCCTGACTCGCGACCAGGTAACCCACGCATTCGACGCGGCCACGCCAAACAGGGCGGAGGTTTCGCCCGGCTCGACTTTGATCATCGAGACCCACGATGCCCGCACCGGCAGCCTGCTGGGACGCGAACTCGCCCAGCCATACGCGCTCCCCCTGCCCACTCCGGGCCGGGGAAATCCGATCACCGGCCCGGTCTCGGTACTCGGGGCCGAGCCTGGCGACACCCTGGTGGTGGATATTGGTGCTATCCGGCTCGTCTCTCCTGGGTGGTGCGGTGGTCACGCCCACGTCGGACCCACCAGGCCGGGATACGTGCCCAGGCCCATCGGTCGGACCTGTCGGGTGGACGGCGGTTGGATCGAATTCGCTCCGGACATACGACTGCCGGTGGCTCCCATGATCGGCTGCCTGGGCACGGCTCCGGCAGGAGGGCCGGTGTCGACCGCATTCGCAGGGCGGCACGGCGGCAACATGGATCAGAGCGTGGTGACATGCGGCGCCCGGGTCCATCTCCCGGTGGAGGTGACAGGCGGGCTGCTCTTCGCCGGCGACGTCCATGCCACCCAAGGTGACGGGGAGCTTTCGGGGGTAGCGCTCGAGATCGCCGCCGAGGTGGAGCTGACCGTCAATGTGGTCCGCGGTGTTCGGCTCACCTGGCCGTGGCTCGAGCTGGGCGATCGGATCATGGTCTTGACGGCCGGCGCCAGCTTCGAGGAGGCGCGGGCCGAGGCGGTCGAAGTGATGATCCGCTCGCTCGGCGCAGCCCGCGGTCTCGAACCGGCCGACGCCCTAGGGCTGCTCTCGTTGGCTGGCGATCTCCGAATCGGCCAGGCGTACGGTGCCAGTGACATCACGGTCCGCCTCGAGATACCGGCTGCCCTCGGCGCACGCCCCCACCCTTGACAACCGCTCGATGATCGTCGACATCCACACCCACCTGGGCTGGTACCCGGACCACATCGGCGAGCGCTTCGCTTCCGAGGCACTCGCATCGAAGTTGGTCAAGCTCGCCATGTCAGGGGGAAAGGCGCACTCCGCTTCGCTCGACCTCCATTCCTACGATTCCACTCCCGACCAGCATTGGGCAGCGACCCGCGGCGCCGACATCGTTGTCGTGTTCGGGCTGCAAGCGAGGGCTACCGGGTATTGGGTGCCCAACGACCTAATAGCCAACTACGTGGCGGAGCATCCAGGTGAGTTGGTCGGATGGGCCTCGGTCGACCCCAACGACCCGGGGTGCCTGGCCGAACTCGACCGCTGCTACTACGAGCTGGGGCTACGCGGGCTCAAGGTCGGACCTGCGTACCAGCATTTTGACCCCACCGACCGGACACATTGGCCGCTCTTCGAACGGTGCCGCGACCTCGACATTCCCGTGATCTGGCATCAGGGGACCACCTTCCCCAGCGAGGCAAAGCTGGCATGGGCCAACCCGCTTCAACTCGAGGACCTGGCGATGGCGTTCCCCGAGCTGAGAATGATCGTCGCCCACCTAGGCCATCCCTGGGAAACCGACCTCATTGCCCTACTGCGAAAGGCGCCCAACCTCTACGCAGACATCTCGGCGGTCCATTACCGGCCCTGGCGCTACTGGCAGGCGATGGTCACGGCTCTCGAGTACGGGGTGACGCACAAGCTGCTGCTCGCCTCCGACTTCCCCTCAGGGACCGTGGAGAACGTGATCGCCGGCCTTCGCGCGGTCAACGATCCAGTCGAGGGCACCGGGCTGCCACGCATCCCCGACGAGGTGCAGGACCAAATCATCCACGAGAACTGGAAGTCGCTATTTCCCGCCTGGTCGTGAACCCGCCTTTGCTCAACCGCCGTTGAGAAAGCGATTCAGGACGTTCGTCGTCAGCCGTGAGATGCCATCGTCGATGGCTATCGAACAGGTATATGAGATGGATCCGACAGAGAAGACCTCGCCGCCGCTTGGGAACTCGATGTGAAGCATCTCCGCGCCGCCTTCGTCGGGATTCGTTCCCTTGGCGAGGAGTCGCGCCCGGGGTGGCGTTGATGCGGTCCGTTTGTCGGTTTCGTGTCCCGATGCACCGCCCACAGCCCTCCGATCGAGCGACAGCTCTCCGACGAGGTCGCCCTCTCGGAGACCGAGCCCCTCAAATGCCCAATGATCCGGGGCCACGACGCGATATGGCGCTCCTGTCTCGTAGCCGGTCATAGTGGTGACGACACCGAGCAGCGACGCTTCGGACTCGCCTCGCATCCCGAATCGACTCTCGAAATCAGGGCCGCGGTCGCGATGGCGGCCGTTGCGCACCGTCATGCGATGGTCGTCATGCAGCTCGACCTCACAGTTGATCCCGTTGCCCCCGATGGACATCAGCTTGCCGCCCCGATCAACCACCCAGGACTTGACCCGTTCGTACATTTGGCGAGTCCAGTACTCGGGGTGGGTGCTCAAAATCAGAACCTGGTAGGCGTCCAGGTCGACCAGCCCAGCGTCGAGCTGGGTCTCGGCGTAGAGGTCGTAGCCATGGCCCTCGCGCTCCATCCAGCCGAGCATTCGCCACTCGGCCGGGGCGACGTGTTCCGCCCCACGATTGATTATCGGGTCGGTGATGACTTCGTCGCGCAGGGTCGAGTTCAGCGGCTCTGGTCGGTCGAATGAAAGCGGCTCGTATTCGGAGGCGTCCCACGGCGGAAGCTCTGGATCGCTGAACCACACCTCCTCCTGTCGGGCGTTCACCGATGGTGCCTCGGGAAGTCGATCTGGAACTACGTAGTTGCTGCGACCCCCGAAATCGTTGTAGGCGTTCCATGTGATGTTGGAGCCGAGAACGGCGACCGGCGCCGTCGGGATCCGGGGAGCCACGATCCAAGGGAACGAAAAGAACCGGCCGACCTCGTCCTCGACATGTATGTAGTAGAGGGCGGAGCGGTCAGGGGCGGCGACTACGACGCGGGGATCGAATGAGGGAAAGAGATAGCCGTGGTGGTTCCAGCCGACTCCGTCACGGGCAACGTCGGTGTCAGGGAGAATCTGGCGAATCGACCCCTTGGGGTGATCGTCGAACCAGCCGAGGTCGGCGACCGCCTCCCGGTGCCACCCGTAGCGCCAGACCGAGGCGTGGTAGCGGCTCCCAGCGTGGATCCTGAGCTCGCCTGACTCCCCCGCTACGACCCACTTGGGCCACACGTATCCATATGGCCGACCGGAGATCAACCGCAGCCGCGGGATCTGTCCGTCGGCGACCGCAATCCTCAGCCGCTTTCGGCCAAATCCGGGCTTCGAGAGGATCACCTCATAGTCGCCCGGATCGAGCTCGCCGTAGATAGCTCCAGACGGTCGAGAGGTGAGCTCGACTGCGTTCGGACCAACCACTTCGAACGACGCCCCGTCGATAGCAAAATCCATCTCGTCGCTGACGTAGGCGATGAGCATCGTGGTCCTCCCTGAGATCGGGATCCGGAGAAGTCCGCTCATTCTGACCGCTTGATCCGGTCGTTGCGACTGGCGCAGATGCATTGCACAGGGCGCTTCTGCGTGTGGCTAGGGTCGCGTGCCACATGACCACCCTCGACGCCCTCTTCCACCGCGCCCGCGACCGGTTGGGGAGCGACCGAGCGCTTGGGATGCTGCTGGCGACGCTCGGGATCATCTGCTTCAGCCCCGACACCCTGGTGATTCGGCTGCTGGATCTCCCCACAACGACGATCATCGGGTGGCGGTCCACGATGACCGGGGCGGGGCTCTTTGGGCTGTTGTGGCTTCGCTACGGGAGCGACTTCGGCCGAGTGGTCCGCGCGATCGGCGGGTTCGGGCTGATCGTCGTCTTCCTCAACATGGTGAGCCACCAGCTCTTCGTCTACTCGGTTGCAACCGGCTCGGCGGCAACGACTCTGGTCGTGTTGGCGGCGGCACCTTTGGTCGCCGGCGCAGTTGCCTGGTTGGTCATCGCGGAGCGGCCGCCGGCGAGGACGTGGATCGCAGCGGTAGCCGCGCTCGTGGGAGTGGCAGTGATGATGGGCATACCCGGGGGTGGGGTGGGGTTGGCCGCCAAGGCCGCTGCGGTTGGTTCGGCGTTCGGTCTCGCCGCCCAACTGACTCTGATGCGCCGAGCCAGGGCGATCGATATGGTCCCCGCCATCGCCTTCGGTCAGCTCTTCATCGGGTTGGCCAACCTCGTCGCCGGGCCAGTCGATCCTGGTGGCGTTAGCCAATCCATGTTGATGGTGGTGAGCGGGTTGGTGCTCGTCCCCGTTGCCACGATGCTGTTCACCGCCGCTCCCCGCTACCTACCCGCAGCGCAGGTCGGACTGTTCCTTCCGCTGGAGACGGTCTTGGGGACGGTCCTGGTCTGGTTGGTGGCAGACGAGACGCCCCAGCCAGGCGCTCTGTTCGGCGGTGCGATCGTTTTGGGCGCTCTGATCTGGCATGCCTGGGCGTCGCTGAGAGACGCTGAGACCGAGGAGTCGGGCAAGATGGCGTCATGATGCAGGAGGCAAGATGACGCGAGGGTCGGTGATCACCGTACGTGGACCGGTCGACCCCGAAGTGCTGGGCCCAGTGATGACCCACGAGCACCTGTTCATGGACTCTCGCCAGTTCTGGGATCCGAGCTCATCAGACGAACCGACCGATGCCGACACCAGATTCGAAGCGAGGTTCGCCGGGCTGGCCCGCTGGGACGGCCATGCCTTCCGCGACAACCTCTGCTTTTTGCCGGAACAGGACTACGACCTGATCAAGGAGGAGGCGTCGGACTTCTTCACAGCGGGGGGATCGGGGGCCTGCCTCGTAGATCTCACCACCGGTGGCCTACGACCTTCGCCTGTTCACCTGCAGCGTCTGGCCGACGACCTCGATGCCCACATCGTCGCTGGGATCGGGATGTACGTCCATGCGATGCATCCAGACTGGGTGTGCGCTGCGTCGGTCGAGCAATTGACCGACTCGCTGCTCCAGGAGGCAGCTGATGGGATCGCAGGCACCACGATCCGTCCTGGCGCCATCGGTGAGATCGGGACCTCTGAACACCTCCAACCGTGTGAGGAACGGGTACTCCAGGCGGCAGCACGCACCGCGGTCCAAACCGGGCTTCCAATGAACATCCACATGAACCCGCCGGCTCTGGCGGTGGCGGTTCGGATCCTCGACCTTGTTGAGGCAGAGGGTCAGGATCTGTCACGGGTCTCCGTCTCCCATTTGGACGAGATCTCTGACCTCGACTACCACGTGACGATCCTCCGTCGAGGCGTTATCACCGGGTTCGACAGCTTCGGTCAGGACGGCTACTTCACGCCGTCGTGGAAGTCGCTCTCCGACAACACCAAGGCGCGCATCATGGTCGACCTCATCGATCGGGGTTTCCAGGACCAGCTGACGATGGCACAGGACGTGTGCAA
Organism: uncultured Acidimicrobiia bacterium; assembly: GCA_963826825.1. GTDB lineage: Bacteria > Actinomycetota > Acidimicrobiia > Spongiisociales > DATADW01 > DATADW01. The sequence continues at coordinate 243,686 of CAWGYV010000003.1, read as the reverse complement.
GAAGCACCACCTGCTCGCTTTTGGCGGGCTCGGATACAGCCATGTGGTGAGGCGAGTGGTGCCCCGGCTCCGCTCCGTGTTCGGCTTGCCCGACGACGTCATCGACCGCCTCTTGATCCACACGCCGAGGCGCTGGTTGACGGTATAGAGGGCCGGCGTGCCTCAGTCGAGCGCTTGGTCCCAGCCGCTCAGGATTTGCTCCACGACCTCCTGAGCATGCAGCGGAATGTTGCTTCCCGGTGGCCGGACTGGGCCCGCCGCCATCCCCCGCAGGCGCAGCGCCTCCTTGAGCACAGCAACGCTGCCGCTGTCTAAGTCGCGACCGCGTAGCTCCTCAAAGGGAAGGGCGAGCCGCCAGAGGTCGATGGCGCGATCGGTGTGCCCGGTGACCAGCGCTTCGTGCAGCCCGAGCGGAAGCCTCGGCTCCACGGCAGCAATTCCTGATGTGAACCCCACCGAGCCCGCTGCTGAAAACGCCGGAGCCCAGCGCTCGGCGAGCCCACAGAGCCAGCTCACCTCACAGTCGCGGGTCGTGGCGACCGCGGCACCGAAAGCGGCTGGGTCTTTGACGGCGTACTTCACGGCCACCACCCCGGGGTGCCCGGCAAGCTCGAGCAGCACGTCACCCGAGATGCCAACCCGCAGATAGGGGATCACCGGAAGCTCCACACCTTCTGCGATGGCCAAGAAATACGCGACGATGCCGTCGGCGGTAGCGAAGGGGTGAGCTGGGTGGTGAATCATCACCGCAGTGGCACCGGATGCGGCTGCCCTCTGGGCCTGCTCTACGGCTGTGGCAACGGGGCCCCCCACACCGACCACCACGGCGGCTCGGTCCCCAACTGCTTCGACTGTCGCTCGGCACACCGTGTCCAACTCAGCAGCTGTGAGCGTCAGGAACTCACCGGTGGTGCCTGCCGCCACGATGAACGGGAGCCCGGCATCGGCCATGAAGCGTGCATTCGCCTCGAGTCCCTCCTCGTCGACCCCGGAACCGTCGGAGGTGAAAGGAGTGACGGGCACTGCAAAAACACCGTGCCATTGCGTCATCCGGCGCTCAAGAACTCGAAGGCGGCCTTCGCGTATACGGTGGTAGCAGTGCGGAGATCGGCGATCGAGATGGATTCGTCGGGCTCTCCATTCCAGTCACCCGGTCCGTAGATGACAGTGGGGATCCCCGCCCTGACGAGATCAGACGAGTCGGTGACGTACGACGACATTGGAAGCCCCCGACTCACGACCGCCGGCACCCCGGTCACCGCCTCGTGTTGCCTCCTTTACAAGACTGACAACCTCCCAGTCGTCCTCGGCCCAAAAGGGGCGCTGATATGCCAGACCGTCGATCTCGGCGACGAATTCCTCGTCCGCTGCAGACAACCTGGCGACGATGTCCTCGAGGTCGGTGCGTATTGAGTCTTCGGACATACCCGGGACGGTGCGGATATCGCCCTTGATCGTGCACCGCTCGGCAGAGCGGGATGGGGAGCCCCCGACGTCGACGTCGCCTATCACAAGCCGGGGAAGGCCCTCGACACCGGCCCAGGGAGAGAAGGTGAGGGCGTCGATCGAGAGCTCGTTCAGGAACGTGATCATCTTCTCGATGGCGTTGATCCCTTTGCGACTGGAGTGCCGGGCGACGCCACGGGTGGTCACCTCGAACTGCCATGCACCGCCGTGCGCAAGTTGCACCGCAAGATTGGTTGGTTCGCCGTTGATTGCGGCATCGATCGGGCGATCCCAACAATCGAGAAAGAACTTGGTTCCAAGTCCGCAGACGTTGTGATGGATTACCGCGGAAAGTACGAGTTCGCCGGCCCATTCGTCCCGGCGCCGGGCCATCAACTCCGCAGCATGGGCCATGCACACCACGGCAGCCTTCATATCGGTGAGCCCCACACCGTGCACTCGCCCGTCGAGCACCGCGCCGTCGTAGGGATCCCTCGTCCACACCCCTGTTGGTGTCGGGACATCGAGGTGCCCGTTGAGGAGGAGACGCCGCCCGGGACGAGCGCCGGCGGCGATGGCAATGACGTTGAACCGTCCCGGCACTACTGGCTGGAGCCTGACCTGATCGAAGCACCCCCGGCGACGGAGGTCGCGCGCCAGGTACCGTCCAAATTCTCCCTCGTCCGGGATGTGGCTCGGAAACCGGGCGATCTCGCTGGTCAACGCCACCAAGCCGTCGATGTCGACAAGATCCCCGACCTTGGCACCTAGATCCACCTCTTCCCTCCTGTCATCGCTCATCAGACCTAATCCGACTCTCATCCGGAAGGACATTTCGTAGTGGAGTCCGAGCAAGCCATCGCTCGACATTGTCCAACCAGTCCAAGCGAAGAGCGGTGGTGAGGCCGTCGATCTCGGCCGCCATATGTGGTGAGACCAGCACGTCGCTGTGCTTCCAGAACGGGTGATCGTCGGGCAACGGCTCTTTGGTGAATACGTCCAGCGCCGCCGCAGAAATCTTCCCGCTATCGATGGCACTCAGCAGCGCTATCTCGTCCACCACCGGCCCTCGACCGACATTCACCAGCACACTCCCTTCGGCCATCACGGCGAGGGCCGGAGTGTCGACCAACCCGACGGTGTTTTCATTGAGTGGTGCGGTCACCACAAGGGCAGATGCGCCGTCGAGGGCCTCCCGGATCCGACCGAACGCAACTATTTCGGCGAACTGGGCGTCCTCGGCCCGGTCCGACGTCCCGACACCTACGACCGTGGCTCCGAATGCGCCAATGAGATCCGCAACCCGACGACCGATCGAGCCAGGGCCAATCACCACGACGCGGCGACCCTCGAGGGTTCCGGTCACCCGGTGGTACCAGCGCCCTACAGCCTGCAGTCGGAGGGTTTCCGGCACCCGTCGAATCAAGGCAAGGAGCAATGCGACGGTGTATTCGGCGACTGGGGCGTCCATAACGCCGCGTGCGTTTGTGACTACGACTTCCGACGCCGCCAGCTCCTCGAACATCACCTCGTCTGTCCCGACGCCGGCAATATGAACCCACTGGAGTGCGTCAGCCGATGACCACGAATCGCGCAGCCAGTCGCCGTGGAACTCCCACATCACCAACGCCTCAGCACCTGGAAGCGCGGTCGCAAGCGAGTCCAAACCATCGGCCGTCACTATTGAGATCCCGTCGGGGGCCGGAAGAGCCGGATTGGCCATCTGCGGCTCGATCACGGATACCACGACCGGAGGACTCATCTCCAGACCTTATTCCAATGATTGCGCTCATCGCAACGACGATGCGCCCTCTGTGTTCCGCAAGCGGGACCGGTGGCTCAAGGCAGAGTTCACCCATCGAGGTCAACAACGTCGGGCTTGGATTGCGCTAGCGATCGAGAGGTCGTCTTGAGGCGATCCGACCATCACACGGACAGCAAACCCTTATCGGCGCCTCGATGGCTGTGAGAATACGCCCGTGACTGACGTCAAGTGGGCTGGGGTGGTGTTGATCGCCGGGTTCACGGCGTTCTTGGTGGGTGCCGCCTTCTGGAAGCCGGCCCTCTACCAGCAGGAGTGGCCCGCCGCACTGGTGGCAATGTCCGAGGATCGCCGCCGGCTTCGTTGGATCCACACATGGATGTGCACGGGAGTGACAGTCACGACGCTGGGAGTGGCACTGCTGGTCGCCCTGCTGATCACCGACGGTGAGGCGACGTTGTCGATCATGGCGCTCGGACTGTTCGCATTGGGCGCGGTGCTCTGGCTGGTGGCGCTTTTCTTCCGTCTCACGGTGCAGGAGTGGGCAGCAGAAGAGACTCGGAAGACGGGAACAGTGCCGACCGGATTCGAATCGTGGAGCCGGTGGGCGGGCGCCATCCATGTCTTCCACATGCTGAGCGCCTACGGGTCTTGGGTGTTCCTGGGTGGCGCCATCGTCAGCACGGCTCTCGCACCCGCCTGGCTCGGATGGACAGGTGTCGCGCTGGGGACTGTCCTGGCTCTCGGTTTTATCGCTTTGAAGGGCGGACCGCTCGCCCCGCCGATCCTCGCACACGCTTACCCGCTGGCAATAGGGATTGCGCTGCTCATCTAGGGCCCGGCCAGAAATGGCCGGGGACAAGCACTGTCTTTGGACTTCCATCCGCAGCGACAGAGACTTGCCCGGCTCCCAGCTCCGTCATGCATCCTGCACCCAGACCCGGATAGGGCATTCACTACCGTCGCACCATGTCTGCGCTGCCGCTTGGAGGCCGTCCCCAGACCCGGTACGTCGAGACACCTCTCGGCTTCCTCGCGTACCAGGTCTTTGGCGCGGGCGAGCGCGACATCATGTTCATCAACGGTGGGATCTCCAACATCGACGCCGTCTGGGAAGAGCCGTCGGCAGTCCGCTTCTACGACCGGCTCGCCAGCTTGGGTCGGGTTATCCAGTACGACATGCGGGGCTCCGGAGTGTCGGACCCGATACCGGGGGACAACACATGGCTCCCCCTAGAGGGGAACACGGACGACGTCCGAGCTGTGCTCGACGCCGCCGGGTCCGAGCGGGCCGTGATCTACGGCGACACCGAGGGCGGGTTGTCGGCCATGATGCTCGCCGCCACCCATCCGGAGCGGGTCAGTGCACTCGTCCTAGTCAACGCCGTACCGCGCATCCTGCGGGCGGACGACTACCCGATCGGCGTGCCGCAGCAGGTGGCCGACGCCCTATCCGAGCAGTACATCGCCCAGCACGGCACCACGGGAGACTTGTTGCGGCTGACGGCTCCGAGCGTTGCCAACGACGCGCGCTTTCGGGCGTGGTTTACGAGGTATCAGCGGATGGCGAACTCGCACGGATTGGTCAAACGCACGTTCGAGTGGTTTTACAAGGTAGACGCCAGAGCGACTCTGCCTCTCATCCACGCACCCACCCTCGTCGTGGCCCGGCGCGAGGCTCGCTACCACCGACCGGAGTACGGGGAGTACATCGCCCAGCACATCGAGGGCGCCGAACTGCGCCTCGTCGAGGGCGCCGACACTCTCCCGTTCTTCGCAGGCGACTTTGGGCCGACCCTCGACCATGTGGAGGAATTCCTCACCGGCCGGCGCGAGTCGACACGCATGGAGCGTGTCCTCTCGACCGTGTTGTTCACCGACATCGTCGACTCCACGTCCAAAGCGGTATCGCTCGGCGACGAACGCTGGCTCGACCTGAGGGACGAGCACGACCGCATCGTCCGCTCTCAACTGGACCGTTTCCGGGGCCGGGAGATCGGAATGACCGGCGACGGCTGCGTCGCCACCTTCGACGGACCGGCTCGTGCCATTCTCTGTGCGATGGCCATCACCGATGCGCTGGCTCCGATCGGGATCTCAGTGCGGGCCGGCATCCATACAGGGGAGATCGAGGTCAGGAACGGCGAGGTAGGTGGTCTCGGTCTCCACATCGCCTCCCGGGTGATGGACCAGGCCGAACGAGGGGGCGTTCTGGTCTCGGCGACGGTGAAAGACCTGGTTGCCGGATCACAAATCGAATTCACGTCGTTTGGCGCCGTTACGTTGAAGGGCGTGCCCGGGGAGTGGCAGCTCTACCAGGTGCGTGGGCTGGGATAAGGCACGGCTGTGGTCGTCCATCGAGGCTGCAGATGGGCGGGTGGCCCCAAAGCCAAGGCAGGGAGCGGCGTGCGGCTACGGCTCTGGCGTGAGCCAGGGAGCGTCCGAGGGTGGCTGGGTGGACCCGTCGGGCCATGCCGCGATGCAGACGCGGTTGCCGGCTTGGTCGGCGAGCGTCCAGTATTCGGGCGCGTTCGAGTCGTCGACGATGCGCCCGCCCGCGGCCAGCGCCGCCTCGAGCCGGGCCTCGACGTGCTCGCGGGCCACCGATACGTCGATGTGCATCGCGTGGCGCAACGGTTTTTCCTCGTCGAGCCCCTGCATCCACACCGTCGTTCCATGTCCGAGTGGATCAACCGCGTTGTCATCGGCCATGGGTGTGTAGCCCAGCACGGTGCGCCAGAAGTTCACGTCGATTGCGTCGGGCTTGGCGGCGATCGCAAGCTGGACCTCTTGGACGGCTGAACGGTCAGCGTCCGCCCCGCTCGCCCGTGCGACAGCCGAGACGGCGCGGGCCACGTCGACGTGCTGCGACTCGAGCTGCCACAGGTCGCGGCTCAGCCGCACGGTGAGGCGGTCGTCGCCGATCGTCAGCAGCGCCCCCGAGCCTTCGAGACCGGGGACCTGCGCGACGGCCTCGGCCAGCCGCGCCGCCTCTCGGACCGATCCGACCCGGAACGCCGCGGTGGCTCCACCGTGGAGCACGACCCAGTCGTCGACACCATCGGTGGCGAGGAACTCCCGCCAACCCTGCTCGCTCAAAGCCCACCTCCTGGGGGTACGGTACCGAGCCTTTGGGGCCAGAAAGGATCACGGGATGCGCATAAATCATCAGGTCGTCGTGTTCGACGCCGCAGACCTCACGACCGAGAGCAGCTTCTGGGCTGGGGTGCTCGAAGGCACGGTCGATGCCGAGGATGACTGGCACATGGTGTTCGTCGACGGCGAACCACGGGTGGGGGTTCAGTTGGCTCCCGACCACACCCCACCCGACTGGCCCGACGGGACACCCCCGCAGCAGATCCACCTCGACCTCTGGGTCGACGACTTCCCCGCCGCCCACGACCATGTCATGTCGCTGGGTGCGAAGGTGCTCAAGCCGGCGGAGGACGCCGACTCACCCGACAACTTCCAGGTCTACGCCGATCCTGCCGGGCATCCGTTCTGCCTCTGCTGGATCCAACAACGCGCGCAGCAGTAGGACCACAATCGGTGCGAAGGTTCGGGAGCCGCGCACAATCTGGATGGAGTGACGCTGAGGCGATCTGAACCCCTAACCCCTTGTATGCCATGCCCCATAGGATCAGATCGGCCCACTCCTCAGACCTCGGATGGTTCGATCCAGTCTCAGCAGTTGTATCGCTTGTGCCACGGGCCAAGGGGTCCGGTGGTGTCGGCAAAGACACCGACTTCGCCCCACGCCCCCGCAAACGCCTTCCATGGTCGATCGCGCAGTGGCATCAGGTACTGGGCGGTGTCCCATTGTGGCCCTCCCCCATCGGTCTGATCCACACCGAGAGGACCGTGCGACCCAGCGGAGGGATAGGCCGCATGGGACCCCTTGGCTACGTAAGCGACGATCTGGTCGCCCTGTTCAGGCTCCAGCTCGGTGCGGGGATAGAACGTGGCGCGTCCGTGGGCGGCCAGGTAGGCGCCGATGAGAGTCCCATCCTTGACGACGGCTGTCGCATGCTCCCAGTCCCCTTGGTGATTCTGAGCTGAGGGCCCGTCGTTGTATCCGAAGAACCACCAATACTGGACCACATAGTCGGCGGCCTTGCTGCTAGCACAGGTGTCCTGCTTTGCATGGACGAAGACCGGCACTCTCCCGGTTGGGAAACGGTCACCACTCGGCTTTCCCCGCGGTTGGAGGAAGACGTTGAAATCGTCTCCGCTGTTGTCGTCGCGGGGCCTTCGGTTCTTCCCGTCCGAGTGAGGGCCGAAGCTGTCGACAAAGGCGACCGGGATGTCGTAGTAGTTGCGGTGATGGCTGTTGTTGGTTCTCCACTCCTGGGCAGCCTTGGTGTACCCCTGGTCGGCCCGAAGCCCGCGGTGATGGCGGAACCGTGAGCTCCTCAGGAACTCGATCGGGTCCATCGGGAAGTACTCCTCGCTGGAGTGCATCTGGAGCAACGGCGCGAATCGCACGATTTGGTCCCATGAGGCGACCGGGATGACGCCGGACCCCACTGGAAGCTCATCGAGGTTGTTGAAGACCTTCTGATCGCGATAAGTTCGCAAGTACTTGCCGGCACGGCCGTCTACCACCTGGACCCTCGTGTCGCCCAGGTCCGATCGCACGATGTAGCCGTGGGCCCCCGACTCGATGTCGGCGATCACCTCGGTTACCGAGCGCGGCGACCACGATTCGTCGGGATTGCACAACGCCGTGATGTCCCCATCGGCATTCTTAAGAGTCTGCGTCACGGTCCGATCGGCCATCTCATCCCCCCGGAAGACCAGTCGCAACCCTACTCCCACCGACGCGCGCCATCCCCTAGCGATGCCGATCTCGGAGGATGCTCTCGACGGCGTCGGTGATCCGTATGGCGACCACCGGACTCGTGGTCAACCAACTATGAGCGAGACCCCGTGGCCGGTGCCACTCACCCATGGGTGCGAATCGCGGAGAGGCTTCGACTGCGTTGTCTTGCTTGTCGATAGAGACGTTTACAGGTAGTCGCGAACTGTGCAGGTAAGGCGGTCCAGCGCTTGGCGATCAAACGGGGCGGCCTCAACTGTGATGCACGCCAGGTCGACAAAGATGCACCAGAGATCGCGGCGTTGCGCGAAGTCGGCGTCAATCGGTGCGATATCACGATACGCATGAAATACATCTTGGGGCACCGGCTGGAAGTAATCGACAAGCGTCAAGTCAATCTCGGGGTGTCCGAAGTACGGTGCGGCATCGGCTGACACGGCGCCGTCATCGGTGCTGACGAAGTTGTGTTGTTGAGCGTCGCCGTGAAGCAACGTTGGTTGTGGCTCTAGACCGCAGAGCGATGGCAGTCGATAAACGAGACGCTCCACGTAACTCGCAAGAGTTTTCGGTAGCTGCCCCGAGTCAACGGCAGACCTGAGCAATGGAACAACACGCCGTTCGCTATAGAAGTCGACCCAGTGGTTGGAGGTGACGGGCTTGTTGTCTTGGGGCAAGGCGCCGAAGAAACCATTGAAATTTTCGAGTCCGAACCGTCCGCCATGCACTTGATGCAGGGTGGCCAGGGTGTGACCGATAGCTCTCCAGTCGTCGGGTGTTCGATCCTTAGGAGGGCGCTCGTCTAGCGCCTCAGTCAACAGAAGGAATCCGTGATCCAATTGGAGGAGACCGGTTCCGATTGGCGTCGGGATGGCGATCCGTGCACGATCTCGGAGGAGTTTCAGGCCGCTCAGTTCAGCCTGGAACTTCTCCTCAGCGTTGTCGCCGATATCGAGCTTCGCGAACACCGAGAACGGCTCGCCGTGAAGCACACCGCACGGATGTGATGCCCGGTCGTTCAGGTCGGTGAACGCATGGCTGGCCCATCGTCGTCCGAGATGACGGGAGGCTGCGCTCTCAATGGCGCTCTTGACGTTCGATTGGAGGAGTGGGTGTCCAACGACCACCAACCGACCATAGGGCGACGGCACGACCGGACCCTGCGTCACATGCCGGACCCAGCTCGTCGCCCCAGGGGCGGCTATTTGAGGAGGTCGCTCTTCCGTCGCCGTGTCTGGCAACCGGCGCTCGTTCGTGCCGGCCTAGCTGACCCGCAGCCGACTCCGCACGACCTACGGCACACCGCGGTTGCCCTGATGGTCGCCGCCGGCATGCACGTCAAGCTCGTGCAAGTTCGCCTCGGACATAGCTCGATCCGGACCAGTCTCGATACCTACGGTCACCTCTGCCCAACCTCGATGCCGAAGGTACCGCGGCGCTCGGGGAACTCCGACCGACCTCCGCGGCGAAAAACGCTTTCAGAATGCGGCCCAGATGCGGCCCAGTTCGCGAAAAACGGCAAGCACCGAACGCGCCGCAAGCCTGTGACCAGGGGGTTTGTTGGTGGAGCTGAGGGGATTTGAACCCCTGACCCCTTGCATGCCATGCAAGTGCTCTGCCGAGCTGAGCTACAGCCCCAGGGTGAGGCGAGGATTGTACCAGTGGGTTCCGAAGTCAGGCTTCGGTGCTGACCGCTTGCCGCTCGATGCGGGGGGCGTCGCCCCAGAGACGCTCCAGGTCGTAATAGGCGCGGGTCTCGGGGAGGAAGAGGTGGACGACGAAGTCGCCGTAGTCGAGTAGCAACCAAGAACCCGACTGCCGCCCTTCGATCCGGATGGGCTTGCGCTCGAAGGAGTCGAGTCGCTCCTCCACGGCCTCGGCGAGCGTCTGAACATGGCGCTGCGACGTACCGGTGGCGATGACGAACCAGTCGGTGATCTGTATGAGGCGGGACACTTCGAGGAGCACCACCTCCTCGCCCTTCTTGGCATCGATCGCTTCTGCGGCGGCCTCGGCGAGGAGCCTGCTCTCGAAATCACTTGCAGTGACGGTCCCTACCTCCTGATCCGAATCTCGGCCCGAATCATAGTGATGCCCGGCGTTTCACCGGATATGTCGCCGGGTCAGCGGTGCCCCAGGTACAGATCATGGCGAAGCACATATCGCCACACCGGGTCGGGTACCAGATACCGGAAGGGTCGGTCCTGCGCCGCCCTCATCCGGATGTCGGTGCCACTCACATCCAGATCGGGCATGTCAAGCCAAACCACCTCGTCACCGCCCAGTTGATCGAGAGCCTCCTCGACCGCACTCTGGGAAGTGCCGGGACGGGGCGCAACCGCGATTCGGGCTCGCCTCACCACTTCGCGGGCGCGCTCCCACGTGGGAAGGCGGGCTGCGGCAGTCGGCTCCGAGTATCAGCGTCAGCTCATCACCACGATCGAACTCGGCGAGGGAGTCGGCGGTAAACGTGGGTCCGGACCGAGCCACCTCGCGCTCATCGATCTCGAATCCGGCTGCCTCCTCGACTGCAAGACGAGTCATGGCCGTTCGATGGGCGGCGGGGGTGACTTCACGCTCCGCCTTTTGCCAGGGATCCCCCGCCGGCATGAACCGCACCTCGTCAAGCTCGAGTTGGTGGCGCGCCGCGGCTCCCGCAACCAAATGGCCGAGGTGAACCGGGTCGAAAGTGCCACCGAGAATCCCCCTCCTCACGCCAGCAGCCTAGGACCGCGTTCTCCCTCCCCGCTCCGCTGCGTCCTCTGACCATTCACGATCCTGCAGGCGGTGGCAGCAGCCAGAGCGCCCTGGTGAGGTCGACGGGAAGGCACCCGAGCACGGTCATCGGATCGACATAGACGTCGTCGATGCGAACCGAGAAGTGGAGCGCCTCCGAGCCGTGGGCCATTCCTGAGCGGGCGATCGCCTGGCCGGTCGCGACCCGGCCACCAGCCCAGGTGACATCCTGGAGATACGAATAGCTGGTCTTGAGCCCGCCACCGTGGTCGACGGTGAATGTCCGGTTGCCGGCCACGGTCCCGTTGAAGCTGACCGCGCCGGGACCCGCCGCCACCACCGGTGTTCCCGGATCGACACCGAAGTCGACGCCCCAGTGACCGGCCCATCGCCCGATGGGGGCGAAGCCGGCAACCACTGGACCGTCTACGGGTGCTGCCATCCCGATGCACAGCTCGGGTTGAGGGGCGGCCAAACCGGTCGTCAGCAGGGCGAGGACAGCCAGGAGTCTCACGTTGGTAATCCCTCTCCCCCGTCCCCAGGTCAAGGTACCCCACGCCTGGCCGGGCTGGAAGCGGTATGTGCGGAGCCGATTAGGGTCGCGCCGCGCGCGCACACACCTGGAAGGACCTCGATGACCGACCGACCGGTACGAATCGGACTCATGGGCTTCGGGCGGATCGGACGCAATCTGTTCCGCCAGCTCCGCGGCCACCCGACACTCGAGATCTCCCACATCGTCGACACGGCGGACCCGGAAGGGCTGACCTACCTGCTCAAGTACGACTCGATCTACGGGCGCTTCCCCACCCCGGTGAGCCTCGAAGGGAACACGCTGACCATCGCCGGCAAGAGCAGCGAGTTCCACCAGGAGAAGGAGCCGGGCGACACTCCATGGGGCGATCTGGGCGTCGAGGTGGTCGTCCAGGCCACCGGCAAGTACCGCACCTCCGAGTATGCCCGACGCCACCTAGACGCCGGGGCGCGCAAGGTGATCCTCGCCTCCACCCCCGAGACCCCCGGTGACGTGCCGATCCTCCTGCGCGGGATCAACGACGAGCTGCTGACACCCGAGCTCGACATCGTGGCGCTGGGCTCCAACACGTCGAACGCGGTCGCCCCGATTCTGCTGATCCTCGACGAGACATTCGGTCTCGACCGCTGCTTCTTCACCACGGTCCACGCCTTCACCAACGTCCAGCGGCTGGCCGACGTCCCCGGATCGGATGGGTTCCGCACCAGCCGGGCCGCCGGTGAGAACATCATCCCGGCGGAGACCAACTCCCCTCAGATCCTCGAGGAGGTGATGCCGCAGCTGACCGGAAAGATCCAGGGTGTCGCTCTCAATGTCCCGGTAGCGGATGGCTCCACCGTGGACATGGTCTCCATCCTCGACCGGGCGACCACGATCGAAGAGCTCAATGCCGCGGTCGAGGCGGCGGCGAAGGAGCGATTCGCCGGGATCATCGAGTACTCGGTCGATCCAATCGTCTCCAGAGACGTCGTGGGCTCGACTCACTCCGGCGTGTACGACAGCCTGGCAACCATGGTGATCGAGGGGAACATGACGAAGACGATCGTCTGGTACGACAACGGCTGGGGTTACACCGCCCGACTCATCGAAGTCCTCGAAACCACCGCCTCCCAACTCCCCCAGGAGGTGAGCTCATGACCAAAGTCGCCATCAACGGGTTCGGCCGGATCGGCCGTGCAGTCTTCCGGATCATCGCCGAGCGTCCCGAGTCCGAGATCGAGGTTGTGGCTATCAACGACCTGGCCGACGACGACGTGCTCGCCTACCTGCTCAAGTACGACACGGTGATGGGCAACTTCGAACACGAGGTCGAGGTGGCCGACGGCACGATGCGCACCGCCGGCCACACGGTGAAGATGCTGATGGAGCGCGACATCACATCCCTCCCCTGGGGCCAGCTGGGAGTGGATGTGGTCATCGAGTCGACCGGGGTGTTCCGCGATCAGGCATCGCTGCAGAAGCACCTCGACGCCGGGGCGAAGCGGGTGATCCTCACGGTCCCCTCCAAGGACCCGGTGGAGACGATCGTGCTCGGGGTGAACGACGATGAGCTCGACAGCAGCGACCTGATCGTCTCCAACGCATCATGCACCACCAACTGTCTGGCGCCCGTTGCCAAGGTGCTCCACGAGCGCTTTGGGATCAGACGGGGGACGATGACGACTGTCCATGCCTACACCAATGATCAGCGGCTGGCCGACGTCCCCCACGAGGAGTTGCGCAGGAGCAGGGCAGCCACCGAGAACATCATCCCGACCACCACAGGCGCCGCCAAGGCGGTAGGGCTGGTACTCCCCGAGCTCAAGGGCAAGCTCGACGGGATGGCGATGCGGGTCCCCGTGCCCGATGGCTCGACGGTCGACCTCGTGGTCGAACTGGAGCGACCGGTCACGGTCGAGGAGGTCAACGCCGCCATCAAGGAGGCGGCCGACGGCGATCTCGCCGGGATCCTCCAGTACTCGGAGGACCCCCTCGTCTCCACCGACATCATCGGCAACCCGCACTCCTCGATATTCGATGCCCCATCGACCCACGTGCTCGGCGGGAACCTGGTCAAGGTGCTCGCCTGGTACGACAACGAGTGGGGCTACTCCAACCGGGTGGTGGACCTCATACTGCGGCTGGCCGAGGTCATCGAACAGGAAGAGGTGCCTGCGCCGGTCTGATCGGGCCAGCGAGACATGGCCCTAGGCGGTGCCGGTCGCCCGGCGTATGGCCTGCCAGACCTGCTCCGCCCGGAGCGGGATCTGGAGGTCGGTGACCCCTAGGGGTGCCAGAGCGTCGATGGTCGCGTTGAGCACCGCCGGGGTCGAACCCACGGTCCCCGCCTCGCCCACTCCCTTCGCCCCGAGTGGATTGGTCGGGCTGGGGGTGCACGTCTCCCCGAGCCGGAAGCTGGGCAGCCGGGAGGCGGTGGGGAGCAGATAGTCAACCATCGAGGCGGTGAGCAGGTTGCCGTCGGGGTCGTAGCGCGCTTCCTCCCACATCGCCTGGCCGATCCCCTGGGCCAGGCCGCCGTGGCGCTGACCGGAGGCCAGCATGGGGTTGACGATGACCCCGGCGTCGTCCACGGCCCAGATCTGCTGCAGGTCCACATCGCCGGTCGAGGGGTCGACTTCCACCACGGCGAGGTGCATCCCGAACGGGAAGTTGAGACCGCCCGAGACGAAGTGATGCTCCTCCTCGAGACCGGGCTCCTCGCCCGCCGGCATCTGACGCGCCGTCCAGGCTTTCCCGACCAGGTCCTCCCAGCCGATAGCGACATCGGTCCCTCTCACGGTGGCATTGCCGCCGGCGAGGACCACGTCCTCGGGAGCGGCCTCGAGGGCGTGCGCCGCGACGCGACGCAGCTTGGCGGCCACCAGGCGGGCGGCGCCGAGCACCCCGCTGCCGCCGTGTGCCACCGAACGCGAGCCCGACGTCCCCCAGCCGTAAGGCGCCGACGCCGAGTCGCCCTGCTCGACGCGCACCCGGGTCGGCTCTATCCCCAGTTCGGCGGCGACGATCTGGGCGTAGGTCGTGCGGTGACCCTGTCCCTGATCGAGCGTCCCCGCCGAGGCGGTGACCGACCCGTCGGGGTGGACGGTGACCCGACCGGCTTCCCATTCCTCGAAACCACACGCCTCGACGTATGCGCCCAGTCCTATCCCCATGTATCGCCCCTCGCGGCGCATCTGATCCTGGGTCCTGCGCAGATCGTCATAGCCCGCCATCTCGAGCAGCCGGTCGAGAGCCCTCGGGTAGTCCCCCGAGTCGAAGGTGTATCCACCGGCCGAGGCGTAGGGGAATCGGTCGGGGGAACCAGGTTGACCCGCCTCACCTCTGCCGGGTCGAGCCCGAGTTCGGCGGCTATCCGGTCGATCACCCGCTCCAACGTCAGCGTCGCCTCGGGTCGGCCGGCTCCGCGGTAGATGCCCATCGGCGCCCGGTTCGTGTAAACGCCTCGCTGGCGCCAGGCGTAAACGCCGATGTCGTACGGTCCCGTCCCAATCCTCGGAGTGGACGGGACCGGCGCCAGGTAGCGCTGCCGGCACCCCAGGTCGACGATCGAGTCAACCCAGAGCCCGAGAATCCGACCGTTGGGTCCCGCCATCGCCCGGAAATGGTGCCGCTGCGCCCTGCCGTGGCCGATCACGGCAATGTGCTCACGGCGGGACTCGACCCAGCGCACCGGTCTCCGGCAGCGCTTGGCGGCGATCACCGTCAGCATCTCCTCCTCGGCCAGGTCGAACTTGCATCCGAAGGCGCCGCCAACGAAGGGCGTGACCACCCGCACCGACGACTGCGGCAAGCCGAAGGCCTTCGCCAGTTCCTCCGCCATGAGGTGGGGTGCCTGGCTGCCAAGGTGGACGGTGAGCGCGTTGTCGCGCCACTCGGCCACCACAACTCGGGTCTCGATGGGGCTCGGGACCACCCGGGGATGCTCGATCGTCCCCACGATCACGGTGGCGGCGGCCAGGGCCTCGACAGCCGACGGATCTCCACCCTTGCGCTCGTAAGCGACGTTCCCCTCCATGTCTGGATGGATCGGGGGTGCCTCGATCGCCTCTTCGGGGTCATTCGCCACGGGGAGAGGCTCGTAATCGACAACCACCAACTCGGTGGCGTCGAGCGCCTGTTGCGCGGTCTCGGCGATGATCGCCACCACCGGGTCGCCCACCATCAGCACCCTGCCCTGTGCCAATGGGTTGCGTATCGGGATGTTCCGACTGGGTCTCGGCGCCGGCGGTCCGTGGATATCGGAGACATCTTCCGGGCGAATCACCAGGATGACCCCATCGGCGCTCTCGGCCTCCGATGTGTCGATCGTCTCCACGGTGGCATGGGCGTATGGGCTGCGGACCAGCGCCATGTGCGCCGTGCCGGAAGGCTGGAGGTCCCCGGTGTATCGGCCTTGGCCGGTCACCAGCGCCACGTCCTCCAACCGGCGCAAGGGAGATCCGATCGGGTTGGTTGGAGGAGAGCTCACGGGTGGGGCAGGGTAACGGGGACCGATCGAAACTCTGTCCGACGTGTCGGTGGACGGCGAACGGCGTCGGTCGTTCGAAGCGACAAGACTGGTGGTGTCATCATTTGGCGACGAGGAGCCGACGGTGGACGTTTTCATAGTCGATGCATGCCGCACTCCCATGGGGAAGATCGGCGGCCAGCTCGCCCACGTCAGACCCGACGATCTGGCGGCGCATGCCATACGCAGGCTCACCGAGCGCAACCCGTCGCTCGACCCGCGGGACATCGAGGACGTTGTCTGGGGCGCCGCCAACCAAGCGGGCGAGGACAACCGCAACGTCGCCCGGATGGCGGTGCTGCTCGCCGGTCTGCCCGACACCGTCCCCGGCGCCACCGTCAACCGGCTTTGCGGGTCGGGCCTGCAGGCGGTGGTCACAGCGGCGCACGCCTTGGCCGGTGGTTGGGGCGATGTGATGGTGGCCGGGGGTTCGGAGTCGATGAGCCGGGCACCGTGGGTGATCGCCAAGCCCGACCGACCTTTCCCGACGGGAACGCCTGAGGCGTTCGACACCACGCTCGGCTGGAGACTGGTCAATCCCAGGATGGCCGAGCTCCACGGGCTGCTGGCGATGGGCGAGACCGCCGAGGTCGTCGCCGAGCGTTATGGCATCGACAGGCAGATGCAGGACGAGTTCGCCCTCTCCAGCCACGAGCGGGCGGTGTCGGCACAACAGGAAGAACGATTTCAGGCCGAATTGGAACCGATCGAGGCACCGACCGATCACCGGCACAAGAACACTTCCATCCTGACCGCCGACGAGGGACCGCGGCCCGATACGTCGCTCGAGGCGCTCGCCTCGCTCCGCCCGATCTTCCGTGAGGGCGGGAGCGTCACCGCAGGCAACTCCTCGCCGATGAACGACGGTGCCGCCGCCGTGCTGGTTGCCACCGAGGAGGGGATGATCCGTCACGGGCTGGAGCCGATGGCTCGCGTGGTGGCGTCGGCGGCCGCAGGGGTCCATCCCGATGTGATGGGCATCGGGCCGGTCCCAGCGACACGGAAGGCTTTGGAGAGGTCCGGGCTGACCACCGCAGACCTCGACGTCATAGAGCTGAACGAGGCGTTCGCCGCCCAGGCACTGGCGTGCGTTGGCGAGCTCAAGCTCGACCCCGACAGAGTCAACGTCAACGGCGGAGCAATCGCCCTCGGGCATCCGTTGGGTGCCTCCGGTGCCCGGATCCTCACTTCCCTCGTCCACGAGATGGCCCGCCGTGATGCGCGTTACGGGTTGGCGACGATGTGCATCGGGGTCGGTCAGGGCATCGCCGTCGTGATCGAGCGGGTGTGACCGCACCGCTTGCGGGGGTGCGGGTCATGGAGGTGGCCAATTTGGTCGCCGCACCCTATGCCGGTTTGTTGCTCGCCGACCTGGGTGCCGACGTCATCAAGGTGGAGCCACCCGGTGGAGATCTTTCGCGTGGGTTCGGCCCGTACCTGGGTGAGCAGTCGGTCTTCTTCGTGGCGATGAACCGGGGCAAGAGATCGGTCTGCCTCGACCCCAAGCAACCGCGGTCCCGGGCCGCTCTGGCACGGCTTGCGGCGAGCGCCGATGTGGTGCTGCACAACCTGCGCGCCGGCGCCATGGAGAGGATGGGTCTGGGCGAGGACGACGTCCGCCAAGACAACCCAGACGTCATCTACGCCGTGGTCACCGCCTTTGGGAGCGATGGGCCGTACGCCGACCGCGCCGGGATCGACGTGGTGTTCCAGGGCGAATCGGGGATGATCTCGATCACCGGTCATCCAGGGGACCCACCCCAGAAGACCGCCACCACGATCGGCGACTACGTGGCTGCCGCCCACATCGCCACCGCCATCGTCGCCGCGTTGAAGGATGGTGTCGGCCGCCGGGTCGAGGTGGCGGTACGCGACTCGCTCATCGCCGTCCAGTCGGGGTGGAACGCCCTCCACTTTGCAGACGGCGCCCAGCCTCCCCGCACCGGGACCGCGTCCCCCTACCTGGCGCCCAACCAGGTGCTCGCCACCGCCGACGGGCACCTGACCCTCGCGGTCACCTCCGACCGCCATTTCGCCGTTCTGTGCGAGGTCATCGAACGGCCCGATCTGGCGACTGCCTACCCCGGCAACGAGGAGACGGATGGCAGCAAGGACGCAGCTTGCCGCCGAGTTGGAAGTGGTCTTCCGTACCCGCCCGACCGTCGAATGGGTCGACCTGCTGGTCGGTGCCGGCCTGCCCGCCGGGAAGGTGCTCACCCTGCCCGATGTCTTCGCCGACCCACAGGTGCGCCACAACGAGATGGTGGTGGAGATCACCGACCCGGTCGCCGGGCCGATCCGAACCACCGGCACGCCGCTCCGGGTCGATTCCGCCCCGGCACGGGCGGTCCTCCCTCCGCCCAGGCTGGGCGAGCACACCGCTGAGGTGCTGGCCGATCTCGGGATGGGCGATCGTGGGCGGGCCGGTGACTTGAGCCTCCGACCCATCCGCCGAGGTCCTTTCCATGGCCGGTGTCGACCCGTCGTCGGTGGTCGTCGTGACCGCTCCTTCGGCAGACAGCTGGGAAACCGCACGTGCTGCGCTCTATCGAGGCATTCGTCGCCACCAAGGAGGCCGTCGTCGCCGGCCTGCCGGTCGTGGTGATCGTCCACGGCGACGATCTGCTCGGGCGACGAGGTGCGCCGGCGGCGATGGTGGCCTGCGGTCTGCTCTCGGGAGCGCGGACGGCAGCCATCGAGGGACGCAAGTCCGGTATCCCGGTGAACGTACTCGCCGTCGAGGACGACACCGCCCCCGAGATTGTGGCGTCGTGGGTGGCGCGTCTTGCCGAGCCGGGAGGGACCGAGCGGTGAGTTGATTCACCTCGGGAGCGCCCATCTCGGCAAGGCCCTGGCGTGAACGCCGTCGTCACCGGTGCGGCCACCGGGATCGGACGCGCCATCGCCCGGAGGTTCGCCGCCGAGGGGATCGAGGCTGATCCTGGCCGACGTGTCTCCCCGGCTTGGGCGAGGTCGTCGCCGAGCTGGAGGAAGGTGGCACCGAGGTCTGGCCGCCCAGGTGGATCTCACCACCGACAGCGCCCGCCGCGAGGTGAGGCTACTGGCGGAGAGCGCCGGGGGACTGCGGGCGCTGGTCAACAACGCCGGGATCACCCGTGACTGCCCGGCTGGTCAATCTGAGCGACGAGGCCTTCACCGCCGTGCTCGACGTCAACCTGGGAGCGACCTATCAGCTCACCGTCGAACTGGCCCCGCTGTTCGACGACGGCGCCGCCGTGGTGAACCTGGCCTCTCGGGCCTACCTGGGCAACTTCGGCCAGTACAACTACAGCGTCTCCAAGGGTGGGGTCGTGGGGATGACCCGGGCCCTGGCACTGGAACTGGCTCCCGGCGTCCGCGTCAACGCCATCGCCCCCGGGCTCATCGGCACCGAGATGACCATGGCGATCCCCGCCGACGTGCGGGAGAAGATGGTCGACTGCCATCCCTCTGGAGAGGATGGGCAACACCCGAAGAGGTCGCCGACCTTGCCGCCTTTCTCGTCTCCGACTCCTCCAGCTACCTCACCGGTGAGGTGATCGTCATCGGCGGAGGCCGCAGCCTGGCCATGAGACGGCGGACGGTTCGGACGGCTAGCCGGAACCGACTGCGTCTCTCCGGAAGGGGGAAGGGACCCGCTGCGGAGCAGCGGGTAGGGGGGCTGCCGAACTCCCAACGGTGCTCGCACGCGGCCTTCGGCACCTTTGGGAGTGACCAGCCCCCGTCCCCGACGCCTACGGCGTCGGGTACTCCCGCCCGCCGCGGGAGCAAATCACCTACCAGAACAGTCTTGTGAGCGTCTCCGCGACTAGCGCAGGCTTGTCGGATCCCTCCAATTCGACGGTGACCGTCCGCTTGAGTCTGGACGCCGCCGGGAACCTCGGTCACCTCGTCGAGTCGGGTCCGGGCTCGAACGCGGCTCCCCGACGGGGACCGGAGTGATGAATCGGGTCCTGTCGAGCCCGTAATTGATCCCCATCCTGGGGGTGGGGACCGGCAACTCCTGATCGGCGAGTAGCGCCGGGAGCAGCGACAGGGTGAGGTAGCCGTGGGCGATGGTCCCGCCGAATGGTCCCTGGGCCGCTCGGTCACGGTCGACGTGGATCCACTGGTGGTCGCCGGTGGCATCTGCGAAGGCGTCGATCCGGTCTTGGTCGATCACCTCCCACTCGCTGACACCGATCTCGGTGCCAACGAGCGTCATCAACTCATCGTGTGTTGCCATGGCGACCAACCTACCCCAACCCGCGTCTGCCCCGCTAGCCGGCCAATCGGAGCCGCCCCGGCGCCGGGAGCGCCACCTGCTCGACGAATGCCTCGAGTTGCCTCAGGTTGCGCACCTCGTGGACGCCGTCGCAGAACGGTGCGTACGCCGACATCACCGAGTCGCCGGTGTCCCAGTACGCCCGGGGTTCCGGGTTGAGCCAGTAGAGGGCCCGGGCCGACTGGGAGAGGGCAGCCAGCATCTGCGGTCGGGGGTTTCGGTAGTTGCTGCGGGCATCGCCGGTGATGATCACGGTCGATCGCGGGGTCACCGCGTCGCCAAAACGCTCCCCGAACCGGTCCAGCGCGTTGCCGTAGTCCGAGTGACCGTCGAGCCACACCACCTCCGCTTCGGTCGTGATCCTCTCCATCGACCTGGCGAAGTCCCCGCCCGCCTCGAAGAACCCGGTGACCTCGTCGACCCCGTCGATGAAGGCAAAGGAGCGCACCTTGGAGAACTGGCCGGACATGGCGTAGGTGAACTGGAGGGTGAACCGGGCGAAGGTCGCCATCGACCCGGAGACGTCACAGAGCAGGACGATGTCGGGCTTGTGCGGGTTCGGGGAGCGGAAGACGGGCTCGAAGGGGACACCACCGGTGGCGAGCGCCCGCCTCATGGTGCGTCTGAAGTCGAGCCGACCTGCTCGCCGCCTCTTCCGCTTCTGCGCGAGCCGCGCTGCCAGCTTTCTGGTCAAGCGGCCGGATCGCCTTCTCCACCCTGGCGAGATCATGTCTGGTGGCGTGCATCAGGTCGATGTCCTCGAGCAGCGGGGACCGAAGGGTGCGAGCGACCGCCTCCCGCCCGCGGTCGGCCACGAGCAAGCGTCTGATCTCGGCCTGCAACTCGCTGCGGAGCCGGTCGATCCGCCGTTCGATCTCCTCGCGGAGCAGCCGCTCCTCGAGTGGGCTGAGGCTCCCGGCGCCCACCCTCGCCTCGGAGAGCAAACGCTCCATCATCCCGTCGACGTCGAGGCGCCGCAGTGTGCGATAGAGGTAGTAGGTGCCGCCGACGGGCCGCCCCGGCTCGATCCCGGCGAGACGCCGGACCGCCTCCTGAGCGCCTGCGCTGAGCATCGCCCAATCCTGGGCGCTGAGCGCCTCCATGATCGCCCTGGCCAACTCCTCGAGATCTGCCTCCCCCCGCCACGGCCGTGCGCCGGTCATCGGCTGCTGCCCTGGCGGCGGGTCTGTCCGTCGGGGCCGGGTCGGTCCGGCCGGTCCCTGTGGAGGGCGAAGAATGCCTCGAAAGCGGCATCGAAGGCCTCGTAGTGCCGCTCGTTCTTGACCATGGTGGCGCCGAGGGTGTGCTTGAACGCCGACCGGTCGCCGAGGTCGACGTGCTCGAGTGCGGCGAGGGCGTCGATCGCCTCCACCATCGAGACGGGCACACCGACGGCACGCAACTCGTCGATGAAGGCGATCATCGTTTCGATCATCGCCAGGTCAATCCGGCTCGACGACCGGGCCCAGTGGCGGGTCCTGCAGCGAGAACTCCTTGGCGACCTTCTCCACGTCGCTCTGGTGCTTGAGCAGCACGTGGAGCGTGGAAGACACCGCCTCCTCGTCGACCCGCTCGATCCCCAACTCGATGAGGGTGCGGGCCCAATCGATGGTCTCCGAGACCGATGGCGACTTCTTGAGGTCGATCTGACGCACCGATTGGACGACCTGCGCCACCTGATCGGCCAGGTGCGGCGCGATCCCCGGGACCCTTACCGTCAGGATTTCCCGTTCCCGTTCGCGGGTGGGGTAGCCGATGTGGAGGAAGAGGCAGCGTCGTTTGAGCGCCTCCGACAACTCACGGGTGTTGTTCGAGGTGAGCACGACGGTGGGCCGGGTGGCGGCGGTGATGGTTCCCGAACTCGGGGATCGAGACCTGGAAGTCGGACAGCACCTCGAGCAGCAGCGCTTCGGTCTCCACCTCGACCCGATCGACCTCGTCGACCAACAGCACCACCGGGGCCTCCGACCGGATCGCCTCGAGCAGAGGACGCTCCAGAAGGAAATCCTCTGAGAAGATGTCGTGCTCGAGCTTGCCCCAGTCGTGCTGTTCGTCGGCCTCGATGCGGAGCAACTGCTTCTTGTAGTTCCACTCGTAGAGCGCCTTGGCCTCGTCGAGTCCCTCGTAGCACTGGAGGCGGATGAGACGCCGGTCCTGGACCCGGGCAAGCGACTTGGCCAGTTCGGTCTTGCCCACACCGGCGGGGCCCTCGACCAGGATCGGCTTCCCCAGCCGTGTCGGCCAGGAACACCACCTGGGCGATGCGGTCGTCGGCCAGATATCCGGCCTCGCCCAGCCTGGCCCGGACCGCGGCCGGCCCGTCCATCGTCGAGGGTCACAACCGCACCTGCCCTTCGCCACGGACGACGTAGCGCTCCGTGGTGAGCGCAGGACAGCCCCATCGGCCCGCGCACGTGCAGTTTCTGGGTCGAGATACCGATCTCGGCGCCGAACCCGAACTGCTCGCCATCGGTGAATCGGGTGGAGGCGTTGACCATCACCACCGCGCTGTCGGTGCGACCCACGAAGGCGTCTGCCGCCGATATGTCCTGGGTGACGATCGCCTCGGTGTGTCCAGTCCCATGGGCGAGCACGTGCTCGACGGCGGCGTCGAGGTCGGGGACCACCCTCACCGCCATCACCAGGTCGAGGTACTCGGTGTCCCAGTCCTCGTCGGTCGCCGGAACCATCTCGGGGACGATCTCCCTTGCCCCGGCGTCGCCGCGCAACTCGACTCCGGCGTCACCCAACTCCTTGGCCACCCGTGGGAGGAACTCCGCAGCCACCGACTGGTGGACGAGGAGCTTCTCGGCGGCGTTGCACACGCCGGGGCGGTGGGTCTTGGCGTTGACCACCACCGAAACCGCCTGGTCGAGATCGGCGGCCTCATCCACGTAGACGTGGCAGTTGCCCGGCACCGTCGATCGACGACCGGCACCGTTGCCTCCGCCTCGATCTGGGCGAGCAGCCCGGGACCGCCACGGGGAACCAGCAGGTCGACCCAGCGCTTTGCCCGCAGCAACTCCCGCGCACCCTCGCGTGAAGTGTCCTCGAGCACCTGGACGGCATCCTCGGGGATGTCGGCGTCGGCCAGACCGGCGCGGAGGGCTTCGCCGATGGCCAGGTTGGAGCGCAAGGCCGTGGAGGAGCCGCGCAGCAGGGCGGCGTTGCCCGACTTGAGACAGAGTCCGGCGGCGTCGACGGTGACGTTGGGCCTGGCTTCGTAGATCACCGCGACCACGCCGAGCGGCACCCGGATCCGGGACACCTCGAGACCGTTGGGCAAGCCGCCACCCCGCGGTGACCTCACCCACCGGATCGGGAAGAGCGGCGACAGACCGAAGTCCGGCCGCCATCGCCGCCAACCGGGATCGGTCGAGACGGAGTCGGTCGAGGAGCGCCTTGGAGATCCCGTCCTTCTCCGCCCGGGCCACGTCCGTCCGTTTGCCTCGAGCACGGCATCGGCTTCGCTCTCGAGACGGCTCGCCATGGCGAGGAGCGCCGCGTTCTTCGACTCGGTGGTGGTCCTGGCAAGCCGGCGCGCTGCGGCCCGCGCCCGCTCACCGATGGCGTCGATCATCGGATGAGTGTACCGGTGGTGCGTGTTGCGGCCCTTTCAGCCGGTGAGGATCACCAGATCGTCGCGATGGATGACCTCGGCTCCACGGCTGCCGGCAGCTACGGCAAGCTCGGTGGCGGCGAGTCGGGCAAGTCCCTTTGCCACGAGGCCGCCCTCCGGCCCGAGCACATCCACCGCGGCACCGGGCTCGAAGCCACCGCTGACCTCGACGACACCTACCGGGAGGAGCGAACGACCCTGCTCCACCAGCGCCCGGACCGCCCCGGCGTCGATTCGCACCGATCCCTCGGAGCGGCGTCCGAACGCGATCCAGAGCTTGCGGGCAGGCAGGGGGCGGGGGCGGGGGTCTACCCATGTCCCCACCGGCTCCGCCGCCAGCGCCGCCCGGATGGTGTCGTCGTCCGCCGCCGGTCCCACCACCGTGGGGATCCCCGACCACGCCGCGATGCGCGCCGCCGCCACTTTGGTGGCGACCCCCCCGGAACCGAGCGGCCCCGAACCGCCGGCGCCGACCTGGTCGAGCACCTCGTCGCTGTGTCTGACGGCGTCTATCAGCCGGGCCTCCCTGTCGAACCGGGGGTCGGCGGAGAGCAGCCCCGACGTGTCGGTCAGCATCACCAGCATGGCGGCACCGACCAGGTGCGCCACCAGTGCAGCCAGCCTGTCGTTGTCGCCAAAACGGAGCTCGTCGAGCGACACGGCGTCGTTCTCGTTGACCACGGGCACGACACCGCTCGCCCACCATCCGCTCCAAGGTGCGCTTGGCGTGGAGGTACTGGCTGCGGTCGGCGAACACCTCGCCGGCCGAGCAGGACCTGCCCAGCAACGAGCCCCACCCGATCGAACTCGGCGGTGTACCGCTCCATGAGGCGTGATTGCCCCACCGCCGCCGCCACCTGGAGCGTCGCCGCGTCGTCCGGCCGTGTGGGCCAGCCGAGCGCGGCCACTCCCACCGCCACCGCTCCCGACGTCACCAGCACAGTGGGATGGCCGCGTCCCCAAGCGTTGGCGACACCCTCCACCACCCGGCGGAGCGCCGTCGGGTCGAGACCGGTGCCGGTCGGGGCCAGGCTCGATGAACCGACCTTGACCACGACCGGCCGGCCAGGTGCCGCCGGTCGCCTCACCCGTCTTCCTCGATGTCCTCGAACTCGAACACCAGATCGCCGATCCGGACCTCGTCACCCGGCAGCGCCCCGGCGCGCCGCAGCGCCTCGTCCACCCCGAGCCGCTCCAGACGTCCTGCGGCCCGGTCGGCTGCTTCGGGCCGGGTGAGGTCGTCGAAAGCGACGGCCCGCATCGCCCCTCGACCTTCCACCACCCACGTTGTGCCCTCGCGCCGCACGGTGAACCCGGGGCCGAGGGGGCGGTGCAGCTGGTAGCCGACCCGTTCCGGTGCCTCGCGTCCGCGCCTGCTCGACGGCGTCGGCTACGGCATGGAGCAGCGTGTCCAGTCCCAGGTGGGTGGCGGCCGAAACGCGATGAAGCGGCGATGGCAGACTCTCGGGCGATCCTCTCCGCCTCGTCGGGATCGATGGCGTCGACCTTGTTGAGCGCGATCACCCTTGGCCGGCGGATCAACTCGGGCGAGTACCGCCCCAACTCCGAGAGGAGCACTTCGAGTTGCTCCGCCGGGGTGCGTTCCTGGAGGGGGTCGAGCAGCACCACGAGGGCCCGCGCCCTCTCGACATGGCGGAGGAACTCGTGCCCCAGCCCTTTCCCTTCGGCGGCACCCTCGATCAGCCCGGGAACGTCCGCCATGACGAATTGCCGGTCGTCGATCTCGACAACGCCGAGATGTGGCTCGAGGGTGGTGAAGGGGTAGTCGGCCACCTTGGGCTTTGCCGCCGAGACCGACGAGATCAAGCTGCTCTTCCCCGCATTGGGGAATCCGACGAGGGCGGCGTCGGCGAGAAGCTTCATCTCGAGGACAAGCCGGACAGCCTCCCCGTACTCACCCTGCTCGGCATACCCGGGGGCTCGGTGGCGTGGGACTGACCAGGGCAGCGTTTCCCCGACCCCCTCGTCCACCCTCCGCGGCGACGAGTCGTTGCTCGGGATCAACCAGGTCGGCGAGCAGCGTGCCGTCCGGGTGACGCACCACTGTCCCCACGGGCACAGGCAGCACGAGGTCCTCGCCACGCTTGCCGTTGCGGTTGTCCCCCTGCCCGTGGGCCCCATGGCCGGCGGCGCGGTGAGGACGGCGCAGGTAGTCGAGCAGAGTGCCCATCTCCGGGTCGGCCCGGAGGACCACATCGCCGCCGGGACCGCCCGATGCCCCCTGATGGCTTGCCCCGCGGCTTGCCCGCCATCCTGGCGAAGGCGGCGACGCCGGCGCCGCCATTGCCGCCGCGGAGTTCGACCTCGACCCGGTCGACGAATGAGGTGGAGGCGCTCAGTCGGTGAGGATGTTGACCAGCCGCCGCCCGTTGCGTCGGCCGAACTGGACCTTGCCGGTGATGGTTGCGAAGAGCGTGTCGTCGCTGCCGAGGCCGACGTTCTCGCCTGGGTGGATCCTGGTCCCGCGCTCGTCTGACCAGGATGCTCCCGGCGGTCACCGCCTGACCGTCGAACGCCTTGACCCCGAGGCGCTTCGCATGCGATTCGCGCCCGTTCTTGCTCGAACCACCGGCCTTGGTCTTCGACATCTCAGGTCTCCTCGGTCTTGTCGTCGGCTGCGGCCTCCGATGGCGGCCGGCTTGGCGGGTGTCTTCTTCTTGGCGGTAGGCAGGTCGATGGCAGTGACCTCGATCGTCGTGTAGTGCTGACGATGCCCGATATGCCTGCGCCTGCCGCCCTTGTACTTGTACGTGAACATGTCGATCTTCGGGCCCTTCGAGTCGCCAACGATCTTCGCCTTGACCTTGGCCTCGCCGAGGGCATCACGGCCGGCGTGGGTCTTGCCGGCATCATCCACGACGAGCAACGGCTCGAACTCGACCTCTTCGGAAGCGCCCTTGAGCAATCTCGACGTCGATCACGTCGCCGGGACGTACTTTGGCCTGCTTGCCGCCGGTGCGGATGATGGCATACATGAGAAAGGGGTCCCTGGGGAGGGGGATTGCGCCGGAGATATTACGCGAGCTGGGCCCGTAGATCCTCTTCGAGGTGGGCCGGTCAATCCTCTTCGAGGGTGGGCCGGTCAATCCTCCTCGAGGATCGCCGCCACCGGCACGCCCTGTACGGCGGCCTCCTCGTGGAGGAGAACCCCGCGGCCCTCGCATGTCGGGCAGGGCTCGGAGAACATCTCGAGCAGACCGGCCGACACGTTCTTGCGGGTCATCTCCACCAACCCGAGGTTGGAGACGTCGAACACCTGGGTGCGTGTCCGGTCCTTGGCCAGCGTCTCCCGCAATCGACGGAGCACCGACCTGCGGTTGGCCTCGCTCTCCATGTCGATGAAGTCGATGACGATGATCCCGCCGATGTCGCGCAGCCGGAGCTGACGGCCGATCTCCTCCGCCGCTTCCAGGTTGTTCTGGAGCACGGTGTCCTCGAGGCTGGAGGTACCGACGAACTTGCCGGTGTTTACGTCGATGACGGTGAGCGCCTCGGTCCGATCGATGACGAGGTGCCCGCCCGACGGCAGGTAGACCCGACGGTCGAGCGCCTTGCGCAGTTGGTCCTCGACGTGATACCGCTCGAACAGCGGCATCGGGTCGCTGTAGAGCTGCACCCTCGGGAGCAGCTCCGGGGTCGTGCCCGCCAGGTAGTCGACCACCGCCTCGTGTGCCTTGGCGTCGTCGATCACCAGACGGCGGAAGTCGGGTGTGAACTGCTCGCGTATCACCCTGATGAGCAGCTCGGGCTCCTCGTAGAGCAGACGGGGCGCACCACCCGATGTCGGCCGCCTCACGGATCTGCTGCCACGTCCCCACCAGACGGGCGACGTCCTCTTCGATATCGCTCCTGGTGGCTCCCTCGGCCGCGGTGCGGACGATGACGCCCATGTCGTCGGGCCTCACCTCGTCCACCACCGATCGCAAACGGGTCCTCTCCTCGTCTGGAAGCCGGCGGCTTATCCCTTGGGCATCGCTGTCGGGGACGAGGACCAGGAAGCGCCCCGGGATCGACGGCTGGTTGGTGAGGCGGGCACCCTTGGCTCCCATCGCATCGCGCACCACCTGCACCAGGACCTCGTCGCCCTCATGGAGCACGTCTTCGATGCGCGGGTGCTTGCGGCCATGTACCGAGCGGTCGTATGCGATGTCATCGGCGTAGACCACGCCGTTCTTGCTGGCGCCAAAGTCGATGAACGCAGCCTCCATGCCGGGAAGCACGTTCTTGACCCTTCCCTGATAGACGTTGCCCACCAGCGATGACGTGCCCGACTGGGCGACGTAGTGCTCGACCAGCGACGGGCCCTCGAGGACCACGATCTGAGTCTGGTGAGGCATGGTGCGGACCAGCATCTGCTTGCGCGCCGTCTCCGGCGGGATGATGACCTCATCGTCGACCGGCCGGGGCCGGGGCCCGTTGCTACGGGAGGTTCGGCGCGGTGCGCTCGGCTTCTGCTCGGGCGCCTGGGTCGGAGAACGCGGATCGCGTACCCGGCGCACCTCGACCAACTCGCCACCGACCATCCGGGTGGTGCGCTCTTCGACCACCGTGTCGTTGCCGACACCCTTGCGAATGACCTCGGCGGACTTCTTCCGAAACCAGGGCATCTGGTAGTTCTCCTCTCCCGGCGTGGCGCGGCCCGGTCCGGTGAGGGGGTCTTCGGGCGGCGTCGAGGCCGGTGATCTCGATTGGGTCAGGCCAGCAGAGCGCGGCAAAGCCCTTCATTGCGACACCCGGCGGTGAGAAGGCCGGGCGTCCGTGGCGGGAATCGCTCACCGCTAGCTCCGATGGCTCGAACGACCTGGTGACTGGGGCCAGATGGACCCCGAGTGATGGCAGGAGGGTAGCAGGGGACGGCCGCCCCCCAGCGCCACCCTGGGTCGACAGTCGGGGTCGGGTTCAGCCGCCGCCGAGGGCGAGTGCCTGCTGGGAGGGCTCACCTGGTCGGTAGCACCGGCGGCAGCGCGCCTCGTACGCCCCGGTGGCACCGAGTACCACCAGGTCGTCTGAATCGACGATCCGCTGGGTGAACGCGGCGGGGGCCCCGCAGCGGTGGCAAACCGCCAGCGTCTTGGTGACGTACTCGGCCCGGCTGACCAGTCCGGGGATGGGGTCGAATGGTCTGCCGAGATAGTCGAGGTCCAACCCGGCGACGATGACCTGCTTGCCACCGAACGCAAGCGACTCGCACACCTCGATGAGCCCGTCATCGAAGAACTGGCCCTCGTCTATCCCGACGATCTCGGTGGCATCCTCGATGGAACCGAGCAATTCCTCGGAGTCCCCCACCGGCTGCGCCTCGACCTCCAACCGGCTGTGCGAGACCAGCCTCGCCTCGGCGTATCGATCGTCGACAGCCGGTTTGAACGTCTGCACCGGGATCCGGGCGATCATCGAGCGGGTGATCCGTCGGATGAGCTCCTCGCTCTTCCCGGAGAACATCGGCCCGCAGATCACCTCGACCCAGCCGATGTCGTCACGCCGCCGCACAGCCGGGGAGCGTAACCGGTCAGCTCCCGGCGAGCCTCAGTCGAGGAAGCGGTTTCCCGGCACCGGGGTCCTCTGTCGCCACACCGAGTGCGCCAACCCGAGGGCGATGGCGGTGGTGATGTAGAACGACCCGCCGTAACTCATGAACGGGAGCGGAAGCCCGGTCACCGGCATGATCCCGATGGTCATCCCCACGTTGACAAAGGTGTGCACCACGATGAAGGCGGCGACCCCGACGGCGATCAACCCGCCGAAGGCGTCTCGTGCCCTCGCCGCGATCACCAGCAGCCGCCACACGATCACCAGGAAGAGAACCAGGACCAACCCGGCTCCGACGAATCCGAGCTGCTCCCCCACCGCGGTGAAGATGAAGTCGGTCGGCTGGGCTGGGACATAGCTCAGCTCGGTCTGGGTGCCGTGGAACAAACCCTTGCCGAACAGGTCGCCGCTACCGATCGCCAACTCCGACTGGAGGCGGTTCCAACCTGCCTGTTGAGGATCTGCGGTCGGGTCGAGGAAGCTGGTGAGGCGGGTTATCTGATAGTCGGCGAGCACCTTCGCCTGGAACAGCGCCCAACCCCCGGCGATGGCGGATGCCGTCAACAGGAGGAACTGGCGCATGCTCGCCCCGCCGGCGTACAGCATGATCAGCGCGATGAACCCCCAGACCACCATCGTGCCGAAGTCCGGCTGGCGGAAGATGAGCGCCATCGGGATGGCGGCGAGCACCACGGCGAGCAGCAGCCGGCGCCACGACAGACCGCGGCTGTGAGCCGGGGCGAGCACCGCGGCGAGGGTGAGGATGATCGCCACCTTGCCGATCTCGGACGGCTGGATCTGGACGAAGCCAAGCTGGAACCAAGACCGGGCGCCGTTGACCGGACGGGTGAAGAGCACCGCCACCAGCGCCAGGACCGAGATGATGTACCCGGCGGGCACCAGCGTCTTGAGCAGCCGGTAGTCGATCAGCGAGGAGACCACGAAACAGACCAGACCGATCCCGACGAAGATGAGTTGGCGGCGCACCAGACCCTGGGGATCGTCTCCCTGCAGCGCAAGCAGCGGGCGCGATGCGGTGTACACCATCAGCAGGCCAAGCCCGCTCAGCACCACCATCGCCGCGGTGAGGAAGAGATCGGGTCCGGGGCGGCGCCGCTCGGTGACCACCACCGCCTGAGAGCGAGCCAGTGTCGCCATCAGTCCGATTCCTCGCCGGGCACGAGTTCGGTGGGGGTGTTCCCCATCAGCGATTGGAGGATACGACGGACCCCGGGCGCGGCCACTCTTCCTCCGTTGCCCCCCTCCTCGACCACAATCACCACCACGTAGCGGGGGTCGTCCACCGGGGCCACCCCGACGAAGAGCGCCGTCGGGTCCCTGGTGTCGGTCCCCTTGGTCGTTCCGGTCTTGCCACCCACCTGCTCCAACCCCGGACCGAAATCGGCGAATGCTCCCTGGGCGGTCCCGATCGACGGGATGAGGGTCAGGTCCTGGCGGAACATGGAGACCGTGGCGGGGTCGATGTTGAGGCGGCGGACCACCTCGGCGTCGTTGGAGAGCACCTCGGTGCCCGAGGCGTCGCGGATCGACTGCACCACGTGGGGCTTCCACACCACACCGCCGTTGACGATCGAGGCGTAAGCGTTGGCCAGTTGCAGCGGCGTGGAGAGCATGAAGCCCTGGCCGACCGCCATGTTCATCAGGTCCCCGCCCTGCCACCCGGTGTTGCGGATGACGCCCTCGGCGGCGAGATCCTCGAAGAGGGCGCGGTCGGGCACCAGACCGTCGTGCTCGAAGGGGAGGTCGATCCCGCTGGTGGAGCCGAACCCCATCTGTCTGGCCCAGTTCTGCAGCAGGTTCTCCCGCTCGGTCCCCTGGTAGTCGCGCCAGATCCTCAGCGCCACCTTCCAGAAGTAGATGTTGCAGGAGCGGGCCAGCGAGGTGTGCAGGTCGAGCGAGCCGTAGTTCTCGGGGTGGTACCAGTCGTAGAGAACTTCCTGGCTGCCGTCACCGAAGGGGAACTCGATCCTCCCGTCACACTCGACGGTGCCCTCGGGACCGGGGACGGTGATGTCCTCGGGCCACATCTGCTCCTCGAGCGCGGTGACATACCCGACCGCCTTGAAGGTGGAGGCGGGGGCGTACTCGCCCTGGATGACGAGGTTGTTGAACGCCTGACTCTCGTTGAGGCTCTCGAACTCGGTCTGGCTGAGTCCTCCGACGAACACCGATGGGTCGAAGTCCGGATACGAGGCCATGGCGATGACCTCACCCGTCTTCGGGTCGATGACCATGCCGGCGGCCCGCTCCGTGGTGTGGAGGAAGATCTCGTCCTCCTCTGTTGCCTTGACCTCGTTGGAGAGGTCGATCACACCCTCGAGCACCTCCTCGAGCTCACGCTGTATCTCGAGATCGATGGTGAGGTAGATGGTGTCGCCCTGAGTGGGTGGGATCTCGCGTAGCTCGCGGATCACCTGGTTTCTGGCGTTGATCCGGTAGGAGACGGTCCCCGGGTCTCCCTGGAGGAATTCGTCATACGTCCGCTCCACCCCGGCCTTCCCGATGATCACGTTGGGGTCGATGTCGGGGCGCTCGGCGACGTCCTCCTCGCTGGGCCGTCCGATGTGACCGAGGACATGGGCGAGCACATCTCCCTCGGGGTAGACACGGGCGGGCACCAACTCGACCACGACACCGGGCAGCTGGCGGCGGCGCTCCATCACCCGGTAGGCGGTTTCGGCGTCCACCTCGGCGATGGTGATCCTGGGACCGCCCGTCTCGAAGGCATCGGCGATCTCATCGGGAGGTATGTCGAGCATGGTGGAGAGTTGCTGTTGCACGTCCTCGACTGTGGTCGGTGGGAAGCTGCTTGCGATCCACCAGGATCGCCGGGACGAAGCGGGACGTGGCCAGCAGCCGTCCCTCCCGGTCGCGTATCTCGCCTCGCGGCGCCTGCGTGGACACCTGGTACACGGTCTGACGGCTCGCCTGCGTCTGGTACGTCTCCCCGGCGGCCACCTGGATGAACCAGAGCCGGGTGAAGAGAAGGAAGAAGAGGATCAAGAACAGCCCGGTGAGCAGCACCAGCCGCCACCCGGGACGTGACGTCCTGGGCCGGGTCCCTTCGGTGGTCGGGGTCACCACGGGCGGAGTCCTGTGGAGGGCGCGGTCACAGCAGCGCCTTCTCCCGCTCGCTGAGCCGGAGAAGACGGGTCATCAAGGGCAGCACTGCGATCCCCAGCACGAGGTCGTAAAGGGGAACGAGGAGGAGGGCGCGTGCAAATCCAGGACTGGTCACGGTTTGCTCCTGGACCAGGGTACCGACAACCCCGATGATCAGCACGCCAACCGCCACCAGCCCCACCAGGATGGCGCCGCAGGTGAGGACGTTGACCTCCATCCGGTCGCGGAGGCGAACGGTGAGGTAGGCGACGACGGTATAGGCGAGCGCCCGCAGCCCGAGGACCTGGGCACCCAAGAGGTCGACCACGATGCCACCCGGTGAACCCGAGCAGCACCGCCGGCTGAGGGTCGAGCCAGCGAGCGGCGGCGATCACGGTCAGCAGCACCAGGTCGGGGGCAACGCCGAGCGGCCGGACCTCGCGGAACACGGTGGTCTGGATGAGCACCGACACCAGCACCGCCGCCAGCGCCAGCAGGATCCGTGATCTGAGGATCATCCGCCGCTCGCCGTTGTGTCGGTGGTGTCATCGGTCCCCGAGGTCCCGCCCTCGGTTGTCGAGGCGGTGACACCGGGCTCGCCGGGTAGCGGCCAGCCAAGGACCAGAACGACGCGCAGACGGGTCACATCGGCCAGCGGCCTCACCTGAGTTGTCAGATATGCAGCCTCCGGGGTGGCAGCACCCACCACCGTACCCACGGTGAGGCCAGCCGGATAGCTGGTGGTGTTACCGGTGACGACCACGTCGCCTTCCCCGAGCGGACCGGTCGCCTCGAGGATTTCCAAGTCCATCCGGTTGGGGTTCCCGCTCCCGATGACAACACCGGTCTGCGTCCCGACGGTGACCCCGACCGCCTCGGTGGGTGCCACCATGGGGAGCACCCGGGCCCCGCCTTCGAACACGTCGATAACCACTCCGACGACGTTCCCCGCAGGATCGATCACCGGGTTGCCCACCAACACACCATCGGCGGTTCCGCGGTCGATGGAGAAGCTCAGATCGAGCGGGTCGCTCCCGCCGAGAACGTTGGCCGTCACCCGGGTTATGTCCTCTCGATCGAGTTCGAGGTCCTGTGCCTGCTGGAGCAGGGCGACCTGCGCCTCCAACTCGTCCACCCGGGCGACACGGGTTCGCATCTCCTGGAGCTCGGCGCGGAGCAGGGCGTTCTCCTCACGCAACCCGGCAAGGTTGGCCATACCGTCCACAACGTCGACCACCGGGGCGATCGCCCTGCCAAGCAGCCCCTGCACCGGCGAGAACACCGCCTGGGCGCCGCTGCGGAGGGTGCCCCCGACCCCCTCGCCCGAGGCGCGCAGGTCGAAGGTCATGAGCACGAATGACACCACCACGAGGACGACGGTGGTGATCAGCGTGCGGCGGCCGCCGCGTGGGAGTTCCCTCACCGGTTTGCCCCCGGCGACTCGGACAACGACATCAGGAGGTCAGGGCCGACTGGAGGAGACCAGGACCCCTTGGAGGACATCGAACTCCTCGAGACACTTCCCCGAGCCGACAACCACCGACTGGAGCGGGCGGTTTGCGGTGATGATGGGCATGCTGGTCTCGTATGCGATCCGCTCGTCCAGCCCGCGCAGCATGGCGCCGCCGCCGGTGAGGACGATCCCTCGCTCCATGATGTCGGCCGCCAGTTCGGGTGGTGTCTTGTCCAACGTGTACTTCACCGCGTCGACGATGGCCGCCACCGGCTCCTCGATCGACTCGCGCAGCTCGCTCGAGTGGAGCACCACCGTCTTGGGGAGCCCGCTGATGAGGTCGCGGCCCCGGACCTCGGCCGATGGCTCGTCCGGGTAGGGATAGCCGGAGCCAATCGCCATCTTGAGCTGCTCGGCGGTGCGTTCCCCCAGCAACAGGTTGTGCTCCTTCTTGACCCACTCGATGATCGCCTCGTCCATCTCGTCGCCCGCAACCCTGATCGAGCGGGACACGACGATGCCACCGAGCGAGATGACCGCAACCTCGGTGGTCCCGCCGCCGATGTCCACCACCATGCTCCCCGCCGGCTCGTGGATCGGCAGACCCGACCCGATGGCGGCCGCCATCGGCTCCTCGATTGTGTAGGCGCGGCGGGCGCCGGCGTGGTAGGCGGCCTCCTCGACGGCTCGGCGCTCCACCGGAGTTATCCCCGATGGCACGCAGATCACGATCCGGGGCCGGGCGAAACGCCTGCGGTGCACCTTCTGGATGAAGTAGCGGAGCATCTTCTCGGTGATGTCGAAGTCGGCGATGACCCCGTCGCGCAGCGGCCGGATCGCCTGGATGTAGGCGGGGGTGCGCCCGATCATCCGTTTCGCCTCCATACCAACGGCGAGGGCGCGGTTGTTGCGCGTGTTTATGGCGACCACCGACGGCTCGTTGAGCACGATCCCCTGGTTGCGTACGTACACCAGGGTGTTGGCGGTCCCGAGGTCGATGGCCATGTCCTGGCCGATGGAGAAAAGCGAATCCGGCATGGCGGCATCCCGGTCGAGGTCGAGCAATCATAGCCATCGGCCTCAGCGCCCCCGCCGGCGAGCGTGGTGGGTATTGACAGCAGGTGGTTGGGACTCCTGGTTTGGCTGCCGTCTGCCGTCCGCCGTCTGCCGTCTCAGCTAGCTCCCGAAGAACAGTTCTAGTTCGCGCTCGGCGCTCTCCGTGAGTCCGACCCATGAACGATGTTCTCGGTGACGATCAACCCGAAATCTCCCCGCAGGGTCCCCGGTGTGGCTGACCGGGGATCGGTCGCTCCCATGAGGGTGCGGGCAACGCCAACCGCCGACTCGCCGCTCCATTCCATGGCGACGACCGGTCCGCTCGTTATGAACTCGATGAGATCTGCAAAGAACGGCTTCTCGGTGTGCTCGGCATAGTGGCGGCCGGCCATTTCCTCGTCGATCACCAGCATCCTGATCTGACGGAGGCTGAGCCCCTTGCGCTCGAGACGGCCGATGACCTCGCCTACCAGCCCGCGAGCCACCCCGTCGGGCTTCACCATGATGAATGTGCGTTCCTCGGCCAACCTCACTCCTCGAATAGGGCGTCGGGATGGTAGGACTGCTCCTGAGGGATGCCTTCCTCGACGATGCCAAGCGCACCCCGGACCTCGCCCGCTAGATAGAGAGAACCGGCGACGACGACGGCGCCGTCATCACCCGCCAATTCGAGGGCGCGGACCATCGCAGCCTCCGAAGCCGCCGCTGTCTCGACGGGTACGGCGTCGCCCCAAGCCACCTCGATCGACCGGGCGAGTTCCTCGGGAGGAACCGGACGGGCACCCCGAGCGGCGGTGGCGATCACCGTGGAGAAATGGTGCGGATCGAGTTGCCCCAACATGGCGGCACGGTCCTTGTCCCCCATCACCCCCAGCACCAGCACCCAGGATCGGGTGTCGAACTCCTCGGTGAGCGTCTCATCGAGTGCAGCAAAGCCCTGCTCGTTGTGCGCCCCGTCGAGCAGGACGAGGGGATGACGTCGCACCACTTCCAGCCTGCCGGGTGAGGTGATGCCGCCGGCGCCCTGACGAAGCGCACTCAGCGACAGCGGCCTACCCAGCAACTCCTCCACGGCCACCACGGCGATGGCGAAGTTGACCGTCTGATGATGGCCGTGGAGCGGGAGGAACACCTCCGGATAGCTGTCGTAGACGCCGTCGATGTCGACCAGCCAACCGCCCACGGCGAGACGGGCCTCTGCGGCCAGATAGTCCGTGCCGTAGCGGCGGTGCGAGATGTCGATTTCGCCGGCCCGGGCAGCGGCCACCGCCTCGGCTTCGGGTGGTATCGGGCCGGTGACGAGAACCGCCCCCGGCTTGGCGATGGCCACCTTCTCGGTGGTGATCTCCTCGATGGTGTCACCGAGATACTCGGTGTGCTCCCGGGCGACCCCGGTGAGCACGGCGACTGCGCCGTCCGCGGCGTTGGTGGCGTCGAGCCGCCACCCAAACCCACCTCGATCACTCCGACGTCAACCGCCTCCGTGGCAAACCAGGAGAAGGCGGCGAGGGCGGTGAGCTCGAAGTAGGTCGGCTCCTCACCTCCCTGGGCGGTCCACACGTCGACGAAACCGGCGACGTCGGTGATCGCCTGGGCGAACTCGGCGGGAGTGGCAACCACCAGGTGGCGCGCCAATCGTTCCTCGACCCTCTGCAGGTGCGGGGAGACAAAGGTCCCCGGGGTGAGTCCCTGAGCCGCAACCAGCGCGCTCACCATGCGCGCCGTGGTCGTCTTGCCGTTGGTCCCGGTGATGTGGACGATGGGGTAGGCCCGCTCCGGGTTCCCCATCAGCTCCAAGATGCCTCGCATCCTCTCCAGACCAGGCTTGACGCCTAGTTGGACGTGGCGGTCGAGGTATTCCACCGCCTCCTGGTGGTCCGTGGGACGCTCCTCTCGCCGGATGGAATGGCGGGCTCTGACGGGCGGGCGATCCTACCGGTCACCCGCCCGTCAGGCAGAACTCAGTTGGCCGAGTTGCCTGCCCAGGCCTTGGACGAGGGGTCCTCGCCCCGCCTGGAGGCGATCAAGAGTCCAATTCCGGCGAGTAGCAGCGCTCCGGCGACCATTGCCATCGTCTGCCCAGAACCGCCACCGGTGAACGGAAGGGTTGAGGGCGTAGCGACGGTGGTGGTCGTCTCTTGGACCGGATCGACTGCGACCGTCGTGCTCGACGCCTCGGGAGCAGAGGTCGTCGTGACCCGCGCCGTGGTGCTCGTGACCCGGCTGGTCGTGGTGCTCTCGGGCTCCGTGGTCGTCGTCTCAGGTGCCGTTGTCGTGGTCTCCGGCTCCGTGGTCGTGGTCTCGGGGACCGTGGTGGTGGTCTCCAGGACAGTCGTCGTGGTCTCGGGCAACGTGCTCGAGGTGTGCGGGATCGACGTGGTGCTCTGGTGCCAGGTGCTCGAGGTGTGCGGGATCGACGTCGAGGACTGGGGCCAGGTGGTCGACGGCCGCGGGAACGACGTGCTGGAACCACGCGGTATCGACGTCGAGGTGACCGGTCGGTTGCCCTCGCCGGGAGTGGCGATGGCAGGCGCCATGGTGCCCATGAGCAGGGCGACCACGGTCACGGCCAGACCGACGCGACGAAGATGGACGGGATTCATGAGGCTCGCTTCCTGGGACGCTTTACCGGCGGGTCGAGGCTGCTCGATCCTCGATCGAGCATCTCGGGGCGCACCGCCTGATTGGTCCCCTACGTCCCTACCAGGGATCCAATCGCGGCGCACCCGACTCTCTTATCGGCAGAGGTGAGCCAACGCGTCCATGGGTCGAGCGACCCATCGCGAGTCCCAGATTGCTCAGCGCCTCAGGCGGAGCGTTCCCTGGGTTCTTCGATCGTGGGGTGGGGCACCAGGGTCGGGTTGACCTTCTCTCGCACCACGTCACCATCGATCTCCACGCCAGCGATGTCGGTGCGCGAGGGCAGGTCGTACATCGTCCCGAGAAGGACCTCCTCGAGGATGGCCCGCAGACCCCTCGCCCCCGTCCCACGGAGCAGCGCCTGGTCGGCCACCGCCTCCATGGCGTCGGCGGTGAAGCTCAATTCCACCCCGTCCAACTCGAAGATCCGGGCGTACTGCCGCACCAGGGCGTTCTTCGGCTCGGTCAGTATCTGCATCAGGGCATCTCGATCGAGGTCGTCCACGGTGGCGATCACGGGGAGACGTCCGATGAACTCGGGGATCAACCCGTACTTCATCAGGTCCTCGGGGAGCACCTGGGAAAGCACCTCACCGGAGCGCTGCTCCCTCCGGGAGCGTATGTCGGCGCCGAACCCGATCGCCTTCTTACCGATGCGCGACCCGATCACCTCTTCCAACCCGGCGAAGGCACCGCCACAGATGAAGAGGACGTTGGTGGTGTCGATCTGGATGAATTCCTGGTGGGGGTGCTTGCGGCCGCCCTGCGGCGGCACCGAGGCAACGGTCCCCTCCAGGATCTTGAGGAGTGCCTGCTGGACTCCCTCCCCGGACACGTCACGGGTGATCGACGGGTTCTCCGCCTTGCGGGCGATCTTGTCGATCTCATCGATGTAGACGATCCCCTGCTCCGCCTTCTTGACGTCGTAGTCGGCGGCCTGGATCAGCTTGAGCAGGATGTTCTCGACGTCCTCGCCCACGTATCCCGCTTCGGTGAGGGCAGTGGCATCGGCGAGGGCGAATGGCACGTTGAGCTGACGAGCCAGCGTCTGCGCCAGCAGCGTTTTGCCGCACCCCGTGGGACCGATGAGGAGGATGTTCGACTTCTGCAGTTCGACGTCGTCGCGACCGTGCTGTCCGGCGCGCACCCTCTTGTAGTGGTTGTAGACGGCGACCGAGAGGACCTTCTTGGCCCGCTCCTGCCCGACGACATAGCTCTCGAGGAAGTCGTAAATCTCCCTCGGCTTGGGCAACTCGGAGAAGCTGATCTCCTCGGAGGCGGAGAACTCCTCCTCGATGATCTCGTTGCAGAGATCGATGCATTCGTCGCAGATGTAGACGCCCGGCCCGGCGATGAGCTTTTTGACCTGCTTCTGCGACTTACCGCAGAAGCTGCATTTGAGGAGATCGCCGCCGTCGCCGAATTTCGCCATCCGTCCTCCTGCCTTACGCCCCGGCCGCGACCGCGGCCAGTTCTCGCCGGGTGAGGATGGCGTCCACCAGACCGTAGTCCTTGGCCTCGTCCGAGGTCATCCAGAAGTCACGCTCGGTGTCGATGGCGACCTTCTCGTAGGTCTGCCCGGTGTGCTGGGCGAGGATGCGGTTGATCTGCTCTCGCATTTGCATGATCAACCGCGCCTGAATCTCGATGTCGGTCGCCTGGCCCTGGGCCCCACCCGACGGCTGGTGGAGCATCACCCGGGCATGCGGGAGGCCGAACCTCTTGCCCTCGGCGCCGCCGGCCAGGATCACCGCCGCCGCCGAGGCGGCCATGCCCATGCAGACGGTGTTCACGTCGGGCTTGATGTACTGCATCGTGTCGTAGATGGCGAACAACGACGTGATCGAGCCCCCGGGGGAGTTGATGTAGATGAAGACGTCCTTGTCGGGGTCCTCGGACTCGAGGTGAAGCAATTGCGCCATGATCAGGTTGGCAACCGTATCGTCGATCGGGGTGCCAAGGAAGATGATCCTGTCCTTGAGCAGCCTGCTGTAGATGTCGAACGCCCGCTCACCGCGCGAGGTCTGCTCGACGACGGTTGGGACGAGATAACTCTCAAGCTTCATCGCTGCTCCTCTGGGGGGCCGGCGGGGTCATCGGCATCGCCGTGATCAGCCCCATCGTTGCCTTCCTGCTTACTGGTCCGGTCAGTATCGTCATCGTTCGGGCCGTCATCGATTGGGGCCTCATTGCTGGGCTCATCGTCCTCGTCCCCCGGTTCGACGTCGATATCTGTGGGATCGTCGGCTGCGGCGCCGACTTCAGTTTCTTCATCGGGTAGCGGTGCCGGGGACAGGTCGAGGACCGTGCCCGTCTGGTCGACGGGGAGGGCGCCGGCCTCGAGCCGCTCCAGCGCCTTCCTTCGCAGGATATCACTCCTGAGGGCCTTGCTCTGGGCACTGTCGGCGAGGGCAGTGCGCACCGCTTGGGGGTCCTCGGCACCCTCAGCCATCGCCTCGCCCGCTGCTTCCAACTCCTCGTCCGACACGGTGAGCTCGGCGTCGGCGGCCACTGCATCGAGCAGGATGTCGATCCGGATCGAGCGCTCGGCCTGGTTCCGCAGATCGCCGGTGAGAGCCTCTCGGTCGATCCCGGTGACCCGCATGTAGTCGGCCAGGGTCACCCCTTGTGCCTCCAGCCGGTGGGCGAATCGGTGCAGTTGGGACTCCATCTCGGCGTTGACGATGGCCGGCGGCAGCTCGAGAGCGAGCTCGTCGATCAGCTCGTCGAGCAGCTTGTTGCGCAGCTCGACCCGAGCCGTGGATCTCCCCACCGCTTCGAGTCGGGTCCTCAGATTGGATCTGAGCTCGTCCACCGTGTCGAACTCGGTGACTTCGGCAATCCAATCGTCTTCGAGGTCGGGCAGCTTGACCCGGCGCACCTCCTTGACAAGGACGCGGAAATCCACCTCTTCACCCGCTCGCTCTCCAAAGCCGGAGGGCAGCGGTCCGACGAAGTTGAGGATCTCGCCTGCGCCCTTACCGGGGAGGATGTCGTCGAGACCCTCGACAAAGGTCCCCGAGCCGAGCTCGTAGAGCAGGTCGCTGGCAGTGGCCTCCGGCACCTCGACGCCGGCTGCGGTCGCCGCGATGTCCACCGAGACGAAGTCGCCGTCCTGAGCCTGACGGGTGACGGTCTCGAGCTCGGCAAACTGCCGTCGTACCTGGGTGATCTGCTCCTCCACCCGGTCGTCGTCGACCACCGGCGAATCGATCTCGATTCGGCGCTCCTTGTAGTCGGGAACGTGGTCGGTCTCCGGCCAGACCGTCACCCTGACATCCACCTCCACTCCTTCATCGATGGTGCGCATCGCTTCCACGGAGGGGGTCACCGCCGGTGCCAGATCGGTCTCGCTGAGAGCCTGGTCGACCGCGGAGGGAAGGAGGTCGTCGATCGCCTCGCTCCTGAGACGATCCGGTCCCACGGTGGCCTCGACTATGCGACGCGGCGCCTTGCCCGGCCGGAACCCCTTGATCCGGATCTCCCTCGAGAGCCGGCGAGCGGCCTGGTCTTCGGCATCCGCCAGCTCGCCCTCCTCCAACCGGAGGGTGAGGATCTTCTCGAACGGCCCGGCGTCACTCAGCGTCGTGTTCACAGATCGGCTCCTTGGATGGTCGGGCGCCGACCCAGTGCGGCGCGGGCGCGCCACGAAGGCGGCTGGGGTGACCGAGGGGACTTGAACCCCCGACCTCCAGGGCCACAACCTGGCGCTCTAACCACCTGAGCTACGGTCACCATGGCGGTCCCGCCGGTGCGGGACCATTCGGGTCGGCGCCCCCGGGAGGATTCGAACCCCCGACCCGGTGCTTAGAAGGCACCCGCTCTGTCCTCTGAGCTACGGGGGCCGATCCTCGCGGTCCGTTTCCCGACCCGCGGAGCGGGTGAAGGGAATCGAACCCTCACCACCAGCTTGGAAGGCTGGGGCTCTACCATTGAGCTACACCCGCAAGACGGCCCAGCCAGGATAGTGCGGGGCCTGCGGCGGTCGGTTCACAACGCTCGCGGGCTCCGCCGTGGCCATCAAGGCCGTGTCACAGGCAGATGTGATGATCAACAGATGGGCGCGACTCGCCGTTGTCCCAGCTGCGAACAGGTCCTAGAGCTCGAGGCATTCGGATATCGAGATGCCGCTCATACACGGATCCAGTCGTACTGCAAAGCGTGTGCCAACGCCGCATGGCGGGCGTGGTACGGCGACGAACGGAACCGAGAACACCATATTGGGCTCGTTGATGCCCGTCGCCGGAAAAGGATCGCACTCAACAGGGAGCTTGTACGGAGGCCAAGGCTCGTCCATGCTCGGACTGCGGTTTGCGATATCCCACCGCAGTCATGGACTTCGACCATCGGGGGGGCAAGAACGGCGACATTTCGCAGATGGTCTTCACTCACAGCCCTGAGAAGCTGCTTCGCGAGATCGCGTTGTGCGATGTCGTGTGCGCGAACTGTCATCGCGTTCGCACTCATATCGGTCGGACCTAGGTTCAACCACAAGTCCGACGGACTGGCAGCCGGTTATTCTCGACACGACTCGGGATGTGGCGCAGTTTGGCAGCGCGTGGCGTTTGGGACGCCGAGGTCGCCGGTTCGAATCCGGCCATCCCGACCGGACTAACAGTCTTGCGCAATGTAGGCTGGAACCCACCGCCGAGTTGGTCAAGGCGATCGCCCGGTGGGACCGCCTCTCCCGCTGGGAGCGCTCCGAAGTGGGACGGTCGCTTCGTCGTCTCGGCTGGACCTACAGCGAGATCATGGAAGTGATACCCGTAAGCAAGGGCACGCTGTCGTACTGGTGTCACAGATCCGGCTGACCGA
Organism: uncultured Acidimicrobiia bacterium; assembly: GCA_963826825.1. Lineage (GTDB taxonomy): Bacteria > Actinomycetota > Acidimicrobiia > Spongiisociales > DATADW01 > DATADW01. Next base: position 201,364 of record CAWGYV010000003.1, on the reverse strand, counting down.
AGGACAGGTGGATGCGATCAGGTCGCGCCGACCGCCAGGAGTGCGCACCGGCATCCCCGTGGACACACAGCGGAAGCGTCGCCAAGAGGTGGAGCACATCCGAGAAAGCGCCCGACTAGAGGTGATGGAGTTGGTCGGTGACCCGCTGTGGCTTGCCGGGACTGTCCTCTACTGGGCGGAAGGAGTCAAGGCCTTGAAGCGCCTGGAGCTCGCCAACAGCGACCCGCGTGCCCTCCGCCTCTTCGTGTTCTGGGTTCGACGGTTCCACGATGCAGACGCACGCTTCACCGTTGCCCTGAACATGCATGCCGGAAACGACGAACCTGCTGCTCGCCTCTTTTGGACCGACCAACTCGGCCTCAACGACTACGTGAAGACCTTCATCAAGCCCGATGGGACTGGCCACCGCAAGAACCACCTCTCGTTCGGCATATGCAAGCTCCGGATGCGAGCCAGCTGCAACGCTTGGCATCGGACGATGGCTTGGATCGATCGCCTTGCCGACGAACTGGCGGTCTCTCGTGAATCGTCGAGCAAAGTAGATTGGCGGGGGGCCGCTGGCGCAACTGGCAGCGCAGGGGACTCTTAATCCCAAGGTTCCGGGTTCGAATCCCGGGCGGCTCACGATTCTCTGTCTTGCGGGCGTGGCGGAACGGCAGACGCGCCGGGCTTAGGACCCGGTGGGCGAGAGCCCATGTGGGTTCGACTCCCACCGCCCGCACTTCGCTAATGAGAAGCGAGAGCCTCGGCCAGGGCCTGTATCGCACGGGTGCGGTGGCTGAAACGGAGCTTGGCCACTTGCCCCCACTCGGCCAGGGTGCGGCCGTCGACCTCGAAGAGGGAGTCGTAGCCGAACCCCTCGGCGCCACGCTCCTCCACGGCGATCTCCCCTTCCAGTTCGCCGGCCGCTATCAGTTCGCCGCCATCCGGCCATGCGATGCACATCACCGTCCGGAACACCGCTCTTCGGTCGGTCACACCATCGAGCGCCGCCAGGAGGGCCGCCCGGTTGGAGGCGTAATTGGCCCCGGGACCGGAGAAGCGGGCGGTGAGCACCCCGGGCGCACCACCCAGCGCAACCACCTCGAGACCGGTGTCATCTCCCAGGGCGGGGAGCCCGGTGAGTTCGCTGACGGTGCGCGCCTTGAGCCTGGCGTTTCCCTCGAGGGTCGGTTCGGTCTCTTCGATCTCGGGCCAGCTGAGACCGCGGGCCAACTCCCCTACCACCCCCGAGTCGATCAGGACCGCCTCGATCTCGGTCAGCTTGTCCGGGTTATGGGTGGCGACGACCAGTCGTTCGATCACGTGGCGATGGCTTGACGCTGGATCTCACACATCGTCTCGATCCCGCCCTGGGCGAGATCGAGCATCTCGTCCAACTCGTTGCGGAGGAACGGTTGGCCCTCCGCCGTTCCCTGCACCTCGACCAGAAGGCCCCTTCCGGTCATGACCACGTTCATGTCGACCTCGGCAGCCACATCGTCCTCGTACTCGAGGTCGAGCATGACCTGTCCCTCGACGATCCCCACCGATACGGCTGCTACCTGGTCGATCAGCGGGGTTTCGGTGAGCGATCCCCGCTCCACGGCTGCGGTGAATGTGTCGTGGAGCGCCATCCACGCCCCCGTGATGGCGGCGGTCCTGGTGCCTCCGTCTGCCTGGAGCACGTCGCAATCGACCCGCACCATCATCTCCGGGATTGCTTCGAGGCGGACCACTGCCCGCAATGATCGCCCGATCAAACGAGAGATCTCGTGGGCCCGACCCCCCTGGTAGGAGTCGCGTCGGATGCGCTCACCGCTCGAGCCGGGGAGCATCCCGTACTCGGCGGTGACCCATCCCCGTCCACTGTCACGCATCCAGCGTGGGATGTCGGCGTCGACTGAAGCGGTGCACAGCACCCAGGTGCGGCCCAGTTCGATCAGCACCGAGCCGGCTGCCATCTCGGTGTACCTGCGGGTGACCTTCACCGGCCGAAGCTCGTCCAAGGCTCTCGCCCGCACCATTCAGACGGCCAGTTCGGTGCCGGGAACAGCCAGGTCAACGGGCCGTCCGAAGGTAGCGGAGCCCTCCGCCACCGAACGGCTCGGATCAAGCGTCGGCCAGATGTGGGTCAGGACCGCCTTCCGGGCACCGACACGCCTGGCGATACCTCCCGCCTCACTGGCGGTGAGGTGGTGGGCCCATGGCTTGTCCTCGGGCGAGCCTTGGTAAGTGGCCTCGACGAGCATCAGGTCTGCTCCATCGGCGAGATGGGGCCACTCGCCGTCCGGGCCGGTGTCCGCCGTATAGGTGAGAACCCTCCCATCTCCCTCTAAGCGGGAGGCAAGCGTGGGCACGGGGTGCTGGGTGGTGGCGAACCGGATCTGTATCCCACCCACCTCGATCTCATCCCCGTCACCGACCACGACGAACTCGCACGTGTCGGCTGTGTCGCCGTCGCTGGCGCCCATGAAGTTGAGCAGCCGGTCGGGGAGTCCTTCGGGGCAGTAGATGGGCACGCCTTGCCTGGGGCGGGAGCCGTAGCGGACCGCGTGGTAGAAGCCGATCAGGTCGGTGCAGTGGTCGGCGTGGACATGCGAAAGGATCACCGCGTCGAGCGAAACGAAGTCGGTGACCGTCTGAAGGGCCGCGAAGGTGCCCGGCCCGGCGTCCATCCAGATCTGGGTGCCGTCCTGACGGACCAGGTAGCCGGAAGCCGGCCGGCCAGGTGTCGAATAGGTCCCGTTGCTGCCAAGGATGGTCAACTGCACCAGGGTCACGGTAACGCACCGATCACCGCCTATCGCCGGTCTCAGACCAGCGGCGTTCCGTTCGTGGCCTCAGAAGTAAAGCTGCGTGCCCAGGCGATCGACCGCGTCATCGAGGGTGCCGCTCCAGAGTCTCGAGCTCAGATACTTGGCGCCCGAGTCGGGGAATACGGTCACCACGACCCCGTCGTCGAGTCGCGCAGCCCAGCGCACTGCGGCGTGGGCGGCGGCCCCCGAAGAGACCCCGGCGAAGAGGCCCTCCTCGGTGAGCAAACGCCTGGTCATGGCTACCGCGTCCTCGGTGCGCACCAGGATCTTTGCGTCGATGGCGCTCGGGTCGAACACCGGTGGTATGTAGCCGTCGTCCAAGGAGCGGAGCCCGGCCACCGTCTCCCCCACCGGCGGCTCGGCGGCCACGATCTGCACGGATGGGCAGGCCCCACGCAACGCCTTGCCGACACCCATCAGGGTCCCCCCAGACCCAAGCCCCGCCACGAAGGCATCGACCCGGTCGAGCGAGGCGAGGATCTCGGGACCGGTCCCCAACTCGTGGGCTCGGGGGTTCGCCGGGTTTCCGTACTGGAACAGCATGAGGTAGCCGCCATCGGCTGCCAATTGTGTTGCTCGAGCTATCGAGCCGTTTGTGCCCTCGGCGCCCGGTGTCAGAACCACTTCGGCTCCCCATGCCCTGAGGAGATCGAGGCGCTCGCTGCTGACGTTGTCGGGCACCAGAACGGTGAGATGGAATCCCTCCCGTTGGGCGATCCTCGCCAGTGCGATCCCGGTGTTGCCTGAAGACGGCTCCACCAGACGGGTCCCGGGACCGATGAGCCCATCGGATCTGGCCTGCTCCACCATCGCCTCGGCGACCCTGTCCTTCACCGACCCGGTGGGGTTTAGCCATTCCAGCTTCGCCCAGATCTCAACCGATGGCGAGGGTGAGAGATGCTTCAGCCGGACGAGCGGCGTTCCACCGACGGGTCGGTGGTCACCACGGACCGCGTTGTCCGCAGACAAGCCGGTTCCGCAGGTTCAACCACCGGCTACCGCCGGGAGTATCGAGACTTCTGTCCCATCTGGTATGGGCGTGTCGAGTCCTTCGAGGTACCTCACGTCCTCGTCGCCGACGAACACATTGACGAACCGATGCAACCCGCCATCGTCATCGAGAATCCTCTCGGTGATGCCCGGGTGCCTGTCGCCCAGATCGGTGAGCAGCGCCCCCAGGGTGACGCCCTCGGCCTCGACCACGGCGGCGCCACCGGTGTGCGACCGCAGCACGGTGGGCACTCGAACGGTTGCCATCATCCTTCACTCACAACGAGGGGCTCCTCCGTCACCTTCCCGGTTTCGATCCACCAGCCACGCAACTCGGGTCTGTCGGGATCTGCCATCCCGAGAATCAGATGGACCCATTCCGGGTCGGGCGCTTGGCGGCGATCGGTCGGGGAAGGATAGGGGGCGCTGTGGGTATGGGAATGGAAGACGCCGGTGATATCGAGACCTGACGCATCCGCCTGCTTGATCACACGGAAGTGGTCGGTGGGGTCGATCGTGAAGCTCGAGGGTGAGGCGTCGATATTTGCGCACGGATGGAACGCCGCCACCGTTGCTCGGTCCTCGCCCACGAGAAGGCCGCAGGCCTCGTCCGGATAGTGGGAGCGGGCGTGCTCGACCATGGCATCGACCACCGACCGATGGAGGTTCATCGCTGGGGTGGCGTCATGGCCACAGCCGCTCGATGACCCATTGCCCAGAGTCGAGCCGGTAGCGGAACCTGTCGTGGATACGGTCCCTCCTCCCCTGCCAGAACTCGAACGTCTCGGGGACGATCCGGTAGCCACCCCACCACTCCGGCCGCGCCACCTCGCCATCGCTGGTCTTCTCGTCGAGACGCTCGACTGCGGCGTCGAGGGTGGCCCGGTCGGCCACGACCTCGCTCTGCGACGATGCGGCGGCACCAAGTTGTGCACCACGGGGACGAGAAGCGAAGTAGGCATCTGACTCGGCCTCGTCGACCGGCTCCACCGCTCCCTCCACCCTCACCTGACGGTGGTGTTGCAGCCACACGAAGCAGGCTGCGGCACGGGGATTCTCCGCCAGCTCCGCTCCCTTGCGGCTGCGGTAACTGGTGTAGAAGACCAGTCCCCGCTCATCCAGGCCCTTGAGGAGGACTGCCCGAGCCGAGGGCCGCCCATCGCTGGTGGCGGACGCCACGATCATCGTGTTCGGCTCGGGGAGCCCACCCTCCTGGGCGGTGTGGAGCCACACGGCGAGTTGAGCGACCGGGTCGGGGTCGAGGTCGGGGAGGTCAAGACCCTCGGTGTCGTAATCGACCCGTGACAGAAGGTACCGCTCGTCCACTGTCCCGCCACGGTAACGCCAGGGCGCGACCCTACGATCCGAATCGTGGAGCCGAGCCCAGGTCTGGGCAAGATGATCGGAAGGGCCCTGGCGCGCCGCTGTCCCCGCTGTGGCGCCGGCTCCGTCTACCGGCGGTGGATGGTCATGGCCGAGACCTGCCCCAGTTGTGGTCTCCGGTTCGAGCGGGAGCAGGGCTACTGGGTCGGTGCGATGACCATCGACACCGCGGCCACCTTCGGCCTGTTCGGCCTGGTCGTCATCGGCATGATCGCGGCCACCTGGCCGGACGTGCCGTGGACCGCTGTGCTGGTGATCGCGCTCGTGGTCAACGGCATATTCCCCATCCTGTTCTACCCGTATGCCCGGCTGCTCTGGGTAGCGATGGACCTGCGGGTACGTCCGGTGGAATGACCAAAGACATTGGACTCAGGAGCGCTTTGCGATCTCCTCGAGCATCACCTCGGTGGCGCCACCGCCGATGGTGTGGATCCGGACGTCGCGATACATGCGCTCCACCGCGGTCTCGGTGATGAACCCCATCCCGCCGTGGAACTGGACGCATGCGGCCAGCACCTCGTTGACCAATTCGCCGCAGTAGCTCTTGACCATCGACACCTGAAGGACCGCATCAACCCCCTGGTCGAGCAGCCAACCGGTGTAATACACGAGCTGACGTCCCGCCTCGACCTTGGCCTGGAGCATGGCCAGCCGGTGCCTGATTGCCTGCTTCTCCCAGAGCGGGGCGCCAAAGGCACGTCGCTGACGGAGGTGGGCGACGGTGAGCTCGATGGCCCGCTGGGCCTCGCCCATCGCCATGGCGCCGATGACCAGGCGCTCCATCTGGAAGTTGTGCATGACGTGGTAGAAGCCACGCTCCGGCTCGCCGATGAGTTGGTCTGCCGGCACCCAGCACTCCTCGAACACCAACTCGGCGGTGTCGGAAGAGCGCCACCCCATCTTGGAGAGGGACCGCCCGACGGTGAACCCCGCAGCACCGCGTTCCACCCCAAGTATCGAAATCCCACGTGATCCCTTTACCGAGGGATCGGTCCGGGCGGCGACGAAGACGAGGTCGGCGGTAGATCCGTTGGTGATGAACATCTTGGTTCCATCGATGACGTACCCGTCGCCGTCACGCCTCGCTTTGGTGCGCATCGCGGCGACATCGGACCCGGCATCGGGCTCGGTCACGGCGATTGCGGTGAGGGTCTCGCCACTGAGGATCCCTGGAAGCCAGCGCTTCATCTGCACGTCGCTGCCGAAGTTGAGGAGGTAGGGCGTCGCCAGGTCTGTATGGACGAGGACCGTTATCGCAAAACCGCCAAAGGTGGATCGACCCAACTCCTCTGCGAAGACGACCGATGCCAGCGGTCCCAGCTCGACGCCACCGTGCTCTTCGGGGACCCGGAGCCCGAAGAACCCGATTTCCCCCATCTCGAGGAGCACCGAGCGCGGGACCTGACCCGCCTCCTCCCAGTCGGCTCCATTGGGCACGACCTCGGCTTCGACGAAGCGCCGGGTCTGTGCTCGGACCGCTTCCAGGTCCTCGGTCTCGTAGATCGACGGCACCATCAGTGAGGATAGGGTCGGCCAGAAAGACCGCACCCTTGAGGCGAGAGGACTCCGATGGAACAGATCGATGGGCGGGCCGACGAGCGTCACATAGCTCGGCTGGATGCCGACCTGGTCAGGGCGGCGCGTCCGATCCGGCTGCTCGACCGCCTGAGATGGCCCGACGAGGAGCGGGATCGCTTCCTGGATGGTTGGCGGGCAGGACGTCCCCGCCCACCGGTGGTGGAGGCACAGCCCGCCTCGCATCCCGAGTCGAAGGAGGTGCTCGAGGGGGTGATGGCGGGTGCCGATCGCTCACACCCACTTGGGGAGTTCATCCACGCCACGGCCCGGTGCTACCACACGCTCGCTCGGATGATGGAGTCGATCGGAACGCCCGGCTTCACCGAGAGGTCGGTCGAGCTCTACGGCCGGCCCGACTACATCTATGAACGCCAGGGCACATCCGCCCTCACGCTGGCCGATGGTCTACTGGCGCTGACCGACGAGATCCTCGGCTCGGGTGACGTCGACGAGGCGGTTGCCGACATACCGGCGGACGATTTCGCCGCCGAGCTGTCCGCCCGTCTCGGCAACTTCTTCACCGATGACGCCGTCGAGGTGGTGGTGGACCCCAACATGGCGGCCAAAGCCGCCGCGGGGAGCAAGAAGGTCAAGATCAGGGGCGGTGCCATGTTCAGTCGCAACGATCTCGACCAACTGACGAACCACGAGGCGTTCGTCCACACCTCCACCGTGCTCAACGGAAAAAAGCAGCCTCTCCTCACCTCGATGGCACTCTCCGCCCCGAGAACCACCAAGACCCAGGAAGGCCTGGCCACTTTCTCCGAACTGGCCACGTACTCGATGGACATGAACCGGCTGCGCCGTATCGCCCTGCGGGTGAACGCCGTGCAGGCGGCGCTCGACGGCGCCGACTTCGTGGATCTGTTCCGCTTCTTCCTCGACGCCGGACAGAGCCTCGAGGAGTCCTACCAGTCGGCGCAGCGTGTGCTCAGGGGAGGCGATCCGGCCGGGGGCTCTGCCTTCACCAAGGACGCCGTCTATCTGGAGGGACTGGCGCTGGTGCACACTTTCCTCACCAAGGCGATCGCCGACAACCGCCCCGGGTTGATCCCCGATCTCTTCGCAGGGCGGCTCACCCTGGGGGATGTGGTGCGACTGCAGCCACTCTTCGACGACGGGACCGTGGCCCAGCCTCGTTACATCCCCCCATGGGCCCAGGGCCTCAACCGGCTATCCGCCTACCTGGTGTTCTCCACCTACGCCAACCGGATTCGCCTGGAACGGGTCGAGTTGGAACGGTTCGCCGAGTTGGAGGACCAGCAGGGAGGGGGCTGAGATCGTTTTGGCGTCACCTGACGCGGTCATGGCCCGTTACTGACGCCAAACTTGTCTAGCCGGCGATGAGGAGCAGGGCATGGATGGCGACCCCGACCAGCGCGCCGACCACGGTCCCGTTGATGCGGACGAATTGGAGGTCCCGCCCCAGTTGCAGTTCGAGACGTCGGGAAATCTCGGTTGCGTCCCACCCGGCAACCGTCGCCTCGATCAGCCCGACGACCTCATCGTCCCATTGCCGGGCGAGGCGCTCGGCGGTCCCGGCGATCCAATCGTCGATTCTGGCCCGCAACAGCTCATCGTCCAGGACGCGCTGCGCCCACCATCGGATCAACCCGGCCAGCGTCTTCTCCAACTCGGAGCCGGGCTCACCCGCCGCCCTGGCCAGGCCTTCCCGGAGTACCTGCCATTGCGACTCGATCGCCACCGAGAACTCGGGGGAGTCGAGTAGCCGCATCTTTGATCCCTCGATCCGATCCGAGAGCTCGGCCGAATTGCGCAGGTCGTCTGCCACCCTGCTCAGCATCCGCTCGATATCGGCGCGCACCGGATGGCCTTGGTCCAAAACGACATCCTCGATGAGGATCCGCAAAGAAGCGATGATCCTCTCGAAGACGAGATCCCCTGCCCACTGCGGCATCCACCACGGGGCGGATTTGTCGAAGCTGCTCTTGAAATAGGGGAGGTTGTCGTCGAGGACGACGCCCATCCCACGCAGCACCGCCTCGATCGACTCCTGGGTATGGCCACCCTTGAGCCAGGCATCGACCACCAGCGATATGAGGGGAGTGACCGGAGTTTGCCGGATCCAGTCCAGCGAGGCCTGAGTGACCACCGCAGAGACCGTCTCGTCGTCGAAGGACTCGGCGGCCGTCGCCGCGGCCTGGATGGCGCGACGCGCCGTCAGTTCGCTGTGTTCCGGCGCCTCGACCCATGTGGCCACCCGCCCGGCGATGTCGGAGCTGGATAGCCAATTGCGGAGATTGGTCGGATCGAGGAAGTTCTGCTGGACGAATTCGGCCAAGCCGCGGCCGATCTCGTCCTTGCTCCGAGGGATCAAGGCGGTGTGGGGCACGGGGATGCCAAGCGGATGCCTGAACAATGCGGTGACGGCGAACCAGTCGGCGATCCCACCGATCAGGGCGGCCTCGGACGCCGCCCTGACAAAGCCGTTGACAACGCCATCGGAGCCGAAGAAGTGGCTGACCACGAACACGGCCAGGGCAACTAGGAGGAACCCGTTGGCCCGGCGCTTCCAGCGCCGGAGCTCCTCGATGCGTCGCTCCTCGTAGCCGGTGGCCGACCCGAAACCGGGACTCTGGAATGTCACTTGGAAATCGTAAGCGGGACCTTGTGGTGTGCAACGGCCCGCCTGGTGGCGGGCCGTGTTGCAAGTGGAGGTGCGGGGAGTCGAACCCCGGTCCGCTGAGACATCGGCGACGGCATCTCCGAGCGCAGCCGTCAGGAAAGTTTCGAAAAGGTGGACCCTGACGGCGAGTGTCCCACCTCCCTATCCGGAGTTGTCTCAGCCCCCGAGTCCCGGATCCCCGGGGGAGCCGCCTACGTTACGACGCCCGGATCCGGCGGGGTAGGCACCCACCGGGCGGACGGGCTGCGTTGTTCAGGCAGCCAGGGCCAGACTGTCGTCGGCACTTCTTGGTGTGTCCCGGTTCTTTAACGAGGACTCCGGGGACCTCGGCTCGCTTCCGTCGCTTCAACTCTCAACGTCGAATCCAGTTCACCCCCGTGGTCGATGGAATCAACACCAGGAAGGATACCGGTCCCCTGCGACAACCAAGGCCGACCGGGACGCACCGCTATGTTGCTCGGGCGATGGTTTCCCCCACGGTGGCATCGACCATGCTGCTCGTCACCGTCCTCGCCACGGGGTCGGGTACCCATAACGCCGTAGCTCCTGACCTCGAACCGGGTGGCACTTTCTTCGACGATGACGGATCCACCCACGAGGGCTACATCGAGGCTCTGGCGGCGCTCGAGGTGCTCAGGGGTTGCAACCCACCGCTCTCCGACCTCACCTGCCCGGTCGACCCGATCACCCGCGGCCAGATGGCGGCGCTGTTGCGGCGATCCTTGAAACTGCCGCCTGCTTCGGCCGACAGCTTCACCGACGACGAGGGATCGACCTTCGAGGAGGACATCAACCGGGTCGCAGCCGCCGGGATCACCCGTGGTTGTGATGTCGCCGACGCCAGCCGGTTCTGTCCAGACGAGTTGGTCACCCGCGGTCAGATGGCCGCCTTCATCAACCGTGGGTTCGAGTTGAAACCGGGCTCAAAGGACCGTTTCAGCGACGACGACGGTTCGCCCTTCGAGAGAGACATCGACCGGGTCGCCTCCGCCGGCATCACCGAGGGCTGCGACCCGGATTACCCGAGGCTCTTCTGTCCGCTGGCATGGGTGACACGGGGCCAGATGGCCTCCTTCCTGGGGAGGGCCCTGGGGCTGGACGCGATCCGCCCGCCGAGCGCCCTGCATTCACCCTCGCCGTCACCGGCGACATCCTGATCCACTCTCCGCTCGTGGACCGCGCCGCGGCGTACGGTGACGCCTCGGGTCAGTCATACGACTTCCGGCCGATGTTCGAGCGGATCGCACCGATCCTCTCGGCGGCCGACCTGGCGCTGTGCCACCTCGAAGTCCCCTTGTCAGCCGACAACCAGGATCTCTCTGGGTACCCGCTGTTCAACGCCCCACGCGAGGTGGCGCAGGCAATCGCATACGCCGGTTATGAGGGCTGCTCCACCGCGTCCAACCACTCGATCGACCAGGGGGTCGGGGGGGCCGCGGAGACGCTCGACATCCTGGACGCCGCCGGTGTCGGCCACGCTGGAACGGCACGCAACTCCGAGGAGGCGGCGAACCCGCGCCTCTACCAGGTGGGAGACGTCACGGTCGGCCATCTCTCCTACACGTACTGGCTCAACGGGCTTTCGCCGCCCACGGGGCAGGAGTGGGTGGCCAACGTCATCGATCAGTCGGCGATCCTGGCTGAAGCCTCACGGGCCCGAGCCGGGGGTGCCGATCTCGTCGTGGTGAGCCTGCACTGGGGCGCCGAGTACCAGTCAGATCCCACGTCGGCGCAGGTGGCGCTGGCGCAAGGGCTCCTCGGGTCGGGGGCGATCGACCTGATCGTGGGCCATCACGCCCACGTGGTGCAACCCATCGGGAGGGTCGGCGAGCGGCACGTCGTCTACGGGTTGGGCAACCTCGTGTCCAACCAGTGCTGCCTGGAAACTCAGGACGGTGTGATCGTCGAGTTGGAGATGGCGAAACGCGCCGAGGGTTGGTGGGACGCCCGACACAGCGCCTTCTTCCCGACGAGAGTGGAGCGCAGCGGGTATGTGGTGCTGCCGATCACGGCAACGCTCGAGTCGGGGTCCTACGACTGGTTGCGCGCCGAATTGGGAGCCTCCCGTGACCGCACCGCCGCCACCATCCGCCGTCTCGGGACCGAAGCCGAGCTCCGCTGAGGCGCCGGGCCGGAGGGATGGCACACTGTCCGAACCATGGCCCTCAAGAAGCCGGCAGCCCGAAACATCGCCACCAACAAGCGCGCACGCTTCGACTACGAGATCATCGAGTCGGTCGAGGCCGGGCTTTCCCTGATGGGTTCGGAGGTCAAGAGCCTCAGAGCTGGCACGGCCAACATCTCGGACAGCTACGCCCACGTCAGAGACGGCGAGGCGTGGCTCGTCGGGGCCTACATCGCCCCCTACTCCTTCAGCCGGGGCGGTGGGCACGACCCGGAGCGGACCCGAAAGCTCCTCCTCCATCGCGTCGAGATCGATCGACTCGCCGGAAAGCTGGCGGAGATGGGTCTCACGCTGATCCCGATGCGGCTCTACTTCGATCGGGGGAAGGCCAAGGTCGAACTGGGGCTTGCCAAGGGAAAGCGGACCTACGACAAGCGCCGTTCCATCAGGGAGCGCGAGGAGAAGCGCGACATGGAGCGCGCCGTCCGGTCCGTTCGGCGCCGGGGCTAAGGAGCGGTTCGAGCACCGTGGGGAGTTCGGGGCTCCCCCCTACCGGCTGCTCCGCAGCGGGGCCCTTCCCCCCTTCAGGGGGACCGGAAGAATGCCGCGGCGGGCCGACTCCGCCGCCGGACAGCGTGTGGAGGGCGGCCGGTCTGCACGTCCACCGTCCGCCGTCCGCCGTCTGCCGTCTGCCGTCCGCCGTCTAAGAACCCAACCGGTCAAGGGGATCTGTCGCCGCCCCCCATACCCTGGTCTCGAAGTGGAGGTGGGGGCCGGTGCAAAGCCCGGTGCAGCCGACGGTGCCGATGACCTCTCCCTGGGTTACCCATTCACCGTTCACTACGTAGATCGTCTCCTGATGGGCATAGATAGTGATCAGTCCGTCGCCGTGGTCGATCGCCACGGTGTTCCCGTAGCCGCCATAGGGGCCGGCGATGATCACGATCCCATCGGCGGCAGCGACGATGGCGCCGCCGGCTGAGCCATCGATGTCGATACCGGTGTGGAGCCTCATGTCGGCGTAGATGGGGTGGAACCGCCAACCGAAGCTCGAGCTGACAAAGCCCCACAACGGCCAGGCCAGACCAACGCTTTCGGGCTCGGTCGCCGCAGAGGTGGTCGATGTGGTCGTCGCCTCTTGGGCGGCCGGCTCGTCGGCGGGCTTCCTTTGCCTCAACTCGGCCTCGAGCCTGGCGGCGTCGGCCTCGAGACCCTGGCGGTGCTGTTCGGCTGCCGCTATCTCGCTCTCGATGTCGACCAGACGAGCCTCGGCCTCGGACACGGCGGCGGCATGCTCCGCCTCGACCCCGCGCAGTTCCTCCAAGGCCTCCTCGAGCCTTGTCTGCTCCGCCTCCAACGCTTCAACGGCACGCCGGACCTCGTTGCTGCGCCGTCCCAACTCCGCCTGCTGATCGATGGCTTGACGACGCAGACCGGCGAGGGTCCGAACCACCCGGTTGGTGCGGCGCACGACGGCGCCGGTGTACTCCCCGGCCACCTCCATCTCGATCAGGTCGGTCATCCCCAGCAGATCGGCTCCCCCACCGACCGCCTCCATGTACATGGCGGCGGCATTGCGGCGGAGCCGCTGTCTCTCTGCGACATCGGCGAGCCCGGTGGCGACAAGGTTCCCTGCGACCTCCTGGCGGTGGCGCCGCAGCATCCGCAGTTCCTCCCGCCGCCGGGCGACCCGCGCCGCCGCCGCCTCGACCTCCGCCTCACCTGCGGAAACGGCGGCGCGGCTCTCCTCCAATGCCGCCTGCGATTCGAGCAAGCGGAGCGCAGCCGAGCCCTTTGCCGCCTTCGATTGCTCGATGTCGTCGGCGAGCTCGTCGATGCGCCGCTCCACATCGGACAGTTCGTCGTTGGGACCTGCTGCCGGCGCCGGAAGCGCCCCGGTCAGGGCCAGCGCGGACACGACGACGGCGACCAGCCGCCGCACCTCTAAACCCTGATGAAGCGCCTCAGGCCGAGCAGGCTTCCGAGCACGCCTGCCGCAGCCCCGAAGAGGACGAACAACAACCCCCAGCGCAGGAAGAAGTCCGTCGGTAGGGAAAGCCGCACGATCTCCACGCTCTGCTCGACCGACGCCAGCCGGTCGGAAGCGAGCCAGACGGCGAGGACGGCGAGTCCTGCGCCGATGACCCCCTCGATCAGCCCCTCGAGCACGAACGGCACCCGGATGAACCAGTTGCCGGCGCCGACGAGCTTCATGATGGAGACCTCGTCGCGTCGGGCGTAGATAGCCATGCGGATGGTGTTGGCGATGAGCACCACGGCGGACACCCCCAACACGAGCGACGCCACCAGACCAAGGCCATTGAGCACGTTGCTCACAGCCGACAGCTCATCGATCCGCTCTCCGAGCGAGCGGACCCGGCGCACCGGCGCCTCGCCGGCCAATTGGAATTCCACCTGGCGGTAGTCGGCGATGTCATGGAGGCGGATCCTGATGGATGCCGGGAGAAGTGCCGGATCTATCTCCTCGAGCAGGGCCGGCTGCTCGGCGAATATCTGACGGAACTCCTCCAGGGCATCGGTCTTGTCGTAGAACTCGGTCGACTCCACCTGGGCCCAACCATCGATCTCCTCGAGCAGGGCCCGCTGCGCTGCCCGCGTCACCCCGGCCTGCTCGTCCTTGAGGAAGACGATGACGTGTGTGCCCTCCTGCCACTGGATCAGGTTGACCCTGACCAACTCGTTGACCATGAGGGCGCCGAGTGCCAGCGACATGGACACCAGCACCGCCAACACCGCTCCGCTGACCACAAGCGCGTTGCGGCGCAGGTTGACCAGGGCATCGCGAAGCAGATAGAGAAAGCGGCTCACCGCTCAGTCCCCGACCTGGACTACCGAGGAGTCGTAGCGCCCCGCCGCCTGGTCGCGGATTATCCGCCCCCGCTCGAGTTGGACCACCCGCCTCCGCATGGCGTCGACGATGGCGTGGTCGTGGGTGGCCATGACGACTGTGGTCCCGGTCCGGTTGATCCGGTCGAGGAGCCGCATGATCCCGACCGAGGTCGCAGGGTCGAGGTTCCCGGTCGGCTCGTCGGCGAGGAGGATGGGTGGCCGGTTGACAAAGGCGCGGGCGATCGAAACCCTCTGCTGCTCCCCGCCGGACAGTTGGCGGGGGTATCTATCCGCCTTGCCGGTGAGACCCACCAACTCGAGCACCTGGGTGGTCTGGGTGCGGACCACCTCGGGGGGACGTCCAAGTACCTCGAGGGCGAAGGCGACGTTCTCCGCCACCGTCTTGTTGGGGAGGAGCTTGAAGTCCTGGAAGACCGTTCCGATGGAACGTCTCAGATAGGGCACCTTCCACCCGGGGATGGCGGTGATGTCCTTCCCCGCCACCCAGATCTTCCCCTTGGTGATGTCCTCTTCACGCAGCAGGAGCCTGATCAGCGTCGACTTGCCCGACCCGGAGGGTCCGACGAGGAACACGAACTCGCTCTTCTGGATGTCGAGGGTGACGTCACGGGCAGCGACGATCCCGCCGTCGTAGACCTTGGTTACTTCCTGCAATCGGATCATGGGATGAGGAACCCTCGGGAAGCGGTTGGGCGCGGGTCAACCTGTTCGTGACCCCTTTCCACCCGCCTCGCGAGGTTACCAACCACCGGTCGGCGGAACCAATCATCTGCCGATCGGGCACGCTGCGACAGGGTCGGGGTGGGCTATGCCTGGTCGATTTCGTGGCGGGTGCGTCGCCAATGCAGGTAGGCGTCGACGAAGGGCTGCAGGTCGCCGTCGAGCACGCCATGGACGTTCCCGACCTCGACGTCCGTCCGCAGGTCCTTGACCATCTGGTAGGGCTGGAGGACGTACGAGCGGATCTGACGACCCCAGGCCGCCTCACCCTGCTCACCCCGGATCTCATCGATGTGGTCGAGGCGCTCCTGGCGGGCGCGTTCGGCGAGTCGGGCGCGCAGCAAAGCCATTGCCCGGTTCCTGTTCTGCAACTGCGAGCGTTCCGCCTGACAGGCGACCACGACACCGGTGGGGATGTGCGTTATCCGGACCGCGGTGTCCGAAGTGTTGACGTGCTGGCCGCCCGCGCCCTGCGACCGGAAGGTGTCGATTCGGAGGTCTTCGGGGTCGACCTCGACGGTGGCGTCCTCCACCTCGGGTATGACATCGACGCCGGCGAAGGAGGTGTGCCGCCTGGCGTTCGAGTCGAATGGGCTGATCCTCACCAGCCGGTGGACCCCCCGCTCCCCCTCGAGCATTGCGTAGGCGCGCTCCCCCCGGACCGTCATCGTCGCCGACTTGATCCCGGCTTCGTCCCCATCGCTCACGTCGTCGACCTCGGAGGAGAAGCCGGCGTCCTCCAGGTACCGCTGGTACATCCGGAAGAGCATCTGGGCCCAATCCTGGGCATCGACACCACCGGCACCGGCGTGTACCGAGAGGATGGCGGCATGCTCGTCGTACTCGCCGAAGTAGAGCGACTCCTCCTCGAGCCGGTCGAGCTCGGCGCCCACCTTTTCCAGCTCGTCGCCGATCTCGGCGGTGATACCAGCGTCGTCCTCGGCGTCAGCTAGGTCGAGCAACTCGGCGGCGTCGTCCAACGACCGCTCCAGCTCGTCGACCATCCCCACCAATTGCTCGCTGCGCGCCAGCTTGCGCGTCACCTGGCGGGCTGCGTCGGGGTCGTTCCAGAGGTCGGCCGAAGAGGCCTGTTCCCTGAGGTCGGTCAGCTCGCGGCGTTTGCTGGCGACGTCAAAGGAACCTCCCGGCCTCGTCGAGACGGGAGCGCAGCTCTGAGATGAAAGCCTTTGGGTCTGTGGTGTACGTCATCGGTGGGGTTGAACCTACAGCCTGTGACTAGGCCACCGCTCCGTGGCACTTCTTGAATTTCTTCCCGCTACCGCAGGGGCAGGGGTCGTTGCGACCCACCTTGTCGACCGACACCGGCATCGTCGCCACCTGACCTGCGGAGCCGGCTGCCACCTGGGCTGCCGAGGGGGCACTCCTCACCGGGGCGCTCGGTGCCGGCTCCACCACCTGGACATGGAAGAGGTAGCGGACGGCGTCGCGCTTAACCGAGTCCACCAGGTCGGCGAACATGTCGTAAGCCTCCCGCTGATACTCGACAAGCGGGTCGCGTTGGCCCATGGCGCGCAGACCGATGCCGGAGCGCAGGTAGTCCATCTCGGCGAGGTGCTCGCGCCACTTGTTGTCGATGATCGAAAGCACCACCTGTGTCTCCAACCGGCGAAGCGTTTCGGTCCCGAGCTCTGTCTCGCGCTCGTCGTATGTGGTCAGCGCCTCTTCGACGGCGGCATCTTCCAGGTCGGCGACGACTACCCCGCCCTGCTCCTCCACCCACTCCGGTCCCAGCCGGGTCTCGTAGTACTGGCCCAGCTCCTTGCCGAGCAGCTCCCAGTCCCAATCCCGGGGTTGCTCGTCCTGGGGGACGGTGATGCCAACGGTCTCGGAGACGACGTCGCCTATCCACTCCCGGACCAGGGTCTCGCTCTTCTCGCCGAGCATGATTCCCCTCCGCCAGCTGTAGATGACCTCGCGCTGGCGGTTCATGACCTCGTCGTACTTGAGGACGTTCTTGCGGATCTCGAAGTTCTGCGCCTCGACCTGGCGCTGGGCTCGCTCGATCGACTTGGTCACGATCCCGGCCTCGATGGGTACGTCGTCGGGGATACGGAGACGCTCCATGATCCCCTGGACCCTTTCACCCTGGAAACGGCGCATCAGGTCGTCGCCCAGCGACAGGTAGAAGCGCGATTCGCCGGGGTCTCCCTGGCGACCCGAACGGCCCCGCAGCTGGTTGTCGATCCGGCGGCTCTCGTGCCGCTCCGTCCCCACGACGTAGAGACCCCCGACTTCGACGACTTCGTCGTGGGCGCTCTCGATCTCGACCGAGATGCGGTTTGTCGAGGCGTGGAGCTGTTCCTGGTAGCCGGGCTCCGACGGGTCGATTCCCTCCCGTTTCAGCTCGGTCTTGGCCAGTCCCTCGGGATTGCCGCCAAGCATGATGTCGACACCGCGGCCAGCCATGTTGGTGGCGACCGTAACTGCCCCCTTCCGACCGGCCTGGGCGATGATCTCCGCCTCCCTGGCGTGCTGCTTGGCGTTGAGTACCTCGTGGGGTATCCCGCTCTTCTGGAGCAGCCGGGAGAGCCTCTCCGACTTCTCGATCGAGACCGTCCCCGCCAGGACCGGCTGACCGTGTTGGTGGCGCTCGACGATGTCGGACACGACCGCCTCGAACTTCGCATCCTCTGTCTTGTAGACCAGGTCCGGCTGGTCGAGCCGCACCGTCGTGCGGTGCGTCGGGACCTCGACAACCTCCAACCCGTAGATCTGGGCGAACTCGGCCGCCTCCGTCTTGGCGGTCCCGGTCATCCCAGAGAGCTTGTCGTAGAGCCGGAAGTAGTTCTGCAAGGTGATGGTGGCCAGCGTCTGGTTCTCCTCCTTGATGGCCACCCCCTCCTTGGCCTCGATCGCCTGGTGGAGGCCCTCCGAGTAGCGGCGACCCTCGAGCACCCTGCCGGTGAACTCGTCGACGATCTTCACCTCACCGTTGTCGAGGAGGTAGTCGACGTCGAGCTGGTACAGCTCCTTCGCCCTTAGGGCGACATCGAGGTGGTGAACCAGGTCGACCGAGGCGTGGTCGTACATGTTCTCCACGCCGATGACGTTCTCGACCCGCTCCACCCCCTCCTCGGTCGTGATCACCTGGCGCTTCGCCTCGTCCACCTCGTAGTGCTCGTCGCGTCGCAGCGTCGAAACGATCCGGGAGAACTGCTCGTACCAACGGGCGGTGTCGGCCACCCGGCCGCTGATGATCAACGGGGTACGCGCCTCGTCGACCAGGATCGAGTCGACCTCGTCGACGATGGCGAAGGTGTGACCGCGCTGGACCATGTGTTCGGCGCGCATCGCCATGTTGTCGCGCAGGTAGTCGAACCCGAACTCGTTGTTGGTCCCATACGTGATGTCTGCGGCGTAGGCGGGGCGGCGACTTTCTGGGCTGAGACCGGTCTGGATCAGGCCGACGGTCAGGCCGAGGAAGCGGTGGACCCCTCCCATCCACTCGGCATCGCGAGCCGCCAGATAGTCGTTGACCGTGACCAGGTGGACACCCGAGCCGGCGAGTGCATTGAGGTAGACCGGCATCGTCGAGACCAGCGTCTTCCCCTCACCGGTCTTCATCTCGGCGATGGAACCACGGTGCAGAGCCCCGGCGCCAATGACCTGGACGTCGTAGTGACGCTGTCCCAGCACGCGCCGTGCCGCTTCACGCACGACGGCAAAGGCCTCCGCCTCGAGATCGTCGAGGGCTGCTCCCTGCGCCAGCCTGTCCCGGAACACCGCCGTCTTGGATCGCAGTGCCTCATCGTCGAGCGCCTCGATCTCTGGCTCGAGCGCGTTTACCCGCCCCACCAGATCCTGCAGGTCCTTTAGGGCGCGACCTTCCCCGGCGCGCATCACCTTGTTGAAGAGGGACATTGGTGGAGATGGTACTTAGTCTCGGACTCGAGTACTTGGTACTTAGTACTCAGTACTTAGACAGATCATCGGCGGGGCGAAACCGGGAGCCTTGTTTAGGCGGGCTCGATCAGACCGTAGCCACCATCACTGCGGCGGTACACGACGCTCGACAACCCGTTCTCGGCATTTTCGAAGAGGAAGAAGCCGTGGCCGAGCATGTCCATCTCGAGGATCGCCTCGTCGGGGGTCATCGGCTTCATCACGAACTGCTTCACCCGAACGATCTGGGCACCCTCTTCCTCGTCGTCTGTGCTCGAATCCGGAGGTGGGGGCTCGCGGTGGTTACGGGAGCGGTGCACAAGCCGGTCCTTGAGCTTTCGGAGCTGGCTTTCCAGCCGGTCGACCGCCTGGTCTACCGCCGATTCCGGCGTGCTCGCTGCGGCCTCGACCCGCAGCGTGTGCCCGGCGGCGAGTGTGGTCACCTCCACCCGAAAGCGGCCGTCGGCCCGGCGCGGGTTGCTTTCCTCGGTCACCTCGAGATCCACTTCACCCACAGAGCCACCAAGGAAGCGTGTGGCGTGGTCGACCTTGGCTGCCAGCCCATCCTTGAAAGATCTGTCGAGGTGCACGTTGCGAGCATGGACGTTCACCGCCACCAGCGACCTCCCCGCATGATCTCGCGCCCGTCCTCCGGGCCCTCCGTCCGAGGCTAGTGCCCGCCGCCGATCTGCTCACCAGGATGATGTAACTCTGTGGCGCGAAGCGGTGCCGCCGTCGCCACCATGGCCATGCCGGGACCCACTCCAAGCGCTGCCGAGGCGGCGCGCAGCGTCCGGCCGGTGGTGAGCACATCGTCTACCAGCACACCGCCACCGGGCCGGCCCCGGGTCGTGAAACGGGGCGGCCGCCGATCAGAACCCCGACGCCCGGCCCGCTGCGATGCCCACAACGGCGCACTGAGGTCGGCGCGAACCTCCACCCCGCTGAGGGCGGCCACTGCCCTCGCCAACTCGAATGCTGGGTCCACCCCGAATCGCCAGACACGGATCGCCGCCCTCGGTATCGGCACCATCGCGCCAGGAGGAGGACCCCACCGATCCACCAGTGCGTTGGCGAGGACCTCGGCGGCCTGGCGGATCCCCTCATATTTGAGCCGGTGCACCAATGCCCGTGCCGGCCCGGCGTGGAGGAACGCCGCCTTCACCACCAGACCGCCCGGCAGGTACCGGTCCGGTGCCGGCTGCAGGCCTGCGAGACACCCCCCGCACAACACCCCACCCCCCCACCGACGGCAGGCCAGACAGGTCATGGCGCGCAACGTAAGAGCCGGGGGTGACAGAAAGAGCGGCGGACGGCGGACGGAATCCGTCCACCCGAGGGGGAGCTGGTTCCGGTCTAAGTACTAAGTACTAAGTACTGAGTACTCAGTACTACGTCCCCTCCTGCCATCCCGACAGGTAATCGATCTGCTCCTGGGTGAGCGTCTCCAAGCCGCCGCCGAGGTGGGCCAGTTTGATCCGGGCGACCTCTTCGTCGACCTCGCGGGGGAGCGTGTAGATCATCGGCTCGAGGGTGCCCTCCCGTTCGACCAGCCACTCGGCGGCCATCGACTGGTTGGCGAAGGACATGTCCATCACGTCGGCGGGGTGCCCCTCCGCAGCGCCGAGGTTGACCAGGCGGCCCTCGGCGGCGAGGAAAAGGCTCCGCCCGTCGGGCATCACGAATTCCTCCAGGTTGGGCCGGGCGACCTTGCGCTCCACTGCGGTTGACCTGAGACTGGTGAGTTCGAGTTCGGCGTCGAAATGCCCTGCGTTGGCCAGCACGGCGCCGTCCTTCATCCGGTCGAAGTGCTCCTGGCGGAGGACATGCTTGTCGCCGGTGACGGTGATGAACACATCCCCAAGTGCAGCGGCGTCGTGCGCCGTCATGACCTGGTATCCGCTCATGGCGGCGTCGAGGGCACGGACCGGGTCGACCTCGACCACGATCACCCTGGCGCCGAGACCATCGGCGCGCTCGGCGACACCGCGGCCGCAGTCGCCATAACCCACCACCACCATGGTCGAACCCGCCATGAGGATGTTGGTCGCCCGGATTATCCCGTCTAGGGCGGACTGTCCGGTCCCGTAGCGGTTGTCGAAGAGGTGCTTGGTTGCCGATTCGTTGACCGCTACGACAGGAACGCGGAGCGTCCCATCATCGGCCATCGCCCGCAGACGGATGACCCCAGTCGTGGTCTCCTCGGTGGAGCCGATCACGTGGAGGTCGCGCCGCTCGGTGTGGAGGATGGTCGCCAGGTCGGCGCCGTCGTCCATCGTCACAGCCGGTCCGGCGTCGAGGACGGCGTGGATGTGCTTGTAGTAGCTGTTGGAATCCTCTCCCCTGATGGCGAACACGGAGATGCCCTCGGCCACGAGGGCGGCGGCGACATCGTCCTGGGTCGACAGCGGGTTGGAGGCACAGAGAATGGGCTCGGCGCCGCCGTCACGAAGCGCCAGCATCAGGTTGGCGGTCTCGGCGGTGACGTGGAGGCATGCTGCCACCACGTGGCCCGCTAGAGGGGTTTCCTTGGCGAACCGCTCCCTGATGGTCCCCATCACCGGCATTCTCCGCCCTGCCCAGGCAACCCTCCTCGCCCCGGCCTCGGCAAGCGAAAGGTCGGCTACGTCGTGATCAACACTCATCTCAAGCAACTTTCTCGTTACGGGATATGGCATTGTGGCAATGCGGGAGCCGATCGCGCCATCCGGCTTCTTGCTCCCTCGGGTGCGGAGAGTCAGGTGGCCCGTTCCGACTCTGTCCGCCGTCCGCCGTCCGCCGTCCGCCGTCCGCCGTCCGTCACTCGGCCATTTCCCTCTTGAGTTGGTCGAGGATGGCGATATCCATCGGGTCCACTCCGGCTCGCTCGGCGACACCGAGCGACACCAGGTCGCCGACTGCGACGAGGCTCAGGCAACGCGCCAACGACGAGCTTCCCTGGGACCGAACCTCGCCCACCCAGCCGACCCGGTTGGTACATAGCCGGCGTGTGATCTCAAAGCGCCGCGCCACTTGGGGGTGCTCACCTTGATCGCGTAGCGCCACGATCCCGACCCGCCTCCGGGAGAGGTCGGGGTCGGCGTCCCAGCCCACGATCTCGTTGTGGTCCAACTCGGGGATGATGCCCCACGCGGCAGCGGCCTTGGCGTTTTCGTTGAGCTGCGTCTTCCAACGCTGCGCGGCGGGAAGCGAAGGGCCGGATGAGCCGTAGATGACCGAGAACCTTCCGGCGAGCCCCTCGGCGAGATCAGCGGCCAGCGATGTGGCGGCTCCGCCTCCGATCAGGTCATCCACGACGTCGGCCGCCTCGTCGAGCGGAGCCCGCATCGGCGCCACCACCTGCGCCGCCTCCAGGACCCTCAGCACCGCACCGGCCAGGTAGCCAAGGGCGGCGCGTGGTGGTAGCCCGCCGGGAACGATGATCCTCGGCCAGCCCTCGGCGGCTGCTTCTTCCCCGAGCCGCCCGCCCGAGGTGACGGCCACCACCTGAAGCCCGCTACTTCTGGCAGATTCGACGCCGGACAAGGTCTCCTCGGTCGCTCCCGAGTAGGAGACAGCCACCACCAACGGTTTGACCGAGGCGGCCCACCCGGGCAGCCCATAACCCTTGTGGACCACGAGCAGAGATCCCGCTTCATCGGCCAGCGGTGCGGCCATGTCGCCCGAGATCCCCGAGCCCCCCATCCCGGCGACCACCACCGCAGGGGGACGCTCCAGCCGGTCGACCTCGAGTTCGATTGCCCACCGCAGCTGCGACCCGAGGCCGGCCACCATTCCGGCCATATCCGTCGCCTGGCTCGTCACTCTGGCCCGCCGGGTAGCTCTGCCTCCTCGACGAGCATCACGGGGATGCCGTCGCGCACCGGGTAGCGGCGACCACAGCTTCGGCACACCAATGCCGGCCCCGCTTGGTCCTCATCGAGCCCGGCCTTGTCCACCGGACAGACCAGGATCTCCAGCAGGTCGGGATCGATAAGAGTCATCTCAACAATGTCCTCTCATCGGTGGTCATCTCATTGGCCTTCTCACACCGGGCCCACAATGTGCTCGACCTGGCTGACCAGTTCCGCCACATCGCCCGGCGTCGTCGCCTCGACGTTGAGACGGAGCACCGGCTCGGTGTTCGAAGGGCGGAGGTTGAACCAACGGTCGGGCCAGTTCACCGTGAGGCCGTCGAGTCGCTCCAACTCTGCACCCGGGAAACCGGCGGCCACGGCCTCCATCGCCGCCGCCTGGTCGGCCACCTGGAGGTTGATCTCGCCCGACTGCGAATAGGGCTCTACATCTGACCGAAGGTCGGAGAGGGGGCGGCCGGCATCGCTGATCACGGTGAGCAGCACCAGCATCGCCAGGATCCCCGAGTCGGCACGGAAGTTGTCACGGAAGTAGTAATGCCCCGAGTGCTCCCCTCCGAAGGCGGCACCCGTCTCGGCCATGACCTGCTTGATGTAGGAATGGCCGACCCTGGTGCGTATCGGCTCGCCACCATGTGCCCGCACCGTCTCTCCAACCGCCCGGCTGGTGATGAGGTTGTGGATGATCTTGGCGCCAGGCTCGCGCTCGAGGAACCACCGGGCGATGAGCGCCGTGGTGGCGCTCCCCGAAAGGGGCGATCCGGTGTCGTCGATGAAGAAGGCCCGATCGGCGTCGCCATCGAAGGCTACCCCCAGGTCGGCCGTCTGCTCGGCGATGACCGCCTGGAGGTCCACCAGGTTCTCCGGGCGAAGCGGGTCGGGTGGATGGTTGGGGAAGTTCCCATCCGGCTCGAGATAGAGCGGGATCAACTCAGCGCTGATCCTCTTGAACACCTGGGGGAGGACGGCGCCCGCCATCCCGTTGCCGCCGTCGGCAGCCACCCGCAGTGGCCGGATTCCGGACGGCTCGACCAGTGAGTAGAGGTGTTCCACATAACCCGGGGTCGGGTCGAATGCCTCCACCCGGCCCGGCTCGTCGACCGGGGCGAGTTCCTCATCGGCAAGCTGCCTTATCTCCGCAAGTCCTGTATCGGCCCCGACGGGGACCGCACCCTCCCGACAAAGCTTGATCCCGTTGTACTCCGGGGGGTTGTGCGAGGCGGTGATCATCGCCCCGGGGACTTTGCGGCTCCCGGCGACGAAATAGACCACATCCGTCGCCACCTCGCCAAGCGAGAGGAGATCGATGCCTTGGCTGGTGACCCCTTCGACGAAGGCGTCGCGCAACGAAGGGGAGGAGAGCCGGCAATCGTGACCGACCGCGATGGTGTCGGCGCCGGCGAACCGGGCGAAGGCGGCGCCGACCCTGCGGGCAACGTTCTCGTCGAGCTCGCCGTTGTCGGTGCGGCCGCGGATGTCGTATGCCTTGAAAATCCGATCGAGGTCCATCGGCGGCTCATCCTATGCACCACGAGGCTCACCGCCGCGGTCGTTCGTACACTCGCCGCCGCATGAGTCGACCGACCGTCACCGTGGTAATACCCGTTCACAACGAGGCGGAGATCCTCGCTGCCGCCGTCCAGACCCTTCTCGGTCAGCTCGAGGCGGTTGATGCCGAAGTGTCCGTCATCCTGGTGGAGAACGGCTCGACCGATGACACCTACCTACGTGGGGTGGACTTGGCCAGCCGCACGTCGAATCTCACCGTCATCCAACACGACGAACCCGACTACGGGGCTTCGATGCGTGCCGGCTTCCTCGCTGCCACCGGCGATTGGGTCGTCAACTTCGACATCGACTACTTCTCTGGTCCGTTCCTGTCCACCGTCCTCAGCGAGCATGCGGAGGCCGACATCGTGATCGCCTCGAAACGGGTGGAAGGATCGGAGGATCGCCGCTCCATACTGCGACGGCTCGGCACATTCGGGTTCAACCGCCTTCTCCGTCTGCTCTTCGGATCGTCGGTCAGCGACACGCATGGGATGAAGGCGTTCCGGACGGACGTCGTCGCCGAGTTCGCTCCCATTGTGGTGAGTCGTAAGGACCTGTTTGACACCGAGCTGGTGCTGAGGGCAGAACGGGCGGGGAAGCGGATCGACGAGGTGCCCGTCGTGGTGGAGGAGTTGCGCGAGGCGCGCTCCTCCTTCCTCACCCGGATACCCCGGACGCTGCGAGGGCTTTGGGAGATGCGGCGCCTGCTGAAGGCCGGATCTGAGGCTGACTCGGACGACTGAGCCCGGATGTTTGGCGCCGCCTCAGCTCTCCCCGGAGACGGTCTGCTCCTCCGGGTCCACTCGACGGAGCGAGCGATGGAACACCAGGTCGCGGTAGGCGGCGAATTTGGGAAGAAGCACTATCCCGGTGGCGACCAGATTGGCCAGGTTGAGTCCGATCGGCCCGATGTCGGGCCAGAGGAGCTCGGCGCCCTTCACCACGGCGACGGTGGCCGCCCAGGAGAGGGCGTTGACGACATAGAAAGACCCCGACTCTCCCCACGATCCCCTATTGCGACCGAGGCGGAACGTCCAGCGGCGGTTGAGCACATATGAGCACCCGGTGGCGATGGCGAACCCTGCCGTCACCGACCAGAACGTCGTCCAGTCGAGGGCAAACCGGAAAAGGTTGAAAAGGGCGAAATAGGTCAGCGTGTTGAACACCCCGATGACGGCCATGCGGACAAATTGCCCCATGGTCTCCCTGGTGGCGAAGGTGGCGAGATAGCGCCTCACCGTGCCACCCTCCGCCGCCGCCAGACGAACCCCCAGGTGGCAAGGCCGACGATCCCGACGGCGCTGAGCACCAACCCTGCCGTCTCCACCCATGTGTTGCGAAACTCGAGCACGACCTCTTCCTGGGTAGGTACCACCATCATCAACGAGGGTGCGGCTCGCCAAGGCCCCTCGGCACCTTGGGCCGTCCAGTTGGGGAAGTAGGAGACCTTGACCATGTGGGGCACTCCGACAGCAGTTGTCCGGAAACTGATCCGCTCGTCGTCGATCACGACGTCGGACACCTCGCCCCCGCCGGTGATCGGCGCGGCGGTGCGCTCATCCAGATTGGTGATCCGCGGCCATTCCGCCGGCCCCTCGGCCGCTACCCACTGGTCCATGGTCCCGATGTCGTCGTACCAGCTGAGGGCGAACTCCTCGAAGGTCGGCGCAGCGGCAGCTTCGGTCCCCTGGGCCGAGGGCAGGCCGCCCTCCGGTTCCTCGTACACCGATGGAACGTTGGTGGCCACGTCGACCAGCGACGACGGGGGCAATTCGAAGATCTTGAATGGAGCGGTCTCGGCCACCAGCTTCAGTCCCTCGGTTTGCTCCGCCTCGGCAGCCGCCTCCTCGGTGAACGACACGTAGTAGCGAACCCCATAGGTCCCCATGTGCTCGACCCCTCGCTCGAAGTCGAAGGTGTGGTAGTTGAGCCCGGGAATCGGGTTGGACGGCTTGTAGCTCATCTCGGCGTGGTTGAGGAAATGGAACGGGGTGGTGAGCGACGACTCGAAGAAGAGGCCCTCCATGGACGGGTGCGTCCACTCGGTCCAATAGGGGAAGAGCATTGGCGACATCGGTGTGCCGTAGCGCTCCAAATCCCCGTTCGCCTCCCACTGCACCCTCCCCGACGGAAGCGAGTCCATCACCTGCATCAGTTGCTCGTACTCGGGCCATCCCTCCTTGGCCTCATACCCCGAGTAGTTCCAGCGCGCCCACCCGTTGACAAAACTCACCCCGGCGAGACCCCCGCCGATCAGCAGCACGACGGTGGCAATTGTCAGAACGGGCCGGACCGATACCCGTCGGTGGATGGCGAACGACCCGATCAGTGCGAGGATGAAGGGAATGGGCGCCACCCAGCGGACCCACACGGGCAGGGCGTCGGCGGTGGCGGTAACGATGAACGCCGCGGCGGCACCGACAGCCAGGAGCGCCCGGGGCCACCATGCCGACATCCGCTCGGGGAGGCGCCGTAGCAAGGCGTCGCCTGCCAACCCGACGGCCAACCCGGCGAACAGGTAGAGCCCGAAGAACCAGTAAGGCAGAAGCCTCCCGTTCCACAGCTTCCAGCGGTCCCCCAACGCGGGGACCAGGTCGGGGAGGACCACGGGGATCCAGAAGTAGACAAGCGGAATCAGCATCGCCACCACGGCCGGAACCACCCGCGCCGTGCGACGGAGGGACCAGATGACCCCGACGATGGCGAGAGGGATCACCAGCCAGGCGTCCACCGGGAAAAGGTCCGACCAGCGGCTCAGCGGGGTCCACGCCATGTCCGAGGTGAGACCGATCCGCATGACCAGCGGCAATGCCCAAAAAGCGGCGATGAAGAAGCCCCAGATCCACACCGTCATCGCCCGCCCCGTGCCTCTCCTCCACAGCAGGACGGGGATCGAGGCGATGAGCACCACCAGAGTGGTCAAGACGTGGGACAGGGCGGTAGCCGCCAGAGCGGCCGCCGCCCAGGGCATAAACCGTCGGTCGTCCTTGACCGCCTTGACCAGCAGACCCAGGTAAACCAGCGAGAGGGCGAAGGACCACGAGTAGGAGAACTCCCCGGCGAGGGTGGAGGCGATGTTCCCCCCGTAGATGGTGTAACTCTCCATGAAGACGAACGCGCCTCCCGCCGCCGCCGCCACAGTCGCCACCGTCCGGCTGAAACGCATGGACCTTGCGAAGAAGTAGGTAGCGGGGGCCATCGCCAGCAACCCCATGACCGTCACCACCTTGAAGGCAACTCCGTAGGGAAGGAGTACATCGAGGGCGACTATCACCAGCGAAGGGAGCGGGAAGTAGAAGTAGAAGATCGGGAACCCGGCGAACCAAGAATTGGACCAACCGAGCACCTTGCCTTCGGGAAGGAGCACGTCGCGCAGATATGCCGGGCCGAGCACGTGTGCCCCCATATCACCGCCGGACGGCGTATTCGCCACCACGAGCAACTGCGGCTGAAGCACCGCCAGGACCAGGAGGCTGGTGATGGTGATACCGACGATCGCCACCCAACGCGGCGCCGGGTCGGCAGGCGCCGGGGCCGCGGCTAGCTCGGGGACGGGGGTGCGCATGGCGGGAAGTGTAAGGGTGGGCCGGGTCAACGAGGTCTGTACTGGCTGTTAACGATTTGGCAGGAGTGGCGTGCCGTTTGGGGGTGTCCGCAGGCGCTGGTTCGTTGATCGGCGTCCTGTGCGGAGAACTGAATGGGCAGTGCAATCAGTCCTCGTCGAGCAGCTTCCCTATGTACCTGGTGCGCCGCCTCCCCTCCTCCTGCCAGTAGGCGTACCAGTAGGGGCCGTGTGGGCACCGGGTGCACCCCGCCTTGCCGCAGCGGATGAATCTCCTCCGCAGTCGAACCTCGGTGTCGGGGACCGATTTACCCGTCCCTTCGAGCCGGGCCCTGGCAAGGATCAAGAGACGGCGCAACTCGTGCTCGTCCAACTCGCGCACCGCATCGAGCAGATCCCGGTCGAGGCTCAATGGATGAGCCTCGACTCAGGCCACTTCGAGCGGAGCAAACAGCCGGGGGGAATGCCTGTGGTCGGCCAGGGTCCACCCCAGGGGTGGGCTGAACCGATCGGCATGACGCTGGCACAAGGCGTACCCCGCGCCCGGTTCGGGCGGCTCCACCAGGTCCTCGAGCCACACCTCGGAGGCGGCGTAGTGGTAGCCCATGACGGCTCCTGCCGGGCTGCCACACCGTGTGCAGTTGAACATGGTGCGTCAAGGTACGCATCGGAGAGGAAACGGGCAAGGACCGTTGCCGTGCACGGTCGGCGTCACCGACCTGTGGCAACACGCTGGGCGGCACGGCGGAGACGTCCGGGGTTGGGCGAACCCTCCGCCCACCAAGCCAGTCCTCCTCGCCCGATGACCGCCACCAGAGGCACCGCTTTGACGCCGGCACTGGTGAACGTATCGGGGTCGTCCTCCCAGACCACGACGCGGTAGTCGTCGCCGACCGCCGACTTGACCGCGGTCTCGGCCGAGGCACATGTGTCACAACCACGCGATGCGAAGACCACGACCCCGGGCGCCATCCCGTCAACCCGTGGGCGGGCCGGTCGCGGACGACGCGACAGCAGCAGGCCGACGGCTACAGCAAACAGGCCGACCAGGACGATCAGGC
The DNA here is from genome assembly GCA_963826825.1 of uncultured Acidimicrobiia bacterium. Classification (GTDB taxonomy): domain Bacteria; phylum Actinomycetota; class Acidimicrobiia; order Spongiisociales; family DATADW01; genus DATADW01. The sequence continues at coordinate 172,321 of CAWGYV010000003.1, read as the reverse complement.
CGAGGCGCGCCAGCGGGTCATCCATCGATGGGGAGCCCGGTCGTGGCCGCCAGGTATCCGCCTGCCACCACGCTCCACCCCACCGAAACCGGACCAGTCGACTCCACCAGAAGGCCGCGGCCGGTGGCGCGGTCGACCTCGATCACCCGCCGCGCCCCGGGCTTGACCCGGTTCGTTCCGCTGACATCGCCGCCGCCCAGCGCACGGAACATGACCTCGACCGGCTCCGGGCCGGTGTTCATGATCCAGAGCTGCCGGGTCGCCTCGCTCTGGGGTATCCCCGGCAGCAGCCAAGTCGAGCTCTGCACCGCCGTGCCCGTAGCGACGCTCTGACCCTTGCCCGGCTCGCTGACGACCACGGCCGCCCCGATGTCGGTGGTGGCGGTCACCCGGATCCCGAACATCTCGGTCTCGGTGAAGATCCGGCGGAGCGGGATGCGCACCTGACCGGAGGCGTCGATCTCACCCTCGAGCACCGTCGGAGTTCCACCCTCGTCGGTTGCGACGTCCACCGTGTAGCCGACCGCGGTGGGTGAATCGGTCACGAGGACCAACCAGGCGTGCTGACCCTCCTCGGTCCGAGTCACTGGAAGCTCGACCGTGCGGCTCCCCGCCGTCCCGCTCCATACGGCGAGGTCGCCCTCGCCAACCTGGGTCATTGCAGGGATGACATGACCTTCAACCGGCTGGACGACGACCGAGAGCGAGTCTCGAAACTCGAAGGTCGACGACAGGTCCACCGACCGGGTGGAGCGGGCGGGCACGGCGAAGCTCTCCAGGGCGGCGTCGGCCTCCACCCCGAGGTTGCTCGAGGCCCGCACCGACACAACCGCGTCGCTGGGGAACGGATTGGCGAGGTGCAGTTCCAACGTCTGGCCGGGTTCGGTCGATCCGCCCGGCAGGTACCAGATGTCGGGCAGGCTCACCGGGCATGTATCGGCGGCCATCGAGCCTTCACCGTGGGGCAGCACCGAGGAGGCTGCAGACTCGCTCGGCACCTCGACGACCGCCGATACGACACCAGACAACGGCACGTCGGTGGGATCGACCTGTCCACCACCAGCCACGAGCCGGGTCTTGGTGGTCGCAGCAACATCCCCGACCAGCGGCCAGGAGACGCTGGCGGTCTTCGCCCCCGGCGCTACGACATTGATGGAGGTGTTCAACGAGTCGGTTGCCACGACAAACGGGCAGACCGCCTGGTCCTGACGATCAATCACCGGAGTGGCTTCGATGGCCGGCTCGGTGCCTGCTCCTGGTAGAGCCCATGCAGCCGCCGCCAGGGCGAGGATTGCGATCAGAGACAGCGAACGTCTCATCGGCCACCCCCTACGGGCTCGGGGACAGGCTCGCTGTCGGGTTGCGGTTCTGGAAGACCGGGTTCGTTCCGCCGCCCATTGGCGCCACCACCCCAGAGCGCGATGACTGCGCAGGCCACGACGACCGCTGCGGCCAGGACGGCGAGAGCACGGCGAACTGGGTCCTGGGCGAACTCGGCTGAGCCGTCGGGCGCAGCCATCTCGTTGCGCCACCCCGCCTCGGACCAGTCCTCGCCCCAACGAGGGTCGGCGTTCTCCGCCACGACCACGCGACCCTCGGGCTGCGCCGCACCCGTGTAGCGCGGTGGATCGAACCTCCAGGCCCGCCCATCGAGGGTGGCGGCACGAGGGCTGGATTCCTCGTTCTGATAGGCGGCCAGGTCCTCGGCAAGGTTGAGTGGTGCCATGTCGAGCTGGGTCCGGAATCCCTCTGAGAGGATCGCCGGGCTCATGAACACCACCCAGCGGATCCCGAAGGGCGCAAGCGCCGCCCCAGGGCGGAGGATGCGACCCTGCTCGATCCCGGCGAGCACGGCCGCCAGCTCCTCGTCGCCAGGCAGCGGTGCCGCCAGCCACGCCTCGTCGATGGTGGGGAGCGGGGCAGAGACGACGCGGTACGAGTAGCCGGACGGCGAGAGCCTGGATTCGCCGGGAATGTCGGCGGGGTTGCCGACGAGGAGGATCCGGTCGGGCCCGTGGGGCTCCGAGAGAGTCTCGGTGAACTCGAGTGCCTCGGTGAGCCGGTCGGGCGGGAGGCCCAACCTCCCGTCCACCATCACCAGCAGGACGCTCGACGCAACCACCAACCCGGCGATGCAGGCGATCCAACCAAGAGCGACCATCCGCGAGCGCTCTTCGCGGCGCCTCGGCAGGTCGACGGCTACCGCCACCAGGATCGCCAATCCGAGCGAGGCCATCACGAGGGCGGCGACCGATGGCTCCCGCCCCAACCCCATCCGGGAAACGACGGTGCCCAGAGCGACCAGCATCCCACCCCACGCCGCAAGTGCCGACTCGATGCGGTCACCACCGACGACCGCCGCCACCAACGCCACTCCCGCCGCCACCAGCATCCAAAGCGGAGGTGACCAGGAGATCCCGGCACCATCCGACAGGACGTCCGGGATGGCGTCGAGCGCCCACGGGAAAAGGACGATGGCGCCGAGGAGCGAGACGACGAGCGCCCTCCAGATGGGACGGATCGAACCTGCGCCCATCAACCAGCCGCCGAACAGGGCGACAACCGGGACCACAAGAGCGAGCGGGGCGAAGGCTGCCAGGATCGCTACCGCCAGCAACCAACCAGCGGCCCGACCCATCCGCCCGCGCCAGGTCGTCGATCGGGGAAGGAACGCGGGGAGAACCGTCCAGGGAATTGCTCCCATCGCCATCACCGCCGGCCAGTACCCGGCGCCGGTGAGTTCCGCGGCGATAGGTCCGGCGAGTAGCACCAGGCCGCCGATGGCGCGTGACCACGCGCCGAGACCGAAGCGGCCCAATAGGCGTGTCATGCCGATGACACCCGCTCCCAGGGCGATGATGTTGGCGACAGCAACGGCAAGCCCCTCGTTACCGAGCACCAGCGCCTGCAAGCCGGCGAGCGCCCCCACCGCCGGGTGAAGCGCCTCGGGTGAGCCCAGACCACCGAAACTCCACCCACCTGCATACGACGCCAGCGTTGCCGATGCCGCCGACCGCAATGGCAGGGCGAAGCCCCCGGCAGGGAGCTGTCCGCGCAATAGCTGGCGCGCCGCCACACCCAAGACCGAGCGCGCTCCCGATGGAGACGAGGAATGACGGGCGCTGCCAGACCGAGCGCCGTGTCCCAAAGAGCGCCTCCAACTCGACGGGAACATCCTCGCCTGCTCTACGGTCGAGCCTCAGGGCGAAATCGTCGGCCAGGCGCCGCATAGCTACCGACCCGGAAGCCTGGAAGCGGAAGAGCTCCTCATCGCCCACCTGACGGTGCTTTTGCGCGGCTCGACGGGCCTGGAGGGTCGAGGGAATGACTGCCAGGTTCCACAGCCAGGCGCGCACCCAGTCGAAGAGCCGGGAACGGGGGGTGAGGAACAGCCTGATCAGGCCATCGATCAGACCGATGAACCACAAAGCCGGGATGACCCACAACAGCGTCCACGGGCGGTAGGCGACGAGCGCCGACCGGATCCTCCCCGCCTGCTCCCGCCATGGCGGGATATCGCGCACGCAAGCGGCGTGGTGCTCCACCTCGGAGGCCGGGGCGACGACCACCCTTCCCCCGGCGACGCGTGCCCGTTGTGAGAAGTCGATGCTCTGGGAGTCCTGCGGCAGCTTCCCGTCGAGCCCGCCGACACCTCTCAGCAGATCTCGGCGAACGAGCATCGAGACGTTGGAGATGTAGGAGACATCTCGGACGACGTCGTACTGCTCCTGGTCGATCTCGTCTTCTTCCAAGCCAGACGACGGCTGTCCGAAAACGTCGGTGGCCGACCCGACCGACTCGAGCATCTCGCCGTGTCGGAGGATCTTGGATCCGACCACCGAGGCGTCCACGCGACCGCTGTCCGCCACCATGGCGGCGAGAGCATCGGGATGGGGACGGGCGTCGTCATGGACCAGCCAGACGTGCGTCGCCATCGGATCGAGACGATCCACCAACTCCGCGATGTCGGGCACCCAGGGCAACCGGCCCATTCCGCTTGTCCGCGCCTGGTCGCCACCCACCACGAACACATCCAGCGGGGTGTGCGTCTGGGTGTGGATTGCTTGGATCGTCTCGTCGAGAAACCCCCCGGCGCGGGCCAATACCGCAACGACCACGGTGGCCCGGTCGGAGAGGCTCCCCGGCGACGCGGGGATCTCAGGGATCGACATCGGTTCAGACATTCTGCCCCGGATCCGACCTCGGAGGCAATACCGAGAGCACAGGACGGCGGACGGCGGACGGCGGACGTGGGCTCAGATAGTTTCGCGCCGTTTGTTCAAATTCGCCTAGTTCGATCTATCGGCCTGAGTCGCACCTGTTCTGCGCCTTTGAACTTGGGTTCATGAACGACGTCGATACAAATGCGTGCTTCGAGTTGACCTGCAGCCGTCAATCGACTTTCGGTACGCCTGACCGAACGACTTCACATCCCGCCCAGGGTGTCAAGACACTCCGCGCGAAAGCCATCGGCAATTCGTTCCGACTGACGACCTTCGCGCCATCGGTCTCAGGTCCCGCGTATGCCTCCAACGCTGCTGGCTGCCGTCCGCCGTCCGCCGTCCGCCGTCCGCCGTCTACTCGCCGTACTTCCGTCTTCCGTCTTCCGACTCCTCTCACTACCTTCCCCCGTTCGATGAGGGTTGTCGTGCTCTCCGGTGGTGTCGGCGGGGCCCGGTTGGGGCGGGGACTGGCGCGGGTCGAGGACGTTGAGACGACAATGGTTGTGAATGTGGGCGACGACGAGGTCACCTACGGGCTGCATGTCTCGCCCGACCTGGACACAGTTCTTTACACGATGGCCGGCATCGAAGGGCCCGAGGGCTGGGGGCGCGCCGACGACACATGGGAGGTGATGGGCCACCTCTCCAAGCTCGGCATCGACACAACCTTCGCCATCGGGGACTCGGATCTCGCCACCAACCTCTTCCGCACTCTCCGGTTGCGGCAGCGCGAGTCGCTGTCCTCGATCGTGTCGGAACTGGGGACGCGGTTTGGTTTGCGGATCACCGTCCTCCCGGCCACCAACCAACCGGTCAGGACGAGGATCGCCACCGGAGATGGAGAGTGGCTCACCTTCCAGGATTACTTCGTCCGCCGCAACCAGCGCGACGAGGTGTCAGACCTGCGGTTTGACGGTGCCGCCTCGGCGCTCCCCGCACCGGGCGTCATCGAGGCGCTGGAAGGGGCCGATGCGGTGATCGTGGCGCCATCCAATCCACCGCTCTCCATCTGGCCCATACTGGCGGTGCCCGGAATCGAGCCTGCGGTAGCAGGTGTCGACCGGGTGATCGGGATCTCACCGCTCTTCGGCGGCGAGGCGCTCAAGGGGCCAGCCCATCGGGTGCTAGCGGGGCTCGGGTACCCGAGGGGAAACCCCGGAGTGATCGCCGCATACGACGGGATGCTCACCGATCTGGTCATCGACCGCTCGGACGCCGATGAGGCGACGGCTCTGCGCCGGGCCGGGTTGGCAATCCATGTCACGGACACGAGGATCGCCGAGCCGGAGCGCGCCGAGACATTCGCTCGATGGCTGGTTGGGCTCCTTACGTGACCGGTCCGGTGACATTGATCCCCGTGGCCGGGATCGCTGAGGCGGAGCCGGGGGATGATATCGCCTCGCTGGTCCTCGAGGGGCTCGCACACTCCGAAATCGACCTGGAGCGAGGCGATGTCGTCGTTGTGACCCACAAACTCGTCTCGAAGGCGGAAGGGGCCATCGTGTCGGTCGACGAGGAGAAGCCGGCTGCATACAGAAAGGTGGTCGAGTCGGAGGCGAAGCGGGTGCTTCGGCGCCGCGGTGACCTCGTCATCGCCGAGACGAGCCACGGGTTGATCTGTGCCAATGCCGGAGTCGACCGCTCAAACGTGGCCCCAGGCAGCGTGGTCACTCTCCCCGCCGACCCCGATCGCTCCGCCCATCGTGTCCGGGTCAGGCTGGAGCGGGAGAGTGGGGTGGATTTGGGCTTGGTGATCACAGACACCTTTGGGCGCGCCTGGAGGACCGGGTTGGTCGACGTCGCCATTGGCGTTTCCGGGCTCACTGCGGTCCTCGACCTGCGCGGTACCACAGACACCTTCGGCAGGACGCTCGAGGTGACCGAGATCGCCATCGCCGACGAGATAGCGGCAGCCGCCGATCTGGTGATGGGGAAGGCGACCGGCATCCCCTGTGTCGTGGTTCGGGGCCTCGATGTCGTCCCCGGCGACGGGAGAGGGACCGACCTGATCAGGAACGTCGAGGACGACCTCTTCCGCTGACCGCGCCTCCATTCACAGGGGGGCGGCGGCGCCCCTGAACCAGTCGACGCTGTTGGCGATCCCCTCGTCCAAGGTCGTCCACGGCTCCCAACCGATGACCTCCTTGGCGGCGGCAGGGTCGACCACCGAGCGGGGGACGTCGCCGGGACGCGGGGGACCGTATCCCTGGGCTCCCTTGAATCCGGTAGCCGCAATGATGGCGTCGGTGAGACGGTTCACCGTGGTCTCCACGCCGGTGCCAATGTTGAGGAGGCGTGAGCCGCCCCTCTCGCCTGCCCGGGCAAAAGCATCGGCCACATCCTCGACATAGACGAAGTCGCGGGTTTGCTCGCCGTCTCCGAAGATCGTCGGAGGCCGGCCCTGAAGCATGGCGCTGGCGAACAACGCCACTACGCCGGCCTCACCGTGGGCGTCCTGCCTTGGCCCGTAGACATTGGCCAGCGCGAGGAGCACATAGTCGATGTCGTGGTTCTCGCGGTAGTAGCGGAAGTAGTCCTCAACGATCTTCTTGGAGATCCCGTACGGCGATTCAGGGGCCTTTGGCATGTCCTCCCGCACCGGCAGCGACGCCGAAGATCCGTAGATCGCCCCGCCGGAGGAGGCGAACACCACCCGCTTGGTGCCACTCCGCCTCGCTGCCTCCAAGACATTGATCGTGCCGACGACGTTCACCTCGGCGTCGAACCGGGGCCGCTTCACCGATACCGGGACCGCCGCCTGGGCTGCGAGATGAAAAATGACCTCTGGCAGATACCGCTCGGCCACCTTGGTCAGCGACTCGTCCCGGATGTCGAGCTGGTGGAGCTTGACACCGCCGCGTGCTCTTGCGGGCGCCAGGTTGTCGGCATGGCCGGTTGAGAGGTCATCGACGACGAGGACCTCGCTTGATTGGTCGACAAGACGATCGACCAGGTGACTGCCGATGAACCCTGCCCCACCGGTGACCAAAGCGCGCATCAAGGTGCTCCTAACCGAATCAGGTCGGCGCCGAGAAAGTAACGGCTCTCGCGTCGAGTTCGATACCTGGGGCGAGACGGACACCGTGGCGCAACTCGCACCCGGTGCCGATCACGCTGCCCTCGCCGACGAGGGTGTATTCGGCCACGACAGCATGGTCCTTGACCCGGGCGCCCCAACCGACCACGGCATCGCGTACCTCGGTCTCGGCCCCGATAGATGCATCGTCGAGCACCACGGCGCGGTCGGAGCCTCGCCGTGGGGTCGACTGTGGCACCCGGGCCGACCCAGGCCCAATCTCCGTCCTGGGCAACGAAAACGCCGCCTCGGAGATCTGGGTCGTACAACTTGGTCTGGCCGCTCGCCACCGAGTCGTGGGCTTCGATGTACCGCTGCGGGGTCCCGATATCCACCCACGCCCCCTCGCCGATCACGCCGCCGAGCTCTCCCTTGGAGGCGAGCAATGGGAACACATCCCGTTCCAACGAGCGCCGTCCGGGCGGCAACCCTTCGAGGACGCTCCGTTCCATCAGATAGAGCCCGGCGTTAACCGTCGCCCGGGTCTCGGAGGCCAGGTCGGGCTTCTCGTCGAACGCGATCACCTTGGCACCGTCGAGACGTACGGCCCCATACGAAGAGGCATCGTCCACAACGGTCAGCGTCAAGCGCGCCCTGGAGCCGTTCCCGGGTGACGCCAGGAGCATCTCGGGGTCGATGTCGAGGATGACGTCCCCGTTGAGCACCAGGAACCGCTCGGCGAGCCGGTCCTTGATATCCACAAGCGCACCGGCCGTGTCCAGCGGCTCGGGCTCGGCCGTGACCTCGATTCGCAACCCACCATCGTCGATGCGGTCCGCCAGATAGCGGTCCCAGGACTCTCTTTGCTCGGTGCCGACGGCCATCAGCACTTCGGTCACACCGGCCATGGACAACCAGCGAAGCTGCATCTCAAGGAAGGGCATACCGCCCACCGGGAGCAGCGCCTTGGGACGGCTGGCGGTGAGTGGCCACATCCGGGTTCCCTTGCCTCCGGCGAGGATCACCGCTTGGTGTGTCACCTGGTTTGGTCGTTCCGATCGACCGCGTCCATCCGTCTGCCCACACCCTCGTATCGCAGTCCGGCGGCCACCACCCGCTCGGGATCGAGGAGGTTGCGGGCATCGACCATCACGGTGCCACGCATCGCAGCTGCAACCTCGTCCAGGGGGACCTCGGCGAACTCGGGCCACTCGGTGGCCACGACCACGGCGTCGGCGCCCGCAGCCGCTTCGATCGGGCTGCCCACCTGGACCAGTCCCTCCCGCTCGAGGCGGCCCTCCGGGTCGTGTGCCTGGATGCGGGCACCCTCGCCGATCAGGGCGTCGGCGATGTCCACCGCAGGTGAGGCACGGACATCGTCGGTCCCCGCCTTGAACGCCAGACCCCACAGCCCGATGGTTTTGCCGGTGAGGTCATCCCCCACCGCCCGTCGCACCTTGTCGACGATCCGGGCGCGTTGCTCCTGGTCGGCCGCGATGACGGCCTCGAGCAAGCGGAACTCGTAACCCGCTTCACCTGCGAGGGCGAGCAATGCCTGGGTGTCCTTGGGGAAGCAGGAACCCCCGAAGCCAGGCCCCGGTCGCAGGAAGTGGGGGCCGATGCGCTTGTCCATACCAACGGCGCCGAGCACGGCGGTGACGTCGGCGTCGACCGCCTCACAGACGTTGGCAAGAGTGTTGGCGAATGTGATCCGGGCCGCCAGGTAGGCATTCGACCCGTACTTGACCATCTCCGCCGACACTGGGTCCATCACCAGGACACGGGCACCCAGCGGCTCGTACAACCGCCCCACCGCCTCGGCGACGGCGGGATCGTCGGCGCCGACCACCACCCGATCCGGCTGGAGGAAATCGTCCACGGCGTTGCCCTCGCGGAGAAATTCCGGGTTGCTCACCACCGGCACTCCCGGCTGGCGCTCGGCGAGCATCGCCTGGAAACGGTGGGTGGAGCCGACCGGGACCGTCGACTTGAGTACGACGATGGCTCCGGACTGCAGCCGACCACTCACCTGCTCGATTACCGACTCGACGAACGAGGTGTCGGCGCTGCCGTCGGGTAGCGACGGCGTGGGAAGGGTGAGGAATACGAAATCCGCCCCCTCGACGGCCTCCATGTTGTCTTCGGTGAAGCTCAGAGAGTCGGCCTCGATCCCCTTTGTGACGAGCCGCTCGAGACCCGGCTCGAAAATGGGGACCCTCCCCTCGCGGAGCGTTTGTACCCGCCGGGCATCGCGCTCACCCACCTTGACCACATGGCCGATGGAGGCCAGGCCGGCCGCAGTGACCAACCCGACGTACCCCCCTCCGATGACTGCAATGACCGCCACGGGCCCCTCGCTCTCGATCCGTCCGTTTGTTGTCGGCGGTGAGTCACCGCCACTTCAGTAGCCCTTGGCGTCCTCTCCGATGGTCACCACGGCATCGACCCCGTCCGGAACGGGTCCTGTGGTGATCTCACCGAACCCAAGCGACTCCTGGAGCACGGTCGCCGCCCGGGTCATCTCGGGGCGAACCCGGATCACCGTGACGTCGTAGTCGAAGGTGGATGCGTCGCCGTAGTCGACAACCTCAAAGCCGGCTGACTGCAGGGTCTCGGCCCATACCCCCGCCGCACCGATGACGCCGTTGCCGTTGCGGACCACCAGTCGAAGCGGCTCTTCGGGGATCGCTTCGCTCATCGCGTCACCGCGGGCAAAGGCCGCCGTCATCTCCGATGCCGCCGGCTCGGTCGGCAGGTTGTACCAGACCCCCTCTACCTGTTCTATGTCGGTGGGGAGGGTGGCCGGCTCGAGGTCCTCGGCTTGCAATCCGCGCATCGCCCAGGCGAGTTCCGCCAGTTCCCGTGGCTGCAGCGACCCGTCGATCGTCAGATAGGCGCCGAGCGAGCGGATGAGCTCGCCCGCCTCGCCGACCGTGGACGGGTCCTTCAACTCCTTGATGATGCTGTAGACCAGTTCCTGCTGGCGATGGGTACGGGAGATGTCCCCGCCCTCCTGGGTCACCCAGGTGCCGTCCTTGAGCTCCTCGTATTGACGTGACCTGGCGTAGGCCAGGGCGGTCCTCCCGTCGACCACGTTGCAACCGGCGGGTGCGTCCAGCAGCGACTTGGCATCTCGAGCCGGGTACTCGAGACAGAGCTCGACTCCCCCGATGGAATCGACGATCGAGGCGAAACCGAAGAAGTTGACCTCGACGAAGTTGTGCACGTGGACCCCGAAGTTGTCCTTGATGGTCCTGACCATCAGCGGTGCCCCGCCGTACGCGTAGGCGGCGTTGATCTTGTCGGTACCGTGCCCCTCGATCTCCACCATCGTGTCACGGGGGATGCTCAAGATCTGGGCCGTGCCGGTGCCCGGAACTACGTGAACCATCATGATCACGTCGGCGCGCTCCCCTCCGAAGCTGCCGAATCCACCGAAGTCCTCGGGAAGGTCCTCGCGCGTGTCCGACCCGATGAGAAGGAACACTCTTGGGTCGAGCACGGCACGCGTGGGAGCGAACTCGGTCACCACGGCGTCGTCCCTGGTCACCGCCTCCTCGAACGTGGCGTTGAGGCTCCTGACGTACCAGAGGACACCGAAGACGCCGAGGTTGGCCACCACGAGCACGGTGATCAGGAGCCGACGAAGCCACGGCGACTTGGTGGTGGATCCGGCATGCCGTCCACCTCGAGGCGGGTGTGATCCACCGGGAGGGGGGGCAGGCGTCGTTGGCGGCGGGATGGTGGACGTCATGGGGTTCGCGATCGGCGCCGGGACGGCGGGAGACTACCAGTGGGCCCCTCAGCGGCCCCGAATGGTCATCCGGCTGCGGCGGGCCGGGGTTGGGGCATGGTCGCACCGAGAAGCTCGAGCATCCGAGCCTCGGCGTCGCTTGCCGCACCCCCATGGTACGAGGGAGCGTCGGGATCTAGGAAATCATGCCCGGCCCCCTCGTAGAGCAACCACTGCCCACCGGGTGCAAGCTGGGCGGCCAGGTCGACGCCATCCACCGGCACCTTCTCGTCTTCGGCACCGAACACACCAAGGACGGGGACCGAAAGACGGGGAATCACCGCGGCGAGCAGACGCGTCCGGTCCTCGTCACCGCCCAACGGTGTGTAGGCCACCACCACCGCCCGCACCGCCGTGGGGTTGTCGAAGGCATACAGCAGCGCAAAGCGGCCGCCGACGTCGAGGCCCACGACCGCCACCTCGGGCTTGGCTGTCCACGGGATGTCATCACTCTGAAGGAACTGATAGCCCTCGTCGATGGCGATCAGGGCCGACTCGTCGCTTGTGGTGGCGTACGCGGCGAGTGCCGCGTCGAGATCCGCAGGCGGCCTTCTCCCCTGGTACAGGTCGACCGCCAGGGTCACATAGCCCTTGCGGGCCAGCCGGCGCGCCAAGTCCTTCTCGGTCCCAGTGATCCCGCTGATGTCGTGGAGGAGCAGTACCGCCGGAAAGGTTCCGGCATTGTCGGGTCTGGCGAGGTATCCCTGGACGATGCGGCTACCCACCGGGACCGTATAGGTCCCGTAGAGGATGGGGAAGCTCCCTTCGAATGCCAGCACCGCCATTGGGCGGGAACGCTAGTGGTAGGTGGTGGGTGGAAGGTGGAGGGCGGGCTTGGTTCCGTTCCCCCCGGGGGTTCCCTGCGGGGGAGAGAATTGGTAATCCGTTCCCTACCTGACGTGGGTGACTTCGGTTGCGACGAGTGACACCACTCCTCTAGACGTCTCGACGAGGAGTGCGCCGTCCTCGGCAATGTCGAATGCTCGGCCCTGCCCCTCTGGCTCCCACGTGATGTCGCGGCCAAGGGTGGTGCAAACGGCAACATATTCCGCCCGTCCCCAGCGCTCCGGGCCACTCTCGACCCGCCGGAGCACTTCGGTCGACCAGGCCGCCCCGATCTCTTCTCCCAGGTCAGGACCAGGGTCATCGTCGAGCAGTGCCGCTGACCCCTCGGGCGGATCGGGCCAGTGAAGGTTGGCACCGATCCCGGCAACGACCAAGCCGCCGGACGCCTCGACGAGAATGCCGCCCACTTTTCCCTGACCTGTCACCAGGTCGTTGGGCCACTTGAGGCGGGGTGCACCGGGGAGCACCGAGGAGCCCGCCAGCCCGGCCACCAGGCTGAGCCGGCCCCATGTGTCTGCAGGCCATGGGGGCGAGAATGCGAGCGACGCGGCAAGGGACCTCGTGGCAGAAATCCACACTCGACCATGACGACCTCTCCCTCGGTTCTGCCGCTGCGCCAGCACCAATACAGGCGTGCCATCGAAACGCGTTCGAGCCTCGTCCTGAGTGGACCCGACCTCGTCCAGCCTCACCGTCTGCGCCGCCTCCATGGTGGCGAACCTACCGCTACTTGTCCCGCCCACCGTCCGCCGTCCGCCGTCCGCCGTCCCATATGTATCCCCCGGGACACTCGCGAGGTCCAATAGCGGAGTCGCGGGAGGGAAGTGAATGGGCACCGAGGAGCGGATCGAGGAGCTGCGCAACCTGCGCGACGAGGCGCTGCACGCCGGTAGTGAGCGCGCCGTCGCCCGTCAGCATGAGCAGGGGAAGCTCACCGCCCGCGAGCGGATCCAGTTGCTCCTCGACAAGGGCTCGTTCGAAGAGGTCGACATGTTCGTGCGCCACCAAGCCAGCGGGTTTGGCATCGAGGAGACCCGTCCGCCGGGCGATGCCGTGATCACCGGCTGGGGCACCATCGATGGGAGGACCGTTTTCGTCTTCGCCGAGGACTTCACGGTGTTCGGTGGGAGTTTGGGCCGGGCGGTTTCGGACAAGATCTGCAAAGTGATGGATATGGCGCTCGAGATGGGGGTGCCGATGATCGGGCTCAAGGACTCGGGTGGCGCCCGCATCCAGGAGGGGGTGGCGGCACTCGACGGGTACGGCCGGATCTTCGAGCGGAATGTCCGGGCGTCGGGGGTGATCCCTCAGATATCGGTGATCATGGGCCCCTGCGCCGGGGGTGCCGTCTACTCGCCGGCAATCACCGACTTCGTGTTCCAGGTGGAGGGGACCAGCCACCTGTTCATCACCGGTCCCGACGTGATCAAGGCTGTCACCGGCGAGGAGGTCACGTTCGAGGAACTTGGTGGCGCAAGGACCCACGCCGGTATCTCGGGCGTCACCCACTTCGTCTCAGAGCGGGGCGCCGAGGCGATGGAGGAGGTCCGCTATCTGCTCTCTTTCCTCCCGCAGAACAACATGGAACCGTCCCCTTACTTCACCCCGACAGACGGCTCCGACCGGGTGGAGGACGAACTCGACTCGATCATCCCCAACTCTGCCAACCAGCCGTACGACGTCGTGCGGCTGATCGAGATGGTGGTGGACGACGGGGAGTTCTTCCAGGTACACGAGCACTGGGCGCGCAACATCGTGGTGGGCCTCGCGCGGCTCGACGGCTCCTCTGTCGGGATCGTCGCCAACCAGCCCTCGGTCCTCGCCGGGACCCTCGACATCGACGCCTCAGAGAAGGCGGCGCGCTTCGTCCGGTTCTGTGACGCCTTCAACATCCCGCTGGTGACCTTCGTCGATGTCCCCGGCTTCCTGCCCGGAGTCGACCAGGAGCATCGCGGGATCATCAGACACGGGGCCAAGCTGCTCTTCGCCTACAGCGAGGCCACCGTTCCCCGGGTGACGGTCATCACCCGCAAGGCATATGGGGGCGCCTACGTGGTGATGAACTCCCGTGGGATCCGCGCCGACGTCGTCTACGCATGGCCCTCCGCCGAGATCGCCGTCATGGGCGCCCAGGGAGCGGTCAACGTGATCTTCCGGCGCGACATCCAGAGAGCAGATGACCCCGATGAGCGTCGTTCCGAGCTCATTTCCGACTACGAGGAGACCTTCTACAACCCCTACCGCTCCGCCGAACTAGGTCTGGTCGACGAAGTGATCGAGCCCAGCACCACCCGCCCCAAACTGATCAGGGCCCTCGCCATGCTCCGAACCAAACGGGAGACACTCCCGGCGAAGAAGCACGGGAACATCCCATTGTGAAAAGGGACGGCGGACGGCGGACGGCGGACGGCGGACGGCGGACGGGACTGAGAGTGTCGTCAAGCCTTCTGGACGCCTTCAGATTTGTAGGGAATTGGTGTTCACCGCTTCTCGGCAGACGCCAACAAGCGCCCGGCAAGCCTCACCGAGAGTCGCTTGACCGACCTCGCTAGAGCTAAGGAGCCTGCAGCCTCGTCTTCGTCGATGTACCCCAAGTCGATGGCGAGAAATAGATGCGATTCGACCTCATAGACCGACCCAAGGGCAATGTCGACAAATCGGGCAAACTCGCGAGGCACCGCGCCGGCCACACCCTTCGGCAATATTGGAGCTGACCGATATCGCTGCCCGACGGGTCTGCGCGATCAACCCGAATTGTTCATGCAATGGGAATCGGGCCGTCAGGTCGTAAATGCACCGGACAAGCTGTCTGCTGGTCTGCCAGGACTCCAACTCCCGGAAGTCGCGCACCCGCACGTCATACAGCCTGAGCTCGCCACTGCCAAGTACTTCGTACGCATTGGCGCTGGCTCCTGGGACGAAACGAGACCCCGCGCATCGTTAATTTGCCGCCGTCCCTGTCACAGTGCCCGCATGCCGCCATCGATATGTCACAGCACCCGTACGCCGGTTCTGACCGCCGTCCGCCGTCCGCCGTCCGCCGTCTACTCGTAGGATCAGCCCCATGAACTCTCTTCTCGTCGCCAATCGTGGCGAGATCGCTGTGCGGGTGATCCGGGCGGCGAAGGAATTGGGGATGCGGTCGATCGCGGTGTATTCGGAGCTCGACCGTGATTCGCTCCATGTGGACCTCGCCGACGACTCTTGGAACATCGGGCCAGCCCCGGCGGCGGAGTCGTATCTGTCGGGTGACAGGATCATCAAGACCGCCCTCGACGCCGGTGCCGACGGCATCCACCCCGGTTATGGGTTCCTCGCCGAGAACGCCGACTTCGCCAGGGCGGTCATCGCTGCCGGTCTGGTATGGGTCGGCCCTCCCCCGGACGCCATCGCCACCATGGGCGACAAAATCGCCTCGCGACGCGCTGCCGAGGCAGCGGGCGTTCGCTCGGTGCCGGGGACGCTGGAACCGCTCGTCTCGGCGGCGACGGCTGCAGAGGTGGCCGAGGGATTCGGCTACCCGGTGGCGGTGAAGGCGGCCCACGGAGGAGGCGGCAAAGGCCTGCGCGTCGTCCACCGTCGCGAGGACCTCGACGGGGCCTTCGAGGGTGCGGCCCGCGAGGCAGAGGCCTACTTCGGCAGCCCCGAGCTCTACATGGAGCGCTACCTGGAGCGTCCCCGCCACATCGAGGCCCAGATCGTCCTCGACGATCACGGCAACGGCGTCTTCCTCGGTGAGCGCGACTGCACCGTCCAACGGCGTCACCAGAAGCTCATCGAGGAGACACCTTCCAGCACGCTCGAAGAGAGCACCCGTAAGGCGATCGGAGAGGCGGCCCTGGCAGTGGCGCGCGACTGCAGCTATGTCAACGCCGGGACCGTCGAGTTCCTCGTCGACCAGGACGGCGAGTTCTTCTTCCTCGAGATGAACACCCGGCTCCAGGTCGAGCATGCAATCACCGAGATGGTCACCGGGATCGACCTGGTCAAGGAACAACTTCGGGTCGCCGTCGGCGAGCCCCTCTCCTTCGATTCGGTGCAGCCGTGGGGCCACGCCATCGAGTTCCGGATCAACGCCGAGGACCCCACTGCGAACTTCACCCCGGGTCCAGGAAGGGTCACCGAGTACCGCGAACCGGGTGGTTTCGGCGTCCGGGTCGACTCGTGGATCCAACCGGGCACCAGGGTCAGCCAGTACTACGACAACCTGATGGCCAAGCTCGTGGTGTGGGGTAGGGACCGCACCGAGGCCATCGAGAGAGGCAGACGGGCGCTGCGCGAGTTCGTGGTGAGCGGTGTGCCCACCACCATCCCGGCCCACCTGACGGTGCTCGACCACCCCGATTTCATCGACGGCAGGCACCACACGAGGTGGATCGAGGAGGAGGTCGACCTCAGCCGGATAGAGATGGCCGTGCCGGCTGTGCTCCCCGAAGAGGAGGCGATGACGCGGCGCGACCTCACCGTCGAGGTGGGTGGCCGGCGGTTCACCGTGAGCTACTGGTCGCCGGAGAGCGCAGTCTCGTTCGGAGGAACCAGGACGGCCCCCCGTCGTCGGGCGCCGAAGCTCTCGCGGTCACCGGTACCGGTGGGCGGTGAGCCGGGGATGATCCCCGCGCCCATGCAGGGCACGATCGTCAAGGTCCACGTCAAGGCCGGCGATCGCGTCGGGGCCGGCGACCCGGTGTGCGTCCTCGAGGCGATGAAGATGGAGAACGAGGTCACCAGCCCGGTCGAGGGCGAGGTGGTTGACCTCAGGATCCGTCCCGGCGACACGGTCGCCACCGGCGCCGTGCTGGCGATTGTCAGGTAGTTCACTTAGGAAGTACTTAGTACTTAGTACTTAGTACTTAGAGGATTCGTTTCCCCAGTAGAGAGCAGATCAGCTCGACGGCCAGTTCGGCTGTGCCGTTGTGCACATCGAGCGCCGGGTTCACCTCGACGAACTCCGCCGAAGTGACGATCCCGGCATCGTTGAGCGCCTCCATCATCAAATGGGCCTCGCGGTAGGACAACCCTCCGGGGACCGGTGTTCCGGTGCCGGGGGCGTAACGGGGGTCGATCGAGTCCATGTCGAAGCAGAGGTGGACCTGATCCACGTCCGTCTCGGGTGGCCAGCCGGATCGCCTCGGCAGTGATCTGGCGCATTCCCATCTCATCCACGTCGCGCATCGTGAAGGCGGTCGCCGGACTCGCCTTGACCCGATCGCGCTCGTCGCGGTCGACGTCGCGCAGGGCGATCCAGACGAGGTTCGTCCTCGACCACCTTGGGGGTGACACCCGCCTACCTCCACCAGCCTGGGGTCACCATCACCGACGATCGCCGCAACCGGCATCCCATGGATGTTGCCGCTGGGCGTCGTCTCGGGGATGTTGAAGTCGGCGTGGGCGTCGACCCAGATCAGACCGTGGCGGGGCTCCACCCTGGCCACACCGGCCATGGTGCCCGATGCTCACCGAGTTGTCCCCTCCCAGCACCAATGGGAATCTCTCCGGCCCTGACCGCCGCCTCCACCACGTCGGCCAGCGCCTCCATGTCCTTGACCACCTGATCGACCCAGCGAAGCGCTGGGGTCGCCCGGCTCCTCTGAGGCCATGTCGGAGGTGATGATGTCCCCAGAGTCGATCACCGTGTGCCCGAGGGCTCGGATCTTGTCGACGACCCCGGCGACCCGCATCGCCGAAGGCCCCATGTCCACGCCACGCTTTCTCTGACCGAGGTCCTCGGGACACCCGATGAGTTGGATGGTGATGTGTTCTGGGTTCTCGGTCACGAGTATTGGGTTCTGTCTTGTGTCTTGGTCTACGTACTAGGTACTAAGTACTAAGTACTGATTGGTCTCTACTCGCCCGCATCGCTGATGCTCTCCGAGAGCGAGGGATGGACCATCAGCGTCTCCACCAAGGTGTCGACCTTGAGCCTCCCCTGGACGGCCAATGCGAGGATCCCGATCAACTCGGAAGCGCGGTGGCCGACGATGGTTCCGCCGAGGATCACCCTGGTGGCGGGGTCGCTTATCACCTTGACGAACCCACGGGTCTGTCCCTGGAGCACGCTTCGTGGGTTGGCGGCGAAGGGGACCTTGGTTATCCGAACCTTGCGCCCCTCCGAGGCTGCCTCGGCCTCCTCCAATCCGACGGACGCAATCTCCGGTTCGGTGAACACGGCTTGTGCGATCTTGGAATAGTCGATCGGTGTCACCTGGTGGCCGAGGGCGTGACGTGCGATCTTGCGCCCCTGCATCGCAGCCACCGACGAGAGTGGGACCTGGCCGGTGATGTCGCCCGCGGCGTAGATGTGCGGAGACGTGGTTCGCTGGAACTCGTCGACGATGATGTAGCCGTCGTCGGCTTTCACGTGTGCCTCTTCGAGTCCGATCCCATCGCTGAGCGGGATCGACCCGATGGCGAGCAGGACGTGCGATCCTTCCACCCGCCGCCCGTCGTCGCTCTCCACCAACACCCCATCGTCCTTACGCGATGCACCGGTGGCGCGGGCTCCGATGAGCAGACGAACGCCACGCTCCAAGAAGTCCTCCTCGAGCACCGCGGCCACCTCGGGATCGGCGTGTGGAAGAACCTGTTGGCGCGAGACGACAAGCGACACGTCGGACCCGAGGCTGGCGAAGATGTGGACGAACTCGACCCCGGTCACCCCCGAGCCGATCACCACCAGATGCTTGGGGAGCACGCTCAGGTCGTAGGCGTCACGGGTGGTGAGGATCCGCTCCCCGTCGATCTCGGCCCAATCCGGCACCCGGGGCGCTGACCCCGTCGAGATCAGAGCCAAGTCGAAGTCGATCGGGATCTCGCCCTGCTCGGTCTCGGCTACCGCCGAATGGGGACCGCTGAAACGCCCCTTCCCCTGGATGATCTGGACGTCCTGGGACTCGAGCAGAGAAACCACCTTGTTACGCAGGTCGTTCGAGATGGTCTTTATCCGCTCGGCCAGCGTGGAGAGGTCGACAATTCCTGGCTCGGCGAAGAGCCCGAGACGAGCCGCGTGCCGTATCGACTCCATCCGGATGGATGTGGCAGCCATGGTCTTCGAGGGGATGCAATCCCACAGGTGAGCGGCGCCGCCGACAATCTGCTCCTCGACCAGGGTCACCCTGGCCCCGAGCGATGCCGCAATGGTGGCGGCGGTGTTCCCCGCCGGCCCCCCTCCGATGATGAGAAAACGAGGCCCCTCGTTGCCGTTGCTCACGAGAGGAGGCTACAGCACGGCGGCTCCGCCGCCGGCGGACGGTGGTACGGCGTTACGGTGGTAGGTGACTTACGACTTCCCACGGTGACGCCGTCCACCTGGCCTATACGTTCCGAACACCTTGCGGAGGACGTCGGAGACCTCGCCCAGGGTGGCGTCGAGCCGGAGGGCGGCGGACATGGGCGGGAGAAGGTTCTCCCCGCTTGCCGCAACCTCCGCAAGTCGGGACAGGGCGGCGTCAACCGCCGACTGATCGCGCTGCTCCCGGACCTCGGCCAACCGGGCGACCTTGTCAGCCTCGAGCCGCGGATCGATCTCGTGAAGCGGTACCGGTTGATGTTCCGCGTCAACGAAGCGGTTGACACCCACCACCACCGAGGAGCCCTCCTCGATACGCCGAGCCTCTAAATATGCCGACTCCTCGATCTGCCGCTGGATGAACCCATCCTCGATCGCCGCCACCGCCCCTCCTATCTCCTCGACCCGGTCAATTAACTCGAGGGCGAGTCGCTCCACCTCGTCGGTGAGAGCTTCGACATAGAACGATCCCGCCAGAGGGTCTGCGGTATCGGTCACTCCGGACTCGGTGGCGAGGATCTGTTGGGTGCGGAGGGCGATGGTGGCGGACCGTTCTGTTGGAAGTCCCAACGCCTCGTCGAAGGCGTTGGTGTGGAGCGACTGGGTACCGCCCAAAGTGGCGGCCAACGCCTGGACGGCGGTGCGGACGATGTTGTTCTCCGGCTGCTGCGCGGTGAGGGTGCTGCCCGCCGTCTGGGTATGGAACCGCATCTTGGACGACTCCGTGCTCGCCCCGATCCGTTCCTTCATCAGCTTCGCCCAGAGCCGGCGTGCCGCCCGGAATTTCGCAACCTCCTCGAAGAGGTTGTTATGGGAGTTCCAGAAGAAGGAGAGCCGGGGAGCGAAGTCGTCCACGCTCAATCCGGCGTCGATCGCCGCTCGGACGTAGGCGAGGCCGTGCGCCAAGGTGAAGGCGACCTCCTGGACCGCCGTGGACCCCGCCTCCCTGATGTGATACCCGCTGATCGAGATCGTGTTCCAAGATGGGAGCCGCGTGGCGCAGTATGCGAAGAGATCGGTCACCAGCCGCATCGACTCCCGCGGCGGATAGATGTAGGTACCCCTGGCCACGTACTCCTTGAGGATGTCGTTCTGCACCGTGCCCCGGATCGCGGACGGGGCGATCCCCTGCTCCTCCGCCACCGCTTCATAGAGCAGGAGCAGGATCGGCGCGGTGGCGTTGATCGTCATCGAGGTGCTGACCTCGCCGAGGGGGATCCCGGCGAACAGGCGGCGCATGTCGTCGATGGTGTCGATGGCCACGCCGACCTTGCCCACCTCCCCTCCCGCCATGGGATGATCGGAGTCATAGCCCATCTGGGTGGGGAGGTCGAAGGCCACCGAGAGCCCATGCTGCCCGGCGGCGAGGAGGGCGTGAAACCGCCGGTTGGTGTCCTCGGCCGTCCCGAAGCCGGCGTACTGCCGCATCGTCCATGGCCGGCCCCGGTACATGGTGTAGTGCGGCCCCCTGGTGAAGGGATACTCCCCCGGATCCTCGATCGCGATGGGGTCGGCGGGCGGGCGGTAGACGACCTCCACCTCGATGCCGCTGGTGGTGGAGCGGTCGGTGGACACTCGATCGCCTCCGCGGCCGGTAAGCTTATGGGACCGCGCCGCAGGTTACCTGGAACTTCAGACGCGCCCTGAGCGTCCTGTCCCCGGTATCGCGGCGTATCGGCGGTGACAGAACGCCGCAGCGAAACCGAGCACTTCAAACCCCATGGCCAAAGCACCTATCCACGAACTCGAATGGCGCGAGCGGCGTAGCCGCTGGTTCGTGGCGCTTGCTGTGCTGCTCTCCATTGCGGTCCTTGCCTCGACCTGGGTGGCTCTGTTCAGCTTCCTCGGCGTCAACACTGCGTTCGGCGTGTTCCAGGGGCTCGAGGAGAAGTACCGCCCGGACACGGCGGCGATGGAACTGGCTCTCCCCGACCTGTCGCAGGTGTCACGCATCTACAGCGGCGACGACCTGCTCCTCGCCGAACTCCACGACGGCCGTTTCAGCGAGCCGGCCCGGATCGGGGATGTGCCCAAGAGGGTGGTCAACGCCATCCTCGCCTCGGAGGATGGCCGATTCTTCGAGCACGAGGGGGTGGACTGGCGGAGCTTCGGCCGGGCGTTGTTCGAGAACGTAATCGGCAGGTCCGACCAGGGTGGCTCCACCATCACTCAGCAGGTTGCCAAGGTCTTCGTCGGCAACGAGATAACCGCCGAGCGCAAGATCCGGGAGATGTTTGTCAGCGTTGAATTGGAGCGGCGATACACCAAGCGACAAATCCTCGAGTTCTATCTGAACTCGGTCTACTTCGGGTGGAGCGCATACGGGATCAAGGCCGCAGCACGGGAGTACTTCGGCAAGGAATTGCAGGACCTCTCCCTCGCGGAGGGGGCGTCGCTCTCGGTGCTCATCCGCAACCCCTCGCTCTACGACCTGCGGCGACGACCGGACAACGCCATCGAGAAGCGGGACGCCACACTCGACCGGATGGTCGAGTTGGGCTTCATCGACCGACGTCAGGCGCGCCAGGCCAAGAAGGTCCCACTCGAAGTGGTGGATCACCAGCCGTTTGTCGGCCCCGCCGAGCACGTCGTCGCCGAGGTGAAGAGGCAGTTGCTCAACGACCCCGAGTTCGCCTTTCTCGGCCGGACCGCCGAGGAGCGCAAGGCGGCCGTGTTCGGCTGCCCGGGCGACGTGGTCGAGTGCGATGGGGGCGGAGGTCTCCGCATCGAGACGACCATCGACATGGGGCTCCAGCAGTACGCCAACTCGATGCTGCGAGAGTGGCTGCCGCCGAGCACCGACCCCGACAACCCCACCCCAACCGGCGCCATCGCCATGGTCGACAACCAGACCGGAGCTACGAAAGTGATCGCAAGCGGGCTGAATTTCGAGGAGGAGCAGTTCGACCTCGCCGTTCAGGGCCGTCGCAACCCCGGCTCCGCCTTCAAGCCGTTCGGGCTCGTCGCCGAGTTGGAGAACGGTGGGAGCCTGCGCTCGTTCTGGGACGCCACCAGCCCGCTCCAGTTGGAATGTCCGTACGTTTGCTCCGAGGACGGGAACATCTGGGAGGTGGACAACGCCGAGGGCGCCGGCAGCCGCCTCATGTCGCTCTACGACGCCACCGTGGCCTCCACCAACGTGGTCTACGCCCAACTCTCGCTCGCCGTGGGGCCGGACAAGATCGTCGACGTCGCCCACCGCATGGGCATCGAGTCCGACATTCCCGACGTCCCTTCGGTGGTGCTCGGCTCCGGAGCGGTGAGCCCACTCGAGATGGCCTCGGCGTTTTCGAGCTTCGCCACCAACGGACGCTGGGCTCGTCCCTACCTCGTGTCCCGGATAGTTACATCCGACGGCGAGGTGATCTACGAGAGAGCCCCCGAGCGCACCCAAGTGATTGACGCCGCGCTCGCCGCCGCGGCTCGCCAGCCACTCGAGCAGGTACCCGTCAACGGCACCGGTACGAATGCCAACATCGGGCGGACCCAAGCGGGAAAGACCGGCACGCACATGGAGCACCGCGATGCCTGGTACGTCGGATTCGTTCCCGAGTACTCCACTGCGGTGTGGGTCGGCTTCCCCGACGAGCAGCGCCGGTTGGAGAATGTGGTCGCCAACGGACAGCTCTACGACCGGGTCTTTGGCGGAACGGTGCCTGCCCCGATATGGGCAGAGTTCATGGAGCACGTGCTCGAGGACGTCCCCGAGAGCGACTTCCCAGCAGATCCACCGGGCGTGGATGCCTTCTTCAAGGTTCCTACAACAGTGGTGCCATCGGTGGTCGGCCTCGACCAAGGCTCGGCGCTGGCGGTGTTGCGTGAGGCGAGGCTCATCGGCAACAGCACTGACGTGGTCTCTCTCGAGACGCGGGGGACGGTGCTCAGCCAGTCGATCGGGGCCGGTGCCGAGGTGACCCAGGGAACCGGGGTCACAATCGGAGTGTCGACCGGTGAGATACCCAAGACGGCCATGCCCGATCTGCGCGGGATGACCGTGGACGAGGCGCTCGCCGCCCTCTCGGCGCTCGAGGCCGAGACCGGTGTGGGGGCGCTCACCGTAGGCGTCGCCAACGAACCGGTGCGTAGCCCCAAGCGGGTCGGTGTCGTCATCGCCACCAACCCACCGCCCGGCGGCGTCATCCAGTACGGCGGGACCGTCACCCTCGTGGTCGGCGTGCTGTCCGATGATCCCCCCGGTGGCGGCAACGGCGGCGGTGACGGTGGTGGCGACTAGCCGCCTGCCGTCTCCGACGCATCCTTCATCCAGTTCCCGCTTGAGCACCCCGGGAAGCCGGCGACGTAGCCGTGGCGGTACGGCGGGCACCACCCCACGCACCAGTAGCCGATCCCCGTCGCCACTCACCAACCCCTCCTCGACCAGGACCGAGAGGTGGAGCGGACGCCGCACATGCCGCTTGCGTTGGGCGGCGGCTATCAATCGCAGAAGATCGGCGGTGGCTCCGGGCCCAATCGCCGGCGGCCAGTAGCGAAGCACATATGGGTGGTCGGGCGGCATCCCCTCGGTGTCGTCCTCCCAGATGTCCGCAGCAATCCACGGCCTCTCGACCACCGACGGTCGCAGTGCGGGGAGTGCGTCCGGAGGCCGCACGGCGGGTGATGCGGGAGGACGGGCATCTCGACCTCCGGACGCTGCTCCCTGCACCCGGTACTGCTATCAGAGCTGTTAACGGGCGTCAAGAGTATTGCATGATGGTTGGCAAAACTTAGTCAAGCAGAGACCTGGCACCACTCATTCGTCGATGGCACTACTCTCGGACGAGCCCAAGGAGCCGCATGCCGTTGAGCTATCAGGATCTCGTCCGAAAGGCGAAGGAGAACATCACCGAGGTCGAGCCAGCCGAGCTCGAGCCCTGGTTGGAACAAGCGCTCCGATCTCATGGTGATCGACGTGCGCGAGGTGGACGAGTTCGAGCAGGGCGCCATACCCGGGTCGCGCCATATCCCCAGGGGCCTGCTGGAGAGCACCATCGCCAGCCACGTGCCCAACTCCGACACCGAGATCGTCCTCTACTGCGCTGCCGGGGCACGGTCGGCGTTGGCGGCCCAGTCGCTGCACGAGATGGGGTACGCCAAGGTGCGATCGCTGCGGGGCGGGTTCGGCTCATGGAAGAGCGGTGGTCACACCTGGTCGACCCCGGTGACCCTCAGCAGCGAGCAGCGGGCCCGCTACAGCCGCCACATCCTCCTACCCGAGGTCGGGGAGGAGGGTCAGCACCGGCTACTCGATGCCAAGATCCTGCTCATTGGCGCCGGCGGTCTCGGCTCGCCGGCTGCCCTCTACCTGGCTGCCGCCGGGGTCGGGACCATTGGGATCGTCGACTTCGACCAGGTCGACACGACCAACCTCCAGCGTCAGATCCTCCACAACCTGGACCGGGTCGGTCAGTCCAAGGTGGAGTCGGCCAGGGAGACCATCAGCGCCCTCAACCCGGACGTCAAGGTCGAGCCATACACCGAGCGGCTATCTGCGGACAACGTGCTCGATGTGCTCTCCGGGTACGACGTCGTGGTGGACGGTGCCGACAACTTCCCTACCCGATACCTGCTCAACGACGCCTCACTCCACCTCAGGATCCCGGTGGTACACGGCTCGGTGTTCCGGTTCGAGGGACAAGCCACCGTGTTCGACCCTTACAACGGGCCTTGCTACCGCTGCCTCTTCCCCGAGCCGCCGCCGCCGGAGCTAGCCCCGTCGTGCGCCGAAGCAGGGGTGCTCGGGGTGCTTCCTGGGATCATCGGGTCTATCGAGGCGATGGAGGCGATCAAGATCGTGCTCGGCATCGGCGACTCGCTGGTGGGACGACTCCTGATATACGACGCGCTCGACGAGGAGTTCCGCACCGTCCGCCTCCGCCGCCATCCCTCATGCCCGGCCTGCTCGGACGAGTCCCACCCGCCCCGCCTCGTCGAGTACGACGAGTTGTGTCAGCCGGGTGGGAACGTCGAGCGAACCGCAGTTCGCTGAATCACCTCGCCCCGAACCCGGTGATCACGGTCCACAGAGAGCGGCCGAGAATGGCGAGGTCGACGCCGGGCGACATGTGCTTTACGTAGTAGAGGTCGTAGGCGAGCTTCTCGATGGTGTCGGCCCGATCGTCGGCGTACCCGTAATTGACCTGGGCCCAGCCGGTGATCCCGGGTCTCACCAGGTGCCGGTTGGCATAGAAGGGGATCACCGCCTCGAAGTGGTGGACGAAGGCGACCTGTTCCGGTCGTGGGCCGACGATGGCGAGGTCGCCCCGTAGGACGTTCCACATCTGCGGGATCTCGTCCACTCGGAATCGCCGTAGCCAGCGCCCGATGGGAAAGACGCGGTCGTCGTGCTTCACGGCGAACTGGGGACCGTCGCGCTCTGCGTCGAGGCTCATCGTCCGGAACTTGTACAGGGTGAAGATCCGCCCGTTGAGCCCGACCCGAGGCTGCTTGAAAAGTACCGATCCCGGGCTCGCCAGCTTGATCGAAGCCATGACGCCCAATGCGATCAGAAGGGCGATTGGCAACAGCACGAGCACGATCAGCGTGTCGAAGACCCGCTTCAACGGGGTGAACGGGGCGCTTCGCACCACTGGGACGGTGAGCTCCCATCCCTCGGCGAGGTGGACGATGGGGAGCCGCCCGGTGTGCTCCTCGTAGACAGGGGTCAGGTGGCGGACGTTGAGCCCGGCCAATACCGAGGAAGAAACGAACTGGGCCATCCGATCCGAGAGCACCGCTCGCAGGTCCACGACCAGGGTTGTCGAGCTTGCCAGCGGCTCGAGCTCGCCCTCGTACCCCGGGTCGAGCACATCGACGACGCGGGCGTGGGGAGCGACCGCCAACTGGTCCACCGTCTCCTTCTCGGCACTGACCACCACCATCGACTCGGTCCACGGCCGGCGACGTCTCACGAACCGGTGGGCGAAGGACGCACCAAGCCAAACTCCGACGACAACGGGGATGAAGGCCCTGGACCAGTAGGTACGGAATAAGAGGGTGCCGACGGCGACCGACGCCATGGCGATCAGGGCGATGGTCGTGGCGCGTCCGTAAGACGGACGGGGGACTCCCACTCCGGGGCGTGCGGTCATCACCGAGCCGATTACGCCTCCGGCGAGCAGAAAGCCGACCATCGGCCACACCGAGTCTTCGGGGCCGAGCCTCACCTGCCACAACCATGGGGTGTTGTAGACAAGGAGTGAGCCGAGGCCGATCGCCGCGATCAGAGCGATGAGATCCGCCACACCGACCGACACCATGACCCGGCGACGCATGGTCAGGCAGGTTACCCGGGGTCGGGTTGAGCACCGTTACCCCCGAGTGGGCCCGGTCCCCTCCTCCGCCAATGCCTCACATAGAGCTACCAGCGTCCGCACTCCGAAACCTGAGGCGCCTTTGCGCTGGTAGTGCTCGTCGTCCGGCCAGCGGGCCGGCCCGGCGATGTCGACGTGAGCCCATGGGACATCTCCGACGAACTCGGAGAGGATCAGGGCGGCGATGATTGCTCCGCCAAAGCGGCCCCCCGTGTTCTTCATGTCGGCCATTTCGGAGTCGATCAACGACCGGTACTCGTGGTGGAGTGGCATCGGCCAAACCGCCTCCCCCGCCGTCGTCGCCGCGGCGACGACCCTGTCCACGAGCCAGGGTTGGTTTCCCCACACCCCGGCGACCTTTTCGCCCAGCGCCACCTTGGCCGCCCCGGTGAGCGTGGCCACATCCACCACGAGATCCGGCTCCGACTCTGCGGCGAGGGCGAGGGCATCCGCTAGGACCAGCCGCCCTTCGGCGTCGGTGTTGAGCACCTCGATCGTCTTCCCGTTGCGGGTTCGGAGGACGTCGCCCGGCTTCATCGCCGACCCGGATGGGAGATTGTCTGCCAGCGGTGTGATGACCTCGACTTCGAGGGGGAGACCGAGTCTCGCCACCGCTTGCAGGGTGGCCACCACTGCGGCCGCTCCTGCCATGTCGCTCTTCATCGGTTCCATCTGGTCCGCCGTCTTTATCGACAGCCCGCCCGAGTCGAAGGTGATCCCCTTTCCCACCAGCGCGAGCGAGCCGGTAGCCCCGTCGGGCTGATATCGGATGCGGACCAACCGGGGCGGTCTGGTCGATCCCGCCCCGACCCCCACGAGCCCACCCAACCCCGCAGCGGCGATCTGACTCTCCTCGAGGACCTCGACGGTCGCTCCCGCCTCGGTTGCGACCTCGGCGAAGCGCCCCGCCAAGACCTCGGGAGCCTTGGCCGCTGCGGGCTCGAGAATCAGGTCCCGGGCCAGGGCAACCGCCTCGGCGACCACTTTCCCCGTTTCCGATTCGTCCATCTGCGCCTCGTGGGCGCCGGAGAGCACCAAGCGGGAAGCCGGCGGCGGCTTGGGCCTCGAGCGGTAGCGATCGAACCGGTAACTGCCGAGGAGGAACCCCTCGGTGATGGCACGAGTTGCGCCCTCTCCTCCGACGGCGTGGAGATCGGTGGCCACCGTCGTCAGCCCTGCTGCCGACCGAGCCGCCCACCCGGCGGCACGACGCAGCGCCTCGTTGTCGGGAGCCGGTCCGAGTCCGACGAGAAGTATCGATCTCGCATCGACGTCGCCCGGCGCCGGCAGTCTGACAACCTGACCCGGGTCGCCCTTGAAGTCGATGCCGTCGAGAAAGGCGCGGTTGGCTTCGAGTAATGACGACCACCGCTCGGTCCCCGAGGGAAGGGCACGCCCGGCGAGCACCCCGATCAAGACGACGCCGTCCGGGGCTGATGGCGGCTCGGGTCCGTCCTCCACCGAGGTCATGAGGCCCACTGCGTCACGGTTCCTGCTCGTGCCACAGCTCCGAGCTGTCCTCCTCGGCGCGGGCGAGCATGAAGACGAAGTCGGCGAGCCGGTTGAGATAGACGACTACCCGGCTGTCCTCGATCCCGGTGCTGCTCAGATGCGAAACCACCCGGCGCTCGGCGCGTCGTATCACGGCCCGTGCCAGGTCGAGCGCCGCCGGGAGCGGCTCCCCGCCGGGGACGACGAACTCCGCGGGCAGCGATACCCGCCGCTCGAGGTCCTCTGTCCACTCCTCGACCCGGCTGACCATGGCCGCATCGACGAGAGTCGCACCCGGCTCGAGCTTCTTGCGGTTGTCGGCGGCGGTAGCCAACTCGGCGCCGGCGACGAAGAGGTCGCGCTGGATCTGGAGCAACCGCTCGGCGGTCGCGCCCGTGGCGATCGAGCGCGCCACCCCGAGAGCCGACACCGCCTCGTCGACGGTCCCATATGCCTCGGGGCCCGTGTCGTCCTTGGAGACCCGACCCCCGAACAAGAGGCCGGTTGTGCCGTCGTCGCCCCGGCCCGTAGAGATCTTCACCGGCCGGGGAGTGTAGGGAGGACCCCGAACCCGGGGTTCATCCGCGCCACAGGCGCGGTTCGAGCCCACAGAACAGCCGACGCTCACGCCCTCTCCGCCAACCCAGGGTTGGCAGCAACCGTGGGGGTTCTTCCCGACCCTGGGTTGCTGGCGCTCTCAAACGGGGAGCAACGATCTCCCCAGCACGGTGGCGGCGAGTGAGGTGATCATCGCCAGATAGGAGAGACCGGTCGCAGCCATGACCCCGGTATACGACGGCTGTCGGAGAGCGCCCAGTACAGCCGCCATGAGGATCACGGTGGCGATGGCGGCGACCACGAAGGCCCACGCAATCACTGAACCTCCCGCCGGCCATGCATCACGCACCAGGAGGAGCAGTCCATCGACGGCGGCGGCAACGAGGCCGGCGATGGCCAGGGCCCGCAGCGCCCAGCGCGGCAGGCGCGGGTCGACCAGATACCAATGGCCGAGCAGCATCTCGTCGGTGACCGCACCCAGGGCGACCGCGCCGCTGATGGCAAGCAGAGCGTCCCCCGCCAGTGCAGCCGAGGACAAAAGCACGCCCGCGGAAGCGGCGAGCAGCAGCGAGGCGAGCTTGGGGCGGGTGGCGGCCAGCATGGAGAGCGCGGCGAAGACCGCCCCCATCACGGCCGGGATCCCTCCCCCGGCGGCTGCTGCCCCGGCGCCGAGCAGGGCCGCAACCCCGGCAGCGAGCCAGATGAACCCCCGCCCCACGATTCTCCACCATGCGATGAGTGCAGCCCCGGCGGCAATCCCACCGGCCCACATGGCGAGCACCATCGGTGGTGAGATCTGGAGAGCGGCGGGCATCGCCGGCACGGTAGAAGACGGTACCGTCGGGTTGATGGATGGCTCATGGCCCTCGGTGGCTGTGGTGATCCCGGTCCTCGACGAGGCGGAGTCGGTCGGCGATGCCGTTCGCTCGGCTCTCGGCCAGGATTACCCGGGCACCATCGAGGTGGTCGTCGCCGACGGCGGATCAAGCGATGGCACCGTCCAGATCCTCGAGCGCCTCGCCGCCGCTGACCCCAGGGTTCATATCGTCCCCAACCCGGCGGGAAGCGCGCCCGCTGGTCTCAACGTCGCCATCCGCGCCTCGAACAGCGACGTCATTGTCCGCTGCGACGGCCACGCCATCCTCCCCCAGGGGTACATCGGGACCGCCGTCGAGACGCTGCTCGAGACCGGAGCGGGGAACGTCGGGGGGATACAGGAAGCCACCGGAGAGGGAATGCTGCAGCGAGCCATCGCCATCGCCATGTCCATCCCGATGGGTGTCGGAGACGCCCGGTTCCACTACGGAGGAGAGCCAGGGCCAACCGACACCGTTTACCTGGGCACCTTCCCCAAATCGGTGCTCGAAAAGGTGGGTCTCTACGACGAATCGCTCATCCGCAACCAGGACTACGAGTTGAACTGGAGGTTGCACGAAGCCGGCGAGGAGGTCTGGTTCGAGCCCCGTCTGCGCGTCCGTTACACGCCGAGGGCCGACCTCGTCGCACTGTGGCGGCAGTACTACGACTACGGGCGGTGGAAGAACCGTGTGATCCGCCGGCACCCGGCATCGCTTCGCCCCCGCCAACTGGCGCCTCCTGCTCTCGTGGTCGGCCTGTCGTTGTCCGCCCTCGCAGTCCTTGCGGGCCGGGCCGTGCTGGCTGCGGTCATTCCCGGCGTATACGCCGGTGCCCTCGGCGCCACCGCAGCGGCCAATGTGGTGAATCGGCCCGACCCAGCCGCCCTGCTCTTGCCATTGGTGCTGCCGGTGATGCATATCGCCTGGGGTTGCGGATTCATCGTTGGATTCCGCCATGGTTGACAAGCGATAGGACGAGGCGATTGCGTGGGCCATGGTTGCCCAGAAACAGCTACCACCTCGTGCGCATCACCGTCCGTTCAGTGGGCTCATAACGCTGCTGTGCGACCGTTAGAACCCCGGGTTGCCCGGATTTCGAGAGCTACTCCCAGACGAAGGAGCGGGCGAGGAAACTGGCCATCTCGGCTCGGGGCAGCGCCTTGCCCGGGCAGAAGCGGGTGCCGGCGCTGTCGCAACCCTTGGTGATCCCGGCAGCGGCGATGGCGTTGATCGCACCGAGGTGGACCGAGTCGGCGGGGACGTCTGTGAACTGACGGCCATCGATCGGGTCCAGCTTCAGCGCCCTCGCCAGGAAGCTCGCCATCTGTGCCCTGGTCACCGCCTGACCGGGGCAGAACCGGGTGCCAGCCTCATTGCACCCGACGGTTATCCCGGCGTCGGCGATGGCGTTGATCGCCCCAGCGTGGGTGGAACCGCCAGCGACGTCGGCGAAGCGGTTGTCCTCCACCTCCGCCAGATCGAGCGCCCGCGCCATGAAGCTTGCCATCTGCGCCCGGGTGACGACGGCATCGGGGCAGAAGGAGTCGGCATCGCAACCCGCGGTGATCCCGGCATCGTGGATGGCGAGGATCGCCTCGGTGTGGGTGTCGCCGCTCGAGATATCGTCGAAGGGGAGCGCCGCGGTCTTGGTCACGGCCCTCAAGTGGGGCGAGCGGCTGCCAAAGGTCTGGTAGATCCAGGGACCGGTGACCGTCGTGGAAACGGATCCGCCGCCATCGGAGCCTTCCACCCGGAAGGTCGAGTTCGGGGGAACGGTGAGCAGCGTCACCGCATCGACCTCGTCCCACCCAAGGGCCGAAGCCAGTTTCCCCGCCTTCACGTCGAAGGTCCACGTGGCGTATGGATTTCCCACCGCAGGATCGATCGCCCACGGGTCGGAGACGCTCTGCAGATAGTCGCGCCAGCCACCCCAGATGTCGACGCTGCGCTCGGTTACGCCGCCGGATGAGGCCGAGTAGAAGGCCTGGATGATTCCCGATTGGGTGCCACCCCCGTCGTAGGTGACGACCTCACCGTTGGTGGAGGTCACCGCGTCCGGCCATGCGGTGCCATAGGTCTCCTTGGCCCATCCGATGTAGTACTGGTCGCGGGTATCCCCGTAGAGATGGCACCAGCACTCCTGACGTCGGGTTTGGTCGAGACCCGAGATCGGTCCGTATCCCAGCACCTTGTAGGCGGCATAGCTGCGGGCCGCCACGGCCTGCGCCTTGAGAGTCGCCGTCGGCCAGTCGGTAGGGACCTCGGCGATGCCTCTGACGTACTCGTTCATCGAAAGCTGGATCGAAACGTGGAACGCCTTCTTGCCGGGGACGGGGATGACGTGGAGTACCCCCCTGGCATAGGTGTACCCGGTGCCCGAAAGCAGGATCCGGGTCGGCGCCTCGTCCCACGAGACGTCCACCCGGCACTTGCCTCTCGATTCCCAGACGCGATTGCCGTTGCGGAGGATGCGACACCCACCCTTGTCGGCGGTCCGCACCTTCCACTCCTGCCCTTCTTTGGCGTTGGCGCAACGCCGGCCACTCGAGAGCTTGTCCTGACACACCCTCACCGTGTGGCCCTCCTCGACCACGTATGGGGAGAAGGTGGTGCTGGTGAGCGATTGCAAGAGCCCCACCCAGACCGGCCGGGTCTTGGTGCGGAGAAAGTTGTTCGACCCGACCGAGCCGGCGATCGTGCCCACCGAGGTTCCCTTGTAGTAGTGGGTGACAATCTCCTTGTAGCTGTGTCCCTCCATTGCCATGCCCCGGGCGCCGTACTGGCTCAACCCGACCCCGTGACCCCAACCCCGGCCTTCGAAGGTGTAGACGTCCCTATCGTCGGCATCCACCGGGGAGGCGACCATCCCGAGCAGCAGCGTGGCCAAAGTGACGACCAGCGCCCTCCTCATCATTCGAGGAACCCCCTGTCGAGGAAGCTGGCCATCTGCGCCCGGGTAACCGGTTCCTCCGGACGGAAGGTCCCGTCGCTGAAGCCGGTGGTGATACCTGCCTCGGCGATGCTGTCGATTGCTTCATCGTGGACGCTGTTGTCGTCGTCGTCGAACCAGTCGTCCGGGGATGGCGGCAGGTCGAGCGCCCTGGCGATGAAGCTCGCCATCTGCCCGCGGGTGACCGCCAGTTCAGGTCGGAACGTCCCGTTCGGGAACCCCTTGGTGATGCCGGCCTCGGCGATGCTGTCGATTGCCTCATCGTGGACGCTGTTGTCGTCGTCGTCGAACCAGTCGTCCGGGGATGGCGGCAGGTCGAGCGCCCTGGTGAGGAAGCTCGCCATCTGTCCCCTGGTCACAGCCTGATTGGGGCAGAACCGGGTTCCTCCACAGCCCACAGTGATCCCGGCCTCGGCGATGTCCTCGATGCTGAACTCGTGGATCGACCCGTCGTCATCGACGAACGGCGGTCTGAAGACCAACACCGCCGTGCTCCCCTGGCGCGGCGTTTGGCCATCGAGCGTCTCGGCGGTGAACTCCAACGGGTACCAACCCGGTTCTACATAGCTGTTCTGACGCTTGCGGTCCCAGGTGATGGTGGCCGCCTTCCCGGTACCCGAACGGCTGACCAGGGTCGAGCCATCCACGTTGTCGGAGAGGCGAAACGACCAGACCATGCGCTCGGTGAAGCCGAGATGGAAAACCATTTCCTCGCGATACGGGGTTGGCTCGATGTCGGGAAAGCCGCCATAAATCTTCGGCTTACCACGGCTGGCGACGGCCTGGCGGATCGATGGAAGCAGGACGTAACAGGCGTCGCCCGGGCAACTCGTCGCCTGTGCATCGCGGTGCCCGGCGATGTTGGGGAGCGTCACCATGTCGCCGAAGGGGTAGATCGCCGAGCCGAGCGACATGACGGTCGACGTCCCTGTCGGCTTGGCATGGCTGAGATCGAGCTTCCAGGCAAGGAGGTGCTCTAGTGACTCGAGCGCTGCGGGGCTGGGAGCGGTCGAGGTGTGCTCTCCGATCAGAGCCACCCCACTCGAATACGAGTTGAAGCCCATGGTGTGACCGCCGTAGACGGCTTGGGTGACCCCGCCGCCGCGACCCTCATAGGTGTTGCCAAACCGGTCGATGAGGAAGTTGTAGGCGATGTCGCTCCAGCCGAGCGTGTAGACGTGGTAGGCGCACACCGATCGGATCACCTCGGGTGCCTCGGCCTTGGTGTAGCCGTTGGCGGTGGCGGTGTGGTGGACGAACATGACCCGGACCCTGGTGATGTACTCGGGGGGCGAAGGATCGGAAGGTTGGCACGAATCGGCCCCCCACTCCTCCCTGGAGATGAAGTTCGGAGCGGATGGCGACGCATCTGCTTCATCCGAGTCGGTCAGCCGAATCCCGCGGACCACCAAGGCGGCCCGCTCCAGCGCACCGAGCTGACGCCCGGCGGTCTCGACCACTTCGGCCTTGATCCGCCCCGGCTCGGCGCCCTCCACCCGGTACTGCAGCCAGTTCGCTCTGCCTACGTAGACAGGCTCGCTGGCCGGGCGTGACCCCGCTGCCTCGGCGGTACCGGGGTCGGGCCCGTGTTCGGCGTCGACGGCGAGCTCGGTCCATGGCGACCATTCCGAGCCATCCTCGCTGGCCCGCACCCAGGCTCGGCTCGGGGCGTCACCCTCCCAGGAAAGACCGGCGATGGTGGCCGTCGCCTCGATGGGGGGCGTCTCCCATGTTTCGGTGCCGGTGTCCTGGAAGGACAGGGCGACCGAGGATGCGACCGGCGGCGCCGGCAGTGCATGAATGGTGATGCGGGGAGCGACCAGCGCTGCGCCGACTACTCCGGCTACCACCGCGGCGCGCAGCATCAGCCTGCGAGTGTCTATTGAGCGTCGTGCCTGAGCCTCAACATGCATGCGAGGGCACCGTCCAGCCTCGACCGTATCCCCCGCCAGCTCCCAACCCGGCATCGCAGACTAGGCGGACCCACCCTGACCAGGCAATCCCCCAGCAGCCCGAACCAACGCGACGGGTCCCACACGGGATCGACGCATCCCACGCCGCTGCACGATGGATACCCGGTTTGGCCTATGGCGCCGGTTGCTGTTCCATGACGGGATGATCAGGGGGTCAATCGTCGCGCTGCTGGCCGCGGCGCTCTTTCCGGCTACCGCTTCAGCCGCACCTCCGCCCGATGTGGAGACGGTGCCGGACGAGTACCTCGTCCCCATCGACCAGGTCGAGGCCGCCGCCGCAGCCACCGGCGGGACCGTCGAGGTGCTCGGATTGGGGTGGGCGCTGCTCCGCGTCGATCCCGGCGCAGAGGCCGACCGTGCGCTGGCAGCGGGTGTGGACCTCTATCCCAACCCCGTGCTCCTCCCCCAGGAGGAGCCGCTCCAGGACGCGCAGTGGGGTCTGGCCAAGATACGCACACCGGCGGCGTGGGAGGTGACAAAGGGCCGCCCGGCCATCGTGGTGGCCGTCCTCGACACGGGGACCGACCTGGAGCATCCCGAGTTGGAGCCGCAGCTTTGGGACAACCCGGGTGAGGTTCCGGGTAACGGCTCAGACGACGACCACAACGGGTTCGTCGACGACGCCCACGGCTGGGACTTCAGGGACGGCGACGGCCGTCCCGACGACCTCGGATACCACGGCACGATCATGAGCGGGATCCTGGCGGCCGCCATCGACGGCCAAGGGGTCGCCGGTGTCGCGCCCGGGATCAGGCTCATGCCGGTGCGGGTGTGCGACGAGATCTGCCCCGACGACGATGTCATCGCCGGCCTCGCCTATGCCGTGGCCAACGGGGCGGATGTGATCAACATCTCGCTGGGGCGGGCTCCCCTCGGCGCCGATCTCGATGCACCTCTCCGCCAAGCCGTAAAGGCGGCGGGCAAGGCCGGAGTCCTCGTGGTCGCCGCTGCGGGGAACCAGGCGACCGATGCCGATGTGAACCCACTGGTCCCGGCTGCCTTCCCGGGCAACACAATCGTCTCGGTGGCGGCCACTGATCCGAGCGACCTGCTCGCCTCCTTCTCCAACTGGGGTGCCGAGACTGTCGACCTGGGTGCCCCCGGCACCAGCATCCTCTCTACGACACCGCTCGACTACGACGCCGCCCCTGGGCACGGCTCGCTGAGCGGGACCTCGCCGGCGACACCACACGTCACCGCGGCGGCGGCGCTGATCCGCTCGGCCAACCCATGCTCGCCACCATCGGTGATTCGCAGCACGATTCTGGGAACGGTGGACGCGGCGCCCGACCTGGAAGGGCGGACAGTCTCCGGGGGACGGCTCGATGCGGGGGCGGCGGTCAACGCCTCGCTCAACCGGTACGGCGGCGAGATGGATATCGAGGCATCCGCCTCCCCCGCCCATGGCGGCGCCCCCCTCGCGGTGGAACTGACCGGAGATGCCAAGTGCGACCCAACGGGCAAGCTCGCCGGCTACCGATGGACATTTGGCGACGGGGCGGCCGCCGACGGCAGCACCCTCGTCCACATCTTCGAAGAACCAGGCGTCTACACGGCGAGGGTGACGGTGCGAGCGCCGGTTGGGACCGAAGGAACGGCGAGTGTGCCCGTAATCGTCGGCCTCCCCTTCCAGGATCTGGCCGGTTCGATCTTCGCCAAAGAGATCGCTTGGCTTTCGGCCAAGGGCATAACCCTGGGATGCGACGACGCCGGGACGCTCTTCTGCCCGCAGGCCGGGGTGCGCCGTGGACAAATGGCCAGCTTCCTGGTCCGCGCCCTCGATCTCCCCGCGGGGCCGGACGCCTTCGGCGACGACAACGGCACCACGCACGAGGAAGCCATCAACGCCCTCGCCGCCACCGGCATCACCCAGGGATGCACCTCCACCAGCTTCTGCGCCGACCAGGAGGTGACCAGGGGCCAGATGGCCAGCTTCCTGACCCGCGCCCTCGACCTCCCCGCAGGGCCGGACGTCTTCGGTGACGACGACGGCTCGACCCACGAGGACGCCATCAACGCCCTCGCCGCCACCGGCATCACCCAGGGATGCACCTCCACCAGCTTCTGTCCGGAGGAGAAGGTGACGAGGGGTCAGATGGCGGCGTTCCTCTACCGGGCCTTGGGATAGACGGCAGACGGCGGACGGCGGACGGCGGACGAGAAATACTCGGGCAAAACGGCCGCTGTTCCCTACTCGGCTCCTGCCATCTCGAGCGCCAGGCCTGGCCAGGACATTTCGGCCTGTTCCAGGAAGTAGCTGTCCTCGG
Organism: uncultured Acidimicrobiia bacterium; assembly: GCA_963826825.1. Lineage (GTDB taxonomy): Bacteria > Actinomycetota > Acidimicrobiia > Spongiisociales > DATADW01 > DATADW01. The sequence goes on along the minus strand of CAWGYV010000003.1, from coordinate 135,752 downwards.
CTTCCCAGGTGTGGCCCGAGCCGCGGCGCTCGAGTACATAGCCGAATCCGTGGGTGCGGTAGACCCGGCCCCCGGCACGGTGCACGTCCTCGATCAGCGCCCGGTCGACCGAGCGGGGAACCGGCTGCCACCCGCCGATCCGGTCGAGCTGGTGGCGTCCGATGAGCAGAGCCCCACCGCCGATGGTGGTGGTCCAGGTGTCGGCGCCGCCGGCGAAGCGGCGGATGGTCCGATCAGAGCTGGCCAGGTGGACGAACTCGCTCCCCTTCCCCACCAGGGCGGCACCGGATACCTCCCTCGCCAGCACCAGGTCCCAGATGTGGTCCGGCCCGTACCAATCGTCATCGTCGACCTTGCTGAGCAGCTCACCGCTCGACGCCTCAACCGCCAGCTGCAGCACCTCACCCAGCGTCAGCGAGGCGTCGGCCTCTACGACCTTGATGTCTCCAGGGAGATCTGGCGCCCGCGTAACTGCATGTCCGTGGAGCCCGACCACCACCTCGAGCTCGGGGTAGCTCTGCCGCTCGAGCTGGCCAATGGCGTGCTCGATCTGCTCGGGTCGGTTGGTCGCCAGCAGCACCGAGACCGACGGCGCCGGCGCCAATCCGCCACCAGCTGCGATGAGATGACGGATCCGGGCCGACGAACCATGTTCGATCAGTGCGGCTCGGCGCAAGTCGACCATCCATCGCTCCCGGGTGGTGGGGTTGCGCCATCCATCAGGGTCGACCTTGGCCAGCACTTCCACCAGTCGATCGCCGACCAGGTCGATGCAGCTCGGAGTCGAGCCCATCTACCACCAGGGGAGCTGCCGCCGCTGCCATCAGGGCGACATGCACGGCCCGGGACCGGATCGAGTCGTGCAGCCCGGGGTGGTCGAAGACGATTTGTGCCGAGCGCAGCGACTCCGCCCACCCCATCGGATCCGCCGGAGGGTCGAAGAGCGACGTTCCCGGTGCCGTTGCCCCGGTGAGTTCGACGGCTAGCCCGAGCCGGGTGGCTGCTTCCAGCGCAGAACTAAGGTCTGCGGGGCTCTCGGTGGCCACCACTCGTGTCACCGGCCGCCAGGTGATGCCTGCCAGTCGCAGCCCGAACACCACAGGGTCGACCGCGGGAAGCGTGTCTCGCGGGAGAGCGATCCGCCCCTTGCCTTCTGGGTCGAGGTACCTCCGAGAACACCACGGCACCGCCGGCGGATGCCACCCGCGACAGTTCCTCCGGCAGCAGGGCGGCATCTGGGCCGACCACTACCAGATCGGGGACAGGGTCCTCCACCAGCCCGCCGACCACCAGGACCGCACCCGGGAGGGACAGCGGCGTCCCGGCCACTGCCACCCGCGGAGCCTGTGGCGTGGTCTCGAGTGGCTCCTCCGTCTTGAGCCGGGCAGCCCTCCAGGCGTCGGCCCGGCGCCGGGCGGCAGTCCATGCCCAGCGCACAGCGGCGGCGGCGTCGTGGGGGGAGCGGATCCGGCCGGCTCGGCGGAGGATCTTCTCCACCGGGGAGGTGCCAGGCAACTCTCGCCGAACGTCTTTAGGTGGAGCCGATACTCCGACGAGTCGCGCCGGCACCCGCGTCCGATCCTCCACAGTCAGCCACGGATGGGGCGATCCCCGGCGCTCCTCTCTCCGCAATGCTGCGGTGGTGGCGGCCACCAGAGTGGCGCTGCCCAGCGGGACTTCGACTGCGTCCCGTCCCCGGAGCCGATCGAGCAACCGATCGAGCGCCCCCCTGGCGAGCCGCGCCCCGGCGGGGAGCATGACCCGGACGGGGGCGAAGGGCACCCGCTCCATGTCGTCGGGCCGGTCTTGGATCAGCACCCGGGGATCTCCCTCGAACCGGCGTCGCAGCCACACAGCATCGGGGTGGATGTCGGGCACGGTGAGCGATACCACGAGGTCGTGGAGCCGCGACCCCACCGCCGACTCGACCGATCCGGCCACATCCCTGGCCGTGGCCTCGGAGCCGTCGACCCTCACCACCACCATCGGTACCCGGTAGGAGCGTCCCGCCACCCGAGGGCGAAAACTGGGCTCTGCGATTAGGTGGGCTAGGAGCGACCGCTGCTCCTCGAGAGCTCGGGCCTCGCCGGGATCAGGCAGCGTTCCGAGGCCCTGGTGCCATGCCGCCGCCGCCCGCTCGGGGACGAGCAGCGCCCCCCAGGTGAACGCCCGGTACCCGAGTTCGGTGTCCTCGGCGCCCCACCGGTCGAAGCCGGTATCGAACCCGCCGAGCTCAAGGATTGTGTCCCGCCTCATCCCGAGGTTCCCGCCGGTCACCACGCGGAAGAGGTCGGTCTCGGGTCGAGTGAGCTTGCTGGTCCGCTCCAGGTGGAACTCGATCCACTCGGGCCGCTCCTGGTGCCGACCGGCGAAAAGCGGGGCCAGCGAGCCGGACTCCGCCGCAATCCCCACATCGGCGGCGGTCAGCCCCGACACCTCGACGTGCCGCCTGAACCCGAGGGTGAGAGCGTCTCCTACAACGTGGTGCCAGCGGGCATGTGCCTCGGCCCACTGCGGTTCGGGAATCATGTCGCTGTCGAGGAAGATCAGGATGTCACCAGAGGCGTGCTCGGCGCCAAGGTTCCGAGCCCGGGCGATGCCAAACCCACTGCGTTCCTGACGAACCATTTCGACACGGACCCGTCGGGTAGCCGGCGGTCTCAGCGGTGGCTCGGACCCATCGTCGACAACCACCACCGAGAGCAGTTCGCTCGGGTAGGTCTGTCGGTCGAGAGCCGCCATGGTGATCGCCAGTTTCTCCGAGCCCTGATAACAGGGGATGACCACGGTGACCGAGCGCTCCGGGGTCCACTCCCCCATCGGCGGAGGGGTGAGGTCGACCCAGCGATTGCCGCGCACCGCGGTGGGAGGTGGCTGCTCCATGCGGGCCGAGGTTAGGACCGACCCGTTTTGGCGTCAGAAAACGCGCCATTACCGCGTTTGGTGACGCCAAAGCGGATTTCTAGTTCCCGTCGAACCGGTACACCGAGCTTCCCGAGAGCAGGTAGACCCGGCCCTGGGAGTCCTGACCGAACGAGTAGATCGGCCCGGAGCTGCCGATCTGGTCGGTCCACTCCCGATGACCCAGGGCCCGTCCCTTCCAGTAGCGGAAGGACCACACGCTCCCGTTGAGATCGGCGTACAGGTAGACCCCCTCGAGGTGGTCGATCCCGCCGCGGACGACATAACCGCCGATCACCGAAACGCCGACACCGTGGTCGTACTCGACCACGGGGAGGACACGGCCCGAGGTCGCACAGCCCGAAGGGGGCTCGTAGCAATGCGACCCCTCCATGTCGTTCCACCCGAAGTTGAGCCCGGCGGCTCCCGATGGAACGACATCGACCTCTTCCCACTCGCCCTGTCCGACATCACCGACGTAGAGCAGCCGCTCCTCGAAGTCGAACGACCAACGCCAGGGGTTGCGCAGTCCGTATGACCAGACCTCCTCGGCACCACCCTGACCATTGGCGAACGGGTTGTCGGCCGGGATGGCGTAACGGGGGCCACTGTCCACATCGATGCGGAGCATCGAACCGAGCAGGGTGTTCGTGTTCTGCCCGTGCTCGTGGGGGTCTCCCCCGGACCCGCCGTCCCCCAGACCCCAGTAGAGGTAGTCGTCCGGACCGAAGGCAAGTCCTCCGCCGTTGTGGTTGGAGTACGGCTGATCGACCTCGAGGAGCAATCGTCCGCTATCGCCGTCGGCCAGGTCAGGATCGGATGAGACCTGGAACTCGTAGAGCACCGAGTCGCCCGATTCGTTGGTGTAGTCGACGTAGAAGAGCCCGTTCTCGCTGTAGTCGGGGTGGAAGGCGAGCCCGAGAAGTCCCTGCTCACCGCCGCTCAGGACCGGGCCGGTCAGATCGAGGAAGGGATCGGGCAGCACCTGGTTGCCGTCGACGATCCTGATGAGGCCGCCCTGCTCCATGACGAACAACCGGTCGTCACCCGGAGGCGACGTCAGCAGTAACGGGCTGGCAAAGGTGCCGGGAACCTTGTCCAACGACAACCTGAACTCGGGAGGATTGATCTCCGGCCAGTCCCTTGCCCGAGCCACGAACGATGCCATCTGGTCGCGCCGCACCGGGTCTTTGGGGCAGTACAGGTTTCCGCTCTGGTCGCATCCCTCAGTGACACCCGCCCGGGCCAGGGCGTTGATGTTGCCTTCGTGGACCCCTGATACGTCGTCGAACACGTCGCCGGGCACAGGGGCGAGGTCCAGAGCCCTGGCGAGGAAGCTCGCCATCTGTTCGCGGGTCACGGGGAGCCGAGGCCCGTACGTGCCGTCGTCAAACCCCTCGGCTATCCCCGCCGCCGCCAGACGGTTGATGTTGTCCTCGTGGACACTGCCGTCGTCGTCGGGGAAGAAGTCATGTCCTGCTTCGGGCAGTTCGAAGGCGCGAGCCAGGAAGGAGGCCATCTGATCTCGGGTGACCGACTCGGCGACGCAGTAGATGGTTCCATCCGGGTCACAACCCAACGTGACCCCGCGGGAGGCGATCGCCTCGATCGCACCCTCGTGGACATTGCCGTCGTCGTCGTAGAAGGTCCCCCCGGGCGGGACTTCCTGAGCGGTGGCGGGTGCAGCCATCACCGCCAACAACGACATCACTGACAGGCTGAGCACGAGACGTCGCATGCGACTCCTACCTTTTCTCGTCACCTACGGCCTTCGCCGGCATCTTGGTTCTGCCCGGCAGGTTGTGCCAAGTGCCTCAGCGAGACGGAACGGTCAGTGCCCCGGCGGAGACCAGTGCGTAGTCACCTCGGACCGCAAGTACGTCACCCGAAGAGGGGTCGATGTCCCAATGACCCGCCCGGATCAGCACCGGCGTCGCCGGGTCGAGCCACGCGGCATTGCCCGGGGTGGTCACGAACACCGGGGCCGACCACCACCAGGAGGCCCAGCGGGGCAGCGACACCTCGGCGCCCACCGCCACCATCTCAAGTCCAGCCGGAGGCGGCATCTCCTGCAGAAGTGCTCCCGCCTGCGACGGGGCGGTGAAGTAGCGGTCCGGGTAGCTCCCGCCGACCACGCCGGTCAGCGCCGCGATCAAGGCGACGGCGCCGACTGCGGCCAGCGCCGCCGCCGACCCCCGACCGAGCCGGCGGGCGATCAGGTCGGCGAGTGCTGCGGTGCCGATGGCTACCGGGAGCAGCAGGGTCAAGTTCCAGAAGTCGTGGATGAACGAGGCATCGGTCGGCACCAGCGTCCAGAGGACACCGAGGGCGCCGGTGATGGCGACGGGTGCCCTGGTACGGAGGTCGGTCACTCCGGCGATCAGCGCCGGGATGAGTAGCAACAGCCACCACCAGGTGAACAACTCGGTGGCGAACCACCATTGGCGCTCTACGAAGCCAGCCGGATCGATCGCGGCGACACGCTCGCTCGCCTGCGTGATCAAATCGGCGCCGGCCCCTGATCCGATTAGCCAGGTACCGAGCAAGACCGCCCCGCCCAACCATCCCGTCAGTACCCAGCGGCTGACGGCGTCGAAGCCTCGCCGCCGCCAGAGCCAGACCCAGAACAAAGCCCCACCGAGAGCACCCGGCCAAGACAGCAGGACCGTCAGCAGAGCGAGGACGGTGGCGGTGACCACCGCACCGCGGCCGGGTCGTGTGACGCGGCGGAGATGGGCTACGAGCGCGGCGAAGCCAGCCAGTACCGAGAAACCTGCACCCAGCCGGCCGTATACCCAGAACATCGGGGTCGCCGCCATGGCGCCGACCGCCAGCAACGTCGGCGCCCAGCCGAGCTCCAAGACGCGAAGCAGCATCGCCACAGCAACCACGGTGGCGAGCCCGGCCAGATAGCCAGGCACCCGGAGATGCCACGGTTGGTCGCCACCGAGGATCCCGGCCGTGATCACATGGAGGAGGTTGATCAGCGGCGGATGGTGGGCGTAGACCCCGTTCAAGTCATAGGGCGCGAGCAGCGTGCCCCACCCGGATCCGGTCCAACCCAGCCGCCAGACGTTCGCAGCCTGCATCCCGAGCCGCGCCAGGATCCGGCCTTCGTGCGAGTCGCCCAGTGGCAGACCGATCTGGGGCAGCCATGTCACGAGGAGTGCCGCGATCATCGTCGCCAGACCCAACGGTCCCCATCGGAAGCGGCGCTTCCCAAGAGGAGCTGATGCAGCCGGTACGAGTGTGTGCTGAAGGGTCGACGTCACCATGCTGAGGGTACGTCCACGGTTCAGTCGGCGATGGCGTCCCGCAGGTCTCTGATGGTGAAGAGGGCGTAGTCGCCCTGCTGGTCGATGGCGACCTCGGCAACGTCGTCCGGGAGCCAGTCGGGGAATCGATCGAGCCGCGCCACAACGAGCGCCTCGGCACCTGCGTCGGCGAGCAGTTCCGGCGTCAGCTCACGCACCCGGCGGTCCCAGTACCAGGACGCCCACCGCGGCCCATCGATCCCGATGGAGAACTGGCGGCGGCTTGGTGACGGTTCGTGGGCACTGGCCAATGCACCCGCCACGGATCCACGGACGAAATCGCGGTCCTGGTATGGGCCCGTGACTGTGAAGACGAACGTCAGCAGGACGGCAACGGCGACGGCCGTCCCGGCGATCCCCTTCCAAAGTGCCGGCAACCGGCGGGCAACGGCTGCGATCAGGGCCGCCAGACCGATGGTGACCGGGAGCATCCAGTTGAAATTCCAGTAGGTGTGTGCCTCGGCACCCTGCTGGGGAGCGAAGGTCCAGAAAGCGGCGACTCCGAGCGTGATTCCGGTGACTACCCGGGTCCTCCGATCCCAGATACCGGCGACGAGGGCGGGGATGACCAGGATCAGGAGCCACAGCGGCAGTAGCGATCGGGCGTGCTCCAGTTGCTCGCCGAGGAACTCGCCAAAGGTGAAGGTGGAGGTATCGGACCTCTCCCTGGCCGCGTTGACCAATTCGCCAAATCGGGTCGCCTGGAGCATCCAGGCGACGGTCAGCCCAGCACCGAGGAGGCCGCCCGCCGCCACCGGGACGGTGACCCGATCGAGACGCCGCGCCGTGACCAGCCAAATCCACAGCAGACCGGCGCAGAGCCCCGCCACCCAGGAGAGCATCACGGTGAAAACTGCCAGCACGGCGGTGCCCCATACCGCCCAACGAGGAGGATCGGGCAAGCGCCGGAGCATCGCCACGGCGGCGGCGAACCCGGCAACCAGCGCGAACCCACCGCCGACCCGGCCATAAATCCAGAAGAAAGGTGTTGCCGCCAAGGTGCCGGTGGCGAGCAGGGTTGGGCCCCACTCCACTCGGAGAGCGCGCAACAACGCCGGAATCAACACCAAGGTCGCTACCCCCGAGAGGTACCCGAAGAGCCGGAGTTGCCATTCGGCCTGTCCGAGCGTCCCGGCCACCACCACGTGGGCCAGGTTGGTGAGCGGCGGGTGGTGGGCGTAGTTGGTGACCAGCTGGTACGGGGAAAAGTCGGTCGCCCACGATGACCCCGCCGGGCCCTTCTCCCAAAAGTTCTGGGCGTGGATGGCGAGACGGGCGAGTATCCGGCCCTCGTTGGTGTCGCCCAGAGGGAGATCCATCACCGGCAGCCAGGTGAGGAGCGTTGCCAGGGCGATCAGCGCCACCACCACCCAACCCCACCAGGAGGGAAGCGTGCGGCGACCAGATTCGACGGCGGGCGGGCGGGTAGCGGTGGTGGCCAAGGCGCGGACGAGGGTAACCGAGGGGTGGTCTGTGCCTTGGTTCCGAACCGGCTGCCGATACCCTCCCCCGATGCGCGTCGCCGTCGCCGGGTGGATCGGCTCGTCCAACCTCGGCGACGAGTTGATATTCGCCGCCATCGCCCGCAAGCTCGCCGCCCGGGGTGTGGAGACGGTGGCGGTCTCGATCGATCCGGCAGCCACCAGCAGGGATCACGCGGTGGCTGCGGTCAGAGCATCTTCGTTGTCCTTGACCCCCCCCGACCGGCTCGTCTTTGGTGGCGGCGAGGTGCTGCAGGACGAGACCAGCGTGTGGAACCTCCCCTATCACCTTTCCCGGATCTGGTCCGGGCGGTTGCGTGGCGTTCCGTTCGGGGTTCTCGGCGTGGGGGCCGCTGCCCTCCGCTCGCCATCGGGACGGGCCATGGTGCGGCGTTCGCTCTCCACGGCGCGTGTGGTGACGGTGAGGGACCGCCCGTCGCTAAGTGCGCTCCGCCGTCTCGGCCTTTCACCTTTATTGGCCGCCGATCCGGTGCTCTCATTGCCGGTTGAGGTCGCAGACGCCGACCGTCTGGTCGTGTGTCTCCGGCCGCCGGTCGGTCAACCGGGACGGTTCGGTCGTCTGCTCCCGGCAGGGTCAGGGCCGTCCGAACCGGGACCCGTCTGGGTCGACTCAATGGCGGCAGCCCTCGACCAGACCGCGAGTGCTCTCGGGCTGACGACCCGATTTGTCGCCATGCAAGGGGGACGCGACGACCTGGTCCACAAGCAGGTCGCCGAGACGATGAGGACACCGAGCGAGCGGGCCGCCCCCAATCTGGCCGATGTCCTCACCGAAGTCTCCCGCGGTCGGGTGGTGGTGGCGATGAGATACCACGGCGGCGTAGCGGCCCTAGCGGCCGGCCGGCCATCGGTGCTGATCGGCTATTCGCCGAAGGTGGCGGCACTCGCCACCGACGCCGCGCCTGCTGCGCTGCTCGTGGGCAACCACCCCGGCGCCTTCGGGGACCTCCCTCGTTTGGCCCGGGTTGCCCTCGATCACACCCAAGAGGTTGGCCGCGTAGCCGAGCGTCTACGGGAGCGTGAAACCGTCAATGACCAGGCAATCGACGGGTTGCTCGAACAGACGGCTGGGTGAGCCTCAGACGCAGACGTAGAAGGTGCGGTTGCGGTCCGGCTCGTACGGCGGGGCGACGAGGGTGCGCACGCTATCGATAGCGAGAACGGCTCGCCTAGACGACATTCAAGGCCCCCAACTATTCCCTACGGGGGGACGGACAAGACCGCCGTCCGCCGTCTCTCTTGGATCACGCCAGCCCAGCCCCCACAAGTCCGTCGACAACCGCGGAGAGCGATTCCCGCCACGGAGGAAGCCGGTCGATCCCCAAGGGCTCGCGTCTCTCCGACCCGAGTACCGAGTAGGCAGGACGACGGGCCGGGGTCGGATACTCCTCTGTCCCGATCGGGATGATCCGACCGGGGTCGAGGCCGGCGAGACCTACTGCTTCCCTGGCGAACTCGAACCAAGTGGTCTCACCCTGGTTGGTGAGGTGAAGCAATCCGGTCGCTCCCACGTCGATGGCTGTCAGCGTTGCAGCCGCCAGGTCATGGGCGATAGTGGGGCACCCCCTCTGGTCGTCCACGACCCGGAGCACCCTTTCCCTGGCGTTGCGAATCATGGTGGCGACAAAATTGGGGTGGGTGGCCGACACCACCCAAGAGGTCCTGATGACCAGAACGCCCGGGTGACTAAGAGCCGCCTCCTCCCCTGCCAGCTTCGACCGCCCGTATGCGTTCACCGGAGCGGTGGGGTCGCTCTCCACATATGGCCTGGTGCCGATCCCGGGAAACACGTAATCGGTGGAATAGGTGACCAGTCGCGCCCGGTTGTCGTCGGCCCAGCGCGCCATTTCCCCCACGGCGTCACCGTTGACCATCCGGGCCAGGTCGGTTTCCTCCTCGGCGCCATCCACCGCCGTGTAGGCAGCACAGTTGACAACGGTGTCCGGCCCGATCTCGTCGAGCCTGTCGCGCAGTCGCGCCGGGTGCGACAGATCCAGATCGGCTCTGGTGAGAAACACCGCATCGGGGATCGACCTGCGGAATGCCGTGCCGAGTTGACCCCCGGCACCAGTGACGACGATCACTCGCCGAAGATCTCGGACTTCTCGCCCAACGTCATCTCGACGAAACCCGCCGGTGCCGTTCCATGGAGCCTGCTGTCGCGACCCAACAGCGAGTTCCTGATCCGCCAACCGTGGACCTCGGCACCCTCCATGATGATCGAGTCCTCCACCTCGGCGTCCGACAATCGGCACAGATCGCCGATCGAGGTGTTGGGCCCAACCGTGACCCTGGTGAGATTGACTCCGGCGCCGATGACTGCCGGGCCTGTGACCACACAATCGATCAACCTCGATCGCTCGGCGACCTGGACCGCACCCCGCATCGTGGACCCGACCAACTCACCACGGATGTCGTCGGTCAGGTTGGTGAGCAGCAACTCGTTGGCGTGGAGCAGGTCCTCTTTCCGGCCTGTGTCCTTCCACCAGCCGCGGACAACGCTGTGGCGAACGTCGCGACCGTTCTCCACCAACCACTGGATGGCGTCCGTGATCTCGAGTTCGCCCCGGGCCGACGGGACGATCGCATTGACGGCGTCTGCGATCCCCGAATCGAACAGATAGACCCCGACCAGCGCCAGATCGGATGGTGGTTCCGTGGGTTTCTCCACCAACCGCACCACCCGGCCGTGCTCGTCCACCTCCGCCACCCCGAACGCACCAGGGTTGGGAACCGGTGTGAGCAGGATCTGACAATTCGGCCGGTTCTGTTCGAAGTCGGCCACGATCTTGGCCACGCCAGGCTTGAGCAGATTGTCGCCGAGGTACATGAGGACGTCGTCGCCATCGACCCAGGGCAATGCCGTCTTCAAGGCATGCGCCAAACCGGCGGGTCGGTCCTGGACGATGTACTCCACCTCGGTCAGACCGAACTGGGTGCCATCGCCCACCGCCCGCCGTATCTCATCACCCGTCTCCGGGGAGACGACGATGCCGACTTCCTTGACACCGGCAGAGGCGATGTCCTCTAACCCATAGAAGAGGATCGGCTTGTTGCCCACCGGCACGAGTTGCTTCGCCATCGAGAACGTGATCGGCCGCAGCCGGGTCCCCGCGCCCCCTGAGAGCATGACGCCTTTCATGGCGCCGCCTTCGGCGGCTCCGGACGGCGGACGGCGGACGGCGGACGGCGGACGGCTCGTGAGCCGTGCTCCGGTTCCGTCCCCCCGGAGGGGGGAAGGGTCCCGCTGCAGAGCAGCGAATACGGGGGCTGGAGAGATCGCAACCTCGTGCTCATGAGTTCACCCGAAGCGGTTCCCACCAGTCGCGGCGGGTGCGGTACCACTCCACAGTCTCGGCCAGGCGTTCATCGAGCGAGTGCTCGGGAGCCCAACCGAGATCTCTCGTCTTGGTGGAGTCGAGTGCGTAGCGGCGGTCATGACCTGGCCGATCCTCGACGTACTCGATCATCGACTCGTCTTGCCCCACCATCGTCAGGATCCGTCTGGTCAGTTCGAGGTTGCTGACCTCGGCCCCGGCCCCGATGTTGTAGGTCTCCCCCGGTGTTCCCCGTTCCACTATCAGGTGGATGGCGGCGCAGTGATCCTCGACGTGCAACCAATCCCGCTCGTTGCCACCGTCGCCGTAGAGAGGCACGCTGCGCCCGTCGAGAAGGTTGGTGACAAAGAGCGGGATCACCTTCTCGGGGAACTGGTAGGGGCCATAGTTGTTGGTGCAACGGGTGATGATCGCCTGGTATCCATACGTGGTGGCGTAGGACTGCACCAACAGGTCCGCCCCTGCCTTCGAGGACGAGTAGGGAGAAGACGGGTCGAGCTTGTCCTCCTCGGCGGCGAAACCCTCCGCGATCGACCCATAGACCTCGTCGGTCGACACCTGGACGAATGTTGGGATCGTGTTCCGGCGGGCGGCATCCAACAGGACACCGGTTCCCACCACGTTGGTCTCGAGGAAGACAGATGGTCCCTCGATGGACCGATCGACGTGGGTCTCGGCGGCAAAGTTGACCACCACGTCGTGGCCGGGCATCACAGCGTCGATCAACTCGACATCTCGGATGTCGCCTTGGATGAAGTTGTGCCTCGGGGACACGTCCAGCTCATCCACCGTCGGCTTGACGCCGGCATAGGTGAGCAGATCGAGGTTCGTCACCTCGGCGTCGGGGTCGGCGACGAGGAGATGTCGGATGAAATTGGAGCCGATGAACCCGGCTCCTCCAGTTACCAGGAAACGGCGCGCCATGGGTTCCTTCGATCAGGGATAGACATCGGCAGAGGCCAGCGGGCTGCCCGTCTGGTCCTTGGCCGACAGTATCGGTTCGCGGCCGCCCAGCGGCCAATCGATCCCGACCTCTGGGTCGTCCCAGGCCAGAGTCCGCTCGTGCTCTGGGGAGTAGAAGGCAGTCGCCTTGTACAGGATGTCAGCCGATGGCGACAGAACCAAGAAACCGTGCCCGAAGCCCTCCGGCACCCATACCTGGCGATGGTTGTCGGCGGACAATTCGACCCCGACCCACGTGCCGAAGCTTGGTGAGCTGCGCCGCAGGTCAACGGCGACGTCGAAGATCGCTCCTATGACGACACGCAGCAGCTTCCCCTGGGGTTGAGCGATCTGATAGTGCAGCCCGCGCAGCACCGATTGGACGGATCGGGAGTGATTGTCCTGGACGAATGTTCGCTCCAAGCCGGTGGCGGCGAGGAACGTCCGAGCGTTCCAGGTCTCCACGAAGAACCCGCGTTCATCACCGCGCACCTCGGGCTCGATGACGAGCAGGTCGGGTATCGAGGTGGGGACGACGGTCACACCGGTAGACGTCGCCCCGGTTCGGGCAGCCACCGGCGCAGGATAAGCCCCCACCAGACGGCAAAACCGGCTTGTCGGATCGCATCGACACTCGACACGTTGACCCGCCGGCGATGCCCCCACTCCTACCATCTCGGGCGTGACCACCCGTGACCCCGACGCTTCCGGGCGCCCGCGTGCCACCGGGCCACTCGAGATCGTCCTCGAAGAGCTGGCGGCAGTGGTCAGGCAAGCCGACGAGCTGGCGCTTGCCGTGGCCGGAGGCGACGCCGACGCCGCCGACCGCGCCGCTCGGCTGAGCGACCGGCTGCGGGACGTGCGGCGGAGCGTCGAGTGGCTTGGCCTCCGGCTCACCTCGGTTGACGATCTCCGGCGTCGCCTCGACCAGACGTCCGACACGCTCCGCCGCCTCCAAGCCAGGAAGTCGGTGCGCTTGGCGCTCCGGGCGGCGGAGCTGAGCAAGCCGCTGACTGCGGCACGACGCCGTCTCGACCCCGGAACGAGGCGTAAACGTCACCGTCTCGACCCGGCGGGAACGGTGGCGGCAATCCTCGCTCTCAGGCCGGATGCCGGACCGGCGGAGGGCCCTCTGGTCTCGATCGTGGTCGCAACGCGCGATGGGCGGCATCACCTGGAACGACTGCTCGACGGGCTCGACCGCAGAACCCATTACCGATCATTCGAACTGGTGGTGGTCGACAACGCTTCCAGCGACGGCACCGCCGAGTTGTTGGGGCAGTCCTTCCCCTTCCCGCTTCGCGTCATCTCCAACACCACCAACGCCAGCTTCTCCCGCTCCTACAACCAGGGCATCGAGGCGTCGACGGGTGGACTCGTCCTCCTGCTCAACAACGACGTCGATCCCATCAACCCGGGCTGGCTGGGCGCGATGGTGACCGCTCTCGCGGACAACCCCGAGCACGGCGCGTGCGGCGCGCTACTCGTCTACCCGATGCGACCAGGGAAGCGGGCGCTCGATCCGGACCTCGACCTCACCGTCCAGCACCGCGGTATCGCCTTTGGTTGGGAGGACCAGGCGCCCCGACCGGTCAACCTGGGAAAGGGGGACGATCCCACCTCACCCCAGCTCACCGGTCTGAAAGAGCAGCCAGCCGCTACAGCCGCCTGCCTGCTGCTGCGCCGCTCATCGCTCGAAGCGGTGGGTGGTCTCGCCGAGGAGTACCTGTACGGGTGGGAGGACGTCGATCTGTGCCTGTCGCTGCGCGACATAGGGCTGACCACGGTGGTCAGTGGCGACGCCGCCCTGTTCCACCACGAGTTCGGCACCCAGGACACGCTGGGCGACGAGGTACGCCGGCTCAACTACCTGTGGAACCGCAGGCAGTTCGCCCAGCGCTGGTCACCGCGGCTCTCCCGAACCCTCCGGCTCGACCGGCTACGCGGTGGTGGATTCTGGACGACGAGCACCTCGCCGTGGGCGGCGATCACCTTGACCAACGAGGACCCGAAGGCCGGGTTCGGCGACTGGTATACCGCCCACGAACTGGGCAATGCCTTGGGGCTGATCGAATGGAGCGTGGACTACGCCCCACGGCTGCGCGATCGCTGGTACCAACTCGGTGATGACCTGGCGCTCTTCATCGCCCTCCTCCCCCAGTTCGACCTGGGACGGGCTCCACAGGGTGCCGTCCGCATCGCCTGGATCCGGAGCTGGGTCGACCGTTGGATCGATAACGCGTCCTTCGAGCGATACGACCTTGCGGTATGCGCCACGTCTGCCTTCGCCGAGCGGGTCGAAACACGCAGCAGCGTCCCCACCCTCGTCCTACCCCTCGCCACCAACCCCGAGCGTTTCGCCAGGACCCCGGTCGACCAGGACCTGGTGGCCGATTACGCCTTCACCGGTAACCACTGGAATGTCGAGCGGCCGCTTCTGACGAGGATCGAGGTCCGTCCGGGCGAGGACTTTCGCATATACGGAAGTGGCTGGGACGAGGTCGCCGAGGCTCGCCAGTTCGCCCGCGGTCCTCTCCCCTACAGCCGGCTCCCCTACCTCTACAGCTCGATCCCGGTGATCCTCGACGACACCGCGCCCCCAACCTCCCGGCGCTCAACTCGCGAGTGTTCGACGCCCTCGCCACCGGGGCGCTGGTAATCACCGACAACCCGGCCGGCTCTGCCGAGTTCTTCGACGGCCGGCTCCCTGCGGCAACTACCAGCGCCGAGCTCCGCGCAATACTCGACCGCTACCTCGACGATGACGATGCCCGCACCGAGTTGGTGACCGAACTCAGGAAGCGCGTGCTCGCGGACCACACCTACCGGCGCCGGGCCGACCACTTCGTAACCGCCGCCGACGATGCCGCGGCACGCCCCAAGGTGGCGTTGCGGATCGGACCGCCCAACCGGATCATCGCCGACCAATGGGGCGATACCCACTTCGCCCGCGCCTTTGCCCGCTCACTCCACCGAAACGGATTCGCAACCGACATCACGGTCCTCCCCGAGTGGGATGACCCGGCTCGACAGGATGCCGATGTCGTCGTCCATCTGCGCGGGCTCACCCCATACTCCCCCCAACCCGCCCACCTCAACGTGCTCTGGATCATCAGCCATCCGGACGAGGTGTCGGCCGTCGAGTGCGAGCGCTTCGACCTGGTGCTGGTCGCTTCGGAGCCATTCGCCCTCATGCTGCGTGACAAGGTGGATGTGCCCGTCGAAGTGCTGCTCCAAGCCACCGACTCGGCCAGGTTCGCCCCATCTCCACGCCCCGAGTTGGCATCAGACCTGCTCTTCGTGGGCAACTCGAGGCGGCAACGTAGGCCGGCGGTTACATGGGCGGTCGAGCGAGGGCTCCCGCTGACCCTCTACGGCGCCGAGTGGGAGGACATCGTCGGTGCCGAGCGGGTCACCGCCACCAATGTCCCCAACCACGACCTGCCAGCGCTCTACTCGTCGGCGTCGCTCGTCCTCAACGACCATTGGCCGGACATGGCCGCCCACGGGTTCATCTCCAACCGGATCTTCGACGCCCTCGCCGCTGGGACCCTCGTGGTGTCCGACCCCGTCGAGGGCCTCGACGACCTTTTCGGTGATGCGGTTCCCACCTTCTCCGAGGCCAGCGATCTGGAGAACCTCGTGCGACATCTCCTTGCAAATCCTGAGGAGCGGTCGCAGCGAGCGGAGCGAGGGATGGAACTGGTCCGTCGCGATCACACATTCGACGCCCGTGCCGACCGGTTCACCGAGTTGGTGACCCCGCTGCTCGCCGACCGGAAGCTGCTGCTGTGACCGAGCCGCTAAGAATGGAGAGCCGGGGACCCCGCGGTGAGGAGCGGGCGGTCTCCAAAACGCCGTGAATTGGATGCGTGTCGCCCGCGTCGGCTATCTCGTGTTGCTCGCCGCCGGCGCAACATTCCTGGTCACCTCTCAGTGGGACGAGATCGTTGAGTTGGTTGCCAGCGCGCGCCCCTGGTACCTGATCCTCTCGCTGCTCCTTTCCTTTGGCCTGGTCGTGCTCAATTCCCAATTCTGGACGACGGCCCTGGACGCCCTCGGCAGCCAGGTGAGTACCGGCACCATGCTCGAGGCGTCCGCGCGGACCCTCATGGCGCGCTGGATCCCGGGTGGGATCTGGTACGCCGCCGGCAGGGCGACGATGCTTTCGCTACGAAGAGTGCCCGTCGCTGCCCTGACCACCGTTGCTGCCCTCGAGTTGACCATCCCTCTTCTGGTGGGGATGGTGATGGGGATGCTCCTGCTTGCCATCAACAGAAGGCTCCCCGGGGGTATCTGGTGGCTGGCGCCGGTGGGGGCGCTTCTCGCCGCGCTGGCCCTCCGCCCGGTCGTGAACCGAGTCCTTCGCTGGTTCGCCCACCGCCGTGGCGTGGAGCCGATGAACCTCCCCCAGCGTGCCTATCTGGTTCTCGTCGGCTGGACGGCCCTTTACTGGTTGTGGGCTGGCGGAACGTTCGTCGCCTACCTGGCGGCATTCCCCACTCTCGACCCCGGCCCGCCACCGGTGGTTGCCGGCGCCTACATGGTGGCGTGGGGGGTCGGCTTCTTGGTCCCGATAGCCCCGCAAGGCATCGGGATCTTCGAGGTGACGCTCGCCGCCCTGCTCGGCGTGGCCGACCTAGGCGCAGGATCCATCATCGTGGCCGGATTTCGTCTGGTCACACTGGTGCGGGACCTCATCGCAACGGGAATCGGGGAGATCGTCGCCTCTACGAAGCGGTCGGGTCAGGAAGTCGAGCCCGAAGGGCCGATCTGAGCGACAACCTGGTCGTCCAACAGCGCGTCGATTATCTCGTTCGATGGCTTGGCATCGGTGGTGAGAGGCTCATGCCTGAATCGCTCGGGATCGGCCAGGAACCGCTCGGCGAGATCGGTCTGGTAGCCGCCGATTACGACATTTGCTCCAAGACCATCGGGGCGTTCGGTGTGGGCTCGCCACAGCAGGGTTGGCACGCCGAGCAGTGCGCATTCCTCTTGGACACTCCCCCCGTCGGTGATCACAAACGGCGCCGCCGCCAACATCCGGGCAAAGGCGGCGTGACTCTGCAGTGGCATCAATTCCGCACCGGCCGCGATGAGCCGGTCGTGCAGCTTGCTCGCTTTGAGGACCGCCGCCGTCGGCTCGTGGACGACGAACCTCACGGGACGCACCGCGGCAATCCGCTCCACCAGCACAACGAGGTTCTCGATACGGTGACGCCGGTGAAGATTCTCAACTCTGTGCGTGGTGACCACGACCGGCCCGCTCCCGGGTTCGGGCGGCTCACCGAGGGCGTGTTGGAGCGCCTCGAGTGACGTATTGGCGGACAGCCTTACCACGCCCCCCCGAAGTCGCATCGCTTCGAGGTTGGCTACTGCGGCATCGTCAGGGGCGAAGAGGATGTCGCTCCATCGCATCACCAGGATGCGGATCATCTCCTCGGGGAAGGGATGAAAGGGGTGGCCGGAACGGAGCCCCGCCTCGAGGTGAGCTACCGGTAACCCGGCCCTCCGTGCGAGCATCGTGGAGAGGAGAGTCGAGGGCGTGTCACCGTGGACTACCACCACCCCGAGCTCTCCGCCGAACACGTCGTTGAACAACCGGGTCCTGGCGACTAGACGACCCGACACCCGGACGGCCCACGCAAGGGCTTGCGGGATAGAGGCGACATTCTCGGATCCACCGAGCAACACATCGGGGGGACGGATGCCCAGCTCGCGGCGCAGATCGGCACTGAGACGGGCGTGTTGCCCAGAATCGATAAGCCGATAAGGGACACCACGTTCGTCCATGCCCCGCAGCACCGGCGCGGTCTTGATGTACTGCGCCTTGGTACCGATGAAGACGTGGATCATGAGGCTCGTCCAGTATTGCAGCGGCCCCCATACGACTGACCGCGCCGCCATCGACGTGAAGGTCATTCCGCATCGTGCGATCAGCGAGTGATGGTGCCGTACTCAACGACAGCTTCGTCGCCGAATCGGGCCACGACGGTGACGCGTTCGCTGCCTTCTGGAATGTCGGCGCTTGGGATTTCGATGTCGAAGCCGCTTATAGCGAGCCCGTCGCTATCGAACCACCGCGGCACGTCGCTGCGGGTCTCGTTGGGCGGACCGCTGTATGCCAGCAAGTCTCCGAAGAAGACGAGGATTTCGTCGGGTAGGACTTTCTCGGTCGGGTCCGCCGACCACCCTGACACGGAAAGCTGGTCACCGACCGCGACGCTTTGGTCGATCACCAGCCGGCGAGTGCCGGCGGGAGTGATCGCTAGCTCCTCGCCATCGGCGTCGCGCAGCACCAGCTTCGCGACCGTGCCCTCTCCGGCGGCGATCCAGCGGTCGTCGGCTCCTGGGATGAGCAGCACGACTTCGTTGGTCCCCGGTTTGTAGGCCCCCTCGGAGACCAAGGCCTGGAAAGTCGATGTAGTCCCGTCGGCACGGATCATGAACCCGGCACCTGCCACCTCTCCGTTCACCGCGACCAGTATGTCCGGGGATGCCGAGTCGTCAGTTGTCACCCGCCCGGTGAGCAGGGTCGGGACGACACCGGCGGAAGGGTCGAGGTCGGTGAAGTCTTCGGCCTGGTCGAATTCGGCCACGACGTCCGCCGCCCCGACCGGGTCGAGCGCCGCCATCACCTCCCCGACGAGGTTGTCGTAGGGCCCGACGGCGGCGACGCCGGACCAGCTGGTCCGATCTGGTACGAGCTGATATGTCGCCGCTATCTCGGCGTCGAGGCCTGCCAACGTTCCTCCGAGCGCCTCCCGATGACCGATGAAATGGTCGAATACGTGGGGTCTCCAAGTGGGCAGATCAGGATCGAAGAGCGATTCGCCCTCCAACTCCCAGTCCGGGCCGAGCTTGACGTCAAGCAGGTCGACCAGTGTCGGCAGGATGTCGATGACGTACGCATTGCCATCGTGCACCTGGCCCACTGCCTGGCCCGGAACCCGGACGAACAGCGGTACCCGGTACAGGGCGTCCAGGTTGCTTGGCGTCGTCCAGCGGCGATGCTCATTGGGCACGAACGATCCCCCGTGATCGGCGGTGACCACGACAACTCCGTCATCCCAGATCCCGCTCTTGTCCATGGCGTCGATCATTCGCCCTAAGAGCCGGTCGATGAGCCCGAGTTGAAGCAAGTGACGCTGAAACCCCTGCGCCGCCCGAGACGGGGCGTCGATCCAGTAGCCGTTCTCGACCCCGGTCACGGTGGCCCTGACGTCCTCTGGGCGGTCGTACTGGGTACCTGACGGGTTGGCCTGCCACGGAACGTGGGGAGCGACGACGTGTAGGTAGTGCAGGGTGTTCGGGGGTGCGCCAGCCAGGTTCTCGGCGGCGCTGAGCATCATGTCGACCCACGCCAAGCGTTCCCCGGCGGGAGCCAGCGGTAGTCCAGAGGTACTCACCTCGGGGCCGGCTGTTCCGCCGCCGAGGAAGCCGCCCCACTGATCGTCGATTGCGGGTAGTCGTTTGGTCACCAGTGGCGGTTGCGTGAGATGGCCCCACACGACAGCGGCATCGGCCAACAGCGCCGACGCCCCCAGCTCATCGTCGCCGTCATCCGTTGCCATGGTCAGTCGGCGCTCGCCAGAGCAAACCGAGCTGGGGCAGACGCTGGTGATGGTCTCCTGGACATCCATCGTGTAGAAGTCACCAAGCATCGTGAAGATGCTGCGAGGATGATCACGCGAGGTTGGGCGCGCCCCTTCTGCAATACGACCTGTGAGCAGGATCGGCACACTGTCGGTTGTGGCGATTGAGTTTGATTGGCCGTTCTTGAACCAGTGCGAGCCCTTGGCGAGCCGGGCGAAGTTGGGGAAGAGGGCGGCGTTGACCTCACCTTCTCGGGTGAGCAACGACGACAGAGGAAGTTCGTCGAAGACCACGATGACCACCGGGGTGTCGGCGACCATCGAAACGGACGTATCAACCTCTGCCTCGGGCTCCCATACCAAGGCCGCAGCATCCGAGAAGCCGAGGAACAGGATCGGGCCGGCGAGAGCGACCACGGCGAGGATCCGCAACCATGACCGGGCCCAGGACACCTTCGCCTCGAGCCACACAACCCCGGCGGAGACGAGTGCCGCCAGCACGAGAGCCCCGTCGGTGCCGGGCATGATCTGGTGCAGCACCGCTGATGCGGCCACGAACGCAGCCAGAACCAGCAACAAGCGGTAAGCGATGTCCCCAGCGCGCCGACCGAACCGGTCGGCGACGAACAGCACGATCCCGAAAAGCAGAAGTGGCACCAAGGTGACAGCGAGCACGAACATGACAATGCGCAGGGCTCCGGCGCGGGCCGCGATGAAGACCTCGGGGTTGTTGCCGTACAGGTCGAGGAGGGGCTGGATCATGCCCACCCCCAATAACCCCCAAAGGGTGAGCAGACGCCACCAGGTCGATTGGGGCCTTTCGCCCGGCAATATCGATACCGTCGGCGATCCAGCGGTCATTGTGCTGCCGGGTTCACCGCAGTAGGACGCCACCTTCCGAGGGCGATTGCTCTGATAGTCACGGGTGGATTGCGTCGCAGGGCTCGGTGCTCCTCTGGAAATCGCGATGGCGTCATCGTTATCGGACCTGGCGGGCTTACAAGGTTACGGCTTGCAAGCCTTCAAACAGGAACCGCGCCCGATGCCGCTGATTGTGGCTGCGATACGGCGGCCGCTGGGCATCTCGGCGTAGCGGTAGTGATGCCGCCGACTCCGGCCATGGTTCGCGAAGTCAGGCGGGGACGATCTCCAGACTCGCCGGCTATTCCCCCAGTGCCCTAAAGAGGAAGGCGGCCATCTGGGCGCGCGTTACGGGGTCGTTGGGACAGAACGATGTCGGAGTGCATCCCTCGGTGATCCCGGCGGCGGCGAGGCGGTTGATAGATGCCTCGTGCACCGATCCCTCGTCGTCGTTGAAGTCGTCCCGGCCCGCCGCAGGCAGGCCAAGAGCGCGATCGAGGAACGATGCCATCTGCGCCCTCGTCACAGAGTCGTTGGGGCAATAGAGGTTTTCATTGCATCCCTGGGTGATCCCCGAGGCCGCCAACCGGTTGATCGCCTCCTCGTGGACCGATCCCTCGTCGTCGTCGAATGCGTCCCCTTTCGAGGCACCCAATGGAAGCGCCCGGTCGAGGAATGAGGCCATCTGCGCCCGCGTTACCGCGTCGTCTGGGCAGTACCGGCGCGTGGAACAGCCTTCGGTTATTCCCTCGCCGGCCAGCCACTCGATTTCGGCGCGGAAGCCAGACTCGATGACGTCGATGAAGACCGCCGATTCGCGCTCCTCCACCCAGGCATCCATGCGACCGTCGAATATCCACTCCGTGTCCGAAGGAGGTGACCAAGTCCGGTAGCCCGCACGGAAGTTCGGGTCGACCGAGCTACCGACAATCACTCGGTAATCATGATCCTTGGATTTGTTGAAGTAATTGGCACCGATCACCTGACTCTCGCTCAGCAGTCCGCTGAACATGTCATCAAGCCAGTCTGCCCTTCCGCTTCCTCCCACCGTCGCTGTTTGGGTCACCAGGATGGGCTTGTCGAGCGAGACCTGCGACTGCATCTCGCGTATATGGGTTGCGAAGGTCTCGTCGTAGTCCCGCCAGGGGTCGCCTCGGTTGATCTTGGCGAAACCGATGATGTCAACCACCTCGTCGCCTGGGTAGTAGTCCCGATACGAGCCGACAGTCGATTCGCCATTCATGGCGAAGACGAATCGGACGTGGTCGGGACCGAGCCCCGCATCGAGGAAGGCTTGCCGGATGCGCCTGTAGCCCGCTCGGTATCCGGCGGGATCGCCGCCCCAGGGGTGCTCTCCAAGGTTGGCTTCGGGGAGAGGCGCTACCAGCAAATAGCGTTTGCCGGTCAGCACTGCGGCGTAGTTGGCAGCGGTTGCGGCTAGGTCGTCGTCGAGATCGCCGCGGTTGAGGGATCCCAGGTCGTCGACAATTATTTCGTGATAGATCGTGGCCCCGAGGCCCTCGGCCGCTTCCACCTGAACCTTGACGAAGTTGGCGTTGGTGGTGCTATTCAATGGGAAGAATGCCACGAGGATCGCCGGTGGCTTGCCCACGACGCGGGCGAAGTCCTCGAAGGTCGTCTGCCATTCGTCATCGGCGAGACCGAGAAGCTTTGGCTCGTGCTCCTCGCCGGGGGCGGCAAGCGCCGGCCCGGCGGCGGCGACCACAGTGACCAACAACGCTGCTGCAATGACTGTTCGCATCTGGGCACCGTAGCCCTTGTTGTGGATGAACGTGCCTTGCCTCGTATGCTTCTTAGATGCAATCCGACTCAACCCTTCTCGCCCCTGAGGAGCAGTTCTGGACCTTCGTCTCCGTCCCAGACTTCCTCAATCTGGATGTCGGCGACGTCAGGACCGCCGCCGGGTGGCGCCAGGGCATGCCCAACAGCACCAACGCTGCGTACGAGGCCCTCATCGCCCAGGTTCTCGACTCGTTGGCGGCCGAGAAACCCGATCTCGTCCTCGTCGCCGGCGATCTGGTCGGCGGTCTATGGCTCACGGACGCCGACAATCTGGCGGTGTTCGGTCCCATTCGGACCATGGATGAAAAGCGGAAGGTGATCCTCGCCGCCGGGCATCTCTACTACACGCAATGGAAACAGCGCTTTGCCGACCGTGGCCTCGAGGTGCACACCGCATTGGGCGATCACGAGATCGGCGACAACCCTTGGCATCGGGGCACCGCCAAGCACAGACTGGTCCCGACCTTCAAACAGGCGTGGGTGTCGGCCTTTACCCGCACGCCACAGGGCGCGAGGTATGTGGAACGGCCTACTGGCACGCCGTTCGAGGAAACCGCCTACGCCTTCCGTCATCAGGACACCCTGATTGTCACCGTAGATGTGTTTGGCCTAGCAAGCGACGGGGTCTACGTCGCGGTCAACGAAGGTCAACTCGTGTGGCTCAAGGACGTGCTGAATCGCGCGCAGCGCAACGAGGAGATCAGGCACGTCATCGTGCAGGGACATGTGCCCGTTCTCACCCCCGTACGCATGACGCACTCGTCGGGTTTGGTGCATGAGTACGGGTCCGACTCCGAGTTCTGGCAGACCCTGGAGAACTTCGGAGTCGACCTTTACCTATGCGGCGAGGTCCACGACGTCACCGCATCGGACCATAACGGTGTTGTTCAGATCGCTCACGGCGCCAACGTGGGGCGCGCCCCGCGGCTGAACTACCTCATAGGTCGGGTCTACCCAAATCGCATCGAATTGGAGGTCAAGCAGGTGGACCAGAAGAAGGCGCCCGGTGCGAAGCGATTGTGGCAACAGTCTCCGCGACGCCCGAAGGCAAATGTCAAGCTGGGTGAGGCGGGTTTCGTTTCGACCGGGACCATGAGCCTCGACACAGCGGATCACTCAATCGCGACCAGAGAGGGGATACTTGACGTCTATGAGCCCGACGTTCGGATCCCTTCTGCCTTGGCAAGCGTCTCCTAAGGGGGTCGCGTGCTTCACGTAGGCAATGTCGTGTATCTCGACCTCCACAAAACAGGGTCCACCACACTCGCGCGTTTCCTCAAAAAGGAGGTCTTGGGACCCACATACACGTTTCAGAAGCACCGGCCCGCAGCCGAACTCGAGAAGCAGGACACAGACCTTTGGCTGATGAGTGTCCGGAACCCCCTCGATTACTATGTGTCGCTCTGGGCTTGGGGCCGCAAGAAACACCGGCGCGTATACGACGCCATCGATCCGTCCATGCGCGGTGCCCTCTACGGCAACCCTGATCCGGCCACCTTTCGGCGCTGGCTGGTCTCTCTGTTTGATGCGTCAGCATTGGCCCTTGACACGACTCGCGAACCGGTCACACCCATAGGACAGAGCGTGCGACACGCGTCCCGTGCTGGCATCGGTTTCTTCACTCTGCGTTATCTCGTGCTGGCAACCACCGGACCGGATTTGCCGTCACCCCGGCGCCTGATTCGACAGAACCATGATCTTGAGATGCTGCTCGACGAACATTCACGCGTCGACCGGTACCTGCGTCTCGAGTCCCTGCACGATGATCTCGAAGCAGCAGCGATGGATTCGAGAGTGCACCTCAACGGCGGAGCTCTCGAGCGACTCAGACGCTCCCGACCAATCAACCCCTCAGCGCATAGCTTCACTCTTTCATACTATGACCAAGAGACATACGACCTCGTTGCCCAGCGAGACCGCCTCATCCTCCATCGTCACTATGGATCGGCTGCATGATCTCCACGCCGATCGTGCTCGATGATCCAGGGCTTCATGAATTGGTTCGGGCAAGTTCCGATCGGATCGAACTCTGGAATAGTCTCATCGGTATCCTCCAACCCTCACAAGTGGCCGAGATCGGAGTCTTCCGCGGTGAGTTTGCTGCTCAGATGCTCAGGCATGGTCGATCGATCGACAATTACTACCTAGTCGATCCATGGCGTCACCTCGACGATTGGAACAAACCGGCCAACACGGACGACGAGCAATTCGAGGCCATCTATCGAGAGGCTGAGTCAAGAACAGAGTTCGCAGCGGATCGGAGAACAACCCTACGGGGAAAGACGACAGAGGTCATAGACCGTATTCCTGACAACAGCTTGGATCTCGCCTACATCGATGGCGATCACACGCTGCGCGGGATTTCGATTGACCTCCATGCGGTATATCCCAAGGTCCGTTACGGAGGTTGGATCGGAGGAGACGACTTTTCTCCGTCCATCTGGCAACACTCCGATGAGTATGAGCCGAGCATGGTGTTCCCGTTCGCGATCTACTTCGCTGAGGCGATGTCTGCCCCCATTTGCGCCATGCCATATCGACAGTTTCTCATTGAGAAGACGAGCGACTCTCATTTTCGTCTGATCGATCTAGTGGGCTCATATGGCGACGCGAGTCTGCGACACCAACTAATTCGAGGACGTCGCGCCGCTGGAAAGAAGAGACAACGGGCGCGCCGCCAGGAGTCGGGTCAACCGGACGACGACTGAGGCTGGAAACGTGCGCTCACCCCGGGTGAGGCGAGGGTGCCGACCCCAGAAGGGACACCCAACAGCTTCGACCAACTATTGCATTCGCCGGTAGTCCTTGAGCCAGTTTGAAGTCACGAACCGCAGTGACCGTTTCCGATCCGAACACACCATTGACCTCTACCTCGAACCCAGCTACCACGAGCAGCGCCTGGAGTCTTGCGACCTCGGGGCCCGTGTCACCCCTGACGAGTCTTGGCAGCCGCAGTGATTTGTCCCGAATTGGCTCGTATTTCCAGTTGGCTCGGAAAGCTTGATAGGCGCCGAAGAGCGAGTCGAGCTCTGCTGGGTGGACGGGGCTGTCGGTCCCGCCGGTGCTCTTTGTGGCCATGGCGCGCAACTCCCAGTACATGCGGCTGGCCAGGTCGTTGAGCGGTGTCCACGCCTGAAGATCGCTCCACGTCTTGATCGGGGTCGAGACGACCGATGGGACCCATGAGGCGGTCTCGTCGATCGATGGGCTGGTTGAAATGCCGAGGATCTCGGTACCCACGTTCTCCACGGTGGGAAATGGCCGACTGCTCATCTGGTTGCGGGTCACGACCACCCGGTCCAGCCCTCGGGTGGCCCACTCGGCCGTCAGGGCGCTGCAGATCCAGCGCTCGACGGATCGCGCCACATTGGCGGGATAGCGAACCTGCTCACGGTATCTCCTCGTCTCGAGCTCGACGAAAGACTCGGGATCGCGAATAGAGACGACGGCCTTAAGGCGGCATCCCAAGACGGCGGCGACACGGCCCCAAATGGGGACTGTCCAATTGAGACCTTGATGGTTGAGACAAATCGGCCGCCTATCGGAGACGAGTGGCAGGAGCCAGCGAACGGCCATGTCGGTCCACTTTTCGAACTGTGGATGGTGGCTCAGTTCCGTTACGGCGTCGGGTCTCGGACGACGCAAGTCAACGTGTGCCTCGGAGGCCACTTCCTCATGGAATTCAGTCAGCCAATCCGAGACCAAAGTACTGTCGTCTCGGAGGGGCTCCGGCACCTCGCATCCCAGGCGGGCAAGAATCCCGGCCACCGCCGCGGCAGTCGACCCGCCGGATCCTGTCACCAGCACCAGCGGCGATGCACTGTCGGAGGCGAGGTCGAAGCCGCCGAGCAAAGCTGTTGGGATAGCCACCGGCCCGCCGAGGTCCCTCAGGAGAGCCCCGGTCGCCTTTTCGTGCATCGCGTACTCAGCGCTGAGGTATTTCTCGAGATCAGTACGAAGCGAGTCGGATAGTTCGAGCGGACGGGGCGGTGAGGTATTGAGCACATCGAGTTCCGGCAGCCGCTTTCCCAGCCTCATGCTGAGATACTCGAGTGCGAGATCCAACTCCTCGTAGCGAAAGAGTCGGTCGACTCCGATGGCACCTGATGCGTCGACGATGAACTCCGCTTGCCGACCCACCTCGGCAAAGCTGGGACCGCCCTCCATGTAGCTGCGGGAGAAGTCCTCGAAGGAGACGTCTCCGGTGTAGTGCTCGTGTCTTGGATGGTCAGGGTCGGCGAGCTCGGTGCGGGTGCGATAGCGCCACCAACTGTGCAGCCAGTCGACCGGCTCACGTATCAGGCTGATGACCTCATACGATTCACGTTCAAACCCGAATCTCTCGAGCGTGGGCTGGACGGTTTCAACGAAGTCGCGATAGTTGAGATGCTTGATCCGGGGCTCGCGTCGGCCGACGATCTCGGCGATCGGCGCCAGAACCTCCTCGATCGAGGTAGAGGCACACTTGGTCTGCGCCAGGAACACGACCCCACGCTCAGGTGCAGCGATCACGGACCGAGTCCACCGGCCGAGCGCGTCGTCACCCGATCCAGCCACTCAGTTGGAAGCAGGAATGGGTCACGCCCGATCGCATCGGATGACGAGTCACCACCTCCAGAATGCTACCCAGATGGCCTTCTTGTTCTCTCGGGCCGGAATTGGACCGTGCCAGCGCGGCTGGGGCTAGCCTGCGATGGTCCTGAAACACCCAGCACCATGACGCGCGCCACCTCGCCATCGCCTGAGCTTTCCGACTCATCGTCACCCGTGGATGAGTCGTTTCCGGATCCAAGCGGATTGGACGTCGACCTGCTCGATGCGACCTCAACGCAGGAAGATGCGGACGAGGAGACGACGGAGAACTCCGACGAGGACCCCAGACGCCTACTCCTGGTCGTCGGGTCGGGACGGAGCGGGACCAGTGTCATGTCGGGTGTGATGCAGCGCCTCGGGTTCCACGTCCCCCAGCCTGAGGTTCTGGCGGATCAAACCAACCCCAAGGGTTTTGGCGAACCGCAGTGGGTCGTTGACTTCCACACCTCCCTCCTGCGCCGCCTTGCCGTCCAGACCACCGATGCTCGGCCAGACGTCTGGTCCCGCACCGGTGAAGTCGCATACGACCTCGACCAGAGGCAGCACTTGAGGGACTGGCTGACGGGGGAATTCGCACAGGCAGACAAGGTGATCATCAAGGATCCGAGGCTTCTCTGGTTCATTCAACTTTGGACCAGGGCGGCACAGGACCTCGGCATAGAGCCCCGATTCGTGACCATGCTCCGGCACCCATCTCAGGTCGTCGCCAGCAAGGAACGGTGGTACGACAACCTGAGCAATCCGCCGAACCGGCTAGCCGGCTGGGTAAACACCATGTTGTACACCGAGCGAGCCACGCGCAACAGCCGAAGGGCCTTCGTGATCTTCGACGACTTGATCTCTGACTGGACCCGCAGCATCGCAAGACTCGACGAGGATCTCGACCTATGGGTCTTGCGTGAGGTGAGGCTGCGCCATATGCAGGCAGTCGCCGATCTTATCGACCCTGACCTGAAGCGCTCTCAGGAGACCTGGGAAGACCTAGAAGTCCCCACATCATTGACCGAGCTCGCCGAGCAAGTCTGGCGCGATGTGGTGGTGCTGGCCGAGGATGATCCAGACAGCGTCAGCGACGTTCCAGCCCGTCTCGACTCCGCTCGCGAAGAATACGGGCGCTTGTATGCGGATGCCGAAGCGATCGCTTTGTCGAGCGTGCTGGCCGCGCAACGGGCCGGCCGCCGCACCGGGGAGTCGGCGGCGAAGCGCGCCGCACAGGCGACACCGGCTGTGCCAACTCCTCCGCCTTCACCCACCCTCAAGTCCCAGGTGCGCAAAGCACTCGGCCGCTTGGGGCGGGCAGTTCCCGCCGGTGTGAAGGAACTCGTCCCTGAGTCGATCAAGGGCCCACTTCGTCGCCGGCTGGCGTGATGCCCACCACTACCTCGATGCGTAATCGGGAGGGGTTGGTCCAGTTCGACATCGAGTGGGGTTGGGCCAGCGGCAAGCTCGAAACCGGGTTCACCGCAGTGCTCCGAGTCAAGGACGAGGCACTCAACCTTCCCTTTGTGCTCCCCCCGCTACTCCGCTCTCTCGCCCATGTGCTGGTGATCGACAACGGCTCTACCGACGGCACCCCCGAGGTGGCCCGCCAGGTGGCGGCGGCCATCGATGCCGGTGACCGTCTCGAGGTGGTCGAGTATCCGTTTGCTGTGTCCCGTTGCGGAAGCGAGCACCTCAACACCCCTGCCGACTCGGTGCACAGCCTCACCTACTTCTACAACTGGGCGTTCTCCCAGGTGAGAACCACTTACACGCTCAAATGGGACGGGGACATGGTGCTCACAGGAGAAGGCGAGCACATATTCCAAGACCTCACCTGGCAACTCGAGCGGGAGTGGGTCGTCGTCAAGGTCCCCCGCTACGGCTTGTACCTCGAGTCCGACGACGTCGCATGGATCGATCCCGAACTGCAGAACCGGGAGCCTTGGAGCTGGCCCAACGCTCCAGGCTTCCGCGTAGGGAAAGGGTTCGAGTGGGAGATCCAGCTCTTCCCGGGCAGCGGCGCCGCCCGCTGGATCGAGGTACCGGACGGCGTGTGCTTCGAGATCAAGCGACTGGACTCAGACGAGTTTTCCCATTGGTCGAGCCGCGATTTCGGTGACACGCGCCGGACGGAGCGAAAGCGGCGTGAGCTCCACATCTTCGAGGAGCTGGCCGGACACGGTGAGGCATCCGGGTTGATCCGGATGGAGCGAGGGGACAGGTCTCACGTCATCGACATGGTCACTGGGCTCAGCGTGCCCGCGTGGGCGGAACTAGCCCCCGGCGCATCTCAAAGTGCACCATGAGCATTACCTCGATGCGTAATCGGGAGGGGTTGGTCCAGTTCGACATCGAGTGGGGTTGGGCCAGCGGCAAGCTCGAAACCGGGTTCACCGCAGTGCTCCGAGTCAAGGACGAGGCACTCAACCTTCCCTTTGTGCTCCCCCCGCTACTCCGCTCTCTCGCCCATGTGCTGGTGATCGACAACGGCTCTACCGACGGCACCCCCGAGGTGGCCCGCCAGGTGGCGGCGGCCATCGATGCCGGTGACCGTCTCGAGGTGGTCGAGTATCCGTTTGCTGTGTCCCGTTGCGGAAGCGAGCACCTCAACACCCCTGCCGACTCGGTGCACAGCCTCACCTACTTCTACAACTGGGCGTTCTCCCAGGTGAGAACCACTTACACGCTCAAATGGGACGGGGACATGGTGCTCACAGGAGAAGGCGAGCACATATTCCAAGACCTCACCTGGCAACTCCAGGGCCAGCGGCGGCGGCTCTACATGATGAGGGTTCCGCTCTATGTCGAGTCCGAGCGTCGGGCTTACGCCGACACCGCTTTCCGGCCGTTCGAAACCTGGGGTTGGCCCAACGCAGAGGGATACACCTTTGGCAAGGGGATCGAGTGGGAGTTCATCCGGTTCCCCCCAGACCTCGCTCGGCATACATTGCCCGACGGAGCATGCTTCGAAGTTAAGTGGCTGGAGGCAGACGAGTTCTCGAATTGGTCGGAGCTCGAGTTCGACGACACACCCCGCATTGCCAGAAAGTTGCGCGAGTGGGAGGTATTCACAGGACTACAGGACGGCCGGCAGGTCGACGAACTCGTGCCCTTCTACAGCGAGAACGAACACGTCATCGAGGCCGCGAGACGTATCACAACGCCCGAGTGGCGTGCCATGGGAATTGCTCGGCCATCCCCGGCGATGGAGTCAGGAGAAGCTCGGCCATAATTCGACCGGAAGGCCCCAAAGATCGCGCAGGCGCTCCACCTGCGGCCGGTAGAGCTCCTCGAGTGCAGGCCGAAGGCCTTCGGGCCAGGTCCAACCGAGGCTCTTGGTCGAGGAGGAAGATGCCGCCGCAACATCGCGAACCGCCACCGATCGAACTCGTAGAGCCGACCACACCGACTCGCACGACGATTGCGGATCGAGGATCACGTCTTCGTAAACCATGACGATCAAGCGGTCACGCCCCACAATGCTCGCCCAGACCTCGAGATGGTCTGCGTACATCCCCAACCACTGGTGAAAGGAGAGGGCAGCCGGGTATGGCCATCGACGCTTCCTCTCGTTGCGCAGCCGCATCGCAGAAGCGAACCGATCGAGCGGATCCCTCAACAGGACAAGAAACGGCGCTCCCGCCTGAGACAGCCGCGCTGCGACCGCTGGGGTCGACAAGGTGGCGAGATAGATCGGCGTCCATTCTCCACGCAGCTTGTCGTCGGGAAACAGCTCGAGATACGCGGATTCGTCGGCGGTGCCTGCCGCGATGTGGTGCAGGCGGTGTTGTTCCTTGCGACCGTTCGTCCCCAGGTCAACGTCGGGGTGCTGGGTCAGCAGCCCAGCGAACCAAGTGGTGCCACTGCGTTGAGCTCCCAATCCCAGCCAGGCTGGACCCGCATTCACCCCCGACATCTCGGGAGCGAGCCTAACCGGGCGATCTCCCGCTCAATCTGCGAGAGATAGGCCCGATGCCAGGGCACGACCCGGACACGCGCGCCCAGAGGCTCGCTGAAGTCGTGAGCAGGCGAGCCGGGGGGGAGTTGCACACAAGCCTCGATGCTCGAGAAGGCGTGACGAGCCACGCCATCGATGACCGGTCACAGCAAATGCCAGGAGCCTTGTCGACTCAGCCCAGTTGGGCGGTGATCACGACAGAGCACCCTCCGCCCCCCAGCGAGGCGGCGCTCATTCTCGGGGACTCGCGCCTTCATCTTCACTTCGCAGATTCCGGAACCGGCCCCGCCACCTACGTGGCGTCGACGAAACCGACACCGCGCCCGAACGGGGCCCCGCGGGATTTCCGGGTACTAGCAGTGATGACAGCATTCAACGAGGCCGACATCATCGGAGGGATCCTCGACCGCGCTCGGGCCGAGGGACTTCAGGTCCACCTCATCGACAATTGGTCCACCGACGGTACGCCTGAGGTGGCGACGGGCCATGCGGCCGTAGTGGCGGTCGAGAGATTCCCTCGCCGGAGGCCGCGCCACTACGAGTGGGAAAGCCTGCTACAACGCGTGGAGCAGATCGCCGCCTCCACCGACGCAGATTGGGTCATCCACCATGACGCCGACGAGTGGCGCACCTCGCCTTGGCCGGGCGTCCCAATGGTCGACGCACTCCACTGGGTGTCAGATGCCGGCTACAACGCGATCGACCACACCGTCGTGGTCCACACCCCGACCGACGAGAGATTCGCTCCTGGGCAAGATGTCACGCGGCAACTGCCCTACTTCTCATTCGGGACCAATGTCGGGCACTTCACTCAGATCAAGGCGTGGCAACATCAGGCACGTGGTGTGGACCTTGCTTCTTCGGGGGGCCACGAGGCGTCTTTCGATGGTCGTCGAGTCTTCCCGTTCAACTTCTTGTTGAGGCACTACCCGATCCGCTCCCAGGCGCATGGGGAACGCAAGGTTTTCCAAGAGCGGCGACCGCGCTGGTCTCCCACCGAGAAACGGCGTGGGTGGCACAACCAGTACGACCAGGTAGGGGCAGAGACGAGATTCGTGCGTGACCCGAGCGATCTGCACCTCTTCGATGACCGGACCTTCTACCGAAGGTTCATGTTCGAACGTCTCGCACGAATTGGCATTGACCGCCGGTGACGCTCACCGCTCCGACCGGCTATCGGTCACAAGAGGCGTCAGCCGTTCGCCCGTGGCCATGTCCCACAGCCGGTACTCGGGCTCGAGGAACACCCGAAGCTCGCTTTCGACATCGGTTGACAACTCCAAAGGGCGGCTCGGCGAGACGTTCCGCCGTTCCAGGGTGATTTTGAAACCCGCTCGTTCCTCGAGGAACTGCACGGCTCGGTCGAGCTGCTCGAAGCGGAACATCCTGTCAACTCCGATTTCGGACTCGTCACCCCTTACAAAGTTGGCCTGCCGTCCTACACGGGCGATGCCGGGGACACCTCGGACGTACTCCGTGGCGAACTGTTCGAAGGACGTGCCGCCGGCGTACTTGGCGTGCTTCTGATGACGAGGATTGGAAAGTTCATTACGCGTTCGGTAGCGCCACCAGCTGTGGAGCCAAGAAATCGGCTCGCGCACGACACAGACCACCTCGTAGGAGTCACGTTCATATCCGTTGCGAGCCAGCCACGGCACGAAGAAACGCTCGAACGACCGGTAGGGAAGGTGCTTCATGCGCGGATTTCCACCAACCCAGATCTGGGCAGCGGGCCGAAGCGCCTCCTCGATCGCGGTGGATGCCGTCTTGGTAGTCGAAAGGAACACAAGACCACGTTGGGGAGCAGCGATCACCAAGGGAAGGGTAACGAGAGATCGGATTGACCCGGAAGCGAATGTGACGATCCGGTACCGAGCCATGCCCTGATCTACAAGATTGTGACCGTCAGTTTCACCGCACTGGTTGTGGCGCCGTCGAAGCGCGTAAGGTCCTGGCGCGAGGCTCACTTGCAACGAGAGCCCAATTGGACGCAACCCGTTAGGCCGTGCGGATCACCCGGTACAGCGACCGGTCAACGCTCGGCAGCCGGCACCCTGGTGTTAACCGGCTGAACCGAATCACCGATCGAGGTATGAACCATCCAAGACCACCCGGGGGCGGCACCGCGACTTACATAGTTGTCCGCGAGCCATTCCCTCAGGAGTGGGACCTTGGTTTCGCCAATTCGATGGAAAGCGGCGATCACCTCCGGAGGGTCGGCGTCGAGATGGGCAACAAACCCGGCCATGCCGCCTGGCCATGTGTCTTCAATGAAGGGCTCGTAACCGCGGGTGAATACTAAGTGGCGATTGGGGTTTGTCAGCCCTGCAAGCACCAAGGGCTGCGCCTTCCCAAGGGCCATCACTGCGGACCCTGCAGGCAACTGGGCCAGCATCTCGTCGACGCCCCGCTGTTGGAGCCTCAGTTGATCATCGCCGCCGCCGACCGACGCCCACACCACCAAGGAAATGACAACCGTAACGAGGACGCCGGCGCCACGAGCCACAAGGTCGGGAGAGGTCCGGGCGGTTACAAGGTGAAATAGGCCACCTACTCCGAGTGCTGCAAACGGAAGCAGTATGAACAGATCAGGCGCCCCCTGCAGGTCGAACAACGTCCAGATGATTGACAGAACCATGGCGACATAGATGACGAGACCAGGGTCTTGGCGCATACCCCCTACAGATCGACGGTTGCTAACTCTTACACCAAGCAATACAAGCATCACCACTAATCCAGCTAGGGCGAGCCAGCCAGACCATCCAAACGAGGAGAACGCCGCCTGAAGCCCGGTAACAGCGAACGCTCTGACGTTATAACGGATATTGGCCAAGAGGAACCCATCAAGAAGATCCTTCAATGCAGACTCTGTCGCAAAGTAAACCACGACGGCCAACATGGGGATCGTTCCACCGAGAACGGCCGCGCTCAGTGCTCGCCACCTGGTCGGACTCGGGAGGGCAATCGCGGCCAAGACTACGGCAACACCGAACAGAGCTGCCGGTTGCCAGACCAGTATTCCGAGCGACACCATTATCCCAGCAATGAGCCAGCGCCGCCGGATTGCGGCAAGCAATGTAGCCACCTCAAACAGGACAACGGCGGTTTTGATCTGGGGTCCAGCGGTCGCGTTGTGGAGAAAGGGATAAAAGGCAAGAAAGGTGGCCGCAACTACCAATGCCGATGGGCGCGACTTGTACAAGTCACGACCAAGCAAATAGATGATCGTTATCGCTCCCACCGATAGCAGCATGAAGAAGAGGCGCATCGCAAACAGGTCGTCCAACCCGGCAATTCGTCCCAGACTGGCTCCCGCAGCGGTGAGGAGATGGCCCAAGGGCCCCGTAATCTGGAAACTGCTCACGTACGGGGGTACCCCCTTTAGGACCTGTTGTCCCCCATAAGCGAAAATGGCTGTATCGGCGTTCAGGTAGTGCTCAAAACCGTGTACCGAGTAGACAACTGCCGCAACAATGGCTACGACCACCACCATCGGATCGAAGCGACTCACAGCCGAGCCTCCTCGTTCGAGTCCTTGGACGTTTCGCTCCATGTATTTCGTGGTTCTCGTCATTTATGGCGGCGCCCTCCATCCGCCCAGCCCGATACCAGAGTTTCATGCGACACGGTAGCCGAGGGTATCTCACACCTGCATTGTGGAGCATGACGCCGCACCTCCTGACCGCGTCCATCATTTGTCCTACGTGACATAGAGAATGTCCCCAATGCCGAGCGGGTTTGTGTTTGGACATACCATGCCCACATGACGTCACCGCCACGAACCGTCCGCCGAGATGCTTTGGCCATGATTGTTGGGACGGTTGTGTACGGGCTGTGCATCTACGGCGTAGTGGCAATCGGCACCCGGGCCTACGGACCCGATGCGTTTGCCCCCGTATCAGTGCTCTGGACATTCTGGGCGGTGGCGGCCGCGGTACTCACCTTCCCCATCCAGCATTGGGTCATTCACCGGATCGAGGTCGATGGACACGAGGGTGGAATCCGAGCCTCCCTACCAGCCCTGAGCGCCCTGACCTTGCTGTTGGCCGCCGTTCTGGCTTCAGCCGCGTGGTTCGCACGCCAACAGCTATTCGGCGACGATCAGCTTCTTTGGCCGGTACTGGTAGCGCTCCTTACCATCGGGGCAGCCCTGACCGGGACGATCAGAGGCATCCTCGCCGGGCGGCGGCGTTTTGTTGCGGCTGCCGTGACCATCGGTAGCGAGAACGTGATAAGGCTCCTCGTAGGAATGCTCGTGGTAGTCCTCGGCGGCTCGGTGGTTGCCTATGGTGTCGCTCTGCTCAGTGGAGTCCTCGTGGTAGCGGTGTGGCCGAGCGCATTTGATCTGCGCGGTGCAAGGATTCGAGTGCCCCTTGCCGGGTTCCTCGGGGGGCTTGCCGGCGGGACGGTCCTCGCCCAGATAGCGCTGACCAGCGGACCGGCAGTGCTATCGGTGATTGGAGGAGGAGCGGCCGACGTAACCGGGTTATTCGTCACCATGGCTCTGTTTAGAGCTCCGTATCTCATGTCGCTCGGCATCTCGAATATGGCCACCGCCCCTCTCACGGCCCTGGTGGTGGACGGGCGACAAAAGAAGCTGCGGGACCTCATCCTGGTCGTGAGCAGCGCAACTCTCGTGATGGCAGCCCTGAGTGGAGCGGTCGCATTCGCCGTGGGCCCAGCCCTGGTCGAGTTGGTCTTCGGTCCCGGATCGTCACCGTCCCAACTCGTGGTGGCGGTCGTGGCTGCAGGCAGCGTCGTCGCCCTCGGGACACTGGCCCTGACTCTGGTGGCGGTAGCCCGCGGAAGTACCGGCCCAGTCGCGGGTTACTGGGCCGTCGCCCTGGGGGCCGCAGCAATCCTCATCGCTTCGCTGTCGGAGACGCCTGTGACCGCCGTCGCCTTGGGATTTCTCGCCGCGCAGACACTTGCCTTCCTGGGGCTTGCCCTCACCCACCTCCAGGCCTTGCGATGACCGCGTCACTGCCCAACGTCCAAGCGATGCCTCACCAGAACAGATCCGGAGCTGGGCCTTGCACGTATGATGTGGGACCCATGACCCAGACCGTTGCTCGGCCGTGGGCGATTCCGCCGATGACGGCTGCCGACATGAAGGCGTGCAAGTGATCGAATCAGCTCGGGAAGTGGCATCCCTCGAGGTCCGAGCCGTCCCGGGGTCGATGCGCGACGCGCGCTTCAGTGTGGTGATCCCGGTTTACAACAGCGAAGCCATCGTTGGCACCACCATCGACCGAACTGTGTCCTTTCTTCGGGGCATCGGTGTGCGCTTCGAGGTGATCTGCGTCAACGACGGCTCCCGCGACGACAGCTGGCGGGTGTTGGAGGCGAAGGCGACCGAATATCCAGAGGTGGTCGCGCTCGACCTCCTGCGCAACTACGGCCAGCACAACGCCGTGATGTGTGGTTTGCGCCAGTCAGCGGGTGACTGGGTAATCACGATCGACGATGACATGCAGAACCCGCCTGAGGAAATGATCCACCTCATCCGCCGAGCCGACGAAGGCGGTCACGACGTAGTGTTCGGCCGCTTTAATCTCAAGCAGGCATCGAGCACCCGTCGGATGGGAACGCGGTTGATCGGTCTGATCAATCGACGGATCTTCAACCAGCCACCGAAGTTGGCGGTCACCAATTTCCGGCTGCTGCGACGAGACGTTGTCGATCGGATCTGCGACGACCACTCGGCCTCGCCATACATCACCGGGCTCACGTTGCTCTACTCGCGTAACCCCGGGAACGCATCTGTCCAACATGCCTTGCGCGCAGAGGGCTCGAGCAACTACAGCACTCTGCGCATTGCCAAGTTGGTTCTCACGATCCTTTTCAGTTACTCGGCATTTCCGCTCCGCTTATTTGCGGTGCTGGGGTTTCTGGTGGCAATGATCGCATTCGTGGTCGGGACTGTTTACCTGATCCTCGGTCTTACCGGGCAAACACAGGTCGAGGGCTGGACCAGCCTGATCGTGCTCACCGCCTTCCTCAACGGTGTCACCATCGCCATGGTCTCGATGCTCGGCGAATACCTGGTCCGAACGCTGAACCAGACCAGTGCTCGTCAGCCTTACCACGTGAGCCACATCATCGGCGACGATGGTTGATCGGGTCTTCATCGTCGGCATCCAGAGGTGCGGCACAACCTTCCTCTACCACCTCCTCAACAGCCATCCCCAGATTGCGATGGCGACGCCGGTTCGGCCGGAGCCCAAGGTTTTCTTGAGCGACTCCGTAACAGGCGACCCAGGCGGATACGATGCACTGCTGTTTCCTGACGACCCCGCGGCGAAGCTCCGTGGTGAGAAGAGCACCAGTTATCTCGACCACGACCCCGCTCTGCGACGTATCAGCGCAACTTTCCCCGAGGCAATGTATGTGGTGGCGCTGCGAGACCCTGTCGAGCGCGCCTTGTCGCACTATCGATTCTCGGTTGAAAACGGAGTCGAGCATCGATCCGTCGAGGAGGCGATCACCGGTGATCTGGAGGGACGCGAGCCGGACTACGACCAGTCGATCTCGGTCTCGCCTTTCGCGTACGTCCGACGTGGCCGCTACCTGGAACAGTTGCTGCGCCTAGAGCGGTATGCGACCTACGACCGGATGACCGTCGTCATCAGCGAAGAGCTTGCCCTCGAGGCCATAAAGGTGGCCGACGTTTTCCGCCTGTTGGGCGTTGATTCTTCGTTTCGTACACCGGTAGGAACGCTACCCACTAACCAATCGCAGCTAAGCCTGCACATTACCCCCAGCCTTCGCGACACTCTGCAGTCCTATTTCGCACCACTGAATGCCGACCTGGAGAGCTACCTGGGGCGTGCGCTTGACGGGTGGCAATGAGTTCATCCTCGGTACGCAACCCGACATATTGGTGGTACAGAGCGCGTGCGCTGCTTCTCCGTCGGGCGTTGCATGGGATGATCCGACCAAACTCCCTCACCCTCGATGTGGGCAGTGCCGATGGCCCGAGCATCGAATGGCTCGCTGCTGAGAATCGCGTTATTCCATTGGACATCGACCCTGAGGGACTGCGCGCCGGTGGCGTTTGTGCCTCAGCTCTGTCTCTTCCGTTTGCCGATTCAACGTTCGATGTTGTTTCCGCCTTCGACGTGATCGAACACTTTGCTGACGACCATGAGGTCGTCAGCGAGATGTGGCGTGTTATCCGGCCGGCCGGCATGCTCTTGGTATCCGTTCCTGCCTACCAATGGGCATGGTCGACCCACGACGTCTCAGCAGGACACCACCGGCGGTATACACAGCCTCGACTTCGGTCGTTGTTGATCAACGCTGGATTTGAGGTCGATCGATCCACATACGCGTTCGCCGCAACCTTCCCGGTCTTCGCCGGTGAGCGCCTACTGGGCAGATTGCGCGGATCGGTTCATCGGCCCAACGACTCGGCTCTACCAGCTCCGATCGAGAAGGCGCTTGTGGCCCTAACCCGGATCGATGCCGCACTATTGACCAGCTTCGACCTTCCGTTCGGTTCCTCGGTGCTCGCCGTAGCCCACCGCGTCGATTGAACCTCGTTAGGACAGAACGTCGACGACCGCGCTCACGACGCGCTCTTGGTCTTCTGGCAACAGCGCGTTGTGGAATGGCAGCCGGAGGAGCCGGCCGCTGATTTCATCGGTTACGGGGCAATCGGTGCTGTCGGTGGCGAACCTGCGACCGCCGTCTGAGGAGTGGAGGGGTACATAGTGGAAAGTCGGATGGATGTCTTGAGCTTTCATCCGCTTTAGAACGAGATCGCGGATGGCCATGTCCTGCAGAAGGATGTAGTACATGTGCCAGGCGCATTCCCGATCGGGTGGAATGTGTGGGGTGACGATGCCAAGGTCGTTCGCGAGTGGGGCTAGAAGTGCGTCATATCGTTCGAACACGGCCCGTCGCTTGGCGAGGATACGTTCTCGCTGCTCGAGTTGGGCGAGAAGGTACGCGGCCAGGATGTCGGACAGACCGAACGAGGACCCTGTGTCCTTCCAGGTGTACTTGTCCACCTGGCCTTTGAAGAATGCCTTCCGGTTGGTCCCTTTCTCGTAGAGGATATATGCCCTCTCGACGTCCTCGGGTCTGTTGACGATGAGGGCGCCGCCTTCGCCACAAACGAAGTTCTTGGTTTCGTGGAAGCTGAGGGTCGAGAAGCGTCCGAAGGTGCCCAGCGGCTGCCCGTCGTATCGGCCGAAGAGCCCGTGGGCATTGTCTTCGATGAGCGATGCCGATGGGTGTCCGGCAAGCACCTCCTCAAGGCCACGTATATCGCATCCCACACCGGCGTAGTGGACTGCGACAACTGCTCGCACCCGCTCGTTCATGAGGTCCGCCACCGAGCGTGGATCGATTCCGAGTGTCTGGCGCTCGATGTCGGCGAACCTCAGTCGGGCACCGGCGCGGGCGAAGGCCAGAGCCGTGGTAACGAACGTGAACGAGGGGACGATCACTACATCACCGGGTTGAATGTCGAGCAGAAGACCGCTCATTTCGAGCGCCGCGGTGCATGAGGTCGTCAGCAGCACATCGGCAGCCTCCAGCTCGCTGGAGAGCAACGCAGAGGCCTCAGTGGAGAATGGTCCGGCGGACGACGTGTGGCCTTGATCGACGGCGCGTC
Source organism: uncultured Acidimicrobiia bacterium (assembly GCA_963826825.1). Lineage (GTDB taxonomy): Bacteria > Actinomycetota > Acidimicrobiia > Spongiisociales > DATADW01 > DATADW01. The sequence continues at coordinate 96,340 of CAWGYV010000003.1, read as the reverse complement.
TCATGTATTCGAGCTCAGAGCCCTCGAGCGTGGGGCGGTTGAAGTTAATTGCATGATCGTTCATTCGGAGGTCTCCCGGAGCAAGTTCGTCACTTTGGCCAATACACGGCTGGCGGACCCAAGCCTGTAGACGCGGTTCGTCTCATGTTCGGTGCGAATGGTTACTGGAGTCCCCGTGGCCAGGTTGAGCAGTACCCGACGAGCACCGCCTCGCGGTTCCTGCGTTCCCTGAGGTTCCGACAAGGCGACGTAGACAGTTGGATCGGTGCCATTGGCGGTCATTGACTTCATTCGCGACCGAAGCCGGCGCAGCATGCTTTCAGTATCTTCGATCCCAATCGCAGGAGGCTGACCGGTGGGGCGGTCGACGGGGAAGAGGATGGTCTCGCACCCGGAGTACCACTCATTGCTCGGGTTGCGCGATAGCACAATGCAGGGTCGAGATGCCACACTCGCCAACTGGAGCGCAGCCTGCCGTTGCCCACCCGCCGCATCGTTCGAACTCGCTGTTGCTCTGTTGACCGTGCCAAACCCGACCAGTACACCGCTCACCACCACCAACACGGCAGCCACGCTCACGGCAGCCTTGGGGAGCCTCGATCTCACCCATACCAAACCGGGGGCGGCACCAAGCGCCAGAAACGGCATCACTGGGGTGAAATATCGGAGCTGGTGATCGGCGATGCCGAACGCGAGCGCTAGTGCGACGGTGAGGGCGACGGCAACGCAACCGACTATGGGAGCGAAGTCAACCTGCCGTTTGAATGCACCGAGACCGGCTGCCGCCAACCCGACTAGGACGGCAGCACCGACCAATGTCCCGAGCAGGAGCGGGACGAACTCACCGAACGAGGCGAGGCGATCCAGATAGCCGACCTGCTTGGCGGTCTGCCGACCCAAGAAGAGCAGCACCGGCTGGTCGGCCTTGCCGGTCGCAGCCGGCACCAACCATACGACGAGCACCGAGGCCAGCGTTGCAACCGCGACCCCTGAGACAAACAGCATCGAGCGCCGGATCACCTTCCAGCGGAGGATCACCACCATCGCCAGGGCGGGACCGATGAGGAGCGGCGCCCCGAATCGGACCACCGTGGCAAAAGCGGCGATCGGCGGCACCAGAAGGGCCCACCACCGCACCCTGTCGGTTTGAGTGGCGGAGGTCAAGAGCACGACGCAAGCAAGCGTCAGGGTTGCCCCCGGGATGTCGGGGAGAACCTGCCATCCGCTCAGGATCCACCCAGGGGAGAGGGCGACCAGCGCTGCCGCCACAGGGGCGGCGGCACGCCCGAAGAGCAAGCGCCCCTCATACCAGGTAAGGGCGACACCGACCACTGCGATGAATAGGGACCCAGCACGCAACCATTGATCGGAGCCGTTGAGAAATGAGAGGGGTGTCAGAAGCAGGGGCAAGCCTGGTGCCCGGACCTCCATCCAGTACCGGCCGGGCGCATCGCCCAGGAGAAAGTCTTGGGCGCGAAGCGAATACACCGCCTCGTCATAGATGAGAGGCGAGCCTTGAGCGATGGCATACGCACAGATACCTGCGAACACGCCAAGGATTGCCGCCAAGGCTGGCAGCTCCCACCGTTGCAGAGGCAGTCGCGGTCCGAGCGGGCACGACGCGCGTCTCGTCGGTTCCGCGGAATAGAAATGACGTGGTCCAAGGGCTCCCGCCGCTCAAGGCTAGGTGTCGCAGCACCTTGTGTCTATCAGGGCTGTCCCGGCTCGGAGAGCACACACCAGTTCATCGGGAGCCGAAAGACACTGCCGCTACCGACACAAAGCCTTCATCGGTCAACGATCCAAGCAACACCGGTGCCTGCGCAACTGAGCCAATCGTGGCGAATGTCCATGGCTCTTCGATTGAGGTCGAAGTCGTCCTCGCAATGAGAGAACCAGCCGTGCCAAGGTGACGGCCTGCCGGTCATGCAAACGACCCGCGAGATCGGAAACCTGACGCTCCGAGCGTTACGATCTCCGGCTGACCACCGTGACCAGCAGCATCGTCATCGTCGCCGGCTTCCACCGGAGCGGGACGTCGGTCTTGGCCCGGCTGCTCCATTCCAGCGGTCTCTACCTTGGGGATGACCTGATAGGCGCGCTTCCCTCGAACCAATTCGGTCACTTCGAGGACCGGGAGTTCGTCCGACTCCATGACCGCATCCTCGATGACAACGGGGTCACTTGGCAGGTCGACCGCAGACTCACGCCGATGGTCACCCCGCAACGCTGGGCTGAGATGGAGGAACTCGCCAATATCCGCAGCTCTCAGCACGACTTGTGGGGATTCAAGGACCCTCGGGTAAGCCTCTTGCTCGATGCGTGGAAGCAGCTGCTCCCTGATGCCCGTGTCGTCGCCGTGTACCGCAACTTGTCCGATGCGACCTATTCGCTCGAGCGGCGACACATCGAGGAAATGACGGCCGGGGTGGGCTCGGACGAGGTTCACGAGCGCTTCTGGGATGTGCCCGAGCTCGGGCTCCGCATGTGGGTCGAATACAACCAGGCAATCCTCCGGTTCGCCGTCGATCACCCCAACGACGTGATATTCGTCCCGTTCCGGGCACTCTCACAGCCAAGGCTGGTGGTCGACACCTTGAACGCGAGGTGGGGCCTAGGACTGCATTCCGGGCCGGACAAGGCCGTGTTCGACCCCGACGCCACCGAGTCCCGGCCCGGACGGCAACCGTTGGCCGATCAACGCCTAGCTGACACGTTGCGTGAGACCTGGGCTCAACTCGAGGAAATGGCCGACGGGGCCGCACCAAGTGACGCTCCCGACTTCGACTTCTACACATCTGCCGTGGCACACCGGGCCCGCGTCTCGAACGACCGCCTCGCATTAGAGAACCCGGCCCTCCGACGAAATCTGGAACGGGCACGTAAGGACCTGGAGGCGTCGCACCAGGTTGTCCAGCGACTCCAAGCTGAAGCCAAGGATCGGCGGGCGAAACTGGAGAAGGCGCGGCTTGCTGAAGGCGACCTGAAATGGCTGGTCAATCGGCTCGCAACGAGCCCGGTCGGTTGGATCCTGCGCCGCTGGGGGGGTTGGCGCAAGATGGAAGAACGGTGGCGGACCAGGGACTGAGCACTGCTCAGGAAGCCGAGCGCTCCTCGTCGATCGAGACGACCGGCGCGTCGGAGATCGGAGTCTCGCCACGGGGCCGCAGTCGTCGCCTCTTGGATCCGTCTGGCCGGACGGACTCCCGATACGAGCGGACCACCTTCTTCGCCGATCCGAGTCGGCGGATCCTTCCCTGGTGGAGCCACAACACGCGGTCGCAGAAGTTGGAGACGGTGCCCAAGTTGTGCGAGACGAAGATGATGGTCCCCGAGTTGTCCACGAGACCCTGCATCGCCTGAACGCTCTTGTCCTTGAATGACTCGTCGCCGACGGCCAGCACCTCGTCGAGCATGAGAATGTCTGGTTCCAGGTTCATGGCGATAGAAAACCCGAGCCGCCCGGCCATGCCAGTCGAGTAGGTCTTGAGCGGGCGGTCGACTGCGCTCCCCAATTCGGAGAATTCGAGGATGGCGTCGAACTTCTCGTCGATCTCAGACTTGCGCAAACCGGCAGCCAACCCACCCAGGTAGATGTTGCGCCGCCCCGACAACTCAGGGTTGAAACCGACCCCCAACTGGAGGAGCGTCGAGGTACGACCACGGACATCGACGGTTCCCACGTTGGGCTTCAGTGTTTGGGCGAGGACCCGCATCAAGGTGCTCTTCCCGGCGCCGTTGCGTCCGATTATCCCGAAGACCTCGCCACGCATCACCTCGAATGAGAGACCGTCGAGGGCTACGACCTCGCCGGCGAGGCGTTTGCCGAGTTGGGCTATCGAGCGGCGAAAAGTGGGGCTGCGGTCGAGGTAAGGCCGGAAGCGGACCGTTACGTCATCTACCACGATCGCCGGTTCTCCGACAGGCAGGTCCTTTGCGGTCACAGGTATCTCACCATGCTTCCCTCTTGGCGCACGAACAGGGTGACGCCGGCGATCAGGACAACCACCGCCCAGGCTCCGGCGATGAGCCACCCTGTGCTGCTGATCGGACGGGCGAGCAGCGCACCACGATAGATCTCGAGCATCCAGTACATCGGGTTGCTTTTCATGATGGTCTGTGCCCACGCCGGGGCTCGCTCGATCATCGAAATCGGCCAAATCACGGGCGACAGGTAGAGCCACAATCGGATCACGAATGGCAACAGGTTGCCAATGTCCCGGAACGGGACGGCCAGCCGGGCGATCAATGCGGCGAGTCCGACGTTGAACAGCGTTTGAAGGACGAATGCCGGCACGATGAAAGCAATCGACCACGATGGTCTGATGTCGCTGAGCGGGATGATCAGGGCGAAGAAGACGACCAACGAGACCAGGAAACCGATTCCCGCCTCGATGATCGCCGAGATCGGCAGGATCATCCGTGGGAACCGGAGGTTCACCAACAGCTTTCCGCTGTTCAAGATGCTGTTGGCTCCCGCCGTCATCGACTGGGTCGTGTAGTGGAACACGAACAGACCAGAGACGAGGTACGCCATGTAGTTCGGGTCTCCCCGCTGGGTGCCCAGTATCACTCCAAAGGCGAAGAAGTAGACACCGGCGAGCAACAGCGGGTTGAGCACCCACCACAACAGACCCAGGGCTGTCGAGGCGTTTCGGGCCCGCAGCTTGCCCATCGCCAGGTACCAGGCGAACTCGCGACGACGCCACAACTCGCCCAGGTAACCGACCGGTTCGGGCAGGCGCGCTGGTTCGGTAACGGTGCTGGAAGTCACGACCCTGAGTCTAGGGATCGCACTCCCGCACCCAGTCGAACCCGACAGCGCGGCCCTTACTTCAGCGCCCCGGGCAACAATCGCGGTCAGTCGCCAATCGCCTCCCGCACCGCGTCGGCGATGGCTCGTCGCCGAGATCCCGGCGGCGTCGCGCAGCTCGTCGGGGGCTCCGGAGCGGGGCATCTCAGTGACTGCAAGGTGGACGACTCTTCCGGAGAGCTCTCCCTCGGCAAGCGAGGCCAGCACAGCCTCGCCCAGCCCGCCCTCGGCCCAGTGGTCCTCGACAACGATGAGCGGTTTGGCTGCACTCCGCAGGGTCTCGCCGTCGATCGGCTTGACCGAGTAGCAGTCGATCACCGCGACGGAGATCCCCTTCGCTGCCAGTTGATCGGCCGCCACCAGCGCCTGGAACACCGTGATGCCGGTTGCCACCAGGGTTGCCCGGTCGTCTTCGCTGTGGCGGATCACCTTGCTCCCCCCGATGGGGAACTCATCCTCGGTCCCGTATAGGGCGGGTGTGTCCTCACGGATGGTCCGAATGAATGCGATCCCGGGCCAATCGAGGGCTGCCTCCACCAGCCGGACGGTGGACGTGGCATCGGCGGGGCTGAGCACCGTCGATCCGTGTATCGACCGCATCATCGAGAAGTCCTCCAGCGCCATCTGCGAGGCGCCGTCCTGCCCGATCGACACCCCGGCGTGCGACCCGGCGAGGACCATGTGGGCACCGGAGACGGCGGCCATCCGGATGAAGTCGTAGGCCCGGGTGAGAAATGCCCCGAAGGTGGCGGCAACGGGGGTGAGCCCGATGACCTGGAGTCCGACCGCCGCTCCAACCATGAGTTGCTCGGCGATGAAGACCTCGATGAAGCGGTCCGGCGCCTCCTTTTGGAAGAACTCGGTGTAGGTGGAGTTGGCAACCTCACCGTCGATTACGACCAGATCGGGGCGGGCGTGCGCCAGGGCGGCAAGCGCCTTGCCAAATGCCCTTCGGGTGGCCAGTGGCTCGGTGAAGGTGGGCCTGGTGTACTCCTCGGGTGAAGCCCCATCGTCGGGGACGGGCTGGGGTGGTGCCGGCGTGATGGTGAGATAGCGCTCCCCGCCGAGCTCTTCGACTGCGGTGGCCGCCTCTTCCTCGGACAGAGCCTTTCCGTGCCAGCCGTCTCTGTCGGCGAGGAAGGAGACTCCGTGACCCTTGACCGTCTTGGCGATGATCAGAACCGGTCGGTCGGTCTCGGCCACCCGCCCATAGGCAGCGTCGATGTCGTCGACGTCGTGGCCGTCGACCAGGATCGCCGCCCACCCGAATGCCTCGGCGCGGCGGGCATACGTCTCACCGTCCCACTCCAACATGGTCGGCCCCCGCTGGCCGAGCCGGTTCATGTCGAGGATCCCCACCAGGTTGCGCAACCCGTGGTGAGACGAGTTCGCCAACGCCTCCCATACCGACCCCTCGGCCATCTCGGAGTCGCCCATGAGCACCCACACCCGCCCCGGCAATTGACGGAGCCGCATCCCCATCGCCATTCCGAACCCGATGGGCAGACCCTGACCGAGGGCACCGGTGCCAACGTCGACCCATGGCATGTCCTCGGTCGGGATGGGGTGCCCCTGGAGCGGGCTGCCGAACTTGCGATAGGTCAGAAGTTGGTCATCCGTGATCGCCCCGACCGCTTTGAGTAGTGCGTAAAGGAGGGGCGTGGCGTGACCTTTGGAGAAGATGACGCGGTCGCCTCCAAGGTGATCTGGGTCGTTGGGGTCCCAGCGGAGATGGTTGGCATAGAGGACCGCCATGAGGTGCGATGCCGACAACGCCGACGTGGGGTGACCCGATCCCGCCCGGGTCGAGGCGCGGATCGCATCGACGCTTAGCTGTGCGGCGAGCTCTTCGAGTTCCGACTTGGTCGGCATTGCGCTCTCCCTGCTGTGCTGCTCCTCCCGAGGCTACCGACCTCGCCGAAATGGGTTTCGAGGGCGCCCCCCTCTGCCGGCGCCTCCTCTGGCTACCGTCCGCCTTCCTTGCCTTTCCCTACTCGTACCCGAGCTTCTTCATCTCGTCGCCCAATTGTTCGACGATGTACTCGGCAATATCGGGATCGAGTTCGCTGCGCCAGCGACCGACGGATGCGGCGGCGCTGGGGGTGGTTCGGTGGTCGAGGTGTGCCGGCACTCGAGACGGATTGAGATCGATTTCCAGCCAGGAACCGAGTCGGTCGGCGGTGCCGGCGATTTCGAGTGCCAGGTCCTCGTACCGGATTACCAGCGTGCGCGGGCCGGGGTTGCCAGCCGCTCGGAGCAGTTGGCGTTGCCGCTCGACGAAACGGGGGGCGTAGCTCTCCGGGGTGTCGCCCGAGAGGAAGCCAAAGCTGGGGTGGCGACGGGCGACAAAAGCGGCGATCGAAACCATCTGATCACGGGGGTCTCGAACCAGGTATCCAATCCGGACCGGGAGGGCGCGCCGCGCCATCCTCGGTACCCATAGGGGTCCGGTTTCGGCGTAGTAGCGAGGAGGTGGCTCGATCCCGGCCGACGCTCTCATGCGATCCGAGAAGACACGCCACGTCGCCCTTAGGAGAGGGACCCACAGCGGTGGCTCTTCGACCTCGAGCAGCCGGCGGTCGGTCCATGGGACCCCACCGAGGAGCCTGCCTGCCGGAAGATGACGGACCTGGTCGATCGAGGCGCGGTGCCAGCGCTCGGCCAATGCGACGCCCTCCACGGGGAGACGCGCCAATTGGAGTAGGTAGGTGAGGTAAGCCCGCTCGTAGGCATACACCCGCTCGAATAGGACATCTGGAGACGTGCCCAACAATTCCATGAGCAGCGTCGACCCCGACCTGCCGGTGGCGACGAACACGACTGGCACAAGGGGTTGCATGCGGTGATTCAAGCCGCGCCGTTGAACCGCCGATTGCATCATGACGGAGCCTCCGGCCGCGGCCGGTACACTCCGGTACCCGCCCGGCGCGGCGCGGTCTAGCTCTCAAGGTTTGGATCGCCCCCGGGCATGTTTCGCGATTGCTAGGAGCAGATTCGTGGCCGACCACCTCATAACGCCCCACGGGGGAACACTCGTCGACCTCATCGTCGACCCGGAGCGAGCCGCCGAGCTCAAGACCCAATCGGCCAATTGGCCCTCGTGGGACCTGACCGAGCGCCAGCTATGCGATCTCGAGCTCTTGCTCAACGGTGGGTTCTCCCCGCTGCGCGGATTCCTCGGGAAGGACGATTACGAACGGGTCTGCGCCGAGATGAGACTGACGGACGGAACCCTCTGGCCCATCCCCATCACCCTCGACGTCACCGAGGAAGTCGCCCAAGGGCTCGAAACCGGATCGCAACTGGCATTGCGTGACCCCGAGGGTGTGATGCTCGCTGTGCTCACCGTCGGCGACATGTGGCAGCCGGATCGGGAGGCCGAGGCCTCCAACGTCTTCGGCACCACCGATCCCATCCATCCCGGAGTCGGCCATCTGCTCAACCGGAGCAACCCGTGGTACGTGGGCGGGACCATCGAGGGCATCCAGATGCCCATCCACTACGACTACACCGAACTCCGCCGCGCTCCGAGCCAGGTACGCGACGAGTTCGCCCGTCTGGGGTGGACCGAGGTGGTCGCCTTCCAGACCCGTAATCCGATGCACCGAGCACACGTCGAGCTCACCATGCGGGCTGCTGCCGAGGTTGGCGCCAACCTGCTCATCCAGCCGGTCGTGGGGATGACCAAGCCGGGGGACGTCGATCACTACACCCGGGTGCGCGCCTATCAGGCCGTTCTCTCCCACTACCCGAAGTTCACTGCCACCCTCTCGCTGCTGCCGCTGGCGATGCGGATGGGTGGTCCCCGGGAGGCCGTCTGGCACGCCATCATCCGGAAGAACCACGGGTGCACCCACCTCATCGTCGGACGTGATCATGCCGGGCCGGGGAGCGATTCCTCGGGCACGCCCTTCTACGGTCCCTACGACGCCCAGGACCTTCTTCGCAAGCACGAAGAGGAACTCGGGGTCCACATGGTGGATTTCAAGATGATGGTCTACCTCCCCGACGAGGACCGCTACATCCCGGTGGACGAGGTGCCGGAGGGGGCCCACACCCTGTCGATCTCGGGGACCGAGCTTCGCCAGCGGCTCGCCGAAGGCCGTGAGATCCCGGAGTGGTTCACCTACCCCGAGGTGGCTCGCGAGCTGCGCAAGACCCACCCACCGCGGTCGCAGCAGGGGTTCACGGTGTTCTTCACCGGTCTCTCCGGCTCGGGCAAGTCGACCATCGCCAACGCGCTGCTGGTCAAGTTGCTCCAGATCGGAGGTCGCCCCGTCACCCTTCTCGACGGCGACCTGGTTCGGAAGCACCTCAGCTCCGAGCTCGGTTTCTCCAAGGAGCACCGCGACGTCAACATCCGGCGCATCGGATACGTCGCCTCGGAGATCACCAAGAACGGTGGCATCGCAATCTGTGCCCCGATTGCCCCATACGACCAGACCCGCAAGGATGTCCGTGGGATGATCGAGCCGGTCGGCGGGTTCAACCTGGTCCATGTCGCCACGCCTATCGAGATCTGCGAAGAGCGGGACCGCAAGGGCCTCTACGCCAAAGCGCGTGCTGGGATCCTCAAGGAGTTCACCGGGATCTCTGATCCATACGAGGAGCCGGCCGACGCCGAGGTCGTCATCGACACCACTCAGTTCTCACCCGAGGAGGCGGCCAATCAGGTCATGCTCCACTTGGAGCGGCTCGGCTATCTCGCCGCCAACGGCGGGGCGGACTGAGCAGCGGCGGCTCTTGCCGTCGGAGGACCCGATCGAAGTCCCGTCCCCTCCCCCGGGTGGTGACAACGGGGGGTCGCGTTGACCTGGGAGGCGTGGTTCACACTGGCCGTCGTGGTCATCATCCTCGTCGCGTTGGTGCGCGACATCGTGGCGCCGGCGGCGGCGATGGTGGGCGGGATGGTGGCGGTGCTGGTCGCCGGGATCGTCACCACCGAAGAGGCGTTCGCCGGGTTTGCCAATCCGGCTCCAATAACGGTCGCTGCGTTGTTCGTGCTGGCCCGCGCCGTCGAGAAGACGGGTGCCCTCACCCCGGTGGTTCGCATGACGCTCGGCGCGACGGTCGGGATGAGGCGTTCGCTGGCCCGCTTGGTTTTCCCCACAATCAGCGCCTCGGCCTTTCTCAACAACACGCCGATCGTCGCCATGCTCTTGCCCCAGGTGGAAAAGTGGGCCGAGGAGCGGGGGCGCTCACCCTCGCTCTACCTGATGCCGCTCTCCTTCGCAGCACTCCTCGGTGGGGTCGTCACCGTCATCGGGACCTCGACCAACATCGTCGTGTCGGGCCTGTTGGAGAACGCCGGCCAACCCCCCATCGGGTTCTTCGAGATCACCGGGGTTGGGCTTCCCATCGCGCTGGTGGGTGGGGTCCTGCTGGTCTTGCTCGCCCCGCGGTTGCTCAGGGTGCGCCGATCGGTGAGACAGGAAGCGGAGGACGACGTCAAGCGTTTTGTCCTCGACATGGTGGTGGACGAATCCGGGGCACTTGATGGCCGGGCGGTCGAGGCCGGTGGGCTCCGCCACCTCAAGGGAGTGTTCCTCGCCGCCCTCGACCGCGAGGGAGAGGTGATCGCCCCGGTCACCCCCGACACCACTCTGCGCGGCGGCGATGTCCTTCGCTTCGTCGGAATGTCGGATCAGGTGCTCGACCTGCAAGCCATCCGGGGACTGTCCTCGGCCGAGGAGACCCACCTGCTCGACCTCGACACCAGCCGGGCGCGCTACTTCGAGGCAGTGATCGGCCCCACTTCCCCGATGGTGGGAACCACGCTCAAGGAGGTGGGTTTCCGCCAGCGATATCAGGCTGCGGTAGTCGCCATACACCGGGCGGGGCAGCGGATCGACGCCAAGCTGGGTTCGGTTCCGCTCCGTGTAGGCGACACGCTTCTCCTCATCGCCGACCCCGGTTTCCACGATCGGTGGCGCGATCGGCGGGACTTCCTGTTGGTGTCTTCGACCGGAGGCACCCCGCCGGTGCCGACAACGAAGGCGGTCTTGGTGGGCGCGATAACGCTGGCGATCGTGCTCGCCGCCTCGCTCGAGATCATCCCCATCCTCCAGGCCAGCCTGATCGGGGCGATCGCCCTCGTCCTCTTCGGGGCGGTCACCCCCAGCGAGGCCCGGGACGCCGTCGACCTCGATGTGATCATCGTGATCGCCGCCGCATTCGGGGTAGCGGCCGCGGTCGAGACGTCGGGTTTGGCTCAGATCGTGGCCGACGGGATGGTCGATGCCTTCGATATCTTCGGTCCGATTGGGATCCTCACCGGTGTGGTGGTGGCCACCGTCGTGCTCACCGGGCTGGTCTCGAACAATGCCTCCGCCCTGCTCATGTTCCCGATTGCCGTCGCTGCCGCCACCGCGGCAGGCCTCGAGTCCCGAGGCTTTGCCATAGCAATCGCTGTAGCCAGCTCAGTCGATTTCCTCACGCCCATCGGATACCAAACCAACACGATGGTCTACGGGCCGGGCGGCTACCGCTTCGCCGACTACCCGCGACTCGGGGGCCCACTGACGCTGGTGGTAGTGGTGACGCTGGTGGTGTTGGTCCCAGTCTTTTGGCCGTTTTGAACCCACAGGAGCGCGAAAATGAGTAGAGCCGACGACCTTTCCCGCATCGAGCACGCCTTGAAGCTCGCCGCCGATGTCCTCGAAGACTTCACCCCTGGCGATGTGGCAGCGAGGACCAAGACCGGCGACGACCCGGTGACCGCGGCCGATATCGCCCTGAACGAGGTGCTCCACCAGGCGCTCCCTCAATCGGGGGAAGGATGGCTGTCGGAGGAGACGGCCGACGACACCTCGCGGCTCGATTGCAGCCGGGTATGGGTGGTCGACCCGCTCGATGGCACCCGGGAGTTCGTCAGGGGCATTCCAGAGTGGTGTGTCTCGGTGGCGCTGGTGGAGGATGGCGTGGCCGTGGCGGGCGGGATCCTCAGCCCAGGGCCGGGCCACCTGATCCTGGGCGCCACCGGGCACGGTGTCACCCTCAACGGCAAGCCCGCAGCCTGCACCGACAGGTCTGCACTGACCGGCGCCCTGGTCCTCGCCAGTCGGAGCGAGGTGAAGCGCGGAGAGTGGGACCGGTTCTTCAGCACCGATATCTCGGTGCGGAACATGGGATCGGTCGCCTACAAACTGGGTCTCGTCGGCGCCGGTCTGGCCGACGCCACCTGGACTCTGGTCCCCAAACACGAATGGGACGTTGCCGCCGGAGCAGCCATCGTCCTCGCCGGTGGCGGGACGCTGCTCACCTTGGATGGAGAGGATCCCCTTTTCAATCGGGAGAACCCCAAGCTCACCGGCTTCGTTGCCACCGCGCCTGGCATCTCTGGTTCGGTGAGGGAGCTTCTAGAGATCTAGGCGGAAGGCGGAAGACGGAAGCAAATTCAGATCCATTCCCTCGTAGGGGAACCTCGGTCTTCTTCGTTTCCCCGGAGGGAAAGGGACCCGTTGCGGAGCAGCGCGTAGGGGACTGAACTCCCAACGGTGATCCTCCCCTGCCGTCTGCCGTCCGCCGTCCGCCGTCTCTTGGGTCACCCCACCACGTAGAGACGTCGGTCGGATCGGTTTAGCCGCTCGACGCCGTCTGAGGTGACGGCGACGATGTCTTCGATCCTCATCCCCCACCGACCGGGGGCATAGAGACCCGGCTCGACCGAGAACGTCATCCCCGGCTCCAGCGGCAGGTCGTTGCCGGCGACGATGTAGGGATCCTCGTGCACCTCGAGGCCGATTCCATGACCTGTGCGGTGGATGAAGAGATCTCCCATCCCGGCCCTGTCGATGACGCCCCTGGTCACCGCGTCGATCTCGGCGGCGTGTACTTCTGGTTTGACCGCCTCCACCCCGGTTCGTTGTGACTCCTCCAGCACCCGGTAGGCGGCCTCCACCTCGGCAGGAGGATCGCCCACCACAAAGGTCCTCGTCGTGTCGGAGCAATAGCCGCCGATCCGACCTCCGAAATCGACGACGACGGTGTCGCCTCGGTCGATGGTTCGGTCGGTTGGCGCGTGGTGCGGCGAGGCGGCGTTCGGACCGGAGGCGACGATGGCGAACCCGACGGTGTCGTGCCCCTCTTCGACCGCCCACTCGGCCACCGTCGCGGCGAGTTGTCGCTCGGTCCTCCCCGAGAACTTTGTGGCGGCGAGCCGCTCGACCACCCGATCGGTGGCGGCGGCGGCTGCCCTCAGCAAGCCGACTTCCTCGGCGTCCTTCCGGATCCGAAGCTGCTGCGTGATCGGTGCCGCCGAGGTGAACCTGGTGTCGGGAAGGGCATCCTGCAGCCCGATCAGAAATACCGCCCATGTCTGGTCGCCTACCGCCACGACCCCTTTCCCGTCGAGCTCGTCGACAACGATCGAGATGGGTTGATCGGTCTCGTCCCAGGACCGAATGCCGAACACCTCCGGTTGGGGAGCGACCCGGGGCGCCTCCAGACGCGGAACCACGAGCACCGCTTCACCATCAACCGGGAGCACCAGCATGGTGAGTCGTTCGGTGAGGAGAGCCTCGTATCCGGTCAGGTAGGGGAGGTCGGCGCCCACCGAGGCAACGAGGGCATCGATCCCGGCTTCGGCGAGCAGGCTCCGGATCCGTTTGGTGCGGCTGGCGTAGTCATGGCCCATCGATCCAACTTAACGCTCAGGGAGCAGTGCCCGGACCGAGCCGCCTAGGCCTCCGCCTCCCACGGGATCTGTGGTTCGGGGGTGGGCGGCGGCGCCGCCGGCATCTCGGCGTTGTCGGCGAGAGCCCGGAACAGGAAGCTGGCCATCTGTCCCCTGGTTACCGGGTCCGCAGGACAGAACCGGTCGTTGTCCGGGGGATTGCACCCGGTGGTGACGCCGGCAGTGGCGATGAGCTCGATGCTCTTCTCGTGGGTGGAACCGTCGTCGTCGATGAACTGATCGCGACGACCGTCTTCGGAATAGCCGAGAGCCCTGACCAGGAACGACGCCATTTGCTCGCGGGTCACCGGATCATCGGGGCAGAAGCGACCCGGATCGGTCTCGTCGCAACCTTCGGTCACACCTGCGGTGACGAGAAGGTCGATGCTCGTCTCGTGGGTAATGCCGTCGTCGTCCCAGAAGAGGTCGCCGGCACCGGGATCGTCGTATTCCATGGCTCTGACCAGGAATGAAGCCATCTGGGCCCGGCTCACCGGATAGCCGGGACAGAAGGTGGTGCCGTCGGAGGTGCAGCCCTTCGTGATCCCCTGCGAGGCAAGCCAGCGGATCGATTCGGCGTGCACCGAACCGGCGATGTCGAGGAAGGCCACCGGTGGTGCGGTCTCAGGAGGTGCCTTCTTGGGGCTCCCGCCGATCGGCTCGTCGAGCACGGTGGCCGCCAGGAGGTGCTTCTGGGGATCGATCGCCTTGTCGTTGGGACGGTGCAGTTCGAAATGGAGATGCGAATCGGTGTCTTCGGCGTTGCCGCTGTCCCCCACCCACCCCACCAATTGACCGGCTTCGACCTCCGCTCCGGGAACGATGCCGTCGACCATCCCCCACCCGAGGCCATCGTCGGTGCCCGGGCTGTCGTTGTTGAGGTGGATGTACCAGGACGACCAGCCGTCATCGTGGAGCAATTGGAAGGCGCAGCATTCGTCGCTCACCCACCCGACCGTTCCGGTTGCGGCGGCCACGACCTCGGTCATCTTTGGCGCCAGGATGTCGTTCCCCTCGTGGGTGTGGTCGCCGCGTGGATCGCCGAAATCGTCGTTGGGGACACCACCGCCGACGAGCGGGAAGTACATCTCGTAAGGCTGGCTCTCGGCGAGGGCGGCGCCCGCAGGCAGGGCGGCGAGAAAGGCACCCACCACAAGCGCCAGCACAACTCGACGCATCGCCTCCGCCTCCCTCCCGGCGCACCGTCAGCGTCTTGAACGCGACGAGAGCCGACTTCTTCAGTCGGCTCTCAAAATGATGCGCGCCCGCGCAACCTACCCGGCATTTACCGCAGGCCGGTTTACCGCAACCGGGGCCGAGCATCCTCCGCGGTCGACCCTGGTTCGATGATAGCGGTACTCGTCGCCGCGGTGGAGGAATGCGGCCATCTGGCCGCGGGTCACCGGCAGGTCGGGGCAGAACCAGGTGTCGGCGCAACCCCGTGTTATCCCGGCGGCGGCAAGACGGTTGATCGCGGCGCGGTGCACCGAGGTGTCGATGTCGGTGAAGCCGAACGCAGTCGCCGATGGGAGGTCGAGGGCGCGATCGAGGAAGGTCGCCATCTGGGCCCTTGTCACCGACTCCAGTGGGCAGAACTGGTCATTGGCCGGAGGGTTGCAACCCAGCGTGATCCCGGCCTGGGCGAGACGGTCGATCTCGGACTCGAACAGGCTCCCGTCGTCGTCGACGAACCAGTCTCCAGGACCAGGGTCGGTGAGACCCAGATAGCGCACAAGGAACGCCGCCATCTGACCCCTCGTCACCGACTCGGTCGGGCAGAACATCGTCCCCTCGGGGTTGCAGCCCTCGGTGACACCTTCGGCGAGGAGCCACTCGATGTCCTCGTAAAACACATATCCGACCGGTACATCGGTGAAGCTCGCGCCCACGGGCTGCGGTCCGGCCATGATCGTGACCTGGTCGGTATCGGCCCCGCCCCTGCCGTCTGTGACCTTGAGCCTGACACGGTGTGCTCCTGGGTCGGCGAAGGTGCGGCTCGGCTTGCTCGCCGTCGAATCGTCGTAACCCCCGTCGCCGTCGAGATCCCAGCGGTAGGACAGTGAGTCGCCGTCGGGGTCATGCGACGCGGTCGCGTCGAACTGAACCGTGAGCGGCACGATCCCTGACTTGTCGTTGGTGCGGATGACCGCAACAGGCACCTTGTTGGCCGGGGGCGGAGCCGTGAAGCGGGCGGTGTAGGTCTTGTCGGAGCCGGGCACGACCAACTCGTGGGCACGAGCCTTGCCGTCCGACCACGAGGCGAACTTGTAGCTGGTCCCACCCTTGGCCTGCGGTGTCTCCACGCTCACCGAGATCGTCGAGCCGACGGCGTACTCGAGCGTCTCCGGTGCCGGGTAGGTGGCCGACCCCACCGTGACCTTCAAGTCCACGGGACTGGTGCGAAAGGTGACGTCAACCAGTTTCGGATTGAGCCGCCGGGTCACCGGATCGGAGATGGCCCCGTTCGAGTCGGTGACGGTGAGAGTCATCTCCACCCACGAGAAGTACTCATGGTCTGGGAAGACGAAGCTTCCTCCGGTGACGTCCTCGACCGTCTGCAGCGGATGGACATGGCAATCGGTGGGGTTGATCCGGGCGCAGTGGTGGACATCGAACTTCCAAGAGAAGGCACTGGCGGGGAGCGTCCCGTCCTGGGCGTCGGTGCCGGTCCCGGCATATGTCACCGTCTGGCCCACAGCGAACTCGGACCCGGTCGCCGGCGATGTGATGGCAGCGGTCGGTGGGGTGTTGCCGACGTCGATCGTGACGGTATCTATGTCCTGGGCCTGCGACGTGTCGCGCACTCTCAGTTGGACGGCGCGGAGCCCGACCGTCGAGTAGGTGAAAGTTGGGGCGACCTGAAGCCGTTCAGGACCGTCGGCGGTATTGAACAGCCCGTCGCCGTTGAGGTCCCAGGTGTAAGTGAGAGTGTCTCCGTCTGGGTCGGTTGAGCCCGAACCGTCGAATTGGACAGTGAGCGGTGCCGGTCCGAACTCGGGGTCGGCGGTCGCCTCTGCGGTTGGCGGGTTGTTCGCCGGCCCTTCGGTGAATCTGACTCGTTCGACGGTGCCGGCGAGAATGTCCACGTAGAAGAGGTCGCCGTCGGGGCCGATCTCGAGGTTCACCGGACCTGCACCGGTGACAAACTGCTGGACGTCGTTGGTAGCGGGTAGGCCGCTGCTTCCAGGGAACATGACGATTATGCAGCCGCGCGAGTAGTCGGAGAAGAAGAGGGCTCCGTCATATTCGTCCGGGTAATCACCGCCCTCGTAGAAGGCCATCCCGGAGATGGAGCTGGTGTCGTTGCTGCACCCCCCGGCCAGCGGCTGACCGTGTGCGTAGGTGAAATACGGAGCAGTCACCGCCCCGGGCGAGTCGTACAACCCCTCGCAGATGTTGTTGTTGAGCCCGTCGTAGCCGGGCTGTCGGCCGTTGCCCTCGTAGCAGGGCCAACCGAAGTTCCGCACCTGCGTGGCCGGGTTCTGGTGGCGGTCGATCTCCTCCCAGGCGGACCACCCGACATCGCCGATCCACAGCTCGTTGGTTCCGGGACGCACCGTGAAGCGGAATGGGTTGCGCAGGCCGTAGGCGACGATCCTGTCGTCGCCGGCACCGCCCGGGTTGCCGGAGAAGGCAGCGCCGGTGTCTGGGTCCACTCGCAGGATCGATCCATCAAGCGTGGCAGGGTCGCCGAGGACGCGAGGGTCCTGGCTGCGGAGGGCTCCGCCTTGACTGGTCATGGGCTGTTGGTCGCCCCCCACACCAACCGGCGGGTCGCCACATGGGTTCTCTGGGATGCCGCCCCCGGAGCGCTGTCCGTAGTCCGCCACGATGAAGTTGGCTCCATCGCCGGCGCCGACGTACAACTCGCCGTTGGGGCCGAACTCGATGGTCCCGATCGAATGGGATGTGAACTGCTGGCACCAGTTGCCTGCGATCAGAGTCTGTTCTGTTCCGGCGACGACAGTGTTGGTCGGAGTGATCTGGAAACGGAAGAGCCTGCCGTCGGCGGGACACCCTCCGCTGTTCTCTGCGGGGCAGTTGTCGCTGAATGTGTATCCGTCGTGAACCCGGGTGTGGAGCCCGTAGACCCAAGGCTCAGCAGGGAAGTTCGGGTCGAGAGCCAGCCCGAGGAAACCGCGGTCGAGATAGTCGTATGTGGGTGTGGTACCTGGGAGCTGGATGGTCGTCGGTGTGGCGTCGTCGAGCGAGTCGAACACCTTGATCCTCCCCGCCTTCTCGGCGACGAAGACCCGGCCGTCCGAGCTGAACCTCACCGCGGTGGGGACATTCAGCCCCGACAGCTCTGTCACCACCTCGAACCCGGTCTGGATGGGGTCGCCGAGGGTTTCCACCGGAGCAGCAGCCGTGGCACGAGAGGTCGAAGAGGACGAGGAGGGAAGCCCCATATCGCCACCCTCCTGGGACTGCTGCAGAGTGGCTCCGGTGAGGAGCGAAATGGCGACAAGCGCGATGATCGGCGCCGTCACGAATCGTTTTCTCAACATTCCCCGCACCTCTGAACCGGAAGTTCGATGATCTGTATGCCTCGCCCGAGCGAGCGGGCATCGGCTGACGGGGCATGAGTCCCCCTCACCCCGATTATCGGCCGCAAGGGCGTCCGAATTGAAGCCGATCAGCACCGATATGTCAGCGGCGCGGGCCGAGCGCTACGGGGATCGGCGGTGGTGAGGCGCCCTGCAACGAGTCCTTGGCGTGGTAGGAGGATCGCACCAATGGGCCCGACTCGACATGCGGGATCCCGATGCCTTTCCCAAATTCCTTATACATGGCGAACTCATCGGGATGGACGTAGCGGTGGACCGGCCGATGTCTCGCCGTGGGGCGCAGGTACTGGCCAATGGTGACGATGTCCACCCCCACCGCCCGCAAGTCGGCCAAAGCCCCTACCACCTCTTCTGCGGTCTCGCCCATCCCCACGATCAGTCCCGACTTGACCCGTGCTGACGGTTCGATCCAGCCGGCACGAGCCAGCAGAGCCAGCGATCGGCCATAGCTGGCGGCGGTCCTGACGTCGCGCTGCAACCGGAGCACCGTCTCGGTGTTGTGGTTCAGAACCTCTGGGTGCTCGGCCATCACCGTCTCCAGGGCCAACCTGTCGCCTTTGAAGTCGGGAATCAGGACCTCGACCGCACACTCCGGCGAACGGCGACGGATCTCCCGGATGGTTGACGCGAATATCGTCGAGCCCTGTCATCGATATCGTCTCAGTTGACCAGTGACCACGGCGTGGCTCAGACCATCTTGTTGATCGCGTTTCTAAATTCATTCTTATCTCTTCGTTTACATTTACAAATCTTCGTCACTATCTGACGGTTCGATCCAGCCGGCACGAGCCAGCAGAGCCAGCGATCGGCCATAGCTGGCGGCGGTCCTGACGTCGCGCCAACCGGAGCACCGTCTCGGTGTTGTGGTTCAGAACCTCTGGGTGCTCGGCCATCACCGTCTCCAGGGCCAACCTGTCGCCTTTGAAGTCGGGAATGAGGACCTCGACCGCACACTCCGGCGAACGGCGACGGATCTCCCGGATGGTTGAGGCGAATATGGTCGAGCCCCCGTCATCGAGGTCGTCTCGGTTGACCGAGGTGACCACGGCGTGGCTCAGCCCCATCTTGCTGATCGCATCTGCGGCCCGGAACGGCTCGAAGACGTCGAGCTCGGTGGGCTTGCCGGTAGTGACGTTGCAGAAGCCGCACGCTCGAGTGCACCGATCCCCGAGGATCATGAGAGTGGCGGTCCCCATCCCCCAGCACTCGAAGATGTTGGGGCAGCCGGCTTCTTCGCAGACCGTGTGCAGCTCCAGGCCGCGCATCAGCTTCTTGAGCTGGAGATATCCGTCGTCCATCCGCGCCTTGACCTTCATCCACTCCGGCCGCGACGGCTCACCGGGGAGACGACCCCCGATCAGTACCGGCTCCTCCGACCTCCGCTCCGCTGAGAACGTGCCGGCGGCGAGAAGTCGATCCACCTCGAATCGGCGATCGCGACCCTGTCCCCTGGTGAAGGCGCCGAGCTGGACCTCGCGGCGTTCGTACCCGAACACCTCGGCGAATCGGGGGACGACCAGGTCGATGACTTCCTCGAGCGAGACACGGCGACCGCACAGCGAGGTGAGCGAGGCAACGGGACGATCTGAGATCCCGCACGGGTGCATGTGCCCGAAGAAGCCCAGGTCGGGATCGACGTTGAGGGCGAACCCGTGCATCGAGACACCTCTCGAGACCCGGACACCGATGGCCGCCACCTTGCCGTCGTCGGTCCACACTCCGGTGTACCCCGGCTCCGTCCAAGCGGATACACCAAGGTCGGAGAGCGCAGCGACCAGCGCCTGCTCGATACGGCGGACGTGGGGGACAACCTGCTTGGGGTCGGTCAGCCCGACGATCGGGTAACCCACGAGCTGGCCTGGGCCGTGGTAGGTGACATCCCCGCCACGGTCCACCCGATGCACCTCTGCCCCGAGTCCCCGCAGGGACTCCTCGGGAACCAGAAGGTTGGAGCCGTCGCCGTTGCGCCCCACGGTATAAACGTGGGGGTGCTCGAGCAGCAGCAGGTAGTCATCCGGGGTGCGTCCCTCCACCCGACCCTCCCACAGAGCCCGCTGCAGATCCCATGCTTCCAAGTAGGGAAGCCGGCCCAACCAGCGAACCCGCAGGATCGGCTTCGCCGATCCGTGGTAGGTGGTAGGTGGTAGGTGGTAGGTATTCAGATCAGCCACTTATTACCTACCACTTAGAACCTAGAACGAGCTCGCATGCTTCATGCGAGCTCTTGCGCCCAGTCCCAGGTCTGGAGGTTCTCCTTGATCCGGCCGAGGAACATCACCGCGGTGCTCCCGTCAAAGGCGCGGTGGTCCCAGCTCAACCCGAGATACCCGATGTGGCGGATAGCGATGCCGTCCTGGCCATGCTCGTCGGTGATCACGACCGGCCGCTTGGCGACGGTGTCGGTGGAGAGAATGCCGACGTTGGGGACATTGATCACCGGCGCCGACATGAACGAGCCGAAGGGGCCGGGATTGGTGATGGTGAAGCTGGAGCCGATCACGTCGTCCGGCTCGAGCTTTCCTTTCCTCGCCTTGTCGGCGAGCTCGCGCACCCGGCGGGCGACGGCGACCAGCCGGAGCTCGTCGGCGTCGCGGATGGTGGCGACGATGAGCCCCTTCTGGTCGAGGTCTATGGCTATCCCGAGGTTGATCCGGTCGTGGAACACCGCCTTGCGCTGCTCGAGGTAATAGGAGCTGTTGACCACCGGGAAGGCGCGCAGTGCATCGATCGTGGCCCTGGCGATGAACGGGAGGTAGGTGAGAGAGAAGCCTTCACGCTGCTTGAACGTCTCACGATGCTCCTGACGGACCCGCTCCACCGCCTCGAAATCCACCTCGACCGACGTCCACACATGAGCGGCGGTCTGCTTGGCCCGGATCATGTTCTCGCCGATGCGGACACGGAGCCGGTCGAGGTCCTCTACCCGATCGCCGGGACCGCTCGGCACCTCGCCAGTAGCGGCCGCGGGGGCCGCAGTAGGTGCCGGTGCTGCCGGTGCTGCCGCCGGGGCGGGTGCTGGCGGCGCCTCACCCGGGGCCGGTGCGGTGGTGATCGCCGCCGGCGCTTCGGCCGGTTCCTGCGCCAGATAGGCCTCGACGTCCTGTCGGGTGATCCGCCCCCCCTGGCCGGTCCCCGGGACCGTCGCCAGGTCGAGGCCGTGCTCGCGAGCCAGTTTGCGGACAACGGGTGAGAGGACTCGGCGCATCCCGTCGCCCTCGCCACCGCCGTTTCCCCCAACCGGGTACGACGACGAGGACTGCTCCTTGGTGGGAGGTGCGGTTGTTTCCGACTCCCCCGCTGTCGCCTCAACATCTGCCGGGGCCTCTTCGGAAGCAGATTCCTCGGTGGCTGCAGGCGCTTCCTCGGTAGCCTCGGCGGCGGGTGCTTCCTCGGTGCCAACCTCAGCCTCGGCTGCTTGATCCTCGGTCCCAGACTCATTGGACACTGACTGATCCTCGGTCCCAGCCTCATCAGACGTTGACTCGCCGGACGGAGCCTCTTCCGGTGCCGCCTCCGCCCCGGGTGCTTCCTCCTCGGCCGTCGGCTGCTCGGTCGTAGCCTGTCCCGAACCCGTTTCCTCACCGGCTTCGCCGATCACCACCATGGCGGTGCCGACAGCCACCGTCTCACCTTCGGGAACGAGGATCTCGAGGATGGTGCCCGCAGCAGGCGAAGGCACCTCGGTGTCAACCTTGTCCGTGGATATCTCCACCAGGACCTCGTCGGCGGCGACGGTGTCGCCCACCTGCTTGGCCCAGCGGAGGATGGTGCCCTCGGTGACCGTCTCTCCCAGTTGCGGCATGCTCACGGTGGTCGCCATCTCGCAGGTCTCCTCTACTCCCGGGTGGTGGTCAATGCAAGCCCCGACCGCTAGCCGCCAGCAAGGACTCCCCGACGGCCTCGGAGAGCGACGGATGGGCGTGGACGAAGGCTGCAGCCTCTGCGGGCAGCGCCTCCCATCCCACGATGTACATCAACTCGTGGATCATCTCGCCGGCGTGGGGGCCAACCACCGAAGCACCGACGATGGGTCCGTCGCGCTGGGCGATGATCTTGACCATGCCCTGGTTCTGGCCGATGATCTGCGCCCGCCCGACGCCGACGAAGCTGTGGTTGTGGGTCTCGACCTCGATCCCGGCTTCGGCTGCCTGGGGCTCGGTGAGACCGACCTCGGCCATCTCAGGATGGGTGTAGGTGACCCGAGGGATGGCGCGGTAGTCCACCGGCTTCTCCTCACCGGTGGCGAGGTGCGTCACCGCGGCGATCGCCTCGGCGAACCCGGCATGGGCCAACTGCGGCGTGCCCGCCACGATGTCACCCACGGCGTAGACGCCCGGCGCCGCCAGCATCGTCTGCGGATCGACGGCTATGAACCCTCGGTCAGGTGTGATCCCCACCGTGTCGAGCCCGATGTTCTCGGTGACCGGACCCCTGCCCACCGCCATCAGGGCGGCGTCGGCCTCGACGGATGATCCGCCGGCGGTCACCATCACCGACGACTCGCCAATTTTGGGCGCCTCTACCGAGGCTCCGAGCGAGAACTTGACGCCCCGCCTCGAGAGCAGCTTTTGCAGCTCCTTGGCGGTGTCGGGATCGGCACCCGGGATGATTTGTTCCATCAGCTCGAAGACGTGGACCTCGCTGCCGAGGTCGACCAGCAGCGAGGCGAACTCACAACCGATCACCCCGGCTCCGACGATGACAACCCGGTCGGGCCTGCTGGGCCAGTCGAGGGCATGGTCGGAGCTAACGATCCGGTCCCCATCGATCTCCCACCCCGGGATCGACCTGGGGACCGAGCCGGTGGCGACGATCACGTGCGATCCTTCGATGACCTGATCGCCGTTCTCGCCGCTCACCACCACCTTGCCGGCGCCGTCGAGGCGCCCGGTACCTCGGATGACATCGACCTTGCGCTGTTTGAGCAACCCGGCGAGCCCGCGAACCAGCCGGTCGACGATGGCATTCTTGCGTTTGAGACCCGCCTCCCAGTCGAAGCCGGCCTCACCGGAAAGCGTCACCCCGAATTCGGCGGCGCTCTTGACGGTGGTCATGACCTCTGCCGCCTGGAGCCATGTCTTCGCCGGGATGCACCCTCGGAGGAGACAGGTCCCACCGACCCGCTCCTCCTTCTCAATGAGTGCCACGGAGAGCCCGAAGTTGTGGGCGTACAGGGCGGCGCCGTAACCGGCAGGCCCGCCACCGATGATTACGACGTCGTGCAAGATCCCTCCGAATCGGCTGGAAGCCGAGCCTAGTGAGACCCCGGATATTGGTCCGATGCCCCGGGCAGCTACCCCATCCCTGACTCCCCAACCCAGGGCTGGGAAGCTACCACACCCGTACTCTTCAACCCTGGGTTGGCGGCCAGTCCACCGACGACTGCTCGTCGAGACAGCCGGTGATCATCGGGACCAGCTTCAAGGCATTTCGATCCGATGCCGATAGATCGACCAAGGGTGGGGTCGAGTCTCTCAATTGAAATGGAGCGGGGGAATGTCTGTTCGTCGTGTGTTGGTCTGTCTCGTCGCGCTCGCGATCGCTGTGGGCGTTCTCCCCGGGACCGCCATGGCGGCTTCTCCCACCGCCCCCTCACCAGTCGGCTCAGCCCAGGATTCCTCTCCTCCACCTGCTGACCCGCTCCGGTTGGCGGACACCGACAGCACCAGCCCGTACGCCGCGCTCCGCGAGGCTCCGTCAATCGCACCGCTGGCGGTGACGGATCCCGAGTTCGAGGAGCAATCTGCCTTCACCGGGCTCGACCTGCCCACCGTCGTCCGCTTCGCCGCCGACGGCCGTGTCTTCGTCGGGGAGAAGGGCGGGAAGGTCAAGGTGTTCGATTCGATGTCCGACACCACGGCCACCACGGTCATAGACATATCCGCCGAGACCTACGGATGGTGGGACCGGGGGATGCTGGGTATGGCGCTCGACCCGAACTTCCCGGCGGAGCCATGGGTCTACCTGCTCACCACGACCTACCGCGGCCGCGACTACGCCGACGACTGTCCGTACGCCACCGACCTCGACGCCGGCTGCATGGCCGACGGGCGGGTGGTGCGCTATCAGGTGTCGCCGACCAATGTCGCCAGCAACCGTCAGGTCCTCCTCGAGGGCAACTGGTGCCAGCAGTACCCGAGCCACTCGATCGGGACCGTCGAGTTCGGTACCGCCGGCGAGCTCTATGTCGGCGCCGGCGACGGGGCCAGCTTCAACTTCAGCGACTACGGCCAGGGTGGAGGACGAAACGCCGACACCCCGAAGAACCCTTGCGGTGATCCTCCCGTTCCCGTCGGTGGCACGCAGCAGGCGACCACCGGCCAGGGCGGCGCCATACGCAGCCAGGACCTCCGCACTGCGGGAGATCCGGTGAACTGGAACGGTGCCATCCTCCGGGTCGACCCGGATACCGGCCAGCCCCTTCCCAACAACCCGCTCGTCGGGCAGGGAAGCGCCGACGACGACCGGGTGGTGGCCTACGGATTGCGCAACCCATTCCGCTTCACCGTCCAGCCGGGCACCGGCGAGCTGTGGATCGGTGACGTCGGCTGGGGCACCTGGGAGGAGATAAACCGCCACCAGAACCCCACGCAGACCGTCCGCAACTTCGGCTGGCCCTGCTACGAGGGAAACGCCCGCCAGAGCGGGTATGACGCGCTCAACAACAACGTGTGCGAGACCATGTATGGCGACGCAACTGCCCACACCCCCCCGGTTCTCCCTTGGAACCACGCGAGTTCGTTGGCGGGCTGCGGCGGCGGCTCGAGCTCGGTGGCAGGGCTCGCCTTCTACGAGGGCGGCAGCTACCCCGACGCATACGACGGGTCGCTGTTCTTCTCAGACTTCTCCCGGCAGTGCATCTGGGTGATGTATCCCGGTAGCGGTGGTGTGCCCAATCCGGCGACCGTCGAGTTGTTCGCCAGCCAGGTGGGCACGGTCGGGCTCGAGATCGGGCCAAGCGGTGACCTCTTCGCCGTCGACCACTTCGGCGGCCGGATTATCCGATACCGCTACACGGTCGACACCGAGAACACCGCTCCGGTCGCCGCTGCATCGGCCAACCCAACCTCGGGCGCTTCGCCGCTCACCGTCAACTTCAGTGGCACCGGCTCCACCGACGCCGATGGCGATCCGCTCACCTACGACTGGGATCTCGACTGCGACGGCGCCTTCGACGACGCCTCGGGTGCGACTCCGCAGTTCACATTTGTCACGCCGGGAATCCACGCCGCGAAACTTCGGGTCAGCGATGGGCGCGGCGGTACCGACAACGCACAGACTGACGATCACCGTCAACCCGGCCAGCGGATCCGGCGACGGCTACCTGACTCTCCCCGGGACCGCCGGGGTGGACATCTCGTCAGCGCCTTCGCCCACATTCGACATCACCGGTGATCTCGACCTGCGCGCCGATGTCGCCCTGAACGACTGGGACTCACCGTCGGGCAAGTTCGTCTCGAACCTGATCACCGGCACCGGCGCCCAGGGCTACGAGCTGATGCTCAACGGGACCACCAAGGGCCTCCGACTCGCCTGGGTGGACGGGGGCGGCACTGTCCGCGTCGCCAACTCGACAGTGGCCCTACCGGTCACCGACGGACAGCGGCTCCAGATCCGCGGCGTGCTCGACGTCAACAACGGGGCGGGAGGCCACACCGCCAGCTTCTTCTACCGCACCGACACCACCCCCGACCTCGAGGCAGACACCGGTTGGACCCAACTCGGCGGCGCAGTCAACACCGGAACCGGCACCACTTCGATCAACCCGGGTGACCAGCAGATGGTGCTCGGGGGACGTGTCCTCCACGACGTCGAGTTCTGGGCGGGCCGCTACTACGCGGCATCGATCATCAGCGGGACGACCGGCAGCGGTCAGGTGCGGGCCGACCTCGACTTCGGCACCACCGGCCAACTCACCTCGACCCCACCCGACTACTCGGAGTGGACCGACACCCCGGCCAATATCTGGAATGTCAATGGGACCGGTTGGGGATATGTCCTCGGCGCCAACCAACCGCCCAACGCGGTGCTCGGGGCCAACCCCCAGTCCGGCCAGACGCCACTCCAGGTGACCTTCACCGCCTCGTCTTCCACCGACCCGGATGGAGATGCGCTCAGCTACGCATGGGACCTCGATGGCGATAGCCAACTCGACGACTCCACGGCAGCGGCTCCGCAGTTCACATACGCCACACCCGGCAGCTACCCGGTGACCCTCCGGGTCAGTGATGGCCGCGGCGGGGTCGACACCGATACGGTCACCATCGACGCCACCGACGGAAACACCGCCCCCACCGCCAACATCACCACCCCAGACGGCAGTGCTCTTTGGAAGGTTGGCGACACCATCAACTTCACCGGGACCGCCTCCGATCCGAATGAGACGCTCGGTGCCTCGTCGATGAGCTGGCGGTTGGTGATCCACCATTGCGCCCACAACGAACCGACCGACTGCCACCAGCATGGGATCAACGACTGGAGTGGCATCGCCGGCGGCTCGTTCGTGGCTCCCGACCACGAGTACCCGTCATATCTCGAGCTGTCGCTCACCGTGACCGACTCGGGCGGCAAGACCGGGACCGACTCGGTCCGCCTCGACCCTCGCACCGTCGAGCTCACCTTCGAGAGCGCCCCGGTCGCCGGGCTCGCCCTCTCGGTGGGGGCTTTCGCCGAACGAACCCCCTTTACGAGAGAGGTGATCGTCGGGTCGGCCAACTCGGTGACCGCAGTCAACCCACAGGCAAAGGAAGGTGTGGTCTACGGCTTCGACTCCTGGGCCGACGGTGGGGCCGAGAGCCGGTTGATAGTCGCCCCGTCCGTCGACACCACATACCGAGCCGTGTTCCAGGGAGCGCCCCAGGAGCAGGACGGATATCTCACCCTCCCCGGTACGGCGGGGACCGACATCACAAGCCCGACCGGCGCCAACTTCGACGCCATCACCGGGACCCTCGACATCAGGGCAGATGTTGCTCTCGACAATTGGTCCACCTCCAACGCCAAGCTGATCTCGAACCTGCGGACGTCGAGCCTCGGATCGGCCGAGGGCTACGAGCTGATCCTCGACGGAACCACCCGCAGGCTCCGTCTCGCCTGGGTCAACTCGGCAGGCACGCTCCAAACGCGCACCTCTACCGTGGCCATCCCGGTAGCCGACGGTCAGCGGATCCAACTGCGCGCCACGCTTGCCGCCGACAACGGTGCAGGCGGCCACACCGTTGAGTTCTTCACTCGGACCGACGTGGAAAACGAACTGTTCAACCACTCTGGCTGGACCGAGTTGGGAACAGCGGTCACCACCGCCGGGATCACCACCGTTCGGCCCGGGGACCGGGAGATGGTGCTCGGCTCCCGGTTCGACCATGCCGCAGGGTTCTGGTCCGGTCGCTATTACGCGGCGTTGCTCATAAACGGGATCGGATTCTTCGGCCAGGTCGTCGCCAACCCCGACTTCAGAACGACAGCCCAACAGGGCACGATCCCGCCCGACTATTCCGGTTGGACCGACGGTGTCGGCAACCCCTGGACCGTGGCCGGTGGCGGTTGGGACTACACGATCGGCGGGCCAAATCGCAGCCCAAATGCCGCACTCATCGCCAATCCCAACCAGGGTGAGGCACCGCTAACCGTCTTGCTGGACGCATCCGGTTCCAATGATCCCGACGGGCACTCCGTCACCTTCGGCTGGGACCTCGATGGAGACGGACAGTTCGACGACGGCAATGGCTCCACCATCCAGACCACCTACCCCGCAGGCACCCACAACCCCACGGTGCTGGTGGACGACGGACATGGCGGCACTGACACCGCATCGGTCACCGTCACCGTCACCGAGGCGCCGTCCGGAGGCGTCGGTCACATCCAACTGCCCGGCGTCGCCGGCACCAGGGTGCAGACGCCGGACATTGGTGCCCTCGACATCACCGGTGACATCGACCTGCGCGCCGATGTCGCCCTCGACAACTGGTCCACGGCCAACGCCAAGCTGGTGTCGAAGTTCCCGGGCGCCTACGAGCTCTTGCTCAACGGGACCACCCGACAGCTCCGGGTCGGGTTCGCCCGCACCGTAGGCGCAGCGCAGACGGTCAACTCGACGGTCGCTCTCCCCGTGGCGAACGGTGACCGGCTCCACGTGCGCGCCACCATCGACATCGACGCTGCCGCCCGCAACACCAAGGTCACCTTCTGGTACCGGACCGATGTGACCACCGACCTGACCAACTCCACCGGCTGGACCCAGCTCGGAGCGGTGGTGACGAGAAACGGCGCAGTGGCAATCGCCAACGGGGCCAACCCCCTCTCGCTCGGCGCCGGGCCCGATGGGACCGGTCCCTGGTCGGGCGACATCTACCAGGCCACGGTCCTCTCCGGCATCGGGGGCACCCCGGTGGCCGCCCTCGACCTGCGGACACCGGCGCAGGCGACAACGCCTGACTTCTCGAAATGGACCGATGGCGCCGGCCGCGCCTGGGACGTGCTCGGCACCGGGTGGATATACGACCCGGGGACTCCGAACACGGCGCCGAACGCCTTCCTCAGTGCCAACCCCCAGTCGGGTACGGCGCCGCTCGTGGTGAACCTCAGCGCCTCCACCTCGACCGATCCCGATGGCGATGCACTCACCTTCGCCTGGGACCTCGACGGCGACGGACAGTTCGACGACGGCAGCGGATCCACCGCCTCCCGCACATACGCCGAGGGCACGCACCACCCCGCGGTCGAGGTGAACGATGGGCGGGGCGGCACCGACACCGCCACCGTCACCATCGTTGTTGCCCCTGACACGAGCAACCAGCCACCTGTGGCGGAACTCGAGGCGGCACCAACGACGGGCTCGGCACCTCTGACTGTGGTGTTCGATGCCACTGGGTCGAGCGACCCCAACGGAGACCCGCTCACCTTCGCCTGGGACCTCGATGGTGACGGGCAGAGGGACGACTCGACCATCGCCGGGCCGACATTCACCTATACGACCCCCGGCACCTATCAGGTGTCGGTCGCCGTGGCCGATGGACGGGGCGGGAGCGACACCGACGCCGCCACCATCGTGGTGAACGCACCGATAGGGCCGGGTGGGGTGAGATTCAACGGCGGCGCCGGGGCAGTCATCACTACCCCTGACCGGGCCCTGCTCGACATCGCCGGCGACCTCGACATCCGCGCCGACGTTGCCCTGGACGACTGGAACGACGACGGGGCACGCCTCGTCTCGAAGGGGACCGCCTACGAGCTGTCTCTCAACGGCACCACTGGCGGGTTGCGTTTCGCCTGGACCCGACGCAACGGGTCGCCGTCGGCGGTCACCTCCACGGTCCCGCTGCCCGTCGCCGATGGTGGTCGGATCCAGGTGCGGGTCACCTTCGACGGAGTCACACCCCCGCCGCGATTGAGTGCGGTCACATTCTGGTACCGGACGGCGACCTCCACCGAGCTCTCCTCCAGCAGCGGGTGGACACAGCTCGGTTCGATAGTCACCGCCACCCAAACCGGACAGCTGGCAGTCAACGCCACTGCCCTGGCCCTCGGGGCGACACCCGACGGAGCCTCGGGCAACTGGGCGGGCGAGTACCACGCCGCCCTGGTCCTCTCCGGGATCGCCGGGACCGCCGTGGCCTCACCCGACTTCCGCGACCTCGACCAGCTGACCAGCACCCCACCCGACTTTTCGCGCTGGACCGACCCCAACACCAACGCCTGGACCATCACCGGTTCGGGCTGGGGGTACGTGGCGGGATGACAGGTGGCAGGTGGTAGGTATTAGGTGGCAGGTGCTGTTCTTGACCTACCACTTACCACTTACCACTTACCACCCTTTCCGTAGAGGCCTCTGGGCCGTTTGTCCCCTCACAACACCGGTATCGCCGCCGAGACGATCTTCCTGAAGTCGTCGTGGGAGCGTCGGGTGGTCTCGAGGACACGGTCGAGAGCGATGGGGGCGGCGATCCCGGCGGACATGGTCGAGACGAATGTGAAGGCGACGATCGCCATCCCGGCGTGATATCCGGCCATGACCTCGGGGAGGAAGCTGTTCGACGACACCGAGCACCCGGCGGACTGCGCCAGTTTGATCTCAGCTGGGGTCTCGAAGCTGGGACCCATCCAATAGCCGGCCACGCCGGTTCCCAGTGGGACTCCGGCGTCGGTGGAGGCGACACATACCGCGGCGGTGCGCTCGGCGTCGTACAACTCGGCCATCGAAAGGTATGGCGTCGGCCAGCCACCACCCTCGCGCTCTGTCGACAATGGGTTGAACCCGGAGAAGTTGATGTGGTCGCTGAAGGCGAGGAACTCGCCGGGACCGAGGTCGCCTCGCATCGAACCCGAGTTCGCCGAGTAGAGAAGGGCCTGGCACCCGGCCCGGGCGAGGGTGCGGGCTGGAATCCCCGCCTGCTCCCAGGTCGCGCCGTCACATGGGAGGACCTTTGCCTTGACCGCCGCCACCACGCGGTCACCAAGCCGGCCGACCTCGACCTCGTTGACGTGTCCTGGGATCGCGCTTGGTCGAAAACCGGGCAATTCCTCGAAGGGGATGGACACTCTGTCGGCAAGGACATCGGTGCAGGGCGCGAACCCCGTGCCACAGATCAGCCCTACATCCGGCCGGGTGCCCGCTCGCTCCACTATGACCCGGGCGGCGCGCTCGGCCGTCTCCAGGGTGTCCATGAGGGACCGGAGTGTATCGTGGCCGCCTTCGTCGATCCGGGGAGTAGGGACCATGCGCAGGATCGGTTGGGCGTTGGCGTTGTTGCTGGTAACAGCGGCATGCACCGGTACAGGGACCGACACCACAACCGGCGAGACGACCGGTTCGGAGAGCACGGTCGCGACGCCGTCCGAGACCACTGCCGGTGCCACCGAGACCACTTCCGGGGCCTCCCAGACCACTGCGGGCACCGAGACGACCGTGACTGCCGAGACCACTCCCACCACCGTCACCGCAAGCGAGGCGCAGCGGGGCGGCAGCCTCCAGTTGGTGGCTCTCAACGACCTCGCCTCGCTCGACAACAGCCAGGCGGTGTCCACAATCGACTACGACATGACGGCCGGAGCCCTGTACGAGGGTCTGTACCACTTCAACTCGGCAGGCGAGTTGGAGCCGGGGTTGGCCACCGGGCCCCCCGAGATCTCCGACGATGGGCTCGTCTACACATTCACCATCGAGGAAGGCGCCATGTTCGCCGGTCCCGACTTCGAGCCACGGGCGGTGACTGCCGACGACGTCGCCTACGGGATGATCCGGGCGCTCGACCCCAACACGCTGCCGACCCAGTCGTGGGGCGCGGGCTATTTGTTCCCCATCGAGGGCGCAGAGGCCTTTGCCAATGGCGAAGCCGACGAGGTGTCGGGGATCGAGGTGATCGACGACCAAACGCTCCAGGTCACCCTCGCCGCCCGCACCAGCACCTTCATATTCGGGCTCACCATTGCCACCAGCTGGCCAGTTCCCCAGGAGGCGGTCGAAGAGCGCGGCGAGGACTTCGCCACCACTCCTGTAGGCGCCGGCCCCTTCTACCTCCAGGAGTGGAACCGGGGGTCGGACGTCACCATCGTGCGAAACCCCGGTTACGTCGACCCCGACCTCCCCTACCTGGACGAGATCCGCATCGACCTCGGGGTTGACGAGAACACCCAGGTCCTCCGTCTCGAGAACGGTGAGGCCGACGGCGTGTTCGAGCAGTTCTCGCTGTCGCCCCAGGCCATCAGGCAACTCGAGCAGAGCGACGCCGTCACCATCGCCGAGTCGGTCGGACCGCGCATCTTCTACCTGGCGCTGAACAACGACGGGATCTTCGGCTCGAAAGAACTGCGGATAGCGGTGGCGCATGCGCTCAACAAGGATTTCATCGCCCAGTTCGGTGATCTGGCCAAGCCATGGAACCAGCTGATGTCATCGACCACCGCCCAGTCCGATCCGGAGGGGACGACGGTATACGAGCACGACCCGGCGGAAGCTGCCCGTCTGGTGGAGGAGTCCGACTACGACGGGACCCCGGTCAAGATCGTCTACGACGTCTCGGACCCGTATACCTCGGCCAACTCGACATCGCTGGCGCAGGACCTCGAGGCGGCCGGCTTCACGGTGGACCTCCAGGGGTTGCAGCAGACCGAGTTCTTCACCGCCATCTACGACCCGGCGCTGTACGACATCTCGTCGACCTACTGGAGCGCCGACTACCCCGACGCCCAGGACTACATATCGACGAACTTCATCTGCGGCACCATCGACATCCTCAACATCTCCCGCTTCTGCGATGAGGCGATCGACGAGGATTTCTTCGCCACCGAGTCGATGGAGTTCGGCCCGGAGCGTGATGCTGCCCTGCTCGACGTGCAGCAGCGGCTCATCGACGAGGTCGCCGGGGTCCCAGTGATGGAGGTAACGCCCCGGGTCCTCCAGGGAGCCGGGGTTGGCGAAATCCCTACGTTGGCCACCTATGCACCCTTCGACTGGAAGCGTGCCTGGGTCCAAGCCGAAGGCTGAGCAGGCGCCGCTCCTCGAGATCGATGGGCTGAGGGTCGCCACCTCGTCGGGCGAGGTTCTCCGGGGGGTGGACCTCGCCCTCGATCGGGGTGAGATAGTCGGGGTGGTCGGGGAATCAGGATCCGGGAAGACCACCCTCGGTTTGGCAGTCATGGGGCTGCTCGGGTCGGGCCGCCAGGTGGTGGGGGGTGAGATCCGACTCGATGGTCAGGTCGTGGTCGCCCCCGGCGTGGACCGCACCGAGCCACTCCGCGGGACCCGTATCGGCTACGTGCCCCAGGACCCATTCACCTCCTTTGACCCGTTGCAGCGGGTAGGGGCGCAGATCGGCCGGAGCCTGCAACTCCACCGTGGGATGACCAGGGCTGAGGCGACGGCGCGGGCGGTGGAGATGCTGGGTGCGCTTGGCATCCGCCGCCCCGACGAGGTCGCCGCCGGGTACCCCCACCAGTTATCCGGGGGGATGCTGCAACGGGCGGTGGTGGTGGCTGCGGTCCTCGCCGAGCCCGAGCTGCTCATCGCCGACGAGCCGACCACCGCGCTCGACACGATCGTTCGGGTCCGGGTGGCGGCGGAGTTGGTCAGGCTGGTCCGACAGTTGGGGATTGCCATGGTGGTGGTCACCCACGAACTGGCTCTGCTGCGACGCGCCGCCGACCGGATGGCGGTGATGTACGCCGGGAGCGTCGTCGAGTTCGGGCCGATCGGGTCGCTTCTCGATCAGCCACACCATCACTATCTGGCGGGATTGCTTCGAGCGAGCACCTCGCTCCACGGGCCGTTGGGGCGACTGACCGCTATCGAGGGCCACCCCCCAGCCCTCCCCGGCCCGCTGCTCCCCTGCGCGTTCGCCCCGCGGTGCCCGCGGGCAGACCAGGTCTGTCTGGAGGAGCGTCCCGGCTATGTCTGGCCGGCTGAGGAGGGCTATGCCTGCCACCACCCGCTGGGCGAGGCATCGTGATCCCCCAGCCGCTTTCCCTCGACAGGCCCTCTCGTCGCCCCGCCCTGGTGGCGGGATGCCTAATCGTCGGCCTTGTCGCCGTGGTGACGATCGCGGCACCGCTTCTCACCCCCTACGACCCGACCTTCGAGACCATCGAGGGCCTCGCCCCCGACGGAGGGCCGTTGGATGCCGGCGCACCCGGCCACATCCTCGGCACCGACCCAAAGGGCCGCGACCTCTTCTCACGCATCATCTTTGGAGGCCGGGTCACCTTCGTCGCCGCACTCGCCGCTGTGGGAATCGCCACGGTGGTTGGTCTCGCCATCGGTCTCACAGCGTCGGCCGCGCCCAACAGGCTCGGCGGAACGCTGATGCGGGTGACAGACATCGGGCTGGCCATACCCGGGCTGCTGCTCGCCGCGGCGATCGCCGCCGTGCTCGGCCGGGGACTGGTCTCACTGATCGTGGGACTGGCAGGCGTGTTCTGGGCACCACTGGCGCGGGTCACATACGGCCAGGCGGTCGTCACCCGGAACCTCCCCTTCATCGACGCCTCCAAGGTTCTCGGCGCAACTCCGCGCTTCACCCTGGTTCGCCACGTGCTGCCTCACGTCCTCCCGGTGGTGGCCGCCTACGCCGCCCTTTCGGTGGGATGGGCGGTCCTCTTCGAGAGCTCGCTCGGGTTCTTGGGTGCCGGGGTACAGGAACCCACGCCGAGCATCGGCAACCTCCTCGGCTGCTGCCTGGTCTACTACCGGGATCACC
This sequence comes from uncultured Acidimicrobiia bacterium, assembly GCA_963826825.1. Classification (GTDB taxonomy): domain Bacteria; phylum Actinomycetota; class Acidimicrobiia; order Spongiisociales; family DATADW01; genus DATADW01. Next base: position 62,095 of record CAWGYV010000003.1, on the reverse strand, counting down.
CCGGGCTGATCCTGTTCCCGGCGATCTACCTGGGGTTGATGGTCGCCGGGGCCAACCTGCTCGGTGAGGCGCTCCGCCTCCCACCCGAGGCGGATTGATGGGGAGGTATCTGCTCCGCCGGTTGGGATCGACGCTCATCACGCTCGCCTTGATCATCACCGCCGGGTTCCTGTTGGTCGAGTTGATCCCCGGAGATCCGGCGCCGAGCCTGGCCGGCCCGGGCGCTTCCGAGCAGACGCTGGATCAGATCCGCCAGGCATATGAGTTCGACCAACCCTTCCTGACCAGGTTCACCACCACCTTCACCCGGCTCGCCCAGGGTGATCTGGGGTTCAGCTTCTCCCGCGGCGAGCCGGTGACCGAGGTCCTGGTCCGGTCGCTGCCGCCCACGCTGCTGTTGACCACCCTCGCCTTTCTTGTGGAGGTCGCCATCGGCATACCGCTCGCCTTGTGGGTGATCGGCAGGCGGGGACGTTGGGCCGACCGGATGCTGGTTGCGGCCGCCGGTGCGACCAGCGCGATTCCCGCCTTCCTCGTCGGGCTGATCTTCATATATCTGTTCGCCTTCGTCCTCGGATGGTTCCCCCTCGGCGGGGGCGGTTCCATCTCCGGGTACGTCCTCCCGGTGTTTGCGGTTGGGATCCCATTCGGTCTGGTGCTCGCCAGGCTGCTTCGCAACACCTTGCTCGAAGAGGCCGACGAGGCCTATGTCGTCTTCGCCGCCGGCAGGGGCGAGCGCCGCCGGTCGATCAGGGTGCGCCACCTGCTGCCAAACGCCCTGCTCCCGCTCTTCTCGGTGCTGGCGCTCGACTTCGCCGGCCTCTTTTCCAGCGTGGCCGTGGTGGAGGCGGTGTTCTCGATGCCGGGACTCGGTGCCGACCTTCTCACCTCGCTGCGCCGACTCGACACCGCCCTCATCATCGGCATCGGACTCGCCAGCGGTCTGGTCGTCGCCGTGGTCAATCTCATCGCCGACGTGGCCGTGGTCGTGGTGGATCCCCGCGCCCGGGAGAGGGTGTAGGAGTTAGACGGAAGTCGGAAGTCGGAAGATGGAAGCAAACCCGTCCCCCCCCTCGCAGGGGCCCTTTCCCGACGTAGCGGTGATGCGAGGCGTGGACGAAGCGAGCGGAGCGAATGACCGTTCTGGCTGCCGTCCGCCGTCTGCCGTCCGCCGTCTGGGTCACCCCGGGAAAAAGCACGCCACCGGGTGTCCCTGGCCCCGTTCGACCAGCGCCGGGCGCTCCGCTGCGCAGATATCGGCGGCGCGGGGCATCGGTCCCGGTAGAGGCAGGCGTCGTCGTTGGGAGGCTCCCCCTCCTCGACGCCGGGGACTGCGGGCTCCGCCGGTTCGAGAGGGTCGATGGCGGCAGCCGCCGCAAGCAACGCTTCGGTGTAGGGGTGCGCCGGGTGGTCAAATATCTGGTCACGGGTTCCGGTCTCGACCACCCTCCCGCGGTGCATCACCGATACCCGATTGGCGACGTGGCGGACCATCGCCAGGTCATGGGCGACCAGTACATAACTCAGCCCCAACTCCTCCTGGAGATCGAGGAGGAGGTTGAGTATCTGGGCCTGGACCGATAGGTCGAGCGAGGAGACCGGCTCGTCGCACACGATCAGCGACGGTTCCAGCGCAAGGGCGCGTGCGATCCCGATTCGTTGCCGCTGGCCCCCGGAGAACCTCGCCGGGAGCCGACCCCCCAGCGCCGGATCGACACCCACCTTGGCGAGCAGTTCCTCGGCTCGTGCCCGGCGATCCTCGGGCCGGTGGACACGGTGGACGTCCCACGGCTCGGCGACGCTCCGCCACACCGGTTGTCTGGGATCGAGCGACGAGTAGGGATCCTGGAAAATCATCTGGAGGTGGCGCCGCGCCCGGCGCATATCGCCAGGCGCCAACGAATACAGGTCTTGACCGCGGAACCTGGTGGAACCCGCATCGGGCTCGAGTAGCCGAACCAGGAGCCTCCCCGTTGTCGTCTTCCCCGACCCGGACTCACCGACGAGGGCGTGGGTCTCCGCCTCGCCTACCACGAGATCCACCTCGTCCACCGCGGACACCGACGTGCCGTTCGGCCCCGGGAACCGCTTCACCAACCCGGTCGCTTCGAGCAGCGCGCCCATACCTGCAGGATGGCAGAAGGACTCAGGTGGTAGGTGGTAGGTAGTAGGTGGTAAGTGAAGCCGTCGGTTTGTTACCCCTGGTAGTGGGTGTTCCTGGGCTCCCCAATTGGCGGCTGGAGGTGCCTAACCGGAGTGGCGCGGCGACCCGCACTTACCACTAACCACCTACCACTAACCACTGTGATCCCAAAGGGATCACAGGCCGAAGTGCTCGCTCTGCTCGCGGCGGAGTTGGTCGACGAGACGATTGGGCGGCAACTCGACGTCATCGATCGTGAGCATGGTGTCGGCGCCGACGGGGCGGGTGATCCGGGCGCCGGCGGTGAGACCCATGGCGAGAGCCCTCTCCGCTTGAGCCACTTCGATGTTGTCGATCATCCCGTAGACGGTGAACCCGCCGATGCCGTCCAACTCGTCGCCCGGTTCGAGGTCCCGTTTGGCAACCGTTACAACCTCGCAGGTGGGAGGGCCGGCGGGGGCGATGGTGGCGTCGTCGAAGAGCACGGCTCGGGCCACTGAGAGCGGAGCCTCGAGGTGGGTGAGATGGAAGGGCCGGTAGAAGAGATAGAGCGGCCCGTCTCCCATCTTGAAATATGACATGTATGGGGCAAGGACCGGATCGTCGTTGTACCCGATCACGAAGGCGCCTGACCCAGGCTCGGCGCCGAGGACGAACTCGACGATGCCCTGGTCGAGCAGTTCCTTGGGCTCGAGCATGGGCAGGAGGTCGCGGACATGATCGAGCTTGGGGCCTTCCATCCCCCGTTGCTTGACCTTGAACCCGGTGGCGTTTGCCAGGACAGCCGCCTCGAGCGACAGCTTTGTCCCGTCGGCGAACGAGGTGACCATGATCGGGCGCTGGCCATGGGCGTCGGCGAAGCCGCGCTGTGTGTCTGGGGTGCGATGGTGGTCGAGGAAGCCCTTGACGTTTCCGGCGAGCACCGGCCGGTACCCGATGGCGTCCACGAACCGGAACAGGTTCATGGCCACACCCGGTTCGTCTCCATCGGAGTTGGTGATGACCACACCGGCCCGGTCGGCTCGGACCTTGAGAATCGGCCCCACGGTTGCGTCGAGTTCGGCGTTGACCAGAAGCACGTGCTTGCCCCGGTCGATCGCCTCGACGACGACCCGGGCAGCCCCTTCGACCTCACCGGTGCACTCGATGATCGCCTCGATGCCAGCCGCCCTGGCGACGAGCATCGGGTCGCCGGTGATTGCCCTCCCCCCGGCGGCGACGGTCTGGTCCATCGCCTCCTGGTCGGAAACGGGCACCGCGGAGTCGATCCCGGCGTCGGTGAAGGCCTGGTCGGCGTTCCCCACCGTCCGGTTGGCGATGGCGACGAGATCGATGCCGGTCATTGTCTCCATCGCCCGAGCCATACCGCGGCCCATATATCCGGCACCCACCATCCCCACCTTGATGGGGCGCCCTTCCTGTTGGCGCCGCTCGAGCGCTCTATCGACGATCTGCATCATGCCTCCTTGGGAGCCGGCTCCCACAGTGGCCAGCTCCGATCCTGATAACTGATGACCGACACCGGCAGCGGCCAGGTGATCCCGAAAGCGGGGTCATCGGTGCCGGCCCCCGTGGCGGCCTCCTTGACGAATGGGGTCGAGGTGAAATATGTGATCTCACTCTCGTCCACCAGGGTCTGGTACCCGTGGGCGCATCCCTCCGGGATCCACAGTGCCGAACGGTTTTCGGCGGTCAGTTCCGCCCCGACCGACTGCAGGTAGGTGGGCGATTCAGGGCGCAGGTCGAGAGCCACGTCCCACACCGCTCCCAGCGTGCATCGCACCAGCTTCACCTCGGCGTGCGGCGTCCGCTGATAGTGCATGCCACGGAGGGTCCCCGCCTTGATACTGAACCCGACGTTTGCCTGCACCCACGAAGCCTCCAGCCCTTCGGCGGCGAATTCGGCCCCGTCCCAGCTGCGGGCGAAGAAGCCCCGGTCGTCGCTGATCCGGTCCACCTCGACCAGCACAACGCCCTCGACTTCGGTTGGAGTGAACTTCAACGGCCGATCCCTCGATAGCGCGAAACCGAATCGGGGTCCAGCATCCGTCGCCCGTCGACCACCAGCGGGGCGGGCTCGCCCACCATGCCGGGGAGGTCGAGGTAGTCGTTCCACCGGGTCACGATCACCACGGCATCGGCTCCCTTGACCGCCGTCTCCAGATCGTGCGTGTGCTCGACGCCGGGATAGTCGGCGACCGCGGCGGGTCCGACCACCGGGTCGTGGACGGTGACTTCGGCCCCGGCCTCGATCAGCAAGCGGAGGACGGGGAATGCAGGCGATTCCCTGATGTCGTCGGTGTCGGGTTTGAAGGCGAGGCCCAACACGGTGACCTTCCGCCCCTCCACCCCATCGAGATCGTCAGCCACCATGTCGACCAACCTCTCGGCTCGCTGCCGGTTGACGGCGGCGACCGCGGTCAACAACGGCACCGGAAGACCAGCCGACTTGCCCCTTGAGGTGAGGGCGGCAACATCCTTGGGAAGACAACTGCCCCCATACCCGCACCCGGCCTCGAGATAGGGTGCAAGACCGGCACGGACCCGTTCGCCGTTGGGAAGTGCCGTGGTCAGATAGCGCGAGGCGTGCACCCCTGCCATCACCTCGGCGACGTCGACGTCTCCGATGGCCGAGCCCAGGTCGGCGATCTCGTTGGCGAAGGAGATGGCAGTTGCGAGCAGCGCGTTCGAGGCGTACTTGATCATCTCGGCGTTGCGCGTGGAGGTGGCGATGACGGGCACTCCGGCAAATGGGGCGTAGAGACGGCGGAGCACGTCGACTGTGCCGGCGTCACCTCCGATGACGATGCGATCGGGTCGGAGGAAGTCGTCCACCGCCTGTCCCTCGGTGAGGAACTCAGGGTTGACACCCACCCCGATGTCCGCCCCGACCGACCGCCCCGAGGCCTCTTCCACCGCGGGAAGGACAACTGCGTCGGTACTTCCGGGCACAACGGTGCTCTTCACCACCACGGCATGGAACCGCGTCTCCCCTGCCAAGGCCCCGCCCACTTGGCGCGCGGCGTGCTCCACGAAGGAGAGGTCGATGCTCCCGTCGGGGCGCGATGGGGTGCCGACGCATATCAAAGTCAGGTTGGCCGCGCCGACCGCCGAGGCGAGATCGGTGGTGGCGTGAATTCTCTCGGAGTTGGCGGTAAGAAGCTCTTCCAACCCCGGTTCGTGGATTGGGGCTTCGGCGCGTTCCACCATGGCGACCCGCGCCGGGTCGATGTCGACGCACGTCACTTCGTGTCCCATCGCGGCCAGTCCGGCGGCGCTGACCAACCCGACGTATCCGGTCCCAATAACAGCGACCTTCATCGCGGTGCCCCGTCCATCGAGAATCGTTGGGAGTCAGCCAGCCCCCCTACCCGCTGCTTCGCAGCGGGTCCCTTCCCCCCTACGGGGGGACGGAGGTGAAGTGGCACTTCCGTCTTCCGTCTTTCGTCTTCCGTCTTTTTCATGCTTCCTCCCCCCCGGAGTTGCCGCCATACCAGAGCAGGGTCCGTCGCAGCCCCGCCTCGAGACCGACCTTGGGGTCAAACCCGAGCTGGGTGCGGGCCTTGGTGATGTCGGGGCTGCGCCGATTGGGGTTGTCGATGAGGTATTCCTTCTCGGGGCTCTCCCCGAGGACGACCTTCCCCTGGTATCCGAAGAGATCGCGGCCCAGCCTGGCCACGGTCTCGGCCAGATCAGCCATCGACGTCTCAGGTCCATCAATGCCAACGTTGTATGGCTCGCCGGACCCGCCCTTCCCGAGTACCAGGAAGTAGCCGGTGACTGCGTCGGCCACGTAGCAGAAGGTTCTGGTCGGCGCTCCGTCGGAGTAGAGGACCAGGTCGTGCCCGGCGATCATGTTGCGCGCTAGGTCGGCGATCACCCTGCCGTCGGTGATCTTCATCCCCGGCCCGTAGTTGTTGAAGGGCCGTGCCACCGCCACCGGGAGCCCGTGCTGCTGGGCGAAGTTGACGCACAACGTCTCTCCGTAGCGCTTCGACTCGTCGTAGCAGGCGCGGGGCCCGGTACAGGAGACGTTTCCCCGATAGGTCTCCGGCGTGGGGATGGCCTCAGCCACGGGGTCGCCGTAGATCTCAGAAGATGAGAAGAAGAGGAATCCGCGCACAGGGGTCCCTGCCGCAGTCTGCGCCACCGCCTTGTCGAGCAGGTTGCGCAGCCCGTTGATGTTGGCATCCATGGTTTCGATCGGGTGCGCCCGGTAGTAGGTGGGCGATGCGACGCCGGCGGCATGGATGACCCACTCGAAATCCCCCATGTCTTCGGGGAGTGGAAGACGCATGTCGTGGGTCCGCAACTCCAACCCGTCGCGACCCTCGAGCTCGCCAAGCCAGCCGGGGACACCACGGAAGTAGTTGTCGAACACCGTCACCGAGATGGGGGCCTTGTCTGGGTTGGCGGCGTTCCAGGCGAGCGGCGCCTGGACCATGTAGTAGCCAAGAAAACCGGCGCCCCCGGTGATGAGGAGCCGCTCCCCCGACATCGCCGAGAAGACTTCGTCGAGGTCGGCACCCATCATCGCCAGATCGGCGGAGACGACTTCGGACGCACTATCGGTGGCAGCAAGGCTCACAGCAACACCATCTTCATGCAGTGGAAGGCTTCTGCCATCCCGGAGGGAGCGCGGCTCTCGATCCCACGCAACCGGAGCAGCGCCCTGAAGGTCTCCTCGGTGAACCATTCGCGCCGCTTCTGGCTGGGGAACCCGTCGATGATCCCCGCCAACTTCCCCTCGGCATGCCGCTCCTCGAGATGGACAAACACCGAGGGCCGGCCGAGGTCACCGTCGAACTTCGGGATTTCGTACTCCAGCACAAGCTGGTCGCGGAAGGTGTTGCCGACGAGCTCGGAGACGGTGCGATGGTCCTGGTGGGCATCGCCACGCCACGGGCACAGCACCAGGTCGGGCTCGATCTCCCGGCCGAGTTCGTCGAACCACTCCTTGAGCTCCGGCTGGTGTGGGAAGTAGCGCTCGCGGAAGTTCTCCACCCGGACCCGAGTGACACCGGCACCTGCCAGAAACCTCTCGGCGCTTGCCGTCGCTTCGTCGGACCGTTCGCCGGGGGCGGTGAGGACCACCCAGTCGACCTCGATGCCCGGGCACGACTCGACAAGTTGCAGCACGGTTCCACCGCACCCGATCTCGATGTCGTCACTATGAGCTCCGAGACAGAGCACCCGCCGGATCTGGGCGCCGAGCGGTGCCGCTCCAACCTTCAACACCTGGAGCTCAACCCGGCTCGGAGGACGGTTGCTTCCAGACCTCCCAGGGGGCGTCCCCCGCTCCATAGCCCTCTTCGAGCGCCTGGCGGTCCTTGAATGTGTCCATCGCCGTCCAAAAGCCGTGGTAGCGGTGCGCCCACAGCTTGCGCTCAGCGATGAGGCGCTGGAACGGCTCGAACACGAGGTCCTCGCCCTCGTGGAGGTGCTTGAAGATCTCCTTGCGAAAGACGAAGTACCCGCCGTTGACCCAGAGATCGGACTCGCTCAGCGGATCGATCGACCTCACCTCTCCGTTCTCTCCGATGTCGGTCACATGGAACGACTGAGTGGAATGTACGGCGAGGAAACCGGCGACCTTGTCGGGCTGGGCGAGAAAGGTGTCGACGTAAGCGCCCAGATCGAGGTCGGTCAGCCCGTCGGAATAGTTCGCCAGGAAGACCTCCTCGTCGTCGAGGTAGGGCTCCACTGCCTTGAGCCGCTCGCCTATGCTCGAGCCGATCCCGGTCTCGGCGAAGGTGATCTTCCATTCGTCGATGTCGCGGCTGAGCAACTGGATGTCGCGTCCCCCTCAGACAGGACGAAGTCGTTGGAGACCCACTCGCGGTAGTCGAGGAAGTACTCCTTGATCACCTGGCTCTTGTATCCAAGGCACAGGATGAACTCGGTGTGCCCGAAATGGGCGTAATACCTCATCAGATGCCACAGGATTGGCCGCGGGCCGATAGGCACCATCGGTTTGGGGACGGCATCGGAGTACTCGCGCAGCCGCGTACCCAACCCCCCGCAAAAAAGGACCACCTTCATCCCGCCCTCCTTGGGACGCTCCCCGCCATTGGCGCGCACTTCACCCCGGCAGGCTTGTGGCGCGCCCGATCTACTCGTTCTCCATCGGCCAGAGCACGCTCGATCTGAAGCGAAACGACCACACCCGATGGACTGGCGAACCCAGGGCTCGAAGCGCGCCCCGCAACCATACGAACTCAGGGTTGGCAGCTACCGCCCCGGTACTCACCAAACCTGGGTTGGCGGTCATGCGGAGCCGAGCGCCAATGCGAACCACACGGCACCGGCGGCGAGGATCACCAGCGCCGCCACCAGCGCGAGGATGATCAAGACCCGGGTCGGCATGCCTGCAAGGCCGCGCCCATCGGTCAGCGCTCGGCATCCGCTTCGAGCAGACGGTGGAGCGCCTCGGTTGCCGGGGCATACAAATCTTCCAGCAGGCGACGGTGCTCGTCGGGGATGGCGTCGGGACGCTGGCGTCCCACAACGTCAGCCCCGCCGGCTACCCCCCGGTCGATGACCGAGCCCGCAGGAAACCGACCCCAGTCGGTGGGGACCGAGACACCGAGGTGGGTGAGCACCCGGGTCAAGAGCTCGAGCGGACGATCCCGGATCTCGTCGTTGGATACGACGAGCAACCGTTCGGAGGGGTACTCGGCTCGCCACCGCTCGATCATGGCGGTGTAGTCGACGTTGCTCCGGGTCGAGGGACGCTCGAAGAACTCCCGGTACTCCTCGGAGGAAACGTCAGACGGTTTCCGCCCCTGCTCCCTAGCCAGCTTCATCACGGCGTGCGACCACACCGTGTCGACCGGATCACGGACGACGAGCATCAGCCGGACATCGGGCAGGAGCCGCCGCACCGCCGCCACCCGCTTCGGAGGGAGCAACGAGTAGGCAGGAGTTATCTCGCCTCTGACCTTTCCGGCTCCGGCGACGAAGTGCCCTGCGTACCAGCGGGGCGACTTGTGCCAGCGGCCGTCGAAGTAGTGGACCTCCTTGACGTCGGGGAGGTACAGCTCTGGATGAGCCCGGAGGTTGTGGTGGAGCCACGTGGTCCCGGTCTTGGCAGCACCGATCCCGAGGAAGTCGGGCAGGTTGGCCGGGGGATGAATCCATCCTCTGGCCATTGCCCACCGGATCGCTCCAGACGGGACGATCTCGGTGCGCTGCAACGACCGCACCGCCCTCTTGACCCACGCTCCGCCCGGGACCTGCGACCAGCGGACCGAGCCCTTCGGCGGCCGGGCTGCTGCCTCGAGAGATCGCCGGGTAGACCCCAGGTCAGGCTCGGTCACCGGCGGTCCTCGACGAGGCGGGCTATGCCGGCGACATTCTCGAAGTGCGAGAGGTCGACATCATCGGCGTTGATCTCGACACCAAACTCCTCCTCGAGAAACCCGATGAGCGTGAGCACCCCCATCGAGTCGATGATCTCGGATGTGATCAGCGACGTGTCGTCGTCGATCTCCGACCCTGGCGCTAGCTCTTCGGAGATGTAACGGCGGATCGTCTGAGCAGTCGAGGTCATGAGCACTTCCAGGGTCGGTCGCGTTGTACCGCGCCGTGGCGGGTGGATGGTACCGGCGAGCATTTGCCATCGTTCGCGCTGCAGTATCGACCCGCCGTGGCCGATATTTGAGCTGACACCGGGCCAGGACCCGGCCGTCCGTACACTCATGCAACCCGCCGCGGCCCATTGGGCGAAGAGCGCGGCACCGAGGTAGAACGTCATGTTGGAGGTGAGGTCGATCGAGACGACCATGCTCGAGGAGGATGGCTCCCGGGCCGAGGCCTGTTTCATCGAGACCGACCGGGGGGCCCTTTTCATGGTTACGCACCTACCCGCCGGACCGGCGCAGGGTGCTGTGGTCGTGTGCAGCCCGATCCAATCCGAGTTGCTCAAGAACAACCGCCGCGAGGTGATGCTCGCCCGCCGTCTGGCCAGCCAAGGCCTGGCGGTGGCCCGCTTCCACTACATCGGCACCGGGAACAGCGACGGCGAGGTGAGCGACGTCACCATCGACGGCATGGCCGCGGACACTGCCGCGGTCGCCGCCACCTTTGCCGCGGACACCGACCGGATCGGGTTCGTCGCCACCAGGCTCGGCTCGCTGGCTGCGTCCCACGTCGCATCTCGGCTTCCCGGTTCGCCCCTCGCCTTCTGGGAGCCGGTGGTATCGGGTCGCGGCTACATCAAGGAGTTGATGCGGGTCAGGTTGATGGTTGGAATGCGGCAGGGGACCGACGGGGGCGAGGCGCCACCGGTGACCGACGAGATCGCAGACCAACTCGCCCGGACGGGCTCGTTCGCGGTCATGGGGTTCTCCATCGGAGGCGGACTCAAGGATGACCTCGAGCGAAGCGACCTCAGGATCGAGCACCCCGCCGACCATGACGTGCTCCTTGTCCAATTCGGTCAGCGGGCGGGGATACGCCGCGAACTCCGGGCCCTCGCCGCGGATCTCGAACAACGAGGAGGTGCTCCGACGGTCGAGCAGGTACCTTTTGACGAGGCCTGGTGGCTCCATGTCGATGTGGATGCCCTCACACCCGAACGTGAGCTTGCTTTGAACACCGATGTCGTCGGCCGTACCGAGAAGTGGCTGACCGGCGCTCTGGGGGTGGTTGTATGACCGGGGCACTGCTCTCCACAGGTGTGCACGAGCGTCCCGTCTTCTTTCCCTCCGATGGGAACACCCTGTTCGGTGTGCTGACCGAGCCGGAGGGACCCCGCAACGGGGTCGGTGTCCTCCTCATCCAGGGCGGCGACACCGTGAACGTCTCGCTCCACCGCAACCGGCTCGCCGTCAGGCTGGCACGCAGCCTCGCCGCCGATGGTTACACCTGCCTCCGCTTTGACTACCACGGTTTGGGAGAGAGCTCCGGTGACATCGGGGCCTTGCACCTCCACAACCCCTTCACCGAAGACGCCGAGGCTGCGGCCGAGGTGATGCACCGGCTCGGGATCGACGACCTGGTGCTCGTTGGCGCCTGTTTCAGCGCCCGGACCGCACTATCGGCAGCGCCGCTCATCGACGGAGTCCGCGCCGTGGTCATGGCTACGCCACCTGTGGCCGGCTACGGGCGGGACGACGCCATGGCAGAGCGGCTGTCGCGGGAATGGTCGTGGTCGGATTATGTGAAGAGGGCAGCTCGCCTCGAGACCCTCGCAAACCTGGCTCGGCCGTCGCACCGCCAGGCATACAGCCGGTTCGCCCGCTCCAAGCTGCGCGGTACCCGCCGCCCCGGAGGAGGCGACCCCACATTGCGTTGGGTGAGCCCGATGTTGCTCGATCCGCTCGACACCATGGTGGAGAGGGGCGTGCCCGTGCTCGTCGTGTTCGGTGACAAAGACCCCCTTCTCGGCGAATGGCAGCGGGCGTCCACAGGACGACTCGGCTCCATCCTGGAGAGAGCAGGCGACCAAGTCGAAGTGATAGACGACCTACCCGGCGTGGTTCACGGCTTCCTCGGGATCGATGTCCAGGACCGGTTCCTCGCACTGACGACCGACTGGATCAGGGCAAGGGTGCCCACCGCCGTTCGGGATCTTCAGTGAAGATGGCGGCCGTGGCGCAGAGACCATGGCGACGAGACCCGACAACCGACATCACGGAAGAGGCCGGCTACGACGGTGACCGGTTCTGGGTCTCGCACCAGCCAGAGCGCCCCCGCTTGGGGGTCCTGGTCTGCAGTCCGCTCCACGCCGAGATGCAGCGCAACTACCGCCGCGAAGTGCTGCTGAGCCGCCGGTTGGCAAGCGCCGGCGCCGCAGTCGAGCGATTCCACTACCGCGGCACCGGCAACAGTGCCGGGGAGCCCGGTCGCCTCGCTCTGGACACGATGATCGAAGACGGGATCGCCGCCGTCCGCCAACTCCAGCAACGGGTAGGGGGCGTGCCTTTGGTCGTGCTCGGGACCAGGGTCGGAGGACTGGTTGCCGCCGCCGTGGCTGCAGAGGAGCAGGCAGCCGGTCTCGCCCTGTGGCAACCACTGGTCAAGGGGTCTGCCTACATGCGCGAGGCGGAACGCTCCGCCATGGCGCGGGCCATCACCCGAACCGGAGATGAGCGCCCACCGCCACTCCGGGAGGTGCTCGCCTCCAAGGGATCGGCCGACGTGCTCGGGGAGAGGGTTTATGCCGCGCTGAGCGCCAGCCTGGAGACGGCTCAGCTGAGAACGCTCGTCGGCGACGAGCCGCGACCCGTCCTGCTGGCGCAGGCCGGCGGTCCCGACGGACTGCGCGGCGAGCTGGCACGGTTGGCCGACGACCTCTCCGAAAACGGCTTCACCGTCACCGCCCGGCCTACCGGGGACGCAGAGGTCTGGTGGGCCAACCCCGGTGGCGACCTTTTCCGCGAGGAGGACGACAAGCCCCTCACCGTCGAGCTTCTTCGTATCACCTCCGAATGGTTGGAGACGGTGTCGTGATCGAGCAGCCCTTTTTCGTCGAGTCCGGCGGGGCGGATCTATTCGGGATCGTCGCGGTGCCGGATGAGTCAGCACGGACCGTCGCCACCCTGCTACCCGCGGGCGGCTACACGTTCTCGCCGCAACGAAATGGGTGGGGCACCAGGCTCACCCGGAGTCTGGCGGGCTCCGGGTTGGCCGCCGTCCGCTTCGACTGGCACGGCATTGGGGACAGCTCGGGACGGGCGGGCAACTTCGCCCTCGACCAGCCTTTCGCCGATGACGCCCTGGCGGTAGTGGAGATGGCCCGGTCGGAAGGCTGGGAGCGACACGTCCTCGTGGGACATTGCTTCGGGGCTCGCACCGCCCTCGCCATCGCACCACGAGTGGCAGGTCTCGTCGGAGTTGCCCTCGTTTCCCCGCCGGTCCGGGATCATGCCCGTGGCGAGGGCGGGGCCAACCGTCTCGCCTACGACCTTGGCACCGCCGGGTACCTCCGCACCGCGGCCGGCAAGTTCCGCTGGAGCGCGCTGTCCGACCCGGCCGAGCGACGGCGTTATCTGCGGCTTGCTCGCTCCTTTGTCAGGATCCGGTTGGGGGCCGCCAAGCGCCGGGTTCAACAGCTTCGTGGCAGCGGCGTCGATCCCGTGCCGTGGGTGAGCAGGCCGATGCTCGACCAGTTGACGTGGCTCGCCGACAACGGCATCCCGGTCCTGTTCGTCTACGGCGACGAGGAAAACGACTTCGCCGAGTTCGGCGAGGCGCGCCAAGGCCGCCTGGGCGAGATCCTCGAGAAGAACGCCGAGAAGATCCGTCTGGAAGTGGTCCCGGGCTCGGTCCACGGGATGGACCGCACCGACACCCAGGACCGCGTCCAAGAAGTCGTCACCGCCTGGGCTAAAGAGGTCGCCGGAGCTGACGGCTAGACGGCCATTCCTCTCCGCCCCCGCGGGGGGAGTCCCTACGCCAGCGGCGGGGGATGGGCGACTCGATTCTCCAAAGGTGCGAAGCCACCGTCTCCGCTTCGTTCCGCTCGGCCTCCCCTCACCCGCGGAGGCCGGGACCTTCCGTCTTCCGTCTTCCGTCTTCCGTCCTTCTCGGCGGAACAGCTCGAAACCGGTGAGGAACCGCTCGAGGAACTCGCCGCCTCCTTCGTCGAGCAGGCTTTCCCAGCGGGGGTCGCCGCGGTAGCGGGTCACCTGCGAGACGTGGGCGGCGATCGCCGCTTCCTTTTGGTCGAGCACCTCGGCCACCGGGACCGCCCAGGTGAACCCGGCGGTGGGCTCACCGGTCGCAGCGGCGGTAAGGGCGGTCTTCATCCGGCGGGCGAGCTTGCGCACCCCACCGCGGCCGGTCAACGGGAGCGGCCCCCATGGCCAGTGCTGCCACCACCACACCGGGTACTCGACCACGGCGGCGTCGGAACCGACCGATGCGAGTGCTTGCCGCAGCGATTCGATAGGCCGCCTCGTGGTCGGGATGGCCGTCGTCGGCCGCGGTGACGAACACCTCGGCGGGGCGGACCTCCTCGAGGATCGGGACCAGTTGGGCGGCGGCCGCCGCTTCGTCCTGTCGCAGGGCGCCGTCGCGGAACCCGAGAAACCAGGCGCGGTGGGGGCCAACCCCGAGCTGGTCGAGCGATGCGATCTCCTCACGGCCACGGAGAGCCGTCAACTCGGCGCGGTCGATCAGGTCCCGATTGGCGAAGGCACCGTCGGTGAGCACCGCCACGGCGACATCGACGCCCAATCTCCTCTTGCGGGCGATAGTCCCCCCGCATCCCAGAGTGTCGTCATCTGGGTGAGGCGCCACCACCAACGTCGGCCGGCGAAGTTGCTCATCGTCGGCCACCGACCATTCACGGGCAGCGCGGCGCCAGCGGCGGTCCCGCACCCGAGCCCGCCAACCGCGCTCCCGGGATTCGACGGTCATTTTGGGCTCCTCGTCGGTATCAAGGTCGAGTAGAGGTCGAGGGTAAGCGCGGTGACCTTGTCCCAGTCGTACGCCTGTGCCAGCTGCCTGCCTGCCTCGCCCATACGGCGGGCGAGTTCTGGGTCGCGGCGGATCTGGAGGATGGCATCGGCCAACTCTGCCGGATCTTCCGGCTCGATGAGGACGCCGCTGGTCCCGTCGGCTACGAGATACTCCTGGCCACCGACCCGGGTGGCGATCACGGGCCGCCCCGACGCCATGGCCTCCACCACCGTCATCCCGAAAGACTCACTCAAAGAAGGATTCACCAGCACCGAAGCCGCGGCGTATTCTGACGGGCAGATCCTGGTATGGCACCACGCCGGCCCAATCGACCCGCGACCGCAACCCAGCGGGGATCCTCTGCTCGAGTTGCGCCCGATATGGAGGTCCCCCATACCACCTACCGAGTTCTCGCACTTGGGGGTCGGTCGAACCACGGACAACCGCCTCGGCGGGGAGGACGCTGTGCGGGCCGACCAGCGTGAGCTTCATCCGCGTCATCATCAGCGGCCAAAGCAACAACGGCATCGATCAGGGTGTGGACACCCTTTTCCGGGGAGACCCTTCCCACGAACAGCACGTTGAAGTCCTCGCCGTCGGTGTCTATCGACTGCGGAGAAGGCGGAGGCGTCGACGCCGTTGGGGATGGTATGGACTCGCCCCGCGTTGCGCCGGGTGGGCGAGTCGAGCGCGCCGGGTCACGTGGTCGCTGCAGGTGACCACGGCATCGGCCGCCCGGACCGCCGGGGCGGTCTGAGCCGGGGACAGGTCGGAGAGCCACTCGTTGTGGAGGTGGAGCACGATCGGCACCCGCCGGTTGAACGCCCTGATCGACGCGGGCGAAGGGGAACTGGCTCTGGATGTGGACCAGGTCGGGGCGGCGGCGGCGGATGTCGATCGCCGCCTGGATGGCGAACCCGAGGTGGGTCCGCAACGAGGTGAGACGGGGGCGGCGCGGATCCTTGCTCGACGGCAAGAACCGCAGCATCCGGGAAAGGAGGTTGTCGGGAAGCGTCGCCAGCAGCCGGTACTCGACACCGTGGTGGCTCTGGCGAGTGGTGCCGGTGCGTTCCCCGCTGGCATAGACAGTCACTTCGTGGCCGGCTGCGACCATGCGGCGGGCCACTTCACCGCTCCAGATCCCTATCGAGACTGTCGGAGTTGGTGGGCGGGAAGCGGCGCCGGGTTGGTTGACCATGGCGATTCGGAGCGGCCGGCGGGCACCATCCCGGTACGCTCCCTCGCCGTGGGCGAGATCCTCGAAGCCCTTCTCCGACCCGAGATGTTCGCCGGGCTTGCCGCCGGTGCCATTGCCGCCGTCGCTTGCGCCGTGGCTGCCCTCATCTTGCGTCGCCGCCCGCTCCCGGTCGCTGGATTGGCGATCGCTGCCGCCTTCCTCGCCGTCCTCCGCCCCCCCACCCCCGTGCTCATCGCCGTGGGCTTGCTGGCGTTGATCGGGATAGCCGGCGATCTTCGGCCCAGTCTGATCCCCTTGGCCGGTGCGCTGGCTATCGGACCGGCGATGTTGTTGGTCTTCTCCGGAGAGGTCTTCGAGCCGTTGTGGGGTCGGATCGCCGGTGTGGCGGCCATATCGCTTGGTGGAGGACTCGCCGCCTGGTCGGAGCAACGGCGCCCTTCGAGCTGGGCCGGTCCGGTACTGGCCGCGGGCAGCGCTCTCGGTGTGTTCATCGTGGTTCCCGACACCGAGCGTGCCCTCGTCCTCCTCGGTGCGGCGCTGCCGGTCGCGCTCCTCGGCTGGCCATTGCGGCTGGCCAGGCTGGGAACGGGCGGCGTCCTCTCCTTTGTCGGTGTCCTGGTGTGGGTCGTGCTCCGCGACGGCGCCACCCGCGACTCGGCCATCGTTGGCGGGCTTGCCGCCCTCGGCGTGCTGGTGGCCGAACCGGTGGCTGTGCTGTTGGGTCGCCTGTTCTCGGGCGCTTGGTCCCCCCCGGTTTCCGATTGGCTCCTCGTTGCCACCGATGCCGTGGTCATCCTTCTCGCCGGCCGGCTGGCCGGGACCCTCGACTCGGCCGAGGATGCCGTGCTCGTCGCCGGGCTCGTCCTGGCGGGAGCGGTGGCGCTGCTGACCGCGGCGGAGCTGCGCCGACCCGAGCCGGAGGAAGCTGCCGGTCACGGGCCCCGGTAGCCCCGCACCAGACGCCTCACTCGGTCCTCGAGCCGAAGGCCACCAACCATTCGGTGCCGGAAGAAGGTGATCCCGTCGCTCAACTGGACCGGTACCCGGTTGAGCAGCAGCGGGTCGGTGGCGCCCGTGACCGCCTTGCCGCTCCCCAGCGTGGCCGTCTCGTATGCCGATCGGACCACTCGGTCCGCCTGCGGCGACCAGTAGCCCCACGGATAGGTGAAGTGCCTCGGCTCGACCCCGAGCCGATCTTCGATCAACCGGTTGGAGACGGTGACCTCCTCGGCCACCTCGGCTTCGTCGATCGAACGGAGGTCGGGGTGGGTGTGGGTATGGGCGCCAATGGTCACCCGGCCCTGCTCGGCCATCTCCCCCACCTGGTCCCAAGTCAGCGGCTCGGCGCGTCCGTCCTCGCGTAGGGGCTTTCTCGTTTCGATCGGCCCACTGGTGAGGTAGAGCGTGAAGGCGAGCCCTCTCTCCCGGAGAAGTGGAAAGGCATGGTGGTAGATGTCGGCGTAACCGTCGTCAAAGGTCAACACGAACATCCGTGAGGACTGGGGAAGAGATCGTGAGGAAACCGCGGGTCTCGAGGTCTACGACCTCACCGTTGTCACCCAACCAGTCGAGTTGGCGGCGGAAGTCATCGGTGGTGACCTCCATCTCCAGCCCGGTTCCGGCTCCGACCTGGTGATAGATGAGGATTCGCGGCCCGCGGAGTGGCCCGACGACCTTGTCGCCCGCGGCCGCCGCAAGCTTCACCGCCTGTTTGGCGGCTCTCGCCGCCGAGCTCATTCGGCGGCGAGAGCGGAGAGTTCGTCCCAGGACAAGACGGGAGCAGCCAGCAGACCCAGCCGCTGCAACGGAGCCAGATTGGGCCTGATCCCCTCGCTGAACTCGGGCGCCCAACCCTGGGGCTGGTTTCGGTCACCCCGCCACGGATAGCGGATCCGTGCCTCTGGCGTAGTTCCCTCGTACAGCCACCCGAGGGTGATGTCGAAGGTGCGCAGCTCTTTCACCTGCGAATCCAACGCATCCACCTCGTCGCTGCGTCCCGCCTGTACTGCGTTGCGCAACTGGCGGTTGAGCCCGTCAATCTGATTGTGGAGCATCCCGGTGCGGAGATCGTCAAGGTGGTCGCGGTTGCACTGCACCGCCGGCACCAGAGCCTCGAAGGTTCCGTCGCGGCTCCGAACCTGCCACACATCGGGGTGCTGGTCCGTCTCTGCGACATGGCGGGTGAAGAAGCTTCGCCTCACCCACCCGTCGATCCCTTCGGCACCGTCTTGGGAGCCGAGGACCCGAGGCGAGTTCTCTATCGAGAGCGTGCTGGCTTGCCGGATCGAGGTCTGCGCCGAGCCGCTGGAGCACCAGTTCGCCGACCGTGGGGTGATCCTTGATCTCGACCAAGGGGATGAATCCCTCCCGGTTCACCTGTGCAGCGGGCTCGCCGGTCTCGGTGCCGTCACCGGTGAGCACAGCGAGCACCTGGGCATAAAGCTCGTCCTCCAGCTTGCCCTGACCCACGTCCACGCCGTCGAGCACTTCGGCGAGCATCGGAGACGCTTCGCCGTCGACGTCGCTCGGCTCCGGCGCTGCCACCGGGGCCTCGAGCAAGCCCCGTGCTGACGGCCGGGCGGCCGACGAGGTCGCCAGCGCACCGACGGGCTCCGATACCGGTTCGGGCATCGCAACGGATGGTGCGATAGGTGCCGGCACCGGTGCAGCCTTGGGGAGAGGTGGGGGCGACGGCTCGACGATGATTTCGGGGAGCGGGCGATCGCTCTTGGATCCCCGCCGCTTGAACAGCCCTCGCAGGCCACGTGCCTCGGGATTGACCAGGGTGGCCCCGAGAACGCTCACTCCCCGCGAACGACAGGTCGCGGTACATCTCTTCGACGGCAGACGCCGTACTGGTCCCGGGTTTTATGCACATGACGGTTTGGTCCACGTCGTAGAGCAAGGTCTGGGTCGTCGGGTCGGCCACGGCACCGGCGGCGACCACGACAGCGTCGAAGCGCTCCTGGGCGGCATCGATCAACTGCACCGCCCGTCTAGCGGCGACGGCATCGGCCGGATCGTCGAGACCGACGCCGACCGGGATGGCGCGCAGCCCGGGCCCGGTCTCGGTCGATTCGGAGAGCACCCACTCGACGAACCCGGCGACCGCGGTGTTGTCGCGCGCCATCGGGTCGATCACATCGGAAAGGCTGGGCCCGAGTCCCTCGTACTCCGGAAGGTCGGAGGGGTGGGCGAAGTCACCGTCGATCAGCAGCACCCGCTGCCCTGCGGTGGCCAGGCTCATCGCATAGTCGGCTGCCACGGCGTGGGCATCGCGTGAGCTGACGTCCATGCCCGTGAACCCGAGTGCCAGGTGACGTTGGCGGGCGCGGCCGTCGATCGCGGCGCGCAGCGCCTGCACAGCCTGCTTGCGTGGCGAGCGGCGCACGGTCTGGTACCAGGGGCGTTGCCCGCTGGAGATAGGAGTCCTGGACGGCACCTCGCCAAGGGCGGGCACGGCGTCGAGATCCCCGGTGGTCCACACCGGCCGGCGTATCCGGTCGGCGACGATGAGCACCGCCAGCCCGAGCAGCAGCCCGGCAACCGCACCGAGCAACCCGTTGATCAGCAGGTTGGCCGCTTGGGGGGTGACGTCCTCTGTGACCGCGGTCCCAAACGACTGCTCGCCCTCGGGACCAGCGGTGGCCAGAGCGGTGTGCTGGTCGAGGACGGCCTGGAACTCCTCCTCGAGCAGTTGCTTCTGCACCTGCTCGGCGGATTCGGGGGCCTCGCCTTCGGCGGGCAGGGCTTCGAGTTCGGCTTGGAGGACCTCGAGCGCATCCTCGACGTCGGCGATCTCGGCATCGACGTCTTCGGCGGTCCGCTCCTCTTCCGCCTGGGGGTTCTGGGTCGGGCCGAGGATGTCCTCGACCCTGAGGCCGCTGAGCCTGTCCTCGAGGGCATCGATCGATTCCTGAATCTGCTCCCGGTCTCCGACGACCTCAGGGTCCTCGGCCAACTGGGCATCGATCCCCTCAATCTCGGACCTGATCTCCTCGAGGCGCTCCTGCAGCAGCGTCCAATTCTTCTTGCTTCTCTTGCGCCGCCTGGGTCTCTTCGTCCCTACCCGCTTGCCGATAGGACCGGACCATGCCGTTCAACTCTTGGGTTGCGGTGTCCTGGTCAGGGGCGAAGACCTGGAAGGTGAGGGTGCCTTCCTGGGTGTCACCGGTGATGCTGGCGGCCTCACCGAGCCGGGCCAGCGTCTCCTCGTTGGCATCTTCCGAATCGATCTGGGCTGCCTCGACCGCCGAACTGAGCCCCTCGCCGGTGCGGTCCGCCTCGCCTTGGGTGAAGGTGATGGTCCGCGTCGCTTGGAACACGGGTTGGATGGCGTCGTTGCGCCGTGACGTGATGACGACCGCTGGGATGGCGCCAAGCGCCGCCACCAGCACAAGGACCCACCACCGGGCCTTGATCAGTCGTCCTATACGTGTCAGGTCCACTCTTCTTCACCTTCCTCCGAGAACGCCCCCCTGTATTACAGCTTGCGACCAGGAAGCACCCACTACCTCACCGAGGAGGGCGCGGATCCCGGCCATGTCCCCGTCGGCGGCCAGCTTGGCCAGTTGGGGGACAGCGTCGCCGATGGCGCCACCCAGGGAGGCGCCGGTGCGAGCTACGTTGATCTTCGGGTTCGACGTTGGGAGCAGCGGCTCGAGAGATAGCTGCTCGGTCATCTTCTCACCCTCTCGCCTCCCGGTGACCTCGACCTTGATGTCACGGCCCGGGACCATCCCGGCCAGACGGATCAGGCGGTGGGCAAGATCGCCGATCCGGACCGGCTCGGCCATGTCGAGCACGAAGATCTCACCGCCCATTGCTAGGGCGCCCGCCTGCAGCACCAATTGCACCGCCTCATCGACGGTCATGAAGTATCGCCGCATGTCCGGGTCGGTGAGAGTCACCGGTCCCCCCGACTTGATCTGACGGATGAACGTTGGCACCACACTCCCCCGGCTGCCCAGGACGTTGCCGAACCGGACCGAGGTATAGGTGCAGCCGTCGTCCTCGCACGCCGCTTCCTGGACCATCAACTCCGCCACCCGCTTGGTGCTGCCCATGACGCTGGTGGGGGCCACCGCCTTGTCGGTCGAGATGAGGACGAACCGGCGCACGCCCGCGGCGCGGGCTGCATCGAGCACGTGCCGGGTCCCGACGACGTTCGTCGCCACCGCCTCCTCGGGGCAGTCCTCCAGGATGGGGACGTGCTTCAGCGCCGCGGCGTGGAAGACGACCTCGGGCTTGGTGTCGAGAAAGACACGTCGCACTCGTTCCCGGTCGCGTATGTCGCACAGGACCTGGACCGGCTCGCGGCCCTTCCTCCTCCAATCGAGGTTCGCCTCGAACAGGTGGGTCTCGTCGTGGTCGACCACCACGATCTCGGCGGGCTCGAACTCGAGCAGCTGGTTGACGATCTCCGACCCGATCGACCCGCCGGCACCGGTGACGAGGACCCGGCTCCCCCGGATCAGAGCGGCTACGGCGTCCAACTCGGTGGACACCGCCGGGCGTGGGAGGAGGTCGGTGATCTCCAGGTCGCGAATGTCGCCCGTCGGCTGCCCACCTGCGAGCACGGCTCCGAGCTCGGGGACGATCCGAAGGCGGGCATTGTTGTAGAGGCAGGCGTCGAGCACCTTGCGTGCCATGCGTTCGCCGCCTTCGGCGACGATCACCTGGTCGACCTCTTGCTCGTCCACCAACTCGGCGAGATCGTCGACCGAGCCCAGCACCGGTAGACCGACCAGCCGGCGTGACGCCTCGTAGGCGCTGTCGGTGACGAAGCCCGCCACATCGCCGCCGTGTGTCGACGTGAGGCTGCGCGCCACCTCGGCTGCGGCGCGTCCGGTGCCGACGATGATCGTCCTTTCAACCCGCGATCCATCGGGGTTTCGCTTGAAGCTGAACAGACGTGACCGGAACCGCACCAAGCCCATGGCGAACAGGGTCAAGAGACCGCCCGTCACCACCACCGCCACTGGGATAGGACGCAGCCAAGGCTCCGCCACCGCCTCTACCGGGCGACCGGGGGTTCCTGCCGGGGCTGGGGATACAGCGGGGTCGATGAGGGTGTAGACGGCGAGGCCGACGAGGAGGATGGCGATGGCCGTGGCCGCAGCTAGCACCACCCGCTTGGCTTCAGCCACGCTGGCGTACTCCCACACGTGCCCGTATGCCCCGAAGACGACGTTGGTGGACAGGTGAACGAGGATGATGATCGGGAGCAGAACGAAGAGGCTCTCAGTGAACTCACCCCGCAACCGGGCTGTCTCGGGGTCGAGCAGCCGGAGCCCGAGGGCCGAGGAATAGGCGAGTACCACGAGGATGGCGTCGACGACGGCGAACGAAATATCGGCGCGCACATGTGCGGCCGTCCTCGATACCTTCACCCGCCAGTCAGAGCTCACCAGCTCCCCCTGTCACCTCGGAAACAGCACGGTTCCCGCTCGGGTGGGCAGCTTTGGAGCTTCGAGGCAGTGGGCCTCAACTCGTCGGATGCCCCCCGCAGCAGGACCCTAATCACGCTGCGTGTTCAACTAGACACAGATCGGCGTGGTGACGCGAGTTCTTGAGCAGGCACAACGCGCCCTGGGTGGCGGCGTGCCCACGCTGCGAACGTGCTTCAGAAGCCGGTCAGCGGTGCCGATTCTATGCTCGTCAACCCGAACCCAAAGGGGAGTACTCCTATGAAAGCGCTTGTCACTGGTGGTGCCGGTTTTCTCGGCCGCCAGGTCGCACGTCACCTCACCACCAGCGGTTTTGAGGTCTCGATCTTCGATCGAATGGACGCAGCCGATCCAGACATCCCGACCATCGTCGGTGATCTCGTCGACCCCGAGGCGGTGCGCGCCGCCGTCGAAGGCCACGACGTCGTGTGCCACATCGGCGCTATCGGTGACGTGTACCTCGCCGGCGAGCAGCCGGCTCTGGCGTCTTCGGTCAACGTCACCGGCACCGCTCTGGTCGCCGATGCCGCCATCGCCACCGGCGCCCGGGTGGTCTACGCCTCCACCTGGGAGGTGTACGGCGAGCCGCAGTACGAGCCGGTCGACGAGAACCATCCCACCGAGCCCGATCACCCGTACAGCATCACCAAGCTCGGCGGGGAGAGGATCCTGATCTCCGCAGCACATCTGCGGGGCCTCTCGACGGTCGCCCTCCGACTTGGCACCGCCTACGGTCCGGGTCTCCGGCCCAACTCGGTGTTCCGCATCTTCATCGACCGGGCACGACGCGGCGAGGCCATCACCATCCAGGGTGGCGGGTCGCAGGGACGTCAGTTCACCCACTCCTCGGACATCGCCCGCGCCTTCGAGCTGGCGGCACGGTCCGACGTGAGCGGCCAGGTCTTCAACACGGTCGCCGACGAGACGGTCTCGATCAAGCAGCTCGCCGAACTGGTGGTCGAGCGCATCCCCACCGAGCTCACCTTTGGTGATCCCCGGCCGGGCGACGTGCCACCCGCCTTGGTGTCGTCGCAGAAGATCGCCGACGTCCTCGGGTGGCGCCCCGAGATGCCGTTCGAGCAAGGTCTGCGCCATCTGATCGACGAGGGCTGACAGTGCCCACCTCCGGGGCTGCCCCCCCGGGCGGGCCCGAAGGCCCGATGACCGCCCGTGCCCGGGTCCTTGTTCTCATCAAGGGCCTGGGCATTGGTGGTGCCGAGAGGCTCATCGCCGAGTCCGCCGGCTTCTGGGACCGCCGGTCTTTCGACTACTCGGTGGCGTACGTGCTCCCCTGGAAGGACCAGTTGGTCCCGGAGTTGCGCGCCCAGGACGTGGATGTGACCTGCATCGGAGGACGACGGGGAACCTCCCCGGCAACCCCGATCAGGCTGCGCCGGATCATCCGAGAACGGGGTATCGACCTGGTCCACGCCCACCTCCCCAGCACGGGGATCATGGCGAGGACGGTTTCTTCGGTTCCGGTCGTTTACACCGAGCACAACGTCGCCCACTCGTATCGGGAGCCGACACGGACTCTCAACCGGCTCACCTACCGGCGCAACCGGGCGACCATCGCCGTCTCCGACGCCGTGGCCGAGAGCCTCGCCGGTTACGGAACCAAGGTTGAGGTGATCCCCAACGGGGTCTCTGTGAGTGTTTCCGAGGCCGAGACCGATGCGGTGCGCGCCGAACTCGGTTTGGGCCGCGAGGACCCGTTGGTTGTCCATGTCGGCAACATCCGGCCGCACAAGGGGCACCGCAATCTGCTCGCCGCCGCCGGCGCAGTGCTCGCCCACCACCCCGACGCCACGATCGTTTCGGTCGGAGGCGAGAAGCATCCCGGGGACCTGTCTGCGCTATTGGCGGCAGCGGTCGAGGCCGGTGTATCCGACCGGGTGCGCTTCCTCGGACGCCGCGCCGATGCGCTCGCCTTCATCGCAGCCGCCGACGTCGTGGTCAATCCCTCCGATCAAGAGGGTCTGCCCGTGGCGCTCCTCGAAGCGCTCGCCCTGGCCCGTCCGGTTGCCGCCACAGATGTTGGGGGGGTTTCATCGGTGATCCACCAAGGCGAGACCGGGCTTCTCGTGCCTGCCGGGGACCCTGCGGCGCTGGCGGAGGCGGTCAGCCGGCTGCTCGAGGATCGCGAGATGGCCGCTGGGATGGGCAAGGCGGGGCGCGCCCTCGTCGAGGCGAAGCACGGCCTCGCCACGATGGTGAACGAAGTAGAAGACGTCTACCGCCGGGTCCTCAGGTAGTGAGCGGTATGAACGAGACCATCACCATCCGCCCGTTCCGCGACGACGACCTCGACGCGGTTCTCGGGCTGCTTCGTTCCTCGCTCGGCGAGACCTCCCTGCTCCAGAGGACGCCCGAGTTGTTCGCCTGGAAGCACCTCGACAACCCGTTCGGCCGTTCCATCATCCTGGTAGCCGACGCTGGGGGGACTATCGCCGGGCTGCGCGCCTTCATGCGCTGGGAACTGACCACGCCCGAAGGCGAGACGCTCCGCTGCGTGCGTGCGGTCGACACAGCCACTCACCCCGACTTCCAGCGCCGGGGAATCTTCAGCAGGCTCACCGAAGCTGCTGTCGAGGCGGCGAGTGAGGATGGGGTGGATCTCATCTTCAACACCCCCAACGAGAAGTCGGGCGCCGGATACCTCAAGATGGGTTGGCAGCAGGTCGGACCCATCGGTGTGATGATGCGCCCCGGGATTGGGCTGCTGCGGAAAGGCACCGGAGATGGCATCCCCCAGACGGGAGACCTGGTTCCCGGGAGTGAGCCGCTGGTGGACTTCCCCCCGGTCACCGCCCGTCTGCCGCGTGGCCTGCGGACCGCACGCACCCCCGATTACCTCCGCTGGCGGTTCACCGCCCACCCAACCGCCCGATACGCAGCGGTGGAAGCTGCCGACGGGGTCGCCGTGGTCCGCCCCAACCTGCGCCGCGGTCGCCGCGAGCTCGTGCTCTCCGAGTTGATCGGCCCGGGTTCTGCTGCCGCCGCCAGGGATACGACTCGGCGCTCGCCGCGCCGACTACATGGTCGGCTGGTTCTCCAAAGGAAGTCCCGAGCGCTCCGCCGCCGTCTCCGCCGGGCTGATCCCGCTACCCAAGGTCACCGCGCTGACCCTGGTGGCGCGCCCGCTGCGGGACCTGCCCGTGGACGTCACCTCGCCCGCAAGCTGGGACCTGGCTATGGGCGACCTGGAGTTACTGTGAGCGACGGGCGATGAAGCAGGAATGGCTCTGGATCGGTTTCGCTGCGGCGCTGGCGGCTGCGGTCGGGGTGGCGCTCGGGTTCGGCGTCGCCGCCGAGGTGCTGGTGATCTCCATCCTGTTCCTCCCGCTCTTCGCCTGGATGGGTCAGAGGCTGTCAGACGATGACGATGCCCACGTGCTCCCGCTGCTGCTCCCCGCCGCCTATCTGGCCAAAATCGTCGGCGGCGGTGCCCGGTATCTGGTCCTCCAGTTGCTCTACGGTGGAATCGGCGACTCGGTCGGCTACCACAACGCCGGGCTCGACTACGCCGCCACACTCCGGGATCTGGCCATACCCGACACCTCTGGTGTCCGGGTCGGTTTCGGGACCATCGTCACCAGGCTGATCACCGCCGGGGTGTACGCCATCTACAGCCCGGAGACGCTGCTCGGCGGGTTCATCATCTTCTCGATCATCTGCTTCGCCGGGCAGTTGCTCTTCTATCTGGCGGTGCGCGACGCGGTCCCCCGCAACCGGCGTTTCTGGCTCGGGCTCGGCATCTTCTTCCTGCCCACCATGGTCTTCTGGCCCTCGAGCGTGGGGAAGGACGCCCTCATGGTGTTCGGGATCGGGCTGGCGACCTTCGGTCTGAGCAAGCTCTACCGACGACTCACTCTGGGCCCGATGGTGCTGGCACTGACAGCCCTCACCATGCTGGCCTTGATCCGGGCACACGTCGCCGCCCTCATCGTCGGCGCCTTCGTGGTCGGCCTCCTCTTCAACCGGCGCTCCGGTGGGAAGCTCTCGCTGGGAAGGGCGACCGTGTCGCTGGTGCTCGCCATGGGGTTGATGGGTGGCGCCGCCTGGGCGCTCACCTCCACCCTCCGGCTCGACCTGTCCGAGGAGGGTCTCGAAGAGCTTGCCTCCACGGCCGAGTCCCAAACCGATACCGGTGGCTCCTCGGTCGAGGGTTCTGCGGTGCGTGGACCTCAAGACCTCCCCGAGGCGACTCTGCGGGTGCTCTTCCGACCACTGATCCACGAGGCGTCGGGTGCCCAGCTCGCCAGCGGCGTCGAGGGCACCGTCCTGCTGCTGGTGTTCATCTGGCGATTGCCGACGCTGGGGCGCAACTTCTTTCGGATGCGCCACAAACCGATCCTGCTCATGTCGGCTGCATACACATTTGGGTTCATCATCGTGTTCAGCCCGTTCCTCAACCTGGGCATCCTCGCCCGGCAGCGCAGCCAGCTGATGCCCTTCCTCATCGCATGGCTCATCGGCGCCGGCTGGGGCGAGATCACCGCACCCGGTGAGGAACAAGCCGACGTGCCTCAAGCCGAGTTGCCCGATGACGGGGAGACCCGACCCGAGTCGCTACCCGCCCCGGTCTGAAACCCCGTTTTGGCGTCACCAAACGCCCTAGGACCCCGTTGAGTGACGCCAAAACGGATCTCGTCAGCCGGCGAGCCGGGGGCGGACAAACCCGAGAGCCGCCAGCCCGGCCAGCACGGCGACGGCGAGGACGGCGAGAACCGCAACCGCCGACCAGCCCTCCATGGTGGCGTCCACACCAATCACAACGGCGGCCCACACCACCTGGGCGGCGGCAGCGAGCAGCGCCACCCTGCGGATGGTCATCCCTCGATCGTGTAGTTGGTCATAGAGGTGGCTGCGGTCGCCGATGAACAACCGTGCTCCCGACAGCCGTCTCCGCAGCAAGGCGACGATGAGGTCGAATGCGGGGACCCCGAGGAGGAATGCCGCCACCGTCAGCCGCGGTGCGCTCTCGACACCTGCCGAGACCGTTGCCATCCCGTATACGAGGACGAGTCCAACGACGTAGGCGCCGTTGTCGCCGAAGAAGACACGGGCCGGGTGCCAATTGAGAACGAGCACCCCGGCGCAGGTGGCTGCAAGCAAGAGCGGTACGACGGCGCCAACCTCCCGCATCGATCCCATCAGAAAGAGCGCCACCCCGGTCACCAATGCGACCGAGCCGAGCAACCCGTCGAGTCCGTCGAACAAGTTGACCGCATTCACCGCAGCCACCACCAGGATCACCACCACCGCCCGCTCGACGGGCCCAAAGCCGCCGGGGACGGCGCCGAGCGCCAGCACCACACCTGCCACCGCCTCCACCAGGAGCCGAACTCGTGGGTCGAGCCCGGCCCGGTCGTCGACCAACCCGAGCGCCAGCAGGATCGCCATCGCCACCGCCAGCCACGGCGAGATGAACCCCTCCACCACAGAACCGGCCAGCACCCCGAGAAAGACACCCACTCCGCCGAGAGGCACCGCCGGTGTGCGATGCGTCTTGAGAACGTCGTCCGGCCGGTCTACGAAACCGAGCGCCGGTCCCAGCCAGAGCGAGAGGACGCACCAGGCCAGGGCCACCGCAAAGGCAATGACTACTCCGACCACACCAATTCCACCGATGGCTCCCCGGGATGGACCGCCACCTCGTCTGCGTCCACGAACCCGGCCGAGCGGAACAGGGCGAGCGACGCCGTGTTGTCGGCACCGACCACGACACGGACCGATGGGAGCCGGCGGCGGCGGTAGCACGACTCCATCTCGGCGAGCAGCCGTCCGCCGACCCCCCTCCCCCTGACCTCGGCGCTCACCGCCACGGCGAGAAGCTCGGCGGGGATGGCGCTCGAGTCTCCGCCCCCGTAACGGAGGGTCTCCAGCGCCCGCCGCAGCACCGATGGCCGCACCAGCCGGGGCAGAGCGGCCAATGCGGCGAACAGACCATGACGTCTCAGGAAGTAGCGGTAGAAGGCCGACGTGTCACCGGTGGCGGCAGCGAAACCCACGGGGCCTGCTTGGTCCTCGGCCACGAGCACATCGGCGCCGGGCCATTCGATCAGCGCCCTGTAGAGGCGACGGAGGAATCCCCGACCGAGCCTGGGGAGGAACCCGGTGGCAATCTCGGCATGAAGACCGGCGACAACCGGGGCGTCCTCGGGCGTGGCCGGGCGGATCGGCAGAGGTGAACCGGGGACCGCCTCGGGGAGCAACCGGGCCAAGCCCTTGCTCCGCCCAACGCGCCGGTAGGTGTCGAGGACGATCTGGACGACGCGCCGCTCGTCGAACTCGGCCTCTGCCTTGCGGCGCGCCTCGACACCCATCTCTCGCCGCCGGTCGCCGCTCTCGCCGATGGCGATGATGGCGCCCCGAAGTGCCTCGGGATCCTCGACCGGAACGAGGAGTCCGGTCTCACCGTCGGCCACTACCTGGCGGCACCCTCTGATGTCGGTCGCCACCACGGGGAGCCCGGTCGCCGCCGCCTCCATGGCCGAGCGGGGAAAACCCTCGCGGTGTGACGGGAGCACGAAGATGTCCATGGCGGCGTAGAGCCGGTCGACGTCGTCGCGCATGCCGAGGAAGCGAACCCCGGTCGCCTCGGCTGCGGCGACCATCTCACGGGGAAGGGCGTCCGGCTTGTCGGGCTCGTCGGGGCCGATGGCGAGCACCAGGTACCGGTCGTCTAGCCCCTCGGCTGCTGCGAAGAGCTCGGGGTAACCCTTCTCGGCCACCAGCCTCCCCACGACACCGACCACAACGTCGTCCGGTCGAGCGCCGATCTCTTCCCTGATCCGGGTCCGCTCTTCTGCGTCGAACCTCGTCGGGTTGAACCTCTCCAGGTCCACACCGTTGCCGAGAAGACCGGTCTTATCCGGGGCAGAGATGTGCCACCTGGTGAGCAGTTCCAGATCCTCAGGATTCTGGACCAACTCGGCGTCGGAGCAGCGCGATGCAATGGCCTCCAACAGGTAGACCCCGAGACGCTTGGTCGGCCGGTCGTCCTCGGTGGCGTAGAGCCCATGGACCGTGTTGACCACCAGCGGTACCCCGGCGAGCCGGCCGACGATCCGCCCGTACACCCCCGGCTTGGGGTTGTGGGTGTGGAGGACGTCTGGGCGGATCTTGCGGAGGATGCCCCACAACGCCCTGGCGGCGCGCAGGTCCTCGCTAAGGCTCCACCCCCTCGTCGACCCCTCCAAAGGGATGAAACGGACGCCGGCGGCGACTATCTCCTCGACGAATGGCCCCTCCGCCGAGATCCCATATGCCTCGCCCCCCAGGTCCACCACCGACGTGAGTTGGGGAAGCACCAGGAAGCGGAGGCTCATGTCCACGGTGGTGAGGTGAGCCACCCTCATGCTGGACCATCCTGGTCCCTGGTCAGCAAGCGGTCGAACACGGTGGCAAACCGGTCGACGGCATCGTCGAGGGTGAACCGGGAGAGGGCGAGGCGTCGCGCCTCCTCGCCCATGGCCAGCGTTCGGTCCCGATCGGTGGCCATCTCCACCAGGACCGCCGAAAGTGCATCGATGTCGCCTCGGTTGACCAGTCGCCCGGTTGTTCCGTCGACCACGGCCTCGCTCACTCCTCCGACATCGAACCCGGCGGTTGGCACCCCGGCGAACGCCGCCTCGAGGACAGCTCCGGGTAGTCCTTCGGTAGCCGAGGTGAGTATCAGGACGTCGGCCCACTGAAGGTGCGGGAGAACATCGGCAACAACGCCGATCAACTCGACCGTTCCGGTGAGACCGCGCCGCTCCACCTCCTCGCCAGTGTCTTCTCCTGGGCGCCGCCCCCCACCACACGCATCCGGACGGGGGCAGACCGACCAGCCCGCTCCACGGTCTCCAGCGCCGCCAGTGGGTCCTTCTCGGTGGTGAGGCTCCCCAGGAAGAGGATCCGAAGCTCGGGGTGGTCATCGTCCCGGACGACCTCGGACAATTGCGGCGCGGCGCCGATCGGCGACACCTCGACCCGTTCCGGGGGAACGCCGAGTCCGCAACAACTGGCCGCGGGTGGCGGTGGAGACGGCGGTTACGAAATCGGCCATTCGGAGCTGGATCGAGAGGAGACGGCGCGAGAGCGGCGTGCGGGCCCAGTGCGCCGGCTCCCCGATGCTCCCGTAAACCAGAAGAGGACGGCGGCGTCGGAAACGGGTGGCGGCGATGCCGTAGCGCAACGTGGCGCCACCGTTGGCGAAGACGATGCCGGGACGGAACTCATCGACCCTGCGACGCAAAGGCACGACCACGTCGCGACTGAGTCGCCCCAGCCGAGCGCGCTCCCGGTCGCCGACGACCTCCGCATCCACCGTCGCCCCGCCAACAGCAGATGCCGGCGCCGATGAGAGCGCCACCAGATCGGTCTCCCAACCGCGCGCTGCCAGGCCGTCGGCCAACTGGCTCCCGAAAACCTCGGCCCCGCGCCGCTGGTTTGAGGTGATGAGCACCTGTACCCGATGCGGCATGCTCAGCCGAGTTCGTCGAGGGGTCGCCGGCCGGCGTAGCCCGAATCGACGTCATGCCACCACTCGATGTCGTCCTCGCCCTGCTGCCAGCAGAGGAGCACGACACGACCACCGGCACGATGGGGGAAGTCGATCAGAAGCGGGTCGAATCCCTTGATCTCGATCCCTTGGCGGCGGAACCACTCGAGATCTGCCCTCACCGAGAGCGTCCCGTCGAGAGTCGCCGGGTCGTGTCCATTTCCCCCGGCCACCTCTGCCAGGTGGTCGATTCCCGCCCGCACCTCGTCCAAGCCGGCGGCTATGCGATCGGCCCGGGTACGTGCCTCGGGGAGCAGGGTCCGAGCCTCGTCCACCGAGAACAGTCTCGACATCAACCGGTTCCGGGGGCGGCTTTTTCGTCCTCCAGGCCAAGCATCCGGGCGGCGTTGTCGTGGAGCACGGCCCGTGTCACCGCATCGGGCATTTCGAGACGTTCCCAATCGCCGAGCCACTTGTCGGGCGTGATGAACGGGTAGTCGCTCCCGAAAAGCGTCCGGTCCGCCAGAGGACCCCGCACCGCCTCGATGAGTTGCGGCGGAAAAAGCCGCGGCGACCATCCGGACAACTCGAGGTAGACATTCGTCTTGTGACGGGCGACGGCCAGCGCCTCGTCCTGCCATGGCCACGAGGGATGGGCCATGATGATGGTGAGGCGAGGGAACTCGGCCGCGATCTCGTCGAGGTACATCGGGTTGGCGTTCCCCAACCGGATTCCCGCTCCGCCCGGGATGCCGGCGCCGAGCCCCGTCGTCCCGGTGTGGAAGAGCAGGACGAGCCCATGACCCTGCGCCGCCTCCCATACCGGGAAGTAGCGGCGATTCGTCGGGTTGAACCCCTGGGCGGGTGGATGAAGCTTGAGACCAAGAAGACCAAGACGGGCCGCTTCGTGCACCCCGGCCAGTGCAGCCGATCCCTTTTGGGGGTCCACGCTCCCAAACCCGAGGAACACGTCTGGATTGGCATTGACCAGCGCCGCCACCTCGGCGTTACGGAACGGGGGACGGCGCGTCGCCGTCTGGGCGTCCCACCCGAGCAGCACCGCCCGCCCGCCCCTCTCCCTGTAGTGCGCCGCCACCTCGTCGCCGCTCATCACCGGTAGTGGACGACCGAAATAGCTCTCCAGTTGCTCCCGGTAGGGAGCAAAGGCACCTTCCAGAAAGTCGGGCACCGGCGGGTGGACGTGGACGTCGATGAATCGGGTCACGGGATGAGCCTAAGCGGGACCGGGGATAGGGCTCAGGAGAGCTCAGGCTGGACCGTGGCGGGGCGGGGTGTCGGCCGGAACCCGCGGTTTTCAGCCTCGACCAGGGTGTCGGGTGCGAATGAGGAGAGCAGACACCTCGTCAGCAGGTCGTCCTCGGCAACCCGACCCTGGAGTGCTGCGGCGTCATCATCGTCGTCGCAGTCGTAGACGAGCATCGTGTCCCGTGCCCCCACGAACCGATGCTGTTCGAACCTGCGAAGCCTGGCCAAGCGCACTCCGTCCTCAACCGAGTGGTGCTACCGCGGCCACCGCCGCCCCAACCCCCGCATCTCCGACCGGGACCGGGCGCACCACCAATTCATCGATCGGGAGGTGACGATACTCCTCGAGTCTCTCACGCACCCCGTCCGGATCGCCGGCTATCCCGACCGCGCCTGGGTCCACCGCCGAAGGGTCGAACCCTTGCCGCGCCATGTGACTGCGGTAGTCGGGAAGTCGGAGGTACGAGGCCAGTTCGGCGGCCAGGGCATCCCTCGCTTTGGAACCGTCGGGATGGCAGGCGACACGAACATAGGCGGATATCCGAAATGGCCGCTTTCCCACCTTTGCCCGCAACTCCTGCGCCGTTGCGGTGAGCTGATCGGGGCTCGACCAGTTGAGGAGTACCCCGTCGGCTGATCGGGCTGCCACCCCGGCCATGAGAGGGCCAAGGGCTGCCACCACTACTGGGATCTCGCCGGTTGCGGGCAGCCCAAGCCGGGCACCGTCGATGTGGATGTGCTCGCCGTGGTATTCGACCGTCTCCCCGGATAGGAGGTCCTTGACCACGGTCAGGTACTCCTCGACGCCGGCCACTCCCGATATCCGATCGTTGCCGAACTGACGTCCTAGCGCTGAGTGACCGGCACCG
This sequence comes from uncultured Acidimicrobiia bacterium, assembly GCA_963826825.1. Lineage (GTDB taxonomy): Bacteria > Actinomycetota > Acidimicrobiia > Spongiisociales > DATADW01 > DATADW01. The sequence continues at coordinate 29,271 of CAWGYV010000003.1, read as the reverse complement.
ATCCCGAGCACCACCCTCCTACTGCCCACCGATTCGGCAAGCGTCGCCGCGGCCATGGCCGCGGTCAGGGGAGGGCGGTTGTAGATCGGACAAACGCCGGTGCCAAGCCGGGTCTTTGAGGTGGCGTGCCCCCAACCGGTGAGGGTGACGAACGCATCCCGTCCGGTGGACTCGTTGGTCCACAGAGAGGCGAACCCGAGTCTTTCGGCCTCGACAGCAACCCTGGTCAAATCGCTCGGGGCGAGTTTCGGGTCGACCAGCGAAACCCCGAGGTCCATGTGGTCAGCGGGCAGCGGCGCCCCGAGATGCAAATGCGGCGAGCGACACCACGGGATCACCGACGACGAGCATCAGCGCTGGTGGTGAACCCGGGTCGAGACGGCCGACCGGCACCGTGCTCGGTGCGACCGCCATGAAGGCGGCAAAACCCCAGCGCCGCGCAACCACGCGCCATCCGGGTCTCTCCTCGGGTCTGCCCGCCCTCACCGTGTCCCGGCACCCGTTGTCACCGAGGTCCCGCAGTTAGGGCATGTCGCCACGTCGATCTCCCCCACGATGAAGGAGAAGGAGCAGTCCGGGCACACCTGGCGGGGTGACGGTGGATCCGGTGGTGGAGGCGTGGGCCGCGGCGGTACCTCGGATGGCGCAGGGGCACCGCCGTTGTCCCGTACCTCGTTGACAGATCCGCACCGGGCGCACCGGTAGCGTCCGGGGCCGGTCACATCGAATTCGGTGCGGCAGGCGCCGCATCGCACCCTCACCTCTACTCACCTCCATGCGGGTCTTCGCCGATGGTATCGGGGCTGTCCACCGTCGGTGATACCGCATCGGTCACCGGTTGGCCCACCGCCCCGATGGAGAGGAGGTACTCGGCCTCGAGGCGCAGCACCGCGGCAACGTCCTCGCGGCTGTGGTCCACCCGGTTCCGCTCTCTGATCCCCTCGACCACGAAGTCGATTGCCACCGCGTCCCCCCGGCGATGGTGTCCTGAGGCCGGGCATGCGCCAGACCCTGCAGGTAGTAGACCTCCCATTCCAGGATGCGCCGCACCTTGGCGTCGTCGAGGCGGGAGGCGATGTCATCGGGGAGACGCTGACGCACGAACGAGACCGCGTCGTTGATCACGTAGACCCTGGGCTCGCGTTGTGCCCGTCTCTTCGCCTCCTGCCATACGAGGGCCGCCACCATCACCATCAGTACGGCGGCGAGCAAGGCAGCGACGACCACCTCAGCGGCCATAGACCGACACCGTAGGGCTCAGGCGACGGGGCGGCGCACTCGACCGAGCAGGGCGTCATGGCCGGCTTCCAACTGCAGACCCGGGTCGTCGACGTGGAGCCACGACAGCCTGCGCACCGGCCCCTCATCGGTGCCGGCGGGATGGTCCCAGGGATCTTGGGGCGAGTTCACCGGCGCCTCGAGTTGGAATACATGCCGCTCCCGCACCTCGGCCCGCCCGTAATTGCTCATGTCGTACTCGGCCACGCCCAGGTACCCGTTGATGCTGGCGGCGAGTCCTGTCTCCTCCGTGACTTCGCGCACCACCGCCTCTCGGATGTCCTCGCCTTCCTCGATGGGACCATATGGGACCTGGAGCCCACGTATCGGCCCATCAGACCGCTCCACCACGAGCAGATGCTCGCCGCGCAGCACATATGCGAGCACTTCGATGGACCGGATCACAGCGAGCGAACGCTAGACGGACGGCCCGGTGTCAAGGCGACGCCAGCCTTGCTCACAGTCCGAGGCGGCCGGCGAGGATCTCGCGGTGATAGACCGGGTCGCCGAACAACAGCTCCGAGCTCTTGGCCCGCTTGAAGTAGAGATGGGCGTCGTGCTCCCAGGTGAAGCCGATCCCGCCGTGGATCTGAATGTTCTCGGCGGCACAATGGAAGAAGGCTTCGGTGCAGTACGACTTGGCCAGAGGAGCCACCACCGTGAGCTCATCCGGGTCCTCTTGGGCGGCCCAACCGGCGTATGCGGATGCCGACTTGGCCGACTCCACCTCGAGCAGCATGTCGGCGCACTTGTGTTTGATCGCCTGGAAAGACCCGATGGGACGGCCGAACTGGACTCGGGTCTTGGCGTACTCCACCGACATCTCCAGACAGCGCTCAGCACCGCCCACCGCCTCGGCGGCCAACGCCACCGAAGCCAGATCGAGGACTCGGGTGAGGACCGGCCACCCTCCGCCCTCCACCCCGAGCAGGGCGTCACCGGGGAGCCTCAACGAGTCGAATGTGACCTCGGCCAGTTTGCGGGTGGTGTCCATCGTGTCGAGCGCCCGGCGGGTGGCATCCTCACCGGACACCACGAAGAGGCTGACACCACCCGGACCCGATGAGGTCCGTGCTGCGACGATCAGTGTATCGGCGGTATGCCCGTCGACCACGAACGACTTGGTCCCCCTCAGTACCCAATCCCCCGAATCGGGCAGAGCCTCGAGTTCGATTCCCTGGTCGTCCCAGCGGCCCGCCTGCTCGGTGATTGCCAGCGCCACGCGGTGCTCGCCAGATGCGATCCCGGGAAGCAGCTTCTCCTTGTGTTCCTCGTCACCCGACTCGAGCAACGTGTAGGCCCCCAATATCACCGACGAGAGGAAGGGTGACGGGTACAGCGCCCTCCCCATCTCCTGGAGAAGCACGACGAGTTCGATGAAGCCGAAACCGGCACCGCCGTACCGCTCTGGGATGGCCATCGCCTGCCAGCCCAGGGCGGCATTTTCGTCCCATAGCGACCGATCGAACCCTTCGTCGCTCTCCATGATCCGCCGCACAACGGCGGAAGGCGCCTTCTGTTCGAGGAAGCGGCGCGCCGTGGCCCGCAACTCTTCCTGCTCCTCGCTGAAAGCGAAGTTCATAGCCGAGTGGGCATCCTCATGGGCGCCGGGATGCTAGGCGACCCGTTGCCTTCGCACCCGAGAGCACAATGTCCGGCACATGGCAGGAGGAGGCACCATGGACTGGAAGCTCGAGGTCGTCCCCGTTCCGGTGGCCGACATCGATAGGGCACTGGCCTTCTACCGGGACCAGTTCGGGTTTGCCGTCGACCTCGACGACCAGGTGTCCGACGAGGTACGGCTGGTGCAGCTCACCCCGCCGGGATCGGGGTGCTCCATCCAATTCGACACGACCGAGATGCCCCCCGGCTCGCTGCGCGGCCTTCAGATCGTGGTGGACGACATCGCCGCCGCCCGCGTCGACCTGGTCGAACGTGGCGTAGAGGTCACCCCAATCCGTCATTTCGATGCCGGCAAGTGGGTCGATGGACCGGGAGGCCGCTGGAACTCGTTTGTCTTTCTGAGCGATCCAGATGGCAACACCTGGGTGCTTCAAGAGCGGGGCTAAACGGCAACGGGTACTAAGTACTAAGTACTAAGTACTGAGTACTCAGAAGGCCGCATCCTCCAGCAGCATGAGTGACCCGTCCTCGGCCTCGGCATGGAGACGACGGGCGGTGACTTGGGGTGCGCTGTGGTGGACGAACCACCTGGCTGCGGCGAGCTTGCCCTCGTAAAAGGGTCGCTCATCGGTGGTCGCCAGCGCGGCGATAGCCACTTCGGCGTGTCGGAGCAATTGCCAGGAGATCACCAATTCGGCGAGCGAGTCGAGCAATCCGTTGGTGTGCAGACCCACCGCGTAGATCCTCTCGGAATCGCCGCCCAGCGACGCCATGAGGTGATCCACCATGACACCGAGGTGCGCCTCGACGTCGTCGAGCATCCCCACCAGTCGGTCGCGATCCGCGGTCAGTTCGTCGTCATGTCCACCCTTGCCGAAAGCCCTGATCTCGCCGAGCAGTTCCTGGATGGCGCGTCCCTGGTCGCGGGCGATCTTGCGGAAGAAGAGATCGAGAGCCTGGATGCCAGTGGTGCCCTCGTAGACCGTGTCGATCTTGGAGTCGCGGATGTACTGCTCGAGCGGGTAGTCCTGGGTGTAGCCCGAGCCGCCAAGAACCTGGAGAGACTCGGACAAGACCTCATACGCCTTCTCGGAGGCGTACCCCTTGACCAGCGGAAGTAGCAGGTCTCCACGGGCCGCCATCGCCAGGTCGTCTGGCGCCGTTTCGGCGTACCCCTGCACCGTGGCGGTGTACAACACCAGGGCGCGCAGTCCCTCGGCTGTCGCCTTCTGCTCCATGAGCATGCGGCGCACGTCCGGGTGCCTGATGATGGGTACCCGCGGCGCCGACTTGTCGCCGGCTTCGGCCAGGTCGGCGCCCTGGACCCGCTCGGTTGCGTAGGCGAGAGCGTTGAGATACCCGGTGGACATGGTGGCTGCCGATTTGGTCCCGATCGTCATCCGGGCGTGCTCGACCACGCGGAACATCTGTCTGATCCCATCATGGACCCCGCCGACCAGGTAACCGACACAGGGAGCTCCGGCGCCGAGGGTGAGCTCGCAGGTCGTCGACCCCTTGAGACCCATCTTGTGCTCGAGTCGGGTAGCGACGATCCCGTTGCGCTCTCCCAAGTGACCCGTCCGGTTCGATGAGCCACTTGGGGACCATGAAGAGCGACAGACCCTTGGTCCCGGGACCGGCCCCCACCGGGCGGGCGAGCACCAGATGGACGATGTTCTCCGCCCCGTCGTGTTCGCCGCCGGTGATGAATCGCTTCACCCCCTCCAGGTGCCACAAGTCGCCCTCGACGTGGGTGGCGCGAGTGGTCCCGGCACCGACGTCGGAGCCGGCGTCGGGCTCGGTGAGGACCATGCTCCCCGCCCAGCCCCGCTCGATCATGAGCGCCGCGACCCGGCGTTGCTCGGGCGTGCCTTCGTCGTGGAGTAGTCGGGCGGACAGCGGTCCCGAGGAGTAGAAAACGGCGGTGGGATTGGCGCCGAGCAAGAACTCCTGGGTCGCCCAGAAGACGGCACGCGGCACCCGGTTTCCGCCGAGTTCCTCGGGAAGCCCGAAACGGTCCCAACCTCCATCGCGCAACGCCGCCAGGCTGCTCTTCATCTCGTCGGGAAGGACGACCTCCCCGTCCTCGAGGACCAGATCGATGCGGTCGGCAACTTCGAAGCTGGCGGCCCACTCGTCCCGAGCCAGTCGCTCGATCTCAACCAGGGCGGCACGCAAAGTGCCCTCGTCGAGATCGGTGAAGGGAGGCCGGTCAAGCTGATCTTGGATCCGGTGCACTTCAAAGAGGTTGAACTCGATGTCGCGAAGGTTCGACCTGTAGTGCCCCATCTGCTCCCTTTTCCATGGTCCCTGGAAGCTTGAGTATAGCGTCAAAGTTTGAGTGCCCACTCAAGGATTGAGGCGTCAGTGAGTCGACACTGCCTCACTCGCCACCAGGCGCTCGGCATGCATCGCAAAGTCGAAACCTGGGTCGAGCAGAGATTGAAGTGCGTACCCGTTCAGAGCCGCCACCAATGCCTCCGCCCGCAACTGATTCCCGGTGCCGGGTGAAGCACGGTCCATCGCCTCGGCGAAGCGGGTCACCCTGGCTTGGTGATGACGGAGGACTCGACCCGCCATCGCCTGGTCGGTGAGCGCGCCGCCGACCGCCATCCTGAGGTAGACGCGGGCGAGCGGCTCCTCCTCGGTGATGAACCGGACATAGGCGGAGACAAGGTCGGACACCGTGTCAGACCCGGTGCCGCTTGGATCGGGGTCGACCGCCGTTATTGCCTGACGGACCACGGTGAGGACGACCTCTTCCTTCGACCCGAAGAGGTTGTAGAAGCTTCCCGGCTGGATCCCCGCCATCTCACAGATCGCCTTGAGAGTTGCCGCCTCGAGCCCGCCCTCGGCGAGGAGGTCGCGGGTGGCGGCGAGTATCCGGTCGCGGGTTTCGAGACCAACGCGGTACCTGGCCATGAGGCTGCAAGGTAATGCCCGGCCGGCCCGGTGGGCACTACGGTCCCCCATCCATGTCTTCTCTGGTGCTTCTCGACGAGCCGGACAGGTATTTGGTGCGGCTGGCGCTCGGCCCGTACGACAACCGGGTCTACCTGGTGGGCGACCCCGAGACGCCGCGACATGGTGATCATCGACGCCGCGGCCGAGGCGCCGGCGATCCTCGATGCTGCCGCCGGCTGGACGGTGAGCGCCATCCTCACCACGCACGGTCACCTCGACCATGTCGGTGCAGCCGACGAAGTGAGAGAGGCGCTCGGCATCCCGTTCCGGATGCACCCCGCCGACACGGAGATCGCCGAGATGGCGCCCGATATCCCTCTGACCGACGGCGAAGAGATACTCGTGGGTCGTCTCCGGTTGCGGACCGAGCACACCCCCGGCCATACGCCCGGCTCGTGCTGCTTCGTCATGCCGCCGCAACTCTTCTCGGGCGACACGCTCTTCCCCGGTGGTCCGGGTGCGACTCGCTGGGACTACTCGAGTTTTCCCCAGATCATGGACAGCCTCGATCGCCGGCTCTTCGTCCTCCCAGACGACACGATGGTCTTCCCCGGCCACGGTGAGGGAACGACCATCGGGACCGAGCGCCCCCACATCGATGAATGGCGCACCCGCGGCTGGTAGTTGGGCAAGGCACTCGTCCGCCGTCCTCTCGACGGGATACTCTCCCCCACGCCCACCCAGGAGTGAACTATGGAGCTCGCGCTGATGACCGAGCCGCAGATCGGCGGCAGCTACGAGCAATTGCTGGCGGCGGTCCGGTGGGCGGAAGCAGCGGGGATGCGCTCGTTTGCCCGTTCGGACCACTACGGCAACGCCGATGGACGGTCGGCGCCGACCACGGATGCCTTCGTTTCGCTCGGAGGGCTCGCCCGGGAGACCAACCGGATCAGGCTGGGGATCCTGGTGAGCCCGATCACCTTCCGCCACCCCGCAGTCATAGCCAAGAGCGCGGCGACGATCGATGAGATGTCCGAGGGCCGACTCGACCTCGGGATAGGGACCGGATGGCAGGAGCATGAGCACTCTGCATTCGGGCTCGGCTTCCCATCGACTGGAGAGAGGTTCGACCGGCTGGAAGAGGCGCTCGGATATGTGCGGGCCGCCTTCGACGGCGGATCGTTCCAAGGCGAGCACTTCAGCTTTTCGGGTGATGCCGAGCCCCGACCACGTGGGATCAGGCTCATGGTCGGCGGTGGCGGACCACGTCGCACCCCGTCGCTCGCCGGTCGCTACGCCGACGAGTTCAACCACGGGCTGGCATCGGCTGACGAAATCGGACCGAAGATCGCCACGATGCGCGCTGCCGCGGAGGAAGCGGGGCGGGATCCCGGGTCGATCACCGTCTCAGTGATGGGGCCGGTGGTCACCGGCGCCGACCCTGGCGCCTACAGGGCGGTGCTCGAGGCGACGGCAAAGGCGGTGGGAAGGCCACCTGAGCGGATCGAGGAGAGATGGAAGGCGGCGGGGCTACCTATCGGACCTCCTGACGAGGTGCGGGAGACGATCTCATCTCTCGAGAGGGTCGGAGTCGAAAAGCTCTACCTGCAGCACCTCGACCTATCCGACCTGGCGCCGCTCGAGGCTGTCGTCGCGGTGCTCGAGGGTTGAGACCTCAAGTCACCGGTGCCCAGAAGGCACCGGCCGCCTCGACCAGCACCGTGGGGTCGATCGGGAAGACCGTGTCGGGGGTCCCACCCGCTGCCCACACCATCGCGTGGCGCTGTAGCCCGGGGTCCGCAACCACCTGGACCGGCCCCGGGTAACCGAAGGGAGGCGTCCCCCCCGCCGCAAAGCCCGTGGCCGCTCGCGCCTCCTCCAGTGTTGCCCTGCGGGCGTCGCTCCCCGACACGACCTTGGCCAGAGCGGTCGGGTCGAGCCGCCGATCGCCCGGCACCAGGGCCACCACCGGTCGGTCGTCCACCATGAACACCAGTGACTTCACGATGGCGCTCACCTCACAGCCGACGGCGGCGGCGGCGTCGGCAGCAGTTCGGGTGCCCTGTGGGTAGCGCTCGATTCCGATCTCGATCCCAAGCTCCCGGGCCCGGTCGAGGACCCGACGGCTGGCGGCAGGTAACGCTTCGGACACTGCTGGGAACCTACCGACCGGCCCTACACTCGAACCACTCCTTCCTCTTCGAGGTCTTCGCATGCGCATCTCAAGGTTGGTTGTCATTGGTTGTCTGGTAGCTGCTTGCGGCGGTTCTGCCGGCGGCGAGTCGGCAACCACCGTCCCCGCCTCGCTCGGTGAGCTCAGCTACGGGTACGAACCAGGCTCGACGTACACGTACGACGTGATCTCCACCCAGTCGGTGTCACTCGATGGAACCGTCGCCGGCGACCTCTCCGCCGAGGATTCCCCCATCCCGGAGAACGCTGACGTCACCACCACCCGGGAGGGAACAGTGGTGTACGAGGTGGCGGCGGGCGAGGAGGAGGGGACCATCGAACTCACCGTCACCAGCTCGATGGAGACGGTGGATGTGAGCGGCACCCTCGACGGGGAGGACCTCGGCGAGGACATACCCCCTGAGCTTCAGATGTCGGAGGGCGAACTCCCACCCGTCACCGTGGTCATGGACCTTCAGGGCAACGTGGTCGAGGCTGCGCCGGATGCAGGCGGCTTAGAGGGATTGGCCAACCCTCTGGCATCACTCGAGGGGCTCATCCCAGGTGACCCCCTTCGAGGGCCGCTTGGCCCGACGTTCCCTGACAACGAGTTGGCCGTGGGTGACGAATGGAGCAACGAGCAGACGCTCGACCTCCTCGGTGAAGAGGTCTCGTACACCACCGCCAATCAGATCACCGGTATGGAGAACACATTGGTCGTAATCGACTCGACCACCACCGTTTCCGCCTTCGACATCTCGCTCACCGAGATGCTCGCCGAGCTGTTCGGGGCGGCAGCGGGCAGTGACCCGGAGGCCGAAGAGGTGCTCGAGCAGCTGGAGTTCTCGGTTAGCGGCGACCCTGCCGACCTCGGCACCACAAACCGATTCGACCCCGAACAGGGACTGATCACCGCATCGGAGAGCGATGGCACCGTCGCTGCCACCATCGTCGTCCGGCTTCCCAATGAGGGCGGAACCGAAATGGCGGGGTTCGACGCCGATGCCTCGGTCACCAGCGAGTATGAGGTGACGCTGGCGGAGCCTGGTGAGTCACCTGCCGCCACCACTGCCGGCAGTTGAATCCGGGGTTTCCACTAGCCTGATGGTGGAAATGGAACCCCCCCTTCTCCGCATCGAGGGCCTGCGCGCCAGCATGGGCGGCCACGAGATTCTCAAGGGAGTGGACCTTGCCGTCAATCGAGGCGAGGTTCATGCGCTGATGGGCCCGAACGGCTCGGGCAAGTCCACGCTGGCCAACGTCCTGATGGGCCACCCCGGGTACAAGGTCACAGGAGGTTCCATCACCTTCAAGGGTGAGGACATCACGGCCATGCCCTCCAACAACAGGGCGACCCGTGGGCTGTTCCTCGCCTTCCAGTACCCCGAGGAGGTCCCCGGGGTCTCGGTGGTGCAGTTCCTCCGCACCGCACTCAAGAACCGCGACGGGGTGGACTACACCGTGCTCGAGCTGCGTCTCCGTGTCATGGAGGCGATGCGCACCCTGGGAATGGATGCCACCTTCGCCGACAGGTACCTCAATGAGGGCTTCTCGGGTGGTGAGCGCAAGCGCAATGAGGTGCTCCAACTTGCGGTGCTCCAGCCGGAACTGGCGGTGATGGATGAGACCGACTCAGGGCTCGATATCGACGCTCTCCGCACGGTTGCCGAAGGGGTGAAGGAACTCACCGGGCCGGAGCGTGGGTTCCTGATCATCACGCACTATCAGCGGCTCCTCGAGCACATCACTCCGGACCACGTCCACATCTTCGTCGATGGGAGGGTGGTGGAGAGCGGTGACGCCGAGCTGGCCAAGCATCTCGAGGTCGAGGGCTACGAGGCGTTCCGCGATGGGGTGACCGCCACGGCATGACCGACCTCTCCGCCCGGCGCGCCGACTTCCCGCTTCTGGCGCAGCCGAGCAACGGACAGCGCCTCGTTTTCCTCGACTCGGCGGCCTCGGCACAGAAGCCCGGCGTTGTCATCGACGCGATGGACGAGTTCCTCCGGACCAAGTACGCCAACGTGCATCGCGGCGCGTATCGACTGTCGCTGGCGGCCACCGAGGCTTATGAGCATGCTCGAGACACGGTGGCTCAGTTCATCGGGAGCGGCGCCGCCCGTCAGGTCATATTCACCCGTGGGACCACGTCGGCTCTGAACTCGGTGGCGTTCGGGTGGGGTCTACGGCGCCTTCGTCCAGGCGACCGGGTGCTGCTCACCATGATGGAGCACCACGCCAACATCGTCCCCTGGCACATGGTCGCCGGGCTCACCGGAGCCGAAGTCATTTGGGCACCGCTCGATGCCGATGGTGACCTCGATATCGATGCCACCCTCGGGCTCATCGACCAGACGGTGAAGGTCGTCGGGATCACCGGGATGTCCAACGTGTTGGGAACGATCCCAGACCTGCACTCCATTGCCGAAAGGGCGCACTCAGTCGGCGCCAGGGTGGTTGTCGACGGGGCCCAGCTGATCGCCCACCGCCCGGTCGCCGTCGAATCCATGGGTGCCGATTTCTTCGCCTTCTCCTCGCACAAGCTCCTGGGCCCCACCGGGATCGGCGTTCTCTGGGGCCGCCAGGAGGCGCTCGAGGAGCTGGAGCCCTTCGAGGGTGGTGGCGAGATGATCAGCGACGTGACGCTCGAAGGAGCCACCTGGGCGCCCATCCCCCACCGATTCGAGGCAGGTACGCCGCCCATCACCGAAGCCATCGGGCTGGCAGCGGCGATCGGATATCTCGAAGAAATCGGAATGGAAGCGGTCGCCGAGCACGATCGCGCCCTCACCGCCTATGCCGTGGAACGGCTGTGTGGCACCCCGGGCGTGGCGATACAGGGCCCGACCGACGCCGCCAGACGGGGAGGGGCGGTGAGCTTCACCATGGGGGACGTGCACCCCCATGACCTGGCAACGATCCTCGACGAGCAGGGCGTGGCGATACGCGCCGGTCACCACTGCGCCAAGCCCTTGATGCGCGCCCTCGGTGTCCCCGCCACAGCCCGCGCCTCGTTCTCGGTCTACAACGGCACCGACGATATCGATGCCCTCATCGCCGGCCTCGGCACCGCCGCCGAGTTGTTTGGAGTCGAGTTAACCGCACCGTTGTGGAGTTCGCCAGCCCCCCTACCCGCTGCTCCGCAGCGGGGCCCTTCCCCCGCGGGGGACGGACTCGGATTGGCTGCCGTCTGCCGTCTGCCGTCTGCCGTCTCGCCGTCTGCCGTCTCAATCGCAACGAACTTCAAGGCCCCTGTTGCATCCCCTTCCGGTTACCTTGTTCTCCGCAATGGCGTTGGACGAGCTCTACCGACAGGTGATCCTCGACCACTACCGCAACCCGAGGCACCGGGACGAGATAGTGGACCCAGACGGGCATGCCGAAGGGGTGAACCCTCTGTGCGGTGACGAGGTGCAGGTGGACCTCCAGATTGCCGACGGGGTGGTCTCCGATGTGGCGGTACGGGGCCAGGGCTGCTCCATCAGCCAATCGTCCGCCTCCATGATGGGGGACGCCATCGTCGGCAAATCGGTGGAACAGATCACGTTGCTGGCGGAGCGCTTCCACCAGATGATGTCCTCCGAGGACGGCGGCGAACCCGATCCCGAACTCGGTGATCTCAGCGCCCTACAGGGGGTTCGCAAATTCCCGGTCCGCATCAAGTGCGCCGGGCTCCCGTGGGCGACGCTCGAACAAGCTCTTGCCTCGGTCAACGGCGGCTGAGACATGACATCTCGTTGATTTTTCTCTGACGCGCCCTCAAGGGTCCGCATGCGACGGTGGCGGTCCCCTACCAGGAGGACAGCGTGAAGAGAATTGCAGTAATCGCACTAGCAGCGGTCGCCGTGCTTGCGATACTCGGCGTTGGCATCAGCCAGGCGCTCCAGGACAACGAGAACGGCGCGGCGACAACCGACGCCAATGAGCAGAGCTTCGCGGTGGCCGAGGCGGGCGCCGTGACAGTCACCGTGCAAAGCGGCCGCATTTCGGTTGTTTCGATCCAGCGGGTCGAGGGTTGGACCCCGAAGGTCGTCCGCCAATCCGGTCCCAGAGTCCGCGTGGAGTTCGTCAATGGAGCCGCTCGCCGGGTCTTCGTCGCCGAGTTCGCCGGAGGGGAATTGGTCACCCGGGTACGGCGAAGCAATGGCCAGACGACGTCATCGTCGGTCAGTTCCTCGTCGGTGAGTTCCTCATCGGTCACGTCATCCTCGGTGACATCATCGACCGGAGCCACCTCGTCGACCGTGGACGACGACGCCACCTCGACGACGTTCGATGACGACAACACGTCGACGACGATCGACGACGACGTCACGTCGACCACCTTCGACGACGACGACGACACAACGAGCACGACACTCGACGACGACGTCACGTCGACCACCTTCGATGACAACACTTCGACCACCTTCGACGACGACGACGACACAACGAGCACGACGGTGCGCGAAGAGACCCCACCGACCGACCGCTCTGTGACCTATCAGGTTGCGAATGCCGGGAGTGTCACCGTGAGGATCTCCGACTCGCAGCTCGAGTTGCTCGACGTCACCGCCAACGCCGGTTGGAACTTCGAGGTGGACGACGCCGGGGGAGACCGTGTGCGGGTGGAGTTCGAGCGGGGCGACGACGACGTCGAGTTCCGTCTCCAGTTCCACGGTTCCGAGCTCCGCCTCGAGATCGGTTAGGAAGGGTGATAGGCGGTCACTTCGTGATCGCCTATTACCGTCACCAGATGACCGTTTCCGCACCCCGAGGACCCACTGGGATCGCCCACAGCACCCCTGTGCGGTGGATGCGGCGCCAGATCAACACCCGACGGGCGCTCCGCCGCAACCCGATCATCGTCCACCAGATGGGGAAGGTGGGGTCGCAGTCGGTGTTGCGCTCTCTCGCCGCCGAACCGCGCATTTCCGAAAGACGCTCCGTCATCCACACCCATTTCCTGACCCGCAACCAATTGGAGAGGGAAAAGCGGTTGCTGGCGAATTCCCGGGCCGCTTACCAGGGGACGCCTCTCCCCGACATCTGGTGGAATCCTCCGTTCATCTGGGACGGGCAGATCGTCGGCGCCGCGGTGACCAGACAGCTGGACAAGCGCTGGGACGTCATCACACTGGTGCGCGACCCCGTGGCGCGCAATGTCTCGCTTTTCTTCGAGAAGCTCGAGGTCCCGATCGGGTACGACTGGTTCGAGCGCCGGCAACGGCTCTCCGACGACGAGCTCATCGCTGACCTGACCCCGCTCTTCGATCAGCATGTTCTCCAGCCGGGAGGTCTGGCCCGACTCGACGTCGACCCCACGCGCTGGTTCGACCTGGAGATGGCTCCTGTGTTCGGGATCGACATATTCGCCTCTCCCTTCTCGCCCGAGCGGGGGTGGCAGATCTACGAGGGCGAGCGGGCACGGCTCCTGCTGATCCGCACCGCCGACCTCGATCGCGTCGGGCCCCAGGCTCTCGAGGAGTTCCTCGGCGTACCCGGGATCCGGCTCGCCTCGGGGAACGTCGCCGACCGGAGAGAGCACGCCTCGGTGTACGGCCTATTCCGGGAAAGACTCCGCTTGTCCCCCGACCAACTCGAAGCGGTGTACGGGTCCCGCCTGGTGACGCATCTCTTCACGCCGCAGGAGATCGAGGCGATGCGATCACGCTGGGAGACGGTGTCGGCGACTGACTGACGAGCCGGACCTCGACCCTTGCTCCACCGAGGGGCGACCTGCCCACGGCGAGGCTCCCGTCGCTTTCCTCGGCAAACCGGCGGGCTATGTCCAGTCCAAGACCGGTGGATCCAGCTCTGCTCTCCCCTCGGCCGATCACGGCTTGGTCGGGAAACCCGGGACCGGCGTCGTCCACCGACAAGATGGCCGTTTCGTTCTCGGCCCGGACCTCTAGCTCGAAGTCGGTTCCCGGCGGGGTGTGGGCGAAGACGTTTCCAACCAAGGCGTCGATAACCGCCGCAACCTCGGATGCGTCGGCCTCAACCACCACCGGTGATGCCGGCAGGTCGATGTGAAAGTTGCGGCCCTGCTCGTCGGCGAGCACGAGCCAGAAGTCCGATTGGTTGCGTGCCACCAGACCCAGGTCGACACCTGTGATCGTCCTGCTGCCGCGCCTGGCCGTGTTGATCAGCTCGTCAACGGCCCACTCCAACCGGTCCACCTGGGCGAGCAGGGCAGTGGCGGCCTCAGGGTCGCCGATCGCTTCGGCGCGGAGCCGCAATGCGGTGAGAGGTGTCCTGAGCCGGTGGGACAGGTCGGCCACCGACTCCCGCTCGGCGGCGAGCAGCATCTCCACCCTCCCGGCAAGCTGGTTGAGAGCCTCGCCCACCTCGACCACCTCGGGTGGGCCCTCGGGGCGGACCCGCGCTTCCATCTCACCGGCGCCTAGCCGTTCGGCGGTGACCGCCAGCTCCCCCACCGGCCTGACAAACGACCGTCCCAGCCGGTCGGCAACGACCACAGCAAGCACGATCATTCCCAAACCGAGGAGCCCGAGTACGAGCCAGGCACGACCGACCCCCTCGGTCAGGTCGGCAGAGCCGAGGCCGACCCGCACGACCGCCGTCCCCTGACCGGTGACCACGGGGACGACGACCTCGCCGGTGTCCGCCCGGAACGCCAATCCCTGTCGTGCCCGGGCGACGGCGGCAGTCACCGGGACCGGGACCCCGACTACCTCGTCGTCGGGTAGGACCACCGAGAGCTCGCCTACCCCCTCCGACGAAAGCACGACCTCGTCGATCGCGGCGCGGTCCAGTTCGGGTCCCGCAGCCACCGCCACGTCGGCTGCCACCGCTTGTGCCCGCCGCTCGGCGGCAACCACGGCCCGATCCTCCGCCTGGCGCTTGTAGAGCAAAGCCAACGGCAAGGTGAAAGCCACAACGACCAACGAAGTCACCGCAAGGCTCACCAACGCCAGCTGCTTGCGCATTTCAGCCGCCCGGGTCGACCAGCTTGATGCCAACTCCGTGGACGGTGCGCAAGTATTGGGGGTCGGCGGCACTCTCCCCCAACTTCTTGCGCAGCCAAGAGAGGTGGACGTCGATGGTCCGATCGGCGCCGCCATACGGCTCTCGCCACACCTCGGCCAGAATCTCCCGCTTGGTCACCACCTCGCCGGCACGCTCCGCCAGGAAGAGCAGTAAGTCGAACTCCTTGGGCGTGAGCTCGAGCTCCTCGTCGTTGAGACGTGCCAGGCGGGAACGGGGGTCGATGGTGAGCCCGCCCACGACCGTCACCGGCTCGGGATCCTCGCCACGGCGACGGAGCACGGCTCTCACCCTTGCCTCGAGTTGGCGGGCGCCAAATGGTTTGACCAGGTAGTCGTCGGCTCCGGCATCGAGAGTCCGGATGATGTCTTCCTCGACACCTCGGGCGGTGGCGACGATGACCGGGACGGCGCTGACCGCCCTGATCATCTTGAGCAGCTCGAAACCGTCGAGGTCGGGAAGGCCCAGGTCGAGAATCACGAGGTCGGGAGCCCCCTTCACCGCCGCTTCCAGACCCTCCATGGCGGTGGCTGCGGAGATGACATCGTGGCCGTGACCGGCGAGGACGCGCGCCACCAGGTTGCGTATCTCGAGATCGTCCTCGACCAGCACCACAGCGGCCATGTCATCAGGTTATCGGTGAGGTTCCCCTTCGCTGGTCCCTTGACGAGACCTTGACCTTTCGTTGACGACGTTGCCACCGCCAACTGGGACACTTATGCAATGCGCCGCCTCGGCCTCGTCCTGTCTGTGGCTGTTCGTGACAGCCGCCGCCACATTCGTGGCATGGCGCGCCGTGGACGCTGCCGACAACGACGTTTCCGAGCAGCCGGTGTTCCCGGTGGAGGCTGTCGCCGATAATTCGGAGTCGGTGACCAGCAGCTCGACCGACCGGCCACGCGGTAGCACCACTACCGACACCTCGACGAACCGGCCACGCCGGACCACCACTACCGACGCCGGTGCAAGTGCGAGTTCGGGCTCATCGTCCTCGACGTCGAGCTCTTCGCCTTCTACGTCGTCCACCTCATCGACCTCTGGCTCCTCCTCGACCTCGTCCACGTCGTCGACCTCGACGTCGTCCACCCCGACATCCACCTCGACCACCTCGACTTCGACTCCGACCACCGAACGGCGCACAGTGTCGGTGTCGGGGGGAACCGTGGTGGTCGAGGCGTCCGGAGGCGCGGTGTCGCTGGTCTCTGCCGTCCCCAACCCGGGCTACGAGGTCGAGGTGGACAACGCGGGTCCCGACGAGGTGCGGGTCGAGTTCGAGAACGACGATTCAAAGTCCGAGGTGAGGGTCCGATGGGAAGGCGGCTGGGACATCGAGGAGCGCGAGGACTGAAGGTCCGCGCCGGTTCAGAGCACCCCGCCCTCGGTCATCCTTTTCAGATCGAGGACGGCGTCGAGCTCATCCTCCGAAAGGAGGCCCCGTTCCAGGACCACATCGCGGACGCTGCGACCGGTAGCCAGCGCCTCCTTGGCGACAAGCGCACCGTTGTCGTAACCGATGTGAGGGTTGAGGGCGGTCACCACGATCACGTTCCGTTCGACCAGCTCGGTGGCTCGGTCCTCGTTGGCGGTGATCCCCGCCACGCACCGATCGCGAAGCCCGGAACTCGCCGACGCCAGCAACTCGATCGACTGCAGCAGGTTGTGGGCCAGCACAGGCATCATCACGTTGAGCTCGAAGTTGCCGTTGGCCGCCGCCCATGTGACCGTCGCGTCGTTCCCCACCACCTGGGCGGCCACCTGCATCACCATCTCGGGAATCACCGGGTTCACCTTGCCCGGCATGATCGACGAGCCGGGCTGCAGGTCGGGGAGCTGGATCTCGGCGAGCCCCGAGGTCGGGCCCGAGCCGAGCCAGCGCAGGTCGTTGGCGATCTTGAACATCGAGACGGCCACCGTCTTGATTGCTCCTGATGCCATCACCGCGGCGTCCTTTGCCGCTTGCGCCTCGAAGTGGTCCTCCGCTTCGCGGAAGGCGAGCCCGGTGCGCTCAGCCAACAACGCGATGACCGCCTCGGCGAAACCCTCCGGGGCGTTGATCCCCGTCCCGACGGCGGTGCCTCCCAGTGGGAGCTCCTCGAGCTCGGGCAGCACCTTGCGGAGACGTTCCGCACCCTTGGCTATCTGGGTGGCGTAGCCGCTGAATTCCTGACCGAGCGTCACCGGGGTGGCGTCCATCAGGTGAGTCCGCCCCGACTTGACCACGTGGCTGAATTCCTCGGCCTTGGCGCGCAGTCCACCGGCGAGCGCCTCCAGCTCGGGGATCAGATCCTCGGCGATGGCGGCGGCGGCGGCGACGTGGATGGCCGTGGGGATGACGTCGTTTGACGACTGCCCGACGTTGACATGATCGTTGGGATGGACCCGGCGGCCCTCGATCTCGCCGAGCAGTTCTCGCGCCCGCCTGGCGATCACCTCGTTGGCGTTGGTGTTGGTCGATGTCCCCGAGCCGGTCTGGAAGACGTCCAATGGGAAGTGGTCGTCGAGCGCCCCCTCCATCACCTCGTCGGCGGCGGCACGGATGGCCCGTCGCCTCCTCTACCGGGAGGTGCCCCTGGTCGGCGGCGACGGTGGCTGCCGAGCCCTTGATCAGCCCCAGGGCCCAGATGAAACGGCGGCTGAAACGGATCCCGGAGACGGGGAAGTTGTCCACGGCGCGACGGGTGGACGCCCCGTAGTAGGCGCCGGCCGGAACCTCCACCTCGCCCATCGAGTCGCGTTCAACCCGGGACTGTTCCATCGCTGCTCCTTCTCGCTCATCCAGGGTACGCAGGACCGTGTCACTCCATGAACTGCTCGATCTCGGCCATGAACGCCGGGAACTCGTCGCGGTGCATCGAGTGGCTGGAACCTGGGATCGACACGAAACGAATGTGCGCGTTGAGCCCGACGAGACTTTCGCCCAGCGCCGGTGGGACGAGCGCTCCCAGCTCGGGGTCAGCGCCGAGGACCAGCGTCGGGATGGTGAGCGCCGCCAGTTCTGCCATGACGTTCCACGGGTCGTTCTGCCGGAAGATCGCCTCGGTGACCTGGCGCGATGTCTCCTCCAATGCCTCGACCTTGATCCGCACATCCTCGGGGTGCCAGGTGGGGTTGTGTTCCGCCACCCACTCCGGGGTGACTTCTAGCCCGAAGGGCTCGCTGATCCGATGGAGCGCCTGATCGGGGTCGAACACGGCAAGCGCCGGATCCTCCAGCACCAGCCGGGTGGCAAAACCAGGATCCCGCTCGAGTGCCACCAGCGCCAACGCCCCACCGAGCGAGTGACCCACGACAAGATCCCAACCATCTCCCAACTCGATCAGATCGGCGGCGTGGGAGTCAAAAGTGTGATCGGCCGGGTCGGGGCTCTTGCCGTGACCGCGCAGGTCGGGGGCGACCACGGCGAAGCCCATATCCGCCAGAGCAGGGCCGACCCGCCACCACCCGGCGGCATTGGACTGGATCCCGTGGACCAGCAGGGCGCGGCGGGACCCACTACCCCAACCGATGGTCGCCAGTCTCACCGCTCGATCAACGGTGCCCCGGACCGAGGATGGTCCTGACGGATCGAGCGGAGCACCCTGGTGCGGAGCTCGCTGAACAGCGGGTCGGCCTTGGTCGTCAGCTGATCGCGGGGGCGGGGGAGGTCTACCACCACCTCTTCGCTCACCGTGCTCGGCGACTTGGAGAGCACCGCCACCCTGTCCCCCAGGTAGACCGACTCGTCCACGTCGTGGGTGACAAAGAGGACGGTGACGCCGAACTCGGCCCAGATCCGGAGCAGCAGATCCTCCAGTTCGGCGCGGGTTTGGGCATCCACCGAGGCGAACGGCTCGTCCATCATGAGGACCTCGGGCTGGTAGGCGAGCGCACGGGCGATCGCCACCCTCTGCTGCATGCCGCCGGAGAGTTGCCACGGGTACCGGTCGAGCGCGTCCGCCAGTCCAACCGCGGCCACCGTCTCCTCGACAAGGCTCTCCCTGTCGGAAGCCGACAAGCTCTTGGCGCGGAGCGGGATCTCGACGTTGGCCCGAACACTCATCCACGGGAACAAGGACCGGCCGTACTGCTGGAAGACCAGAGCCATCCTCTCGGGAGGGCCGGTGATCCGCTCGCCGTCCAGAGTGGCCTCTCCCGATGTCGGCGACATCAGCCCAGAGAGGCAGCGCAGCAACGTGCTCTTCCCGCACCCAGACGGTCCCACGACGCAGACGAACTCGCCTCCGCCCACCGTAAGCGAGAGATCGCCGATCGCCTCCACTGCATCGCTGCCCGACCCGTACACGACGCGGAGGTGGCTCACCTCGAGCATCAGGCCGCCACCACTTCCATCGGCTCGGCGCTCGCGTCGCTGGCGGCGCGCATCCCGCGGTGCCAGGCGAGGACACGTCTTTCCCCGGCGACGAAGAGGGCATTGAGGGCGAAACCGACGATGCCGAGCATCAGGATCCCCGCCCACATGTCGTCGAGACGGAAAGTCCTCTGGGCCTGGAGCACGAAGTACCCGAGCCCATTGGTGCTGGCGACCATCTCGCTGATCACCATCAGGATGAGCGCGATGGAGAGGCTCGCTCTGAGCCCGACGGCGATCTGGGGCGCCGCCGCCGGGATCACCACTCGGCGCAACCGCGATCGCTCATCGAGCCGGTAAACACGGGCCACCTCGTTGAACATGGGGTCGGCGCCGCGGACCCCGTCCACCGTATTGAGCAGGATCGGCCACACGCATCCGATCGCTATCACGAACACCTTCATCGACAACCCGAATCCGAACACGAGCATGGCAAAGGGGAGGAGCGCCGGCGGTGGGATGGCGCGGAGAAACTCGGTGACGGGTCCGGCGGTGCGGCGTACCACCCAGTTGGACCCGATCAGCAACCCGGCGCTGATACCCACCACCGCTGCGATGGTGTATCCCGCGGCCATTCGGCCGATGCTGGGCACGACGTCGCTCCAAATCCGCTCGAAGATGAAGCTGTCCGCAAACGCGGTGAAGACCTCCCCGAGCGGCGGGAGGAATGCCGAGTCGAGCGCAAGAGCCACCAACTGCCACAGCAGCAAGAAGACCCCGAACCTCGCCACGTCGGCCAGCACGCTCCTCCACTTCATGGGCGCTGCCCGGGGTGCCAGTGGAGCACGGGGCGCTCCACGATCTTGAAAAGCGTATTGAGCCCAAGCCCCAGCAACCCGGCGACGGCGATGTACGCATATGCGACCGCCACGTCGCCGCCGCTGCGCGCCACGGCGATTGCATTGCCGACACCAGCAGAGCCGATGACCAACTCACCGGTCACCACCAGGATGAGGGCGACCGCCGAGGACACACGCAGTCCGGTTGCGATGTATGGGGCGGCGCTGGGGAGGGTGACAAACAGAGCCTGACGCACCCGGCCCAGCCGGTAGGCCCGGGCCGTGTCCCGAGCCACCGGGTCGACGTCCTGGACCCCGTACATGGATTGGAACAGCAGCGGCCAGGTGGCGGCGAACGAAGCGAGGAAAACCTTGCCCCCAAACCCGGTGCCAAAGAGGAGGACGGCCACCGGTATGAGGGCCACCGATGGGATCGGGCGAAGGAACTCGATCACCACCCGCACCTGGCGGTAAAGGAAGGGAATGGCTCCGATCAGCATCCCCACTGGTATCGCCACCAGAGCGGCGATGCCGAGACCCATCGCCCACCCTCGAAGTGTCGCCCACACCGTCCTCCAGAACTCGGCGGTGACCGCCTCGTCAGCCAGCGCCCGGAGGATCTCGCTCGGCGGTGGAAACCAACGAGCGGGCAGCCACTCCAACCTGGCGGCAACCTCGAAGACCACCAACACGACAACCACCCCGGCGGTCCCCAGCGCCCACCCGGGGACCCGCGTCATGGGCCTGTCGGCGGCGATCATCCGATCCGCTCTCCGGAGTCCCGCGTCGCACCGCGGCGCCCATTAGGTTGCACCCTGAAACGACCCGGAAGAGGGAGGGGGATCATGACGAGCATCCGCACCGGATCCTGGCAGATCAGAGTGATCATGGCCCTGATGTTGGTCTCGCTCGTTGCCGCATGCGGTGGCGACGGGGGGACAGCGACCAGCGCAGCCGGGACCGACACCACTGGGGCCGTCAGTGAAACCACGGCCGGGGCCGACACCACCGCCGGGGCCGGTGGTGAATTGACACCACTCGCCGTCGGCGTCATCCCGATCACCGATGTGGTCCCGCTATACGTCGCCATCGAGCAGGGGTTGTTCGAGGAGGCCGGCCTCGAGGTGACCCCGACTCTCGCCGAGGGCGGCGCCGCCATCATCCCCGGTGTCGAGGCGGGCGAGTTCCAGATCGGGTTCTCCAACGTCGTGTCGCTGGTGAACGCCACGGCCGCCGGCATCCAGTTGCAGGCGTTGACCGGTGGGATGAAGGCCAACGAGGAGGAGCCCGACTGGAGCGCCGTCCTCGTCGGTGCGGACTCCGACATATCGGACGCCGTCCGGTCTCGCCGGGCAGACCATCGCGGTAAACACGCTGGCCAACATCGGCGAGGTCACCATCCGCGCCTCGCTCGACGGCCAAGATGTGGACACCTCCGGTCTCCAGTTCATCGAACTCGGGTTCCCCGACATGCCCGCTGCCCTCGCCGAGGGACAGGTGGAGGCGATCTGGGTGGTCGAGCCATTCGTGACCATCGCCACAGCCGAGGGCGCTCAGGTGGTGGATTACAACTACATCGGCACCGAGCCGGGGATGGAGATCGCCGCCTACTTCACCACCACCGAGTACGCCGAGGCCAACCCCGACGTGGTCGAGGCCTTCGTGGGTGCCATAACCGCAGCCGAGGAGATGATCACCGCCGACGAGCAGGTGGCCCGCGACGCGGTCACCACCTACACGAGCCTGACACCCGAGCTCGCCGCCGAGATCCTCTTCGGTCCGTTCACCGGCACCCTGGACACCGATTCCATCACCAACACCGCCGACCTGATGGTCCAGTACGAAGTGATCGAGGAAGTCCCCGACCTATCGGGCCTACTGGGGGGCTGACGCAACGGCAGACGGCAGACGGTAGGCAACTCTCCGTCCCCCCGCAGGGGGGAAGGGCCCCGCTCGCAAGCAGCGGGTAGGGGCGCTACCGAACTCCCAACGATGATCGCCCCGCGGCTTGTACTAAGTACTAGTACTAAGTACTAAGTACTCACAAGTACTCAGATCGAACGGCGTGTCGGTGAGCAGATCGGCGGGTCTGACCTCGGGTGTGGTCACCGGGACGGGTATGCCGAGCGGCGGCGCACGCCCTCATAGCCCTCCTGTTCGAGTTGCTCGGCCAACTCGGGACCGCCGAATTCCACGATCCGGCCGTCAACCATCACGTGGACCCGATCGGGGGTGATGTATTGGAGGATCCGGCTGTAGTGGGTGATCATGACCACGCCCAGGTCCGGGCCCCGCATCTGCTCGACCGCTGCCGCCACCTCGCGGACTGTGTCGATGTCGAGCCCAGAGTCGATCTCATCGAGCACCGCCACCCTCGGCTCGAGCACCGCGAAGTTGCAGATCTGCAGCGCTGTCACCTGCCGGACAGCTCGTTGTTCGAGCCCCGTTGAGCAGCATCGACATCCAACCAGACCTCCCGGTCGATAGAGTCACCATTGTCGGATCGATGCCCCTGGCATCGCCCACCTCGTGTAGGAACTCGCCAAGAGACACCCCGGGCACTTCGACCGGGTACTGGAAAGCCTGGAGCAAACCCAACGCGGGCGCGTCGGGAACCGTCAGCTTGAGAAGGTTCTCGCCATCGAGCGACGCCGCCCCCGACACGTCGAAACCCTCCTTGCCGGTGAGGACGTGACACAGGGTCGACTTCCCCGAACCGTTGGGGCCCATGATGGCGTGGACCTCACCGAACGGGATCTCGAGGTCCACCCCGGTGAGAATCTGGCGGTCGTGGACCCCGGCGGTGAGTTGCTCGACGAAGAGGGCGGCTGCGGTCATACCTCAACCTCCACCGGCTGGAGCGAGAGGAGCACGACCCCGCCATCGATTCTCACCTGATAGGTCGGGACCGGCCTGGTGGCGGGCAGGCGGTGGGGGGCCCCGGTTCGCAGGTCGAATGCCGAGCCATGCCGGGGGCACTCGACCTCGGTATCGAAAACCTCGCCCTCGGCCAGCGAAGCCTCGGCGTGGCTGCAACGGTCGCCCACCGCGAACACTTCGCCGCCGACACGGAACACCGCGATGCGCTGGTCTCCAGCCTCGACCAGCACTCCCCTGCCGTCGGGCAGGTCGTCGAGGGGCCCGATCTCCACCCATTCCTCCGAATACCCGCCCCTCTTCCTGGGCTGTGACGAACTTCCGGTTCACGGCACTGCGCACCGGGCCGGCGAGTTGGGGATGGGGCAGTCGGGCTATGACTTCCTCGAAGAAGCCGCGGACGAGCAGACGGGCCGCCCTGTCCGACGGCAGTCCCCTGCTCTCGAGGTAGTAGATCTGGTCTTCGTCGAGCGGACCCACCGAGGAGGCGTGGCCGCATATCACGTCGTTGCACAGGATCTCGAGGTTGGGGACCGAGTTCGCTTTGGCACCATCGGATAGCACCAGGTTGCGATTGGTCTCGAACGCCGATGTCTTCACGGCGTCGGGCTCGATCTTCACCATGCCGGTAAATACCGAGTTGGCGGTGTCTTCCACGGCGCCCTTGAGAAAGACCTTGGACGATGTGTTCGGTCCGAAATGGTCGATGAGGAGCCGGTAGTCGAGCACCTGTTCGTGCTCGCCGTAGTAAATACCGACCACATCGGCGGTGCCTCCGCTCCCCAAAAGGTCTATCCCAAGGTCGAGCCGGCCAAAACGGCCGCCCAAACCAACCTCACCGAGGAGGGCGGTGGCGTCCCGACCCAGATCGAGGCGCTGATGGGCGATGGTCGTCGCCGCCTCGTCGATCTGCTGGACGGTGGTGAGACGCAGCCGTCCTCCGTCCCGCACCGATGCCTCCACCTGGGGCACCATGGCCAGATCAACGTCTGGGGCGGAGCGGTACCTGACAACGATCGACGCTTCGGAGTTTCTCTCCGCCACCACGGTCACATGGGGAAAGCTCACCGTGCCGGCGGTGGCACCCTGAATGTCGATGAGGAACGGGGTCGGCTATCGCTACGCCTGGCGGCAGGTAGACGAAGACCCCGTCGGTGCTGAAAGCCGCATGGGCCGCGGCAATAAAACGGTCCAGACTGGGTTCGACCGCTCGCATGTAGGCACCCCGAAGCTCGGCCTCGTGAGCCGTGTACGCCGTAGCAAGCGAGGTGAACAGGACACCGGTGCCGGCGTCGGACTCGATGGATACGGCGGTGCCGTCAACTACCTGGGCCCGTCCCGCTACCCGAACGAAGGCCTCGTCGACGTCGTCGGAAGCGATTGGCTCCCCGGCCCGGTCGGCCAACGGAAGCGAGGCGGGGTCACCCGGCACATCGACGTAGCGCCATTCCTCTTCGGCGCCGGTGGGCACGTCCAACTTCTCGAGCCACTCGAAACCGGCGCTGTCGACGCTCCCCGACCCAGTCGGGGTCGCGTGCGATCAAGCCGTCGAGGGTGGATCGGTCGAGCGACGCCATTGGACGATTCGATGGTATTGGCACTACCGCTGTAGTGCGAATGTCACCTTGGGCCGACTCCCGACCGTTCGAGGGGATGCAACCCGTCTGCGGTTACCTCATCTGGCCTGGCATCACGATTGAGAGGCAGCCACAGCGCAAAGGTCGAGCCCGATCCTTGCGAAGAGTCGATCGTCACCAGCCCGCCGTGACCCGCCATTACCTGGCGGACGATCGCCAAACCCAGTCCTGAGCGACGACGGGTGCGATCGTGCTGGTCGGCGGCGCCCCACGAGCGCTCGAATATCCGCTCGTGGAGATCCTCGGCGATCCCCGGGCCTAGATCGGTCACCAACATCCACGCCCATGAACCGGTCGCCCCGCAGCTGGCGACGACCTCAGATCCCTCCGGCGCGTAGGGGGCCACCGCATTGTCGAGAAGGTTGCCCAGCGCTCGTTTCAGAGAGTCCCGATCGCCCTCTACCGTTGCCTCGACCGTGCCTCCCGACCCGAAGCTCGATGCCTCGGGCAGCGGCGGCAACCCGGTAGTCCCCCACCGACTCCTCCAGCAAGGAGACCAGCGGGACCGTGACCAGCGCCAGGGCGCGTTGATCCTGGCGGGCGAAGGTGACCAACTCGTCGACGGTGCGGGAGGTGCGATCGATGGTGCGGCGGACCACCTCGCCGGCATGACGGAGAAGAACTCCGACGTCGGCATCTGGGTCGGAGAGGGCGACGTCGAGGGTGGTGGCCATCACCGCCAGCGGATTGCGTAGCTCGTGGGTGGTGTCCTCCACGAAAGCCCTTTCGATCCCGGTTCCCCTTTTCAAGACGGTCGAGCATGGCGTCGAATGTGTCGGCGAGCCGCTTGAACTCGTCGTCGGTCCCGCCCAGCCGAATCCGCCTGCTGAGGTCGGTCGACTGGATCTCGCGCGCGACTCCACCGATCCTCTCCACCGGCCGGAGCGCCCGTCCCGCCACCAGCCAGCCGATCACCACACTGAGGGGGAAGAGGAACGCCACCGTGTAGAGCGAGTAGCGCCGCAGGTTGTCGAGCGCTGGCTCGTTGACCAGCCGCTCCAGATCAACCATCCGCGCCCTCGTGAGCTGGAGCTCGAACCCGCCCAGCGTGCGGCTCAGGCTTGGGAACACCACCTCCTGCACCACCGGTTGACCGCTCAACGCCCTGCTCAGCCCGAGGTTGACCGCTCCCAGCACCACCAGGGCCAAAGCGAAGACCAGCACCGAGTAGGTGAGGGCCAGCCGGAAGCGGACCGAACGTGTCCACTCGGGCATCTCAACCATCCGGGGCCAATCGGTACCCGGCCCCAACCACGGTGTCGATCAGCTCTCCCGCCCCCGCCACAGTCAGCTTCCGCCTCAGATTGGAGAGCGTGACCCGGACGGTGTTGGTGAATGGATCGGCGTGCTCGTCCCAGACGTGCTCCAGCAGCTGCTCGGCTGAGATGACCTCGTCGGGGTGGAGAAGGAAGTAGCGGAGGAGGGCGAACTCCTTTGCTGTGAGATCGATGGGGACACCTCCCACCGCCGTGGTGTGGCCGGTCTCATCCAGTTCGACCGGCCCGTGGACAAGGTTGGCTCCTCGGTGGGGGCGGTCCCGTCTGAGCAAGGCCCGAACCCTCGCCTGGAGCTCAAGGAATCTGGAACGCTTGACCAGGAGTCATCGGCCCCGCCTTGAGCCACCAGCATCGTCGAGCGCCGTGCTGGTGGAGCATGAGCACCCGGGGCGGCTCGTCACCGAAGGTGGCCTGGGGATCGGTGCGGAGGGTCCGGCATATCTGGGCGGCGCCAATCCCATGTCGGGCAGGTTGAGGTCCAGGCACACCAGGTCGTACTCGGCCGAAGCGAGGCGATCCAAGGCACCCTCGCCGTCACCGGCGACATCGACTGCATACCCATCGCGCCGCAGCCCGTGGGCGACCGCCGCCGCCAGGTCGGGCTCATCCTCCACCACAAGGATCCGCATGTCCGAAACCGTACCGATGGCCCGACCGTACGAGGGTGGGGGTCAAATGAACGTAAAGGGGCAGTTGGCAGGTGGCAGGTGGTACGTCAGAGACGGCAGATGGCACACGGCGGCCGACCGCCTGCAGCCGAAGGCTGGCTGCTCTGTCTAAGTACCAAGTACTAAGTACCAAGTACTTAAGTAAGTACTGATTGCTCACTCGTCGAGTCGGAAGGCGTCCTCGGTGAAGGAGCTGGCGGCGTTCCAGACCATGTACCCCAGCCCACGCTCCGAGGCGGCTTCGATCTGGGATTGAATCTGGGTGACCGTCTTGCCCGTGGAGCCGCAGGCGTAGCTCCCGTCAAAGTCCTGAATCCAGGGTCGGAGCACCGCCGTCGCCGGGAGGCGGGGCATCCCGTCGTCCAGCGCACCCGCCACGGTGTCGTGCGGGTGATCGTTGGGGCAGTCCTTCTCGAACCAGCCTGTCGAATAGTGGCTGGGATAGACCATTGGCGACACCACGTCCACCGCATGTGACAACTCCTCGAGCCGCTGGCCGATCCCACCGTCGTTCTCGATCGAGATGATGAACCCGAAGATGTCGGCGGCGACGGCGCACCCCAGCTCGTTGAGTCTCTGCTCGGCGGTCTCGAGGAAGCCCGTGATCGTCTCGACCCGGCCAGACTCGTCGGCCGGCCCGTCGAAGCGGGCGGTTACCGGGTAACCGTCCGGGAAGCGGACGTAGTCGAATTGGATCTCGTCGAAACCGCTGCGACACGCCTCGACGGCCAGGTCGAGTGCATATTCCTGCGCCTTGGCATCGGTCGGGTCGAGGAACCACTGGCCGTTCTTGTTGAAAGGCTCTTGGCTCAGGTGTCGCGAATCGCCATCGCCGGGATGGCGCGGGCCGTGATCACTTGAAAGGCGACGATCCTCCCGACGAGGTATACGCCGTGCTCGTGGAGCTCTGCAGCTAGCTCCTCGATGTCGTATTCCGGCTTCAACGCATCGGCCGTCGTGGCCAGCTCGACCTCGCTGGCGTGGAAGATCGATCCCGACTCATCCTTTATGTCCACCACCACCGCGTTCAGTTGCGCGCTCGACGAGATCCATCAAATCGGGCCACACGTCCTCGTTGGCGGGGAGCCAGCCGGCAATATGAAGGCCGCGGACCATGCGCGGGCTCATCTCAACCGTCACACGGCCGCTCCGACCGTCCCACGGGACCCGCGCCTCATTCCAGGCGGGCATCGACGCCGTGATCTCGCCCTTTGCCGCCCGGTGCAGGATGAATTGCCCGTCGTCGTCGGTGACCGTGGGTCCGCTCACCCAGGGCCACCTCGACCCCGGGGAGTCCCTCGCCCGATTCCGACACCACGCTGCCGTTGAGCACCACAGGATCGAGCATGACCTGGAGCGGCTCCTCGATGAGCGACTCGATCTGCGCCGATGCGGGCCGGAGCCCGGGGCCCCTGGCGCTCACCTCGACAGGACGACCGGGCCAATCCACTGCGGCAAGACCGTCGCTCCCGGTCACTACGGGAGCCGTCCCGTCAAACCGAACCGCCGCATCCGCCACTGGGTTGCCTTCGTCGTCGACCACCTGCACCTGCACCTGAGGCAGCGGACCGGCCAATCCGGGTGGAGGAGGTCCAACCTCCCCGAGCACGGCGACAGGACCGGCAACACATGCCGGGAGAACGATCAGGCACGCCAGCAGGAGTGCCATGAGGAGGGTGCGCCTGCCAAGCGCTCGAACATCGGTCCGACAGGGTAGCGGCGGCTCGGATCTGGGTCGGTTCTTCGCGGTCAACGACGAGCCGCGGATTGCATCCCAGCATTTTCCGTGTTACGTTATGCCTGGTCAGCGGGGCTAAATGAACCGCGAACGGGCGCAGGCGGGAACCAAAACTGGGCCGCCGGGGAGGTCGCAGGGGGATGCCGAAGAACGGGCGGGAGGCGGTGTCGGTCGTGGACACCGTTGGGATTTATCTCGAAGAGGTCTCCGCCCACTTGCTCCTCACCGCCGAGGACGAGGTTCGTCTCGCCAGATCCATGGAATCCGGCCGACGGGCAGCGCACAAACTGGACACCGGCGAGGAGCTGAGCGCCACCGACCGGGCCAAGCTCTACCGCCTCATCCACGAAGGCGACGAGGCCAAGATGCACTTCATCCGGGCCAATCTGCGCCTCGTCATCAGCATCGCCAAGCGGTACAACGGTCGTGGTCTCGACCTGCTCGATCTCATACAGGAGGGCAACCTCGGGTTGATCCGTGCCGTCGAGAAGTTCGACTGGCGCAAGGGGTTCAAGTTCTCCACATACGCAACTTGGTGGATCCGTCAGGCGATCACGCGGGGGATTGGGCAACCAGGCACGGACCATCCGCCTACCGGTGCACATGGTGGACGTCGTCAGAACTGTCCAGGACACCGAGCAATCGCTCCTCGAGGACCTCCGCCGGCCGCCGACTCTCGAGGAGATCGCCGAGGCGAGCGGGCTCGACCTGGAACGGGTCCTAGCGGCTCTCGAGGCACCAGGCGACACCGTCTCGACCGACCGGCCGGTGGGTGACGACGGCGACGCCGAACTACAGGATTTCGTCGAGGACGAGCGCACCCCGGATCCATTCGTCCACACCGTTGATGTTCTCCGGCGCCAGCACCTGGTGCGGGCACTATCGGTCCTCGACGACGACGAACAGCAGGTGATCCTGCTGCGCTTTGGTCTCGACGGCGGCGAGCCTAGGACTCTGTCCGAGGTGGGAAAGGTTTTCAA
>CAWGYV010000002.1:0-19401 GCA_963826825.1 uncultured Acidimicrobiia bacterium | reverse complement strand
TTGAACCCCCACGTCCCTAAGGACACTAGGCCCTCAACCTAGCGCGTCTGCCTATTCCGCCACTCCGACGTGGGTACGGGCCGGAGGCGGCCCGAGGAGGAAAGTATACCGCTCGAGGCCGCGTGCTCCCTCGGGGATGAACCACCGGGCGGCGCCGCTGAGAAGCCCGTGCCCGGGAGTGAATCCATATATGCGGGAGGTGCGGACCACCGCAGCATCGACCGAGCGATAGAGCGGTATGAGCAGCGCTTGCTCGGCCAGAGCCACGTCCACATCGTCGAGTGCGGCGACGGCGTCGCTCAGGTCGAACACCTCGGTCAGATCCCCGCTGGATGATGCGAGATCGCTACCGCCGACACCGTCGATCCCCCAACCGGCGAACTGGTATCCGCCGTCCTCGGGGGCGGTGAAGAACCACTCGAGGGCGTCATCCACCGAGCCGGCCGCACCCGGCGTCGTCACCCATGCCCAAGTGGCGGTTTCGAACTCGCCCGGTATCACCCGGTCGGCGAAGAGGCTGGTCACATCCAGCCTCTCCACCGTGACCTCAATCCCCACCGCTTCGAGTTGACGCTCGATGGCGGCCGCCACACGGCTGCGTGCCGGCGAGTCGCCGACCGAGATGACCAGCGACAGTTCGGTGCCGGGACCGAGCCTGCGCTGCAGCGCCCTCAACTGGTCGTCGGGCGGCTGCCGGGTCGTGGTGGTACATGCTCCAGGGCCCTTCAGGACCCATGCTCTGTATGACCGCCGAAGAGGCAACCTCGTTGCTAGAGACACCGGCAGCCTCGGCGATCCGGGACCGGTCGAGAGCCATGGCGATCGCCTTTCGGAACTCGAGCTCACCCACCAGCGACTCGGGATTTCGGATCTCGCCGCCGGGACCCACCTCGAAGGCGAGCTGCTCCCAGTCCTTGCCCGGCATCGCGTACGTGGCCGCCCCGGGGAGTGTCGCCAAACGGGTTGCCGAGCCCGCATCGGTCCCGATCACGTCAAACTGTCCTCGACGGAATCCATCCTCCAATCCTGTGTGCCGCCGAAAACGAGATCGAGTTGGGAGAGATATGGCAGCGACCGACCGGCCTCATCCTGCTCCCAATACCTCGGGTTCCTCTCCAGCAGCAGATGACTACCCGGCACGTTCGTATCGACACGGAAAGGAGCGGCGCTCGGCCATGACTCCAATCGGCGATCGCGTCGTGTCCGGACAGTGCATGGGCCGGCAAGAGGAACGGAAAGGCCTCGAGCCAATCCAACGAAGGGCTGGCTAGCCGGAACTCGACCCTCTTCGCCTGCCCCGTCACCGAACCCGGTACCACCTCTGCATGGGCGGCGCTCAGATCATCGGCCACCGTTGCGGGGTCGGTCAACACCTCATGGGTGAATACGAAGTCGTCGGCGGTGACCGGGGTCCCATCGTCCCAAACGGCCTCGGGGCGGATGCGGAGGATCACACGAAACGTGCCGTCTGCCATCACACGGAGGTCACCGCTTTCACGGGTCGGGAGGCGAACACCAACCACGGCTCGGGTCGAAGCGTCTCCGGGTCGAGCCGGAAGGGACCCGCCCACAGCAGTGGACGAAGTTGCATGATCGCATCCGATCGATCGACCAGCGGATTGAGCGACATCGGGCCTCGACCATGGCGACGGTGGCCCGCCCGCCGGCAAGGTCTGTCGGACACCGGACATCGCAACCGCAGGAGAAGCGGACAGCGAAAGGATCAACACCAAACAAAGGACGCGTCGAAACAAAGCCATATGAGGAGAAACTCAGCCGAGGAGCCAGGCGAGAAGCATCGTGGTGATGCCAAACGCCACGCCGACGATCACGGTGAGCCGGTCGAGGTTGCGTTCCACCACGGTCGAGCCGCTCGAGAGCGGACCCATCCCGCCGCCGAACATGTCGGACAGACCGCCGCCGCGCCCGGCGTGGAGCAGGATCAGCACGATCAGGGCAATCGAAACGATCACCTGGATGACGATGAGGGCGGTGGTGGCAACGTTCATGATACTGCCCGCGCCACTCACTTGGCCAGCGCGGAGACCACAAGTATGCCACCCGAGGAGTCCAATGCACAGCCGACGACGGTCAGCCGGCCTGTCGGGCCACCGCCTCGGACGCTGCCGCCACCGCGGCCGGATCACCCAGATAGAAGCTCTCGATCCGAGCCAGCTCGTCGTCGAGCCGATATATCAACGGGACCCCAGTGGGATGTTGACCCCGACGATCTCCTCGTCGCTGATGCCGTCGAGATGCTTGACCAACGCCCGCATGCTGTTGCCGTGTGCCACCAACACCACCCTCCGACCCGCCCTCAGGTCGGGCACGATCTGGTCGTGCCAATAGGGCAGCATCCGGTCGACCACATCGGCGAGGCATTCGGTGGCGGGGACGGCGTCGGGCGGCAGCCAGGCGTAGCGGGGGTCATGCCGGGGGTGTCTCTCGTCGTCCGGATCGAGCGGCGGAGGGGGAACGTCGTAGCTCCGCCTCCACAGCAGGACCTGCTCGGCGCCGTGGCGTTCGGCGGTCTCCTTCTTGTTGAGTCCTTGGAGAGCCCCGTAATGCCGCTCGTTCAACCTCCAGTGGCGGCGGACGTCGATCCATGACAGACCCATCCTGTGGAGGACGATCTCGGCGGTGCGGATCGCCCGCACCAGGACCGAGGTATGGACCACATCGAAGTGGTATCCCTCGGCTGCCAGCACCGACCCGGCGGCCTCCGCCTCGGCGGCGCCGCGCTCGGTGAGGTCGACGTCCGTCCAACCGGTGAACAGGTTCTCCAGATTCCAGGTGGACTGGCCATGACGGATCATCACCAAGGTGGTCGTCATGACCGGAGAGTAGACAGGCACCCGTCCGATTTCATGGGCGACATCGGCACAGCGATCGGGCGATCTCGTTACCGTGATCGACTCGCAACAAGGAGCAGACGATGAGCGAAGGCGACTTGCAGCTGCTGGCGGCGACCTTCAGCGGGCCCGATCAGGCGACTCGGGCCCTCGCCACTTTGGTCCCGGCGCTGGGCGAGAACGGCATCACTATGGCGGCTGTGATCCGCAGGGAGAAGGACGGGGCAGTCCATTGGGCGGAGACCCACGATTCCGGCGCTGCCGAGGGGGCCGTAGTCGGGTTCGGTTTCGGGGCCGTGGCCGGGCTATTGGGAATCATGCTGGGCCCGGTGGCGCTCCTCGGTGCCCCCATCGGCGCAGGGATCGGGGCGCTCGTTGCCAAGCTCCGTGACAAGGGCTACGAGGACGATGACCTCAAGGCGCTCGGCGAGGAACTGGCGCCCGGCGAGTCCGCACTCGTGGCGAACGTTGCCGTCACCGACGTGGAAAAGGCAAAGCGACTGCTCGAAGAGCTCGAGGTGAGGCGGGTAGTGGTCCGAGGCGTCGCCTCCGAGGTCGGCGCCATGCTCGACCAGGAAGCCGCCGTCCTACTGGACACCGAGGCGACCACCCCCGAGGAGTGAGCCAAGCACTCGTGGGTGTTCGCCAGCCCCCTCCTCTTGAGAGACGGAGCGATGCAGCCTCACAACAAGAAAGACCCGG
This sequence comes from uncultured Acidimicrobiia bacterium, assembly GCA_963826825.1. GTDB lineage: Bacteria > Actinomycetota > Acidimicrobiia > Spongiisociales > DATADW01 > DATADW01. The sequence continues at coordinate 15,847 of CAWGYV010000002.1, read as the reverse complement.
CACTGGGGCCGGGCCTTCTTGTTACCTATGGGAAATGGCGTTCAGCGAGTCTGCGCCTGAAGCTGCGCTCGCACCGTAGCCGACCTCGTCAGTCCTGATTGGGGAGGCTGACGTAGATGCTGACCGAGCAGTAGTCGCCTGGGTTCGAGGGCCGGGGCAGTGTCTTGGTGACCCAGGAGCTGTTCCCGGCGGTCACGGTGTAGCTCTGGCTCCGACTGCCGTTCTCGCAGTAGTACGACCACGACACCTTGACCTTCTGCTGGGGGCTGGCCTTGACCAGCACCCGGAAGCTGTACGGGTTGCGGACATACACACCGGCGTCCGCTGAGGTGAGGAAGTCGTCGGTCGAGCGGAGACTGGCGTAGGTGCTCCACCCGGTGACGGCCTGCGCCGCGGTCTGGTTGGCGACCATTGGCGTGACGAACGATGCGGCGATCACCAGTCCGGCGATGATCCTCTTCACGGTTGTACCTTCTCCATTTCTGCTGGGCGAGCGGTGTGCTTCCGAGAATCCTGCCTGGCAGACGTGCTGCCGTCATCGTCAGGATTGATGATTCAGAAGTTCCTCGGCGAGGCCTCGACCACCGAGAGAGACCGGTGGGGTCGTTAGCCTACGCTGCTCGCAGCGGGCCGTCCCCCGTGGGACGGAAGCCTTCCTGCGCTTTCAGTTCTTCCAATACTGGACGACGGCGGCGAAGGTGTCTGGCTCGAGTGAGGCGCCGCCGACGAGGGCTCCGTCGATGCCGCGTTTCGCCATGAAGCCGGCGATGTTGCCCGGGTTGACCGAGCCGCCGTAGAGGATGCGGACGGTCGCCGCGGCGTCATCGCTCCAAATCTTCGCGACCGTCCCTCGGATGACGTCGATCGTCTCTGCGGCGTCCTCGGCCGATGCGTTGCGCCCGGTTCCAATCGCCCAGATCGGCTCGTAGGCGATGGCGATCGACCCGGCCGATTCGGCCGAGATCCCGCGCAGACCGGCTTCGAGTTGACTCGATACCACATCCGCGGTGAGCCCTTCCTCGCGTTGCTGCAACGTCTCACCGACACACATGATGGGGAACATCGAATGGGCCAAGATCGCCTTCACCTTGCGGTTGACCATGTCGTCGGTCTCCCCGAAAAGCTGGCGCCGCTCGGAATGGCCGGCGATGACGTAGCCGACGTCGAGCTCTGGCCAGCATCGAGGGTGAGATCTCGCCGGTGAACGCGCCCTTCTCCTCCCAGTGGCAGTTCTGCGCACCGAGGATGATGTCCATGTGGTCGGTCTCGATCACGGTCTGTGCCGAGCGCAGCGCCGTCGCCGGCGGGCAGATGACGACATCGACCCGCTCGTAGCAGTCGGGGTCGAGCCGGTAGCTGAGCTTCTGCACCATCTGGATCGTCTCGAGATGGGTGGCGTTCATCTTCCAGTTGCCTGCGATGAGCGGTTTGCGGTCCATCAGTCCTTCCCCCAGCGCTGCCAGTGCGGCAACCCCGGGGAGGGTGGCGCCCTCGAGCATCTCGAGACCTGCCCCTCCTCCGGTGGAGAGATGCGAGACCCTCTGCTCCAACCCGAACTGGCGCATAGCGGCCACCGAGTCACCGCCACCCACCACGGTGAAACCGGGGTGGTCGGCGATCGCCTCGGCCACCCGACGGGTCCCTGCGGCGAACGAGTCCCACTCGAATACACCCATCGGACCGTTCCAGAAAACGGTGGCGCCCGATGCGATGTCAGCGGCGAACCGCTCGGCCGTCTCAGGGCCGATGTCGAGCCCGATCGTGCCCGGGGCGAGATCCTCGACATCGACCACCGAATGGGACGCATCCTCGGCGAGACGGTCGGCGACGACGATGTCCGTTGGGAGCACGATCTTGTCACCGTGTTCGCTTTCGAGGATTGCCCTCACCTCTTCGATCCTGTCCCTCTCCAGCAGCGAATCTCCAACCTCTCGACCTTGTGCAGCGAGCAGGGTGAAGCACATCCCGCCGCCGATGAGTAGGACGTCGACTCTGGGCAGAAGCGAACCGATCACGCCCAGCTTGTCCGACACTTTGGCGCCGCCGAGGACGACGACGTAGGGGGTGTCCGGGGAGCCGAGCAAACGCCCGAAGGCCTCCACCTCTGCAAGCAGGAGCGGTCCACCGACCGATCGAACGAAGCTCGGTCACCCCCACCGTGGATGCGTGTGCCCGGTGCGCCGAGCCAAAGGCATCGAGCACGAAGAGGTCACCAAGCCTTGCCAGTCGCTCGGCGAGCGAGGCGTCGTTCTTGGTCTCGCCCGGCTCGAACCTGGTGTTCTCCAACAGGATGACGTCGCCCGGCGCCGCCTCCGCAACGGCCGCCTCGGCGGCGTCGCCTGCCACAACGTCGAGCTTGGTGACGGGGAAGCCGCCCAGCTCGGAGAGACGGGCACCGACTGGGTCCATCCGAAACGCTGGATCCGGGCCTTTAGGCCTTCCCAGATGGCTACACACCGTGACCACCGACCCTTCCTCTCGGAGCCGCTCGATGGTGGGGAGGCTGGCGACGATCCTGAAATCGTCTGCCACCTGGCCATTGTCGAGCGGTACGTTGAGGTCGGCCCGCACCAGGACCCGGGGCGGTATGTCGACGTCGTCGAGTGTCGGCACGCCGCTCATCCGCTCCCCCTCGTCCCCGCCAGCGTGGCGAGCACCTCACCGAGTCGGATGGGATCGTGCTGGGGCCATTCCGCATCGGGGTCGTCGATCCGGGCGGCCGTCATCTCCCAACCCAGCGCGGCCGACTCATGCCGATCGAGGATCAACTGGTCGTGCCCGGGCGGGACGGCGAGGACTCCATCGTGGGCGATGACCGCTCCCCCATCGACCCCTCCGAGTCGGCTGAGCACGTCGAGGTGATCGAGAGCCTTCATCCCCAGGGTCTCGCCGTCCTGGGTGATGAGGTTGAGCACCGCCACCCGTTTTGCCGGGGAGTAGTTGATCGCATCGGCGATCCCGGGAACGACCAGGACCGAGAGCACCGATGTGTAGAGGCTTCCAGGGCCGAGGATGATCTGGTCGGCAGCTTCGATCGCCGCGATTGCATCGGGGTTGGCGGTCACGTCGCCGGGAACGAGCGACAACGATTCGATCCCGCCGCGAGCCCGGGTGATCTCTGCCTGCCCGGAAACGGTGGTGCCGGCGACCTTGGCCTCCATGATGAGCCGCTGGCAGGCGACCGGGATCACGTGGCCCACTGCGCCCAGCATCGCCTCGGCCGCCCGTATCGCCGAGTCGAACCCGCCCAACAGGTCGCTCAGCGTGGCAAGGATCAGATTTCCCATCGAGTGGCCGGCGACATCGCCTGTGTCGAAGCGGTGGGCGAAGACTTCGCCCCAAACCGTTGGCTCCGGGCTCAGCGCCAATAGACAGCGACGGATATCGCCTGGAGGTGGGATGCCGAAGTCGCCGCTCAGTCTCCCCGACGATCCACCGTCGTCGCTCACCGTCACCACGGCGGAAATCGAGCCGGCATAGCTCTGCGCCGCCTCGAGTGCCATGGCCAACCCGTGACCACCGCCCAGGGCGACCACCCGGGGACCGCTCTCGTCGAGCCGCAGCGGCTCCAACATGACCTCGGCCTCGGTTACCGCTTGGTTCACCTGTCGATGTCCCGGTGCCGGATGGTGGCCGCGATCTGATGTTCCTCGAGCCAGCGGCGCAACTCCTCGGCGAGCGTGACCGAGCGATGCCGCCCGCCAGTGCACCCGATGGCGATGGTGAGGTATGACTTCGCCTCCTCGCGGAACCGGGGAATCAGGAACCCGAGGAGGTCCTCCACCCTGTCGAGGAAGGCGACGGCATCGGGGTTACCCATCACGTACTTGGATACGGCGGGGTCTTTCCCGGTCTGCGGTCTGAGTTCGGGGACCCAGTGGGGATTGGGGAGGAAGCGACAGTCGAACACCAGGTCAGCCTCGCGGGGTACACCGTGCTTGTACCCGAAGGTGACCAGCGCCACCTGCATCGGCTGGCTGACCGGTTGGTCGCGGAACCGCTCCTCTACCTGGCGCCGCAGCTGGTGGACGTTGGTATCGGTGGTGTCGATGACCAGGTCGGCGCCCTCCCGAATCTCACCGAGCAGAGCACGCTCGGCGGCGATCGACTCGGTGATGGTGGCGGCAGGCACCGGGTGGGGACGGCGGCTCTCCGAGTAGCGGCGCACCAAGGCGGCGTCATCCGCATCGACGAAGAGCACGGTGGTCTCCACACCGGCGGCACGCAGCCGGTTGACCGCGCCCTGTAGCTCGTCGGAGGGGAGCCCGCCCCGGGAGTCGACCACGACCGCCAGACGCTTCCGACCCTCGGGCACGTCGTTGAGCGCCACGACGTCGCCCATCAACCCAGGTGGGAGGTTGTCGATCACGAAATAGCCGAGATCCTCCAGCACCTTGGCCACCGTCGAACGTCCCGCACCCGACATCCCGGTCACCACCATCACCCTGGGGTGGAGCGGGGTGGTGGCGGCTGTCTCGGGGTGTTCCGATGGACGGGGTCACCACGTCAGCCATGGAGCGCAGCGTAGAGCGACTGCGCCACGCCATCAGGGACGACCTCGGCCAGCTCTGCCATCTCAGCGGTGCGGAGCCGCTTGAGCGAGCCGAATCTCTTGAGCAAAGCCTTCTTCCGCACCGGTCCCAGCCCGGGGACGTCGTCGAGCACCGAGTCGATCATCGATCGGGACCGCAGCGTCTGGTGATAGGTGTTGGCGAAGCGGTGCGCTTCATCGCGCACCCTCTGCAGCAGGTAAAGCGCCTCCTGGTCGCGGGGGATGCGCAGCGGCTCGGGTCGGCCCGGGAGGTACACCTCTTCCATCTTCTTGGCCAGCCCTGCTGCCGGGATATCGAGCCCGAGCTCGTCGAGGACTTTCTCAGCCCGGCCGAGCTGACCGGCGCCGCCGTCCACGAGGATCAACGAGGGCGGGTAGGAGAAACGCCCTCTCCTGTTGGGCGACTGATCCACCTCGCGCAGATAGGCGAGCAGCCGTCGACGGAGCACCTCCTCCATCGAGGCGAAGTCGTCCTGCCCTGCGACGGTACGAACCCGGAACCGGCGGTAGTCAGAGCGCTTGGGGAGGCCGTCTTCGAGGACCACCATGGAGCCGACCGTGTCACCACCCTGGAGCGTCGCGATGTCATACGCCTCGATCCGAAGCGGCGCCTCGGGAAGGTCGAGCACTTCTTGCAGGCTTCGCAGCGCCTGCGCCCGGGCGTTGTGGTCCGACTGGCGGCGCATCCGGTGGCGGGCGAAGACTTCAGCGGCGTTCGCCCTCGTTGTCTCCATGAGCCGGCGCTTGGAACCGCGCTGCGGCACTCGGAGCTCCACCGGACCGCCGCGCCTCTCGGTGAGCCACGCCTCCCACAGGTCGTTGTCGGGAGGCAGTTCCTCGACCAGAACCGTACGGGGCGGAGGTTCATCCCCGTATAGCTCACGCAACACAGAACCAAACAGTTCGGCGCGGGTGACGTCTTCGACCCGGTCGAGCACGGTGCTCAGGTTCCCCACCACACGGCCCCGGCGGACCTTGATGACCTGGAGCGACGCCTCCAGCGGATCATCCTCGAGCGCCACCAGGTCGAGGTCCTCGGAGCGGTCGGTCACGACTTCCTGACGGGCCAGCGCACGATCGACGTCGATGATCCGGTCGCGGAATCGGGCCGCCACCTCATACTCCTGGACATCGGCTGCGGCGAACATTTCCCGTCGCATTCCGGCGATCACCTGGTCGGTATCACCCTGGAGAAAGGCGGCCAATCCGTCGACGTAGCTCTGGTACTCCTCATCGTTCACCGCGTCGATGCATGGCCCCGAGCACTTCTCGATGTGATAGAGGAGGCAGGGGCGACCCATCGCCTCCTGACGGCGGAAGAGGCTGTCCGAGCAGGTGCGGATCGGGAAGGTGCGCAGCAGTTGGTCGAGCGTCTTCCTGATGGCGTAGGTATGGGCATAGGGGCCGAAATACTGGGTGCCTTTGCGCCGCTTACCTCGCATCACCCTTGCCCTTGGCCATCGGTCCGAGCGGGTGATGGCCAGGTAGGGGTAGCTCTTGTCGTCGCGGAGCCTGATGTTGAACCTGGGCCGGTGCTCCTTGATCAACGAGTACTCCAGCATCACCGCCGACACCTCGCTGTCGGTGACGATCCAGTCGACATTGTCGGCGGCATCGACCATCGCCTGTGTCCTCGTCTCGAGGTCGCGGGTGAAATAGGAGGCGACCCGCTTGCGGAGCGAGTTCGCCTTGCCCACGTAGAGCACCCTGCCGTCTCGGTCACGCCACAGGTAGGCGCCCGGAGTGTCGGGGATGGTCGAGGTTTCGAGTCGCTTCATCAACCGTGAGGGTATTGGCTGTGAGAGCGTCTCAGGCCAACTGGAGACCGATCACCGGTGCCATTCGATCGAAATCGGCGTCGGCGTGGAGCAGCGGGACTTCGGCTCGTGTGGCCACCGCCGCGACCAGGCAGTCAGACAGCGTGTGCGGTGTGACACCCGATCGGCGGCAGCGCTGATAGATGCGAGCCGCGGCCTCGTAGTCGAATAGCGGGCGGACTGGTAGCAGCCGGCATCGATTGAGCAAACGTGACAATGTCGTGCCCTCGGCGGGAGAGCGAGCGCCGGCGAGCAGCTCCAGCATGACAATGTCGCAAGTTGCTACGGGTGAATCATCTCCGATGAGTGCGTCGACCCGCAGGCAGATCGCCGAACCCGTATCCCGTAGGAATTCAATCCATGCAGAGGTGTCAATCAGGGTGGTCAGGACGGGCCTATCCCTTCAGCCGGACCGTCACCGTCCCAAAGCCATTGCATCCGGTCCTGTCGCATCGCTTCGAGATTTCCCTCCCATCCCGTGCCTCGCATGGCCAGGGCTTCCTCTCGGCTCATCGCCTCACCTGCGGCCCTGCGCAGTGCCAGGTCGACCGCTTCCCGCTTGGTGCGCACCCCGTAGCGCTGCATGACGCGTGCGATCAGCTCGTCGTCGATCTCGATGTTGGTCCGACCCATGGTTACACCATCATACACCTGATGGTGTAAGACTCGGCGCGCCTAGCTGCCAACCCTGGGCTGGTATCAGCGCCTGCGCCACCTCACCCCGAGTAGCCGTGGGAAGTGGCGCTGTTTGGCGAGCAAGGGGTCATTGTTCGCCGCGCTCCGGGCGGGACCGCGCTCCTCCATCCGCTCCAACATCCACCCGGCGGTCGCCGCCGCGTTGAGTAGGTCGGCCATGGTGCGGTGGTGGAAACGGACGGAGTCGCCCCCGGCGAGCTCGTCTGAGTATCCGCGAGAGAAGTAGCGACCCGGGACGCCACATCACCTCGCCGTCGTCGTCGAGCATCGGTGACGAGCCGGGCGCGGTCCAGACCGGGTGGTTGAGAACCGCGGCGAGCACTCCGCCGGGACGAACCGCGGCGGCAGCCTGGGCGAGGAGCTCGTTTTCGTCCTCGATGTGCTCCAGGACCAGCGACAGGCAAGCCCCGTCAAAACTGGCCGGTGCCACCCAGCTGAGATCGGGCAGCCGGGCTTGCACCACCGGGCCGTGCTCGGCCGCCGCTTTGAGCAGCAGGAGCGAAATGTCGGTTCCGACCACCCAGTTTCCCCGTTCCGCAAGGTCCGCCATGACCGCGCCGGATCCGCAACCCAGGTCGAGATACCGGTGGTCCGGCTCTGGGTCGAGCAGTTCGAGCACGAGCGGCCAAATCACCTGCCGGTACTCGGGGTCGCGCTCCGATTCCCCCCGCCACCAGGAATCGAGTCGTTCCCAGGACGGCTCAGTCATGGTCCGGCGATAGCGGCGTCAGGGACCGCCCGGGCCAGGTGACGCCGGCCGGCGAGGAAGGCCATGGCGTAGAGCGCGGCGGCGAGGATGAGGAGCGACCTGTACCCGACCACCAGGGCCAGATACTCGAGTACCCCGCCCACCATGGCCCCGAGCAGGTTGGTACCAAAGGCGGTGGTGGATGATGCCGTCTCCTTGAACCGCTGGGCGAAGACCAGGTTGGCCAGGTACACCGGGGCGAAGGCGAGCAGTGTCGCCGTAACCCATCTGAGGGCGATCGGCAGTTGAAGAAGCGCTTCCTGGGGAATCAGCCAACCCACGGCGAGCGCGCCGAAGAGGAGCGCCCACAACACGGGGGGTGGAGGGAGCCGCCGCAACCTGGCCGTCTCCACCGCCAGGTACACGGTGAGGAGGATCCCGGTGAACACCAGGGCGTTCACCACCCAGGTCGTCCCGAAGAGCAGGGCGAACTGGACGACGTTCTTCGTCTCGAGGAGGAGGAAGGCGGCGCCCATGAAGAACAGGTCGAGGTAGATGAGCATCGCCTTCATCGGCCCCGAGACGAGACGGACCGCCACCACCGAAACCAGCACGATCAGTGCCACCGCTGCCAGGTAGATCCCGGGGAGTCCCGGCTCGCGTAGGTAGAGGAACGGGCGGTCGTCGGTGACCGGTGCGGGGGCCGCCGCTGTCGGCCTGGTTTGCGCCTCGGCAGGACAGACGATGGCCTCGGGGTCGGTGGAGACCATGAGCGTGGCGAGCCCGCCGGCGTTGCCCACCACCTCGACGCAGGGGCTTGTGCCAAACACCTCCTCGAGGGTCCGGGAGAGACGGTCGATGAGCCACTCCTCCCGGTAGTAGTTGTAGAAGGTGAGGACCCCGCCCGGTGCGAGCAGGTCCCGTGCCTGGGTCACCGCCTCTTCGGTGAACAGGAAGCTTTCCAACCGGAGCGCCGACTGTCCGGAGACCAGGGTGAGCGAGTCGGGCAGGGCGAAGATGATCATGTCGTAGTCGCCTGCGCTCCGCTCCATGAAGGCGCGTCCGTCGTCGATGTGGACGTCGACATCGGGGTTGTCGTATGGCTGATCGGGGTGCTTGGCCTCCCCGATCCCATAGATCTCGGGGTCGATCTCGACGGCATCGACGGTGGAAGCGCCCTCCTCCAACGCCAGCGCTACATCGGTTCCACTCCCGGCGCCGATGATGAGCATCCGGTCGAGGGGGTGATGCGGTTGCAGTAGTTCATAGGGACGGAAATAGAGAGGTTCGATCTCGCGCCGCGCCTCCACGGTCGATGCCGCCTGGTGGGGGATCCCGTTGACGTTGATCCGGATCCAAGGTGATCCGTCCTCGAGCACCGACTCCTTGGTCTCCACCTGGTAGTACGGGGACCAGGAGAGGCCGGGGAGGAATGTCTGCCAGGCAAGGGCGGCGACGATGGCGGCCGCCGGCACCCACTGGAGCCAACCACGTCCGAGGAGGAAAATGAGGAGGGCTGCGGCAACGATCCCCCACACCAGCGGTGGGGCCCCGAAGAAGGAGCAGCGCGGCGAACCCGACCGTGCCTGCGATGCTCCCCAGGATGTCGAACCGGTATGCCTGGAGAGGCTCGAACTTGGCGAAGGTGCGAGCGACCCCGTCGGCGATGGTGGTCAGGATGGCGGCCACAGCCAGAAAAATGAGCGGGAGCATGACCCAAGGTGGCAGGCCGACGCTCTCGTACTCGCCGAAGTAGATGAGCCCGGCACCGGTGCGGTCGACCTTGGCCGGGAAGAGGGCGACGAACATCACGTACACCGCCAGCAGCAGCGGGGCATATTGGAAGATGGGCCGGCGGCGCCCCGCCCAGAGGAACCCGAGCCCTATCCCGAGGAAGCTCCCCAGGAGAACGAAGTTGGAGAAGAACGAGAGGTAGACGACGTTCTCCCCGCTCCACCGGATCAGCGCCAGCTCCACAAAGAGCATCAGGAAGCTGAGGAGAACCAGTCGCACCTTGTCGGACACGGTGGGGCACGCTAGTTAGGGGCGAGAGTGGCTGGTGGCGGTCCGATTGCCGGTGTTGTGAAGGCGATTGCCGGCGCTAGACCCCGGCCGCAACCTTTGGCTCTCGATCTTTCCGGCCCCGGGCATCCCCCAACACCTCGCGCAGGAACTTGCCCGTATAGCTGTCGGGCACCTCGGTCACCTCTTCGGGGGTCCCGATCGCCACCACGCCCCCGCCCTCATCACCGCCTTCCGGCCCGAGGTCGATCACCCAGTCGGCCGACTTGACCACGTCGAGGTTGTGCTCGATGACCACCACGGTGTTGCCGGCGTCGACGAGGCGTTGCAGGACGCCGAGCAGCTTGCGGATGTCCTCGAAATGGAGCCCGGTGGTGGGCTCGTCGAGGATGTAGAAGGTGCGACCGGTCGACCGCCGCCCCAACTCGCTGGCGAGTTTTATCCGCTGCGCCTCCCCGCCGGAGAGCGTGGTAGCGGGCTGTCCGAGTCGGATGTAGCCGAGCCCTACGTCGTAGATGGTCTGCAGGATGCGAACGATCTTGGGCTGGTTCTCGAAGAAACGAAGCGCCTCCTCGACCGACATCGCCAGGACCTCGGCGATGGTGTGCCCCTTCCACAGGATTTGGAGGGTGTCGCGGTTGTAACGCTTGCCACCGCACACCTCACAGGGGACGTAGACGTCGGGGAGGAAGTGCATCTCGATCTTGATGGTCCCATCACCCATGCAAGCCTCACAGCGGCCACCCTTGACGTTGAAGGAGAACCGCCCCGGGAGGTAGCCGCGGGCCTTTGCCTCCGGGGTCGATGCGAACAGCGTGCGCACTTGGTCGAAGACCCCGGTGTAGGTGGCGGGGTTAGAACGCGGTGTGCGTCCGATTGGTGATTGGTCTATGTCGATCACCTTGTCGAGCTGGTCCACGCCGACGATTCGGCGGTGCCTTCCCGGAAGGTCCCGGGCACGGTGGAGCCGGTGGTGGAGCGCTTTGGAGAGGATGTCGTTGACCAAGGACGATTTTCCGCTCCCCGATACTCCGGTGACAGCCACCAGCATCCCTAGCGGGAACTCCACGTCCATCCCTTTGAGGTTGTTCTCCGCGGCGCCGACGACGGTGAGCGAGCCGCCGATCCCGATACGACGGGTCGCCGGTACCGGGATCGACCGCCTCCCCGCCAGGTAGTCGCCGGTGATCGATTCCGGCTCGTTGATCAAGTCCCCGAGGCTCCCCTCGGCCACGATCCGGCCCCCGTGCTCCCCCGCCCCTGGGCCGATGTCGACGATGTGGTCGGCGATGCGGATGGTCTCCTCGTCGTGTTCGACCACGATCAATGTGTTTCCCATGTCGCGCAGCCGCACCAACGTCTCGATGAGCCGCTGGTTGTCGCGCTGGTGCAACCCGATCGACGGTTCGTCGAGGATGTAGAGCACCCCGACCAGGCCCGACCCGATCTGGGTCGCCAGCCGGATCCGCTGCGCCTCGCCACCGGCCAGGCTGGTGGCGCCACGGGCCAGGGTGAGGTAGTCGAGTCCGACATCGAGCAGGAACTGGAGGCGGGCCCGGATCTCTTTGAGCACCCGCTCGGCGATGTGGCGCTGCCGTTCGTCGAGCGCCAGGTCGTCGAAGAACTGCGCCGCTGCGCTGAGCGAGAGAGTGGAGACGTGGTGGATGTTTGTCCCGCCCACGGTCACCGCCAGGGCGATGGGGTTGAGCCGGGCCCCTTCGCAGGCGTCGCATGGGACCTCGCGCATGTATTCCTGGTAGTACTCCCGGGCGGAATCGCTCTCCGCATCGGAGTGGCGGCGTCGCAGGAAGGGGAGCACACCCTCATAGCTCGTGGTGTACTCGCGCCTCCTCCCGAACCGATTGGTGTAGGAAACCTTGATCGGCCGCTCGCCGGTTCCTTCCAGCACTGCCCGCCTCACCCGTGGCGGGAGCTTGCCCCAGGGCTGGTCGATGTCGAACTTGAGGGTTGCCGCGACCCCTTCGAGGAGACGCTGGAAGTAGCGGCCCTTTGATCCCGCCCAGGGGACCACCGCACCGTCGGCGATCGACAGGTCGGGGTCGGGTATCACCAGGTCGGGGTCGACCTGGAACTTGGTGCCTATCCCGAGACACACCTGGCAGGCGCCGTAAGGGCTGTTGAACGAGAAATTGCGAGGCTGAAGCTCCTCGAATGACGTGCCGTCGTATGCGCAAGCGAGGTGCTGACTGAAGGTCAAGGTAGGACCATCGACCACCTCCACCTTGGCCACGCCATCGGCGATGTGGAGCGCCGTCTCCAGCGAGTCGGAGAGCCGCCGCTCGATGCCCTCACGCCGCACCAGCCGGTCGACCACCACCTCGATGGTGTGCTGGACATAGCGGTCGAGCTTGATCTCCTCGGTGAGCTCGTGGATCTCACCATCGATGCGTGCCCTGCTGAAACCATCCCTGGCGAGATCGGCCAAGAGCGCCTCGTATTCACCCTTTCGCCCTCGGACGACCGGGGCGAGGACCATGAAGCGAGTCCCCTCGGAGAACTCGAGCACCCGGTCGACGATCTGCTGAGGGGTCTGCCGGGCCACCTCCCTGCCGCACTGCGGGCAATGCGGGATCCCGATCCTGGCGTAGAGCAGCCGGAGGTAGTCGTGGATCTCGGTGACCGTCCCCACGGTTGAACGGGGGTTTCGGCTCGCCGTCTTTTGATCGATCGAGATCGCCGGCGAGAGCCCCTCGATGAAGTCGACATCCGGTTTGTCCATCTGCCCGAGGAACTGACGGGCGTAGGCGGAGAGACTCTCCACGTAGCGGCGCTGCCCTTCGGCGTAGATGGTGTCGAAAGCGAGGCTGGACTTGCCCGAACCGGATATCCCGGTGAACACGATCAATCGATCGCGTGGCAACTCCAGCGACAGGTTCTGGAGGTTGTGCTCGCGTGCTCCCCGGATGACGAGCTGGTCAGTGGACATCGGCGCCCGAGATTACCGGGTGGAAATGACAAGCGTGTAGGCAGCTTTTGCGAGTCTTTGCGACTCTCCTCTCAACTGCCCTATTCGGCGCCTCCAGGGTTCAGCGTGGCGGGCATCACGTCGTGGCGGCGCTTGTTGATCTGGACCAGCAGATCGGCCAGCAAACCTACAAGAGCAAGCAGCGCAGCCAAGCCAAGCAATACAAAGGTGTTTCCCGCCACCCTGAAGTCCTTGGTGACCAGGTCGTAGACCAGCTTGGCGAATCCGATGCCTCCGAGCACCGCCGCCGGCGGTCCAAAAACCCGGAGCGGCTCGTAGAGCAGGACCATCCGCACCACCTGGAGCAGGTAGCGCCTCGTGTCGGTCCACCAGTGGAACTTGGACTCTCCCCGCCGCGGGAAGTAGTCGATGGGTACGTACCGCACCGAGTAGCCATTGGTGAGAAATGCCATGGTGAGCGTGGTGACACACGAGAAACCGCGGGGCAGCAGGTAGAGGAACTGGGCGCCCACATCACGCCGGAAAGCACGGAAACCCGAGTTGAGGTCGGGTATGCGGACCCCGCTGAGGTAGCCAGCAAGCTTTCTGATGAACCATTTCGCTGGTGCTCGGAGAAAGCGAGCGGTCCCCTGCTCCGAGGTTCGGGCGCCGACCACCTGATCCCACCCGTCCAGTTCGCCGACCAACTCGGGTATCTGGTCGTTGGGGTAGGTCATGTCGACGTCGGTCCACACCACCACCCTGCCCCGAGCGCTCATCGACCCGAACTTCCGGGCGGATCCGGTCCCCCGGTTCTGGGCGAACCTGATCAACCGGATGTCCTCCCGACCCACCAACCGCTCGGCGGAGTCATCGCTCGAGCCGTCGTCGACCACGATCACCTCATAGGTGAGATTTGAGGCGTCCATCGACTTGTGGATCCGCTCCAACTCGTCGTCGACGTTGTCCGACTCGTTGAACACGGGAAGCACGATGCTGACATCGAGCTCGAAGGGGGAAGACGGCGACACCGTCGGAGAGGTTACAGCCGAGGTGATCAGGTCCTGGGTTTGGTCGTACCGGGGCGGTGAGTTGACTACCTGGTTGCCTCGGCGGCGTCCCGCATCTCGCGCCGCAGTTCGTTGACCTCGTCGCGCAGCCGGGCGGCGTACTCGAAGCGGAGATCCTTCGCCGCCTCGTGCATCTCCTCCTCGAGACTGAGGATCAATCGGGCCAGGTCGTCGCCGGCGAGGTCGAGGGTACGGCGGACGTCCACCTCCCGACGCCTGCGCTCCGCTGCCGGGGCCTGGTTCGATTGGAGAAGCTCGAGTATGTCTGAAACCCGCTTTCGAATTGTCTGCGGGTCGATCCCGTGCTCCTCGTTGTAGATCTCCTGGAGGTGACGCCGCCGGTTGGTCTCGTTGATGGCGCGCTGCATCGAGTCGGTCACCTTGTCGGCGTACATCAGGACCTGTCCATCGACGTTGCGGGCCGCTCGGCCGATTATCTGGATGAGGCTGGTGTCGGAGCGGAGGAAGCCCTCCTTGTCGGCGTCGAGGATCGCTACCAATGAGACCTCGGGAAGGTCGAGCCCCTCTCGCAGGAGGTTGATCCCGACAAGGACGTCGAAGTCGCCCAATCTCAATTCGCGCAGGATCTGGACACGCTCCAGGGTGTCGATCTCGGAGTGGAGATACCGGGCTCTCACCCCCATGTCGAGCAGGTAATCGGTGAGGTCCTCAGCCATCTTCTTGGTCAGCGTCGTTACGAGCACCCGTTGATCATTCGCCGCCCGCTCCTTGATCTCGTGGAGGAGGTCGTCGATCTGTCCCTTTGTGGGCCGCACCACCACCTCGGGATCGACGAGGCCGGTGGGGCGAACAATCTGCTCGACCACGGTGGGTGTCTGTCGCAACTCGAAAGGCCCGGGCGTGGCGGAGAGGAAGACGACCTGGTTGGCCCTCTCCAACCACTCATCGAAACGAAGTGGGCGGTTGTCCATGGCCGACGGCAGGCGGAACCCGTGCTCTACGAGCATCTCCTTCCGACTGCGGTCCCCCTCGTACTGGCCCCCGATCTGCGGGATCGTCACGTGGCTCTCGTCGATGACGGTCACGTAGTTCTTGGGGAAGTAATCGAGGAGCGTGTACGGCGCCTCGCCGGCGGAGCGACCGTCGAGATAGCGGCTGTAGTTCTCGATCCCCGAGCAGCTACCTACTTCGCGCAGCATTTCCAGGTCGTAGTTGGTGCGCATCCGGAGGCGTTGCGCCTCGAGCAGCTTCCCGGCCGACTCCAACTCTGCGAGCCGCTCGCCGAGCTCGACCTCGATCCCAACGACCGCCTTCTCCATCCGCTCCCGGGCGGTGACGTAGTGCGATGCAGGAAAGACGAACATCTCGCGCAGTTCCTCGACCACCTCGCCGGTGACCGGGTCCATCCGCAGCATCCGATCGACCGTGTCACCGAAGTACTCGACCCTGACAACGGTCTCCTCGTATGAGGGGAAGACGTCGAGTGTGTCCCCCCGGACCCGAAACCGACCACGGGTCAGAGCGATTTCGTTCCGCTGGTAGTCGATGTCCACCAGTCGCCGGATCGCCGATTGCATCGGGTAGTCGACCCCCTGGACCAGCCGGAGAAGCTGGCCGGCGTATTGCTCGGGCGAGCCAAGGCCGTAGATGCATGAGACCGAGGCCACGATGATCATGTCGTCCCGCACCAACAGCCCCGAGGTGGCGGCGTGGCGAAGCCGGTCGATCTCGTCGTTGATCGTGGCGTCCTTCTCGATGTAGGTGTCGGTCTGCGGGATGTACGCCTCGGGCTGGTAGTAGTCGTAGTAGGAAACGAAGTACTCCACCCGGTTCTCTGGGAAGAACTGACGGAACTCGTTGGCCAGCTGAGCCGCCAGCGCCTTGTTGGGGGCGATCACCAGCGTGGGGCGCTGCACCGACTCGATTGTCCAGGCGATGGTGGCCGACTTACCCGATCCGGTTATCCCGAGCAGCGTCTGGAAGGAGTCGCCCCGGTTGATCCCCTCCGCCAGCTCTTCGATCGCCTTGGGCTGGTCGCCGGCTGGGCGGAACTCGGAATGGACGGTGAACTGCGGCACCACGTGAGGATACAGGGGGCGAATGACAAGCTTGTGA
>CAWGYV010000001.1:0-12582 GCA_963826825.1 uncultured Acidimicrobiia bacterium | reverse complement strand
GCTCCACCGCCGCCGGCAACTCGACCCCGATCGGTCGCCCGTCGTGCATCGCCAGCACCGCGGTCATCCCCTCGGTGAGGTAGTCGGACATCCCACCAACCTCGACGTCGGGGATGGCGAACTGGCTGAAGCTCTCCAGATCCATGAAGTGGTACCCAAGGTCGTCGCGGTAGAGGTACTGGTGGTCCTTGCGCTCGATGATCGCCCTGGGCACGTCCTCGTCGGCACGAAAGGTCTTGTCGAGCACCTGGCCCGTGGTGACGTTCTTGATCCGCATCCGGACGAAAGCGCGTCCCTTTCCGGGTTTGACGTGCTCCCAATCGACCACTTGGAAGAGACCGTCGGGGAGGTCGAGCGCCATGCCCGGCCGGATGTCGTTGGTGGAAATCACAGAGCGCTCGCTTCGCTCGCCGGTGGTGAGTGGTAGGTGGTAGGTGGTAGGTGCAGCGTAACTGGCGGTCAGGACCGGATCCCGACCGCGGCTAGTGCCTCATCCACCAGTCTGGAGTCCACGTGGGTCACCTCGGGATTGCCGATCTCGCGGAGGAGGACCATGCGCAAACCGGTGGCGTCGCGCTTCTTGTCGTGTTCGAGCAAAGCACGGACCGAGGCTGAGTCCACCGGAGGGGCGGATGTAGGCAGCCCGAGCGATGCGATCAGGTCGTTGTGACGGGCCTCGTCGTCGAAGTCGAGACGGATCGCCGATGCCCTGGCGGCCGCCACCATCCCAACGGCGACCGCATGACCGTGGCTCATCCCCGCGGCGACCTCGATGCCGTGGCCGATGGTGTGCCCGTAGTTGAGGATGGCGCGTCGCCCGCTCTCCCTCGGATCCCCCAGTACAACACCCGCCTTTACCCTGATCGCAGCAGGAACGACCAAGTCGAGTGGAGCGGCTTCACCGTGCTGCTCGAACAGGTCCACGAGACCCGGGTCGGCGATGAACCCGGCCTTCAACGACTCGGCCATTCCCTCACCCCGTACCGAGTCGGGCAGTCGGTCGAGCACGTCGAGATCCACCAGAACCGCTGCCGGGTGCCAGAAGGCGCCGACGAGGTTCTTCCCGCCGATGTTGATCCCCGTCTTGCCACCGATCGATGCGTCCACCGCGGCGAGCAGCGTGGTGGGAACCAGGACGGACTCGACACCGCGCAGCCAAGTGGCGGCGGCGAACCCGGCCAGGTCAGTCACCGCCCCGCCACCCACACCGACGACGGTGTCGTGTCTACCGATCCCGATCTCGGCCAGCCAGCGGTACACCTCGGCTAGCACCTCGATCGACTTGGCGGCATCCCGGTCGGGAAGCACCCGTAAGACGGCCTCGAGCCCTCCGGCCGAAAAGGATCCCACGACCCGCTGGGCGTGCATCACCGCCCCGGGTTGGGTGAGCACGGCCACCTTGGCCCGTCCGGAGCGCTCGGGGAGGATCGGACCGCGGTCGATGATCCCCCGGCCAACCACCGCCTCACCGTCGGGGATCATGATCCGGTCAAGCACCGCACCACGACCAATTTGGCATCACTGAACGGGGTGATAGCGCCTCAGGTGACGCCAAAACGGGTTGGTCAGAAGCTCTGGACACGTCGGCGGTATGCCTCGGCCGCGGTCCGCAGGTCGGAGACGGTGTCGCCACCCAGCATCCGCACCATCTCGTCGGCGAGGACGAAAGCCACCATTTGCTCTGCCACCACACCTGCAGCAGGAACGGCGCAGGTGTCGGAACGCTCGAAGAAGGCCCTCTCCTCTTCCTTGCTGACCACGTCCACCGAGCGGAGCGACTTCAACACCGTCGAGATGGGTTTCATCGCCGCCCGGACCCGAAGGGGTTGGCCCGTGGTCATCCCACCCTCGGTCCCACCGGCGCGATCGGTCTGGCGGGTGAATCCGCCTTCGGACCAGAAGATCTCGTCGTGCGCCACCGAGCCTCGGCGCCTCGATGACTCCAACCCGTCGCCGATCTCGACCGCCTTGATCGCCTGGATCGACATCAGCACCTCGGCGAGACGGGCATCGAGCTTGCGGTCCCAGTGGACGTGGCTGCCGACGCCCGGAGGCACTCCATAGGCCAGCACCTCGACGACACCCCCGATGGTGTCGCGGTCGTCCTTGGCCGACTGCACCTCGGCGATCATCGCCTCCTCGACGTCCTTGTGGAACACCCGCACCGGCGATTCGTCGATGAAGGCGAGGTCGGACGGCGTGGGGAGGGGGCTCGTTGGCGCCTCCACCTTGCCGATGGCGACCACGTGGCTGAGGACCGACATGTCGAACTCGGCGAGAAGCAGCTTGCACAGATAGCCGACGATGGTGCGGGCGGCGGTCTCGCGAGCGGAGGCCCGCTCCAGGATGTCCCTGGCGTCGTGGGTGTCGTACTTGATCATCCCCACCAGGTCGGCGTGCCCGGGGCGCGGCGTGGTCATCGCCTTCTTCGGCTGACCAGGGTCGGGGCCCATCTCCTCCTGCCAGCGAGGCCACTCGGTGTTGCGGATCAGAATCGCCACCGGGGTCCCCAGCGTCCGGCCGTGCCTGACGCCTCCCAAGACCTCGACCTCGTCCCGTTCGATCCGTTGCCGGGCGCCTCGGCCGAATCCGAGACGGCGTCTCGCTAATTCGGCGGCGAGTTCTTCCCGAGAGAACGTCAGGCCGGCCGGGGAGACCCTCGACGACTGCGACGAGCGCAGGGCCGTGGGATTCGCCCGCTGTGATGAACCGGATCATGACTGCGATGGTATCGGCACTGACGGTGGGTCCCCTAACCCTGGGAAGGTCATTGGCACCCGGGCAGTACCGTGCCCGTCCCGTGATTCGCTGGTTGCTCGCTCTGCTCGCCCTGGCCGCCCTGTTGGTCGCCGCCGTCGAGATCTGGGTACGCCCCTCGGCCGAGGACGCCGTGGCCAGAGCGACGACGACGGGAGTTCGCCCTCGACGAGCAACCCGAGGTCACCTTCGAAGGAGGTCCATTGGTGGTCGCCGCTGCCAGCGGACGGATCTCCGAGGTTCGAACTCAGCGGATCGACGTTCCGGCTCCAGGGCTACCCGGTGGAGCAGATCGATCTCACCCTGACCGACGTCACCTTCGATCCCCTCGACCTGATCGACGGTAAGGGGACGGCAGTGGCGGGAGGCGGGAACTGGCCGGCTGGTGATGACATCGGACCAACTGGCCGAGGTGGTGGACTCCTTCGACCTTCCGGTTTCGGCGTCGCTCGAAGATGATCGGCTCCGTCTGGAACTCGAGGCACTTCCCGCCATCGGCGTCGACGCCACCCTCACGGTGGTAGACGGTGAGGTCGTGGTCACGGCCGATCAACTCGAATTGCTCGGGCTCGGGCCCATCCGGCTGACGCTTCCGGCGCTTCCCGAGGGTGTCAGGCTCGAGGACGCACGAATCCGAGACTCGCAGCTCGTGGTCGATCTGGCCGTCGAGGATCTGACGATCGATATCGGCTGACTCAGCCCGCCCGGCGAGGCTCGTCAGCCACGGTGTCAGCGGGAGCGCCAGCCACGCTCCGACCACCATCGCCGGACCGAAGGGAAAGGGATCGCGCCGCCCCCTCCGCTTGGTGACCAGTAGTACCACTGCAGCGATCGACCCCACGAGGAATCCAAGCGCCGCCCCCCACACCACGTACGGCCATCCCGGGTAGCCGAGGAAGAGACCGAGCAGGAAGGCGAGCTTGACGTCTCCCATCCCGAAGCCGCCTCTGGTGAGCAGCGAGAAGAGGAGCATCACCGCGAGATAGATGGCGCCGGCGAGCAGCGCCCCGGGGATGGCCCCGATGTGCCCGTCGGCGGCGGCACCTGAGGCGAGCAGCACGACGCGCATCGCGGTGCCCGGGTAGAGGATGCGGTTGGGGATCCGCTGGTGGTCGAGGTCGGTCAGCACGAGCGTCATGGTCACCGCGATGAACCAGAGATAGGCGGGAAGCACCCAGAGAGCTCCGATCCACCACGCTGCTCCGGCGAACAGGGCACCGGTCAGTAACTCGACCAACGGGTAGCGGAGACCGATCGGTTCCCCGCAGGACCGGCACCTGCCGCCACGGCGCAGGTACGAGATCAACGGGAGCCGGTCGAGCCCGGTAGCCGCCGCATCGCAGCGTGGGCACCGCACCCACGGCGGGCCCAACTCCTGGTCGAGCGGGACGCGGTGCGCCACAGCGGTGGCGAGCCATCCGGCGCCGATCCCTGCGAGCGCCGCGACCACTACCAGAAGGATCATCCCGCCACCTCCCTGATCGCGGCGACGAGGGCGGAGCGCATCGCCTCGAGTGGAGCGTCTACACCGGTCCAAATGGTGAAGCTCGCCGCCGCTTGGGCGAGAAGCATGTCCGGGCCGTCGGCCACCGGCAATCCGAGCCGGCGGGCGAGGAGCACCGCCGGAGTCGGGTCCGACCCGTAGGCCATGTCGAGCAAACCTGATCCAGCAGAGACGACTTCCTCGGGAAGCGACTCCCCTTTCATGCCGATGGGGGTGGCGTTGACCACTACAGCCCCCGGACTCGGGACCCCCAGCGCAGAGACCAGCGGCATCGACCGCCGACGCCTCCAATAACTCCTCAGCCCGTTCAGGTCTGCGTGCGGCCACCGTCAATTGCCGGTCCTCGAGAGCGAGGATGGCGGCGGCGGCGGCTCCGCCCGACCCCAGTACGAGCACCGGTGCCTCCATTGGGAGAGCGGCCCACCCCCAGGCGGTCACGACGCCGTCGATGTCGGTGCTGTCTCCGAGGACCGACCCGCCTTCGCTCCAAAGAGTGTTCACCGAACGTGCCCGGACCGTCCGCGGTGCCAGTCGGTCTACCAGGTCAGCCGCCAGCCTCTTATGAGGCATGGTGACGTTGGCGCCGGAAAGAAACCCCTCGTACATCTGGGCGACGGCGTGGCGCATCCCATCGGTATCCACCTGCCGTGCCGTGTACTCGCCTGCGATACCGGTGGCGGCGAGAGCCGCGGTGTGTATTGCCGGGGAGAGCGAATGCGATACCGGGTCGCCGAGCACGGCCAGGCGCAAGCGGGGTGAAAGTCCCCGGTCGTTGGCCTGCCCGGTTATGGGATCAACCCGTCTTCCTGCGCCTGCGCCTTGAGGGCTAGGAATTCGTCGTAATCGGAGGTGAATGCGTGACGCCCGCGCTTGTTGGTCACGACGTAGTAGAGAAAGTTGGTGTGGGCGGGGCGCGCCGCTGCGGCGAGCGATGCCGAACCTGGGGCGGCAATCGGCGTCGGAGGCAGGCCGGCGACCACCCTGGTGTTGTATGGAGAATCCACTTCGAGATCCTCGGATGTGAGCCCACCCCTCTTCCCGAGCGCATAGAGAACCGTGGCATCGATGTCGAGCCGCATCCCCTCTTCGAGGCGGTTGCGGATGACGCTCGAGATGCGCCGCCGATCCCCGTCGATCCGCGCCTCCGCCTCGACCAGTGATGCGATCACCAATCCCTCGTACCTGCTGAGTCCTGCGTCCTCGAGGGCCGACCAATCGATTTCGTCCACTCTGGTCGCGGCGGTGTCCGACAACATCTGCAGTGCTTCGGCCGCTTCGGCTTCCTTGGGGATCTCGTAAGTAGCGGGGAAGAGCAGTCCTTCCCATCCCTCGATCGTGTCCGGCGTTTCCCCCGGCGACAAGGTCGTGGTCACTTCCCCCGAGAGCAGCGCCTGCTCGAGGTCGTCGTGGGGCAACCCGAGCTCTTCGGCAAGCAGGTCGAGTATCTCCCCGACGCGGAGGCCCTCGGGGATCGTGACCCGACTGGTGGGACCGAGTTGAGGGCCCTCGCGCAGAACTGTGACCACGGCGGGGCCGCTCATCCCAGTTTCGAGTTGGTACTCACCTGCCTGGAGCGCTTCGGCGGCATTGGCGTCTGCCACCGCCGCCGAGAACTCATCGGCAGAAACGACCCCTACATCCTCTAGACGGGCCCCTATCGCTGCAGCGCTCGAGCCAGGATTGACCACGAAAGTCACCGCCTGACCCGGCGGGGCGAGAGTGGTTCGTGTCGGTCCGGCTCCGCCGACGAGGCGGGCGAGATAAGGGGCGCCGAAGAGCACGATCGCGGCCACGGCGGCCAGGGCGACGATCACGCCGATCGTACGGCGCAGACCCGACGGCGCCGGTTCGGTCGGCGTCGGCTCGGTTTCCAGATCGGGTGGATGTCCAAGAGTCATGATTGGGTGTTCCGGCTGCTTTCAGACCCGGTCCCCCCCTTCCGGGACGCGTCCAGGTAGTGCTGCAGCATTACGGAGGCGGCCACTTTATCGACCATCCCACGACGTGCACGTCTCTGCACTCCGCCCGAGATCAGAGTCTCCTCGGCGGTGCGTGTCGTGAAGCGCTCATCGCACAGGTCCACCTCGAGCCCGGTTAAGGCGCCAACCCGCTCCGCCAGCCGCCTGGCGCTCTCTGCCGCCGGCCCTTCCCTTCCCGAGAGCGAGATCGGGAGACCCACAACCACCCGCTCGACATCGTGCTCGGCGACCAGGAGCTTGATCCGATCGTCGAAGTCGGGAACTGCGATCACGTCGATCGGTTGGGCGATGATTCGCAGCGGATCGGACAGGGCGACGCCGATCCGGCGACTCCCGGGATCGAGCCCGAGTACCCGTCCCATCAGACCGCCGGGGCGGCCTCCGCGCCCCCGGGCGAAGCCGCTGAGGGAATCACGGGACGAGGACGCGCCCGGCAGCTTGGCGTGCTGCCTCCAGGGCTTCGGCGAGCTTCTCGCCATGGGGCCCGCCCGCCTGCGAGAGTTCCGGGTCGCGGCTGCCGCCGCCACCGAGCAGACCGGCGCCGGCTGAGGCCAGATCGGCAGCGGAGACACCGTTCGCGGTCAGATCGGAGGTGACGGCAGCCACGAGGGCCCCCTTGCCGTTGTGCCGGCTGCCAAGGACCACTGCACCGGAGCGGAGCCGGTCCCTCACCGCCAGCGCCAGGGCGCGGAGACCGGCCGGATCGAGTTCGCGCTCCGCCACGACCAGTTGGCTCTCCCCGACTGTCGTCGCCCCCGCCGCCAGCGAAGCCGCGTCCTCTGCCCTGTCCCTGTCCGTCATCGAGCCGAGCCTCTCCTCGAGTTGACGGGCTCTCTCCTGCAGGGCGCGTACCCGCTCCGGGACCTCGTCCGGGCGGGCCCGCAACAGGTTGCCCGCCTCGGCGAGGGTGCGTCGGGCGCCAACCATGTGGTCGTATGCGGTCTCGCCCGAGAGCGCCTCGATCCGGCGCAGGTTCGATCCGATCGATGACTCACCTACCACCAACAGGGGCCCGACCTGGCCGGCGCTCGGCGTGTGAGTGCCACCGCACAGCTCGATCGAATAGTCACCGATCCGCACCACACGCACCTGTTCGCCGTACTTGTCCCCGAAGAAGGCGAGAGCTCCGATGCGCTCCGCCTCATCCTTGCTGGTGACCCGATCGGAGACCGCGGCGTTCTCGACCGTCCGCCGGTTCGCCCTGAGTTCGACCTCGGCCAGTTCCTCGGGGTCGAGCGGCTTGAAATGGCTGAAGTCGAAGCGCAGCCGCCCCGACTCGACCAGCGACCCGGCTTGACGGACGTGGTCCCCGAGCACGTCGCGCAGCGACCAGTGGAGGATGTGGGTCCCGGTATGGCTCTTGCGGATCCGCTCCCGGCGCGGGCTGTCGATGGATAGCTGCGCTTCCTGACCCACCTGGGCGAAACCCCGCAGCACCTTTGCCCGGTGACCGTGGAGCGAAGGGACCGGCCCCTGCGTGTCTGTCACTTCGAGCGCTCCGGTCTCGGTCTCGATGAAACCTGTGTCGCCAACCTGCCCCCCAGCCTCGGCGTAGAACGGCGACCTGTCGACAAACACCTCGACTTCTTCGCCCGTCTCGGCCCGCTCCACGACATCGCCCTGACGGAGAAGGGCGAGGATCCGTCCCGGAGCCGCCTCGTCGCGGTAGCCGAGGAACTCGGTGGGCCCAGTGTCGTCGAGCAGGCGGCGATAGGTGTCGGCAACCCCGGCGGCTGCACCCCCTTTCCACGACGCCCTGGCACGCTCCCGTTGCGACTGCATCTCCTGGTCGAACCCGGCTGAGTCCACCCCCAATCCCGCGCTCCGCGGCCACCTCCGTCGTCACCTCGACGGGGAATCCGTATGTGTCGTGGAGCCTGAACGCGGTCGCCCCGGAGACCTGCTCGCCGGGTTGCAACCGGTCGAGCTCGGTGTCGAGGAGTTCGCTCCCCGACTCGAGCGTGCGCCGGAAGCGTGCTTCCTCTCGCTCGACCACGTCGACGATGAACGGCTCGCTGTGGGCCAAATCGGGGTAGCCCGCACCGAGGGCCTCGACGGTGGCACGCACCAGGCGGGGCATCACCAGGCCCTCGCCACCCAGCCGCCAGGCGTGTCTCACCGCACGGCGCAGGATCCGCCGCAGGATGTACCCCCTGCCATCGTTCGACGGGACGACCCCGTCGGCGATCAGCATCGTGACAGATCTGCCGTGGTCGGCGAGGATCCGCAGCGCCACGTCCACCTCGGGTGATTCTCCGTAGCTGGCGCCGGTGTAGGAGGCTCCTGCTTGGAGCACGGGCCATACGACATCCGTCTCGAACAAGCTGGGGACTCTCTGAAGAAGCATGGCCACCCGCTCCAGCCCCATTCCGGTGTCGATGCTCCTGGCAGGCAGGTCACCGACCACGTTGTACGGCTCGTCCTGAATGAACTGCATGAAGACCAGGTTCCACACCTCGCAAAACCGCTCTTCGTCCACCACGGGGCCACCGTCAGGCCCGAACTCGGGGCCGCGGTCGTAGAAGATCTCGGACGACGGTCCACATGGCCCGGGAACGCCCATGTGCCAAAAGTTGTCCGTGCCGCGGCGTTGCAGCCGCTTCGCATCGACCCCGACCTCGTCCAGCCAGATGGCAGCAGCCTCGTCGTCGCTCTCGTGGACGGTGAACCAGAGACGGTCGGGATCGAAACCCAGATGGTCGATGGCGAACTCGTGTGCCCAGGGGATGGCCTTCTCCTTGAAGTAGTCCCCAAAGCTGAAGTTGCCCAGCATCTCGAAGAAGGTGGCATGGCGCACCGTCGTGCCCACCACCTCGATGTCCACGGTGCGTGCCACCTTTTGCGCCGTCACCGCTCGCTTGTATGGCGCCGGCTCCTCACCCAGGAAGTAGGGCTTGAAGGGCACCATCCCTGCGTTGGTCAGGAGCAGCGTCGGGTCCACGGGGATCAGCGAGGCCGAGGGCCGCACCTCATGGCCCCGCTCGGCGAAGTACTCGAGGAACTTCTGTCGGATCTGACTGCTCTTCATGGGAGACGACAGGTTACCGGCGGCCGGCGACGCTCTCCCAGGGTTAGCTTCTAAACCCTCCTCGCCGGGGGCGGACCATCCTTCCTCCGAGCGAGAGGGCGTCGGCCACGGTGAGAGCGGCGCCCTGGGCGAGCTCGGTGGCGGTTGGCGGGCGACGGCGCCACACCGAGCGCACCACGACCATCATGCTTCCCGCCCCAGCCGCCATCCCGGCCCCGAACCACCAGATCCTCCGCACCACGCCGGCGAGGCTACCGGAGCATCAGATCGAGTGGATGGGGACCCCAGCCTTGTCGAGCGCCAGCTTGAGGCGGCGGTATCCCTCGCGCTTCACCGTCAAGCGTTCGGTGGGACGCGCCTTGACCACGCTGCGGACGACCATGGTGGACTCGGTCAGTTCCTCGACACCGAGCACTCTGGCCTCCGCCATGAACCTGTCGGCCCATTCCGGGTCTGCGGTGAAGGCGTCGAGTTCCTCTTTGACCAGTTCGAATACCCGATCCACATCCGTGTCGTAGGCGACGCCGATGTCGAACACGATGTCGGCGTACTCCTGGCTCTGGTTGGTGGAGACGACGATGGAGCCGTTTGGTACGTAGTACACGTTGCCGTCGATATCGCGCAGCACCGTCACCCGGGGCCTGACCTGCTGCACCTCACCGGTGACGTTGCTGATCGTGACCACGTCCCCGATCACGTACTGCCCTTCGGCCAGGATGAAGAACCCACCGATTATGTCCCTGACCAGGGTCTGAGCACCCAATCCCAGCGCCACCCCAACGGCCGACCCGACCGCCACCAGCCCGCCGAGCGGAACGCCCCAAATAGCTGCCGCGGTGAAGACGAAGAACACGACGAGGGCGACCAGCAACAGTCTGCTCAGCAACCCCCAAAGGGTCAGAGCGCGGGCCTGGGCGTCTGCTTTCCCGCTGCGGGCCGCCACCCGGAGCAACGCCGCCTTGCCCACCCTTCGAAGAATCACCCACGTGACGAGGGTGACCAGGATGAGGACGCCGGTCGAAACGACGTCTTCGGTCACGGCCGGGTCCACCGCGCCAGCCTAAGAGCGAATCAGAACGCCGCTCCTCAGTCGGGCGGTCCGGGAGTGGTCGGCACCGGCTCCCGCTCGGGGGCGGGCTCGGCCGGTTCGACAGGCTCGGCCGGCTCGGTCTTTTCCGGCGGTTCGGTCGGTTCCGGCTCCACAGGCTCCGGTTCGATCCGAGAGGGCTCTGCAGGCGCCTCGACCGGTTCGACCTCCCAAACGCGCTTGATCGGTCCTATGTCCATGCCCAGTTGCCTCCTTCACCGATCACAGGCACCCGATATCTCGTCTCCAGCCTGGCGGCCACCATCGAGAGCAGCGTCGGAAGCTCCACCGGCTCCCCACTATTCGCCAGAAGCGTCGCCGCGTGCCGCTCGCATGCCAGGGCGTACCGATCCGACCTGATGACGCCTACCCTCGGAGGAGAGGGACAAAGCTCGCGCACCGCCCTCCGCTTCAAACCGTGCTCACACGCCGTTCGAACCTCGAGCGGACCGACGATCCGGGCCCTCTGGGCTCGAAACCCGCGCTCCCCCTCGAGCACCGTCCCGGAGAGTTCGACCGCCCCCTCGACGCACAAGCCCGCATCGAGTGGCCAATCCACCCCTCCCGGGTCCCTGAGAGCGTAGATCCCGCACCGGCAGTCGAGCGATGGGGCGGTGTGCGTGGTCGGCGTGATGGGGTCAAAACGGCTTCTTCTCCCCGGCCAGCACCTGGCAACGACTTCCTGTTCGAGCCAGAGATAGTCCACGATGGCACTGCCCAAGACCGGCTCCTCGGTGCTGCCGCCGACGACACTGCTCGGCCGAACCACCCATCGCCGGTACCCGAGGAACGGTTCGATGGTGAATAGGGGGCCCTCGGGTAGCTCGATCGGTGGCCCGAAAGCCCACCCGGCAGACCGCATCCGTGGGACCGGGAGCGGTGGAGGGGCGGGCGGGCGCTGAGGCGGCTCGTGGCGGGCGCCACCACCGCGCCGCGCAGCCAGCCAGGTTCGCCGCTCATTGTCGAGCGCGGCCTCGTCGCGCCTCATCTGGGCGATGAGGGCGGTGTTCACCCCGGATGCGACCGCGCCTTCGGTGGTCCGGTCTTCTGCGGCGGAACGCCAGCGCTCCCGCCAGACGCGGAGTGGGCCCGAGACCATCTGCCCCATGGCGGCCCTCGCCGCAGGACGCCGCAGCGCCAGAAGCCGCAGAATGAACCAGCGGATCGGATAGGCGCAGAGGAACCCCGCCCAGAGCCAGACGGCGAGTCTCGGCTCCACCTGGATACCGTTTTCCCGAGGGAGCATCTCGGCGACCTGCTCGATGAGCGCCCCGAGGAGGACGGCGACCATCCCCCACATGAGCCCGAAGGTCACCATCCAGAGTGAGACGAAGAGCACGCCGGCCGCCGCCTCGCGGAGCAGCGTTCCCACCCCCGTCACCACGAGGCCCACCCTTCGAAGCCCCGTCCGCACTTGGGCGTACGCCCATACCGCTCCCTGCAGCGGCCATGACCCCCAGCGGAGTCCGGCGCCCAATGGTCGACCCTTGGTAGACACCGTTCCCCCGGTTCTACCAGGGATCAGACGTCCCGGTGACCGGTCGAGCGCCGCTCAGCCATCCTGCTCGTCACGAGGAGGCTTGCCCAGAACCTCATCGATCTGACTTAGTCGTTCCGCCGCTTCGGCCTCTGCACCCTGTTCGGTGGGTCTGTATAGCACGGTGGCTTCAGAGCCTTCGGGTAGATAGCTCTGCTCGATCATATGACCGGGGAAGTCGTGGGGGTACCGGTAGCCGACCCCATGGCCGAGCTTGCGCGCCCCCCAGTAGCCGGTACCTCTGAGGTGCGGTGGGACCTGGGCGCCGGGCGTCGCCCCGACCGCCTCGCGGGCGGCGCCCATTGCCTCAGCGATCGAGTTCGACTTCGGTGCCAGGGCGAGATGGACGGCGGCATGGCTGAGGGCATAAGCGGCCTCGGGCAGCCCCACAAAGGAGAGCGCCTGGGCGGCTGCAACCGCAACTTGCAGCGACAGAGGATCGGCCATCCCGACATCCTCCGAGGCGAGGATGACCATGCGGCGGGCGATGAACTCGGGGTCTTCGCCCGCTTCGAGCATGGTGAAGAGCCAGTAGAGGGCGGCATCCGGGTCCGAGCCCCGGAGACTCTTGATGAAGGCCGAGATGATGTCGTAGTGCTGGTCGCCGGTCTTGTCGTAGCGGACAACCCGCCGGCGCAGCGCCTCGTCCACGTCCTCGGTCCCGATCGACGTCCCCTGCCGCGACCCGGC